>NZ_JAURUN010000010.1:0-244993 GCF_030803945.1 Paenibacillus intestini | reverse complement strand
CACGTACCCATCCCGAACACGACCGTTAAGCCCTCTAGCGCCGATGGTACTTGGACCGCAGGGTCCTGGGAGAGTAGGACGCCGCCAAGCGAACTCTTTCATCATACATAGAAAACAGGCTCTGCATGTGGACGTTGTACGATGAATTGCATTTGCACTGCAAATGCATATTATTCCCTGATAGCTCAGTTGGTAGAGCACTCGACTGTTAATCGAGTTGTCACAGGTTCGAGTCCTGTTCGGGGAGCCATTTGCTCTCATAGCTCAGTAGGTAGAGTGCATCCATGGTAAGGATGAGGTCACCGGTTCGATCCCGGTTGAGAGCTCTGCAAATGGGGCCCGTTGGTCAAGGGGTTAAGACACCTCCCTTTCACGGAGGTAACAGGGGTTCGAATCCCCTACGGGTCATAGTTTTATCTAATGTTTTTAATTAGGGATGAACATCCCAAAGATGGAGGCTTAGCTCAGCTGGGAGAGCATCTGCCTTACAAGCAGAGGGTCGGGGGTTCGATCCCCTCAGCCTCCACCATCTATTTTTGGGGATTAGCCAAGCGGTAAGGCAACGGACTTTGACTCCGTCATGCATAGGTTCAAATCCTATATCCCCAGCCATTTTAATATGAGTCATTAGCTCAGTTGGTAGAGCACCTGACTTTTAATCAGGGTGTCGAAGGTTCGAATCCTTCATGACTCACTTTTACTACATGCGCGTGTGGCGGAATTGGCAGACGCACTAGACTTAGGATCTAGCGTCTTTGACGTGGGGGTTCAAGTCCCTCCACGCGCATCCCTTATTTTGCGGAAGTGGCTCAGCGGTAGAGCATCGCCTTGCCAAGGCGAGGGTCGCGGGTTCGATTCCCGTCTTCCGCTCCAATATTTGCGCCCTTAGCTCAGCTGGATAGAGCGTTTGACTACGAATCAAAAGGCCGGGAGTTCGAATCTCTCAGGGCGCGCCATTATTATCTTTCATATCGGGATGTAGCTCAGCTTGGTAGAGCACCTGGTTTGGGACCAGGGGGTCGCATGTTCAAATCGTGTCATCCCGATTTTTGTTTATGCGGGTGTAGTTCAATGGTAGAACTTTAGCCTTCCAAGCTAATAGCGTGGGTTCGATTCCCATCACCCGCTTACTGATTCAAAAAAAGTCTCTGCACTTATAGCAGAGACTTTTTTTGTAATGAATCTGAAACGTTGATATATCGTGTTAGGAGGCGATCTAAGGCACAGATCGCCTTGTATGTATCTAAGAGCCGAATCCATTGTGTGAAGCAGTACACAATGGGTTCGGCTCTTTTATGTTGCTTTACGCTAAAGGTCAGTGATGACCAGCTTAGTAGCGGAGGCCCTTTTTTTCACAAAAGAACCAATCAATTAACGCTCGTGATGATCAGTTGCTCTCTTACGCATACCGGCCAGTCCCAGCAACCCGAGCAAACCAAGCCATCCCCAGTCCATTCCGTTGTCGCGGTCTGTTGTTGTAGCTGCATTTGTACGTACACTGTTAGTGCGATAATCCCCATTGTTTCGGTAATCCCCATTGGTACGATAGTTACCATCCATGTTCATGTTCAAGTTGCTGTTTGTACGGTCCATGTAGTTGCTATTCTGATAAGACTTTACACGTGAACCGTTGGTATCCATCCCGTTGGTCATATGGCCCTCAGCACCTGCAGAACCAGCCATTGCGGCAACGACTAACATGGAAGCAATAATGGTTGTGGCTTTTTTCATGATGTGAACTCCTCCTTTATGTTGTACGAACTATCAAGTAATCTGCCCAAATACACAAGAACATTATGTAGCAGGAGGAGTGTTAAGTTATGGGGGACAAACAAATTTACTGTGAAATACATAAGAAATATATCAAAAGACAACGGTAAGTGTTAGAAAATCGAAATTTCTCTTTAATTCATTGCGTCAGTGTGGTAAAGTATACAAAAGCTTGCTTTGCCGGTCATGTTTCTTAGGAGCGCCTGTTATCCATGAATGCTAAAACTGGAGAATTGAAAGCCTACTTCCGTATTCCAAAACCTAGAATAATGTGACTGCATAATTATGAATTTTTTAGATTAGTTATGAGATGTTCAAGGTATAAAAAGTACGTGAAAAAGGTATCATGCGACAGCATATGGCTATTCATAGAAGCAGAACAAGAAAATGAATAAAAAAGCGTGTTTTTGTGATGTATTTCGGGGATAATCCCCATTTTTACTAGTAGAAAAATAAAGATTTTCGTACCATTTTATTGTATGATGTTATGAAGGTGTCAAATTTACGTGTACGAATGGAACGATCAGATGGGAGGATAAGCATGACTGAAACTACGGTAACCGCCAGCAAAAGCCAATCCAACAACCTGCTTCGGCGAGACGTGCGGTTCCTGGGCAACATACTCGGAGAAGTTCTTGTCCATCAAGGAGGCACGGAGCTTCTAGATGTCGTTGAGAAGATTCGGGAAACGAGCAAATCGTTGCGTGCAGAGTTTTTGCCAGAACTGTATGAAGAGTTCAAAACGATGATCCAGGAATTAGACTCGGACAATCGTCATCAGGTTATTCGAGCTTTCGCTATTTATTTTCAATTAGTTAATATTGCTGAACAAAACCATCGGATTCGGCGTAAACGGGATTATGAGCGTTCTGCGGGAGATGCTGTACAGCCAGGTTCGATTGAAAAGGCAGTACAGGACCTGAAAGAACGTGGATTGTCTCATACCGAAGTAGAAGAGATTCTGGATGATTTATCACTGGAACTCGTGATGACAGCTCACCCGACAGAAGCGATGCGCCGGGTTATTCTGGATATCCATAAACGGATTTCTGAAGATGTCATGCTACTGGACAATCCTACGCTGACGTTGCGTGAACGTGAACAACTGCGTGAGAAACTGTTGAATGAGGTTATTACGCTCTGGCAGACAGATGAGCTTCGCGATCGCAAACCGACTGTACTCGATGAAGTGCGGAACGGGATGTATTACTTTCATGAAACGTTGTTCCACGTACTTCCGGATGTATATCAGGAACTGGAACGTTGCCTGAATAAATTTTATCCAGACCATGACTGGCATGTGCCGACGTATTTGCGTTTCGGTTCCTGGATTGGTGGAGACCGGGATGGAAATCCATCGGTAACTTCAGATGTAACATGGCAAACGCTTCTCATGCAACGCAAGCTCGCTTTGCGTGAGTATCAGCGGATTATGATTGAACTTATGGGACACCTCAGCTTCAGCACCAACATCATTCATATCTCGGATGAACTGGCGCAGTCGATTGAGCAGGATCGCAACTGTGTTACTTTGAAAAAAGTGGACATTTGGCGTAATGAAAAGGAACCTTATCGCATTAAACTGGCTTACATGATTGCCAAGCTGAACAATGTCCTGGATGAGAACAAGGTTGGTCAGCCAGATCGCTACCAGAACGCTCAAGACCTGATTAATGATCTGTTAATCATCGACCGTAGCTTACGTCATCATTTTGCTGATTATGTAGCAGATACTACAGTGCGTAAAATGATACGTCAGGTTGAACTTTTCGGATTCCATACCGCTGCCCTGGATGTGCGTCAGCACAGCAAGGAGCATGAAAGTGCGATGTCGGAAATTTTAGCAAAAATGAACATTGTAGACGATTATGCACGTCTGACGGAAGACGGGAAAATCGATCTGCTTGCTCGTTTGCTGGATGATCCAAGACCGCTTACTTCTCCGTATCATCAGTACACGGAAGGAACGAGAGAGTGTCTGGATGTCTTCCGTGCAATTAAGCGTGCACAGAATGAGTTCGGTACAGGCTGTATCACGAGTTACTTGATCAGTATGACACAAGGAGCAAGTGATCTACTTGAAGTGATGGTATTTGCCAAAGAGGTTGGTTTGTTCTCCAAAGGGGCAAACGGTGAAGTGATCTCTACACTGCAAGCTGTTCCGTTGTTTGAAACGATTGACGACCTTCATGCAGCATCGGAAATTATGCAACGGTTGTTTAACTTACCTATATATCGTGCAAGCGTGACTGGACGTAATGAGTTGCACGAAATTATGCTTGGATACTCCGACAGTAATAAAGATGGCGGTGTAGTTACGGCAAACTGGGAACTGCGCGTAGCGATGAATGCGATTACGGCTGTGGGCAATGAGCATGGTGTGAAGCTGAAATTCTTCCACGGACGCGGCGGAGCGCTCGGACGTGGCGGCATGCCACTGAACCGTAGTATTCTTGCACAGCCTCCTCATACGATTGGCGGCGGAATCAAAATTACGGAGCAAGGTGAAGTTATTTCATCTCGTTATTCTCTCCAAGGAATTGCTTACCGTAGTTTGGAGCAGGCTACTTCGGCGCTAATCACAGCGGCTTTGAATGGTCTGGAGCCGCAAGAGTCGGCGTCAGAGCAAGCTTGGGATGAGATTATTAAGGACATCTCGGAAGTGTCACTGACGAAGTATCAGGATCTCATTTTCCGTGACCCGGATTTCTTCACGTTCTTTAAAGAGTCTACGCCGCTTCCAGAAGTAGGCGAACTCAATATTGGTTCACGTCCATCCAAACGGAAGGGCAGTGACAAGTTTGAAGACTTGCGTGCGATTCCTTGGGTATTTGCCTGGACACAAAGCCGTTACTTGCTTCCGGCTTGGTATGCGGCAGGTACGGGGTTGCAAAGCTACTATCAGGGCAAAGAGGAGAACCTGAACGTCCTGAAAGAAATGTATGCTAACTTCCCGTTCTTCCGTACGCTGATTGATACGGTGCAAATGGCGGTTGCCAAAGCAGATCTCGTGATTGCTAAAGAGTATTCGGCCATGACTTCCAATAAAGAAGCTCGTGACCGTATCTTTGGTCAGATCGAATCGGAGTTTAAGCTTACCAAAGAGCTGATTCTGAAAATTACAGGTGAAGCTGAAATTCTGGATGATGTACCTGTAATTCAGGAATCGATTCGTTTGCGTAATCCCTATGTTGATCCACTTTCCTACATGCAAGTACAGTTGCTAAGTGAACTGCGTGACATGCGGGAACGTGGTGAGGATGATACCGAACTACTTCGTGAAGTATTGTTGACCATTAATGGTATTGCAGCAGGATTGCGGAATACAGGCTGATGTTTGATCAAAAGATCATTCACAACGTTCATATGATGAATGATTTATGTAATAAAATAAATATCTATCTCTTCTTTTGAAAAGAGAGATTAGACGGGACTCCTTAGGGAGTTCCCGTTTTTACTGTTTTTGGAGGATATTTGTCATACAGTCTTGATTTTTGACCAAAGTTGATTTACGATTTGATTGGTGAATTACAAGTGTGGACGGGTATTAGAAGACGGAAGACCCATCAGCATGTCTGGGGGAATCAGGGTGGACAATTTGGAGAACAGGCTTGTGAAGCTGGTACTCAAGGGAGACCAGAGAGCCTTTGCAGAAATCGTTGAATTATACAAGGACAAGCTGTTTCATTTGGCATATCGGATGCTGAGCAACCGTCACGAAGCGGAGGATGTTGTTCAGGAGACGTTTTTGCGTGTGTTTCGAAATATGGAAAAGTATGATCCGAATCAGAAATTCTCGACCTGGATCTATCGGATTGCAACGAATTTGTGCATCGATCGGTTACGAAGAAAGAAACCTTCTTACTCACTTGATGCAGAACTGAATGATCAGGAAGGAACTGACGGCTACGCAATGCTTCCGAGTGATGATCGAACACCTGAGAGTGAAGCACTGCTTTCCGAAACACAGACCCTCATCCGTGAGGCGATTGATAGCTTACCAGCCAAGTATAAGTCCGTTATGGTTTTGAGATATTTACAGGACTTGTCATTACAGGAGATCAGTGATGTCACAGGTATGCCCGTAACAACGATTAAGACAAGGGTGCACCGGGGCCGTGATTTTCTGCGCAAAAAACTAGAATATAAGTTATAATCACAATCACCCGAAATTTTGGGCAAAATTATTTGAAACATATCCGAAACGGGTGCGTATGAAATGTATGCAAGTCTTATGCATGCTTTTTGCAGGTGTATGGACTAAGTGTCTAAGGAAAGGATTGGCTCTCATATGGATTGCAACTCGGCCGTCTCTTTAATGCATGAATGTTTGGATGAGTCGTTGTCCCCGGATCAGAAAACTGAATTGAAAAGCCATTTGTTGATCTGTCCGGATTGTCGCATGCGCTTTAAAGAGTTGGAACAGACGGAAATGCTACTCTTTGCCATGAAACATTATTCACCGTCTGCCTCGGATGAGCTGACCAATCGAATTATGAATGCTCTGCCACAGCCCAAGAGACAACAAGTATGGCTCAGATGGGTCAAAGGACATCCCGCGCTGACGGCGGCAGCCTTCTTTTTGGTCGTGATGCTCTTTAGCGCCTTCAATTTCTGGAATCAGAACAACGAAATGGTCGTTAAGGGGAACAGTCTGGATCAGCTCGTGATTCAAGGCAACACGGTTATTGTTCCAGAAGGTAAGTCAGTTGCTGGCGATCTTACGATAGAGAATGGAACCGCTCAGGTGTATGGTGATGTGAATGGCAATCTGACGGTCATCGACGGACAACTGTTTCAAGCTTCTACAGCGCACGTGTCAGGTCAGGTAAAAAGTATTGATCAGGCGCTGGACTGGTTTTGGTACAAAATAACCAATATGGTAAATGAAGTGGCTTACCGCTAAGTCAGGGTATAACTTCACGGGTATATACCAAGCAGGGTACCTCCGAATTGCGTGGGGTGCTCTTTTTTTATTGCCTAAATGACAGAGAAAGTGCGAAAAGGAAGCTTATATGCAGTTTGTGACTGGAGTAACTTGCAACCTGAACGGTAACGTTATAACCTAGATAGTAATGAGAACATACTACATATAGATAAGCATTGAATAAATGCGAAGAAGGGATTATGTAAAATCCCAAATGGTTAATATGAGATCAGAGTTTACTCATCAATGGGGATAGCGGGGGCTGGCTTATGAATTATTTTGCTGACTTAACGTGGAAAGAGTCCATTAAGGACGTTATCGATATATTGATCGTTACCTATATTATGTACAAACTGATTTTGCTAGTGCGGGGTACACGCGCGGTTCAGCTACTGAAAGGAATTTTGTTCCTGGTGTTGATCTGGGCGTTAAGCACATGGCTAAATCTGTATACACTTAAATGGCTAATGAACCAGATGTTTACGTTTGGGGTTGTTGCGGTGTTTATCATATTCCAGCCGGAACTCCGTCGTGGTTTGGAACAATTGGGTCGAGGTAAACTGTTTGGGCGCTCAGCCGCCGCAAGTGATGAAGAGTTAACCGTGTTAATTGGTGAAATTATTAAGTCCGTTAACTATTTGTCTCGCCGTAAAATTGGTGCACTTGTCGTCTTCGAGCGTGAAACAGGACTGAATGACTACACGGAATCCGGGATCAAGATGCAATCTCTCGTCAGTTCTGAACTGATGATTAACATTTTTATTCCCAACACGCCGCTCCATGATGGGGCAGTCATCATTCAAGGAAAACAAATATCTGCAGCAGCCTGTTACCTGCCATTATCCGAGAATCCGTTTATCAGTAAGGAATTGGGAACGCGCCACCGTGCGGCAATCGGAATAACGGAGGTGGCCGATGCAATCTGTCTGGTTGTTTCGGAGGAGACAGGGCAAGTTTCTCTGGCGATGAATGGACAGGTAGTTCGTGATATTAAGGAAGAGTCGCTGATTGCCAAGCTGTATGAGGAATTGCGTCCGACCTCCAATCTGAGCAAAAAGAATGCATGGTCAACCTTCTGGAAACGGAAGGGGGGACGTAACAATGGATAAATGGTTTAACAACAATAACTTTGCGAAAATACTTGCACTGGCGGTAAGCCTGCTTCTCTGGTTCATGATTCATCTGGATGAAGTACCAACTACACCAACCATCACAACGGGGATATCGAGCAAGGTTGTGGAGCGTACTGTACCTGTTCAGCCATATGGGCTGGATAGTAATGCTTATGTTCTTACTTCACTTAGCACAGATGAGGTGCGGCTGGAGATTAAAGGACAGCGTTCAATGCTTACGTCCATTTTTACCAATGATGATTATAAGGTTCTGGTTGATTTGAGCCAGGTTAAAGATGGTTCGAACACACTGCCCCTTGTACCTGACCTGCCTTCCGGCGTTGAAGTGGTCAGTATGGAACCTTCCATGGTAACGGTGAACGTGGAGAAATTGGGCACCAAATCGTTCAATGTGAATATTGTACCCGAAGGAGAGCCTTCGGCTGGATATACGGCTGGAACGCCCGTGGTTGAGCCTTCTGCTCCAGTTAAGGTAACTCTGCCGGAAGGACAGCTTGATGCTGTGGCGAGTGTTCAGGGCAGTGTCAGTGTGAAAGATGCGAAGGAAGATATAATTCAGAAAAAAGTGAAGCTTCAGGCATATGATGCTGAGGGTAAAGTCATCGAGAATGCAACCATGTCACCTCAAACAGTCGAAGTTCGAATACCAGTCAATCAGCCCTACACTAAAGTTCCCTTGAGGATCAAATATTCGGGACAGTTACCAGAGGGTCTGGTGCTGTCCTCGGTCGAGCCGAGCGTGAAAGAAGTCTCGATTTATGGGAGTGAGGGAGCACTTGCAGGTATACAGTCCTACGACCAAGCTACTCTTGATCTTACGCAATTCACGGAGTCTGGTACCTCTACAGTTAACGTGGACTTGACGCCGCCCTCTGGTTCTGAGAAAATCGAGCCTAGTTCGATTCAGATCAAGGTGACGGTGTCCCCATATGATGAGGTCGAAACAACGACCAAAGTCTTTCCCAACGTACCGATTCATTTAACTGGTGTGGGGAACGGGCTGGAAGGTGAGTTGGTTACTCCTAAAAGTGGTGGACAGAACATTACACTAAGTGGGCCAAGAACCATGCTCGAAGGTCTCAGTGGTGATGACATCAAGCTTACAGCCAATCTCCAGGGACTTGGTGTGGGCACACATGAGATTAAACTGGAAGCTAATCTGCCCCGGTTCGCTAAGCTGGATGAGGCGTCTAATAATTTTAGTGCCACAGTGAAGCTCAGTGAGAAAGCCGCAGATGCGACTGCTCCTCCGGAGCAAAATTCAGGTGAGGATAATCCCTCAGGACCAGATCCATCACCGGCAGAAGTCGAGAATGGACAGCCAAACACAGATCCTGTAGAAGAGCAAAACGAATCGAATACGGAACAGCAGGATCAAACTCAGCAGGGAAGTGCAGCGACCAATCGTGGTAGTGTAAATAACAATGCAAATAATAACAACGGCAGTAAATCTGGTTCTAATCCGTAATTATGCAATTTTTTATTTTCAAATCTAAAAATGATATTGATGTGCTCATATATGATGCAAATAGAAGGAGTTAGATCATGGGTAAATATTTTGGTACAGATGGTGTAAGAGGGGTTGCGAATAAAGAATTGACGGCGGAGCTGGCTTACAGCATCGGACGCTGTGGTGGTTATGTGCTTGCAGGTGGGGTGGAAAGACCTAAAGTAGTGATCGGCATGGACACACGAATCTCTGGACTTATGCTGGAATCAGCACTCGTAGCGGGTCTGTTGTCTATTGGAGCGGATGTAATTCGTTTAGGCGTTGTGTCTACACCAGGTGTCGCTTATATTACTCGTTTGCTCAAAGCAGACGCGGGTGTAATGATCTCGGCTTCCCACAATCCTGTTGAGGATAACGGTATCAAATTTTTCGGTGGAGATGGCTTCAAGCTATCGGATGAGACGGAGAACCGGATCGAAGAGCTGATGGATGCGGTAAAAGATGAACTGCCACGCCCCGTTGGTGCAGGTCTTGGAACGGTGACGATGGATGAGCAATCTCGTTATCGTTATCTGGATTATCTGAAAACCACTGTATCCGAGTCGTTCTCTGGTCTCAAAATTGTACTCGACTGTGCCAATGGTGCGGCATATGAGCTTGCACCAAAATTATTTAGTGAGCTTGGGGCTGAAGTTATTGCCATTGGCGCTGAGCCGAACGGTCTGAACATTAACGAGCAGTGCGGTTCGACCCATCCGGAGCATTTAAAACAAGAGGTGCTGAAACATCAAGCGGATCTTGGTCTTGCTTTTGACGGGGATGCCGATCGCCTGATTGCTATTGATGAAACGGGTGCCGAAGTGGATGGCGACTTTATTCTGTGTATTTGCGGAGACGCGATGAATCGGGCAGGCAAGCTGAAAGATAGCACGGTGGTGTCTACCGTTATGAGTAATATTGGTTTCTACAAAGCAACAGAGAAGCTTGCGCTGAAAACAGCCAAAACGGCTGTTGGTGACCGCTATGTGATGGAAGAGATGCGTCGTGGTGGATATAACCTGGGCGGAGAGCAGTCGGGTCACGTTATTTTCCTGGACTACAATACAACGGGAGATGGCATGCTAACGGCGATTCAACTTGTCGACACACTGAAAGCTTCAGGTAAAAAGCTGAGTGAGTTGAAAGCAATCATGACACAGTACCCACAAGTGCTGGTTAACGTTCGTGTTGAAGACAAGAGCAAATACGAAGGCAATGTTGCCATCGGAGAAGCGATCGCTGCAGTAGAAGAAAAACTGGGGGATAATGGTCGTGTGCTTGTTCGTGCATCGGGTACCGAGTCCTTGATCCGTGTTATGGCTGAAGGGCCAGATAAAGATGAGCTGGAGCAGTTTGTATCCCAGATTGCAGATGTTGTGCAAAAAGAACTGGTATAACCTACTGAAAAAAGCCTGTTGTCATGCGATTTGAGTGTTATTTTTCACAAAATTGATATCTTGGCATATGGTTATACAGAGGCTGATTTAATTCCATATATTAACGATTCATTCATTGTTCCTGCGTCCTGGCCAGATAAGACTATGGGTCTGATTATTTGGCTGGGAGCGTGGGTAAATATGCTGAAATGGTTACAGGTACTTTGCTCCATTGCAAAATGGACTTCAGGTGCATATAATGAGTGGAGTCGTCATTCAGACACGGAAAGTGAGGATTGTAAGGTTACAGTTACACAAGCGCCAGAGCTTGGAGTTGCGCGGGACGCATGTTGATGGATTTCTCTTTTGCTAATCAGGAGATAACATGGGAAACATGGACGGCAATCAAGCTGACGAGGTGGAGGTGTTCGGATTGTTCGGCGGGGACCTCCCGGTGATGCACCAGAGCCGTAAACCGGATTGCGGAAAATGGATAGGTGACTGTCCACACAACGCGCCGGTAGGTGCAAAGGATCAGATAAAATTCAAAATGAATGTGCGTGAAGAGCGTAAACAGTGCGCGGACGGGAAAATGATGTACATTCATGATTGCATTCGTAATAGAGCATGAACACACAGGGCGGCAGAAGGCCGTTCTAATCATTGATAATTGAATAGGAAATGATATTCATGATACGGTAAGCAATCTATCATTTTCCAATACGTCCACCTCTGCCTGTTTCTCTTCCAGACACAGTATTCATATACAAACGGAGGAACTAAATTATGTGCGGTATTGTTGGATATATTGGTAATAAAAACACTCAATCGGTATTGGTCGAAGGATTGAAAAAGCTCGAGTATCGTGGTTATGACTCTGCAGGGATCGCTGTATTTACACCGCAAGGTCTGCAAATTACGAAAGCTCTTGGACGTTTGGCGAATCTTGAAGCAAAGCTGGATGGTGCTCCGCTGGTAGGTAATGCCGGAATCGGACACACTCGCTGGGCTACGCATGGTAAACCATCGGACGAGAATTCCCATCCACACACGGATGGAAGCCAGAAGTTTTCCGTTGTGCATAACGGGATTATTGAGAACTATCTGGAGCTGAAGGATGAGCTGATCTCCCAAGGTCACACGTTTACTTCCGAGACAGATACTGAAGTCATTTCTCACCTGGTTGCACGTGAATACAATGGTGATATTGTTAAAACTGTGCAAAAAGTGATCACGTTGTTGCGTGGTGCATTCGCACTGGGTGTATTGACAGAGCATGAGCCTGAGAAACTTGTTGCTGTGCGTCAAGCTAGTCCATTGATTATTGGTGTTGGTGAAGGCGAGAACTTCATTGGTTCCGATATTCCGGCAATTCTGGAACATACACGTAATGTGTACATTCTGAATGATGGCGAAATGGCTGTATTGACACATGATGCTGTCGAATTGATGACGATTGAGGGCAATTTTATTTCTCGGGAAATGATTCGTGTCGATTGGGATGCAGTAACCGCGGAAAAAGGCGGATTTGAGCACTTTATGTTGAAAGAGATTCATGAGCAACCAAAAGCATATCGTGATACAATGCTGGGTCGCATCGACAATGAAGGCAAAAAAGTGCAGCTTCCTGAGCTCAAAATGACGGAAGAGCAAATTAAAAATATTCGTAACGTTCAAATCATCGCATGTGGTACAGCGTACCATGCTGGTCTGGTTGGACGTACAGTGATTGAACAAATGGTTCGTATTCCGGTTGAAACGGATGTTGCTTCCGAGTATCGTTACCGTTCGCCGATCGTTCATAAAGATACACTTGTAATTGTGGTAAGCCAATCCGGTGAAACAGCAGATACGCTGGCAGCACTGCGTGAAGCTCAATCTAACGGTGCGCATGTACTGGCGATTACAAATGTTGTGGGTAGCTCGATTGCACGTGATGCAGACGATGTAATTGCTACATTGGCTGGACCTGAGATCGCAGTGGCTTCCACTAAGGCTTACACGTCCCAGTTGATCGCGTTCAACCTGCTTGGTCTGTACCTTGCACAAGTACGTGGTACACAAACACCGGATGAGATTGCACACACACTGGCAGCGATGCAAGCACTGCCTGAACAAGTGGAATCCATGCTGGAGCAAGCGGATGCGATTAAAGGGTATGCGGAGCAAATCTCTAAACATGAACATCTCTTCTTCATCGGCCGTGGTCTGGATTATGCGGTAGCACAAGAAGGCTCATTGAAACTGAAAGAGATCTCTTATATTCACTCTGAAGCTTATGCTGCAGGTGAGTTGAAACACGGTACACTCGCGTTGATTGAGGACGGTATCCCTGTTATTGCCTTGGCAACACAGGAGAACGTACTGGAGAAAACGGTAAGTAACATCAAAGAAGTAAAAGCACGTGGCGCAGACGTACTGGCGATTACGTACGAAGAGCACGTAGCTCCATTGCTTAAATCCGTTGACCAAGCGTTTGCGATTCCTAAGACACTGCCACTTCTAAGCCCAGCTCTGTCTGTTGTAGCGTTGCAATTGCTGGCATATTACGCTTCCCTCGCTCTGGGTCACGATGTCGATAAACCACGTAACTTGGCGAAAAGTGTAACGGTTGAGTAAAACCCTGGCTTGAATGAACAAGCACATGTTCAGTGATGAAAAAGTTGTGAACTAGTAAAAGAGTTTTGAATCGTATGGTACGAAAAAAGTTTTAACATCGAAAAGGGAGCCCGAGAGATTGACTCGTGGCTTCCTTTTTTTAGTTTTCAAAATATACTATACAGCCTTAATCATTCGTTGTAGTGAAAATGAAAGAAAAAGACGAAGCCAAATGAAGAAGAGAGAGCCTTCCACGTATCGAAATCGCAAGTAATGCACTTCGTAAAATAGTTGTTAAATCGACATCAACGTAATTTTTAGCTCTGCTAATCTTTACAAAACAAAAGTAAATTAAAATGAAAAGTATAACTTCTTAAATTCTTCTGCTTACATAAGTTAACGAGATCAAATTAGGACAATCATGTTAAATTTTTGTAAAGTGAAAGGATTCAAAGCTTCGACGGAGAAGTTAAAGGTAATATATACCATTAATACCATTCGATTTATTGGTAAATTACTCCTGTTGAATTCCTCGATTGATGACAAACTCTGCTTATTTCCCTCCTAATTGTGTTAATTTAAGGCGAAATATTAACACTTTATACTTCAAAGATCTAATTTAACCAAAATTTTACTATACATTCTTTGGAAATTTGATATAATTCTACGCAGGTCGACCTTCCAATTATTGAAAAAAATAGAATTGGTGGGTTTTTATACATACCTAAGCTGTGTGCGAGAGACCAGTCTACTGGATACCCAGCAAGCCGGCATGCGAGGACCGACAATTGTGGTAACGACAGCCAAGAATTTTTTGCTCGATGACGCCAGAAGTTTCAGAAAGAATGAAGCTAAACTTATCCCAATTACGATGGAGGATGAAGCGCGTGAGCATTTTTGAAAAGCTGGAATCTAACGTAAGATCTTACTGCAGAAGCTTTCCGGTAGTATTCGACCGGGCCAAGGAAGACCTGTTATATGCTGAGGATGGAAGAGCATACATTGATTTTTTTGCAGGTGCTGGAGCACTGAACTATGGTCATAACAACGATTATATTAAAGGTCGGATTCTAGATTATCTGACCTCCGATCGGATTATGCATGGTCTCGATATGTACACAATGGCCAAGCGCGAATTCATCCAGAGCTTCTCGGAACGGATCTTGGAGCCAAAGAAGCTGAATTACAAGCTTCAATTCTGCGGTCCGACGGGTACAAATGCGGTGGAAGCGGCACTCAAGCTTGCACGCAAGGCGAAGAAAAGAACCGGCATCTTTGCATTCATGGGTGGTTTCCACGGCATGTCACTTGGCAGCCTCTCGGCAACAAGCTCTAAGTCGATGAGGGAAGGAGCGGGGCTTCCTCTGGATGGAGTTACCTTCATACCACATCCGAGTGGAGCTTTCGCAGATATGGATACACTTGGTTATATTGAAAATATTCTAACGGATTCGCACTCCGGAGTTGATAAGCCGGCTGCCATTCTGCTCGAAACAGTTCAAGCTGAAGGCGGCATTCATGTTGCTGACGCACAGTGGTTACGCGGATTGCAACAGATTTGCCGCAAGCACGATATACTGCTCATTACCGATGAGATTCAAGTCGGTTGCGGCCGAACTGGCGAATTCTTCTCCTTCGAACGTGCGGGGATTGAGCCGGATCTGATTACCCTGTCAAAGTCGATCAGCGGGTACGGCCTGCCAATGTCCCTCCTGCTCCTGAAGCCTGAACTGGATCTCTGGACGCCAGGGGAACACAACGGCACCTTCCGCGGCAACCAGCTCGCTTTTGTGGCTGCCAAGGCTGCTCTTGAGTTCCGGGATAGAGTAGCCTTGGAACAACAGGTGAAGCAGAAGGAAGAGTTCGTGCGAGCGTTCCTTGATAAAGAAATCAAACCTCTACATCCTTCCATCACCATCCGCGGAATTGGCCTGATCTGGGGCATTGACGTTTCGGGCTTTACGGATGAAGCCGGGGCGAAGCGGATGTCGGAGATCAGTTTTGAGAATGGGCTTATTATTGAAAGGGCCGGCAGAGGGGACCTCGTCCTGAAGATCATGCCTCCGCTGACTGTTTCCATGGAGAATCTGGCTGCTGGTTGCGATATTATCAAGTCTAGTATTCAGCAGGTAATCTCTCAAGAGGCCCAGCGTTTGCTGGTAACAACCTAAGCTTGGTCAAATTGACGGGTGCGCTGGCAATAGGAATAGAACTTCTTTCAGGGGGCCGCGCGTCAGGCAACATGGAAATTCCTAGGGCTAACCCGTTCATCTAATACAGAGCATTTTTGAGAACCTCATGAAATACCATCTTCACATGTAATCGCCCGGGAAAAGATCACTACCCCGCGGCCTGATCTTGACTTATCCACATCGGGACTGCGGGGGAATGCACTAAGCGTACATAGAGTGTATCAATGCCCCTTAACATAGGTTTTGATCAAGGTAACTCCGTTGCAACATCCGAAGGTACGGCTGATTTTCTGCTGCCTCTGGAATCCTACAGCACGTCTTACATCAATGGGAGAAGCCTCCCTTGTCCACCTCTAATTCCAATTCCGAATCCAAGGTTAAATGTAAGGTCCGTTTTCGGGCATCTGTGTTCACAGTAAACATATTGAAGCAAGGGAGTCAGTAACAGATACACCTTTTGCGTAAACGATGTCTCTATTTTTTTCAAGCAGTGTAGTCGTTCGAGATCGTTGCCAGGCAGAAGATTGCCATATGCGATCAATTGGATAAGCAGAGCGGTGATTTGGCATAAGCCATAGCTATTGTTATCACATTTTGAAAAGGCGGGGAGCATTGCTGCGGCATAGGCTCTGCCGGATTGCTTTTACCGATGAAGAGAGGGGAACGATCCAGGTGGCTTTTGAAAAAGAAACGTTGTTTTGGAACGAAAAACTCGGTAGTGATGATGATATTCTGACGCGGTTACCTTACAGCAAAACGCAAAGCCCTTTAAGACCCATGATGACAACCGTTAGTGGTTCGCTTTCAGAGAAAGCGTCACAACGTGTCCTACAAATGAGTAAGGGGACTCCGCTGGCGACGTTTATGATTATGCTTGCGGGTGTGCAGTCACTTTTATATAAATATACAGGCGCTTCCGACATTTTGGTTGGTATGCCGATTGTGCCGAAGAAGACAGATCAGCGCCGATCCATTAATCACACTGTCATATTAAAAAACTCGTTTGCGGCGGGTGTGACTTTTAAAACACTTCTGAATGAATTGAGGACTTCCTTACCGGAAGTGATTCAGCATCAACATATTCCGTTCTCGAAAATGACGGAGAAGGTGGACTTGCAATATGAGGACGGGAAGCCAATCATCCATACACTAGTATCTCTAAAGGAGCTACATACGGATGAAATCACATCATATGTGGTCACGGATTGTTCTTTTGAGTTCAGCATAACCGGCGGGACCATACAGTTAGCTCTTTTATACAACGAGCATTTATATGATTCTGAATTCATGACTCGGGTTGTTGGTCATCTCAACAGCCTGTTAACTGTGGGTCTCAACGAGCTGGAACTGGACATCGTGAAGATTGATATGTTGTCTGAAGAAGAGAAAATTAAATTGCTCCAAAGCTTTAACGATACCAAGCAGGACTATGCCCGGGATTGGACAATCCATCAACTCATAGAAGAACAGGTACAGCGGGTGCCAGAAGCGACGGCAGTTGTTTTTGAGAATCAGCAACTTTCATACGCGGAGTTGAATGAACGAGCTAACCGGCTGGCGAGAACGCTACGATCCGTCGGCGTGTTACCCAATCAATTGGTCGGCTTGATGGTAAGGAGGTCGCTGGAGACGGTTGTTGGTATTCTGGCGGTTCTAAAAGCTGGCGGTGCTTACGTACCCATTGATCCCGAATACCCGGAAGAACGAATCCGATACATTCTGGAGGACTCTAACGCGCAGCTGCTACTGACTCAAAGGGAGCTGATGCACCAAGTACCTTTCAAAGGGACTGTTCTTGCGCTGGATGACGAGAACTCCTATGACAACGATGGGGCGGATCTGGAGCTCGCTAGTGGCCCGAATGACCTCGCTTATGTCATCTATACGTCAGGTACGACAGGCAAACCCAAAGGAGTCATGCTGGAGCATCGGGGCTTGGTAAGCTTGAAATTGATGTTTGCAGACAGGCTTGGTATTACGGAGCGAGACCGAATTGTTCAATTCGCCAGTCTGTCATTCGATGCATCCTGCTGGGAAATGTTCAAAGCGCTCTACTTTGGTGCGACTTTGTACATTCCTACAGCCGAAACGATTCTCGACACTCGTTTGTTCGAGCATTATATGAATGAGCATGCAATTACAGCGGCGATTTTGCCGCCAACGTATAGCGCTTATTTGCACCCGGATCAACTCCCTAGTTTAACGAAACTCGTAACGGGAGGCTCGGCAGTATCAGCCGAATTCGTGCAACAGTGGAAAACGAAGGTTCACTATTTCAATGCTTATGGTCCTACTGAAGCGTCCATTGTTACGACACTTTGGGATGCGAATGAGGAGCAACCGGAACACAGAGTGATTCCGATCGGGCGGCCACTGGCGAATCACCAGATTTTTATTCTGGATGCCCACCTGCAACTTGTACCTCCAGGAGTGGACGGCGAGTTGTGCGTGGCAGGTGTGGGACTTGCGAGAGGTTATCTGAACCAACCGGAGCTAACGGCAGAGAAGTTCGTGGAACATCCGTTTGCACCGGGAGAACGCCTTTACCGGACGGGAGATCTGGCCCGCTGGCTTCCAGACGGGAATATGGAGTATTTGGGACGGATCGACCATCAGGTGAAAATCCGTGGATTCCGAATCGAGATTGGGGAGATTGAAGAGCAACTTCTGAAGATTGACTCTGTGCAGGAGACAATCGTAATAGCGAGGGAAGGTAAAAGCGGCCAAGAACTGTGTGCTTACCTGGTCGCGAGCCACCCACTTACACTAGGTGAGCTGAGAAGCACGCTGGCACAAAACTTGCCGAATTACATGATTCCGGCCCATTTTGTTCAGCTTCCAAGGATGCCCCTTACGCCGAACGACAAAATTGACCGCAAGGCTTTGCCTGCCCCAGAAGGAAATGCACTGATTGGAGGCGAGTACGTAGCTCCCCGAAATGAAGTGGAGCGGACTCTTGCTGATGTATGGCAGGCCGTATTGAACGCTGATCGCGTTGGGGTAACGGATCACTTCTTTGAGCTTGGTGGAGACTCGATTAAGTCCATTCAAGTATCTTCGCGTCTTCATCAAGCCGGGTACAAGCTGGAAATCCGGGATTTGTTCAAATATCCGACGATCTCACAGCTCAGTCTGCATGTGAAACCGATTGGACGTACCATCGATCAAGGAGAAGTTACGGGTGAAACAGTACTGACGCCGATCCAGCAATGGTTTTTCGAGAGCTCCTTTGTGGATTCCCATCATTTCAATCAGTCGGTGATGCTGTACCGAAAGGACCGATTCGACGAAGAAACGGTAGGACATGTACTGCAAAAGCTAGCCGAACATCATGACGCTTTGCGAATGGTATTCCGTAAGACGGAACAAGGGTTCAGCGCCCGGAACCGAGCAATTCAGGAAGGCGGGTTGTTCACTCTGGATGTGTTCGACTTCAAGGATGAGCAACACACCGGGCAGGTTGTGGAAGCGAAGGCAACGGACATTCAAGCAGGTATTGATCTGGAGAATGGGCCTCTTATGAAAGCAGGACTGTTTCAGTGTGCGGGTGGGGATCATCTGTTACTGACGGTTCACCATGCCGTGGTGGACGGTGTATCTTGGCGTATTTTGATGGAGGATTTCGCACTGGGTTACGAGCAGGCAGTCAAAAACGAGGACATTCGTTTCCCGGCGAAAACGGATGCGTACCGCACTTGGTCAGAACAACTGGCCGCTTACGCACAAAGTGCGGAGCTTGCGAAGGAGCGAGCCTACTGGCAGGACGTGGAGCTAATTGAGGTTCCGGCCATACCGAAGGATATGGAGACGGATATGACGACACAACAAGACAGCGAATCACTATTCGTCCGTTTAACTCCCGAAGAAACAGAGCTGTTACTGAAGCGGGTTCATCGAGCTTATAACACTGAAATGAATGATATTTTAATTACGGCGCTCGGCATAGCCATTCGTAATTGGACAGGACACGAACGTGTGCGGATCAATCTCGAAGGACATGGACGTGAATCCATCGGAACTGATATCGACATTAATCGCACAGTTGGCTGGTTTACGACCAAATTCCCAGTGGTCCTGGAGCCGGAAAGCGATCGGGATTTGGCCTACCAGATTAAACAGGTCAAGGAACGCTTGCGCCGCATTCCTAACAAAGGTCTTGGCTATGGCGTATGCCGTTATCTCTCCAAGTCGGAGGATAGCTTGGTTTGGGGCGCAGAGCCGGAAATTAATTTTAATTACCTCGGTCAGTTCGACGATGATGTCAATCAAGATGAGATCGGCATATCAGCTTATTCCAGTGGTAGCCCGGCTAGTGATCGGCAGGCCCGCAGCTTTGTGCTGGATATTAACGGCATGGTGCTGGACGGAGCTTTATCGCTTGATCTTAGCTACAGTCGAAAGCAGTATCGGAAGGAAACAATGGAATTTTTTGCTCAAGGACTTGAGCAAAGTCTCCGAGAGCTCATAGCGCACTGTGTAGGGAAAGAACATACCGAACTGACACCAAGCGACGTACAATTTAAAGGTTTGACCATTACAGCATTGGAGCAAATCGCTCAGCGTTCCGGTCATCTCGGGGAAATCGAAAATATTTACTCGCTTACGCCGATGCAAAAGGGTATGTGGTTCCACAGCGCGCTTGATCAGCAAACAGCCGCTTACTTCGAGCAGACGCGATTTACGATGCGGGGAGCACTCAATGTCCAGCTTTTCGAGAAAAGCTGGATGGAGCTTGCGAAACGACATCTGGTGTTACGGGCGAATTTTGTGAAAGGTCCGACAGGGGAGCCGTTGCAAATTGTGTACCGTGATAAACCAGTTGGCTTCGAATATGAAGAGTTGCTTCATTTGAAAATGGATGAAAAACAGAAACAGGCCTATCTGGACAAAAAGGCTGAGGATGACAAACTTCGCGGCTTCGACATGGAACATGATGCACTTGTTCGCTTTACGATCCTCCGTACTGAAGAGCAAAGCTACCATGTATTGTGGAGTTTCCAGCATATTTTAATGGATGGTTGGTGTCTGTCTCAGCTGACACAGGAGCTGTTTGAGGTGTATTCTGCTTTGATCTCTGGTGAGCAACCGGTGGTAGATAAAGGAGCAGATTACGGTACTTATATCGAATGGTTGGAGAAGCAGGACGAAAAGGTAGCATCCGATTATTGGACGGCATTCTTGGCAGGTTATGAGGGGCAAACGGTACTCCCCGGGCAAAAGGAATCAGCGCCGCATAACAGATTTAAAGCCGATCACGTCACAGCTCTGCTGGGCAAGGATTTAAGTGAACGGATGGATCAGGTAGCGAAACAGCACCTGGTTACGGTAAATACACTTTTGCAGGCTACATGGGGTGTAATGTTGCAAAAATATAACGGAACCCACGATGCCGTATTTGGTAGCGTTGTAGCCGGAAGACCGGTGGAGATTCCAGGCGTTGAGTCCATGATCGGTCTGTTTATCAATACAGTTCCGGTTCGTGTCACGAGTGAAGCCGACACCGGATTTGCCAACTTGATGGTGAAGCTTCAGGAGCGAGCGCTGGAGTCCGGGAGTTATGATTACTATCCGCTGTATGAGATTCAAGCTCTCAGCTTGCAAAAGCAGAACTTGATCAACCATATCATCGCTTTCGAGAATTATCCTGTAGATGAACAGATGGAGCAAGCGGGCGACCAGAACCATGGGGAACTGACGATCGCAGACGTTCAGATGGAGGAGCAGACGAACTATAACTTCAACGTGACCGTATCACCAGGAGCCGAGATCGAAATCAGGTTCGATTTTAATGCTGAAGTGTTCGACAAAGATAGTATCGAGCGACTGAAGGGGCATCTCGTACATCTGCTGGAGCAGGTGACGGCTAATCCGAAAATTGCGGTGGGTGAGTTGGAACTTGTGACGGAGGCAGAAAAGACGGACCTACTCGAACGTTTTAACGATACCACCACAGCGTTCCCTCGCGATAAGACGCTCATTCAATTGTTCCAGGAACAAGCGGGGCGCATCCCGGATGCAACTGCTGTCACCTTGAATGGACACGAGATGACCTACCGCGCTCTGAATGAACGTGTCAACCGCCTTGCCCGTACCTTGCGTAGTCACGGGATAACCCGAGGGAGACTAGTCGCTATTATAGCTGAGCGTTCCATTGAAATGGTGGTGGGTATGCTGGCGGCACACAAAGCAGGAGCGGGTTACGTACCAATTGATCCGGAATATCCCGAGGAGCGTATCCGTTTTCTGATCGAGGATTCGGGAGCTCAGGTCATGCTGACCCAAAGCCACTTGCGTGAACGTATGGCGGATTCGGACTCCGTGATCTTATTGGATGATGAATTTTTCTATCACGAGGATAGCACTGATCTACATCCAGGCACGGAAGCGACGGATCTGGCATGCATCATCTATACGTCAGGCACGACGGGCAAGCCGAAAGGCAACCTTGTTTCACATCGTAACATCGTGCGTATCGTGCGAAATACGAATTATATCGACATCACGGAGCACGACCATGTCCTCCAGCTTTCTAGTTATTCGTTTGACGGAGCGATCTTCGATATTTTTGGTGCTTTGACCAACGGAGCAAAGTTAGTACTGGTTCCCCGTGAGACTGTGCTGGAGATTGGTCAGCTTGCAGATCTCATTCAGCGTGAACATATCTCTGTGATGCTGATAACGACGGCGTTTTTCAACGTGCTTATAGATGTGAACATCGACTGCTTGCGAGATGTCCGGGCAATATTGTTCGGAGGAGAGCGAGTGTCGGTTGGCCATGTGCGTAAAGCGCTCGCCCATATCGGACCGGGAAAACTTAACCACCTATATGGCCCATCGGAAAGCACAGTGTATACCACATACCTTCCGGTCGACTTCATTGATGACGCAGCCGTTACCGTTCCTATAGGAAGACCCATCAGTAATACAACGGTGTATATCGTGGACAGCCGGAACCAACTTCTGCCGATCGGTGTGGCTGGCGAATTATGCGTTGGTGGAGAAGGCTTGGTACAGGGCTATAATAACCGGCCTGAGCTGACGGCAGAGAAATTCGTGGAACATCCTTTTGAACCGGGAGCACGCATGTACCGAACGGGGGATTTAGCGAAATGGTTGCCGGACGGTACGATTGAATACGTTGGACGGACGGATGACCAAGTGAAGATTCGTGGCTTCCGGATTGAACTCGGCGAGATTGAAGCTCAGCTTCAGAAAGTGGAGGGCATTCGGAAAACAACGGTATTTGCCAGAGAGAGTGCTTCCGGCGAAAAGCAACTTTGTGCGTATTATGAAGCAGACGTTGAGCTTCCAGCGGCTGAGGTGAAGAGTGTACTTTCCCAGGAGCTACCGGCCTATATGATTCCGTCGTACTTGATCCAGCTAGAGCAACTCCCGCTGACAACGAACGGTAAGGTTGACCGCAGGTCTCTCCCGGCGCCAGAGGAGAGCTTGCAGGTAGGCGAAGATGGGACTCCACCACGGACTCCACTTGAAGCCAGCCTGGCTGATATTTGGAAAAGTGTGCTCGGACTCGCGCACATTGGCGTTCATGATAATTTCTTCGACCTTGGCGGACATTCACTTCGGGCGACAACACTGGTAAGTAAGGTGCACCAGGAGTTGAACGTTGAGTTGCCTCTGCGGGACGTATTTCGCTATTCGACAATTGAAGAGATGGCCCTAGCCATATCCCGGATCGGAGAGCAGACGTTCTCGTCGATTCCGTTGGCAGACAGAAGAGCATATTATCCACTTTCATCAGCTCAGAAGCGGTTGTATATCCTAAATCAGCTGGAAGGTGCAGATCAGAGCTACAACATGCCTGGTGTGTTACTGGTGGAAGGAACAATCGATCGGAGTCTGCTGGAAAAGGCCTTCCGTGGACTGATTGCACGGCACGAAACGCTGCGAACCGGCTTCGAGATCGTGCAAGGCGAAGCAGTACAGCGCATTTATGAGAGTGCCCACTTTGCTGTGGAGTACTGTCTTGGGAACGAGGAAGAAGCGCCAGACGTTGTACAGGTCTTCATCCAGCCTTTCGACTTGGCGCAGCCTCCACTGCTGCGAGCGAAACTCGTAGAGCTGGCGACCGAACGTTATTTACTGATGTTTGACATGCACCATATCATCTCCGACGGGGTTTCGATGGACGTATTCGTTGATGAACTCGTTCGTCTGTACAGCGACGAGTCATTAGAGCCTTTACGCATTCAATACAAGGACTATGCGGTATGGCAACAGTCAGACGAGCAAAAGGAGCAGTCGAAACGGGAAGAAAGCTATTGGTTGGAACGTTACCAAGGCGATTTGCCAGTGCTGGAGATGCCGACCGACTACCCGCGTCCTGCCGTGCAAAGTTTTGAAGGACAGACGTTAACATCTTTCGTCGATGAGAAGACGAACGAATGTTTGAAGCAACTGGCCGCTCAAAGAGGAACAACGCTATATATGGTGTTACTTGCGGCATATACCGTGCTATTGCATAAATACACAGGTCAAGACGATTTGATCGTCGGAACGTCGATTGCGGGCAGAACACATGTAGACACGCAGCCTTTAATCGGAATGTTCGTTAATACGCTGGCGCTTCGCAATTATCCGACTTCGGACAAAACCTTCCTTTCGTATTTGGAAGAAGTGAAAGAAACGACTTTAGGAGCTTACGAGCATCAGAACTACCCGTTTGAAGAGCTTGTCGACAAAGTGCAAGTCACTCGTGATCTGAGCCGCAACCCGCTCTTTGATACGATGTTCTCCCTGCAAAACTTGGAGGAAAAAAAGATAGAACTGAAAGGACTGAAGTTATCACCGTACTCTAGTGACTACGGCTCAGCCAAGTTCGACTTGAGTGTGGATGTTACAGAAGAAGACGGCGTGTTGGAGTGCAACTTTGAATTCGCAACGGCTCTTTACAAAGAAAGCACGATTCGAAGGTTGCAGGCTCATTTCGGACATTTGCTTGCGAAGATCGTAAGCCGTCCGGATGCGAAGATTGCTGAGCTACACCTGTTGACTATAGCGGAAAAGGAAGAATTGATCAGCGCATTTAACCCGGCGCAACCCGAAGCAGAAACGGCTCCCGCGGCTGCGTTCCACCGTCTGTTCGAGGAACAGGCGCAACAAGCGCCTGAATCGGAGGCCGTTGTGTACGAGAACGACCGTCTAACGTATGCGGAGCTGAATGAGCGGGCGAACCGTTTGGCCGCTACACTGCGTGCAAGCGGCATCGGCCGTGAATCCATCGTCGGTATTCTTGCCGAACGTTCGGTGGATTTGCTGGTAGCCGTGCTGGCTGTCTGGAAAGCAGGCGGCGCGTATGTACCGCTCGACCCGGATTACCCGGCAGACCGTGTGCGGTTCATGCTGGAAGACAGTGGAGCAAAGGTACTACTCACCCAGAAACCACTTCAAGAACGTGCCGAAGCTTGGCTCGTTGAAGAGGAACTGGCTTTGTCGGCAGTACTGTACCTCGACGACGAAGCAACCTACAGCGAGGAGCGGGTCAATGCACCGATGAGTTCTGGTATGGGTGATTTCCATGAAGCCCGTCCAGAGGATCTGGCCTACGTGATCTATACGTCGGGAACGACAGGACAGCCCAAAGGCGTCATGATTGAGCACCGCAGCCTGGTGAATACGGCGGCAGGATACCGACGGGAATACCGATTAGATCAGTTCCCGGTACGGCTATTGCAGCTTGCCAGCTTCTCGTTTGACGTGTTCGTGGGCGATATTGCACGCACGCTATATAACGGAGGCACGATGGTCATTGTGCCGAAGGACGACCGGATTGATCCGTCGCGTCTGCACCACTGGATCGAGCAAGAGCGGGTGACCCTTTTTGAATCGACGCCAGCGTTAATTGTGCCATTTATGGAATATGTGCATGAAAATCAGCTGGATATGAGTCAGATGGAGTTGCTCATCACAAGTTCGGACAGCTGCAGCGTAGCCGATTATCGAACCTTGCAGGAACGTTTTGGCTCGCAATTCCGAATCATCAACACCTATGGCGTAACGGAAGCAGCGATTGACTCCAGTTTCTACGACGAGTCACTGGAAATGCTGCCCGAGACAGGGCATGTGCCTATCGGAAAAGCTTGGTTGAATGCGAAGTTTTACATTGTGGATGCGCACCTGAATCCGGTGCCTGTGGGGGTGCTGGGCGAACTGGTTATCGGCGGAGTTGGGGTCTCGCGCGGATATTTGAACCGTCCAGAATTAACAGAGGAGAAGTTCGTAGACAGTCCGTTTGCCGCAGGTGAGCGGTTGTATCGCACAGGAGACTTGGCGAGGTGGATGGAAGACGGCAACGTGGATTTCATCGGTCGAATGGACAACCAGGCTAAAATTCGGGGCTACCGGATTGAAACAGGTGAGGTCGAAGCGAAGCTGTTGCGTGTGGAAGGTGTTCGCGAAGCAGTCGTTCTGGTTCGAACTGATGGAGAAGGACAGAAGATGTTATGCGCTTATTACACAACGAATACGGGAACGGATCTGGCAATGAACGTTCTGCGAGGTGCACTGGCACAAGAGTTGCCGGGATACATGATTCCATCGTACTTCGTTGAAATGGAGTGTCTGCCTCTGACGCCGAACGGAAAGATCGATCGGAAGGCGTTGCCAGCGCCGGAAGGGGAGGCAGGAAGCGGAACGGAGTATGTCGCACCACGCAATGAGCTAGAAAGAAAATTGGCCTCGATATGGCAGGAGGTGCTGGGGCTTACGAAGGAGATCGGCGTGTACGAGAACTTCTTCGACATCGGCGGTCACTCCCTACGGGCAACGACACTGGTCAGCAAGATTCATAAAGAGTTGAACGTGGATTTGCCACTGCGAGAGGTGTTTCGTCATTCTATGATCGAGAACATGGCGGTTGCCATTTCCCGGCTAGATGAGCAGAAATTCGTTGCTATTCCGCTGGCGGAGAGACGTGAGGTGTACCCACAATCTTTTGCTCAAAAACGTCTCTTTATCTTGAATCAACTAGAAGGTGCGGAGCTTAGTTACAACATGCCAGAAGCCATGGTGCTAGAGGGGGCTTTGGATCGTGCAAGGTTCGAAGACGCATTCCGTAAGCTCGTGGATAGACATGAAATGTTGCGCACCGGGTTCGAGATGGTGGATGGCGAAGCAGCGCAACGGATTTACCAGGACTCGAATTTGGCCGTGGAGTTCTATTCAGCAGATGAGCAAGAGGTCGAAGAGATCGTTCATCGTTTTGTCCGTCCGTTTGACTTGGCGAAACCTCCGCTACTGAGAGTAGGCCTTGTCCAGCTTGCTCCGGAACGCCATATTCTAATGTACGATATGCATCATATTATTTCCGACGGTGTATCGATGGAGATCTTTGTTGAAGAATTCGTCCGCTTGTATGGGGGAGAACAACTGGAGCCTTTACGCATTCAGTACAAAGATTATTCCGTTTGGCTACATTCACAGGAGCAGAAGGAACGGCTTCAGCATCAGGAAACGTACTGGCTGGACATGTTCCAAGGAGAACTTCCGGTGCTGGAAATGCCAACCGATTATCCGCGTCCTGCTGTGCAGAGCTACGATGGTCACACACTGGAGTTTTTCTTAGAAGCTTCGAAAACCGATGCCCTGAAGCAGTTGGCTTCAGAAACGGGCACGACACTGTTCATGGTGTTGCTTGCTGCTTATAACGTGCTTCTGCACAAATATTCAGGTCAGGAAGATGTAGTTGTTGGTACGCCAATTGCCGGAAGGAACCATGGAGATGTGCAACCGTTAATCGGGATTTTCTTGAATACACTGGCGATTCGCAGTTATCCGTCTTCGGAGAAGACATTCCTGTCATACCTGAACGAGATTAAAGAAACGACCCTTCATGCTTTCGAGCATCAAAACTATCCGTTCGAAGAATTGGTGGACAAGGTGCAAGTCACCCGTGATTTAAGTCGTAATCCCCTTTTTGACACGTTGTTTACGATGCAGAATACGGAGAACGAGGAATTCGAGTTGGAAGGGCTCCGCTTGACTTCTTATCCGAGCGCAATGGATACCGCCAAGTTTGATATTAGCTTGGATGTGGGTGAGGAGAACGGAGGCTTGGATTACAGCTTCGAATATGCGACGGCTCTTTATAAAAGGGAGACCATCGAACGGCTGGCCAAACATTACGAGCAATTGCTCGTCACGATTGTAAGCCGTCCGGATGCGAAGATTGCTGAGCTGAGCTTGTTAACGGCTGAGGAAAAAGAAATGCTCAGCGCATTTAACCCGGCACAACCAGCAGCAGAAACGGCTCCTGCGCTTGCGTTCCACCTTCTGTTTGAGGAACAGGCGCAACGAGCGCCTGAATCAGAGGCCGTTGTGTATGAGAACGAACGGCTAACGTATGCGGAGCTGAATGAACGGGCGAACCGTTTGGCGGCTACACTACGCGCAAGTAGCATCGGCCGGGAATCCATCGTCGGCATTCTTGCCGAACGTTCGGTAGATTTGCTGGTAGCTGTGCTGGGCGTCTGGAAAGCAGGCGGCGCATATGTACCGCTCGACCCGGATTACCCGGCAGATCGCTTGCGGTTCATGCTGGAAGACAGTGGAGCGAAGGTACTACTCACGCAAACGCCACTGCGAGAGCGTGCTGAAGCTTGGCTCACAGCAGAGGCACTGGCGTTGGCGGATGTGTTGTATCTCGATGACGAAGCATCGTACAGCGAGGAGCAGGCCAATGCGCCGCTGATTTCTGGCATGGATGATTTCCACGAAGCCCGTCCAGAGGATCTGGCCTACGTGATCTATACGTCGGGAACGACAGGGCAGCCCAAAGGCGTCATGATCGAGCACCGCAGTCTGGTGAATACGGCGGCAGGATACCGACGGGAATATCGATTAGATCAGTTCCCGGTGCGGCTATTACAGCTTGCCAGCTTCTCGTTTGATGTGTTCGTGGGTGATATTGCACGCACGCTGTACAACGGAGGCACGATGGTCATTGTGCCGAAGGACGACCGGATCGACCCATCGCGTCTGCACCATTGGATTGAGCAGGAGCGAGTGACCATTTTTGAATCGACGCCAGCGCTGATTGTGCCGTTTATGGAATATGTGCATGAGCAGGGACGAGATATGAGCGGAATGGAACTGCTTATCACAAGTTCGGACAGCTGTAGCGTGGCAGATTATCGGATCTTGCAGGAACGTTTTGGCTCGAAATTCCGAATCATCAACGCCTACGGTGTAACGGAAGCAGCGATCGACTCCAGTTTCTACGATGAGCCAGTGAAAATGCTTCCCGAGACAGGGCATGTGCCTATCGGCAAGGCGTGGTTAAATGCGAAGTTTTACATTGTGGATGCGCACCTGAATCCGGTGCCTATCGGGGTGCTGGGCGAACTGGTTATCGGCGGAGTTGGGGTCTCGCGCGGATACTTGAACCGTCCAGAGCTGACGGAAGAAAAGTTCGTAGACAGCCCGTTCTCAGCAGGTGAGCGTTTGTATCGCACGGGAGACCTGGCGAGATGGACAAAAGACGGCAACGTGGACTTCATCGGTCGGATGGATAATCAGGCGAAAATCCGGGGGTATCGGATCGAAACAGGCGAGATCGAGTCACAACTCTTGCGGGTGGAAAATGTACGCGAAGCCGTGGTGCTGGTTCGAAATGATGCAAACGGGCAGAAAGTGCTATGTGCATATTACACACCGGATACAGGAATGGATCTGGCAGTAAACGATCTGCGTGGAGCGCTGGCACAGGAGTTGCCGGGGTATATGATCCCATCGTACTTCGTGAAGATGGAGCATCTGCCTCTGACGCCAAACGGAAAAATTGACCGGAAGGCGTTGCCAGCCCCGGAAGGGGCGGCAGGAAGCGGAGCGGAGTATGTCGCACCGCGCAATGGACTGGAAATAAAATTGGCCTCGATTTGGCAAGAGGTGCTGGGGCTAACGAAGGAGATCGGCGTGTACGAGAACTTCTTCGACATTGGTGGTCACTCTCTACGGGCAACGTCATTGGCAGGCAAGGTATTTAAGAAATTAAATGTCAATCTGCCGCTGCGCGACGTATTCCGTCACTCGACCATTGCAGCGATGGCCGAGGTAGTCGCCCGGATGGAGCGACGGGAGCATGACGCCATTCCTCAAGCGGATATGAGAGAATACTACCCTCTCTCCTCTGCGCAGAAGCGATTGTTCATTCAGCACACGCTGGACGGAGCAGACCAGCTTTATAACATGCCGGAACTGGTGCAGTTGGAAGGTGAGTTTGATTTAGAGCGTTTTGAAGATGCCATGCGTAAATTGATAACTCGCCATGAATCACTACGTACCGGTTTTGAAGTTGTGAAGGGTGAAGCGGTTCAGCGCATTTACCAGCAGGTTGATTTTGCTATCGAGCACCATCAAGCAGATCCAGAGGATGTGACTCAAATGGAGCAGACCATTCGCGGCTTCGTTCGCCCGTTTGACCTTGGCAAGCCGCCACTTCTGCGCGCCGGAGTCATAGAACTGGAGCGGGACCTGCATATTCTCCTGTTCGATATGCATCATATTGTGTCCGACGGCGTATCGATGGCAATTGTGATGGATGAGTTCTCAAGTTTATATGCCGGTGAAGAACTGCCTCCACTACGGATTCAATACAAAGATTATGCTGTTTGGCAACACTCTAAGGATTACCAAGACCGGATCGGGCGGCAGGAAGCGTACTGGCTGAAAGCCTTTGAAGGCGAGCTCCCAAGGGCCGACTTACCGATGGACTATGAACGGTCTGCGATTCGCGATTACGAAGGCATGCATCTGGATTTTGACGTTGATGCTTCTCTCTCTGAGCGATTGCGTCAATTGGCAGCCCAGCAAGAAAGCACGCTGTACATGGTGTTACTAGCGGCGTATACCTTGTTGCTCTCCAAGTACAGCGGACAAGAGGATATCATCGTGGGTACCCCGGTGGCGGGAAGAACGAATGCCGATTTGGAGCCAGTTATCGGGATGTTTGTTAATACGTTGGCGCTCCGCAATCGTCCTTCAGGCGACAAAACGTTTTTGTCCTACCTTGAAGAAGTGAAGGAGACAGCTTTGGGTGCTTTTGAGAACCAGGATTATCCGTTCGAAGAGCTTGTGGATCGTTTGAATGTGAAGCGGGAACCAGGGCGCTTCCCGTTATTCGATGCTGTTTTCGACTTGCAAAATATCGAAGAACACGACGTCGAACTGGAAGGGGTCAACCTGAAAAATGTTGAACTCGACCAGTTGGAAGAAGCCAAGTTTGATCTAACCCTGTTTATGTATGAAAACAACGGCACGCTGAGCGGAGGCTTCTTCTATGCCACGAAGCTGTTCAAAGAGACGATGATTCGTACCCTGTCCGAGGATTACCTGCGGGTGCTGTCTCAAATCGTGGAAAATCCACATCTTGAGCTAAACCGCATTGAATGTCATAAACCGGAGACAAGCGGAAAGAATGCGGTGGATACAATCGAATTCGCGTTTTAACTCTACAGACGTACCTTTGATGTCTAGCGAAATCTGCACGCATACCAAGTAAGATGACGAACAACATGCAAGCCCATAGATGCACAGATCCGAAAACAAACATTTTGGATCTGCGCGGGGCGTGCGGTCACTTCATTTTAGAGGAGGTATCCATGAAATCTTTATTTGAAAAGGAAGAACAGTACTGGAGCAGCAAGTTTGATGCCAGTGACAGCCTGAGCTTCCTTCCTTACAGTCAATCCTCCAAATGTTCTGCAAGTGGGGAAGTCCAGGCCAAGCCGGGCTTGCTTCACCGCATTCTGCCAAGCGAGCTCTCGGAGAGAATTATTGGCCTAGCGAGTGGTTCCGATTTGGCGATATACATGGTTGCTTTGGCAGGAGTAAAAGGCCTGCTGTTCAAATATACAGGGCAGGGTCAAGTACTGGTCGGTATGCCTTCTTATCATGCAGAAGCGGATGAGATGCCGACGTCCCATGAAATCCTGGTCATCAAAACGGCTGTAAGCCATCAGACGACGCTTAAAACGTTACTTGGAGGAATTAAAACCTCCATCGGCGAGGCATTGGAGCATCAGCACCTGCCTTTTCGGAAAATGGTGGAGCCGTTCCATCTGGGTTACACGAAGGATGGCTTCCCAGTCATTAATACCGTGGTCACCTTCGCCCCGATTCATCCTGAACCGCTGGGCAACCGGATGGTGAACGATATGATTTTTCGCTTCGACCGCGAAGACAGCTCGATCAAGTTGGAGATAAGTTATGACGGGCAGCGGTATGAGCATGCGTTTGTGGAACAGGCTGCCGACCATTTGGTTCGGCTACTATCCTTACTTTTATTTCAGCCCGATCTGGAGATTGGACAAGCCGATGTACTATCTCCAGATGAGAGGGAAACGCTCCTGAATCAATTTAATGACACCGAAACCGGATTTGAACGTGGGCAAACCATTCACGGCTTATTTGAAGAACGGGCAGTGCTTTACCCGAATAACGTAGCCGTTATCATGAATGAAGCGCAGTTGACTTACCGCGAATTAAACGAACGATCCAACCGCCTTGCGCGGAAGTTGCGGGAGACAGGAGTTAAAGCCGATCAACTGGTCGCGATTCTAGCCGAACGCTCGATTGATATGGTTGTTGGCATCCTAGCGATTCTCAAAGCCGGCGGGGCTTACGTGCCTGTCGATCCCGATTATCCAGAGGAGCGCATCCGATTCATGATTGAAGATTCAGGAGCACCGTTATTACTGATTCAAAAGCATTTGCATGAAAAGACCGACTTCGCAGGGACTCGGCTTGAATTAGATCATTTTGTTTGGGAAGAGAATGGACTCGGCTCCGAAGGTACACTGGACTCTTCAAACTTAGAACCGATCTCTGGATCGGGGAACTTGGCCTATGTTATCTACACGTCAGGAACGACTGGTAAACCTAAAGGAACGCTAATTGAGCATAAAAATGTCGTGCGCCTTCTGTTTAACGACAAGAACTTGTTCGATTTTGGGCCAGCCGACACATGGACACTGTTCCACTCCTTCTGCTTTGATTTTTCTGTTTGGGAAATGTACGGAGCGTTGCTGAATGGAGGTAAGCTGGTCATCGTACCACCGCTGACGGCGAAAAGTCCCGCTGATTTTCTGACGCTGCTAAGCCGCGAACAAGTTACGATTTTGAATCAGACGCCAACGTATTTTTACCAGTTGCTCCGTAAGGTCTTGGTCGATCATGCATATCATCTACGGATTCGTAACGTCATCTTCGGAGGCGAAGCGCTCAGTCCGTTATTACTCAAGGGTTACAAGACGAAGTACCCAGAGACAAAGCTGATCAACATGTACGGCATTACGGAAACGACCGTTCATGTGACATATAAGGAAATTACGTGGACCGAAATAGAGGCGGCGAAGAGTAATATCGGCAAGCCTATCCCCACGCTTCGTGTGTATGTTCTGGATGAAAACCGCCAACCCGTTCCAATTGGTGTAGCGGGTGAAATGTTCGTTGCCGGGGAAGGCCTTGCGAGAGGATACCTGAACCGTCCGGACTTGACAGAAGAGAAGTTCGTCGATTCCCCGTTTGTGAAGGGGGAGAAACTGTACCGCACGGGCGATTTGGCAACTTGGTTGCCAGACGGCAATATCGAATATCTGGGCCGGATCGATCATCAGGTGAAAATTCGTGGGTACCGGATCGAATTGGATGAGATCGAGAACCAGATGCTGAAGATTGAAGCTGTGCAGGAAGCCAAAGTGCTTGATCGCGACGACGCGAACGGTAATAAGCTTCTTGTTGCGTATTACGTCGCAGAAACCAGGTTTTCGGCGCATGAACTTAAGGAGGAGCTCTCCAAGCAACTTCCGGGGTATATGATTCCTTCTCACTTCGTTCAGCTTCCGCAGATGCCGCTGACCTCGAACGGGAAAATTGACCGCAAAGCATTGCCCGCGCCAGGGGAAACCGCGGCCAGGGAAGCCGAATATGTCGCGCCGAGAACGTTGCTTGAGATGAAAATCACCCGTGTATGGCAAGATACGCTTGGCGTTCCGCAGGTCGGAGTAAAGGATAACTTTTTTGAGCTCGGTGGCAATTCGTTAAGCCTGATGAGGCTCGTTCAAGCTGTTTACGATGAAACAGGAATTGAGATCCCGCTGAACCGCGAATTCCATCATTTCACCGTTGAAGCCATGGCTTTTGGAGAGGGAGATATGGGGCTAGATCAAGGGGGAGACTCTTTCATTAAGTTGAATAAAACAGGTGATCTTAACGTGTTCTGCTTCCCTCCCGGTAGCGGCTTCGGCATAGGTTACCGGGAACTCGCAAGTAGGCTCGATGGACGATTCATACTCTACGGTATTGATTTTATCGACGATGCCACCGATTACGAGTCCATGCTGAACCGCTATGTGGATGAGATTGTTCGCATCCAGCCAGAAGGGCCCTACGTGTTACTCGGTTATTGCTTTGGAGGCAACCTGACGTTTGAGGTAGCTAAAGTGATGGAAAAAAGAGGGCATGTCGTAACGGACGTGCTTATGGTGGACTCGTGGATTAAGGAAACGCTGACGCCTGCTGAAACGTCAGAGAAAGAGCTTGAAGAAATGCTTGCCGATTTTGACGAAGAAGAGAAGGAATTAATGAGTAACTCACTCGTACGGGAGCGGGTTCATCGTAAGGTTAAAGCGACCTTGATGTACGAGGCACAGCTTATTAATTCTGGAACGATCTCGGCCCGGATTTATGAATTGATTGCGAAGGACAGCGAGGCGTTTCGTCTGGAGCACCAATTGCCATCCTGGAGGCGTGCGACAAGGCAAGCTTACACCGACTATCGTTTGGAAGGCGCGCATGAAGAACTATTAGAGCTTGTGCGTGTGGACGAAACGGCCGTCGTCATCCGGGATATTTTAGAGCAAGTTAAGCGGCAGATCGAGGCGGAGGCTGGAGTACTGCATGGAAGCTGAGCGGCAACCATTCGTTCGAGAACAAGTCACAGCGGAACCTTCCAAGCGTCACACCGCTTACGCCACATGGAAAGCGTTTCGCTGGCTGATGTCTTATGTAGGCCGTCACAAGGGCTGGATGATCGTCGGTATATTGTCCGCAATTGCTGCGGCCGTCATTGAGATATGGACGGGAAGTCTGATCGAGCAACTGACCACGCAGGCCGAGAAAGGGGCAGGGCCAATCGTGTTACAGATCGTGTATGCGGTCTTTGTGGTCATCCTGATCGGTGTACCTGCGAAGTTTTTCATGAGTTTCGGCGTGGAGCGAAGCAGTGCCTCTGCGGTTCAGGATGTCCGTAACGATGTCATGCGTCATATTGGCAAACTTCGGGTCTCCGATTTGGAAAAGCAACACTCTGGTGACATGCTGTCACGGATCAACAATGATCTGCAGCTCATCCAGCAGTTTATGATTCGGGATTTTGCCCAGTGGTTCTATCATCCGCTATTGTTCATTGGCTGTTTTGCATATTTGATCTACCTCCAATGGGAGCTGATGCTGTACAGTCTGCTGTTATTTCCGGTAGCCTTGCTGGTTTCTCAGTGGATTGGCAAGCAATTGGAGCGGTTGACGGAGGAAGCTCAGACCAATATGGGCCGAATGAACGTTAACCTCCAGGATACGCTCGGGGGGATGCCTGTTGTAAAAAGCTACCTGTTATCCGGAATGTTATCTCGATCCTACCAAGTGTTGCTGCAATTGACAGCTCAAAAAAAACTGGCGGTAAAAAAGCGGGAAGCCTGGGTCAACCCGTTGCTTTCTACACTGATGATCAGTCCGATCATTTTTGCAGTCAGTTACGGAAGTTATTTGATCTATCAAGGGCAGTTAGGCGCGGGAGAACTTGTAGCCTTCTTATACTTGCTGAATCTGTGTCTGGAACCGCTGGAACATATTCCCGAGCTTATCACGCGTACGTTCGAAATGGCCGGTGCCTTGAGAAGGGTTTCCGACATCGTTGAGCAACCAACCGAAACAGAAAATGGCCGTTTAATTCCGAAGGCCAACGCAGCTCCTATTGAATTTAAGAATGTAACCTTCGGATATGAAGATCACTCTCCGATCCTGCGGAATGTTAGCTTCTCGGTACCGGAGGGTAAGACGATTGCTCTTGTCGGGGCGAGCGGCGGAGGGAAGAGCACGGTGTTTAAGCTGATTTGCGGCTTTTATCCGCTACCGGAGAAAAGCGAAGGTGAAATTCGCGTGTTTGGCAGCCAGATTGATGGTGCCGATCCGGAGCAACTGCGGTCACATTTCTCCGTGGTCACTCAGGATTCGTATTTGTTTAGCGGGACGATTGCCGAAAATATTGGCTACGGGCAGGAGGGAGCATCGATGGACGCGATTATTGAAGCTGCCAAAGTTGCTCAGGCGCATTCCTTCATTATGCAGCTCTCTGATGGATACCAGACGTATGTCGGAGAGCGCGGAGGATTTTTGTCCGGCGGACAGCGTCAGCGTATCGCCATGGCTCGGGCCTTTTTAAAGGATGCTCCCGTGCTGTTGTTGGACGAGCCTACGTCGGCCCTTGATCCGGAGTCGGAAAGTGCGATTCAGAAAGCTCTGGGTGTATTGATGAAACAGAGAACAACGATGGTTATTGCTCACCGACTTTCTACGGTACAAAGTGTCGACGAGATTTGGGTCATGGAACAGGGAAATATTGTGGAGAAGGGCACTCATGAACAATTACTGGGGATGAATGGGCTGTATGCCCAGTCTTACTACCAGGAGTTTACCGAGTCCGCCGAACGCAGGGAGGTGGCGCACACATGAAAAAGGGCGGATGGATCTCGCAAGTTAAAGAACTTGGCTATTTGCTGACATTTATGAACCGCAAGCAAAAAACTCAGTACGCCACCGGCCTGGCTGTAACGGCTCTCACCCAGACATTGTTTCTGATCGCCTTCAGTTTGGTCGTACATAACTTGGTTGATTTCGCCGTATCTCGAGACACGTCTCTGATGGTGAATGCTTTTATCATTTTGGGCACGGCGCTGTTTCTGGAAAATATCATTTCGCCCTGGTTCATTTACTTGTACCAGCGGAGTGTCGAGCTGACTGTACTGAACATCCGCGAGCGTCTTTATAACAAACTATGCCGAGTACGTCCGAGATTCCTGGAGCAAACGCACCACGGGGACTTGTTGTCGCGGGTGAACAACGACGTAACGACAGTTGAGTTTACATTTTCACAGGTTTACTTCGTTCTGTTGCTACAAGTTGTTTTTTGCATCGGCTCTATTGTTTCCATGGTGTTGATCGATTGGCGGTTTGCTGGCGTATCTTTTGTCATTCTGCTATTGTCCTCCGCGGTCAGCCTGAAATTTGCACGAGATATTCGTGTCTTGTCCGAACAAGGATTGCAAACGCTTGGTAAAATGACTGAAAAATTCAAAGATTTCATGGGCGGCATTCAGATGGTGAAACTGTTTCGAATCCGTTCGATTTATAGCCAGTATGAGACGTTGAACGAACAGATGACCCAGACGCTTCGGCAAACTGCACAGAAGAACGGCATGCAGGCTGCGGTGAATCATTTTATTAGTTACGTCACGTTCTGTGGCATTATCGTCATCGGTAGTCTTCTCTATGCCTATGGACTTATGGGAATGGGGAGTGTTGCTGCCCTGGCGGTTTTGCAAGTGAATCTGACGCACGCTTTATTGAACCTGGGGATGGTTCTGTCCATGACTCAGAATTCGCTCGCGGGGGCTCACCGGATTCAAGAGGTACTTGCAGAGGAAGAGGAACCAGAGCGACTAGGATCTCCAGATAGTAAACATTTTTCGGATGCTGCGGTGGAGTTTCGCGATGTGGAATTTTCCTATCAGATGGATAAAAAGGTGATTGAAGGCATGTCCTTGAAGGTGTTTCCCGGCCAGGTCGCAGCAATTGTGGGAGCCAGCGGTAGCGGCAAAAGTACGCTGATCAAGCTATTGCTCGGCTTTTATCCGGTGGACAGTGGAGAAATCCTGCTCCAAGGCAAAGCGTTTGGCCATTACACACTGGAGGAAATCCGCAGGCAGATTGCTTATGTTCCGCAGGAGCCGTTCTTGTTTGCAGGCACGATTGAGGAAAATATCCGCTATGGCAAGCCGGAAGCCACGGATGAAGAAGTTGTCGAAGCTGCCAAGGCGGCATACGCTCATCATTTTATTCAGGAACTTCCTGAGCAGTATCAAACGTCGGTTGGAGAGAGAGGCGCATCGTTGTCAGGCGGACAAAGGCAACGCATTGCGATTGCGCGGGCGATTCTTAAGAATGCACCAATTCTCCTGCTGGACGAAGCAACCTCTGCACTGGATAACGAATCCCAGCATTGGGTACAGCAGGCTCTGAACGTACTGATGAAGGGGCGTACGACTATTCTGATCGCGCACCGTCTCAGCGCCGTGGAACATGCAGATTTGATTACGGTTATGAACCAAGGGACAGTCGTTGAGCGGGGCCGGCATCAGGATCTGCTCGCGCTCGGAGGTTATTACGCCCGGCTTTACAGTTAGCTGATTTACAAACAATCTCTAAAACGGGAGTGTGTCGATGTGAGAGAAAATACCAACAAGCAATACGGATTAACGCAAGCCCAGCGCCGAATATGGTTTATGGAAATTATGAATCCGGGTACGTCCATCACGATGCTTTCCGCAACTTACCAAATTACGGGTGAGATTGACACACCGCTTCTGGAGCAAGCGACGGGTGAAATCGTCAAAACCTATGATGCTTTCCGCATCCGTCTTAGTGGAGATTTACAACATCCAACACAGTGGTTTGAAGAACTGGAGAATGTGCAAGCCAGGATAAGCCACCTCGAATTAGATACAACTGAACAATTTTATACATGGGTAAACGGAGTAAGCGAAAAACCGGTAAGCGTGTTTGACGAACACCTTTACCAATTTACAATTATTCATTTTGCAAATGGTCAGGTATGGCTTAATTTGACGATAAATCATATCATTGCTGACGGTTTGTCCGTAAATGCTTTGTTGCATGCCGTGATGGAAAAATATCTGAAACTGCGCAAAGACAAAGGTAAGGTAAAAGGCAAAGTCAAAGAGAATGAGAATGAGAATGGCAGAGATAAAGATATCTCAGGTAATGATCAGGCTCCCTCCTATTTGGATTATATTTCTGCTGAGCAAGAGTATGAGCAATCACAACGCTATCAAAAAGGCAAGGAATATTGGCTGACAAAGTACAGTACGTTGCCTGAAACGACGGGCATTAAATCGGTGCCATCATTCTCCGTTGGCAGTGAGTCCAATAAACTCGCCATCACTTTGGACGGTTCCCGGTATGAACGCATTCTGGCCTTCAGTGAACGATATCAGGTCAGCTTATATACGTTATTTCTGTCCACCATGTACGCCCTGCTGTACAAGCTGACTGACAGCACCGATGTGCCGGTCGGCACGGTTTTCGCCAATCGTACCAGCAAAAAGGAAAAAGAAACCATTGGTATGTTCGTCAGCACTGTGGCCACACGGATTCATCTTGATCCAGACGCTCATCTGATGTCCCTGATCCAGACCGTTTCCAAGGAAAATACGGCGGATCTACGGTATCAGAAATATCCGTATAACCAATTGATCCAGGATTTGCGTGAGCAACATGGACGCAACGATCTGTCGGAGCTTTTCCGCACATCTCTGGAATATCTGCCTCTGAAAATTGAGGAGTACGAAGAAATCAAAGTACGCCTGGAGGCTCATTTTGCCAGACATGAGATGGACGATTTGTTGCTGCGCTTCGACCATATGCTGAATGAAGGACATGTCATTCTGCATGCTTCTTACCGTACTGGCCTGTTCAAGAAGGCCGAAATTGATCGGATTATGGAACAGTATGTAACGGTTCTGGATCAGTTCCTTCAGACACCCGAACTACGGGTATGTGAACTTTCTCTGCTCAGTGATGAGGAGAGACATCGCATATTGAACGTTTTCAACCCGCCAGTGGCAGAACTCAGCGAGGCACAAGCGTTTCATCGATATATTGAAAAGTTTGCAAGGGAAATACCGGATCATCCTGCAGTCATCTATATGGATCAACAGCTGACGTATGGCGAGTTGAACGAGCGGGCCGAACGTCTGGCTTCTCTCCTTCGTGAACAGGGTGTGGGAAAGGAGAGCATTACAGGGATCTGGGCGGAACGTTCGGTCGAACTGCTGGTAGGGGTACTCGCTGTATGGAAAGCGGGCGGAGCCTATGTGCCGCTAGATCCTGATTATCCGGCAGAGCGAATCGAGTATATGCTAAGCGACAGCGAGGCATCGGTGTTGCTTACGCAACGTCATTTGTTGGAGCGGGCCGGAGGTTGGCTGGCTGATGACAGGCTGAAGCTTCAAGCGGTTTATGCCATGGACGATGAGCAGCTTTATACCGGGGACGCGGTTGGCATGGGATTTGACTCTGTCGACAGTGCTCCGCAAGACTTGGCTTATGTGATTTACACCTCGGGTACAACGGGACATCCGAAAGGTGTCATGGTTGAGCATGGCAGTCTCGTAAATACGGCGGATGCATACCGCCTTGAGTACCGATTGGATCAGTTCCCGGTACGGCTGCTGCAACTGGCGAGTTTCTCGTTTGACGTATTCGTCGGAGATATCGCACGCACGCTGTACAACGGGGGTACTATGGTGATTGTGCCGAAGGATGACCGGATTGATCCAAACCGATTATACGGCTGGATTCGGGATCAAAACATTACGGTATTTGAATCAACGCCTGCGCTCATTCTGCCGTTCATGCAACATATCTATGAAGAAAAGCTGGACGTTAGCTCCATGCAGTTGCTGATTACCAGCTCGGATGCTTGCAGTGTTAACGACTATCAATTGTTACAGGAAAGATTCGGCGGGCAATTCCGCATTATTAACAGCTATGGAGTGACGGAAGCGGCGATTGACAGCAGCTTTTACGATGAGCCGTTGGACAAACTGCCGACGTCGGGCCATGTGCCAATCGGCAAAGCTTGGCTGAACGCCAGATTCTATATTGTTGATGCTGCATTAAAGCCAGTGCCTATAGGGGTTCCGGGGGAACTTGTTATTGGTGGTGCTGGGGTAGCCCGCGGATACTGGAAACGTTCCGACTTAACCGCTGAGAAGTTTGTAGAGAGCCCGTTTGTACCGGGCGAACGTCTGTACCGGACAGGGGACTTGGCTCGTTGGCTTGAAGACGGAAACGTGGACTTCATCGGCCGGATCGATTACCAGGTGAAAATTCGCGGGTTCCGAATCGAACTCGGGGAGATTGAAACGGCTTTGCTACGTTATCCTGGCATTAAGCAGGCTGTAGTGATCGACCGTATGGATGAACAGGGGCAGAAGTATTTGTGTGGTTACGTTGCTAGCGATGTATCTTTGCAGATAAGCGATCTGCTGTCTCAATTGAAGGAAGAGCTACCTGTCCATATGATCCCGGCTCGATTCGTATCACTCGATAAGCTTCCCCTTACGCCGAACGGTAAAATTGATCGTAAAGGGTTGCCTGAACCGAGCGGAGAGGTAGAGGCAGGACATGAGTATATAGCACCTCGCACAGGGCTTGAAACAAGGATTGCGCTCATTTGGCAACAGGTGCTGGGTATTGCGCGAGTTGGCGTTCAAGATGATTTCTTCGACCTGGGAGGGCATTCCTTGCGGGCCTCCTCACTGGTTTCCAAGATTCGGAAGGAACTGCAAGTCGAGGTTCCGTTGCGGGATGTTTTTCGCTACACCACGATTGAACAGTTGGCCCAGAGAATCGGTGGCTTAAAGCAGCAGGAGACATACGAGATTACAAAGACAGCCCAGGCAGAGTACTATCCGGTTTCATCTGAACAAAAGCGTTTGTACATCCTGCGCCAGCTTGATGGAGCCGAGCGTAGCTACAATATGTCAGCGGCGCTTCTACTCGAAGGTGCATTGGATCATACGCGCGTCGAGCAAGCATTCCGGGCACTGATTCAGCGCCATGAGACGCTGCGCACCGGGATCGAGCAGGTTCAGGGCGAGCTTGTGCAGCGCATCTATGATGAGGTGCAGTTTGCCGTGGATTATTTCCAGGTGAACGAGCAGGAATTAGATCAAATGGTGGAGGCTTATTATCGCCCGTTTGATCTGACCAAGCCGCCACTTCTACGTATCGGCCTGATCCAAGTCGCCAAGAATCGCCACATTATGTTGTTCGATATGCATCATATCGTCTCCGATGGCATTTCGACTGCGTTGCTTTTCGACGAGTTCAGTCGTCTGTATCGGAGTGAAGCATTGGCTCCACTACACATTCAATACAAAGACTATGCTGTGTGGCAACATTCCGAAGCCTATGGGCTGATGCTTGAGCCGCAGAAGGAGTACTGGCTGGAACAGTTGTCGGGTGAATTGCCTGTTTTGGAGCTACCGACGGATTACCCGCGTCCTGCGGTGCAGAGCTTTGACGGCCGGACTGTAAAGTTTAATATCGGGAAAGAACGAACGGAGAAGTTGAAAGAACTTGCGGCACGGACGGGAACGACCCTGTATATGGTGCTACTGTCGGCGTACTCCATCCTTATGCATAAATATTCGGGCCAGGAAGATCTGATCGTAGGAACGCCGATTGCCGGAAGAACGCAAGAAGAAGTGCAACCTATCGTGGGAATGTTCATCAACACACTGGCCATTCGTAGCCGTCCAGAGCGTTCCAAGCTTTACCTTTCCTACCTTGATGAAGTTAAGGACATCACACTTGGGGCTTTTGAAAATCAAAATTATTTGTTCGAAGACTTGGTGGAGAGTCTGCACATTGCGCGCGCGACTGGCCGGAATCCGCTCTTTGATACGTTCTTCTCCCTGCAAAATACGGAGAACGAGCGAATTGTCATCGAGGGGCTTGAACAATCTTTTTATCCGCTGGAAAACCGAACATCCAAGTTCGATTTGCTACTAGATATTTCGGAGCTGGATGGTCAGCTTGAATGTCGGTTGGAGTACGCTACGGCTCTGTACAAACAGGAAACTGCGGAGCGGTTCGCCAGACATTATGACAAGTTGCTCGAAACCATCGTAGCAGCACCGGACAGGGACATTGCATCACTGGAAATGCTTACGGGTGAGGAAATCCACGAGCTGATGCACGGGTTTAACGATTCGGAGGCGGACTACCCACGTCAGAAAACCATTCACGGACTGTTCGAAGAACAAGCAGAGCTCTACCCGAATAACGTGGCGGCTGTTATGAATGAGAAGCAATTGACCTACCGCGAGTTAAATGAACAATCGAATCGCCTCGCACGAAAACTGAGGGAGACCGGAGTCGAAGCGGATCAGTTGGTGGCCATTTTGGCCGAACGTTCGCTTGATATGGTCGTCGGCATTCTGGCGATTCTCAAAGCGGGCGGAGCTTACGTGCCTGTCGATCCCGACTATCCGGAAGAGCGTATTCGTTTCATGATCGAGGATTCCGGTGCACCATTATTGCTGATTCAAAAGAAATTGCATGAGAAGACGGACTTCGCTGGAACTCGGCTTGAATTGGATGATTTTGTTTGGGGAGATGGCAAAGCGGACTTGGGAAGTGCGCTGGATGTCTCGAACTTGGAACCGATCTCTGGCCCGGGCAATCTGGCCTATGTCATCTACACATCGGGAACGACGGGCAAACCGAAAGGAACGTTGATCGAGCATAAAAACGTTGTGCGCCTCCTGTTTAATGACAAAAACCTGTTCGACTTTGGACCGTCTGATACGTGGACGTTGTTCCATTCGTTCTGCTTTGACTTCTCTGTCTGGGAAATGTACGGAGCACTACTGTACGGAGGTAAGTTGGTCATTGTACCACCGCTCACAGCGAAAAATCCAGCCGATTTCCTGGCACTGTTAGGCCGCGAACAAGTCACCATTCTGAACCAGACGCCAACGTACTTTTATCAACTGTTGCGGGAGGTATTGACGGATCATGCATATGATCTGCGGATTCGCAATGTCATTTTTGGGGGAGAAGCGCTTAGTCCATTGCTGCTCAAGGGCTACAAGACGAAATACCCTGATACGAAGCTGATCAACATGTATGGTATTACGGAGACAACGGTTCATGTGACGTATAAGGAAATTACGTGGGTCGAGATAGAGGCAGCCAAAAGTAATATCGGTAAACCGATCCCTACGCTGAGCGTATACGTTCTGGATGAAAACCGCCGTCCTGTGCCGATTGGCGTCTCCGGCGAAATGTATGTGGCTGGGGAAGGGTTAGCCAGAGGATATCTGAACCGTCCGGATCTGACAGCGGAGAAGTTCGTCGATTCCCCTTTTGCGGAGGGGGAGAAACTGTATCGCTCGGGTGATTTGGCGACCTGGCTACCGGATGGCAACATCGAATATCTAGGCCGGATCGACCATCAGGTGAAAATCCGCGGTTACCGGATTGAGCTGGACGAAATCGAGACTCAGCTTCTAAATGTAGAGGGCGTGGAAGAGGCAGTGGTGCTCGCTCGTGAGGACAGCGGAGGTGAGAAGGCGCTTGTCGCTTACTTTGTGGCGGATCGAACGCTGACAGTCAGTGCCATGAGAACTGCATTGGCGGAGGAAATGCCGGGATATATGATCCCGTCATACTTCGTGCAGCTGGAGCGTATGCCGCTGACGTCCAACGGTAAAGTCGATCGCAAATCATTGCCTGAGCCACAAGGTGGCATGGAAACAGGCGTTGAATACGTAGCACCGCGTAACCAGTTGGAGGCTCAACTCGTGAAAATTTGGGAGGAAGTGCTGGGCTATTCTGGCATTGGAGTCCTGAACAATTTCTTCGAGCTCGGAGGCCACTCCTTGCGGGCAATAAACCTTGTCAGCAAAATCAGGAAGGAGATGAACGTCGAACTCCCGTTACGTGATGTATTCCGCTATATGACGGTAGGGGCGATGGCCGAGGCTATTGCCAGCTTAGAAGTAACGAAACATACTTCCATTCCCAAAGCGGAGGACAAAGCATACTATCCGGTTTCTTCTGCGCAAAAAAGGTTGTATGTCCTAAACCAACTGGATAGCTTGGAGCTGAATTACAACCTCCCAAGCGCCTTGCGATTAGAAGGTGTTCTGGATGAAGCCAGAGTGGAAAGAGCACTGGATACGTTGATGGCCCGTCATGATATGTTACGCACCGGTTTTGAAATTGTAAATGGAGAGCCGGTTCAACGTATCCATCCACATGTCGCTTTCAAGATCGAGAAGCTTCAAGCCAGTGAAGATCAGATTGCGTCCATTCTTGAAGGCTTCATTCAGCCTTTTGACTTGAGCGCGCCGCCTTTGCTACGTGCCCTGCTGATCGAACTGGGAGAAGAGCAGTTCCTGCTCGCACTGGATATTCATCATATTGGTTCCGACGGCCTTTCTATGGACGTACTACTGCGTGAATTCGTGCGGCTTTACAATGGGGAAGAGTTACCGGAGATGCATATTCAATACAAGGATTATTCCGTTTGGCAACAATCCGAGGAGCAGCGACAGCGCGTTGAGCAACAGGAGGAATACTGGCGTGGGGTATTTAGCTCCGAGCTTCCGGTTCTTGAGCTACCATCTGACTTCTCGCGTCCAGCTGTTCAGCAGTTTGACGGTCAAACGCTCACGTTTACACTGGATGAAGCCAAAAGTGAAGCCCTTAAACGTCTTGCAGGTGATACGGGCTCAACGCTGTACATGCTTTTGCTGGCCGCATACTCCGTATTGCTTCATAAATATGCGGGACAGGAGGATATCGTAGTCGGCACGCCGATTGCCGCCCGTTCACACGCCGACCTGCAACCGATTATCGGCATGTTTGTCAACACGTTGGCTCTTCGTTTGGGTCCAGCGGCAGAGCGGACGTTCATGGAATACTTGCAGGAAGTGAAGGAAACAACACTTGGAGCCTATGAGCATCAGGACTATCCGTTTGAGGAACTGGTGGAAGTACTTCAGGTGAACCGGGATTTGAGCCGGAATCCGCTGTTTGATACGATGTTTTCTTTACAAAAGCACGAGAGCTTGGATTTAAAGATGGAAGGTTTGCAATGGGCGCTATTCGACATCGAGGAGAAGACAGCAAAGTTTGATCTTAGCTTGGATATCGTGGAAGCGGGGAGAGAACTGGTTTGCAAGATTGAGTATGCTACCTCGCTATTCAGACCTGAAACGATCGTACGGCTGGCAGGGCATTACGAGCATCTTCTGGAGTCGATTCTGGCTCAGCCTGGAGCACGGATTGCGGATCTGGATTTCCTGACGGATGACGAAAAGCATGATTTGCTGGTTGGGTTTGACGTGTCGTCTCTGGCTCTCGCGAAACAATCCTCCGAAGAGGAAGAGGGCACAGATCCGGAAGCACATGAAGCTTGGCGGGAGAGAACATTCCACGAGCGATTTGAGCAACAGGCGGAGCGTACGCCAGAAGCGCTGGCCGTTGTCTACGAAGATAGCAAGCTGACATATGCGGAGCTGAACGCCAAAGCGAACCGTGTGGCATATATACTGCGGACGCACGGAGTGAAGCCTGAGCAGGTGGTTGGCATTTTGGCTGGTCGTTCCACGGAGCTATTGATTGGGGTGCTTGCCGTATGGAAGGCAGGCGGCGCTTATGTACCGCTTGACCCGGATTACCCTGCTGAACGAATTGAGTATATGCTCGCGGACAGTGGTGCATCTGTCCTGCTCACGCAGACTTGCCTGCTGGAGCAAACAGAAGTCTGGCGTACTGATACAAATCTGATGCTGCAAACGGTGCTTGCGCTTGATGACGAGACAACGTACGGACTTGCAGGGGAAAATGGGGCTGTAGGTACACAAGCTTGGGGTGAAACATGCGCTGAAGAGAGAGCTACGTTGCAGGCGGAAGTGGAATTGGCTGCTGCCCAAACCTCTGCCACAGCAGAAGCTGAGAAGCGCACACAAGTAGCAGATCCGGCATCCAATCCTGCAAATGTGAACAAGGCGGGTGATTTGGCTTACGTCATTTACACCTCAGGTACAACAGGCCAACCGAAGGGCGTGGCAGTGGAACACCGTAGCTTGGTGAACACGGCATCTGGCTACCGGAGGGAATACCGTCTAGATCAGTTTCCGATCCGGTTATTACAGCTCGCGAGCTTTTCGTTCGACGTGTTCGTCGGCGATATTGCGCGCACGCTGTATAATGGCGGCACCATGGTCATCGTACCGAAGGATGACCGAATTGATCCAAGCCGGCTGTACGGCTGGATTCGTGACTATGCCATAACGGTGTTTGAATCGACTCCGGCGTTAATCATACCGTTTATGGAACATGTGTATGCCGAAGGTCTCGATATCAGTTCGATGCAGTTACTGATCACAAGTTCCGATGCGTGTAGCGTAGCAGATTACCGTACTTTGCAGGAGCGCTTCGGATCCCAGTTCCGTATTATTAACAGCTACGGCGTAACGGAAGCCGCGATTGACTCCAGCTTCTATGATGAGCCGATGGAGAAACTGCCAAAGACGGGGAGTGTGCCGATCGGGATGGCTTGGCTGAATGCCAAGTTCTATATCGTGGATGCGAACCTGAAGCCGGTGCCAATCGGCGTACTCGGGGAGCTTGTTATTGGCGGTGTGGGTGTAGCCCGCGGTTATTTGAACCGTCCGGATTTGACGGCGGAAAAATTCGTAGATAGCCCGTTCTCTGCTGGAGAGCGGTTGTACCGGACGGGTGACCTGGCCCGCTGGATGCCGGATGGAAACGTAGATTTCATCGGTCGGATCGACAACCAGGTGAAAATTCGCGGCTATCGGATCGAGCTTGGTGAGATTGAAGCAACCATGAACAATGTGGCTGGTGTGCGTCAAGCACTTGTCATGGATCGGATGGATGAGCGGGGACAGAAATATTTGTGTGCGTATGTCGTAGCGGATTCAAGCTTCGATCTGGAAGGGCTGGTGGCTCATCTGGACACAACCCTGCCTTCCCATATGGTGCCTGCGCGCATGATGCGTCTGGATCAGATGCCGCTTACGCCGAACGGAAAGGTAGACCGAAAAGCGTTACCTGTGCCGGAAGGGAGTATTCGCGCCGAGGTTGCATACACGGCACCACGTACTAATGCCGAGCAAGCACTTGCGTTAGTATGGCAGTCTGTACTTGGTGTGGATCAGGTCGGCACAAAGGACAATTTCTTTGCGCTCGGCGGTGATTCGATCAAGGCCTTGCAGGTATCGTCCCGTCTTTTGCAAACGGGCTACAAGTTGGTCATGAAAGATTTGTTCCATTACCCGACAATTTCTGCCCTTAGCTTAAGGCTGCAAACGGTGGAAAAAACGGCTAGCCAAGCCGAAGTAACGGGTGAGGTGATCTTAACTCCGATTCAGCACTGGTTCTTTGGACAAAATCCGGCTGACGTGCATCATAGCAACCAGGCGTTCATGCAATTTTCCAAGCAAGGTTTTGACGAAGAAGCATTACGCCATGCGATGCATCAGCTAGTTGTGCATCACGACGCTCTCCGCACGGTTTACCGTCAAAGCGAGAACGGTTGTACAGCTTGGAACCGAAGCGCCCTGGAGAATGAAGCGCTGTTCGATCTGGAAGTTATCGATCTCAAGGGAGTCCGCGACGTTAAAGAAACGGTAGAGGCTAAGGCGAATGACATTCAAGCGAGCATCGATCTGGAAAACGGCCCCTTGGTGAAGCTCGGTTTGTTCCGCTGTGACGACGGCGATCATCTGCTCATTGCGATTCATCATCTGGTTGTAGACGGTGTATCCTGGCGGATTCTGCTTGAGGATTTGGCTACTGGCTATGAGCAGGCTATGCAAGGACAGCCAATTCGTCTACCGCTCAAAACGGATTCATTCCAAACGTGGGCAAAACAACTTGCTGATTATGCCAACAGCTCGGCAATAGATAGCGAAAGAGCGTACTGGCAACAAGTCGAGCAATTGACCTATGAATCGCTTCCGAAAGATTTTGAACAAGGCAGATCCAGGCTGAAGGACAGCGGGATTGTGACTGTTCGCTGGTCAGCAGAGGAAACGGAACAGTTGCTGAAGCAGGCACACCGTGCATACCATACGGAAATGAACGATCTGCTGCTGACTGCGCTTGGCCTTGCGGTACAAGCTTGGAGCGGTCAGGAACGTGTGCTGGTGAATCTCGAAGGCCACGGCCGGGAAGAACTTTTGCCAGATGTGGACATTACACGTACAGTAGGCTGGTTTACAAGTCAATTCCCTGTTGTACTGGAGCTGAGTCATGTTCAGGCTCTCGGTCATCAGGTAAAGCAGGTGAAAGAAAGCTTGCGCCGTATTCCGAACAAAGGAATCGGTTATGGCATCCTGCGTTATTTGTCGGCACCGCGTGACGGTGAGGCCTTTACTTTGGAACCAGAGATCAGCTTTAACTATTTGGGTCAGTTCGACCAGGATGTCGAAAGCAACGGGGTGCAGCCGTCTCCATTCAGTGCGGGCGCGGATTCAAGCCCGAATGCAGTGATGGATTTTGTCCTCGATATCAATGGTATGGTGTCAGAAGGCATGCTGGAATTCACGATTCGTTACGGGGAGACCCAGTATAAACGGGAAACGATAGAGAAATTAGGCACCTTGCTTCAAACGAGTTTACGCGAAGTCATTCTTCATTGTGTTTTGAAAGAGCGACCAGAGCTTACACCTAGTGATGTACTGCTTCAAGATGTGACAGTGGAGGAATTAAATCAGTTAGCTGAACAGACGGCGGCGATGGGCGAAATGGAGAATGTGTATATCCTGACTCCACTGCAAAAAGGGATGTTGTTCCACAGCCTGCTGGATGCTGATTCGGAAGCGTACTTCGAACAGGTGACCTTCGATCTGTACGGAAGCTTGAATGTCGAAGCCTTTGCTAAAGGATTGGATACGTTGGTGCAACGGAATGAGGCATTGCGGACCAACTTTATTACGGGCTGGAGAGACGAGCCGATTCAAGTGGTATTCCGTGAGCGAAAGTGTGAAGTGTACTTTGAAGATATTCGCTCGGTAAGCGGTGAAGACATGGAGAAGACCATAGCCGATTTCGTTAGCGCGGATAAAGCGAACAAGTTCGATTTGGCTCAAGGCTCTTTGATGAGAGTGACCGTATTGCGTACAGGCGACGAGTCCTACCATGTGATCTGGAGTCACCACCATATTTTGATGGACGGCTGGTGCATGTCCTTTATGATCAAGGAAGTGTTCGAAACCTACTTCGCGTTGCAAGAGAATCGGAAGCTGGAGCTTCCACCGGTTACTTCGTACTCCAAATATATCGAATGGCTGGAAACGCAAGATGTTGCGAAAGCTTCACACTACTGGTCCGAGTATTTGAAGGGTTACGACGAGCAGACCAGACTGCCTCAGGAAAAAATGAAGCTGAATCAGCATGCTTTTGAGATGGCTGAAATGGATGTGGAACTCAGCAAGGAATTGACCGGGAAAATCGAACGGGTGGCACGCCAGCAGCAGGTGACGCTTAATACCTTCATGCAAACCGTATGGGGACTGGTTCTGCAAATATACAACAACAGTGAGGATATCGTATTCGGCTCGGTCGTATCCGGGCGTCCGGCTGAAATTCCAGGCATCGAAAGTATGATTGGTTTATTTATTAATACCATTCCGGTTCGTATTCAAAGCAAAGCATCTGAAACAGTAGCTAATATTTTGAGAAATACTCAGGATCAGGCACTGACATCGGGAGCTTATGAGACATATCCGTTGTTCGAAATTCAGTCGCTGAGTAAGCAAAAGCGCGACTTGATCAACCATATCATGGTCTTTGAAAATTATCCGATGGAGGAACAGATTGAGCAGGTTGTTGGCGGGGACAAAGCAGCGCTGAAAATCGCTAATATCCAGTCACCGGAGCAAACGAATTACGATCTGGACATTACTGTCATTCCGGAAGAGCATATTTGGCTACGATTTACGTACAATGCACTGACCTTCAGAGAAGAAGATATCAGGTCGATCCACGGTCATTTTGCCCGGGCACTGGAGCAGGTCGCGGCTAATCCGAACATCCGTGTGAATCAGTTGGAACTGCTGACAGCGGCAGAAAAGGAACAAATTCTCGGGGGCTTTAATCCTGCACAACCAGAAGCAGAAACGGCTCCTGCGCTTGCGTTCCACCGTCTGTTTGAGGAACAGGCGCAGCGCGTGACTGAATCGGAGGCGGTCGTTTACGAAAACGACCGCCTAACGTATACGGAACTGAACGAGCGGGCGAACCGTTTGGCCGCTACACTGCGCGCAAGTAGCATCGGTCGTGAATCCATCGTCGGCATTCTTGCCGAACGTTCGGTGGATTTGCTGGTAGCCGTGCTCGCTGTCTGGAAAGCAGGCGGCGCGTATGTACCGCTCGATCCGGATTACCCGGCAGACCGTGTGCGGTTCATGCTCGAAGACAGTGGAGCAAAGGTACTATTAACGCAAACGCCACTGCGAGAGCGTGCTGAAACATGGCTGGGTGAAGAGGAACTAGCGTTGTCTGCAGTGTTGTATCTCGATGACGAAGCATCGTACAGCGAAGAGCAGGCCAATACGCCGATGAGTTCTGGCATGGATGATTTCCACGAAGCCCGTCCAGAGGATCTGGCCTACGTGATCTATACGTCGGGAACAACAGGACAGCCCAAAGGCGTCATGATTGAGCACCGCAGTCTGGTGAATACGGCGGCAGGATACCGACGGGAATATCGATTAGATCAGTTCCCGGTGCGGCTATTGCAGCTTGCCAGCTTCTCGTTTGACGTGTTCGTGGGCGATATTGCGCGCACGCTGTATAACGGAGGCACGATGGTCATTGTGCCGAAGGATGACCGGATCGATCCGTCTCGTTTGCACCACTGGATTGAGCAAGAGCAGGTCACTATTTTTGAATCGACGCCAGCGCTGATTGTGCCATTTATGGAATATGTGCATGAGCTGGGGCTGAATATGAGCGGGATGGAGCTGCTTATCACAAGTTCGGACAGCTGCAGCGTAGCAGATTATCGAACCTTGCAGGAACGCTTTGGCTCGCAATTCAGAATTATCAATGCTTATGGTGTAACGGAAGCGGCGATTGACTCCAGTTTCTACGACGAGTCACTGGAAATGCTTCCCGAGACGGGGCATGTGCCTATCGGAAAAGCATGGCTAAATGCGAAGTTTTACATTGTGGATGCACACCTGAATCCGGTGCCTGTCGGGGTGCTGGGCGAACTGGTTATTGGCGGGATTGGGGTCGCGTGCGGATACTTGAACCGTCCAGAGTTGACGGAAGAGAAGTTCGTAGACAGCCCGTTCTCAGCAGGTGAGCGTTTGTATCGCACGGGAGACTTGGCAAGGTGGACGAAAGACGGCAATGTGGATTTCATTGGTCGGATGGACAACCAGGCAAAAATCCGGGGTTACCGGATTGAAACAGGCGAAGTCGAAGCAAAGTTGCTGCGTGCAACGGGTGTGAAGGAAACCGTCGTTGTAGTAAGGGAAGATCAAGAAGGTCAGAAAGCCTTGTGCGCCTATTATACTGCGGAAGAAGGCTTAACCGTAGCAGACCTGAAACGAGCCATCTCAAGCGAGTTGCCGGGGTACATGATCCCGTCATACTTCGTAGAAATGGAGCATCTGCCTCTGACGCCGAATGGAAAAATCGACAGGAAGGCACTGCCGGCACCAGAGACGGGAGCAGATGGAGGTCGTGAATATGTGGCTCCGCGCACCGAACTGGAGGCCAAGCTGGCTGTTATCTGGCAAGATGTGCTTGTGCGGGAGAAAGCAGTGGGCGTAACCGACAATTTCTTCGATCTGGGCGGACACTCTCTGCGGGCGACAACGCTGGTCAGCAAAATGCATAAAGAGCTAGGCGTACAATTCCCGCTTCGCGACGTATTCCGCTACTCCACGGTTGAGGAAATGGCCACGGCTATGGAGAAGCTGGAGAACGGCTCGTTCACAGCTATTCCGGTTGCGGAACCGAGCGCGTATTATCCGCTCTCTTCCGCTCAGAAACGTCTTTATATTTTGAACCAGCTGGAAGGAGCCGAGCTGAGCTACAACATACCGGGAGCTATGTTGCTCGAAGGTGAGCTTGACCGACAGCGGTTTGCGGAAACATTCCGTGAACTCGTAGCTCGTCATGAAACGCTGCGTACTGGCTTTGAGATGATAAAAGGCGAAGCGATTCAGCAGATTTATGATGAAGTCGTCTTCGATGTGGAATATGTGCATATCAGCGGAGATCAAGCGGAAGAGACGGTGCGCCAATTCGTTCGTCCGTTTGATCTTGCGAAGCCGCCACTGCTGCGTGTAGGTCTTGCCGAACTGGCGCCGGACCGGCATATTCTGATGTTTGATACGCATCATATCGTATCTGACGGTGTCTCAATAGACGTACTAATCGAAGAATTCGTACATTTGTACAGCGGTAAGTCGCTTGATCCGCTCCGCATTCAGTACAAAGATTACGCGGTATGGCAACAATCAAACGAGCAGAAGGCGCAGCTTGCTAAGCAAGAAGCCTACTGGCTGGACATGTTCCGCGGAGAACTGCCGGTTTTGGAATTGCCGACTGACTATCCGCGCCCGACAATGCAGCGTTACGAGGGACGTACACTTCAATTGTTTATGAATAGCGAGCAAAGCGAGGGTCTGAAACGACTTGCATCCGAGAACGGTGAAACACTTTACATGGTTCTACTTGCTGGATATACGATATTGTTGCAGAAATACACAGGACAAGAAGACGTGGTCGTCGGTACACCGATTGCGGGAAGAAATCATAGTGACGTTCAGCCATTGATCGGTATGTTCGTTAATACTTTGGCTATTCGCAGTTATCCGGCTGCCGATAAGACGTTCCTAGACTATTTGAAGGAAATCAAGGAGACCACCCTGGGTGCTTTTGAACATCAGAATTATCCGTTTGAAGAACTGGTAGATAAGGTGAGTGTGGCTCGGGACCTAAGCCGTAATCCGTTGTTTGATACGATGTTTGCTTTGCAGAATACAGAGAATTTGGAAATCCAGCTTCCTGGACTCCGCTTATCGACGTACGCCAGCGAAGAGATTGTTTCTAAATTCGATCTAAGTTTAGACGTGACGGAGATTGAGGAAGGGTTGGAATATCTGTTTGAATATGCCACAGCTCTTTATAAAACCGAAACGGTGGAGAAAATGGCATCTCATTACTTGCAACTGCTCGAATCCATTCTCCGTAACCCGTTAGGGACCATTGCTGAATTGGATCTCTTAACCACTGTGGAAAAAGAACAAATTCTCTGCGCGTTTAACCCGGCGCTTTCAGAAGTGGAAGCTGCTCCTGCAGCTACGTTCCACCGTCTGTTCGAGGAACAGGCGCAACAAGCGCCTGAATCGGAGGCCGTTGTGTACGAGAACGACCGTCTAACGTATGCGGAGCTGAATGAGCGGGCGAACCGTTTGGCCGCTACACTGCGTGCAAGCGGCATCGGCCGTGAATCCATCGTCGGTATTCTTGCCGAACGTTCGGTGGATTTGCTGGTAGCCGTGCTCGCTGTCTGGAAAGCAGGCGGCGCGTATGTACCGCTCGATCCGGATTACCCGGCAGACCGTGTACGGTTCATGCTGCAAGACAGCGGAGCGAAGGTGCTACTCACGCAAACGCCACTGCGAGAGCGTGCCGAAGCTTGGCTCACAGCAGAGGAACTGGCGTTGTCTGCAGTGTTTCTCGATGACGAAGCATCGTACAGCGAGGAGCGGGCCAATGCGCTGATGAGTTCTGGCATGGATGATTTCCACGAAGCCCGACCAGAGGATCTGGCCTACGTGATCTATACATCGGGAACAACAGGACAGCCCAAAGGCGTCATGATTGAGCACCGCAGTCTGGTGAATACGGCGGCAGGATACCGACGGGAATATCGGTTGGATCAGTTCCCGGTACGGCTATTGCAGCTAGCCAGCTTCTCGTTTGATGTGTTTGTGGGCGATATTGCGCGCACGTTATACAACGGAGGCACGATGGTCATTGTGCCGAAGGACGATCGGATTGATCCGTCTCGTCTGCACTACTGGATTGAGCAGGAGCAGGTGACCATTTTTGAATCGACGCCAGCGCTGATTGTGCCGTTTATGGAATATGTGCATGAAAATCAGCTGGATATGAGTCAGATGGCGTTGCTCATCACAAGTTCAGACAGCTGCAGCGTAGCCGATTATCGAACCTTGCAGGAACGATTTGGCTCTCAATTCCGAATCATCAACGCCTATGGTGTAACGGAAGCAGCAATCGACTCCAGTTTCTACGATGAGCCACTGAAAATGCTTCCCGAGACAGGGCATGTGCCTATCGGAAAAGCGTGGTTAAATGCGAAGTTTTACATTGTGGATGCGCACCTGAATCCGGTGCCTATCGGGGTGTTGGGCGAACTGGTTATTGGCGGAGTTGGGGTCGCGCGCGGATACTTGAATCGTCCAGAGCTGACGGAAGAAAAGTTCGTAGACAGCCCGTTCACAGCAGGTGAGCGTTTGTATCGCACGGGAGACTTGGCGAGATGGACGAAAGACGGCAACGTGGACTTTATCGGTCGGATGGACAACCAGGCCAAAATCCGGGGTTACCGGATCGAAACGGGCGAGATCGAGTCACAACTCTTGCGGGTGGAAAATGTACGCGAAACCGTGGTGCTGGTTCGAAATGACGCAAACGGGCAGAAAGTGCTATGTGCATATTACACATCGGATACAGGAACGGATCTGGCAGTAAATGATCTGCGCAGCGCGTTGGCCCAGGAGTTGCCAGGTTATATGATCCCATCTTACTTTGTAGAACTGGAAAACTTGCCACTAACGCCGAATGGGAAAGTTGACCGGAAGGCATTGCCAGCGCCAGAAGAAGGAGCTGGAGGAGGACGCGAATACGTGGCGCCGCGAACCAAGCTAGAAGCGAAACTGGTCGCCATCTGGCAGGACGTGCTCGGACCAATAACAATAGGTGTAACGGATAACTTCTTTGATCTTGGTGGGCACTCCTTACGGGCAACAATGCTGGTTAGCAAGGTGCACAAGGAGTTGAGTGTAGACTTGCCGTTGCGCGATGTGTTCCGACACTCGACGATTGAAGCGATGGCTGAAATAATCAGTCAATTGGAGTGGCAGGAACACCGATCCATTCCGGTGCTGGATCAGAAGGATTACTATCCGCTTTCCTCCGTGCAAAAACGGTTGTACATCCAGCAACAGATGGAGGGTGCGGAGCTTAGTTACAACATGTCAGGCATGACGGTTCTCGTCGGGCGTTTGGAACGGAATCAATTCGAGTCCGCGCTCAAAGGATTAATCGCTCGTCATGAAGTTTTGCGAACTGGCTTCGAAATGGTGGACGGTGAACCCGTACAACGAATTTATCCGAACTTGGAGTTTGCCGTCGAGTATACCAAAGCGACAGAAAGTGAAACGAGAAATATCGCAGACGGATTTGTGCGAGTCTTTGATTTGGAGCGGCCGCCGCTGCTACGTGTGGGCTTAGTTGAATGGGAAGCGGAACGGCACTTGCTTATGCTGGACATCCATCATATCATCACGGATGGCATGTCGATGGGCATATTCGTCGAAGAACTCTTACGTCTGTATAACGGCGAGACTCTTGAACCGCTTCGAATTCAATACAAGGAATATGCCGCTTGGCAACAGTCTGAGCCTGTAAAAGAACAGCTGAAACGTCAGGAAGCCTATTGGCTGGACGTGCTGGAAGGCGAACTGCCGACGCTTGAACTGCCGACGGATTTTGTCAGACCTGTCACTCGCAGCTTTGAGGGAGATGTGCTACCTTTCAATATCGACCAGCAGATGACGGAAAGCTTGGAACGCATCGCCAGTCAGAACGGTGCTACTCTTTATATGGTATTATCGGCGGCCTATTCTATCCTGCTCAGCAAGTACTCGGGGCAAGAAGACTTCATTGTAGGCACGCCGGTTTCGGGTCGCACACATACCGACTTGGAGCCACTGATCGGAATGTTTGTCAACACGTTGGCCATTCGCCATTATCCTTCGGGGGAGAAGACATTCCTTGCTTACTTGAACGAAGTCAAAGAAACGATGCTGGGGGCTTACGATCACCAGGATTATCCGTTTGAGGAGCTTGTGAAGAAACTTCAGGTACCGCGAGATCTAAGCCGCAATCCTGTATTCGATGTCATGTTTGCTCTGGAAACGAAGGAAGATAACGTTCAAAGCTTCGGAGAGATCCAGATCGAATCTTATCCGGAAAAGCATACAGTTGCTCAATTCGATCTGACTTTGGTCATTTCGATGCTAGATGAGGGGATGACCGGGCAGTTTGAATATGCGACCAAGTTGTTTACACGCAATCTGATCGATAATTTCGCTCAGGATCTGCTCGGAATCATCAGCCAGATTGGCGAACAGCCTTCGATGTTGCTGAAGGATATTTCCCTGAACGGTCAATCTGAACAGGAACAAGATGAGCTAGAGGCCATTGATATTATGTTCTAATCTTATACCCGGCTTGGGTGTATGCCGTATTTTTTCTCGGTATGCACTCTACCGGGTATTTTTTATTAGCATCAAATACACTCCAACAAATTTAAATAGTATTGTCTCAACGATTCCTTCAACATCTCAGGCTCAACAATCTTAATGGAAGTACCGTACCCTGCAAGGTAGCTCACAATGAACTCCAGTTCATGAGGTTCATAGGTTCCGACGAGCAGATAGAATCCGTCTTGTTCTTCAAGGCGCATGGAGGGATAGTGGTTTTGCTGAAATTGCTCCATGCCCGCCTCACTGATCCTGCATTGAAACGAAATAGCTTGTTCGGAAGGTTTCCATAGGGATTGGAGATGTTCACTTTGTATTTCAGCAAGGTGTGAGACAGGTTCGATATGCGTTAATACAGCCGAAATGATTCGATCACAGCGAAATACACGGTACGCTTTTTTCTTCAGATCGTATGACTGGCAATACCAGTACCCTTTAATGGAATATAGCGCAATGGGCTGTATAATACGGGTGCTGGTTTTTGTTTTGGAAACTGCTTCTGACTGATCATGGTAATCTTCCAGATTCTCTTTCGTAGGCTCTTTGTTCTCAATAGAAACTGTGACTTTACTCTGCTCCGCCGCACTCCTGTTTTTGTCATGATACGTAATTTGAATAACGATCTGCTGTACTGCGGCATTTAATAGAAGCTCCAGATGATCACTGTCTTTGATCTGTTCGGTATGTTTAAAAGCAACACGCTGTTGAATGTTATGAATGTTTTCTTGCTGTCTGTCTGATAATGCTGCCATAAATTTCTTATGAACAGATTCAAATGTGGTTCGAAAAGGCAAACTGGTGAAGCTGCGAAGAGCCTGCATAGCGAAATACAAGGCATAGAGCTCATCTGTATTAAAAGAGATCGGAGGCAGTTGCATCTGCTGAAGTAGACGGTAACCGCCATAACGTCCGTACTCCACATAGATGGGCGCACCCATCTCTTCCAGAGACGCAATATCTCGTAATGCGGTTCGTTTGGATATTTGAAACTCTTGCATTAAGTCAGGCAGCGTGAAGTGCTGTTTATGATTAATAAAGCGAAGCATATGGTGTAGACGTTCAGTCTTTTTCATTTGTTCGCATCTCCTCTTCTCAATGGTGCCATCTATTGGCACCTTTAGTCGTTATAGTAATAAGTGTAAGACAGACAAATGAAGGAGGCAAGCCACATGAATGTTGAAGTTATCCCCTTTCTCTCGATGAACGGAGAGGCGGCAGAAGCAGTTACATTTTACGAAAAAACATTGGGTGCAAAAGTGTTATTCCGAAAAAGCTACAAAGAAATGAAGCAGATGAGTCCCGATTTCACGTATCCTGACGGTCAGGATGAGTACATCACCCATTCGGTGCTGGAGATCGGAGCGAACAAAATCATGATTGCGGAGGAAGCGATGGATACGGAGAGACCTTGGGAACTGGGAAACAGTACATCGCTGTGCATTCAATCTCAGGATCAAGGCCAAATGGATGGACTATACGAGGCGTTGACGCAACATGAAGGGGTGAAGGTGCTTGTGCCTTATGCAAGGAATGAATTTAGTCCCGGCTACGGGATTGTCCGTGATCCGTTTGGTGTTGTCATTCAGTTATGTGTAACGGTACATGATTTCTAAGTTTTTAGGTCAACTTATATAGAATAAAGTTTCCAGAAAAAAGCAAGTTATGATTATCCATAACTTGCTTTTTATGTTGCTTTATGTTCCCACAGATCGTGAATTATGACCCAGAGTATGAAGGTTGTATGTACACAAAAAAATATTTTTTGGGATTCGTGCAAATTAGTGATCCAAAAGTCCCGAATTCGGGTATCATTACTAGGAGTCAACGCATCGCATGAATACATCTGTCATGAACGGCATGAAGTAATTAAATGCAACACTTTATTGACTATGGGACGGATTGTGGGGGATTTGGATGTCTTTATTGGAGACGGGGCGGCAAGATCAGGTGACGGACGATTTAGTGGTCAAGGCGATGGAGAAAAGTTTGGCGATTATTCGCTTCGACTTAAACCGTAGGGTTACATACGTGAATGATGTATTTGCTTCAAGAATGGGGTATACCAAGGAAGAGATGTATGGAATGCAACATCGGCAACTATGCTTTGCAACATTTACAGATAGTCCGGCATATGAGGAGTTCTGGAGAAGTATTTTGGCCGGGAACAGCTTTCAGGACAAGATTGAGCGTATGGATGCCAAAGGCCAATCGGTATGGCTCGAAGCTACATACATGCCCGTGTTTGATGCGTCGAATCAGAAGGTGCTTGGCGTTTGCAAGATGGCTACGGATATTACGAATCGCCAAAATAACATTACAGCCGTTGTTCAGGAATTGAAGACGCTATCTCAAGAGCTGAATGAGCAGGCAGGGGCAGGGATTGGCCGAAGCCATGAATTAATGTCCAGCGTTTCTTACATCTCGGAAGTATCTGCAGCTAACCAATCTACGCTAACCCATCTGCAAGAACAGGCTGGCTCCATTCAAGGCGTGGTGCGAACGATTCGGGAAATCTCTTCTCAGACACAATTACTCGCGCTCAATGCAGCGATTGAGGCTGCACATGCAGGAGAGTTCGGCCGAGGATTCGATATTGTGGCGAAAGAAGTGCGCAAGCTGTCAGCCATGGTGGAGAATTCAATTAATGAGATTCGAGACAGTGTAACAGGCATCACCAAAGAGATTACCAATATTACCAATGGTACGAAAAAGGTAGAGGACTACGTGCAACAGAGTCACGAAAGAATTGAGATTGCGTTAAATGATTTCAAAACGATCGCGGCCGCGGCCACTTTACTGGATGATAAGGCACAGCATGTAACCCGAATTGTGTAAGCGAAAAATAAATACGGTATGAATTCCAGAACGATTCTGTGCTCATGGCAGGGTCGTTTTTTTGCTGTTTGGATCATATTCCTCGCAAATCAAAGTGGTCGTTAACCATCAGGCAAGAAAGTGTTCTATTGCATATCCTGCCAAAATCACGGAATTTTTATGGGTAAACAGGACACAATAAGCCGGGAATACCTGTGGTTTGATTTTACAGAGAAGGGAGGATGGATGGAGGGTGTGGTCAACGATCTTATCTTATGTACCGAAATGGACCATCTGGGCACAGGCACTCATGGTGTTTATTGTACCGATTATGATATATTTCACGACCAACTGGTTCCATACGGCAATCAAGCGGGGCAGCTTCTCTCGCAAAAATAAAATGACTCTTTCCCCGAAAGATATTTCACCAGCGGAAGCGGGCATCGGGCCAGGCACAGAAACGGGGCACTATGCCAACATTAAGTTAACCGGAATATACACGACAGATCTGATAACGGTTCGAGAGACGTTTGGCAAAAATGCAGATGTACATATTCGAGAGTTCACCATTCGAGGAACGAACACGAGAGCGGCGATCATGTATACCGAAGGGCTTACGGATACAGATCTGATCGACCAATATTTAATTGAACCTTTGATGATTAAGGGAATACCTGAACTCAAACAGGAAAGCTTCCTTCATCCTGAACAAGCAGGCTTCCTGTCCACGTATCTGAAAACTCAGATTCTTCCCGTCAGCGAGGTTCAGGAGACAGAGTCTCTACAGAAGCTTGCAAAAAGTGTATTAACGGGCAAAAATGCCTTGCTAGTGGATGGCATGCCGGGAGCCATGTTGATCGGAACGTCCAGATTAAAGACGCGCGGGGTGGATGAACCCTTATCGGAAGGTCTGTTACGCGGACCGCGTATCGGTTTTACAGAGGAGCTTAGTGATAACACGGGCATTTTACGACGTTATGGAAGCGATCAGAGTTTGTTTATCGAAAAGCTTGAAGTGGGCAGCCGGATCAAAAAAGACTTGGCTATTGCTTATATTCAGGATATTGCCGACCCTAAACTCGTAACCGAGGTTATGAAACGGGTGAAAAGTATTGATATGGACATGATGCTGGAGTCCGGTTATGTAGAACAACTGATTGAAGATGATGCCTTGAGTCCTTTCCAGCAGATTCTGAACACGGAAAGACCTGACCGCGTCATCGGTGCTTTACTAGAAGGGCGTGTAGCTATTTTGCTGGACGGAACTCCGTTTGTTCTGGTTGTGCCGGTCACCTTCAGCATGCTACTTCAATCTCCTGAAGACTACTATGAACGCTGGATTCCAAGTACGTTCCTTCGAATTCTACGTTTTATGGCGGCTATGTTAGCCTTGCTTGCTCCGGCGCTTTATATCTCTTTCATTTCGTTCCATCCAGGTCTGATTCCAACGAAACTGGTATTAACGATTATTGAAACCCGTTCGGGCGTACCCTTTCCTTCCATTATCGAGGCTTTAATTATGGAGCTGTCCATTGAGATTCTAAGAGAGGCCGGGATTCGTTTGCCCAAACCTATTGGACCTGCAATGGGAATCGTTGGTGGTCTGATCATCGGTCAGGCAGCAGTACAGGCAGGTATTATAAGCCAATTTCTAGTTATTGTTGTAGCGGTCACAGCGATTTCGTCCTTCACCATTCCAGTGTATAGTGCGGGATTAACGCTCCGTTTGCTCCGTTTTGCCGCCATGTTTAGTGCCGCGGTGATGGGATTGTATGGTGTGGTCATGTTCTTCTTGCTGATGTGCACACATCTGGCTCGACTATCCAGCTTCGGAGTGCCTTACATCGCGCCAGCGGTTCCGTATCATTTGAGTGATTGGAAGGATTTTGTCATCCGCGCTCCGCTTAACATGATGAGAAGACGCCCTGCCATGATGAATCCGACCGATGATGATCGGAAGAAATAATGAAGTTTGAAGTGGATTTTCGTGCAAAGCAGTTCTGTGCAGTCCAGTTTCGTACAATCCACAGATGGTCTGGAGGTGCTAAGAAGTGAATGACTCCCAAGTAAAAATAAGCACGACACAAGCCGTGGTCATTATCGTCAATTACATGCTTGGTGCAGGCATATTGACACTGCCTAGGACAACCAGCAAAGCTGTCGGAACACCTGACGTATGGATTTCTATCCTCCTCTCCGGGCTGATTATCACGGGTGTGGGAATCATTCTGGTGACCTTATGCCGACGTTTCCCGGAAAAGACCGTTTTCCAATTCACTCGGGAAATTACGGGGCGCCCGATTGCTTACATACTGGGCTTTGCGAACATTCTTTATTTTATGGTGATTGCCGCCTTCGAAATTCGGGTGATGGCTGACGTTACCGGAATGTATCTGCTCGAACGTACCCCTACTTGGGCCATTGTGATGGTGTTTATGTGGATTGGAATCTATCTGATCTCTGGCGGACTTCCAGTCATCGTGCGTGTGTTTGAGATCATTTTGCCGATTACCTTGGTCATATTTGTGATGGAAATTTTGCTTAGTAATCAGTTGTTCGAGATCGGTAATCTCAGACCTGTACTTGGAGAGGGCATCATGCCTGTTGTTAAAGGGTTGAAACCTTCCTTGCTCTCATATACAGGTTATGAAGTGATGCTGGTCATTACGGCATATATGCAAAATCCGAAGAAAAGCAATAAGGCCATGACTTGGGGGCTGGGCATATCTACATCGATTTATTTGATCACGGTCGTTATGGTCGTTGGCAGTTTATCGCTCGATGGAATTAAAACGAGAACCTGGCCAACGCTGGATCTGGTTCGAAGTTTTGAGATTCAGGGTTTGATCTTTGAGCGCTTCGAATCATTATTGCTGGTCATCTGGATTTTGCAGATTTTTTCTACATTTGCCATCACCCATTATTGCGCTTCTGTGGGGATTCGTGATCTGTTTAAAGCTAAAAAGATGCGGACCATTATGTACTGTCTTCTACCGTTTATCTATTTGGCAGCCATGGTTCCCAAAAATGTATATGAAACATTTGCACTAGGTGACATGCTGGGCAATGCATCTGTCGTTTTGTTTGCCATCATGCCTTTGGTATTGTTACTGCTGAGCATTATTCGAAAAAAGGGAGGTAAGCATGCATGATTCCAATCCGGTGGATGCGTATCATCTCTGCGTTACTGATTCTCGGTCTGATCTCCGGGTGCTGGAGCAGCCGGGAAATTGAGGATTTGAGCCTGTATGTTGGTCTCGGCATTGATGTTGGCAAGGAAACCGAGTTTGAGAAAAAAATAGCAGCCCAGAGAGGGGGCTATCCCAAAGAAGATAATGTCACCGCAACCGTTCAGATTGCTCCAGGGAAATCGAGTGGTCAGCAGAGCGATGAGGGAGGGTCACCTTCTTCTGGAAAATCATCCTACTCCAATGAACAACTTACCGGGGATTCGTTGCTTCAAATATTTCGTCAGTTTTCCTTACGCCGAGATCGTCCGCTCATTGGACATCATCTGAAAGTTATCGTGATTTCCAAAGATATTGCTAAAAAGTATGGACTACAACAGTTGCTTGATTTTGTGCTGCGGGATAACGATATTCGCCCCAATTGCCTTGTGCTGATTAGCCATCACCGTGCGCTGGATGTACTCACTTCGAGAGATCCTTCCCGGATTCCAGCCTTTTATCTTACGGGTATCACAAATAATTCGTACATCTCCAATAAGATACTGGAGCCGGTTTCGCTAGCCAAACTGGATGCGGAGATGCAGTCTGGATCCAGCTTTTTGCTTCAAAATGTGTTGAATGCAGATGGCGAGGATAAATTTTCAGGAGGCAGCATCTTTAAAGCGAAAACAACGAAATATATCGGGGAGCTTAGCCAAACCGACCTGGAAGCATTATCTTGGATTAAGCCCAAGGAAAAGGCGGGCGGGGTCATTAAAACATACAGTAAAGAAGGCTTCACTGTCCTCTATGAAATTAAGAAAAAGACCACAAAAATCATTCCGAAGGTAGTTCGAGGGGACATCTCATTTCACGTCAAGGCAGAGTCCGAAGGCTGGCTAATGGAGGATTGGCGTTCCCCTGAAAAAGAAGAGAAGGGAGCCTATCTGAAGGAACTGGAGAAGGATTTTGCCAAAATCGTAGATCAACAGATCGATCAAATGCTCTATAAACTCCAGCATACGTATAAAGCTGACGTTGCCGGTTTTCGGGACAGCATTCGCATCCATTATCCAAAAACGTGGAAAAAGGTAAAAGATAACTGGGATGAAGTGTTTGCGACAGTACCTATTACCTATGAGATTAAAACGAGTATTATAAATCCGGGTTCCTCTACAGAGTAGCTCTATACTCCCGTTCGCAAAAACTTTATGTGTTAATTTCAGCACAAGAATATGGAAAGCTCTGCTTGGGTCGGTTATCGTGTTTATTTAAATGTTGACACATCAGGCAGCAGTCGATATAGTTATACAAAATCATTTTCTTATCCAGAGAGGTGGAGGGACTGGCCCTTAGAAACCTCAGCAACAGATCTGAAGGATACTGTGCTAATTCCAGCGGGTGAAAGCCTGATAGATAGGAGCGTTTGTTTTTATTTGTCAGTTACGGCGCACTCTTCAGGAAAGAGTGGGTCTTTTTTGTTTGTTCTGGATGAAGAAGCAGGGAGCAGGTTATATGGAGAATAGTAACGATAAAGGCCAATTTCAGCGAAAAATGCAAACGAGGCATGTAGTTATGCTCTCTCTTGGTGGCGTCATAGGAACAGGACTGTTCCTTAGCTCAGGGTATACCATTCAACAAGCCGGACCGCTCGGTACGATTTTGTCCTATTTGATCGGTGCTTTGGTGGTGTACCTGGTGATGCTCTGTCTTGGCGAACTGTCTGTGCATATGCCGGAGACGGGTGCATTCCATAGTTATGCGGCTAAATACATTGGACCAGCGACAGGATACACGGTGGCCTGGCTGTACTGGCTTACTTGGACCGTAGCGCTCGGATCAGAATTTACAGCCGCAGGACTGCTTATGCAACGCTGGTTTCCGTCTGTGAACGTCTGGATCTGGAGTGCGTTGTTTGCCGTGATGATCTTCCTGTTTAATGCGTTCACGGTAAAACTTTTTGCCGAATCAGAATTTTGGTTCTCCTTGGTGAAAGTGATGACGATTGTCATCTTTATTATTCTTGGTGGTGCTGCCATGTTTGGTATTATTCCGATGGCAAATGCTGAACCGGCTCCGTTCTTTTCCAACATTACAGCGTCTGGGTGGTTCCCATACGGGGCAACTGCGATTCTGATGACGATGCTGGCGGTCAATTTTGCCTTTTCGGGTACGGAACTGATTGGTATTGCCGCAGGCGAAACGGAAAATCCGGAAAAAACCATTCCGAAGGCCATTCACACCACGCTGTGGCGTTTGATTATTTTCTTTATTGGCACGATTGTTATTCTGTCAGCATTGCTTCCGATGTCAGATGCGAGCGTGCTGGAGAGTCCGTTCGTTGCTGTCATGGAGCGGATCGGTGTTCCATATGCAGCCGACATCATGAACTTTGTTATTTTAACGGCGATTCTATCCGCAGCGAATTCGGGGTTATATGCTTCATCACGGATGCTCTGGTCATTGGCGGATAAAAAAACCATCTCTCCATGGTTTGCCCAGTTGACCAAACGCGGTGTGCCGTTCAATGCACTTGTGCTTAGTATGGCCGGTGGTGCACTGGCTTTACTGTCCAGCATCATTGCACCCGGGACGGTCTATATTACACTTGTATCCATCTCGGGTCTTGCTGTGGTAGTTGTCTGGATGAGCATCAGCGTGTCTCAATACATGTTCCGTAGACAGTATCTGCGGGAAGGACATGACGTGAAAGACCTGGTTTACCGAACGCCGCTGTATCCATTTGTGCCTATCGTTTCATTTGTATTGTGCCTCGCATCCTGCATAGGTATCGCTTTTGACCCAACACAGCGGATTGCTTTATACTGTGGTATTCCATTCATTATTTTGTGTTATATCGTGTATTATTGGACGGATCGTACGAAGAAGAAAAGAGGGCTGACTTCATGACTCAACGTGAGCAAACGAATGATATAAATGTGGTTCAACGTATTCTGGACGAGTATCGAATTATGATTCTGGATGGAGCACTGGCGACGGAACTGGAACAGCATGGCTGTGATCTGGATGACCCGCTCTGGTCTGCACGTGTGTTGCTGGAGAACCCGGATGTTATCGTGAACGTGCATGCTGATTATTTCCGAGCAGGGGCAGATTGTGCAATTACCTCCAGTTATCAGGCAACAGTGGAGGGTTTCCGCAAGCGTGGAATCGGAGAAGAGGCTGCCCTGGATCTGATTCGAAAAACAGTGGAACTGGCGGCGAAGGCCAGAGATGATGTATGGGCAGAAGTGCAGGGAGCCACAGTAGCTGAAGGTTCAACAGGACAGCTTGTTGACATTTCTTCGGGACGAGCCGAGAACGTGGGGAACGAGCAGAGTGAATATCGTACTGGTGAACACACTAGTGGCGAGAAGTTGCGTCGTCCGCGACCTGTCGTTGCTGGCTCTGTCGGCCCATACGGTGCCTATCTGGCAGATGGTTCGGAATATGTGGGACATTACGGTGTATCAGATGAGACACTGGCTGCATTTCACCGACCTCGCATGGCTGCGCTAATTGAAGCAGGAGCTGACATTCTGGCCTTCGAGACGATTCCTTCGTTGCAGGAGGCTCGTGTTCTTGTAGAATTGCTTAAGGAGTTTCCAGAGGCTTATGCGTGGCTTTCTTTTTCATTAAAAGATGGGACAAGCATCAGCGAGGGAACATCGCTTGAGGTATGCGCACAGACATTTGGCTCTGAACGGCAGATTGCGGCAATCGGCCTGAATTGCGCTCCAATGGAAGTGGTCACGGAAGCCATTGGTATCCTGCGCCAAGCTTGCGATAAACCAATCATCGTGTACCCGAATTCAGGTGAAACCTACGATGCCGAGACCAAAACATGGAGTGGCCAAGGTTCCTGCGGAAGCATGAAGGACGCATCAGAACAATGGGTTGCCGCTGGTGCTCAGATTATTGGTGGATGCTGCCGGACAACACCGCATCAGATCAGCGAGCTGGCAAAGAAGTGGCGTAGTTAGTAGACCGAATTTTTTTATAGAACAAACCTGAATAAGAACATAAAAATATATATAAACCTAAAAAACTTATATAATCTCCAACAGCCCTTACCTTTTTTTAATAGGTAAGGGCTCTTTTCAGATTTTTTTTAGGTTATTCAATAACTAACATACGTGGTGATGCCTTGCGAATTTCCCGGGATGCCAGCCAGCATCCGATTGCTGCTGCCAATATACTCAAACAGGCGAATAGCAGAATGCCCCATCCATTCAGAACCAAGGGAAGGTGTACGATTCCATATCCTGAGAGAACTTGTTCAAGTAGCCGGGGAAGAAGGTATACACCCGCAATAACACCAAACATCGAACCAATCAGGGATAACGATGCGATACCAAACGTGAGAGATGAACGAATACTACTGGATGTCATACCTATTGATTTGTAGATGCCATACGTCATGTTTTCTTTGCGAATACTGATCCGGCAGGTACTGAAGATGATCATAAAGGTAACGATGATGAACAGTAGACCAATCAGAGCCATTGGATATATAAGAATGTTTGCCGCTTCTGCAAAAACGGAATCCAGCAGTGTTTTTTGCGTGACGATGGAAGCAGAGTCTCTGAACCGCTCATTCAGTTGGGCTGCAATTGCCCCTGCTTGTGATGGGTCGGTGACATTAATAAAGGCAACATCTACATCACTGTAACTTGGATTTACGTTCTTAACCGCCTGAACGGTGATTCTCCCGGATACCGACATGTTTGCGATTGCTTGATAGATACCCGAAATGATGAATGTGCGCTTCTCTCCTTCAACGTAAAGATCGATAAGGTCTCCCAAATCCTTGTTTAACATCTTGGCCACACTGACTCCGATTGAAATTTCATTCTCGCGTTCAGGGTTATTTCCTCTTAACGTCTCGAATCCGGAGTCCTTATAGCTCCCGTCCAATACACCCAAATAAAGACTGATCGATGGACGGGTTGTATGGTTTTCCAAAACTTCGGAGGGAATTACGCCGGTAAGGTTTCCCTGCCAGCCCACATTTTTGATGCGGTGATCTTCTTCCAGTACACGTTGAAGTGCTGCTTTTGGAAATGTCGTTTTGTCTACGACCACAGCAGCAATGTTGGCATTGTCATACCCCCATTGGGCTGCCGTCTGATTGATTCCGATGATGCTGGTCAGAACAACATATCCGAAGACAAGAACGGAAGCGGCTACTGATGTCAGAAGGAGCATTAAGACGGAACTTTTGCTATTTTTGATCAAACTACGTAAACCGATGACCCAAGAAACAGGCTGCTTTCCAAATGAAGCGATATGTGCTAGTGGTGAATTCATTCGTTGCACCATGCGTACATTGTCGCTCTCCGACATACCGTACCGAATGGCCTGAACAGGCTGGATCGTGCGAGCTTTTTTGGCGTATAACACGACAAATGCAATAACCAAGACGAGTAACAGCAGCCCTACAACAATAGCAGCTCCAATGCCCTCAATTGCAAGATCACCCTGGTCAGTCCGCAGGGATGATACGGAGATGTTGATGATGAATTTGGAGACGAATACGCTGAGTACCACCCCGGGAAGAACGGCGATGATGGACAACAGGGCATATTGAATAACGTAGGTAGCAATGGTTGCTCGGGAGGTCAACCCAAGCGACTTGAGGATACCTATCGTTTTGTAGTTGGACAGAATGGCATCGGATATGGTGAAGCCAATCGTAATGAGCGCAATCATCATCATGACGGTCCCTAAGAATATCATAATGAAACCGATGATCTGGTTGATGATTAGATAGAAGGATGAGATACTTTCGAATTCCATTTTGGTTTCCAGAAATGGAGCACCCATCTCGCTTGTATAGCGGTCCCAGTAGCTGGGGCTCGTACTGTAATCATCAAAATGTATGCCCATCATGTGATGTTCTTTGCCTGCAAGCGTGCTGAAATCATGTTGATAATCGCCAGGGTTCATCCAGATTCTTGCCGTATTGCTGAACGGTGCTCCGTAAGGAACATCTACAACAACCGCTGATACGGTGAGACTTAGCGTAGAAGGTCCCGTTCTGAATTGAACGACATCACCGACATTAATGTTATAACTGTAGGCCATCGAAGTAGGAATCCATACATTTCCTTGTGCGGGAGACGGGCTTTCTTTACCGGATGCAAATACGAGTTGATCTACATTCCATGGAGGTGGAGGGGTGTTCATCATATACAGATAAATGTTGGGGATATCCACATTATCCAAGGTCATGCCTGACAACGTACGGTAAGTAAGCAAAGGCGAGACCTGAACACCGTTCTGAGCGGCCCACCAGTCATACACCGTTTGGGGATCATTTAGATCTTTTTCGAATGTCAACATCTGATGCGATCCGTTTGTTCGGCTATGCATTTCCTTGAACTGATGACCTGTGTTCGCCAAAATGATAACGGAAGTGCACACGAGAAGGGTGGAAAGTAATATAAGCAGGGTAATAAACAGGTTTTGGATTTTATTTTGAGTGAGATAAGAAAAACTCAGCTTCAGGATGGCAGCCATAAATTACTCCTTCCCCGATACAAAAGCGAAGACAATGGACTCCCGCTCCGGAATTTGATGCTCGTGATATTTGTCGAATTCCAGAATACCGCCGATTTTACCATCCTGGATCAAGATCAGACGATCAGCCCGGCAAGCGGCTTGGATGTCATGGGTTACCATCACGACGGACTGTCCTTCCCGGTTCATATCTGTCAGGATGTCGAGCACCGCTCTTCCATGTTCGAAGTTTAAACTTCCGGTAGGCTCATCAGCGAACAGGATATCCGGTGAATTGATGAGTGCACGGGCAATCGCAGCCCGTTGTTGCTGACCCCCGGAGGTCTGGGAGGGCAGGCGATTGTGTTGTTCATAGATGTCCATGTCGCGCATAAGTTGTTTCGCCCGCGCTTGAACCTCATTTTTTTTGTTTCTGGCGATGTACCCGGGAAGAGCGATGTTTTCGTGAATAGAAAGGTCGGGAACAAGGTTGATGCTTTGATAGATGTACCCGATTCGACGTGTGCGGAATGCAGACAATTCTCGTTCGCTATAGGTATCAATACGTTGATTTTGAAAATAAACCTCGCCAGCAGTGACTTGGTCCAGTCCACTCAGTAAATATAACAGCGTAGATTTGCCTGAACCGGAATTACCCATGATCACAGTGAAATCCCCTTCATAGATATCGAGATTAACGTTACGAATCGCATGGTACTGTTCATTCCCGGTCTGGTAGGTTTTACACAAATTTTTGGCACGAATGATGGATGTTTTGTTCAAGCAGATTCACTCCCCGTTGCAGTATATCGTTCATCATAAAGGGAAGATATTGAGAAACCCTTATCCAAATATAAATAAAGTATTACAAACCTAGGACAGCTCAGAGTTAAAAAGGTATTCATGATCAGTATCCCTTCATTGCTATTTGTCACTTCAACATAAAGGCAGACTGAACTGAAAGAGAGTTTCTTGACCGTTTTTGCTGGAAAAATGAATCTGCCCTCCATGCGCTTCAATGATGCTTTTGCAGATCGAGAGGCCAAGTCCTGTTCCTTCCTGAATTGGAGTGGAATAGGGGGAAGAGGAAGAGCCACCTCTAAAATACCGTTCAAATACAAACGGCATGTCCTGAGCCTGTATGCCTCGCCCCGAATCAGTGATGGTCAGCTTGAACTGTCCCGAGTGAACCTCGGCATGAATGCGGATATAATCACCGGGAGCAGTATGTTTAAGTGCATTAGATACCAGATTGGAGACGACCTGTTCTATGCGTACCGGATCAATCCGAATAAGTACGTCAGGGATAGGGCTAGGCTGTACGTAGGTCAATCCGTGGGATTGCACGATATGTGCAATGGGTCTCAGCATATTTTCGAAGACGGAACGACTGTATCGTTCTTGTGGCTCAACCGAGATCTGCCCAAGCTCATGTAAGGCGTGAACGAGCAAATCCTCTACTAGCCGGGCTGTTTTGTCTGTATGGATCTGCATAATATCCAAATATTCTTTGAGAGTATCCTCATCTTCGCATACCCCTTGGGAGATCGCATCTATGTATGCCTTTATCGTGGTAATGGGAGTCTTGAGATCATGAGAGATATTGGTGATGAGCTCTTTCTGAGTCTTTTCCTGCCTCATGCGCTGTGTACTCAAATGCATAAGCTCCATCCGCATCAAGTCCAGCATAGCGTAGAGGTCACCTATTTCGTCCGTGCGTTGATATTGGATTTTCTCGTCGTATTTGCCTTTAAGAATCGATTCGGCATGATGTTTCAGCTGATTGACCGGGGTTAACATCTGTCCTTTGATCCGGCGAACGATGGTGTATAGAAGAAACATGAGCAGAAGGGAAAGTATGATTACTGCAACCAGCAAGAATATGGGAACAGTAGACGTCTTGTGAGCAAATACAAGAGATTGGGGTACGGTGAAAATAACATTTCCGACCTGATGGCTATTTGGCTTTGGGCTTCCCATAACGGGAAAAGCAATATCCAGCAATTCATTACCGTCCGCAATCTGTAACACATCTGCCAAATTGTAATGTAACGCAGATCTAAGGTTTACTAATGTGCCTTCGGATGATGGTACAGAGGAAAGTATGATTAGACCATCCAATCCTACATAGGAAAAAGGAATGTTTTCTTTGCTCGCTGTGGCGCGGATTTGCTCCTGAACAACAGGGTTAGCAAGACGATTATGATTTTGCTCCAATTCAAGCAGTATCGGGTTAACCTTCAGGCGCACCTGATTAATCATCGGTGCAGACTCACTGGAAGAAGGAGATGTGAGCATATGAAGGAATAAGCCAAGGCTACACAGCAGAATTAGAAGTAGGATTGCTAATGATAATTTCAGCCATCGTGTAGACCAGTTATGTAGTGACATGAACGCTTCTCCATTCGTGCTTAGTCATGATTAAACTTGTATCCGACTCCCCAGACGGTTTTGAGTAGGGTTGGATGAGAGGCATCGTGTTCGATCTTTTCCCGCAGTCTACGTATGTACACCGTTACTGTATTTTCATCTCCGTAAGCGTCGAAGCCCCAGATCGCATCAAGTAATTGAGATTTGGAGAAGACCTGATTTTTGTTGCTGGCGAGATAATATAGCAGTTGGAATTCTTTGGACGATAGAGAGACTTCATTACCATTTACGGTAACTTTATAAGCCTTCTTGTCAATCTCCAGGTTAGCAAAACGTAGCAGATGGGAGTGATCCTGTACCGTGTTCAGACTGTCGTATCTTCTGAAGTGAGCATTGATTCTGGCGAGCAGTTCGCTCAGGGAGAAAGGTTTGCTCATATAGTCGTCTGCACCAAATCCAAGCCCCAGTACCTTGTCGGTATCACTTCCTCTGGCACTTAGGATAAGAATGGGAATGTTGTTCCGCCTGCGAATTTCACGGCATACATCGATACCGTCCTGATCTGGCAACATAATATCGAGAATAATATAGTCCGGCTGGAGCAACTCCATAATCTGAAGTCCATCCTCTCCAGTGGCAGCAACGGCGGCCTCATATCCATTTTTTATCAGATAATCGCGTAAAATGCGAGAAATGTCATTTTCGTCCTCGATAATGAGAACTTTGCGTTTCGAGTTCATGGGATCACTCCAGTACATCCAGTTTTATAATGAAGGTAATAAGTAATGATTCAGAATACATCGCCGAATGGAATGGAATTAAAGTGTTTCACTTTACACATGCTCCAGATCATCTATCGGTTCATGTTGCTTTGATTTTTGGTACTCTGCTGGAGACACGCCAAAATGCGCCCGAAACACCCGGTGGAAATAGGAGTAGCTGGCAAAACCGCAGGACTCGGCAATATGCTCTAGTGTCATCTCGCTGTATTTCATACGCTCCAATGCTGCATTCAGTCGGATTTCGATGGCATATTGGATCATGGTCTGATTGTAGTGTTCCTTGAATAAACGCACGGCCCGCGATAGACTCAGTCCGGCGTAACGGGCGGCCTCCTCCAATTTGAAGGTAACCGTGGCATGTTCTTCGATAAAACGCTTCAGCTTAAGTGCCGAAGAAACAGCACGGTCGGTCTGAATATTTTCCGTAATCGCCCGATCAATGTACAAGCATAATCCCCGCAACAGAGCGTCCTTCAGCTCCGCATTTTCCTCCAGCGGGCCGCGACGTTTCTCCAGTAGCATGTTGCGCCACAGGCTGATCAATTTGTCATCCAGACCAATACGGCTTACCGTCGGACGTTGCTGGCGTTTCCACCACTTTTCAATCCAGTCGCCTTCACAGAAGAGATAGTAGTCCCCACTCGACAAACGTCCTTCCTTGTGTGGTTCATCTACGACGAGGCGATAATCGTCCCCTGGTTTTAATAAAAGCAAATCACCGCTGGTCATACGGAATTCCTCTTCCTGTACATATACTTTGCACGAGCCTTCCGTCTGCAAGCGGAACAGATAGGTGGCTAGCTCGCCTTTCATATTATGGGTGAATGCCTTGTAGTGATAGGAGTAATCACAGATCAGTACGGATGTGTCCAAAGTTTCCACAGATGTACGTCCCCAATCATTCGATCCTGTTGTATCATCGATTCATCATCCTGTCCGAGTGCAGTTAAACGGCTGAAATGATGGGACAATCCAGGATGGAAATAAAATTTGATCAGATAGTTCATGTTCTGACTATATTGTATATGTTCATTTTAGCCTGTTTTGCGTTAGGATGATACCAGATAGAGCAATGTAAGCAAATTTGAGAGCAGAGGAGTATCTGTCATGAAAAAATTGAACATTGGTTTGCAACTTTTTACACTTCGTGATGAAACTGCAGCGGATTTTCGTGGTACACTGCGCAAAGTGGCCGCCCTTGGATATGAAGGGGTTGAATTTGCCGGATATGGCGACATTCCAGCAGAGGAAATGAAAGCGCTACTAGATGAGCTGGGTCTAAAAGGTTTCAGTAGCCACGTGTCCCTTCATGCGATGCGCGAAGACCTGCAAAAACAAATCGATTACCTGAAAACAATTGGTGCACAATATATGATCTGCCCTTATCTGATGCCTGAAGATCGCCCGGACAATGCAGAAGGTTGGACAAAGCTGTTTGAAGAATTGCAACAGTATGGAGCAGAAGCGGCAAAACAAGGTTTGATCTTTGGTTACCACAACCATGACTTCGAATTCCATGGCCAAGTTGGGGATGCAAATGCTTTTGATGCGATGTTCGCTCAAACGACTCCAGAAGCGGTACAAGTGGAAATGGACGTATGTTGGGTACAGTTTGCCGGACAAAATCCAATCGAGTATATTAATAAATATGCGGGCCGTTTGCCGCTGCTTCACTTGAAAGATTTCAGCAAAGACGAGCAGGGTCAGATGAAAACACTGGAGCTGGGACAAGGTGAAGTGGATCTGCCGGCTGTAATTGAAAGCGCAACAAATGCAGGTGTAGAGTGGCTGATCGTGGAACAGGACGTATGTCAGAACCCTCCGCTTGAGAGCGTTGAGAACAGCCACAACTGGCTGAAACAAAACTATCTGAACCAGTTTTAAGAGTTAAACGACTCAACATAACATCTAATCGTGTCAAACATGAATCTAATTGTCAAAGGAGACTTTTGTACATGAGTAAAATTAAAGTTGCTGTATTCGGCTGTGGAGCCATCGCTCAGCGCAGACATATTCCAGAGTACGCTGCCAATGAGAACGTAGAACTTGTCGCATTTGCTGATCCGGTAGTGGAGCGTGCGCAGGAAATGGCTGAAATGTACGGCGGTAAAGCATATTCCAGTTACGAGGAATTGCTTGCAAACGAAACAACAGTAGAAGCGGTTAGCGTATGCACACCGAACTATCTGCATGCACCGATGACGATTGCCGCTGCCAATGCGGGCAAGCATGTGCTGGTTGAGAAACCGATGGCGGTTTCCACTGAAGAAGGCGAGCAAATGATTGAGGCGGCTAAGAAAAACGGGGTATATCTGATGGTAGGTCACAACCAACGTCTGATGCCTCCTCACGTGAAAGCAAAAGAAATTCTGGATTCCGGCCGATTGGGCAAAGTGCTGACCTTCCGTACTGCTTTTGGTCACCCGGGTCCGGAAGGCTGGAGTTTAGATGGAGCAGGTAGCTGGTTTTTCCGCAAAGAAGAAGCTATTATGGGCGCGATGGGTGACCTTGGCGTACACAAATCCGACTTTATCCGTTATTTGCTGAACGACGAAGTATCCGAAGTAGCTGGTTTCATCAGCACGCTGCACAAAGAAGGTACGGATGTGGATGACAATGCGACATGTTTGCTGCGCATGAAGAGCGGCGCAATCGGCACACTCGTAGCCAGTTGGACACAATACAGAGGCGGAGACAACAGCACCGTGCTGTGGTGTGAGAACGGCGTAATGAAGATCGGTACAGTGGAAGGTGACGAGGTCATCGTTGAGTTGACCAACGGTACGGTTGAAACGTACAAAGTTGGCGCGATGGCTACCAATGAAAAACAAGTACCAAGCGGCGTGATCGATGCATTCGTAGAATCCATCGTAACCAAGACGCCTCCATCCATCTCGGGTGAAGAGGGCTTGCGTTCCCTGCAAGTCATTCTGGCTGCGTTTGAATCCGAGAAAACAGGTCAGGTCGTTAAGCTGTAACAGACTTAATAGGTCGTAACAGGCTGTAATAGACTGTAATGGACTATATTTAGGATAGAAATTGCTATTGGTTTGCAATCATTAAATTTAGAGGACATTCCCCAGCGCAGTGTGCTGGTGGATGTCCTTTTTATGTGAGTCATCAGTTGACATGCGACTGTTAAACACATTACATGCTCGTATAGGATGCAGGCAGAATATAAATTTAATCGAAGGCACATTCTCCAGTAAACTATACTTGAGAATGTCTTTTTTTGCGAGTAATCTAGGGAGGAATCGTATGTGCAAACATCAGGATTGCGCTAACGATCTCAGATGAGCTTATTTGCATGATTTTGGCAGGCTGAAAAATGTAACGATCACCAGCGACGCTATTTCTCTAAAAATACCTCTAAAAGGGCAAAATTGAGGGTGAAAATGAGAAAATAGCGTTTCCTGTGATCGTTAGATTTGAGAATAGGCTAAAATCGGCAGAATAGCCTCATCTGAGATCGTTAGAAATCTAGCGCAAGTCTTTTGGCTGTAATCCTCGACTCAAAGTGCCACAAATGAGGGATTTACTGTGTATCCGTGAGTAATTATACTTTGCGACGGGTGCGGGTGCGGGTGCGGGTGCGGGTGCGGGTGCGGGTGCGGGTGCGGGTGCGGGTGCGGGTGCGAGGTGTAATGCCAAAAACAGCAGGTCCAGCTATTGTTCAACTTCGTAGAGCATGTTGTTTAACCGGCGTCTCTCCATTAGTTCAGTTGCACAGCTATCAAAAAAACGGGACAAGGCGGAAAATCCGTTACCTTGATCCCGTTTTTAGCTTGATTTGTGGTTTATTTTAAGATTTGTTCTTTGCGTTTAGCAAGTTTAGAATTTCAGGACATTATCTTCAGACGCCGGCTGGCTTAACCTCACTAGCCAGATCGATCCAGGCGATCTCTTCCGAAGTTAGCGTGATGCGGGATCCTTCGTCACAGGAGAGCAACTCTGCCTGATTTTGTGCCCCAATTAATGCGCAGGTCGGGAAGGACTGATTCAATACATAGGCTAACGCAATCTGAATCGCCGTTGTATTCTTGGATGCAGCCAATTCCCCGGCACGACGCAGTCGTTCCCAGTTGCCATCACTGTAGAATACACGCACCAAGTCTGCATTGTCGCGTACCTCTGGTGTGAATCGACCAGTGAAGAAACCGCGTGCCTGGGAAGACCAGGACAGGAGTGGCAATTGTGATTGCTCATGCCATGCGAGCGTTTCGGCATCCGCCGATACACAGCCTGCCCAGAATGGCTCGTTCGCTTTGGCGAGACTGAGGTTCGGGCTGCTGAATGTGAATCCTTTGAGACCATGGGAGGCGGCATAAGCGTTAGCTTCTTCTAACCGCTGCCAGGTCCAGTTGGAGGCGCCGATGGCGCCGATTTTGCCAGACTCGATGTGTTCGTTCAGTGCCTCCAGAATGGCAGCCACAGGCATGTTAGGATCATCCCGATGCAGTGCGTACAGCTCGACATGCTCCGTCTGTAAACGCTCAAGGCTTTCAGTTAGGTCTTTGCGAATGGCATCCGCATTTACGCGAGGGCCGTTCTGGTCATGGTGTGCCCCTTTGGTGAGAATCACCATCTGGTCGCGATTGCCGCGTTCCTTCATATAACGTCCCAGTACCTCTTCGCTCTGTCCGCCGCAATAGATGTGCGCTGTATCTACCGTGTTGCCGCCGATCGCCAGAAACGAATCCAGGTTTGTCGCAGCTTTCTCATACGTATCATGAAAGAAATAGTCTGTTCCTTTGATTAGCCTTGAGACTTTTTTGCCAGCACCGGCGATTTCAATATATTCCATAGATAAACCGTCCTCTCTTATATAAAGTTCCTCACAACGTAATTCGTGTACGTTCTTCCGCCGAGCGAAGGCAAGCTTCAAGCACTTTCATATTGGCTGCCGCATCGGAAGGGGCGAAACGAAGTTCCTTGCCCTGAAGTACAGCGCGAGCCATATCGTCCCCTTGTAGCGCATAATGATTGACTTGCTGCACCTCCACTTCACGGCGTTCACCGCCTGCCGTAACAAAGAAGTTGGAGCTACTGTCTGTACGAGCAATATAAGCCGAAGGGACTTCAATAATACCCTCAGAGCCAAGTACCTCCAGCGTATTACGGAAGGCTGCCCACATACTGCTGTCAAACGTAACGCCAACATGGTTATCGAATTCAAGCAGTCCGGAAGCCATCATATCGACCTGATCATGCTCTGGTGAGAACATACCGATAACAGTCACTGCCTTCGGCTCCTGTCCCAGCAGGAGGCGAGCCGCACTAATGGAATAACAGCCGATATCATACAGCGCGCCGCCACCCCATTCTTTGCGGAAACGCACATTGCCGGACGAACCCGAATTGTTAAACGAAAACGTACTGTGGATGCCACGAATTTCACCAATCTCGCCGCTGGCAATAATCTCCCGAATCTGGTCATAACGCGGATGATGGCGGTACATAAACGCTTCAGCCAGATGCACGCCTGCATCTGCACAAGCTTCAACCATCTCTAGTGCTTCTTTTTCCGTGAGAGCGAGTGGTTTTTCGCATAAAATATGTTTGCCAGCTTGTGCTGCGCGGATCGTCCATTCCCGGTGCAGATGATTGGGAAGTGGAATGTAAACGGCATCAATTGAATCATCTTCCAAAATGGCTTCATAGCTTCCGTAAGCCTTTTCAATTCCAAGTTTATCAGCGGTTTGCTGTGCTTTATCGAGATCACGGCTGGCAATAGCGGTAACCTCGTTCAACTCCGATTGCTGCAAGCCAGGAATGACGGAACCTATTGCAATGTTGGCGCTGCCGAGAATGCCCCAGCGTAACTTTTGAACAGAATTCATAACTTGTTTCCTCCTGTAATTGAATGTATATTGTGATTATAAAGAATAGATGAATGAATTAAAATGATAATATATTGAATTGAATTAACACAATATTGCTTAATGGGGTGAACCAACCATGATGAGACAAACCGTATTGCTGACCCTGCAGGATATCCCCTATTTCTGTTACCCGGAGTCCGTTGGACATTATACGGATCATACCCAGCACGCTGTATTACGTGAGGCAGGGGTGCTTAATAATTTCAACATTCACTATGTTGCGGCAGGTAAAGGATATGTGGAGGCCGATGGGATAGTGCACGAGCTTCGGGCAGGTCAAGCGGTGCTCTATTTTCCGCATCAACGGCAACATTACTATAGTAGCGAAGATGAGCCGTGGGACGTACGCTGGGTCCATTTTTACGGAGAACGGCTACATGATTATATGCTGGAACGGGGATTGCACCGCAACCTTTTATGGACGCTGAGACAGCGTACTTCCTGGGAGGACGCTCATCTGGCGTTGCTTGAAGAGGTGGAACAGAACCGGATGCTTCGTCCAGCCCAGTTGTCCACGTTGACCTATGCTCTGCTGGCGGAATTTGTACAGCATGCGGTACCCCTCAAGAACACACGTACCACAAGCAAAACGGAGAGCCGAGTGCTGTCGTTATTGCCGCAGATGCAGCAGGAGGCTTGTGAGCCTTTTCTGTTACAAGACTGGGCAGACCGCGCAGGAGTGAGTACGTATTATTTTTGCAAAATGTTCAAGAATGCCGTAGAGATGACGCCAATGGAGTTTATCACACGTTCACGGCTACAGATGGCCAAGCAGTGGCTACTTGAACGCCCGTCGGCCAACATTGGGCAGATTGCCGAGGAAGCGGGATATCCTAATGCGAGTTATTTTAACCGTCAGTTTATGGCGCATGAGGGCATGACACCTACTGATTACCGTGGGCTTTACCATAAATAAAAAAGAAAAATGGATGAATCAAACCTTCAGCAAAGCCATCTACCTTGGGACTCTCATGTGGATTCGTTTGACAGGGCCTTCAATCAGGTCTATTATGGATAAATTAAATCCGTATATATGAGGTGTTCTCTCATGAAATATTCCAAAGCGACCAACTATGCGCTCCATACAATGTTATATCTGGTTAGCACTGCGCCTGAGCAACTGATTAGCGTGCATCAACTGGCTGAATTTCAGAAAGTCTCCCCAACGTACCTGTCCAAAATACTAACCAAACTGGTCAAAGCGGGCATGATCGAATCCACATCCGGTGCCAATGGCGGTTATCGACTTAGTCGCAAGAACCCTGATCCTTCTTTTCTGGAAATCATTCATGCCATCGAAGGCAAGGCTTCCTTGTTTGAATGCTCACAGAATCATAATGCAGCATGTTTGATCCAGCAGGTTATGGTTCAGGCGGAGGAAGAGATGGAAAGTTTCCTGCAACATAAAAAAATGTCTGAGCTCGCATCCCAGATGAGGGAGGCTCATTCGTTGTAGTATTTATCGCTCTAGTGTGCCTCAAGTATGTTTCTGTTCCAGTGACTTCTAGAAGGAGTATACTTTCTCTGGAACTATACGACGATAAGGCAATCCCCCGAATCTCTCCAGAGAATTGGGGGATTTTTGACATGTGAATCAATATGTTACCTCTGGATTGGAAAAAGGCGTGGGTATCATATATCACAGTAGTGGTATGGAAACTTATGGTATAATAAGTAAATTTTTAGCATCATTCCATTGAAAATTTTTCTTTTTGGAATGAAGCTTCATATTCATATTAGAGAGGTGCCTACTATGAAACATCAACAGCTCACTATTCCGTTAATGTTGATCTCCCTACCAGGTATATTTCTGTGGGTTTTACTCCCGATTTATATCAAAGAGTTAGGATATAGCACGTTTCAATATTCATTAACCGTATCGATTCTATCTTTTACACAAATCTTGTTGAAGCTTGTACTTGGTAAAGTATCAGATCGTTATAGCCGTCATCGTATATTTCTATGCGCATTATTATGTTGTACGGCATCTTACTTTATCTATGCAGCAGCAACGAACTTATCTATTATCATTGTTGCAACTATTATGAATGGAATAGCCGGAATTCTGCTGACGATGGCATTAATCGGCCTCATTTCGGACAGTAATCAAAAGTTAGGCCAACAAATGGGAGCCTTCAGCAGCAAACAGCAGATTGGTCGTCTGGCGGGGGTGGGGATCTGTTATCTCGTATTAAGCAGTTACGAATTTGTTCAAGGCTGGAGTATGTTGTTCCTCATTTGTGGGGTGGCTTCTCTACTCGGATTTATTTATACGTTGAAATTGCCTGAGATCCCCAATAAAGAGATAACAAATGAAAAGAAGGGTAAAGTCAAATTATCCATTGGGCAGCGTAAAATCTGGTGTTTTAACTTATGCCTTAGTATGATATCCGCTATATCGGGTATCATTTTTATTCCATATATGCAGAAGGTGTACGATGCCAGCATCGAGCTTATCACGGTTGTATTCCTTGTGCCCATGATTATTTTTCCTTTCGTAAGTGCAAAACTGGGGAGGGTGGGAGATCAGAAAGGATATCGAAGAACAATTTTTGTGTCTCTGGCTGTATGCAGCATGGGTGCACTCGGTCTGGCCTTTTCACCGAGTTTACTTTTGTTTGCGATTATCTGCACGTTAATAGATTTATTTTCTACTGCTCAGGAGTACGCTTTGGACGGTGCGTTCATTAAAGGAACACCACAAGCTCATATTGGAGATGCATTCGGTAAATTCTCAATCAGTAACAATCTGGGAGGGATGGTCGGCGCAGCAGTCGGGGGATATATATTTGATACGTTTGGTTCCAACGTGCCCTATATTGTGTTTGCTGTGATGATGCTATTATTTTTGCCATTCGGATTGTACCTGATCCCCTCAAGTAAAGAGCAGAGTAGGCAAGAACGGGTAGTCTAGTATTTCATGAAGGCAAAATGCTACAATAAGGAAGATACTATATATACATACTTAATCACATCTTACACCTCTGGAGGGAAAACACATGAGCCAAACGACGACGATGACGGAACTGGAGCAACTGCTTGCACTCGAAAATATTAGAAATACCAAGGCGCGTTATTGCCGCTATATTGATACAAAAGCATGGGATGAACTCGGTGACGTATTTGCACCGGATGCCGTTGCTGATTTCAGTACGGAAGGTAATCCGATTCCGGTTTTGACTGGACGTGACACGATTGTACAGGTATTCCGTGACCTTGTAGACCCGGCGGTGACTGTGCATCACGTACATAGTGCGGAGGTGGAGTTTGTATCTGCGACTGAAGCGAAGGTTATTTCTCCGATGGAGGACTGGGTAACGTTCCCGGAAGGTAACGAGAACAAATCTTTCCACGGATTCGGGCATTATCACGAAACATTTGTCAAGATCGATGGACAGTGGTGCATTAAGCACACCAGCTTGAAACGTCTGCGCCTGGATCTGTTTGAATAACGAAATGTAAATATAATGAGATCGGAAAAGAACCTGAACAATTTCAGGTAAAACAAAGGAAGAAGCCGTTAATTTTATTGGCTTCTTCCTTTGTTTTATTGAAGTATTTTTAAATTAGTTAGAGGTTAATATTACGCCACCTTATCTTTCCGTGGTTGCATCCTCAAATAAATTTGCGAAAAGATAACCGATGCGAGGCCGACCGCGGTCATACCCCAGAAGATAAAGCTATACGCTGAAGATAGCTGCATGTTCTGCATCGCGGTCAAAGCAACCCCGGTTACAGCTACGCTGAATGCACCGCTGAAAAATTGACTGAGCTGGAACAGTCCCATGCCTGCGCCCACTTGATCCATGGACAGATTGCCTGACAATTCGTTGGATACGCTGGTCGTCAAGGAAGAGAAACCAACGCTGAGCAGCATGTACACAACCATGATGGCATAGATGCTTTGGTCTGCAAACAGAGCGAACAGCCCGGCAGCGGCCAGGAGCAGCCAAGGTGCAAACTTCAATAACAACGTATTGCCGTGACGATCAATCATACGCCCGATGCGGTTGGACAGTAGCATGGACACAAGCGCACCCGGGAAAATCACCAGTCCTGATTGTGCAGGTGTCAGTCCATAGAGATGTGCCAGAACCTGTGGCAACAGGAACAGCGTGGCGAAGTTATTAATATACGATACAATTCCCAGTGAGCTGAGGATCATATATTTTTTGTCTTTGAACAATGCGGGTTGCACAAACGGATCAGTTGCACGGCGAATGCGGAACCAGAACAGCAATAGTGCGCTTACCCCGATAATAAGTGTAATGACCTGACGAGAAGTCAGGAATAATAGAATCCCGGTTGTACCGATGGCAAGCAAGACCGCACCGAGCATGTCGAAGGAACCCTTTTGCGGCGTTTCTCGCGGTAACAGTTTATAAAAAACAGGAATTAAAAATAGCGCTAAACCGGTAACGATAAACAGATCATGCCATCCCAAAAACTGTGTAATGCTACCGCCAAGTACCGGACCGAGTCCCAGACCTAGCGAACTGGCGGACATGATGACGGCCATCGATTTACCCCGGCGGTCATTCGGAATGTAGCGTGTAATCAGCACAATCGCTAGTCCCGGAACGGATGCTGCACCTGCAGCCTGAACCAGACGGGCAATGAGCAGAACAATGAAATGGTCACTGAAGAAACCCAAGACAGACGCGCTTCCAAGCAGGGTAAGTCCCGTAGTGAACAGGGTGCGTATCGGTACAAAATCGGACAAACGTGAGAATGTAATCGAGGAAATCGCAAATACGATGGAATAACCCGTAACAATCCAGGATGAAGCGACAGAGGTCAGCTTGAATTCGGCCGCAATTTTGGGCAGAGCCAGATTAAACATCATCGTGTTCATTACGACGAGCACAACGGTGAATCCAAGTAATGCCACAATTAATCCTTCTTGTATGCTAGTCCGTTCCATCGGAGTTGCCGTAGTCGTGTTGTTCATAAAAACCTCCTATCATGATGTGTATTTCGCAACATTTCAGAAACGGTGTGTAACATTTACAAAATGGTGTATAATGTCAGCCCCTGTGTTTCACAACAAGGGATGCATGCGAAATGATATAAGTTCGATTGGTATCGAACATTAGAAATATATCATGGATGTATGTTAGAATACAATGCATAGTCTTAAAAAAGGAGACTGCCGTATGAAAATTTTACATCATCCACAAGTGGCGGATATCGAGCTTTCTTCCGTGCTTTATGCGCTCAGCGACCCGACACGGCTAGGAATAGTGGCCGAAGCCGCTAGAAGCGGGGAGCAACCGTGTAGTCATTTTCATGCTCGTGTTGTGAAATCAACGATGTCGCACCATATTCGCACCTTACGGGAAGCGGGTGTCATTCGCGTCCGAGTACAGGGCACACAGCATTTTATTACACTACGGTCTGAGGATCTGGAAGAGCGGTTTCCAGGGTTGCTACAACCTCTTCTCCAAGCCGCCGCAGAGACAAGTGCAGAAACGGCTGAGTGAATGTCCTTTCTTCTATATGAAGAAGGGGCATTTTTTATTTTTTAGAATTCGATAAAAGATTACTCCTGATGCGACATTCTATGTCGTCCCAATGCCTCTATACTGATGGTGAACAAAAACACATAAACCCTATTGAAAAGAGGTTCACAATCATTGGCTAAAACAAAAAGAGGTCGCGTTCTGTGGAGTCTTCCGTCCAGAGGACGGGGAACGTGTCCAATATGCAAGAGTACACGAATCAAATTGTTGTATACGCAAACGAAAACAGATGGTACGAGTCTGAAAGTTTGCAAAAAATGCTCCAAAGCTGTGCAGTCCAGAGTAGATCTGGCAGAGGCAAATGTGTAGAGCTGAAGGACAAATCACGTAAGGAAATGTATACGGATAACCTGTCATGGCCTGTTCTTCGGAACAGGCTATGTCCTTTTGATATAATACAGGAATAAACGTTGGAATGATTCGGGGGGTGAAATCGCTTGAGTAGCATGCATCGGATTCATTGGTTTGATGAACAGATTCGAGGCGGGCGTTTTCCAAACAGCGGTGGTCTGGCCCAACAATTCGAGATATCTCGGCGTCAGGCGCAGCGTGATATTGAATATATGCTAAATACTCTCAGAGCCCCATTGGTGTATGTAGCCAAGTATCGAGGGTACTGTTACGAGGATCAGACCTTTCGTTTGCCGCATTTATATATGACGGATGAGGAACAAGGCGTTCTCAAATATCTGGCTCATCGATATCGGCATTATGACTATGAGCATTCGGATACGGTGAAACGGGTGGCACACTTATTGGAACGTTTTACGATGGAGGATCACCTGCCCAAAGAGCAGTATCCGGTGTTTACAGCACCGCCCAGGCACCTTCAATGGTTTAAATTGTTGTCCCATGCGATAGAGGATGCACGAAAAGTGCATATCTATTACAAGGATCATGAGGGGGAGCACCAGATTACCTTCTGTCCAGCGAAGCTAACCGCTCAATTTAATGCAGACTATGTAGTCGGTTATGAGACAGACCCGCTGCAACAGACACCGATTCGCCTGGAAAGCATCGTGCAGCTGACGCTGCTGGAGGAACGCTTTGAATGCAGCCAGGATACATGGATGAGCACCTGGGGAGATGCATTGCCTGTTCGAAAACCGTTTGTGGCCGAGATTCGTTTCCGTGAGATGCAGCAATCGGAGCTGTGGCGAGGGTACCGGATTCGGGAGCAAAAGGGGCAGGTCTGCTTGATTGAATTTCACGATGCGGACGTATTTTTGCAACATCTGTACGCTGCGGAGTGGGAGGAACTACTCTCACCAGTATGGCTTAGACGCAAGCTGATGAAGCAGGTAGAAGAAATGACAGAGCGGCTCAGCAGGGGACAGAAAGGGAGAGAACAGGATGGCTGAGAACATGCTGGAGCATCTGGTGATGACAAGGGAATCAAAGTCATTTGTGGACAGCCTACATGCGATTTTGCGGCATACAGGTCAATTCCAGGGTGAGAAGTATATGCTTGCAGGGTACACCGGCATGGCCTTTAAATTGTCCGTCCATAAGAGATTACTGCCGATGTCGGTAACGGCATACGGACAGTGGGGAGTGTCTCATCAAGGCGGTATCGACAATCTTGGCCTATTCACAATATATGGTGCAGGGCGAAGCCGACATCCGACATTTGCTTCGTATAAGCAAGACGCCGTGAATGGGGTCAGACGGAGTTTGGATGAAGGTAAAGGTGCGATCTACTGGATGCCCGAGTTTGGTGTCATTTCTGGATATGATGATGCAGATCGGGTCTTTTATGTGCAGGATGGCTGGAGCAAAGAGCCGCATATTTTGCTGTATGATAATTTCGGATTGAATTTCACCGGTTTCTGGTACTGTCAGATCTTTGGTGATCAGGTGCAACGTACAGAGCAGGAGATGGTGCTGGAATCTTTACGCCTGGCAGTGGAGGATTGGGATATTCCGTACCGTTTGTTACCTGATCAAAATATAGCTTCTGGACGGCTTGCATACGATGTTTGGATAGAAGGACTTCGCTCTGGAGATTACGATGGTGCAGGAGCAGCTTACCTTCTGGATTCGTACTGCCAATCGCGTACCGAGATTCGAATGTATTTACATGATGTTCGCGGCTTATGGACTGAACTGGAGCAGGCCTGGATGTGTTATAACCGGATTGCTGAACTGATCCAGCAGATGAGAGCACTTCTGTTACGGGAAAAACATGGGCTTGCGCTGCGGGAGGATGCCAATGAGCAACTTGCGCAGTTTCTTGGACAGGCGAAGTTACTCGAAGAGCAGGCGGTAGATTCTTTTCGTACCATATCCGCGCAGTATGCGGACCGTAAACGATCTACGGTACCCCGCTGGGGCACACACTCCGCACGTTAGAATTGGGGATGCAGAGGTACGATGAACAAAAGGAAGGCAGAATGGATGCAGGAATGGGGCTCAAAGCATGAAAAAAACGAGGTTATTGACCGATTTGGCTGATTTAATTCAGCGACCTCAGACCAATTCGGGTACCACGAACACGGACACACGGCGATACGGAGCAGGCACCTATGCAGATGCGTTATACCCTATTTTGTTACACAAAAAGTGGACACATCTTCCGCGATATATGATTGCAGGCATGACAGCAAGTCTTTTTCGTTTCGTGGTGGACCGTCGTCTGACGAAAGAATCCATCTCGGCATATAACTGGATGGCAGAAAATTTTGTTGCTGCCGATTTCATCGGAGTGACAGCGAGTCAGGCTGCCGGGTTTTCCTTTGAACCGACGTTTCCGCTCTATCAGAAGCATGCATTACTGAATATCAAAAATTCGATCGACCGGGGAACCGGGGCGGTGTTATGGCATGATCAATTTGTGGTGGTTGTTGGATACGACGATGACGAGGAGGACTTATTTTTCTGCACAGGAGATGAGCCTGACGTGCTTCGTTTACCCTATTCCTTAGTCGGCTGGAATAACTCACCCTATTGGTATTATCAAGTGTTGGAAGCTCACCAATCGATCGATATGTGGGAAGTGTGCAAGGAGTCGTTAATACAGGCTGTATACAAATGGGAAACGCACGACTATATGCTGCCAGCGCAAGATTACGCTTGCGGTTCTGCCGCATACACCGCGGTTGCGGATGTGCTGCAGTCCGGAAACTATGAGAGCAATCAGGCGGCAGCGGTGCTTCGCTATTATGCTTATACAAGAGGGGACATCGCCTCATATGTCAGAGCGCTTGAACATTTATCGCCGCATATGGATCAAGTCATTGTAAAATATACACAGCTCGCTGATCTCTATGCATCTATTGTTGAAGTACTGGATGATTCCGCGGCATGGGATGCAAGGGAACCCGAAAGTGTACAGCAAGTTATTGAACTGATTCGAAACGCAGGGGGTACGGAACAGGCTGCCATTGATGCAATTAAACATGCTTTTCCTGAAACGATCAACAATCGCTTCTCGGATATTGGGCTCAGATAACAATGCGACACTTTAACATCGAATAAGCTGTACATCTAGACATGTTAGACACCAGAAAGGCGATAAGCCAATCTGGTGTCTTTTTGCATATCATTCGAGTTTCGAACTCAATAAGGATAAACGCTGCTTTTAGAAAAATAATATATAAAATTTGAAATAAAGGTAATCTGAATCCTGCTTCATTCCGAATATTATAATATATGGTCTTATCTGGATGATGAATTCAAGGAATGAATGGGGGCAGAACGATGGTACGGAACCCGGAAACCCTTCAGGAATGTATCGAAAACGCAAGGCAGAGACTTTACCAGATGGCAAACCAATATACGAGTCTGCAACATCCAGAAGTCATTCGTCAGTCGATGGTGCTGGATGAATTAATTAATGAATATAACGATGCCAAACGCTTCATTTCACATACGAACCATCGTAGCTAGGGTCAAGTGTACGAACGGCTGACTGAACCTCCGAAACAAGTCGTTCGCGTTCTTCGTAAAGCGGGTACTCTTCTTTGTCAAACTGAAAGTGAATCGTTCGGACATCGCCTTCAGAGAATGTTATTTTTTGTGACTCTAATTCAATGAAAAATGAGTCATCAAACCTAAATCCGTCTCGATCCCGGTAGCAGTACATATAGTCAATATCCTTTTCTTCAAGCACTAACACACCTTGTTCCGTCAACTTCATCATTGGATCCTCCTTCATAAGTGTGGTATGCAATATCTATTTACATTATATAGCGTCTGTTAAAATTTGGGGATAGCTATATCATACATGGCCTGAATATTTTATAACTTAAATGATTTCTGTTTTCCTGAGTCATAGGAGTTTAGTCTTCAAGTAATCATACAAAAGTCGGACAAGGCTATAGACAATTTCATAAATACACTGAAATAGGACAGATGATGTCTACATTCAGTGTTTTTTTTGTGCTTCCTCCGAAGTTTCACGCCGGAGAAGAGACTTGCTACTTCGGCATTGATAGGGAACAACCGTGCGTAAGACTTATTGTTGCGAGTATAGTTGAACGTGTAAAATATAGGTGGATTGCGAACGGAAATACGTATTTAACATTGAATAGACAGGTTGCCGGTCTGGTTGATATAGAATCATTAGGGTTGCAGAACAAGAGTACATACAACATGTTTTACGGAAAGGCAGGAGATAGAATGACAGCAGCAGTGGAACAAGCTTTGGAAGAGATGATTCAGGCTATTCATGAATGGTTTGATGAGCAAACGGCACGTAAGGATTTAGAGCAGACGATCCAAAGAACGAAACTGCAGATGGGCATATTTGATGATATTTTTGTTTTGTACAAGCCGGGAAGAACGATCGTGGATAGCCTGGATATGGGATGGGATGAAGGTTCACTATCGACGCAGACGATCCGGTTTACAGAAGAACTGGTACGCACCGAGATACAGCCGCGGCTGGTCGAGGTGGTTCAGGAGAAGTTAGCCGAATGGGCAGATACACCGCTGATTGATTACCGGTTTACGTTTAGAGGAAAGTTTCCTACAAGCAACGGGATGCTGAAGCTGACGTTGCTGGAATACATCAATGAAGAGAAAAGACAGAAGCTGCTCGAACGGATTCGGACGTATACGGAGCAAAAACTGGAGAATGGTGTATACCCGACCAAGCCGCTCGAAACGACTTTTTTGGCAAAACATCTGCTCGATCCCGTGTTGTTTCCATCGATGGATGCAACATGGATCATTAGACAATATGAACAGATTCAAACGTTAAATCGGGAGCGAAAGGATGCTCTCGCCGAGCACCGTCATACGATCATTTATGCCTTGACGCTATGGGCGGAGAAGCAGTTTTTACCACAGTATTTCGACGTACAGATTTCAGAATATTGTGAAAATGAATACTCGTTGAAGCCAGATCAGAAGCTGGACGGGCAGGTTAAGAGTTCACACTCTATAGATCTGCTACTCTATGCAGCGGTGATGATTTTGCGTTTCGAACCTAGCTACAGCAAGCCAAGAGGGCTTAGGTTTCTGGAACTGGCCAAGCAGCTCGGTAGTGAGCAGGCAGATCGGATGTTGACTGAGGGCAGCGGTACATATAAGCCGGAAGATACTTATGTTAAGACGGAGCAAGTGGAATGCCAGGCCAATGATGTTTTTGCGAGGATAGCGATTCAAATACATCAGGAAGGGGCGGGAGCATATCAACAGGCGCTTACCTTTATTATTCGTTTGCTGGAGCAGGGTTTCCCCAAGAGTTATCACATCAAACTGAAATCCAAAGTAAAACAGTACCTGCCGGTCAAAGGACTTGCCAAATCGGATACACACCGGTTCTTTGCGAATGCTCTAGAATATCCTGAGCTGTATTCACTTCTGGAACAATACGCACGAGTAGCCATACAGGAATTTGAGTTTTATGCAGATACAGAAGGGGAGAAGAGTGGGATGCCGGGAAGTTATGCCGCCTTTGGGCTTGGACTTACGAGCGAGCAGTATTTTCCTCTGATTTACGAATATATGGCGCAGGTCGATGATGAACATCAGATGATTCAGGACAAATTTATTGTTGCTTTTGCCGATAAGTATGGTGTGACAGCAGACTCAGTGCCAGTTCTCGTTCACAGTTTGCGCCGTTCAACGGACGGATTGAAACTCAAATTGTTGCCGGAGTTCGAGCAGGACGAGAAGCTTGAGTGGTTGCTGGAACAGGTTCAGGAGTTGGAATCATATGAAGTTCAGCGAGTGCTCTACCCGATTTTTGGCAAGGTAGAGAAACTGGCTGCACTGGCCCGTAAGGCGGAGGGCAAACGAAAAGAATTGTTACTGAGGCTGTCGCATGCCGCAGGCAAATAAACGAGCTGTCACCAATCCAAATAAACGGGCCTGGTGACTCATTAACTAAAGTATTAGACGCCAAAAGTTGCAGTGAGAGGTGGATGGAGATGGAAGCTTTAACGAAAAGCGTCTGGCAGGGGCTGTCTGAACAGGACAAGCAGGAATGGATGCAACGCATTGCGCTTCAACTGCCAGAAGGGATGCAGTATGAGGGATTGCGAACGTTTGAACGATATGGACAGCGGACTCTGACCGGAGTATTTACACAGGATGAACAGCGATTCGTATTTGTGCCAGGTAACCAGGTAACATTAGGCTGGGAAAAGTGGCATCACGGAATGGATGAGGAAACGACTGCTGATCTGCACGAAACTGCAAGCAGTTACGGGATTGAGGACGTACAATCCTTTCTGGCAGGCCAGATGTCACCTGTGAGAGAGGTCAATATTGGCCCGATGCTTGTGGAGTGTGAGACCATCTCCCTGGGGTGGATTGAGGTAACCGAAGAAGAAGCATTTGCCCAGGAACATGAAGATTTTCCTAAAGCCTTAGCCGAATTCAAGGAATCGGGGCTGAATGAATATGAACTTCATCTGGAATTCAAACTGATTCAAGACCAAGGAGAGGTTCGAATTCTCTGGTTTAATGAAGGGATCGAACTGGAGGACATTGTAAAGGAAGAAACAGCGGCGGGATTCAGTTTGTTGACGGAAGACGAGTGGGAGTATATCTATGGTGGAGGTTGTCGCACTTTATTCCCTTGGGGAGACAGTTTTGACTATACGATGAGATTAAGGCATTTGGGAATACCTAAAAATCAAGATCAGCTAGATTCATCGTTTGTGCATTCAGAAACAGATACAGGTGTGGATACTGGGACAGATGCACTTACGGAGCCGATTGAATCCTCGCGAGCTGGAGCAAATCATCAGTTGTATGATCTGGAGTTGCCGAATTTCTTCGGTGTACAGTTTGCCGGAGATCCATATAAGTACGAGCTTACACTGGGTGCAGATGAAGAAGTGATGCCAAAAGGCGGAGATGGTGGAGCTCTAATCTGTGGAGGAACAGGGCCATTACTTAGCTTCCTTCCTTCTGCTTCAGTATTTTTCCGGGACGTGAATGTGGATGAGCTGGATTGGGAGGAATTGATGGATGCGTTGTATTACAGAAGAGTGATCCGAGTAACAGATATGAAGATGAACTAAGGCAAAAAAATAGGGGGACAGCATATTTGCTGTGCCTTTTATATTTATAATTGGGTATATATAATCAGGCCTGACTGCTTAACTTCAGGAATGGGGGCACATTGAGCAGCGCCCGCGTTCCTTTTACAATAAAAGAATGAGTGCTTTTTAAGGGTATTCATTTTTGAAAAGGGGAATACACGTGTCATTTTATACATCCTTTCAGTGTAACGGTTCGGAGACGCTCTTTCTATTTGATATCTTGAATATACCAGAGGCAAAACAGCTTCGGGCAGAATTGCATGCTGCTGCAGGCCGGGGAGAGGCTGCACCTTCGTACACGCAGATTCTCAAAGGCTTGGTACAGGATCATGTAATAAACATTAGCGATCAGGAAATTACGTTAGAACCTCAGGTACATACGCTGCTTACGGCTTGCAAACTGAGCAGTGCGGTAACTCGTCTGGAGTTATTCAACACGGATCAGGGCAGATCCGTAACGTATGGTTTTTTATCAAGTAATCTGTTGGTCGAATGGATCTGGAAGCCTATGCATCACCAGTCCGTATTCACTTCATATCCCTCCTTACAGGATATGTTTCAAGTTCTCGGTAACCGACTGGATATGAATGATACTCCGCCAGAAGCTGTTCCTGATCTGGGACAAGAGAGTATGCGCACGTCCATCGGGGCCGACACATTGCGCCGCTTGTTTGAATTGGAGATAAGTCCAGCGGGACATGGTGATGAACAAGCGGGGATAAGCGAAAGAACCGAAGATGCTAAAGAAACCGAAGCAACCGATAAAATGCAGGTCATATTGGAAGAAGATAAACATCTGGATCAGGGCTGGGTGCAGCCCTTGTGCTGCAGTTTTGCTGCTCTAGAGCAGCAGAGCCGATTTGAAGTATATACCCGGGGTGCAGATGAGAGATCACAAGTCATTTATTTTATCGGCAGTACGAGTGGAAACTGGCTCTTTCTTGAAGGGGAGACAGAGGATGTGTTTACTGCATTCATCGTAACGGAGGAAGAGCTGGTACAGAGTCTCTTTCTGCTGACAACACGTTCCATATCCGTTCTTCCCTATGTGCGCTGAACGGGAGGGACATTACGTCCGAAAAGTTAGGGGGATTGAACATGACAAAGATTGTTATGAAAGCAGAATATCTGAATGCTCTTGCCCAGCAGATTGAACAAGTCACTGCACAGCTACAGCAGGTTGATGGTATGTTGCAGCATGCGATCCAAGGAGCCGCATGGCAATCGGGTAACCGGCAGACGATTATTGGGCTGTATCAGGCGCATCAGCAACGTTTCCAAAGTGCAGGGCAAAGCATGCAGCAGCTGGCCGCTTATGTGAAAACAACCCGGCAGACGATGGAGCAGAAGGATAACTCTGGTGGCCAATTTGGAGTGACGGGCATTAATCTGCTTGCTCCGTTTGATGGGCTGGGCAGCACGGTCGGTACATTAACTGCAGCTATGGCGGTTGCCCGTTTGGGATATCGAGTGAAGAACGGTTACATGGTGAAAGCTCAGCTGGATCGAAATACACCTCGGGTTCTGGTTCGTGAGAGTCATGATGCAGTCAAAGGAAATAAGGCTCCAAATGGGCGGCCAAGAGACTATAAAATCCATTATGTACGTGACATTGAGGCCAAAATTGCCAACGGAACGGCCACCCCGCAGATGAAAGAAGTTGCCGCCATGATCAAACCAGGTTATGCCGTCAAATCAGCGTTGACGGACAAGCTGGGTTGGGCCAGTGTGGGTATAGATGTATTCAACGATACGAAAGAGAATATTAGTCAGAATGCAGGTACCGACAAGATCGCGGGTGACATTATCGGGAATGTTGTCGTAGGAGGAGCCACCACTGTAGGAGCGACTCTTCTAACTGCGGCCGTTCTGCCAGCAGCAGCACCTGTACTGGCAGTAGGTGCCGTTGGCCTGGGGGTTTCGGTCGGTCTAACCTATCTTGCGGAAGGGATAAAGCTGGATATGGACCTGGACGGTGACGGAAAGGATGATTCGGTGAAGGATGTTGTCAAGCATGGCGCGAAGAAGGCCTGGTCTACCGTGGCGGGGTGGTTTAAGTAGATGGCGAATAAACAGCGTTCAAAACCTTCAGTGCATAAGGGAAATACGGCTGCTGGTCCCGTGATGTATGAAGGGACATCGTATCCCAAGGAAACGTTCGAGAATTATCTGGTCATCTATGCGCTGGATGGTATTCGGCTCAGCGCAGGCACACTGGTTCTGTTTTTTCTCAATGTATTTCTTGTGATACCTATATTCAGTGTTCCGTTTCAAGCTCTGTATGCCTATCTGCTACTTCCGCCGCTAGCTGTTATGAATCTATGGGCCATTGCCCTGATTGCATTCCCGCGCAGGCTACAGCTCAATTATGTCTTGTTTCGAGGCGTATTCGGACTGGTGTGTTCAGCTTCATTTATGGTAGTTATACAGAAATTCGCCTATGAAGCACTGGGACTGACTACGCCATGGTATGCGATTGGATCTTTTGCAGTATACTTCTTTGCCTTATCTCAGTATGTAAGGTTTCGTTTACAAAAATTAAAGCAGCCGTCCCAGCGTAAAAAGGGGGAGAAAAGTAATGGTATACCCATTGCTACCTTAACCGCAATTACAGGAGGGGCATACTTGCTGGCCAACATTTCATTGGCCTTCGTAACACAGCAGACAGTGGCTGTTGTTCTGATATGTGTATACATCCTGCTGGCTTTTGTTGTCTTTCATTTTGTTATGGATCTGCATCGATATTACTGGCTTCGCCGAGTCATGAACAGACCAAAATCGGTTTAATTCAGCGAAAAGCAGACCTAATTACAAGGTCACTAGATATGAGGAGGATGAAAAGTTTGGAAAATAATATACCTGCACTGTTGCCCAACGGGTCTGTAATTCGTTTGAAAGAGGGTACAAAAAAACTCGTCATCTATGGAAGGAAACAAATGTTAATGACCGAACCTCCGCGGCAGTTTGACTATATTGGCTGCCCGTACCCGGAAGGTTACATTAATCCAGATTACACTTATGTATTTAATCACGGAGACATTGATGAAGTTATTTTCAAGGGGTATAGTGATGAAGAAGAAGAGGTTTTTGCGGCAGAGCTTGAGCAGGCGTGACAATACATTACGCTAATTCTGATGTTGGCCGCGGCTGCTGGTATTCTTGATACAAACGGATCAGTACTAACGTGACTGATCCGTTTCACGGAAACGTTCTGCAGTCTGCTGCAGCTGCGTGCCTGTCTCCATTAAACCTCGTAAATAACTGCTCACCGTGGTCATACTGTTATTCATACGCTCAAGGAAATCACGCTGCCGATTGCCTTCCCATTGACCTTCGGATTGATCAATCATCGTTTTGAGTTGGTTAACGATGTCTTGTCCATTCTGCGAAGCTTTGTTGAATTGGACGGCAAGCTGCTGCAGCTCCTCTGGCGACAGATCAATGCGCTGATTCATAGTACACTCATTCCTTTCTGTTTGTATTTTGCAAAAATCGGGATAACTTTATTTATTATAACCCTTTCCGCATCAAAATGAAGCCGGACAAAAGCCGCGTTTTGCGAGCAGCATAAACGGCCTATAACCAAGACAAAACACACACTATACGGCTCCCAAGTCTGAAGAACGGAAGAGCCGATATCGTATGTGTTTTGTTATTTTATTTATGATGTTATGGGTTTATGATCAGATGATGCTTTATGAGCGTTACGCAGAATAGGATTGCATTATTTTACTTTTTGCACAGCTACGGCCATCTGTTCCAGTTGGGTATGCGTCAATTGGTTATTTGACGAGCTGAGTGTGACATAACGATCATCCAGCTTGAATGTAAGCATGTCAGTTTTATCCGGTGTGTACCATTTGGCAGATACGCCGTTAGGCAATTTTACTGTTTTGCCATCATAGCTGAACGAGTAGTCTCTAGGAGACACCGTTACATTCATGCGGTTGAAGACAAAGTTCACGCCATCGCCGCCTGCACCTACACTTTTGAAAGCATCTCCCGCAACCATATGTTGTGGAGCATAAGCAGTGGTGAAACCATCAAATTGAGCAAATGATTTACGGATCTGTTCCAGCTGCTGTTTGGAGTAACTTACATTTTCAAAAGCCGTAATACCTTGATCATTGCCGCCTTTTACTTTTTGTACAGAGACAGCGACTTGTTGCAACTGTGCTTGGGACAGCTTATGATCTGGCGAGCTGAGTGTGACATACCGATCATCCAGTTCGAAGGTTAACATGCCGATATCGCTTGGTGTATACCATTTTGCACTAACACCATTGGACAGTTTAACCTCTTTGCTCGTGTAACCGTCCGAATAATCTCTTGGAGAAACATCAACCTTCATGTGATTGAAAATGAAGCTTACACCGTCGCCAACGGCTACGCTTTTGAATGTATCACCTGCAGTCATTTGCTGTGGAGCATATGCTGTCTCAAAGCCATCGAATTGAGCAAATGCTTTCTGGATCGCTTCTTTTTGCGCTACGGTATAGGTTACATTGGTTAGTGCAGTTGGATTGCTGTTCGCTTCACCAATAATAACTTGTTTATTGGCACCATCATATGTTACAGGCACATGCAGTGCATCAGCCAGTGCGCGAACCGGTAGATAAGTCGAGTTATTGTACGTGATTGGAGCCAGTTTTTTACCGTTCCCGTCAGTCGGCGAGTATGCTGCACCGTCTACATTAAAGCTGATTCCATGATTGAGGTAAGCTGAGATTTTCTCCAATTGTGTTCCGGCGTATACACCGGCTGCTCCGGTTAAGGTCATACCCAGCACCATCATTGTAGCTACGGATTTCTTCATGTTTTTCTTCATCATATATCTCTCCTTTAAGTTGGGTTATTTGTTGTCTTGCTGTTCCTTATGGCTTTATATTACCCCCCGAACTTATCCAGAATAATTCTGAATTATCTCCAACTTGTAAACATGTGTAACGATCTTTGCATCATGATGGGTAGTCGCCATGTAAAGGTTATAGGGGAAGCATCTTGTTTGGGTTTCATAATTAAGGAGGGGAGCAGATGGATCATCGCGTTATGAAAGAGTTTATTGAAGAGTTTTATGATATTGGTCGGATACAGCGCGTGGAAGTGATGAAACAGGGGACGAGCTCTGAAGCAAAATGCATCGATTCTTCAGCAGGTAGATTCGTGTTACGTAAACTTAGAGATGAGCGGCAGGCTGTAAACGAAGAGAGACTTCATCACGTTCTGTCATTGCAAAACATCTCTCCAGCAATGGTCATTGCGCGGAATGGGTTGTCCTATGTGCATTTGAATGATGAAATTTATAATTTGCAGTACTACGTGGAAGAAACGGTACCGTACGATCAGGAAACCATGCATTTTGTTGAATTTGGGAATATGCTTGCTCGCTTCCACCATGCTGCTTACAAGCTTGAAATCATGGATCAGCAGGATCGTTTTGCGTTATCTCTATTATGGTCACAAGTCCGTGATGAAGTCAGGGGATCTTCGTCAGCTATTATCGGTTCACTTGAGGGGCATGTAGAGCAATGTACGGAGTACATCGTGAGAAATGATAGCTTGATTCATGGTGATCTGGGTGTGTGGAATATGTTATTTATGAAGCAAAAGACGCTTTTGATCGATTTTGGAGAGGTGAGAAGAGGTGATCCGCATTTTGATGTGGCTGCCGCGCTTACCTCGATGATTCCTGCAACCGTAAGAGCGAATGAGTGCTTATCAATCATAGAAGATGTGATGAAAGGGTACGCTGAGGCCGGGGGACTGCTCACAAGAGAACAGTTGTATGAACAAATTCATCTATGGTTGCTGCGCGGCTGGCTGGCGTGGATCAGGGAGAGGGGAGTTACCTCCCCGATGGTGCAACACATGGAGCGAGGCGTGCGGAGAGTTGCCGTATTCAAAGAGATGTTACTTTAGCATTCAGTGGATGATGATCAGTTGTACAAATACAGGACAAATCCGCCTATACCCAGTACGATGGCGCCGACGTATACATATGTAAGTTTACTCAGATTTTGCCGTGTACGGCGATCATACTCGGGGTTACTGATGCGATTGGCTTTCGAATTCCCGATGATAAGTGTAGCAATCCCACCAAATAAGGCAATACCGATAACCAATGCATAAGGTAGCCAAGTCATGAGTTGACCTCCTTTTCCATTCGATGGAGAGCGTTTGCCTCTATTGTATCTCAGGTTTACTCGCAATGTAAGCTATTATTGAGAAATATAGGAAATTTATTCAGTTTGAAATATTATAGGGTGAACACTTCTTTTACACGTTAACGGAGAAGACAGAAAAAACCTGGAAAAGCGAAGCGCTCGCCTTTATCAGCGGATTTTCCCTTTGGAAAAGGGAATTCAAAAAAATCTGGGGATAACAGCGATTGAAAGGTTATTCTGTCATCGGAGTGGACTGTGTAAAATCTTTAGTTTAACTTATATAGATAAAAAAACATAGATGTATCAAGCATTTGCGGCTTTCTTTATCGAAAGCTGTAATTTTTTTTGCCTGCGGAGTGATCCAGAATGGAGAACCGTGCGTTACACCCTATGAAGACAACGACAAAGAAACAAACGAACCAAAAACATACTTAAGGAGTGACTCACCAATGAAGATGAAAATGAAAACATTTATTGCACCTGTACTTAGCTTGTCGCTGTTAATGCCGGGAATCGCGGGAGCTGCTTCTGCGCCTCAGACATCCACTTCCATGACCATGATGAAAGCATCCGTGAACACCCCTGCGGCTGACCTGAGAGCGAATCTGGATCATCTGTTGTCTGAGCACTTTGCTCTGGCGGTGACAGCTATGGCGAAAGCTTATGATGGAGCCAAAGATGCAGATGCAGCCTACAAAGCACTTGATCAAAATGCACTGGATATGCAACCGGCGATTGCTTCTCTCTACGGTGAAGCGGGAGCCAAAGAATTCGAACGGATCTTCCGCGCACATAACAAATACACCGATGATCTGGTGAAAGCAACCAAGATGGGTAACCAAGCTGGTATCAAGCAAGCTCAGGATAACATCAACGGATTCGTGGATGAATTCTCCACATTCCTGAGCACAGCGACAGAAGGCAAACTGCCTAAAGACGCAGCAAAACAAGCATTGAAAGTGCATGAAGATCTCGTGCAGAAAGTATTCGACGAGTACGTAGCCGGAGATTACACCGATGCATACAAGGCATATCGCGAAGGCTTCAAGGAGATGTTTGACGTAAGTAAAGCACTTTCCACCGCGATTACAACACAGATGCCTGAGAAGTTTAACAACACCAAAGCGGATACCAAAGCAGCTGACCTGAGATCTGCACTTAACCACTTGGCTTCGGAGCACTTTGCGCTTTCCGCTCTGCAAATGCAAGAGCAATATGATGGACGCACAGCGGCATCGAATGCCCTCGTAACCGCAGAAGCTGGAAATACAGCGGACTTCAAAGCTGCAATTGCTTCTATTTATGGAAATGAAGGAGCGAATGCATTCGAAAAAATCTGGGTAACTAACCATGTTAACGCTCAGAGTGATTATGTTAAAGCTGTAAAAGATAATGATGCTACCGCACGTACAGCTGTGCAAAAACGAATCGACGGCTTCACAACGGAGTTTGCTACATTCCTGGATTCCGCAACAGCAGGCAACCTGCCTAAATCTGCAGCACAACAAGCGCTGACAACACATGAAAACCAAGTGCAAAAAGTGCTGGATCAATATGCGGCAGGCAACTATGATGCTTCTTACACCACGAATCGCGAAGGCTTCAAAGTGATGTTCGGGGTAGGTCAAGCGCTGGGTAATGCCATTGTGACTCAGTTCAATGACAAGTTCCAAGAGGCAGCACCAACACCAGCGCCAGATATGACAACGGTTTGGATGAAGCTGAACAGCAAAATGCTGAAAATTAACGATAAAACAACGAACATGGACACCACACCTGTGCTTTGGAAAAATACAACATACATCCCACTGCGTTTCCTGAGTGAGGGAATCGGCGCAACGGTGAAATGGGACAAAAAAGCACAGCAAGTTACCGTTATGGCTGGTGATGATACACTCGTATTCTGGGTGAACAACACGGTCATGGAAGTCAACGGTATGAAGAAAAACGTAGGTTCTACCGTGTTTGTTAACAAAGACGGACGTACACAAGTACCGCTGCGTTTCATTGCTGAATTGTTACAATGGAATGTGAAATGGGCTCAAAAAGATGGATCTATTACACTGACTAAAGCAATGTAAGGCAAGCTTAATGCAACAATCAACAATGTGATTCCATACGGTCTTATGTTGATATAATTAATCTCACATTCAAACCGAAAAGGCTGCCCCTGTGGCAGCTTTTTTGTATTCGCCTGAAAGAGCAAATATTTGGTATAATTAATCGCGTAATCAATTACATAAGCATGCAGTGAACTCAGAGAATACAAAGGAATGATAAAATCATTCAAAACGAACAATGGAAGAGGAGGACAGAGGTATGAGTGCAACATCCAATTCAGAGAAGCCTGCACGGAGTGTAGATACCCGATTATTTATTGCCTGGGCTATGTCTGTCATTGCAACCTTGGGAAGTCTTTATTTAAGTGAGATCAAGCAGTTTCTGCCATGTGATCTGTGTTGGTTTCAGCGCATCTTTATGTATCCGTTAACGATTTTGCTAGGAATTGCGTATTTCAAGGATGATGTGGGGATTGCCAAGTACGTGCTTCCGCTCAGCTTTATCGGGGGCGGCATTTCTTTGTATCACGTAACAATTCAGCGGATCTTCTCGGCTACCGGCAACGCTGTGGCGTGTGGTAAGGTTCCATGCTATACCGATTATTTGAACTGGTTTGGTTTTATCACGATTCCATTGCTGGCTCTGATCGCATTTATCATCATTATTGTGATGTTGTGGGGAATCGGTAAAACACGCAGAAAGGACTAACGGTGATGAAGGGACAAGCTCGCTGGTTTACACCTCTGCTTATACTGGTGCTGATCATGTCCGGCTGCTCTTATACGGAGCAGTCGGCCTCTGGCGAGATGCCGGAGATGATTCGAGTGAAACTGATGATGCCAGATCAGGCGAAGGTGAACGAAGAAGTCGCTTTACAGATCAAACTAACCCAGGGAGAGAAGCCTGTAGATGATGCTGATCAGGTACAATTCCAAATCTGGGACGAACAGAACGAACCTGCGGCACCTTCCATTGAAGAAGGAATGATGAATGCCGATGAGCTTGAGGCACGTGGGGCAGTGAAGGCTAGTTCTGTAGGTGATGGCATATATGAAGTGAAGTATACATTTCAGGAGCCGGGGGTATATGTTGTCCAGGCACATGTAACTTCGGGTGCAATGCATACCATGCCGCGTACGAAGGTGACTGTCGAATAATTTAATGATTTTTCATTTCAATCCTTGACCTTGAAGTATACTTCAAGGTTTATTGTTGTTGTATCAACAACGTTTGGAGGAAAAATCATGAAGATATTCGAATGGATTTTCGTACTAGTAACGATAGCAGGGGCGCTGGGTTTACCGTTTTATGCGAAAAGGCGAAAGCTTGCGATAGGCATGCTCAGTGCCTTGGTGATTGCTTTTCTGCTACATGCGATCATGGACTCAGTACGGGTGATGTTACTGCCGTCTTATATTGTCGCGCTCATTCTATTTATCCTGTTAATGATTCAAGTGATGAAATGGACTCGCAGTGTTGGAAGTGTAGCACCAGAAATACATAAGAAGAAGTCAAAAGGACGTGCCTGGATGCGCGGTCTCTTCATCCTTCTTCTTGCCGCTTTCTCGGGAATTGGATCAGGAATGTTTACGAGGTATTTCCCAGCATTTACAATGCCCGAGCCAACGGGGCGATTTGCCATCGGTACATTTTCACAACATATCGTAGATGAATCTCGTGAGGAGACTCTTTCGCCTGAATCCGGGGACAAGCGGGAACTGATGATTAATGTGTGGTATCCAGTAGACCCGGAAGTTGCAAAAGGCATTAAACCGGAGTCATATCCTGCTGAATTGGGGGAAGCGATCAGTCTGGTGTTTGGCATCCCATCTCAAGTATTCAGTTATCTGGATACGATACCCACCCATGTGGTAAAAGGTGCAGCGATGTCTAATGCAAGTAGCTCGTATCCTGTTGTAGTATTCTCTCCGGGTGTCCGTTCGGCTCGTTTTCAGAGTATGACCGCCGTGGAGGAGCTGGTTAGCCATGGTTATATCGTCGTAGGGATGGATCATCCGTATACGTCGGCTCGAGTAACTTTCCCGGATGGTCACAAGGTTTCTTATGATGCCGGGCCAGAATTTGCAACATCAGAAGAGTTGTATCAATATAATGTACAGGGAGTGGGCATTCGTGCGGCCGATGCACGTTTTGTACTCGACACGCTTGAACAGTGGAATGTGAGTGACCCGAATCAGGTGCTGGAGGGCAGACTTGACCTGAGCCACACGGGTATTATGGGACATTCGTATGGCGGGGCAACAACAGCCGAAGCGCTCGCACAGGATGAACGTTTTCATGCAGGACTAAGTTTGGAAGGTGGTTTCTGGGGCAGTGTTTCCAAGTCGTCGCTGAAACAGCCGTTTATGTACATCATGTCTGGCAAGACAGCTAAAAGCCTGGGACCCAATCCTACCGAGCATGAAAAATTATTCTATCCCGAATTTGAACCTGATCTGAAACATGTTATGAATAATAGTCTGAATGATACTTATTATCTGACCGTGGATGGATTTTTCCATCAGAGCTTCACGGATATTGCGTTAATCTCACCGCGTTTGTTTGCCAAGAATATGTCTGCGGAGCATAATATCGATATTACGAGAAGTTATGCACTTGCCTTTTTTGACCGTTATCTGAAAGGTGAAGCACAACCTCTACTGCAAGGAAGTTCAGTGAAATTTCCCGAGGCATCTTATGATCATGAGTATACGCAGATACGTAACAAACAAGCGCAATGAGTCAGTTGGAAAGGGGAGAGCGTTGTGCAGACCATGACAAGAGGTCAATTGGCTAAAGAGACGGGAGTAAGTATGGCAACCCTTCGTTATTATGAGGACAGCGGCATACTGCCTGCTCCGCATCGATCCTCCAACGGATATCGCGTATATACCGAGGATTATCTGGTGAAAGTCAACTTCATTAAGGGTGCACAGACGCTCGGTTATTCGCTCAAAGCAATAAAGGAAACGCTGGAGCTGCTAAGCAATGACGATATGGAAAAAGAGACGTTGAAAACACTTGTACGTGAACGGATCACCGATATTCAACAGCACATTGAACATCTGGAGCAGATGCAAAAACAGCTGGCCGGATTGTTGCTTGTACCTGAGGACGAAATCGATAGTTATATCCAGTCCTTTAGAGTGGAGAAAAAAGAGCCATAGAGCCGTGATCACGGCTCTTTTTCTATTTTTTAAGAGTAGACCAGTCGTATGTAACGAGCAGGAAACGGGGGGAGAGAAACGAATATAACGAATACAACGTTTGAATTTTCCATTCGAGGTTGGTTAGCGTCATGTACCTATTCGAATCGGAGAAACAGAGCTTTATTTCGGTTGGCAAGAGGATACGGCGTTGGATCAGCCGATCGTGTGGACGAGTATCTGGATGCGATCTATAAGTTTTTTACGAAAAAAGATCTGTATCCGCTCACGTTTCTGGAGCCTGTAGGCAAGGATATACTGGAATCCGTGATGCAGAAAAAATACCCCCGGTTGAAGTCGTGCTTTGCTTATTCCTATATATTAAAGGAGGTATTCAGGATGCTTGATGAGTTGGAAATAGCCATAAAAGAGAGGATGCAAGAGAGGTACGATATTCTGGCAGAACTTTATTCCATATGGTTTTCAGCAAGTGAGTCTGCCGTTGTTCCTAAAAGCGCATTCTACCAAACAGAACATATAGAAAAACATAGGGCGATAACCTATTTATCAGATAGAAAATATATTGTAGTTGATTCGGTAGAAAATGATGTTGAAATGGTGGCAATTACAATAACCTCCAATGGAATTGATTTTTACGAACAGGGATACCTGAGCGGAAAAGCTAAAGGCTTCCAAGTTGTATCTGATGTAAAAAGCATGGAGCAATAAAGAATAGAATCGCTGCTTCAAAATCGATTTCACAAGTTCAGTTTACTGATAAGGAGCCGTAAGGATGGAGTTATTCAAAGCGTTTAAAGATTGGTCTGACCAAAATGATGGCCAGATTGAAATATTTACTTCTGCGGGGAAAATGACAGCTATAAACAGGCTATGTGAAAGTATGAATCCCGTTGATTTTTCAGGTCACTTTAATACTAATTTCAAAACATGGCTGGAGCGATTTATTATCTCTCAGGGAGAAAAATTCTGGTATTGGAAAACAGATCGGTATATTTTCTAAAGAAGGTTCTCTAAACATACTGGAATTCGTGATGCTGCATGGATGATACAAAATAACACCCCCATTGTGCCCGTCGATGTCATTCATCGGCTTCTGTGCAATGGAGGTGGTTTTTGTTTTTCGCTCAAGTCATACCTGCTTCTCGTAGAAAATGATGAACAATTTCCGTCTGGTACTTGATCCGTACAGCGCGTTTCAGGCTCCAGCACGTTTCCACGGTGATAGACTTCGCATGTAGCAACCTTGAAGCCGCTGTCCGAGCGGAGCCGGGCAACTCATGCCGCTTCAGATTAAAATGATGCTTGCCCACCAGTATAGAGCGGTTCATGCGCTCAATCACCCTGCGGCAGATCGGCACGCTGGAGCTACCGGGATTGGTGATCAGCGTTTGTCCAAGCACGCGTGGACTGAGCTGAGACAGACCATTTGCCTCATGCAGATCGAGCCACCAGTCAGGCTGATGCTCGCGTGCAAGCTTGAACACGGCGGCTGCCAGTGGATGCTTCGATTTTCCTGACTTGCGGCGAGGAAAGGTGCGGTTCAGGTCAGGTTTGCCTCTGATTTTTTTCGCATAAGCCTGCTGGTGGACTCTCGGCACAATAATCAAGGTTCCGCGATGAATCACACGCCGCCCCGAAGCACAATCATCGGCAAGCTTCTGTGCAGCAGCCATGCTCGCGGTTTCATTGCCATGAACTCCGGATGTAATCATCATGACGGGTCCGGGATTCGTTCCACGCACGATGTAATAAGGCGTAGCATAGGGACTGGGTGCAGCAAGAACATGTCTGGTCACAAGCATGACCCTCACCTCCGTTACTACAGTACGTCATGTCCCTCTCTCCTGTAACGGCGTTTGAACAGCCCTATAACCCGTTTCACTATAAGATAGGCCAACCCTTAGATTAATTAATATACTTTGTGTATAACATCCTCGAAGTCGGGTTCCTTCATCTCAATATCGTCAATCTCTCCCCACTGCTCCAGCTCTTTCAAAATATCCATCGTACGCCATTCCTTCCGATTCACCAGTGCCGTCAGCACCTGATTGTCCATACTTGTAACCTGAATGGCGGAAGGTAATGCATCTGGCAGTTGAACCCTTCCGCGGAAGGCGACACGGATCAATGTAGGCAAACCGATCGTATCTCGAAGGGAGGCGATGGTTCCGTCATAGGTCAGTTGTCCGTGGTTAATAACCATGACACGATTGCATAGCTGTTCGATATCATCCATGTCGTGGGTAGTGAGCAGAATGGTTTTGCCAAACTCTTCATTTAATGTGCGCAGGAACTGGCGAATATTTCGCTTCGCATTCACGTCCAGTCCGATGGTGGGTTCATCGAGAAAGAGCAGCTCTGGATCATGCAGCATGGATGCCGCCAGATCGGCCCGCATGCGCTGTCCAAGAGAGAGCTTGCGAACCGGAGTGGCCCAGAATGATTCGAGGTCCAGCAGTTCAGCAAACTGGGACAACCGTTTCTTTTTGACCTCCGAACTCACGCCGTACATCTCTGCCAAAATGTCATAGGAATCTTTCACGGGTAAGTCCCACCAGAGCTGACTTCGCTGTCCAAACACAACGCCGAGCTTGCGCACTGTCTTGCGCCTTTCCTCATGTGGATTCATCCCGCCAAGCATCACCTCACCCGCAGTCGGGTGAAGAATGCCTGTCAGCATTTTGATCGTAGTGGATTTGCCAGCCCCGTTGGGACCGATATAACCAACAAACTCTCCTTGCCTGACATCAAAACTGATATCACGTACCGCTTCTTTGGTTACATACTGGCGTGAAAACAAGGTGCGTACGCCTGAGAAGCGGCCTTCCCGCACGACAGGAGTTTTGAATTGTTTTTGCAGGTTGCGTGCTGTAATCATATTCATGTGTATTTCGCCTCCTCCGTTATGTGTAAATATATCGTTCAATGTATATAACTTCTCTAACTGCCCGTACTTTGATATTTAGTCATACCGAACGCCCAGAAACGTAAGCTTGCAACCAAACATATCACAGCTACCGCAGCAATGACGGCCAGTACCCAAGCGCCGCCTTCACCGCGCAACAGGTAGAGAGAGGGGATGTAGTTTACAAAACCTACAGGAATGACGGTCAGCAGAAGACTGGACATCCATTTGGGATAGAGGGTGAGCGGATATTGAGCCGCGGTGCGGGCTGCATCCTCTGTGATGACTTGCAACTCTTCAATACGTGTCGTCCAGAAACCAAGTGTGGCTGTAGCGAGTCCGATGGAAAAAAGAATGATAGCTCCAGTCACAATGACAAACAGGGAGAGCGGAACAACCGTCCAGCCGATCTGCCCACTGTGCATCATGCCTGCAAGCGACCAGCATAGAATGAATCCGCCTTGCAGTACTTCACCGATCATGATGCGGAAGTTCTGCGGCATCAGCGCGAGCAGGACAGGCATAGGTCGTGTCAGCAGTTGATCCAGCTCACCGCCCACCAAATATTTCTCCAGATGATGCACTTCATTGCCGAATGTGCGATATAGCGTTTTGGATAATGTCATAATCGCAAAAAGATAACCGATCTCATGTAGCGACCAGCCCTTGATCGCACCGAATTTGTGCAGTACTAACGCGACCATCAGAAATTCGGAGATTTGAATCAGAGCGGCCAGGATAGCTCCCAGCACGAAGTTAAACTTGTACTGCATGCGGCTGCGGATGCTGGTTCGAATGAGTATTTTATATAAGTGGAACCACGAGATAGGTTTCATCCCCCTTGCACCTCCACTTTACGACGTAACACTTTGGTGACGGCAAGGCAGAGCAGGGTCATGAAAACACACCAAAGCAAGGTTCCCCATAGGAAGGAGCCGTCTTCAAAACCAAGGTAAATTCGGGTAGGTACATAGAGTAAAAAGGGATAGGGCGACAGCCAGGCCAGTTGTTCCAGCCAGTTCGGCAACCATTCCAGCGGGATGAAGAAACCAGCCATCAGGTTCATCAAGGCATGATTGGCCCAGTGTAGCCAGGATGATTCCGTAGTCCACATGGATGTGACACCGATAATATAGTTCATGCAGATGGACAAGTATGCTGCGCCAGCAAGTGCAAGTGCGGCATAGCCCAGAGTCCAGGCCTCTGAAGGCCATTTTAGGGAAAAAACGATGGAGTAGAGAAGGTAGATGGGAAGGCTTTTGTACACGAACTGGTAGGCGATCTGCCCCCATTCCCGTGCCATCAGGTGAGTAAACAGATGTACCGGACGCATGAGATCCAGTGCGATCTGCCCTGTCCTGACACTGAGCGGAATACCGAGTCCGTTCGTCAGGAAACCTGAAATCCAGAGTGATGATTGCGTGAATGCAATGTAACTGATCATCCCCTGCACCCCGTATTCTCCGAGCTGGTGGTCGGCCCCGATGCCGATCCAGAGACAAGCATACATGTAACCAAACATGGCGCTTGCCAGGTTATGTACCATGTGTGCCCCGCGATATTGCAGGTTTCGGGCGTAGGCTTTGGAAGCCAACGTAAAATAAAGCATATGACACCTCCGATAAGTGGATTGAACGGCGGACCCGTTCACTTCAGTCAAGGCGAAAAAGAGAGAAGGACAACAGCATACCAATATATTCCTTCACAGGCAAGACATTTTTTTAGCGAATACTGGAACGTGAGGGATTGTTCATGAATGCGCCACAAGACAGGCAGGGGAGAATTCCTTTATAATGAAGAGGTAAGACCGCAAGCGTTTACAATTGTGTTTATTCAAATTTAAAATAACGGCCGGGCATGTGCCTGACGACGGGTAGATGATTACCAGCACGAACAATCCGGCAAGAGAGAAGGATGTCATGAAGAAAATTGCATGGGTCACCGATAGCACCAGTACACTGGATTCCGCTTTTGCGGAGCAAAATCATATCTACATTGTGCCGCTGCGCATTGTATTTGGCGAGGAATGTTACCGGGAAACCGAAGAAATCTCGTCCGATACCTTTTATGAGAAATTGGCAACTTCATCGCGCGCGAGCAGTTCACAACCGCCGATTGGTGAGTTTATCGAACTGTATGAATCCATTAAGGATCAGTATGATGAGATTATAACGATTCATTGCTCCACAGCACTTAGCGGAACGCTCCACACCTCGATGCAGGCAGCAGAGATGGCAGGCGTGACGGTTACCGCAATTGATTCAAGGGCAGGCGCTTATCCTCTTCGCGAGATGATTATGCAAGGTCTGGAATGGCAGAAGCAGGGATGTTCCGCTACCGAGATTAAACATCATATTGAGCAGATGATTGATAACATGTCTTTTTATCTGATTCCTGCAAGTCTTCAGAATCTTCATCGCAGCGGCCGTGTGACAGGAACTCAACTGATTATCAGCCAACTGCTCAAAATACACTTGTTGCTTCGATTCGAAGAGGGCAAAGTGGTCGTGAACGAGAAGATTCGCACGTTTAAGCGGACCAAGGAGCGCATGCTCGAGATGCTGAAAAAGGACATGGAGAAGGTTAAACATGTGTGTATTATGCATGCAAACAACCAGGAGGAAGCACACACGATTAAACGACAAATCACTGAACTGCTTCCACGCTTGAAAACCGAGATTATGCCGTTTATCCCAGTGGTCAGCATTCATGCCGGGGCCGGTACAATCGGATTGTGCTGGATTCGTGGTGAACAAGCATAGCTGCAAGATAACTGTTGATCCACATCGTATCGTTTAGTGAACGAACGCAATCATAAATAACGTCATTAATAAACCTGATGGAGCACACTTCAACCCGAAGTGCCTGCTTGGTCAGGTTTTTTTGATCTGTCATTGCCAATTTCATCAAACTGTGAGGTAATAAAGAAAACGGTCTTATAGAATAGCTTCATAGAAAATGTTTTATGCCGGAGGGGAGTTTATGTCAAGTCATCGCTTGTTGCTTGTGGAAGATGATCGTTCGATTAGTGAGATGGTTGGTCCCTATTTGGAAAAAGAGGGCTTTGACCTTACATATGCCTATGACGGTCTGGAGGCAGAACGGCTGTTCAACGAGGCGAAGCCTGGTTTTGACCTGATTATTCTTGATTTGATGCTTCCGCATCGCAGCGGGATGGAAGTCCTGCAAACGATTCGCGCGAGAAGTCTGGTGCCCGTACTCATTCTATCTGCCAAAGATGGGGACGTAGACAAAGCACTGGGTCTTGGCTTCGGGGCTGACGATTACTTGAGCAAACCGTTCTCGCTGATTGAGCTGACAGCTCGCATCAAAGCGGCCATCCGCCGTGCCAATTACACTGCTCAGCCTGCGGAAGAAGAAGCCCACGACCACAGGATAATTCTCGGCGGACTTGTAGTGGACATGGAAACGTATGAGGTAGAGCGCGAGGGAGAGCCAATCAAATTAACGTCCAAGGAGTTTGGCATTTTAAAATTATTGGTCACCCATCCCGGTAAAGTGTTCACCAAGGCTCAGATATACGCGTCCGTCTGGAATGATCACTATTATGGCGATGAAAATATTATCAACGTACATATGCGCCGCTTGCGAGAAAAGCTGGAAGTTGATCCTTCTGCTCCACGTTACATTAAAACGTTATGGGGCATTGGATATAAGCTGGAGGCGGAGCCGGTATGATGATGATGCTCTGGTTGCTTGCGGTATCAACGATCCTGCTTGCGTGTGCTGTTATTGTGCTTGGACTACGCCTTCATAAACGAAGTAAGCATCTAACGTATATTCACAACAAAGTGTCGGGTATTCTCGAACAGGGCACGTTTGAACGTCTGCTTGTATTTGATAGTGATGCACAGGTAAGCCGGCTGTTGAACGACATGAACCGGTTGCTTGAACACGCCCATCTGGCCAAAGCAGACTATGCCAACCAGGAGAAAGAAATGCGTCATATGCTCTCCAACATCTCACATGATTTGAAGACCCCGCTTACGGTGGTACTCGGGTACAGTGAAACGTTGCTGTACAGTTCTTCTCTGACCGATGCGGAGCGGAGGGTAATGACGGAGAAAATACAGGATAAAGCACAGGAAGTGCTGCGACTGATGCATTCTTTTTTTGATCTCGCCAAGCTCGAATCGGGAGACCGTCAGCTGGAACTTAGCCGGGTGAATATCAGTGAGTTGTGCCGGGTAAAAATGTTATCGTTTTACGAATTGCTTACAAAGCTCGGGTTACAAGTGGAACTGAGCATTCCAGAGCAGGATGTGTTCGTTCGCGCCAACGAAGAGGCACTGGATCGCGTGCTGGACAACCTGATCACCAATGCGATGAAATATGGCGCCGATGGCAAGCAACTCGGAATATCTATACTGAACAGAGAAGGAGAGCCCGTTACTGTGCAGGTATGGGACCGAGGAAAAGGTATCTCGGAACAGGAACACAGTCGTGTCTTTGAACGAATGTACACGCTGGAAGATTCCCGTAATCGGATGTATCAGGGTAGCGGTCTCGGCCTAACCATCACGAAGCGACTCGTTGAACGCATGGGTGGACGTATTGATGTTCATAGCGTGCCACATCAGCGGACGGTGTTTTCTTTTACGTTGGAAGAAATGCAGGACGTGAAGGGTCGAACTATATAAGTTGAACTATTCTGTTACATGTCATCGGAGTGGACTGTGTAAAATCTGTAGTTCAACTGATATAGCACAGGTTCGAACTTAAGGTTTTTGTAAGATTTGATTAATAAAAAAGCAGACTTTTTTCTTTACAATACAGTTATAAGCACCCCAGCAGGGGGATGTAAAGGAGAATGACCAGATGAGTTATATTGCACGGACCATAAATCTTACCAAGGTGTACGAAGGAACAGAGGTCGTATCCGGTGTTAACATGAATATTAAGCAAGGCGAAATCTATGGGTTTTTAGGGCCGAACGGAGCAGGGAAAACAACATTAATGAAGATGTTAACCAACCTTGTTAAACCTACTGCGGGTGAGATCGAACTCTTCGGCGAAAAGCTAAACCCGGACTCTTACGAGTTATTGAAACGAATGGGCAGTATTATCGAGTATCCCTTTTTCTATGACAAACTGTCTGCATGGGAAAATCTTGATCTGCACTGTGAGTATATGGGATTCACGAGCAAACAGATGATTGGGAAACATATGGAAATGGTCGGTTTGAAGGATGCGGGCAAAAAACCTGTGAAGGACTTTTCTCTCGGTATGAAGCAACGTCTTGGTCTGGCTCGCGCGCTGATCACAACACCCGAGTTGTTAATTCTGGATGAACCGATCAATGGACTTGACCCGGTGGGGATCAAAGAGATGCGTGATCTCTTCAAACGATTGAGCACAGAATATCGCATTACGATGCTGATCTCCAGTCACATTCTGGGTGAAGTGGAGCAGGTTGCGGACACGATTGGCATCATTCGCGAGGGAAGGTTTGTCGAAGAAGTATCCATGGAGAGTATCCGTGGCAGTCATACCGATTATATTGAAGTACAGGCTGCGGATCCTAATAAAGCTGCATACGTCGTAGAACATTTGTTGCATCTGAGCAATTATAAGCTGTTCGATGAGCAGACGTTACGTGTCTATGACCCAGATATAACGGCTTCCGATCTTAACAGCAAATTGGTTCAGCACGGGGTTGCGGTGGAGTCGATCTCTAAACGTTCGCATTCCTTGGAAGAGCACTTCATGGGTCTGATGAAAGGGGCTGATGACGTTGCTTAAACTCATTCGTCTGGAATGGCGCAAGCATCGCTTTGCTCGGAATTTTGTGGGTGCAGGCATCGCCATTGTCAGCATTCTTCTATTTATGATTATGATTGGTGTTACCGATTTCGGGGCTGAAGATTATGCCTTGGCCGATTACCACGGGGCCTTTACGCTAATCGATACATTTTCCAGAGCAGTGTTTATTATATTTGCTGGTTCCTTGATATCTAAATTGATCATCAGCGAATACAGGGACAAAACGATGAATGTGATGTTTACCTATCCGATCAAGCGGCATAAAATCATTGCTGCGAAGTTAATGTTAATTTTTATTTTTACGTTTACGATGATCATGTTTACGGACATTCTAATGGGTGTGCTCCTGCTGGCGGCCAATCAGTACTATGGTTTTATTACCGAGCCTGTAGAATCCGTGGCTTTGGGGAAGATCGTGCTAAAATATACCATCAGTTCCCTCTCTGCCGCCGCCATGGCCCTGATTCCTCTATTCTTCGGTATGCGCAAGCATTCGGTGACGGCTACAATGGTTGCTTCTATTTTCCTTGTTCTCATCGTATGCTCGGGTTTTAGCGGTTCTAATGGACCAACAATGTCGATCAATAACATCATCGTGATTCCGTTGACCTTGGGCGCAATAGGCTTATGGATTGCTACACTTTCCATGACACGGTTGGAAACCAAAGACTTGAATTAGGATAAGATCTCTTTTGTGCTGAAAAGCATGCTAGGTATGGCCTCACATGCCATTGACATCCGCTCGTACAAGGGATAGGATAGTGTCAACTGAGACACGAAGGAGAATAGAACGACCATGACGATTCCAAAAACATTAACTATCGCTGGCTCGGATACGAGCGGTGGCGCAGGCATTCAAGCCGATTTGAAAACATTCCAGGAGCTTGGCGTATACGGCATGACCGTATTAACAACGGTTGTTTCCATGGAACCTGAGACATGGGATCACCAGGTCTTTCCTGTAGAATTAAATGTAGTCGAAGCTCAGCTTCGCACCGTGCTGGACGGTATTGGTTTTGACGCGATGAAGACAGGCATGCTCGGTTCGGTGGATATCATTGAGCTTGTTGCCAAACATATTCGCCGTACCGGTCTGCCACAAATCGTTATCGATCCAGTTATGGTGTGCAAAGGTACGGATGAGGTGCTACAGCCTGAAAACACCGAAGCCATGATCGAATTTTTGCTTCCAGGTGCGGATCTTGTAACGCCTAATCTGTTCGAAGCTTCCCAACTGGCGAAGAGTGGCCCGATTCGTTCGAAAGAGCAGATGGAAGCTGCGGCAGCCACCATTCACGCGCATGGTGCCAAACATGTCCTGATTAAAGATCGCGGTGTAATTAACCCGGGTAAAGCCATGGACTTGCTCTATGACGGAACCAATTATGATTGGTTCGAAGCTGATGTTGTCGGTTCCGGTTATACCCATGGTGCAGGTTGCACAACATCTGCAGCCGTTACTGCCGGGCTCGCTCGCGGACTTTCCGTGAAAGAGGCTGTACGTGAAGGGAAAGCTTTTGTAACCAAAGCGATTGCTGGCGGGTTCCCGTTGAACCGCTTCGTTGGACCTACACTGCATGTGGCACATCGTTTGGAGCACCAACGTTAATCAGCGTCTGGAGGGCATTTTTCCAGATAAACATATTCTGAATTTCATCTCAGGAGCGGTCAAAGAACAGTGTAATATCTGTTGGCTGCTTCTTTTTTTGCGCATTTTGATAAAAAATAGTAACTTTTGGTATATATTAATCGTATATATGGTGGAGCCGGTTCTTGAATATAAATGGATTTATATGGATGAATCAGGACACATGAACGACACATGGAGCAAGTATGTTATGTATAGAAATAAAGAAGGAGAGTCGGTCATGATCAGAACCGTGCTTCTGGTAGAAGACGAAAGCCGCATTCGTGAGATTGTGGCCGATTATTTTATAAAAGAACAATGGAATGTTATTGAAGCGGAAGATGGAGTCCAAGCGCTGGAACAGCTGGCTTTGCATCAGGTAGACCTGGTCATTCTGGATGTACTGATGCCTGAAATGGACGGATGGACATTATGTGGTCATATTCGCTCTACTTCTGCCGTACCTATTATCATGCTAACCGCAAGGTCGGAAGACGATGACAAAATCCATGGATTTCAGTTAGGTGTAGACGATTATGTTACCAAGCCGTTCAGTCCCCGGGTTCTGGTTGCACGGGCTGAGACGCTGATGAAACGAGTGGAAGGTGCGATGGGGCGGGAGCAGGGGGTCATTCGTTTTGGCGATGTTATTCTCGATCCATGGGGTAGACGTTTGGAGAGAAATGGGATTGAAGTTGAGCTTGCACCGAAGGAATATGATCTGCTACTCTATCTGGCTCGGAATGCTGGCATTGTCTTATCCCGTGAAGCCATATTAAATCGGGTGTGGGGATTTGATTTTGAAGGGGATTCTCGTGTGGTAGATACGCATATCAAAAAGCTTCGCAGTAAACTGGGCGATGAAGCAAAGTGCATTCGTACTGTGATTGGTACGGGGTACCGTTTTGAGGCAGAAGAATGAGAAGAAATGGTGTAACGATGAAGCTGTTTCTGGTCATGGCCGGATTTGTGGTCCTGCTGTATGGGACAACGGTGCTTGCCCAACTGATCTGGTTCCCCGATTTTTACCAGCATCAGAAGATTAGCAGTATGAAAAAGAAGCTGTCCAAGTTTGAACAGCAATTCTCTGCCAGTCACTGGAGTGATATGCAACTCGCGAAGGAAATGGGCAGATTCATGCGGCAAAATCAGTCTCATCTCATTATTTTAACGAACACAGGCAAGCTGGTGGATGATCCCTTTCATATCACGCTTCTTCAGGAAGACGGCAAACGTGTGAAGGTATCTCTGTCGTTGTTCATTAATGGTGAAAACGCAGGCTGGATCAGGTCACATCTCAAATTTGGACAAAAACTGACCGTAAAGGGATCTTCCAGCGATCAGGGTAAAACTGAGCCTACGGTATATCCCTTCAAAATTCAAGATGCAGCTTCTGCTGCATGGGGCACAGAAACTTTTCAAGAATCGTTGCTACCTGTGCAGGAATGGACGGGAGTTCTGACGGAGGTTGTGTTACCGGATCTTGCTACCTGGAGTCAGAGACAAGGCCTGCTCGTGCAGGCTCTGGACAGTCGGTTCCCGTTGTCGTCAGAAGATCAGCAAAAGCTGTCTAATGGCAAAATGATTAATGAAGAATGGAAGGAAAGCTGGAGCGGAGTGCGTAACGTCGTTACCATTGCTCCTGTGCAACGTGTCGGCGCGGAACAACAGTTGATTTTCTCGCTCACCTCCCTGCAGGAGGTTCGGGAAGCGAATGAGGCTACTCGTTTATTCTATGCGTACTTCGGTATGGGCGCGTTTGTGCTGATTCTGTTGCTCGCCCTGTTATTGTCCAAAATCATAACGAAGCCGCTGCTCGCTTTGAATCATGTGGCGAAAAAGATGTCCACGCTGGATTTCACGGTCAGATCATCGATCCGGCGCAAGGACGAGATTGGTAGCCTTTCTGATAGTCTGAATGCTCTATCAGGCACACTGGGTCAGACGCTGGAAGAGCTTAAACAGGCGAATGAACAGATGCGTACCGACATGGAATTGAAACAGCAGATTGAACAGCGTCAGCGTAAGTTTTTTGCCGATGCTTCTCATGAACTCAAAACACCGATCAGTATTATCAAAGGATATTCTGAAGGGCTGAAAGACGGTGTGAGTGAAAACAAGCGGGAGCGCTACATTGAAGTCATTGTAGATGAAGCCATTAAGATGGAAACGATGGTTGAAGAAATGCTGGATCTGGTCAGGTTGGAATCTGCTGCGATTCAACTGAATACCGGAGCGATTGCTTTGGCTGACATGATTGAAGATATTGCTGGGCGCCTCGGGCCTCAGCTGAAAGATAAAGGGCTTGAAGTGGTGCTTATATCCACGACGGAGCAGACGGTCGAAGGGGATCGAAGCAAGCTAGAGCAAGTGTTTTACAATATTATGATGAATGCTATACGTCACGCGGTTCCGCAAACCGATATAATGATTGAGATTAACAGGCATGAAGGTTGTGTTCACGTCACGATTGAGAATAAAGGTGAACACATTGCGGAAGAGGAACGGCAATATATATGGGAGAGGTTCTACCGTGTAGAGCGCTCGCGCAATCGCAAAATGGGAGGGACCGGGCTAGGCCTGGCCATTTCAAAACAGATTCTCGATCTGCACGGATGTGGTTATGGAGTGGAGAATACACCGGATGGCGTACGTTTTTATATTACATTTCCTAAAGCCTAGTATGAAAGGAAGTTAAATTTTATGAAGTCTTTACCATCCATTTTAACCTTGGGGAATTTAAGTTCGGGGATGCTCGCGGTCATTATGGCGATTCATGGGGAATTTGCCTTGGCTGTGACAATGATATGGGTAGCGATGTTCTTTGATTTATTTGATGGATATGCGGCACGCAAGCTTAATTGTGAAGGGGAATTTGGTAAAGCGCTTGATTCACTCGCTGATGTCGTTTCCTTCGGGACAGCACCTGTGCTAATTCTGTACCTTAATTCGATGACTGAAGTTGGTATGCTGGGCATGGTATTGACAGCACTGTTCCCGGTGTGCGGAGCGCTTCGTCTTGCAAGATATAACTGCCAGAAAACACCAGTTAGTGGTTTTGTCGGAATGCCGATTACATTTGCAGGTGGACTGATGTCCTTCTTCGCTCTATGGAGTCCTTATTTTAATCATGCTGTAGCATATCTTGTTATTGTGGTATTATCCGGTCTCATGGTTAGTCAAATCCGTTTCCCTTCATTGAAGCAAATACTGCCCTCTCATGAGAAGGATATTGTGGAACCGAAATAAGGAGCGAGTTAAGTTATGGAATTTGCTAAAGAAATTATTAGTCAATATGGGTATTTCGCAATATATGGTTTACTCGCTCTTGGTGTTATTGGGCTACCGATTCCGGATGAGGTGTTGATGACCTTTGTCGGTTATCTCGCCTCGATCTCCGTTCTGGATTATTCCGTATCCATCGCTGTCTGTTTTGGCGGGGCCTTTACGGGAGGCATACTGAGTTATACGATTGGCCGAAAAGCCGGCAGGCCCCTGTTTGACAAGTATGGTAAATGGATTGGGGTAAATGCCAAGCGATTTAGCAGGGTAGAAACGTGGTTTCTCAAATATGGCTCATGGTCCGTTATTCTGGGTTACTTCATCCCAGGCGTGCGTAATCTAATGTGCTGTTTTTCTGGCATGAGCCGCATGAGGATGGGGAAATATGCTGTTATTTCTGGAATCGGTGCATTTGTTTGGTGTGTTCTGTTTATCTCGATTGGTTTCTATGTAGGTGTGTTAACTTAGGCTGGACAAGCCTAATAGCAGACGGAGATACTGTTGCATGAATGAGTTCTGATAGTTAGTGAAATCCTTTGCAAAGTGAACGTACAAGTAGCAACAAACGGATAAGAAGCGACTCAGAAAATTGACAAATACAACTTAGGATGAAAGACCTCTTCGTGTGTAAGGTGGTCTTTTTTTTGTTGTTCTTCGAAACAAGATACCCAACCCAACCCTCTTATCTGTGCCAACCAGGGAGCGGATCTGATTTGCACATTGCAAACATCTGAGGACATCACTACCATACAGATGGAAACTCAGAAACAAAACATAAACGCAATACACAGAAAGTACAAATCTCCATTAGAAGTCTCCACAAACCTGCTAGAGTAAAGCCAATGAAATGTAAAACTCCTCCTGAAAATTCTAACGATCACAGATGAGCTTATTTGCACGATTTTGAGCTCTCTGAAATTCTAACGCTCACCAGGGAGCTTATTTCAACAAAAATACATGAAATAGGCTTGTTTTCGCTCCAAATTACCGAAATAAGCTTCCCTGAGATCGTTAGAGATTAAAAAGGTGTGATATACGCCGAATAGCGTCTCTGGTGATCGTTAGAATTGCGGAGATGAGTGCACACATAAGGAAATACTTTCAACGTGACATAGCGTAGCCTCATTCACTCATAAATCAGCCACGAGCAAGTAATCATTAACATAAACAGTGCAATGCCCGTCCACATGCTTGCTTTACGGGATCAAACACAGTGGTTACACCACGGACCCACGTTTGCCAATTACGCCTAACTCCCGCACCACGGACCCACTTTCACTATGTATATGATAACACTAGCGATCACTGCACCTGGGACATTCGACTGCGTAGTCGAGCCACGTCCGAGACATATGCACTTACTCCGTTTTACATTCGTAGAGCATAAGTGCGATACCGCTGAATGCCGCTCGCAACATATATAATTTCTTGATCCAACAGGCTGCGGAGGACTCTTCTCGTATGTGCGTCAGAGATTCGCAGATGTGTTGCCAATTCCAAAGGTGTAAACGGCCGGATTATACGTCTCGCATACCGCACGGCCTCAGCATCCAACCAGTTGAGGGCTGCGGGCGCATCTGAAGCCATAAATTTTCCCATAAATGCTAGCACCAGTTGCTGACACTGTTTTGGTTCATCTTTAATGGAGAGGTAGGCAATCGGCAGGAAAAGCCAGTCTTCCAATGTTAGGAGACATTGTCGCCAGCATAGATCTTTGAAACGTCTCGCATCAAGATCACGAGCATGAGGCCCATAACCCTGAATCTCAATACCGCCTTTCACACCGTTCCCTGGTAAGTAGGCAAGATCCAGATAACGATAACCGTTGTGAAAATCTCGAACTTCCCACTCGGGATGCAAATGGTTGAAATTTTTCATGACGGGGAACCAGACGGAGCGCAAAAATTCCAATGTACCATGTTCAAGTCCATGTTCAATCCGTGATCGAACGCGGGGGTTGGTTTCTTTTGTGAGCAGAGTTCTCATCCATTCTTCATATGCTTCATCAAAGTTTTGGATTATTGTACTCATGGCATGATAACCTCCTAAGATAAGTTAGTGGGAAAATGTAAAAAGCCGCTTTACCCAATCTTTCCTGCCTCCATAATTGGAAGGTTGGAAAAATGGACAAAGCGGCGTGTGCTTCACGACCGATTAATTAATATCTATTTACTAACATCTATAGCTACTTTTTCTACAATAATTCCAAGTATAACCTAGACCCGGTTTTGATGCTACTCCCACTTACCTCCAGCGCCTACTAAGTTGTGTAGTTAATCGCATGAAGATTTTACAACGCAAGTATGAGTGAGTTCTAAAGAGTGAGTTAAGAGTGAGTTAAGAGTGAGTTCATTATGGTAAGGATGTCTTGGGCTTAACACAGAAGTACCACTTTTACTATGAGTAAGTTTATGTCGGATTGGATGAACAACCAAGTCGTTTAACCGTTTCTGCTAAAAGAGAGCAACGCTTCCACGTACCATTCACCTCACCTGTTCAGATGAGGATCCTCAATCCCTTGTTCCACACGTTGTTCACCCTTTTTACGGGCAAACGTGATTTTGAGTAGCGGTGGTGTGACCAGTGTGGTGACGATGACCATAATAACCACGCTGGTAAAATATTCGGCATCCAGCAAGCCAGATGCAAGTCCAGTCGAGGCAATAATAAGCGCAACTTCACCTCTGGAGATCATGCCTGCACCGATTGCAATTGAGGAGGAGCGATCAAAACCAGTCAACCGAGCTCCGGCCCCGCCGCCGAGAAGCTTGGTGACAATGGCAACGATGCTGATGACGATGATCAGACCGATCTGTGAGCCTACGCCGTCAAAAGTTACATTCAGTCCAATACTAACGAAGAAAACAGGTACAAAAATACTGTACGCGATCGGTTCCACCTTTTGCTCCACTTCATGTTTGAATCCAGTTTGGGAAATCGCGATCCCTGCCGCAAATGCACCGATAATCCCTGCAACACCCATCCATTCTGCAAAATAAGAGAAGCCAAAGCAGATGATGAGTCCTGCCGTAATAACGGTTTCCGTTACCCGCAGAGGAGCCATCCATTTCATGATACGAGGTACAAGTAGCCAGCTTGCCGCAATGATGATGACAAAGAACAACAGCTTTTTACCAATCAACAAGCCGATGGAGACATCTCCGCCGCCTGTTCCGAGCACACTCATCATGACAGCGAGCAGTACAACGACGAGCACATCATCCACTACCGCTGCCCCCAGAATGGTGGTGCCTTCACGTGAACCGAGCTGGTTCATATCCTTCAAGGTTTGCACGGAAATACTTACCGAGGTGGCACAGAACAACAGACCAAAGAACAGTGCGTGTGTCTGAGACATGCCAAAAGCAACAGCCGAACTGTATCCTCCGATAAAAGGTAAGATGACTCCGCCCACTGCCACAGCGAAAGCGGACTTCCAGTTTTTCTTCAATTGCTCCAGGTCGGTTTCCAGACCGGCGATGAACATGAGCAATAATACCCCGATCTCGGCCATATAATGCACAAAATCACTTTTATCCACCCAGCCCAGTAGGGCAGGTCCAATGACAACACCCACAATAAGTTTACCCAGCACCGATGGCTGGCCTAACCGAACGGAGAGATCACCAGCCAGTTTGGTGAAGATCAAAATAAGGGCAAGAACTAAAATAAATTCCACAGATGGTTTCTCCTCTCTGATCGCGGCAACCTTAGAATATCCTTTCCAAGGGAAAACATCCCTGTTCCACCCAATTTGATCATAACAAAAGGCACGGAACAACGATAACAAGTTACCGTTCCATGCCTGTAAAAGACAAAGAGGGGCCCTTGGTGACAGGCTCCTCCATAGTCGACGCGTATGTGATTAAGTGCATTAATTATACCACAATTTAAGACTAGGGTAAAATCATACTCGCACGAAAAGGCATGAAAACAGTTTAAAACGGGCATTTATACGTAAGGACAGCCTGTTTTTGTTCAGAGTGTTGTCACTTAACAGCCCTGATTTGCCGCGATATAATGATATAGAACACAGAAAGTTAGGATATGAGGAGGATTTTGCATTGGCTAACAAGGAAAGAGGGAATCTGAATGCTTCATCGAATCAGACAACCCCGACCAGTAATAAAAATTTCGCAGGTATCATTATTACCATCTCCATTCTTGCTAACGTTATCATCTTGTTATTGTTTTTCGCACCATCGATCGGGTACAAAGGTGAGGTTACGTTCGACATCACCGTGTTGCCACGCTTCAATGCCGTGTTTAACAGCTTTACCTTTATCTTTTTGCTGGCTGCGCTGATTGCGATTATCAAACGTAACGTCAAGCTGCATAAACGCTTTATTTTGGTGGCATTTTCAACCACGTTGCTGTTCCTGGTGACGTATCTGACGTTCCATTATCTGTCTCCGGAAACGTCCAAGTTTGGTGGCGAAGGTATTGTTCGTTCGATCTACTTCTTCATTTTGATCACACACAGCATTCTGGCTGCCCTGATCGTGCCACTTGCGCTCTTTACGCTCGTATGGGGCTGGACAAACCAGTTGCAGAAACACCGTAAAATCGCACGCTGGACCATGCCAATCTGGCTGTATGTCAGTTCTACAGGTGTAGTCGTTTACTTGATGATGGCACCGTATTATTGATTTCTTTTTATGCCATTAACGATATCCACCAATTACGCGCAGGGCTAATGATGTATAATTTCGCTGGTTCTGCGGGTAATGTATCCAAGGAAGGAGGGTCACGTGATGTACAGGATAGTGTTGATTCGCCATGGACAGAGCATGTGGAACGTGGAAAACCGCTTTACGGGTTGGACGGACGTGGATCTGACCGAGGATGGGTATGGTGAAGCGCGCAAGGCCGGGAAAATCCTGAAAGAGCAGGGGTTTGATTTTGACTGTGCCTACGCTTCGGTATTGAAACGTTCCATTCGTACACTTGACATTGCGCTGGATGAAATGGACTTGATGTGGATTCCGATTGAGAAGACGTGGAAGCTGAACGAGCGCCACTATGGTGCGCTGCAAGGACTGAACAAGCAGCAGACGGCTTTGAAATACGGGGAGGATCAGGTTCACGAATGGCGTCGTTCCATTAACATTTCCCCACCACCTCTGGATGAGAATGACGACAGATATGTGCAGGATCTGGACAAGTACAAGCGCCTTGGCTGCACCATCCCGCGTACGGAGAATTTAATGGATACGTCCAAGCGGGTGTTGGAGTACTGGGATGCAGAGATTAAACCGATGGTTTCTTCGGGAAAAAGAGTGCTGATCTCCGCGCATGGCAATACGCTCCGTTCACTTGTCATGCATCTGGACCAATTGTCCGAAGCAGACGTGATGGCGCTCAACATCCCGACTGGCATTCCGCTGGTCTATGAGTTGAACGAAGAGCTGCACCCGACCGGTCATTTTTATCTGACCGCCGATGGTTCGACCTACAAGCATGAAGAGATGAGCCAAGTAGCCCGACCTTCCGACTGATGACGCGGGGTTAGGACAACAGAACTCAATAAAGCATATGAAACCACTACATGTTTCCTTATAAGCTCCTAACCTAATGGCTCACATATGGATTCAAAACAAAGTCCTGTATGGCTCATATAGGCTCACGTTACGGAGCATAATAACCGAGCAAAAGATGATTACCGAACCATTCTTCATTTTGGTGATCATCTTTTTTTGTACTGCTCAATCGTATAACTGGGTGTGCCAGTTGGAGAAATATTTTATTTTTTACAGGCAGGCAAGCTTGGATATCGTTTCGTTTGTGCTAGATCGGGTAAAACTCAAACAAGACACGATGTACATGAATCCAGAAGGAGGAGAGTTACATGTCGAAACGCAAATTGCTCATGACGGCGATTGGAGCTGGCGTGACGTATCTGATGAGGAATAAACAGGCCAGGGACAAAGTCATTAGCACCGTATCTAATATGGTGAAAAAGAACGGATCATCATCTCGTACCGCAAGACCGCGGGTAGAGGTTAGCAACCAAGAGTGGAGAAATTGAGTAATCCAGGAGTCTTACATGACGGCTAACCAATAGCGTGGGCAGTGTAAGGAAGCCCTGTTATCTGTTCGATACACGTAAAAGTAAATAAACGTACTTGCTTGCTACTTGCAGGCGCATATGGTGAGCAACATCAAAGAGACCTGGGACGATCGTTCCGGGTTTTTCTTATGTGCGTCTGAGCATCACTGGAGATTGCACACTATGCGATTTTTTCCATGAAGAATGATACAATGAATACTTGCAGAACGTATGGAGAGGAGATGAACTTGTGGATAAAGGTCAAATGGGCACTTCTATGAAGAAAAATCGTTTGGGTAATTCGGAATTGATGGTGGGGGAGATCGGACTGGGCTGTATGTCGCTCGGAACGGAACTGAAACCTGCAGTGGAGCTGATTCACGAAGCATTGGATCTCGGGGTTAATCTGCTGGACACAGCTGATCTGTATGATGCCGGACGGAACGAAGAGATTGTGGGACAAGCGATCAAAGGGCACCGGGATCAAGTCATTCTGGCAACGAAAGTGGGGAACCGCCGTATTCCTGGCAAAGAGGGCTGGTCATGGGACCCGTCCAAAGCTTATATTAAACAGGCCGTGCATGAAAGCCTCAAACGACTGCAGACCGATTACATTGATCTGTATCAGCTTCATGGTGGCACGCTGGATGATCCAATCGCTGAGACCATTGAAGCGTTTGAGGAGTTGAAGAAGGAAGGACTTATCCGATACTACGGCATCTCTTCCATTCGTCCGAACGTGATTCGGGAGTATGTAGAGAAATCATCCATTGTCAGCGTGATGAATCAATACAGTGTAGTGGATCGCCGGGCGGAAGAGGAAGTATTACCTTTACTTGAGCAAAAAGAAATCAGTATCATCGCTCGCGGCCCGGTTGCCAGTGGTGTACTGGCAGCATCGGGAACGGCGAAGGCGGATAAAGGGTATCTGGATTATACGCCAGAGCAGTTGCATCACATCCGCCAAGGCCTGGCTGGACTGGTCACAGATGATCGCAGCATGGCACAGACGGCAATCCGTTATGCGCTTGCGCAACCTGCCGTTGCTGCTGTCGTTCCAGGAGCCAGTTCCAGAACACAATTGTTGCATAACATTGCTGCTGCTTCATCGGCCCCGCTCACCCCTGCCGAGATTCAGGTCATACGGGAACAGAGCCCTGCTAACCGTTACACGCAGCATCGCTAATGGATGGGTTGCCTGTTTTCAAGTGTAACTATTTAAGGTACAATAAAAGCACCATCTCTACACAAAGTACAGTACAACTATTAACTAGAACGACATAAGGAGAGAATAGATATGGAAAGAATTCAAAGTGAACAGCAATATCGCGACCTGATTAACTCCGACGGTATGACGGTCATTAAATTTGATACAACGTGGTGCCCGGACTGCAAAAACCTGGATCGGTTCATCGGTGACGTTATTGATCAGCATGCCGATAAAACTTTTTATGCGCTGGATGCAGAAGAATTCCAGCCGTTTGCTGAAGAGAACGGTGTACGCGGCATTCCAAGCCTGCTGGTATTCCAGAACGGCAAAAAGCTTGCACATCTTCACAGCAAATGGGCAAAAACCCCTGCACAAATCTCGGAGTATCTGGAGACTCTTGAGTCTAAAGTCTAAGCGGAATAGCCTTATATATTATGATTGATATTGTTTTTGATATTGATATGGCTCAATTAACCCTATGTATCGTTTCAGAGCATAACCACATCCCCTGCTTGTCTTCAGACATGTAGGGGATTTTTTTAGTTCTGCTATAGCACCTTGTTTAGAATTTGTTCAGTATCGTTCGGTATACTTGATAGAACAAACTGAATATTGGAGTGAACAAGAGCCACATGAGCAGAGAGATTATAGATGAGATGCACCAATTAAGCCACAATGATGATCGCCGATATCACTTGTTGATGATGGGTGTCAAGCAAATGTTACATGAACAGAAGCTGAACAGATATCGCTGGCTGGGAAGACTTAAGGAGCGAAGAAGACAACGAAGCATACAAGCAGATCGTTGGGAGTAATGATCTAACTTCCTGAACATGCCTTAGAAATATCATAATGGTACATTTACATATGAAGTGATAGCAAAATGGCGGCCCGACTTCCGTGAGGAAGACAGGGCCGCCATTTTCCAATTAAAATCAACGGATCTGTTTGATGTTTGATATGAATTGAACTATGTTTACACAGAAACGGAGAGGACAGAAAAAACCTGAAAAGCGAAGCGGCCGCCTGAAAGCTTTCTGAAAGAAAGCTACATCGGAAGCATATGCTTATCACCGGATTTTCCCCTTGGGAAAAGGGAATCAAAAAAATCTGGGGATAACAGCGGTTGGAAGGTTATTCTGTCATCGGAGTGAGACATGTAAACCTATTCTTTCAATTTATAAGAATTACATCATCAGGATCACAAAGAATACAGCTGCCAGTACAAAGCGGTACACAGCAAAGACAGTCAGGCTCAATCTTTTCAAAATAGACAGGAATGTCTTAATCGCCAGCATGGCAACGATGAACGCTGCGATAAATCCGATCGCAAAGATCAGAAAATCATCGCTGTTCAGATGATCGATGCTTTTGTACATATCATATCCAGTGGCACCAATCATAATTGGAACGGACACGAGGAAGGTGAACTCTGCCGCAGCTACCCGGCTGATTCCGGCAAACAAGCCGCCCGAGATCGTAGAGCCGGAACGGGAGAAGCCTGGCCACAACGCCAAAATCTGAAACATCCCCACAGCAAATGCCTGTTTGTAGGTAATATCGTCTACATCATGTGTGGTAATCCGTGAGCTCTTATGGCTCCAGCGTTCAGCTACGATCATCAATATACCACCGATCACAAGGCTGTACAGTACGGTTTGTGGACCAAACAAGTGAGCCTTGATCCAGTCCCGGAACACAAGTCCGATGACAACGGCAGGAACCATCGCCAAGATGATATGTCCCAGATTAAGGCGTCGGGAATACGGCCTTTTGCCCCCGGTGAAGCGAAACATATCAATGAATTTGTTCCAGTACAGTACAACAACAGCCAGTACAGCACCAAGCTGGACAACCACCTCAAACGTTTTGACTGACTCGTTGTCCTCTGATAGACCCAGCAAGTGAGCTGTCAGAATCATGTGTCCTGTAGAGGACACGGGCAAAAACTCAGTCAAACCTTCGATGATGCCCATAATAATGGATGATATAAAGTCCAATTCTCTTCCTCCTTGAAATGCAGATGACAGCAGCCACAAGGCCTGTCCTGCTATAACGATGTCTGTCCTTTCGAACAAGACTATCCTCTATTATGCTCAGAATTGCCTCTCACTTCAACTCTATGCTTGTAACCCGTTGTTTAAAACTATATTGACAAAAACCTAGTTATCCCATAGGATATACATTAACTGACTGACTGATCAATCGGGAGGGTAAAAAGCATGGCCAAAGTTAACGGTTTGGGACCCGGAGAAGAACGAAGGGACCAAATTATTCGCATAGCGATGGAACGATTCGCAACTCAAGGGTACCATCAGACGAAAATCTCTGATATTGTTCGCGAAGCTGGAGTCGCTCAAGGCACCTTTTACTGGCACTTCAAGAGCAAGGAAGCCATTGCTTCCGAGATTTTGTTAACGGGCAGAGAACAACTACTTGAAGCAATCGGGCAGGGGTACCGGAAGGATGCCGGGTCGGTTGAAGATATGGTGAAGGCCTCGGAGAAGCTGTTTACCAATTTGTTCACCTTTGCTGCGCAGAACCGATATTTCATGGAGTTGTTGCTTAAGGGCATCGTGACCGAGGAATCCGTCCAGAGGTTAGTTGAAGAGACTCGTAATGCCGTGGAGACAGCATTCCGTCACAACATGGAGCGTGCCATTGAACTGGGGATGTTGCCGGCAGATATGAATGTACCCTTACGTGCGGCATTGCTTGTAAGTATGATCGAGGGCATGATCTCGCGCTGGTTATTCGGCTCAGACGCACTGCACAGCCGTTTCACGGAGATGAGTGCTACAGCATTAGCAGCTGAAGCGGCGAGTTTTGAGTTTTACGGCCTGCTCGGTACATAATGTCGGCAGGGCCTGGGGCTTTATTTTTCAGGCAAAAGATGCAGGAAGGATTCACATTTAACACACTTCTTCACATGATTAAGCCAGTCACAGGGAATAATGGAATCACCAAGAGAACATAAGATGAATGAGAGGAAGTTAACGTCATGAATAACACATATGGAACTAAAATTCGCAAAGGGTGGTCTATCACCACGATTCTGCTCATGGTTGTGCTCGTACTGAGTGCTTGCGGTAGCAAACCCGCGGCGGAGAATGGCAATACAAACAATGCAGCACAGTCTGGTGGCAACGAACTGGAACAGATCAAATCAGCAGGTGTCATGAAAGTCGGCATGATGGGTACGTATCGTCCATACAACTTCCTGAATGACAAGAAAGAAATGGACGGATTTGATGCGGATATCGCACGTGAAGTCGCGAAGCGTCTTGGCGTTAAGGTTGAGTTTGTATCTCAGGAGTTCTCCGGTCTGACACCAAGTCTGCAAGCGAAAAAGCTGGATGCGATTATCAGCCAAATGACGATTACGGACGATCGTAAAAAAGTGCTGGATTTCAGTGATCCGTACATCACCAACCAGGTCAAAATTATTGTCAAAGAAGACAACAACGATATTACGAAACTGGAAGATTTCAAAGGCAAAACAATCGGTGTAGGTTTGGGCACAAACGATGAAACGTACCTGCGCAACGAAGTGTTGCCCAAAGTCGGAGATTTTACAATTAAAACGTATGATGATGTTATCTCATCTCTGAAAGACCTGAACGCAGGACGGATCGATGCAACGATCAACAACCTGTATGCGTTGAAACCTATCGTAGATGCGAATGGATTCAAAATTAAAGCTGTTGGCGAAGCGATCAAGAGTGACGAGGCAGGTATCGCGGTGCGTAAGGACAACCCTGAACTTGTAGCGGCACTGAACGATGCACTGAAAGGCATGAAGGATGACGGCACGTACAATACCATTTTCAAAAAATGGTTTGGTGAAGAGCCTGCGCAATAATGAACCTGCAAGGCGAAGGGAAGTTTGATCCATGGAACTGATATTCGAAAATATCCCCTTCTTTTTGAAGGGGGCTTATTATACGCTTTATGTTACGGTGATCTCTATGTTTTTTGCCTTTATTATCGGGGTGCTTGTAGCCATTGCCAGGCTTAAAGGACCGATGTGGCTAAGATTGATCGCCAGATTTTATGTATCCATCATGCGGGGAACCCCGCTGCTGGTGCAATTATTCGTTATCTATTACGGGCTTGTGGACTACGGCGTAACTCTCGGGTCACTAACGGCCGCTTGTCTTGGTCTCAGTCTGAACGCGGGGGCTTTCCTGTCGGAAACGTTCCGCGGTGCGATTCAAGCTGTACCGAAAGGGCAAACGGAAGCGGCATACGCTACCGGTATGACTCCGGCACAGGCGATGAGACGGATCATTTTCCCGCAGGCTGTGCGCATTGCCATTCCACCGATGGGGAATACCTTTATCGGAATGCTCAAGGAAACATCGCTTGTTGCTGCAATTGGCGTTACCGAGCTGTTGCGGTCTGCGCAGCTTCTGGTTTCGCAGTATGCGCTCAACATGCCATTTTATTTGGCAATCGGCGTGATTTATTGGATTATGAGCATCGGTTTCTCGGCCATTCTGGAACAAGTGGAGCGCCGGCTGGCCCGGGCTTACTAAAGGGGGAGAGAACCGGGTGATTACTACAACTGGATTAACCAAACGTTTTCAAAATCATGAAGTGCTCACCAATATCGATATGCATGTAGATGCCAAGGATATTGTTGTCCTGCTGGGTCCCAGTGGCTCAGGCAAAAGTACACTGCTACGCTGTCTCAATGGACTCGAGCAGTTGTCCGGCGGACAGATCGAAGTGAACGGCATTGTGGTAAACAGCGCAGATCCGCTGCGTGTGCAACGTGCCCGGGTGCTGGAGATTCGTCGCCAGACCGGTATGGTGTTCCAGCAGTTTAACCTGTATCCGCACAAGACGGTGCTTGGTAATGTTATGGAAGGTCTTGTGACGGTGAAAAAAATAAAGCGGGACGAAGCCGCCGAACGCGGCCGGCTTTTGCTGGATCGTGTAGGGCTGTCGGATAAGCAGGATGCTTATCCTTCCCGTTTATCCGGTGGACAACAGCAACGCGTAGCCATTGCACGGGCACTGGCGATGGAGCCGGAAGTGATGCTGTTTGACGAACCGACCTCGGCCCTCGACCCCGAACTGGTTGGAGAGGTGCTGTCGGTGATGAAAGAGCTGGCGCAGGAAGGCATGACGATGCTGGTCGTGACACACGAGCTGAAATTTGCCCGGAACGTGGCGAACAAAATTGTCTTTATGGCAGACGGCTCCATTGTGGAGACAGCTAGCCCTGAAGCCTTTTTTGAACATCCGGAGCAAGAGCGTACACGCCAGTTCCTGCGGCAGATTACCGAATTTTAAACCACCCAGTGATGGGAAGGTTATTCTGTCATCGGAGTGTATGTGTAAACTAATTATAGAAAGAAGGAAAACATCATGAACGTAACCACAGTATGGAAGGGAAAACGCGCGTTTACCTCCGAAGGACCCTCAGGGTATGCTGTAGGCATGGATGCCACAGCGGCATATGGCGGTGATAGCCAAGGCGCTACGCCGATGGAATTGTTACTCGCTGGCCTTGGTGGTTGTATGGGAATCGACATCACGATGATTCTGGATGCTTTTCTGGACAAGATCGATTCGATTGAGATTGAAGCACAAGGGACGCGGAGCGAGGATATGCCCAAAGGTTTTACGTCCATTGACCTGATCTTCAAAGTGGACGGAGATATACCGGATTACCGGATCTGGAAAGCCATCCAGATGGCTGAAGAGAAATACTGCGCCGTTTCCGCATCACTGAGCGCAGATATCCATCCGAAGCTGATCCTCAATGGCGTGAGCACACCTCGTCCTTAAAAAGCTTTAATTTCACTTTAGTTTGAATGAAAAGGCACTTCCAATCGCGGAAGTGTCTTTTTAGCATAGTCATATTTTATTGAATCCCATCGATGTATCCATAACAACTCAGGTCCATATCTCCACTTTAATGTCAAATCGAAGGCTGCAGTTATGTGGTATGATGGATGCGCAGGTGAGAGTGACCTGCTTCGGATGATCGCAAGTTGTAAGCGCTTATACAAGATGACGGAAGGTGCGGATATGTTAAAACGGCTGATTCGTATTACAAATGATCTCAAATTAAAGCATAAATTGCTCATTTCCTACGTGCTTGTTGTCATGGTTCCCGTCCTGATTATTGGTCTCGCAGTGACCAGTTATTTTCGTCAGCAAGCGCTGGATAATGCCATTGGGCAAACGATCATCAATGTGGATAAAATTAAAAGCCAGACGGCAACGATGCTGCGCGTACCTACAGACATATCCAACTTGCTCATGTTTAACACCGATCTCAAGGAGATCGTGAATCGACAGTATAAAAGTGTGGTGGAGCTGACCTCAGCTTACCTCGCATATAAAGATTTTCAAGAATACAGGCGGTTATATCGGGAAATTGCAGGTATACGTTTTTACTCGACGAACCCGACGTTGATCAACAATCTGGAATTTATTCCGGTCAATGAGCGAACCAAGCAGAGCTACTGGTATAAGGAAGCGCTGAAAACAACGAGCATCGGCTGGTTTTATATCCCTGGCAACGAAGACAATCCGGTTCACCGGCTCAGTCTGGTACGTAAAGTTCCTTTTGCCGAATATAAGACCGAAGGTGTGCTGATGATCGTAATCAATCAGGAAGAACTTAACGGTTTGTTGCGCCAAGAGCAGTTTGAGACATTGATTACCGATGAGCAGGGTTACGTTGTTGCAGCGAAAAATACCGACCTGGTCGGGAAAACGCTGGGTCAGCTTGATTTTGGCGTAGACCTCCAGAGTCAACCTAAGGGTACCATTGAAGCTGATTTTCAGGGGGAACCCTCGAATATTGTCATTGATGAATTGGGGCCGGGATCAAGCTTTAACAAACTGAAGGTTATCTCGGTGTTTGCGACCAAAAATATCGTGAAAGATGCCAACCAGATTAGCCAGATCGGCATGATTTTTATTACCATGGTGCTGGTGATTGCGTTGTTGCTGGTGTACATTATTTCATTCCTCACTTCGAACCGGCTACTGCGCCTCAGTAAACATCTGAACAAGCTGGCTCTTGGAGATTTGAACGTCACTTCGCGCATTGACGGGAACGATGAGATCGGGCAATTATCACGTCAGTTCAACTACATGGTGAAAAGTATTAACGAACTGATGACTCAGGTGGTCGAGACAACAGAACAGAACAACCAATTGGAAATCGCCCAAAAAGAGATTAAACTGAAAATGATGGCCAGCCAGATTAATCCTCATTTTTTGTTTAACGCACTTGAATCCATTCGCATGAAGGCTCATATCAAGGGAGAAGCGGAGATTGCGAATATTGTCAGGTTGCTTGGCAAACTGATGCGAAAGAGCCTGGAGATTGGCAGTGGCAAAACAACGTTTCGGGCAGAACTGGAAATGGTACGTTCCTATCTGGAGATTCAGAAGTTTCGGTATGGGGACAGGTTAGCCTTTGAGATTCATCTGGACCCTGAGGTGGAGAGGATGTATATCCCGCCTTTGATTATTCAGCCGATTGTAGAAAACGCTATTGTGCATGGACTAGAGAACAAAGAAGGAACCGTGCGGGTGCATATTCTGATTTGTATGGTGGATCGTATGGTCACGGTACAAGTGAAAGATGATGGAGCGGGCATCACGCCGGAACGGCTTGCAGAAGTGATGCAGTTTGTCAGCGGTCCTGAAGAAGAGGAGAAGAGCCGGATTGGCATGCGCAATGTGCATCAGCGTTTGACTTTGACGTATGGGGAAAATGCCGGGTTACAGATTAACAGTGTGTACGGGGAAGGAACAGAGGTTTCTTTCACCTTGCCAGCAGGAGGGAACCAGCATGTATAAAGTATTGTTGGTAGACGATGAACCAAGCATTCGCGAGGGATTGACCACGATTATCGATTGGGAAAAATACAGCTTCCAGGTCATGGCTACAGCCGGAAGCGGGCGCGAGGCCATCGCCTGTTTCAACGAAATCAAGCCGGACCTGACCATTATTGATATACGGATGCCAGGCATGACTGGCCTGGAAGTCATCGAAGAGATCCGCCAGCATGAACCTGACGCACATTTTCTGATTTTGAGCGGTTATGCTGACTTTGATTACGCCAAAAAAGCAATCAGCTTCGGCGTAGATGGTTATCTGCTGAAGCCGGTTGACGAAGAAGAGATCATCGCTGAACTGGAACGAATTGCGGGACAGCTTCATCAGGAACAGGAAACGCAGGCTCGTTACGCTGGAGAAGATACAGCATATAGAGAACATCAGATTGAAGAACTGTTATATGACTCTTTACAAGGTAAGGGGAACAAGGGAGAGGACAGTCTTGGACTGCATTGGCCTCAGTATCAAGTGATTTTGCTGGAGATTCATGCAACGCTTGATCTGCAGCGGGGGAATGAGATGAAACGCAAACTGATTGAAGCATTCGATCAGAAGGACAAAGGTATCGTATTTTCATATCATTCCGGCTTGGGGTTACTGATCAAAGAAGCAGTTACTCAGAATACCTCATTACAGAATCTATATGATGAATTGCAAACATTACTCGCAGAGTGGAACATTCACATGTACGCTACCGCTGGAGAACCGGTACAGTCTACTACTGAGATTGCCAGATCATACACACAGGCGAGCAGCCTTATGGCAGAACGGTTCCTGTTCACAGAGCAACGGATCAAACGCTGGGATGAAGGGCGACTGTCACCTTCAAGTGCGGAGAGTAACGGTATGGGAGCCCAGGCAGACGGCATTCAAGAGCCTGATGAAGTTGAGCTGGCGGACAAGCTGTATTATGCCTTGGACATTCGCAGCAGTGAATCTGTTATGCGTGTGCTTGGAGAGATGGAGGAGCGACTGATTCCGTATCATTGGACGGAGCAAGCAATCAAAACGGCATTTTCGCAGGTGTTCTCGCTCGTGTTCAATAAACTTGCTGCGGCGAATCAGCACATGCAAACCATTATGCAGGATCACTCCGTGCTGATTAATGAGGTATATCATCAGTTCACGATGGCTGATCTTAAAGCGATGGCGGCGGAACATTTGCATCGTCTGATTCAGCGTATGGGCGGAGGCAGTACAGATACCGTGATGAAACAGATGATTGAGTTCATTCAGCGTAATCCCGGTGAGAATCTGAAGCTGGAGGTTCTGGCCGAGGTGTTTAACTACAACAGCAGTTATCTGGGGAAATTGTTCAAGAACCACACGGGCGAATCTTTTAACGCCTTTCTGGATAAAGTTCGGATCGAGAAAGCGAAAGCATTGCTTGACGAAGGGTTAAAGGTGCATCAGGTAGCTTCAAGAGTCGGTTATGCCAATGTGGACTATTTTCACGGTAAGTTCAAAAAATACGTAGGAGAATCTCCTTCGGCGTATAAACAATCCAGATCCCAATCTCACACGAGAGAAACGAATCACCATGACAATGAAGATGAATAACCGGCGGTGCTGGAGTTCTTCATAATATAGTCCATGTACTTCCCCGAATAAGCAATGGTATGTCCAAGCTGTACACCGTAGACTGATTGTACAAGGTACAAGAGTCCAGATGAAGGGATGGCTGCAGGATATGAATCGTACTGATTTAACAACTGTACGTCACACGATCAATTTGAACGGAACATGGCATTTTCAATTAACTGAACTGAGTGGAGAACGAAGAGAGGGAGAGAATGCTGGGACATGCACCCCCCCGCACCGGGATGATGCCTTATGGGATACGATTCAAGTTCCGGGGTCATGGGAAGAGCAAGGATACGGCGAAGAACCGGGGTATGCCAGAATCGACACGTGGACCAAAATCCGAGAGTATGAGGGGGCGGCATGGTATGCGCAGGATGTCCATGTTCCACATGATGCACAGAACGGACACTATGTATTCAGACTGAAAGGTGTACGCTGGACATCAAGGCTGTGGTTCAATGGGAACGAAGCGGGAGAAAGGGATAGTCTGCTGACGGAACAGACGTGGGATGTGACACCTTGGGTGAAGCCTGGCGAGATGAACCGTGTAGAGATTTGGGTTGACAACACGATGAAGCTTAAACTGGCAGGCAGCCATATTCATTCTTTGCATACCGCTACGGCTTGGGGAGGTATTACAGGCGGAGCATATCTGGAAAGGCTACCGTTGCGGCGAGTACATACCGTGCGTATTGAACCTGATCCTGCTAACGGAAGGATAGCAGTTCGGTACACGGTTAATAATCCAGCTGAAGACTCAGTCGCACCGTTGCAGCTTCTAATCAATATCCAGCATCCGGATGGCTCATGGCTAAAGCGCGAGTGTTTGGATATCGATTGTACTGGGAACAGTGCAAACACTGGAAGTCAGGATGGCTCCTTGAACAAGGGTGTGGAGAGGGGCCTGATTACGGGGGAACACCAAATCGCATTGGACTCCGAGAGCAGGATCGCTATGTGGAGCGATGAGAACCCTGCCTTATATCGGGCGATGATCCGTTTGCAGGCAGGTGAACAGGTGCTTGACCAGGTGGAGCAGCGGTTTGGCATGCGTTCTTTTGCATCCAAGGGAAAACAACTTGTCCTGAACGGAACACCAGTGTTTTTGCGCGGGTATGTGGACTGTTGTATCTTTCCACTTACGGGATATCCCGTTTGGGATGCACAGTACTATGTGGAGCAATTTCGCATAGCCAAGTCATATGGCTTCAACCATGTTCGTTTACACGGGTGGAGTCCACCGGAACCATTCTGGGAAGCTGCCGATGAAGAGGGTATGCTTGTACAAGCAGAGCTTCCTCACTGGTCACGTTTTTTTGAACAGCGGGATATGCCTGCTCCAGTTGAAATACGTACGTATCTGACACAGGAGCTAGATCGGTTGCTGGAAGCATTGCATCGTCATCCTTCCTTTGTCCTGTTCTCCCTCGGCAATGAGTTAATTGACGCTAACGGGCATCCAGAACTGAATGCACTTATCTCAAGAGCGAGAGATACAGATCCATCGAGACTATATACAGATAACACAGGCTTTGGACACCTTCCAGCTCAAGGTAGAGAGACCGATTATTTTATTCAATCATTCAACTGGCATCCCCCGCTGGAATCTGTATTGGCGGCGGTACCCGATACTACGCTGGATTATCATGCGGTTACACGGCTTGCATCACATCCGGTGATCGGGCATGAACATGCGCAATTTACGATGTATGTACGTCCGCAGGAACGAGAGAAGTATACAGGTGTCCTTCGTCCTACATGGTTAGAACCTGTCGAAGAGTCGCTTACACGTAAAGGCATGATGGCAAAGCTGGAACAATATCAGCAGGCAACGGGTATACATCTGATGCGATCCCTTAAAGAGGCGATGGAGCGAGTAAGACGTACGCCAGATGCTGCGGGCATCCAACTGCTGGATATCCGTGATTTCCCGGGACAGGGACACGCCACCACGGGTTTTCTGGATGTCTTTTGGGAAGATAAAGGGATAACCACACCGAATGAAGTAAAACAATTCAATGCTGAGGTAGTCATCCTTCTTGGCTCCAGAGAGCGGACATACTATGCTGGAGAACCGATTGAAATCGAAGTACGTGTATCCCACTTTGGCAAAAGGGTGTTAAAAAATGCTTCCATTCACTGGAGAATGGTTACGGTTACGGACGAACGGATGCTGGCTGAAGGAGAATGGAGCTGCGGAGATATGCCGTGCGGTGCGGTAACATCTCTCGGGAGTATAATGGTTAACTCTCAGGCCGAAGGTGTAGTTGCGTTTCGAGTGGAGGCTGAGCTACGTTGCGACCATGTGAATGATCCGCTGCATCCCGGTAATGCGGAGCATTCCACCATTCACTCTTCCCATCGTTTAGCAACCGTTAAGGTAGCTCAGAATGAGTGGCATGCTTGGTCTTTCCCGCAGATGAAGATGCAAAACGAACGTCATGGAGAGATGAAGCGCATCTGGAATACGGTAAAAGAACTACAGCCCCTACTCGCTGATTCTTATCATGATGCTGTAGATCATGTGAATGGCTTCCGATGGTTAAAGGAAAATCAGCATGACCTGCTGATTGTAAAGTCCTTAACCTCCAATGTACTGGATCTTCTCTTGAATGGTGGAAGAGTTTGGCTTATGCCGGGTGCAACGGATCTGTATGATCCAGTGGAAACGAAGTACCTGCCGGTGTTCTGGAATTATCTCATGTTTGCCACCCAGCCGGGGGCTACGATGGGTATGTATATGGAGAAAGAAACAGCTCTTCTCGGAGCTTTTCCGCAGGATGGAGCTTCGGACTGGCATTGGTATCATCTTGTGAATGATACGCCGGCCATATGCCTGGATACCATGCAGGGGGCTACACCGCTGATCGAGGTGGTAGATCATTTTCACCGGGCGAAACGGCTCGCTTATGCTTTTGAGGCCAGAGCAGGGAAGGGGAGTATCCTGGTATCCACTTTTCCTTTTACCGATACAGCCTTGATGAAGCGTCCGGAAGCTGCTTGTCTTTTTCAAGAGATGTTGTCTTATGCCCGCGGAGAGCAGTTTCATCCGGAAAGCTCCGTTACAGCCGCCGAGTTGCTAGGAGTATTCAAACTTCAACCTATTCAATTCACATTGTGATAAGACACGAATCAAGACACTAAAGGGACCTAACCAGGTCTCTTTTTTGATGTATAAAATGTAAAGTAAACGATTTCCGAAAAACGTTTTCGTATTTTAGTTAAAAAAGTTATTTTTTACTTCATATAGATTTTGTGACACTAATAAGTATTTAATATCTCTAATTTTAACGGATAAATGTCTGATTCTAGAGGGGGATATCTAATTTTTATATGATTTTCTCTAAAATCCAGATGGTATTTTGAAAACGCTCTATCGATTATGATTATTTTATAAAAACAGAGGAGGGGGAACGGAGATGGAAACGCTAACAAAGAAATCCGCTTCCGCGAAAAGAGGCAGTGACTCCCAGCCGCCATTGAAGCCAAGGCGTAACGGAGTTTGGGACAGAATGAAACAGCAGAAGTATCTTTATCTTATGTCATTGCCATTCGTCGCTTGGGTATTTGTATTTAACTATCTTCCGCTGTGGGGATGGACGATGGCTTTTCAAAACTATAAACCAGCCAGGTCGTTTGGTGAACAGGACTGGGTTGGTTTTAAACACTTTGTAGAATTGTTCAGTGATGACAGGTTCTATCTGGTGCTTCGAAATACACTTGCGATGAGTTTGATGGGACTGGTTGTCGGTTTTATCGTGCCGATTTTCTTCGCGATCCTCCTGAACGAAATGAAAGGCATGTTCTTCAAACGGGCTGTACAGACCGTATCGTACCTGCCTCACTTTGTATCCTGGGTCGTTGTTGCGGGGATTATTACCAAGATGCTGTCCACGGATGGAGGCATTATCAATGACCTGCTCATCGGTCTCAATATTATTGATCAGCCGATTCAGTTTATGGCCAAGGGAAATCTGTTCTGGTACATTGTAACCGCTTCAGATATGTGGAAGGAAACGGGCTGGAATGCGATCATCTATCTGGCGGCCATCACTGGTATTGACCAAGAACTGTATGAAGCATCCCGTGTAGACGGTGCAAACCGTTTTAGACAGATGTGGCATATCACACTGCCAGGTATCCGGACGACGATTTCTGTATTGTTCATCATGTCCATCGGACATCTGATCAGCATCGGTTTTGAGAAACAATTTTTGCTACAGAACAGTCTGGTCCTGGATTACTCCGAAGTCCTTGATCTCTATGCACTCAATTACGGTTTGAATATGGGCCGATTCTCGTACGGTACAGCGATAGGTATCTTCAACTCTGTTGTCAGTATCATCCTGTTGTTTACGGCCAACGGTTTGTTCAAAAAATTCACCAAAGAAAGCATCATGTAGGGAGGGGGAGACATTATGGCGAACAAAACATTCAATGCCACACGGGGCGATAAAGTGTTCGATATATTTAATATCCTCGCGATGACCATGGTGCTGATTGTAACACTCTATCCATTTCTTAACGTACTGGCGATCTCACTGAACAACTCAGCAGATACAGTACGCGGCGGAATTTACTTATGGCCTCGTGAATTTACATTACAGAACTATCAGACGATCTTCCAGTATGAAGGTCTGCTCCAGGGCTTGAAAATCTCCATTATGCGTACGCTTGTAGGTACACTGCTTGGACTGATCAGTTCATCCATGATCGCCTTTACGCTAAGCAGACCTGACTTCGGTCTTCGGAAATTTGTATCTACAACACTGGCGCTGACGATGTATTTCTCGGGTGGTCTGATTCCGGTATATATCCTGATGCGTGATCTGAACCTGATCGGTACATTCTGGGTATACGTATTGCCTGGTATGATCAGTGCCTGGAACGTATTTATCATCCGTTCATTCATTGACGGGTTGCCCTATGCCTTGCAGGAATCAGCGAAGCTGGACGGCGCGAATGATTTCAAAATCTATTACCGGATCATTCTACCGCTGTGTAAGCCGGTACTCGCAACGATTGCTTTGTTTCTGGCAGTAGGTCAGTGGAATGCGTGGTTCGATACGTATCTGTATAACGGCTCAAAAGCACATCTGACGACGTTGCAATACGAGTTGATGAAAGTACTGCAAAGTACACAACAAGGTTCGGGAGCCGGAAGAAATGCGAATGATATGGCACAGCAAATGACGCAAATCTCTCCAGAGTCGATCAAAATGGCGATTACAATCGTCGTTACCGTTCCAATTTTGATTGTGTATCCATTCCTGCAAAAGTATTTTGTTGGCGGAATGACGCTTGGAGCGGTAAAAGCATAGACCTGTGATCCGATGTAAAGACTGGCTTAATAATGGATTGTACACCTATAATAAAGTACTTATACAAGAAGCTCGGGATATCCGAACTGCTGCCGTAACGGCTTGATTTTCAGCTACTGCGGCAGAGGATACTCATGAAGCTATAGAGAGGAACAGAACAGTTCCGTATAAGACAGACGTATGAATAGGGAGGATTACCATTATGTCCAGTTTCAAAATGAAGGTCGCACTGGCGCCTGTTCTGGCTTTACTTGTGCTTACAGCCTGTGATGGAGGCGTTGGCGGTAAAACGTCACTTACGAATACGAGCGGAGCGCCATCTCCACTTACGTTCGATTTTTTCAGTGTTGATCCGAGTCCGAACTGGAATGGCATGAAGGATGAAGTGGGCAAGGTCATTACAGCTAAAACAGGCATCACCCTGAACGGTGAATTTGCCGTTAGCGGGGGACAGGATAGGATTTCATTAATGGCAGCAAGCCGAGACTATCCAGATATCGTTTCTCCCAAGGGGGAACTTAGCAAGCTGGTTGATGCTGGAGCGATGCTCGACCTGACAGACCTGATTGAACAACACGCTCCCAACCTGAAGAAGCTATATGGTAATTCCATGAATCGGTTGAAATATAGCAACGAGGATCAGTCTATTTATGTATTGCCGACGTATTATGCGGTGGATCAGAAGTATTTTGACGCCGGCGGTGGATTCGGTATTCAGCATCGTGTGCTCAAAGAGCTGGGATACCCCAAGGTTCGTACACTCCAGGATTATGAAAATATATTGCGAGCTTACAGCGAAAAACACCCCATGACGGATGGTCAGCCGACCATTCCGTTAACGCTGGATGCTGACAACTGGAGAATCATGATCACCGTTACGAATCCTGCGTTTCTGGCGACAGGCGCGCCGGATGACGGCGAATACTACATTGATCCGATTACCTATGAAGCGAAGCTACATTATAAGCGCCCAGAGGAAAAGGAGTACTTCCGATGGTTGAACCATATGTATAACGAAGGTTTGCTGGATCAGGAAAGCTTTGTACAAAAGTCAGATCAGTATAAATCCAAGATTGCGAGTGGACGCGTACTGGGCCTGATCGATCAGGATTGGGGATATGCCGACGCTGAGGACGCATTGAAATCGGCGGGCAGAGCGGAGGCAACCTATTCACATTTTCCGGTGACGTTGTCCGAAGACATGAAGGATCATTCTTTTCAAGACACGGGATTTGTATCAGGCTGGGGAATTGGTATAACGACTTCTAACCCTGATCCGGTGCGTACCATCAAGTTCTTTGATTATTTGGCTTCCGAGGAGGGTCAGATCTTGATGAACTGGGGCATTCAAGGCAAGCACTACGAAATCAAGGATGGCAAACGTGTAATTCCCGCAGAAGTCCAGGATCAAAAAACAAACCATGCTTCTGCTTTCCAGAGAGAGTCTGGCATTGGACTATATAAAAATATGTCTGGACGTTACGGGGATGGTGTAAAAGACTCGACTGATAATTATTATACGACGAATTTTCCTGAGCAAATTCAGGCTTCATATACCCAGGCGGAGAAAGAGACCCTACGGGCATATGGTGCATCCACTTGGAAGGACCTGTTTCCAAAGGAAGAGGAATTCCCGGTTAAACCTTGGGGAGCAGCTTATAACATGCCTACACCCGGAGACTCGGATTATAATGTCATTTTCCAGAAAACACAGGATATCATTCGCAAACGGATTCCCGAAGCTGTTTTAAGTTCGCCGGATCAATTTGATGCCATTTATGATGGCTTGATCGTTGAACTAAACCAGGCAGGAGCAGAAAAAATGGAAAAACAATATACCATTTTAATTCAAAATCGCGTTCGTTTGTGGAACGCTGATTAGTGTTGGAGTAGTACAGACTTGTCTGTTTCAAAAATGGAAACAAACCCGGAATATCGGGTTTGTTTTATACAGAAAACGTTTTAGTGAAACCGTTTTAGGTTTTTAAAATTAGCTATTGACAAGGGAATTTTTAGATATTATGATTCAACTGTGAAAGCACTTACAAAACTTGTACGCTGTTGGATAGACTCAAACGTTAGTACTAAATTGAGTGAACGTGTGATTCATCAAAGCTCAGCTAGGTCAGATTCTCATCCCCACAGACGGGGGAAAAGTAAGCGCTTTTAATGTCACCCGAATCTGAGAAATGCTATTTGATTCACCCGGATATGGTATGAGCAGGCGTGTCCTGTTGTACAAATACACAGCTTCATTTTATCCAAAGGGGGATTATACATGAAGGGCAGAACACCAAAAACATTTGCAATGCTTTTGTTAGCGAGCGCTCTTGCGATCACAGCAGGATGCGGAACTAGCGGAGGGAAATCAGCTGAAGAAAAACCGGTGGATACGGGGGATACAACAACGCCAATCACCTTTACATTCTTCGGAGCCGATGCAAGTCCGAACTGGAATAACATGAAGGATGCTGTTGGGCAAGAGATTACGAAGGCAACCGGTGTTACGCTTGAAGCTGAGTTTGACGTGAATAACGGTGGAGACCAGAAAATTCCGCTGATGGCTGCTAGTGGTGATTACCCTGATATTATCTATCCTAAAGGAAACCTGTCGAAGCTGGTGGATGCAGGTGCCATGCTTGATCTAACCGACCTGATTGAGGAACATGCACCTAACCTGAAAAAAATCTATGGTGACCAGATGAACCGTCTGAAATATAGCAATGAAGATCAGAAAATTTATACGATTCCAACGAATATGGGTGTAGGTAACGTCGCATTCGATGCTACCGGCGGATTCGAGATTCAGCAGAAAGTGTTGAAAGAGCTGGGTTATCCCGAAGTGAAAACCCTTGAAGATTATGAAAACGTGCTACGCACTTATTATGAGAAGCATCCAACCATTGATGGTCAGCCTACGATTCCGCTCACGCTGAATGCGGATGACTGGAAGATTATGATTACGGTTACAAACCCGGCCTTTCAAGCAACGGGCGGACCAGACGATGGTGAATATTATATTGATCCAGAGACGTATGAAGCAAAGCTGCACTACAAACGTCCAGAGGAAAAAGAATACTTCCGCTGGCTGAACAAAATGTACAACGAAGGTCTCTTGGATAAAGATACGTTTGTTCAGAAGGATGACCAGTATAAGTCCAAAATCGCCAGTGGCCGCGTACTGGGTCTGATCGACCAGGAGTGGAACTATGGCGAAGCTGAGAATGCGCTCAAATCCAAAAACAACGGCGAGAGCACATATGCTCACTTCTCCGTGTCCCTGAACAAAGACATCGTAGATCATACGTTCCAGCCAACCGGTTTTGACGGTTACGGCATTGGTATTACAACGTCTGCGAAAGATCCGGTTCGTATCATCAAGTTTATGGATTGGCTTGCTTCTGACGAAGGCCAGGTGCTCCGGTACTGGGGTGTTGAGAACCAGCACTACAAAGTAGAGAATGGAAAACGCATCGTACCAGATGATGTGCAGGATCGTAAAACTAACGATAACTCCGCGTTCACAAAAGAGTCTGGAGTCGGAATGTATAACATCTTTAGTGCCAGATATGGTGATGGTATGAAAGATTCCACAGATAACTACTACACAACGAACTTCCCTGAACAGATTCAGGCTGGATATACGGCAGCTGAGAAAGAAACGTTGAAAGCGTATGGCATTACAACATGGAAAGATTTCTTCCCATCTGAGGATAAGTTGAAACTGAAAGATTGGGGGGCAGCATATAACATGCCGGTGCCTTCCGATACCGAATACAACGTGACTTTCCAGAAAACACAGGATATCATTCGCAAACGTATTCCAGAAGCGATCTTGGCCAAACCGGATCAATTCGACAGTGTATATGACGGGCTGCTGGCTGAACTGGATAAAGCAGGCGCAGTGGAGATGGAAAAACAATATACCGTCTGGATCAAGGATCGTGTATCCCTCTGGACAGGTAAAGATGTGAAATAAGTTTTAGCATGACAAATGCATTGAAGGAAAAATGTAATTATATTTTTCGAGATTAAGCAGCTTGGCTCAAATAAGAAGTGGTATTCACAGGCACCAAGCCTGTTATACAGATAAAACCTTCATAAATAGGGGAGATAGACAAATGAGAGGCAAAATGAAAGGCAGAATGACAGGTAAGACACCCAAGACGTTTGCGATGTTAATGTTGGCTAGTGCAATGTTGGTTACAGCTGGATGCGGTAACTCCGGTAGCAAAGAGACTACCGAATCCAGTGGTACCGACCCGATTACGATCTCGTTCTTTGGCGCAGATCCAAGTCCAACCTGGAACAACATGCAGGATGCCGTTGGTAAAGAGATCACGAAGCAAACCGGCGTTACGATTGAGGCTGAGTATGATGTCAACAATGGCGGTGACCAGAAGGTTGCGCTGATGGCAGCAAGCGGCGACTATCCAGACATGATTTTCCCAAAAGGAAACTTGTCAAAATTGGTGGATGCAGGTGCAATGATTGACCTTACCGATCTGATCGAAGAGCATGCTCCTAACCTGAAAAAAATCTATGGTGATCAGATGAATCGTCTGAAATACAGCACCGAAGATCAGGCGATCTATACCATCCCGACCAACATGGGGGTAGACAACGTTGTTTTTGACGCTACAGGCGGATTCGAAATCCAGCAAAAGGTACTGAAAGAACTGGGTTACCCTGAAGTAAAAACACTTGAAGATTATGAAAATGTACTACGTGCCTATTATGAAAAACATCCTACCATCGACGGACAGCCAACGATTCCACTGACGCTGAATGCCGATGACTGGAAAATCATGATCACGGTTACGAATCCGGCCTTCCAGGCAACGGGTGCACCGGATGATGGAGAGTATTACATCAATCCTGAGACATATGAAGCGATGCTTCATTACAAACGTCCAGAGGAGAAAGAATACTTCCGCTGGTTGAACAAAATGTACAACGAAGGTCTCTTGGACAAAGATACATTTGTGCAAAAGGATGACCAGTACAAGTCCAAAATCGCTAGCGGCCGTGTTCTGGGTCTGATTGATCAGGAGTGGAACTATGGTGAAGCAGAGAATGCGCTCAAATCCGCAGGCAAAGATGACAGCACGTATGCTCACTTCTCTGTGTCTCTGAACAAGGACATCGTAGACCACACGTTCCAACCAACCGGCTTTGACGGTTATGGCATCGGGATCACGACGTCTGCCAAAGATCCGGTCCGCATCATCAAGTTTATGGATTGGCTCGCATCCGATGAAGGTCAAGTCCTGAGAAACTGGGGCATTGAAAATGAGCATTACAAAGTAGAGGATGGCAAACGTGTCGTTCCACAAGATATTCAGGATCGCAAAGTAAACGATAACTCCGCATTCACCAAAGAAACAGGTATTGGCATGTACAACATTTTCAGTGCCCGATACGGTGATGGTGTGAAGGATGCAACGGACAATTATTTCACGACCAACTTCCCTGAGCAGATTCAGGCTGGATACACAGCGGCTGAGAAGGAAACGTTGAAAGCTTATGGTATTAATACTTGGAAGGATTTCTATCCTGCTGAAGATGATCTGAAGCTGAAAGAGTGGGGGGCAGCGTACAATATGCCCGTACCTTCCGGTACAGATTACAGTGTGAAATTCCAGAAAACACAGGATATCGTGCGCAAACGTATTCCGGAAGCTGTTCTGACTTCACCAGCGAACTTCGATGCAACCTATGATGCATTCCTGGCTGAACTGGATAAAGCCGGTGCAGTAGAAATGGAGAAACAATACACGGAATGGATCAAAGATCGTGTATCCCTGTGGACGGGTAAAGACGTTAAATAATAAGAGTTCATCTTTATCCAGTTTCGAATCGGAGTAATAGGAAAAGGCCCTCATTGTGAGGGCTTTTTTCTGTAGTAGTATCTTTTGAGAATTCTGTAACGAGAATCATTGACGACATTTTTGAAATCGCATATAATCCTCTTATTGTAAGCACTTCCAGTCAACATAATGGATGAATTCTAAGTTTTGCATGTTTACACCATTTAAACTTTTTATTTTCGCATTTTCGAAAACGTTTTAGGAAACCAGTTTCGCTAACTCCCTATTTCAAAAAAAGAAAAAAATAGGTGTTAAGCGAGATTGAATCATGCCTCACATGCACTAACCTATTACTAATGAATGGCGTGGGATACACGATCCGTACGTCATCTGAAATGGAGGAGTTAATTATGACGATTTTTCAATTTCCCCAAGATTTCCGCTGGGGAACCGCAACCGCATCCTATCAGATTGAGGGGGCTGCACAAGAGGGAGGGCGTGGAGTATCCATCTGGGATACATTCGCACGTACTCCTGGTAAAGTGTTTAACGGTGATAATGGTGATGTTGCGTGTGACAGTTACCACCGTTATGAAGAAGATATTGCACTGATGAAAAAGCTTGGCATTAACACGTATCGTTTCTCTATTGCGTGGCCACGCATTATTCCAGATGGGGATGGAGAGATCAACCGTGAAGGTCTGGATTTCTATCATCGTTTTGTAGATGCTCTGTTAGATGCTGGTATTGAACCGTTCCTTACACTGTACCACTGGGATTTACCACAGACGCTGGAGGATGACGGAGGCTGGGGAAACCGTAGAACGGTGAATGCATTTGTAAAATATGCTGAAGTGATCTTCAAAGAATTTTCAGGCAAGATCAACTTCTGGTTAACCTTCAATGAACCATGGTGTATTGCCTTCCTGTCCAACATGCTTGGCATTCATGCGCCGGGTAATAAAGATGTGCAAACGGCTATTAATGTGGCTCATGGTCTGCTCGTGGCACACGGCAAAGCTGTACAGTCTTTCCGCCGTATGGGCATTACGGGTCAGATCGGTATCGCTCCGAATGTATGCTGGGCTGAGCCATATAGTAAATCTGCTGAGGATCAGGCAGCGTGTGACCGCTCTATCGCACTGAATACAGACTGGTTCCTTGATCCAATCTATAAAGGCTCCTATCCTCAGTTTCTGGTGGACTGGTTTGCAGAAGCAGGAGCAACTGTACCGATTCAAGATGGAGATATGGAAATTATCTCAGAGCCGATTGACTTGCTTGGCATTAACTACTATACGATGGGCATTAACCGTCATAATCCCGAAGCCGGTGTGCTTCAGTCGGAAGAAATGAACATGGGATTAATTAAAACAGACATCGGCTGGCCTGTGGAATCACGCGGTTTGTATGAATTCATGCATTACCTGCAAAAGTACGGTAACGTGGATGTATATATTACAGAGAATGGTGCATGTATTAACGATGATCTGGAAAATGGTAAAATTAACGACGATCGCCGCATTTCGTATTATGAGCAACACTTGGCCCAGATCCATCGCATCATCAATGACGGCATCAACCTGAAAGGGTATATGGCCTGGTCGCTGATGGATAATTATGAATGGGCTGAAGGTTACCGGATGCGCTTTGGTTTGGTGCATGTTGATTTTCGTTCACTTGTGAGAACGCCTAAGGAGAGCTTTTACTGGTATCAGAACGTGATCAAAAATAATTGGCTTGAGATCCGGAATTAAACTTTGAACGAATAACTCTTTAACAAAAATTATTTTTTCTACTATTATATAGGCGGTTCTGTCGGACTTCTAAGGCAGACCGTCTTTTTCTTATTCTAACGATCTCAGATGAGCTTATTTGAGCGAAATAGAGCCTTCTGAAATTGTAACGATCTCCACAAAGCTTATTTCAACAAAAACAGAAGAAACAAGCCCATTTTAGCGCCAAACAACTCAAATAAGCTCTCCTGTGATCGTTAGAAAATAAAAAGGTGTGATATACCCTAAATAGCGTCTCTGGTGATCGTTAGAAAATCGAGCCGTCTCAGCATCTTAGCATTCCCAATCTAACTTCCTCTTCGTTTAACTAAAAGAACAGAGCCAGATAATCGTTAAGCATCTCTGTTGTCACAAGTGAAATCGGAATTTACTAAACTGTTCATAAGGTTAACTAAGTTTCTGTTATAAATGGATTGTTTTTGGGTTATAAGAAGTATAGAGATGGTGATAATAACTTTGTCAATACAATTAAAAGAAATAAAGTGTCCAAAATGAGAAATAAATTTGAACATTTCTTGACTAAAATTCATACTGATGTGGTATATTGGTATTAGGAAAGCACTTACAAAAAGGGAAAAGGAAGTGTTTACTATGGCATCTAAAACAGCAATGGTCAGCCAATTAGAGCGTAAAGATAAAAATATGCGTCGCGCAGTTTTAACGATGACAGTTCTGGCATGGGTTGCGCTCATCACTGGAGTGGTACTGTGCCTCATCAACTTGAATGATTTTAATGATCGCAATTTAGGATTAATGGTCGGCATTGGCTTTCTTGTAGGTAGCGTATTTATCTACGTCATTGCTAAATCGATTGGTCTGGTTCATACACGGCATGAAGATGAAGGTGCAGATTAATTATAATCTTGCGTAATATCGTCCATAATAAGACTGGAGTATTCCTCGGAAATCCAGTCAATAAAGCCCTTTGCGGATACGTTGACAATCGTTCAACGGGACTGCAAAGGGTTTTATTTTGTGACCTGGAGTGTAAAGATTACAATGTACAAATATCAACCGATCAAGCGATTTGTGAGAAAAAATTCACACATTTGGGGTGTAAAATCGACAAATTTGTTAACATGAACAAAAAAGTCGTTCGTTTCTGATATCTTTAGTAGGAAGAGAGTAGTATACTGATTTTTTAGTATTAGCGAATATTTAAGGAGAGGGGATCAAAATGAACAAGAAACCTAGGTCGCTTATCCGGATTATTATTCCGGTTGTCCTGACGTTGGTTACAATTGCGTTGATTGTCTGGCCAATGCTGGCAGGCGGGCAGTATGTTGTTCTGGATCCGAAGGGGCCTATTGGCGCCGCACAGAAAGATTTGATTATTATTTCAACTCTTCTGTGTGCTGTTGTCATCGTCCCTGTGTTGATTATGTCCGCTGTAATCGTTTGGCGTTACCGCGACAAACCAGAAAACAAAAATGAGTACAAGCCAAATTGGGCTCATAGTACAAAGGCGGAAGTCATCTGGTGGACAATTCCGATTGTTATCATCGGACTTTTGGCCATCGTTACTGTGCGCTACACCTATGATTTGGAGCCTTCCAAACCACTGGCACATGAGAAAGAGCCCATTACGATTCAGGTATCTTCACTGGATTGGAAATGGTTGTTCCTCTATCCTGAGCAGGGCATTGCAACAGTTAACACACTGAATATTCCTGCAGACCGGCCTGTGAAATTTGAGCTCACTGCGGATTCACCGATGAACTCGTTCTGGATTCCGCAACTGGGTGGACAGATTTACACGATGTCAGGAATGGCAATGACCTTGTACCTGCAAGCTGACCATGAAGGTCAATATTGGGGTTCAGGAGCCAACTTCACTGGTGAACACTTCGGAGAGATGCGTTTTGATGTTAATGCAACGTCGGATGAAGAATTCGATAAATGGGTAGCTGAAGTGAAGCAACAATCCCAGCCAATGACTCAAGAAACGTATGACACACTGGCTAAGCCAGGAACAAGCAATGTTGCGTATTATTCTGCATTCCCTGAAGGACTGTTCCAGAAAATCGTAACTAAATATGTTGTTGACGGTAAAAGTGCTCACAGCAAGCATGAAGGTTCAAGCTCGAACGAGTCTGCTGCTGGAGATAAATCCTTGTCTGTACCGAAATTAAATACAAGTACGAACTAAAGATTCGAAAGGAGGCCCCCAATGTTAGAGAGATTAAAGGAGTTTGCATCGGAGTTTTTCGTTACCGGTGACCCGCTGATCTATGGAGCAGACGTGGCGATCGGGATTACGATGATTACCATCGTAACGGTGCTGACTTATTTCAAAAAATGGGGCTGGCTCTGGCGTAACTGGTTAACTACTGTCGATCACAAAAAGATCGGTATTATGTATATCATTGCTTCCATTATCATGTTGTTCCGTGGTGGTGTGGATGCATTGATGATGCGTCTGCAGCTGGCTATGCCTAATATGGATTTCTTACATCCAGAACACTATAATCAGGTCTTCACAACACATGGTACGATCATGATCCTGTTCATGGCGATGCCATTTATGTTCGGTTTGTTTAACGTTATTGTGCCGTTACAGATCGGAGCGAGGGACGTTGCATTCCCGTTCCTGAACGCACTGAGCTTCTGGTTATTCTTCCTAGGCGCAATGCTGTTCAACCTGTCCTTCGTCATCGGTGGTTCACCGGATGCAGGATGGCTGAGTTACCCGCCTCTATCGGAGCTGTCACACAGTCCAGGGGTAGGACAGAACTTCTATATATGGGGTATCCAGATATCGGGTATCGGTTCCCTGGCAACCGGTATCAACTTTATGGTTACCATCATTAAAATGCGTGCGCCAGGCATGAAATGGATGAAACTGCCGATGTTCACATGGTCAGTATTCTCCACTTGTATCATTATCTTGTTTGCATTCCCGATCTTGACTGTGACGCTTGCATTGCTCTTCCTCGACAGGTTTGCCGGGGCGCATTTCTTCACACTTGATCTGGGCGGCAACCCAATGATGTATATCAACTTGATCTGGATGTGGGGTCACCCTGAGGTATACATTGTCGTCTTGCCGGCATTTGGTGTGTTCTCCGAGATTGTAAGTACATTCTCGAAGAAAAAACTGTTTGGTTACAAATCGATGGTATTCGCGATGCTGATCATCAGCTTCCTGTCCTTCTTCACTTGGGCGCATCACTTCTTCACGATGGGTTCCGGAGCGGACGTTAATGCATTCTTCGCGGTTACGACGATGTTGATTGCCATTCCAACAGGGGTTAAGATATTTAACTGGCTGTTTACGATGTATAAAGGAAGGATACGCATGGCCACTCCGATGATGTGGACACTTGCCTTTATCCCGTGCTTTATCGTCGGGGGTATGACAGGGGTTCTGTTATCCGTTGCTCCTGCTGACTTCCAGTTCCACAACAGTTACTTCCTGATTGCCCACTTCCACCAAGTATTGATCGGTGGCGTTGTCTTCGGATACTTCGCAGGTCTGTACTACTGGTGGCCAAAAATGTTCGGTTTCCAATTGGAAGAGAAACTGGGCAAATGGGCATTCTGGACTTGGAATATTGGTTTCTACGTGTGCTTCATGCCGCAGTATGCTGTCGGTCTGATGGGTATGACTCGTCGTCTGAGCACTTACGGCTGGGATACCGGCTGGTGGGAACTGAACTTCGTATCCACAATCGGGGCATTCCTGATGGGTGTTGGATTCTTGTTCCAAGTTGCACAAATTGCAGACGGTATTCGCAAATACAAAACACTCAAAGCTTCTGGCGATCCATGGGATGGTCGTACGCTCGAGTGGTCGATTCCTTCACCAGCACCAGAATACAACTTCGCTGTTACACCGCGCGGAGACGATGTGGATGAGTGGTGGGAAGAGAAAGAACGTCGTGCGAAAGGCATTCATCCGCCTGAGCCTGTATATGAGCCAATTCATATGCCGAAAAATTCCTCGATTCCGTTCATTATGTCTGTCTTCTGGTTCGTTGCTGGTTTCGGCTTCGTCTTTGGATGGCTGTGGATGGCAATCCTCGGACTCGCTGGCGTGGGTATCTGCATGATTGCTCGTTCCTTCTCTTACGATACGGATTATTACATTCCGGTCGATGAAATCAAGCGTACCGAAGCGTCGTTAAGGGGGTCGGTATAGATGGCTCAAGCAGCCGCTAAACACGGTGAGAATCATGCACACGGTCATGACCATGGCCACCATGATCCACAGGAAATGAAAATTCTCGGATTCTGGTTCTTCCTGATTTCCGACGTTATCCTGTTCTCCGTATTGTTCGCAACCTTCATTGTGTTGCGTGACAATACGGCGGGCGGACCGATTTTGTCTGAACTGATCAAAATGCCTGGTGTTATTGCTGAAACCTTCTTGTTGCTCACAAGTTCATTTACGAGCGGACTTGCGGTTCTGGCAATGAACCAAGGCAAAGTAAAACAATTGATTAACTGGCTGATTGTTACAGCCGTTCTGGGTGCAGGCTTCCTTGCCCTGGAGATTTATGAGTTTGTTGAGATGGTTCACGAAGGATTCAGCTACACAACAAGTGCAGCATCCGGCGCGTTCTTTACCCTCGTGGGTACTCACGGACTTCACGTATCGCTCGGTCTGATCTGGATGATCGGCCTGATGTTCCAACTGAAAAAACGGGGTATTACCGATGTCACTCGCGGTAAAATCAACGTAATCAGCTTGTACTGGCACTTCTTGGACGTTGTATGGATCTTCCTCCTGACCATCGTCTATCTGATGGGGGTGATGTAGATGGCACAGCACAACGCACATGATTCTCATGGCCATGAACAACATGGTTCCCTGAAGTCTTATGTCATCGGCTTCATACTGTCCATCGTTCTGACCATCATTCCTCTGGTAGTGGTGCTGAACGACATGATGGGCAAAACAGGAACGATGATTGTTATTCTGGGAACTGCGGCACTGCAGTTTGTCGTTCAACTCTTCTTCTTCATGCATATCCGTGAAACAGAGAAACCTCGCTGGAACGTGATGGCTCTTATTTTCGGATTGCTGATGATGTTGACTATCGTTATTGGTTCGATCTGGATCATGCTGAACAACGCAGTTGCACATTAATAGTCTTTAACGAGAACCTTCTTGTCTGAATTTTCAGACAGGAAGGTTCTTTTTTTTTCAATTAGGTCTGATGGCGGTATGGTTACAAACCGATATAGACTTTATAGGGATGATTTGTGGGAGGGGCTGGGGTGAAACTTTAAATTTAGGATTCTAAAATTAGTGATGTAATCTCGGTCAAAATAAGATTTGTAATAACTCTTGCATAATCTACGGTTCAATAAAAAGGAGAATAGCGATGAAAAAGGCCATAGCTGAGGAAACCGGGCTGCAAAGACATTTATCCCATCCAACAAAAAATGCGAAGAGCTACCTTAATAAGGTGTTCTCTTCTTTCATGGTAATTGTACTTTTCGTTAGTTTGCATTCTTTTCCTGTATCGGCTGCTTCAGGAATTACAAGCAATTCATATCCTGAATTTAATGGCATACCATCGGCAGTGGCCAAAGCCTCGAATGGGGATATGTATCTCGCATATCCTCAAATGGGAACTATTCAAGGTGGAAGCCAGGGTATTAAGGATTTTAAAATTTATAAATGGACTTCAGCGAGCAATTCTTTTTCACTAGAAACAAGTGTCAACGCAGCGGTTGGACTGAACCAATTTGATGTCTATTATGGGGAATTAAAGATGGCAGTTGACACCAACGGCACATTATACATTGCTTTTATAAAAACAGGTTCTTTCTATGATTCGAATTGGTACGCCTATACCAAAGGAGTATATTACGGCACATACAATACAAACAGCAATTCTTGGTCAAATGAATTTTCGGAAATGGAGACACAGGGTCTTCCTACACAATTAAGTGCAACCCGTTACTTTTATACATCGCTACAACTTCAAGTGAATTCATTGGGTGAGGCTGCTATTGCCTATGTGAAAAATACAAATCCAAATCAGAATTACCATATTAAAATTAAAGTCGGTTCGAATTCAAATACCACTTGGTCCGAGACCATATTGAATACAGGAGTTTCCGTAAGCATTAATAGCCTTTTGAGCGATCATAACGGAAATTTAAGTGTTGTTTATTCAGTTGAGACGGGGATTGGTCCAGATATTTATGTATCCAGCGCCCCCTTTGCCACTTCCACTAAAGTACTAACTGGAGACAATAACTATTATTCTTATTATGGATCCGCAATAGATTCATCGGATCACATTCATGTTCTCTATGGGGATGCAGGTTTTAAAGTTGTATCTAATACCGGAAACGGGGGTTCATGGGAAACAACAGTAATTGATAATGTCGACTACGTCGCAACTTCAAACGATTCTCCTCAAGCGGTGAGCCGCTTGGTTATCGATGCTAATGATAATATGTTTGTCCTTGCAGCTTCCATTGATCCATCAAATTATGTGGCTACCTCTTATTATTATTATGGAAAATTCGCTGGAAGTAATACTTGGATGAAAGGGAAGAATGATATTCCCGAATTAAGCAATATGATAGGCAAGAATTTGGACTGGTTGCATCCTTTTGTTCCGTCAACCGGGAATCTGATGTTGCAGTACTTTGAAAAGGACACAACTAAAGCAAGTTATGTTTATGGAAAACAAACCGACTTTTTTGCTTCTTCCAGCGCAAGCAACGATGCAAGTTTGAGCAGTGTATTGGGGCAAAACATTACAACAGGAGCGGAAGCGGGTACAACGTCAGCTCCGAAGACTGCAACCATCGAGGTAAGCAATGGAGTATCATCTGCATTGGCCGGGGATATCGTCAAGCACGACGCAGGTGCAATGGTGACTTTCTACGGAACAGACAGTACATTCGTGACGCCTGAGGTCGGGACAGTAAACCTTACATCGGGTTCAGGAACAGATGTATACATCAAAGTCGTTGCAGAAGACAATACAACCTTGTACTACAAGATCAGTATCAACAGGATGGCACCAATCTCTAACTTTGTGAGTACGGCGAAGACGAGTACAACTGCAAGCTTTAGCTGGACAGCAACCAGCGGGGCAACTGGAATTGTGATTGAACAATCCCCTGCGGGCGCGAACACGTGGACTACAGCGTCTACAAGCGGAGCCCTTGCGACCAACGACACAAGTGGCACGGTAACAGGATTGAACCCGGCTACATCGTATGACTTCCGTCTTGTGGTCACTGGTGGTACGAACGCTGGCACATCGAACGTGGTTTCGAACATCACGACGGACAATGCACCGAGCGTACCGCTCACCGATTTTGCGAGTACAGCGAAAACGAGTACAAGTGCAAGCTTTAGCTGGACAGCAGCGAGCGGAGCAATAGGGATTGTGATTGAACAATCGCCAGCGGGCTCGAATACATGGACTACGGCATCTACAAGCGGAGCCCTTGCATCCAATGCCACAAGTGCCACGGTAACAGGATTGAACCCAGCCACGTCGTATGACTTCCGACTCGTGGTTACTGGCGGTACGAACGCTGGCACATCGAATGTGGTCTGGAACATCACGACAGACAATGCACCAAGCGTGCCGCTCACCGACTTTGCGAGTACGGCGAAAACGAGTACAAGTGCAAGCTTTAGCTGGACAGCAGCGAGCGGAGCAATAGGGATTGTGATTGAACAATCGCCAGCGGGCTCGAATACATGGACTACGGCATCTACAAGCGGAGCCCTTGCATCCAATGCCACAAGTGCCACGGTAACAGGATTGAACCCAGCCACGTCGTATGACTTCCGACTCGTGGTTACTGGCGGTACGAACGCTAGCACATCGAATGTGGTCTGGAACATCACGACAGACAATGCACCAAGCGTGCCGCTCACCGACTTTGCGAGTACGGCGAAGACGAGCACAACCGCAAGCTTTAGCTGGACAGCAGCCAGTGGAGCAACTGGCATTGTGATCGAACAATCTCCTGCGGGCACGAATACGTGGACTACAGCGTCTACAAGCGGAGCCCTTGCATCCAATGCCACAAGTGCCACGGTAACAGGATTGAACCCAGCCACGTCGTATGACTTCCGACTCGTGGTTACTGGCGGTACGAACGCTGGCACATCGAATGTGGTCTGGAACATCACGACGGATAATGCACCGAGCGTGCCTCTTACGGACTTCGCCAATACGGCGAAAACGAGTACAAGCGCAAGCTTTAGCTGGACAGCAGCCAGCGGAGCAACCGGGATCGTGATCGAACAATCCCCAGCAGGTGCGAACACATGGACTACAGCGTTTACAAGCGGGGCCCTTGCGACCAACGCCACAAGTGCCACGGTAACAGGGTTGAACCCAACCACGTCGTATGACTTCCGACTTGTGGTTACTGGTGGTGGGAATGCCGGTACATCGAACGTTGTTTCGAACATCACGACAGACAATGCACCGAGCGTGCCACTCACCGACTTTGCAAATACGGCGAAGACGAGTACAAGTGCAAGCTTTAGCTGGACAGCAGCGAGCGGAGCAACAGGGCTGGTGATCGAACAATCGCCAGCGGGCACGAACACGTGGACAACGGCACAAACGAGTGGAGCGATTTTAGCAAACGCCACAAGTGCCACGGTAACAGGGTTGAACCCAGCCAAATCGTATGATTTCCGACTTGTGGTCACTGGCGGTATGAATGCAGGCACATCGAATGTGGTCTCGAACATCACGACAGATAATGCACCGAGCGTGCCAATCACCGACTTTGCGAATACGGCGAAGACGAGTACAAGTGCAAGCTTTAGCTGGACAGCAGCCAGCGGAGCAATAGGGATTGTGATTGAACAATCGCCAGCAGGCACGAATACGTGGACTACGGCCTCTACAAGCGGAGCCCTTGCGTCCAATGCCACAAGTGCAACCGTAACAGGATTGAACCCGGCAACGTCATATAATTTCCGCCTCGTAGTCGCTGGCGGCGCGAATGCCGGTACATCGAACGTTGTCTCGAACATCACGACGGATAATGCACCGAACGTGCCTAACAACCCTAACGTACCTAACAACCCTAACGTACCAAGTTCGCCGACTAGTTCGATAAATAGCGGTTCTGGTAGCATCGCTCCTTCAAGCGGCACTACTGGAGTAGACATTCTTGTTAACGGGAAAGTGGAGAGTGCGGGTACAGCCACGACATCGCAACGCAACAATCAAAGCGTGACCACGATATCCGTCGACCAGAACAAGCTGGACAACAAGCTTGCATCGGAAGGTTCAGGAGCCGTAGTGACTTTACCGGTTAATACGAAATCGGATATTGTGATTGGTGAATTGAACGGTCAGATGATTAAAAATCTGGAAAACTATAGTGCAACATTGGAGATTAGAACAGCCCGAGCAACATATACCTTGCCAGCTCAACAAATAAATATTAATGCCCTATCCGCCCAATTGGGTAAAGAGTTGAACCTGCAAGACATCAAAGTTCGCATTGAAATTGCCGCTCCAATAACGGATATGATGCAAGTGGTAGACCAAGCGGCAGGGAAGATTGGGCTCACGCTCGTTGCTCCACCGACGGATTTCAAGATTAGCGCAACATATGGAAGTACGACCATTGACGTATCAAAATTTAACGCATATGTTGAAAGAAGCGTTGCTCTTCCGAACGGTATTGATCCGAATAAGATCACAACAGGCTTGGTGGTAGAGCCGGATGGATCGGTAAGGCATGTACCAACCAAAGTGATTTTCAAGGAGGGAATGTATTACGCTCAGATCAACAGTTTAACAAACAGCACTTATAGCGTTGTCTGGCACCCACTAGAATTCAGTGATGTTGCAAAGCACTGGGCTAAAGAAGCTGTGAACGATATGGGTTCCCGAATGATTGTCAACGGTACCGGCAATGAACAGTTCAATCCCGACCAAGATATTACACGTGCCGAATTCGCAGCCAGCATTGTTCGAGGACTGGGACTTAAACTTGAGAACGAGACTACGCTTTTCTCGGACGTTAAGTCTTCCGATTGGTACAGCAGTGTAATTAGTACGGCTTATGCATACGAATTGCTTGATGGCTATCCAGATGGTACCTTCCGTCCGATGGATAAGATTACACGTGAACAGGCAATGGTGATCATTTCCAAGGCAATGACTCTGACCAGATTGAAGGAAAAGCAGCCTGTACAATCGACAAATGGAATACTTCATTCATTCCAAGATGCGGCTAGTGTCTCTCAGTGGGCACAAAGTAGCGTTATGGAAAGTGTACAAGCAGGCATCATATCTGGCAGAAGTGCCACAGCACTTGTACCTAAGGCTTATATTACAAGAGCTGAGGTAGCCACGATTATCCGGAAGCTTCTTCAAAAGTCCGAATTGATCTAATGTAAATACAGTTCTATTCATCAAGTGATCTAAAAAAAGAGAGTTGACTAAAAAAGGGTGATCTCTGCTATCTTGCAGAAATCATCTTTTTTTCGTAGTGAGTTTTATTGTTACTGGAGTCACAAGTTTTACTAGAAATAGCCAACACAATTCAGTGATTTGGTTGAATCATAAAAATAAGGGTACACAAATGATAGGAAATGAACTAAAATGAACTCATATGAACTTTAATAAACATAGTGAACTTCATTGAAAGCCACAAGGCATCAATGAGCTCAACTCTAAACTTAATTCACAAGACGAAAGGAATGGATTACTAATGGAAAACCGTTATGCAGCACACCCGAATGAAGTAAAAACGTATGATACAGCTCGTTTGCGTGAGGAATTCCTTATGGAGCAATTGTTTGCCAAAGACGAACTGGTGACTGTGTACTCCCATGTGGATCGTTACATTGTCGGAACTGCAGTTACACAGAGCAAGGACATCACTCTTGAAGTTAACTTGAAAGATATCGGAACGGACTTTTTCCTGGAGCGTCGTGAAATCGGTATCATTAACGTGGGTGGACAAGGCACAGTAACAGCGGACGGAGAAGTGTATGAGATTGGAGCCAAAGAATGCCTCTACATCGGTAAAGGGGTTAAGGAAGTGGTATTCAAGAGCAATGGCACAGAGCAGGCGGCTCAGTTCTACTTTGTTTCTACACCAGCTCACCATACCTATCCAACGGTAAAAGCAACTCAAGAGCAAGCACAGCCGAACCACCTCGGCAGCATCGAAACCTCCAACGAACGTACCATCTACCGTTACATTCACCAAGGTGAAGGCGGGATCAAGAGCTGTCAGCTCGTTATGGGTATCACAGAGTTGAACAAAGGTAACATGTGGAACACGATGCCGGCACATACGCATAACCGCCGTTCCGAAGTGTACCTGTACTGGAACCTGCCTGAAGATGGCGTTGTATTCCATATGATGGGCGAGCCAACGGAAACGCGTCATCTCGTTGTACGTGATCGTCAGGCGATCATCTCTCCAAGCTGGTCTATTCACAGCGGTGTGGGCACAAGCAACTACACTTTCTGCTGGGCAATGGCTGGAGAAAACCAAACGTTCGAAGACATGGACGGCGTAGCGATGAAGGATCTGAAATAAGAAAGAAATAGGAAGTTGATTAGATGAATCCATTGAAACGACATGAAAAGATCATGGAGGCTCTGCTAGAACGCCAGGAGGTCACGGTTAGTGACCTGAGCGAACTGTTGCAGGTGACTGGCAAAACGGTGCGAGAGGATCTCGATAAGCTGGAGAGTATGGGATTGCTCGTGCGTGTACACGGCGGAGCTATGCTGGCTCAGAATGACCAATATGGGATTCTGAACAGCCGCGGGGCACTGGAGAAACACCAGTCCGAGAAAACCGAGATTGCCGAACGAGCACTTGCTTATATTAAGCCTGGGGATATTGTAGCACTGGATGGTGGCAGCACCACGCTAGAGATGGCCAAGCGGCTCGATAACCAGCCGCTGACGGTGATCACAAGTGATTTGTACATCATTGCAGAGCTGACGAAAAAGGAACAGGTGCGACTGGTCGTTCCTGGTGGAGCGCGTGTGCGTAATATGCTGGTGGGTGAAGATACGGCGGCATTTATTTCCGGTCTGAACATTCACAAAGCCTTCATTTCAACAACGGCGCTTCATCCTGAATTTGGCTTGTCCATCTATACCGGGGATTTGGTTCCTCTGAAGAAAGCAATGATTGCTGCTGCACAGCAGGTGTTTGGCGTAGTGGATCATTACAAATTCGGGCAATTTGCACTCCGTACCTTCGCACAGTGCTCTGAACTGGATTATATTATCAGTGACCGGAATCTGGACGAAGGGACAGCGGCTTTATACAGGCAGAGTGGTGTCAACGTGGATTACACAAGTTAACTTCATGTATTTTTAACGGGATGAAATAACGAACGATACAGTTGTAATTTGCATATCAAAGACATGTGGAGGAAATGTTCATGAACCCATTTGATTTAAGCGGACAAGTTGCAATGGTGACAGGTACTTCAGGAGGACTCGGGCAAGGAATGGCAGTTGGCCTCGCTGAAGCGGGGGCAGATGTGGTGCTGGTGTCTTACTCCAAACCGGCGGAGACGGCAAGTGCAATTGAAGCACTGGGACGTAAAGCATATATCATCGAAGCTGATCTGAGCAAGGAAGAGGAACTGTCAGCTGTGTTTGAAAAAGCACTTTCTTTCCAAGGCAGAATTGATATTCTCGTCAACAATGCCGGCATTATTCGCCGTACTCCGGCAGCGGATCACGCACATCAGGATTGGCATGATGTCATCGCGTTGAACCTGAACAGTGTATTTTTCCTGAGCCAGCTGGCGGGGAGACATATGATTGAACGTGGAAGTGGCAAAATCATTAACATTGCATCGATGCTTTCCTACCAAGGTGGCATTAATGTTCCAGGATACACGGCTAGTAAACACGGCGTTGCCGGGTTGACGAAAGCCCTGGCTAATGAATGGGCTGGCAAAGGCATTCAGATTAACGGTATCGCTCCAGGTTATATGGAAACGGATAATACAACTCAAATTCGTGCGGACGAGAACCGTTACCGCGATATCACGGCACGTATTCCAGCAGGTCGCTGGGGAACACCTGAGGACTTGAAAGGTCCAGTGGTGTTCCTGGCTTCTGCTGCATCGGATTATTTGAATGGTCACGTACTTAATGTGGATGGCGGATGGATGGCGCGTTAATCCGTCATCCAAGATCCGTTTTGCAGAAGGAGGCAATGAGATGAAACTTGGTGTTCTGGCCCATACGTTTGGTAAACGGCCTACAGCTGAGCTGGCGCAAATCATTGCGGACAACGGATTCAACTCCGTGCAACTGGCTCTTGCCAAAGCATTGTCGGACATGGATTCAGCGAACGGCAAATTGAGTCCTGGATTCGCTAATGAGGTAGGAGAACAATTTGCTAGCCGCGGGGTGAAAATTGCCGTTCTAGGCTGTTACATCAACCCGATTGATCCTGATCCTGTACGCCGTCGCGCAGATATTAACCGGTTCAAGGAACATCTGCGTTATGCCCGGGATTTTGGGTGCAGTATGGTGGCAACAGAAACAGGAGAACGAACGACTTATAAGGATTCTCATCCAGACACATATGATGAAAAGTCATGGAGTGTTCTGAAAGATACGCTGGAGGAGATCACGGAGGAAGCTGAAAAATGGGGCGTACATGCTGCCATTGAACCCGTGGCGACCCATACGCTTCATACGCATGAACATATGACCCGGTTGTTTGAAGAGATTCCGTCATCCAATCTGGGCATGTTGTTTGATCCGTGCAATCTTATTAAACAGCATCATACAGCAGATCAAGGAGCTTTTCTGCGTGAAGTAATGGAGAAGCTGTATGAGAAGATGATCGTGATTCATGCGAAAGATGTAGCTTTCAATGCACAGGGTGAGAAGTATAATCCCGTTCCTGGTGCGGGCATTCTGGATTATCCTTTGTTCTTCGAATTGCTCAAGACATATAAACCACACATTGATATCTCGCTGGAAGGTGTGAATGCAGAAGAGGCTGTGCCTGCTGCCAAGCATCTGCGAGCGGTATGGGACGCTGTGAAGGTTTAATAACCGTAAGCATTGAATGACTAGTAGAGAATTGGTCAACGATCCGTTCCTTTAGCGGATGAAAAGTTTTATGCTGAATGATGAAGCTGCACGAAATGCAATGAGAGATTAGAAGAAATTCTAACGATGAATGAACTGAAAAACCTTTGCCATGGCAAAGGTTTTTTTAGTACAGCAGGATCATACTTTACATATTAACATTTCTTATCGGAAAAATCGGAAATAACTCTTTTCAAAACCGACATCTTGTGAGAGAATATGGAAAACATAAGCCGCCATGATGAGACATCAAGAAGCCAGTAATTGAGATCAGGATGCACCAGAGTGCATATATCAAGGGAGGATTCAGAATTATGTCAAACGAACGTGAACTTTCATTTGAAACATTAGCTATTCATGCAGGTCAAGAGATTGACCCAACAACCCAATCTAGAGCTGTACCTTTGTACCAGACAACATCTTATGGATTCCGTGATACGGAGCATGCTGCTAATCTGTTTGGTTTGAAAGAGTTTGGCAACATCTATACGCGTCTGATGAATCCAACAACGGATGTATTTGAACAGCGGATTGCTGCTCTGGAAGGTGGAGCAGGCGCATTGGCTACGGCTTCGGGTCAGGCAGCTATTACGTTCTCTTTGCTGAACATTGCCGGTGCTGGAGACGAGATCGTGTCCTCGGCAAGTCTGTATGGCGGAACGTATAACCTCTTCTCCACAACGTTGCCGAAACTGGGCCTTGATGTGAAATTTGTAGATTCCAGTGATCCGGAGAACTTCCGAGCGGCGATTACGGAGAAAACAAAAGCATTGTACGCTGAAACGATTGGTAACCCGAAAGGTAATGTACTTGACATTGAAGCCGTGGCAGCAATCGCCCATGAGCACGGTATTCCTCTGATCGTGGATAACACGTTCCCAAGTCCGTATCTGCTTCGTCCAATTGAACATGGAGCGGACATTGTCGTTCACTCGGCGACCAAGTTCATTGGCGGGCATGGTACATCCATCGGTGGTGTGATTGTAGATAGCGGTAAATTCGACTGGAAAGCAAGCGGCAAATTCCCAGGACTGACTGAACCAGACCCAAGTTATAACGGGGTTGTATACACAGAAGCGGTTGGACCGATTGCTTATATTATCAAAGCACGTGTACAGTTGCTACGTGACTTGGGAGCGTCCATTTCACCATTTAACTCCTGGCTGTTGGTACAAGGTTTGGAGACATTGCATCTTCGCGTGGAACGTCATAGCAGCAATGCACTGGCAGTTGCAGAGTATCTGGAGAAACATGAGGATGTTCTGTGGGTGAGTTATGCTGGTCTGCCAAGTCATCCATCCTATGAGCTTGCGCAGAAATATCTGCCAAGAGGACAAGGTGCGATTCTGACGTTCGGCATTAAAGGCGGTGTAGAGGCAGGGCGTAAATTGATCGAAAGCGTGAAACTGTTCTCCCACCTTGCGAACGTAGGTGACTCCAAGTCATTGATCATCCATCCGGCAAGCACAACCCATGCTCAATTGACGGAAGAAGAACAAACAGCAGCTGGCGTAAATCCGGAATTGATTCGTTTGTCCATTGGGACGGAGAACATTCAGGATATCATTTATGATCTGGAGCAGGCGATTAAAGCGAGCCAAGGTGCGAGTGTAGGCGCGTAAAAGTAAATTACAATTGTAGGTGTATCAAAGTATGTCGTACTTGAAAGGTCAAAGCCATGTTCAGTGGGCTTTGGCCTTTTTGTATGAAGAGTTCTTTGTGGCAAAGCTTTATGGTAGGTACATAACGAACGAGTATCCCTTTATCTTTAGGTCATTGGAACGAGGAGAAGGAGGAGCTAGCGCTAACGATCTCCACGGAGTTTATTTGCCTCTTTTACCGAGATTTAAAATCTAACGATTAGCAGAGAAGTTATTTATTCATTTTTCAGCATTTAGGGGCGAGAAATGGGCTAAATGCAAAGAATAGTGTTCCTAGTGATCGATAGCATTAAAAATGATGCATTTTCGATGAAATAAGGTTTCTCATGATCGTTAGCCTGAAACACCCATTTACAAATGAACAATACAGGCATATAATTGAGAAAAAGTTGTATTGAGTAAAAATAATTGCATAAGTACAAAAATGATTATCATTCTCACTGGATTAATGATCTAATGAAAGTGCCGATCGTCTCAAAATCATGCTGCTACGGGATTCCCGTAGCAGCATGTGCCATTTTTAGGGCAATAACAATGGCTCTCATTCTCAATACAACTTGGGCAATGCAGTCAGATGAGAACAAAACCTTCGAAGGGAACGTGATTTATATGCAAGCGATACATCAGCCTTTACAAGGGAAACAGCAAGCCAAGCAACAATCGGCCCATACTCCTGGACCCAAACGGGGCAAGAAACCGAATTTTCGCGCGATGTTGCAGAACAAGGAGATGCAGGCAGCGCTGGGCAGTGGCATCATGATGCTGATTGCATGGGGGATAGCACCTTATTTTGCCACGTTGTCTGTGATAATCTACATTGCCGCTTATGGGATTGGCGGCTGGACGAAGGCCAAAGAAGGTGTCGAAACTTTGGTTAAGGATCGTGATCTGGACGTTAACTTGCTAATGATTGCCGCATCACTTGGAGCGGCGACAATTGGTTATTGGAATGAAGGCGCGATGCTGATCTTTATTTTTGCCCTTAGTGGAGCACTGGAAAGCTACGCGACGGAGCGTAGTCACAAAGACATTTCATCTTTGCTGGCACTTAAACCGGAGACGGCACTGCGGATCGAGGATGGACAAATGAATGTCGTGGCGATTGAAGATTTACAACCGGGGGATCTGCTACTCGTGAAGCCAGGCGAGCTGATTCCTGCGGATGGAGTTGTTTATCGGGGAAGTTCTTTTATCAATCAATCGTCGATTACCGGGGAATCGATGCCAGTAGATAAGAGTGCAGGGGACGAAGTTTACGCTGGTACAGTGAATGGTGAGGGGGCGTTATATGTTGAAGTCACCAAGTCGGCCGAGGGCTCACTATTCGGAAAAATCATCAAGCTGGTGGAGGAAGCGCAAGCCGAGGTACCGGATTCGCAACGTTTTATGGAACGTTTTGAAGGTATCTATGCACGAATTGTTGTAGGTGTTACGCTTCTTGTTATTGTAGGAGCACCACTACTCTTGGGATGGACGTGGAATGAAGCTTTTTACAAAGCCATGGTCTTTCTTGTCGTGGCATCACCTTGTGCACTGGTGTCTTCCATCATGCCTGTGATGCTGTCTGCAATGTCCAGCAGCGCTCGCCGCGGGATTTTGTTCAAGGGAGGGGCGCATATGGAGAATATTGCTCATACCCGAGTGGTCGCTTTTGACAAAACAGGTACGCTCACGATGGGAACTCCCAAAGTAACGGATATCTTCACTGCACCGGGCGTAAGCAGAGAGCAATTATTGTCCGCAGTGGCGTCTGTTGAAAATCTCTCGATGCATCCCCTTGCTCGGGCTATCGTGGAACAGGCGAGTAAAGAAAACTTACCTCTACAAGAGGCAGAGCATGTGCAGTCTATTACAGGACACGGCATTCAAGGAAGCATAAGTGGCGTCGTGTGGAAGATTGGGCGGCTGGATGGAACAGTTTGGGCACAAGAGATACAAGAGAAGCAGACGATGGAAGAGAGAGAAGCTAGGGAAACACTAGCTGTAACGCCAACTGGCGAATTAAAGAATGGCAAAGCTGTGGAGTCTATAGCCAATGATGTACTCGTAAACGGTGAAGCAGACTGGGAAGCGGTATGTACCCGACTGGAGCAGGAAGGCAAAACGATATCTGTTGTAACTGTCAATGGTGAGTTTGCGGGTTTGATTGCGATGCGGGATATGATCCGTCCACAGGCGGTTGAAGCTGTGAAGAAGCTGGAGAGCATGGGTGTCAAAGTAGCGATGTTAACCGGTGATCGTGCCCGTTCAGCTTGGGTCATTGCCGGTGAAACCGGGGTTAGTCTGGTCTATGCTGAACTGCTACCTGAAGATAAGGTCACACAGGTGCAAGCGCTCCGTGAGCAATATGGTCATGTGCTGATGGTTGGTGACGGGGTTAATGATGCGCCTGCACTTGCGGCAGCAACAGTGGGGATGGGCATGGGGTTATCAGGCAGTGGGACAGCAATTGAAGTGGCCGATGCGGTGCTTATGAATGATAATATCGAAGAGATTGCTTGGGTAATCGGGCAAGCTCGGCGAGCCGAACGCACGGTGAAGCATAATATGTGGTTTGCCATTACAGTTATGTTAGCGTTAATCGCAGGTAACTTCTTACAAGATATTGCTTTGCCACTTGGAGTGGTTGGTCATGAAGGCAGTACCATTTTGGTGATTCTGAATGGACTTCGACTGTTGCGTTAAGTTGTGCTTTAACGCACAGTGCCCCAGCAGCTCCCGTTTGAACCTGTTGTCAGAGGGTAATAGTCGAAGAGACGATACAATGTAATGCAATGTATCTCACTGACGATAATTACTTTTAACGATAAAGGGAGCTGTGAACAATGGGCCGTTATGTACAAGTTGAACCGAATGTAAAAGTATATGTTGAAGATATTGGTGAAGGGACTCCGGTACTATTTTTGCACGGCTGGCCTGTCAATTATAAAATGTTTGAATACCAATTGAATGTGCTACCGAACCACGGCATTCGTACCATTGCAATGGATTTCAGAGGTTATGGTTTATCCGATAAGCCGTCTACTGGATATGATTATGACCGCATGGCAGACGATGTTCGTGCTGTTATTGACGACCTGGGGCTGACAGATGCCATACTCGCTGGTTTCTCCATGGGTGGTGCTATCGCGGCACATTATATGGCGCGTCATCAGGGACACGGAGTATCGAAGCTGGCACTGCTGTCGGCGGCGGCACCTGTATTTACGCAGCGTGAAGGTTATCCGTACGGTTTAACGCCGGATGAGCTGAATGAGCAGATTATTGAGCCGATCTTCACGGATCGTGCGAAGCTATTGGATACGTTCGGCGGAATGTTTTTTGCGAAGAAGCACAGCCAGCCTTTCATGCAATGGTTCCATGCACTAGGCATGGAAGCTTCGTCTTATGGTACGATTAACAGTGCGATGGCGTTGCGTGATGAGGATTTGCGCGGGGAATTGAAAACGATCCAGGTGCCTACAGCCATTTTCCACGGTAAAAAAGATGAAATCTGTCCGTTCGAATTCGCTGAAGAGATGCACAAAGCGATCCCTTCGGCTGAAATGGTTGTGTTTGAAGAGAGTGGACACGGTGCATTTTACGATGAGTTGGAAAAATTCAATGCTGAACTGATTCGATTTATTCAATCTTGATCGTTTAAATAAAAAGAAAATATAAATTGCCTTACAGATGATTTCAGCAATTTCAGTAATTTCATGGAATCTTCATTTGTGGCTAAAAAAAGAACCCGACTTCAGCATCCGCTGTGGTCCGGGTTCTTTTGCCTTTCACCCATCTAGAACAGTTCGGTTAGTCCGATCATCGTAATCAGACCAAACAGGAAGGAGATCGTAGCTGCGCGTGCATTGCCGTCACCATGACTCTCAGGGATGAGCTCTTTATAAACGATAAACATCATCGCACCTGCTGCGAACGCGAGACCGTAAGGCACCAGTCCGGCAACAAGACTACTGAGTGTATATCCGATCATGGCCGTTATAATCTCTACAGCCCCAGTCAATGTTGCAATACCAAGTGCTTTAAAGCGGCCGATGTTCTGATTGACGAGAAAGAGAGCGACGAGAAAGCCTTCCGGTGCATTTTGCAAACCGATAGAAAAGGCAATCAGGTTGCCTAAGTTTTCATCCGTACTTGCATAACTTACACCGACAGACAAGCCTTCCGGCAAGTTATGCATCGTAATGGCTGCGATAATCATGAAAGCTTTGCCTTCAATTTTGAAAGGCATCTTTTCGGGGTTTTCCAGATCTACGTGCGGAATACGCATCTCCAGCACCAGCAGAACCAGACTGCCGAGCATAATGCCAAAAGCAAGAACAAATAAATTAGATTGTCCCAGTGCTTCGGGAATGAGATTGTACACCGAGGCTGAAGTCATAATACCCGCTGCGTAAGCGAGCAGAATGTCGCGCAGACGATGTGATATTTTACGCATAAATAAGATCGGTACGGCCCCAAGTCCGGTAGACATGGCCGAAATAATACTGCCGAGTAGAGCGTCGTTCATGCTTCCATTTTCCCTCCTGATGAAGACTTCTTCATAATCGCTGCCGAGCATTGACACCGTACATAAAAGAGATCATAATGAACAACAGATTAGAATGATTATAAATTAGAATTCCGTTTCTGCATAGGTGAATCGTCATATTCGTAGGCAGCTCTTATGGACATGATGTGGGCTATCCGTTCTAGTGTATGCAAAGGCTCGCGCTTTTGATGCCGGAGAGCTTGATCTTTTTGCAGAACATGGGGGAGGAACTATACATGTATAAATCAATTATTATTGGAACAGGCCCTGCAGGGCTGACAGCAGCAATCTATCTGGCACGTGCCAACTTGAACCCACTCGTTATTGAAGGACCGCAACCGGGTGGACAACTTACAACAACGACAGAAGTGGAGAACTTCCCGGGTTTCCCTGATGGCATCATGGGCCCTGAACTGATGGACAACATGCGTAAACAAGCGGAGCGTTTTGGCGCAGAATTCCGTACGGGCTGGGTAAACAACATCGACATGAGCGAGCGTCCTTTCAAAATTCAAGTCGAGGGTATGGGCGAACTCGTATCCGAGACGTTGATTCTGTCTACAGGCGCATCTGCTAAATATTTGGGTATCCCAGGAGAAGAAACAAACGTGGGCCGCGGTGTCAGCACATGTGCGACATGTGACGGATTCTTCTTCCGTAATAAAGAAATTATCGTTATCGGCGGTGGCGATTCCGCACTGGAAGAAGCAAGCTTCCTGTCCCGTTTCGGTTCCAAAGTAACACTGGTGCACCGTCGTGAAGAACTGCGTGGCTCCAAAATCATGCAAGATCGTGCACGCAGCAACGAGAAAGTAGAAATGGCACTGAACCGCACACCACTTGAAGTGATTGCTGGCGACAACGGCGTAACTGGACTGAAAGTGCTTAACAACGCAACTGGTGAAGAAGAAGTGATTCCGGCAAGCGGCGTATTTGTAGCGATTGGTCACACACCAAACACAGGTTTCTTGGGTGGTCAGATTACTACAGACGAGCATGGTTACATTTTGACAACTCCAGGTACTTCTGAGACAAACATTCCAGGCGTATTCGCATGTGGTGACGTTCAGGATACACGTTACAAACAAGCCATTACCGCTGCAGGTAGCGGATGTATGGCTGCAATGGACACCGAGAAATTCATTGAAAGCCTGGAGCACAGCGCAGTAGCGTTGTAATTCGGAAAGCCCGATGTTTAAACAGTGCTTCATTTAGCTTATAAATAATTAACCATATATAACAAATAATAATTCTGAGGTGAACTAAACATGGAAAACGTAATTGTATACACATCCACCAACTGCCCGAACTGCAAATCCGTCAAGACTTTCCTGGCTGATAAAGGTATTGCTTACGAAGAGCGCAACATCGAAACAAGTGACGAGTTCGCACAACAAGTATGGGATATGGGCGTACGTGCAGTTCCTTTGACTGTAATCGGTGAACACCGCATTCTGGGTATGAATAAAACACAATTTGCTAAAGTATTGGACGCTTAATTCATGCTTGGCTAGCTATGGTTGCTGGCTATGTAGTTTAACAGAATTGAAGCTATTCCGGTTCGCGCGAGCCGTTTGAATATAGAAGTAAGATTGGGAAGGGACCGTACCGTATAAGGTACGGTCTTTTTTTAATTTTTCTGATGTTGGAAGAAATGGGGGAAAACAAAAAGAAGACGCGTAAGACAACGTCTGGACTTGAGGACATTGCGCATAAGCGTCTCCTTTTTAGTCGGAGCAACATCATTTGCCTTTGAGTATAGGAGTACATTCAAGCGTAAAGAATTCTTCGCTAGAAAAAAATACTCATGCATGTCTGAAATACGACATACACCAGTAAGCCTGACAGCATGTACATGAGACCAGCCTTCTTTTTGCTCTGAAAAAAACGAAGTATGCCCAGGCTGAACAGGGGCGCAAGCACAATCAGGAACAGGAGTACGGTGACAAATACTGGCGCCGAGATATCTGATGTATCCACGTAGGTCACGAGTTTCACTCCGTTTCATTATCGGATAACACGGCAACGAGAACGCTGCCATGACAAAAATCACATAATCTCATTATACCTCTGGATTTCTTTAACAAAAAGGGAGGAAATGGGGCGAAATCTTGTCAATTTTAATGATTTTTAGCTAAATATTAAACAGAGACCCTTACATTACCTAAAAATTGGGATATTGCAGAATAAGCAGCCCCTATTCGAGTCGAACGGCTACCAAGTGCAGCCCATTCCACTTGCAGACTTCGACGGTGATAAGGCAGGGTACGTTCCTCGACCACCTGTTTGAGGGCAGATTCAATCCAAGGCTTAGCCTCCGAAAGCGGACCGCCAATAATAATACGCTCCGGGTTGAAGCTATTTACGATGTTGGTAATGCCAACGCCCAGCTTGCGTCCGATGATATTGTATAAGGCGATCACGTCCTGATGTCCGTTCTGGGCGTGTTCAATCAGTTCTTTGGTCGTATGTGCAGGCAGGTGCTGCTGATCCGGGTGTTCGTATACTTTTTCCGAAGCATATAACTCCCAGCATCCCCGATTACCGCAAGAACAAGGCAGACCCTCTGCTTCAATGGACATATGTCCAGTCTCACCCGCGTAACCCCACGCACCCTTATATAATTCACCATCAACCATAATGCCTGAACCAATCCCGATCCCTGCACTGATATAAATCAGATGACGCACACCAACACCTGCACCAAAGTTTAATTCGCCCCGTGCTCCCGCGTTGGCCTCATTATCAATCGTGACGGGAAGGTTGAAGCTTTCTTCCATCATGGATCGCAAAGGCACCATTTCCCACTTTAAGTTGGGCGCAAACAGTACGGTTCCTTGCTCATCCACCATCCCTGGAACACCGATGCCTATGCCAATTACTCCATGCGGAGAGGGGGGAGCCTGTTCCATCAGGTGCCTCGCAGCCAGCTTTAATTGTTCAAATACAGACGTTGCATCATGCTGCTTCAGATCGACGGCATAATCGGCAACGATATGACCTTCGAGGTCGGTGAGTACTCCCTTCAAACGCGTTACGCTCAGTTCCAGACCAACAGCATATCCAGCCGTACCTCTGAAAAGCAGCATTAGCGGTTTACGTCCACCGCTGGATTCTCCTGGCCCAATCTCCTGCACCAACTCATCGCTGATCAGATCCGCTACCAGATTGGAAACCGTTGCTTTGTTGAGACCGGTCACTTCGGACAATTTCGCCCGGGAAAGGGGGGCATGACGGCGAATCGTATCCAGTACGATCGACTTGTTTATTTTTTTGACCAGCATCTGGTCTCCGGTAATTTTCATATCGATAAGACACTCCTATTCTTTGTAACAAAGGATTTCATGTATATCCGCTAAGAAGCTATTCGACTATTATAGCGTAAACGAAGCGGGAAAAAACAATTTTATTTTTACTTTGTTTAACCAATAGACAAAGTAAAATGGATGTGTTAGGATAACGGTGTAAACGATTTCTTAAACAAACTCTTTTAAAACTTTTGAGGAGGCATTTATCACATGGCCTATTTTGAATCCGTTAATAAGATTGCATTCGAAGGTAAAGATTCCAAGAATCCATTTGCTTTTAAACATTATAATCCGCAAGAAGTTGTTGCTGGCAAGACGATGGAAGAACACTTCCGTTTCGGTATGGCTTACTGGCACACATTAACTGCAGGCGGTAGTGACCCGTTCGGCGCTGAAACAGCAGTACGTTCATGGGATAGCTACTCCGGTCTGGATAAAGCGAAAGTTCGTGTGGAAGCGGCTTTTGAATTTATGGAAAAAATGAATCTGCCATACTACTGTTTCCACGATGTAGACGTGGCTCCAGAAGGCGCATCACTGCGTGAATTCTACAGCAACATCGACACCATCGTTGATTTGCTGGAAGAGCACATGAAAGCAAGCGGCAAAAAGCTGCTGTGGAACACAGCTAACATGTTCTCCAACCCACGTTTCATGTTTGGTGCAGCATCCACTTGCAACGCAGACGTATATGCTCACGCAGCAGCGCAGATCAAAAAAGGTCTGGAAGTAGGTAAACGTCTCGGTGCAGAAAACTATGTTTTCTGGGGTGGCCGTGAAGGTTACGACACATTGCTGAACACGGACATGCAACTGGAGCAAGACAACATTGCTCGTATGTTCCATATGGCTGTTGACTATGCAAAAGAAATCGGCTTCGACGCTCAGTTCCTGATTGAGCCTAAACCTAAAGAGCCAACAAAACACCAATACGACTTCGACGCAGCAACTTCCATTGCGTTCTTGCAAAAATATGATCTCGACAAACAGTTCAAACTGAACCTTGAAGCGAACCATGCAACGCTGGCTGGTCACACATTTGATCATGAAATCCGCGTAGCGCGTATCAACGGCATGCTCGGTTCCCTGGATGCGAACCAAGGCGATCTGCTGATTGGCTGGGATACGGACGAGTTCCCGGTTGATATGTATGATGCTACTCTGACCATGTACGAAGTGTTGAAAAACGGCGGTTTGGGCAAAGGTGGCGTAAACTTCGACGCGAAAGTTCGTCGTGGCTCCTTCGAACCTGAGGATCTGTTCCTGGCTCACATCGCAGGTATGGATACGTATGCGAAAGGTCTGAAAGTCGCTTCCAAGCTGATCGAAGACCGTGTATTCGATGAATTCATCGAGCAACGTTACAGCAGCTTCAACGAAGGCATCGGTGCAGAGGTTGTTGCAGGTAAAGCAACACTTGCTTCCCTCGCGGAGTATGCTTTGAACAACGAAAACCCACGCAAAAACCAATCCGGACGTCAGGAATTGCTGAGAGCAAAGCTTAACCAATACATCCTGGCTGACTAATAACAGTCTTAGAGGAAGAGTAGATTCCTGCCCAAGCGTACTGCCTATGGCTAGATCATTGCCGTAGATAAAGCAGGAATCATACCTCTTCTTACTCGGTGCAAAAGTATGTTGCACCCTGGACGTTGAATAAGCGTGACATTCAAACCGTCCCCGCTTTCCTCTGGGAAGGCGGGGACGGTTTGTTATCATTGTTGGCCCCCGAGTTGCCCCAAACGAGTACGTTTGTACCGTTTGAAAGCAACGTTACAGGGCATGTAGAAACGGAGTGAGCAGAAAGGACCCGGAGAAACGAAGTGTTCGCATTTACAACCGGATTTCACCCTTGAAAAGGGGAAAGTGAGGAAATCCGGGGGTAAGGGGCGATCGGAGGGTTTTCTGCACACGGAGTGGCTCAGCATGCCGCACCTAAGGTTTCAATCCTGTATAAACGAAAGGAGTATACTTATGAGTTATGTAATTGGCGTCGATCTCGGAACGAGCGCGGTCAAGACCGTTTTGGTCAATCGTGAAGGTAAAGTGGCATTTGAAGCATCGGAGGCTTATCCGCTGTACCAGCCTAAAGCTGGATATAGTGAACAAAATCCAGAGGATTGGGTGGAGCAGACAATTGTGTCGCTTCGCAAATTGCTGGAAGTATCTGGCGTGCAGCCTTCCGAGATTGAAGGATTAAGCTTCTCCGGGCAGATGCACGGGCTGGTGCTGGTGGATGCAGAAGGTAAACCACTGCGCAATGCCATCCTGTGGAACGATACCCGAACGACAGCACAGTGCCGCCGGATTGAGAAGGTTCTTGATAGCAAGTTACTCAGCATTGCCCGGAACCGTGCATTGGAAGGATTTACGTTACCTAAAATCTTGTGGGTGCAGGAAAATGAACCTGAATTGCTGGAACAAGCGTCTTTGTTTCTGTTGCCAAAAGACTACGTCCGTTACCGCCTGACTGGCGATTACGCGATGGATTATTCCGATGCAGCGGGTACGTTGCTGCTGGATGTGGCAGGCAAACAATGGAGCACGGAGATCGCATCCGCATTTAATCTGCCGATGACGCTTTGCCCGCGCCTAGTTGAATCATTCGACGAAGTCGGCACCTTGTTGCCTGAGATTGCAGAGCAAACAGGCTTGGCGCCAGCAACCAAAGTATTTGCTGGCGGTGCCGATAATGCCTGCGGTGCAATTGGTGCAGGCATATTGAGTGAAGGACAGACGATGTGCAGCATCGGTACGTCCGGAGTTGTTCTCTCGTACGAAGAACGAAAGGATCTCGATTTCGAAGGGAAAGTGCACTTTTTTAACCATGGTGAGAAAGATGCCTTCTATATTATGGGTGTGACGCTGGCAGCAGGATACAGTCTCTCCTGGTTTAAAGACACCTTCGCAGCGGACAAATCATTTGATGCTCTTCTACAGGGAATTGACCAGATTCCGGCAGGAAGCAACGGATTGTTGTTCACGCCATATATCGTAGGGGAGCGCACACCTCACCCGGATGCCAACATTCGAGGCAGCTTTATCGGCATGGATGCCGGGCATAAACTGGAGCATTTTGGACGTGCTGTAATGGAAGGCATCACCTTCTCGTTACGTGAGTCGATTGATATTTTGCGTGGTGCAGGTAAGACGGTCAATGAGGTGATCTCCATTGGAGGCGGAGCGAAGAACGAAGCTTGGCTGCAGATGCAAGCGGACATTTTCAATGCAACGATTGTGAAGCTGGAGAGTGAGCAAGGTCCGGCGATGGGGGCAGCTATGCTGGCGGCTTATGGCAGTGGCTGGTTCCCGACAATGCAAGAGTGTGCGGCGGCGTTTATTCGTCCAGCGAAATCTTACGTACCAAACCCGGAGACGGTAGCGGTATATGACGGTTTGTTTGCCCTTTATCAAGAGGTGTACGGACAGACACGCGGCTTGAATGATCGTTTGGCGGCATATCGTTAAATCGAAGGTTTCATAAATAGTCCGTATTCAAAAATAAACTGAATAGAAATATCCTGTTCCAAAAGCATTCGCGCAAGCGAGTGCTTTTTTTGTGTTAGGTGTGAAGTAAATCCCGAGGTGGCTATGCCGGAACACTTTGCCCTGCATAACCGGATTCCAGCTTAGCATAGATTGGATATAGAGGGTTTGCGTCTAAAAGAACCGGAAGCATGGGGGTGTGGGGTTGGAAGAACAGGAGCAACACAAACGGGAACAGGGCAAGGAACAACCAGTTAGGAACAGGCCGCATATCACCTTATCCATGATTGTATGCAACGAGGAGAAGCGATATCTTAGGCGGGCACTTATGACACATCGTGCATGGATTGATCGGGCTGTCATTATTGATGATGGAAGCACGGATGGGACGGCTGCTATGTGTAGGGAGCTTTTACACGGTATCCCTCTAGTACTAGTGCAGAATCCGGTCTCGCGTTTTTCCGATGAGGTGAGTCTGCGAAAACAACAATGGGAGGAGACCCTTTCAACTAACCCGGAATGGATTCTTAATTTAGATGCAGACGAGGTTTTAACGCCGGATTTTGGTGTTTTGAGGGATGACCTCTTAAGTGGATTGGAAGAAGCGATTTACTTCCGTTTATATGATATGTGGAGTGAGACTGCGTACCGGGAAGATGTGTACTGGCAGGCTCATATGTATTATCGACCTTTTCTAGTCAAGTATCGTCCCGGGATTGTCTATGAATGGAAGGAAACACCGCAGCATTGCGGACGATTCCCGTTGAGCATTCAGCATCTGCCCTATGCCTGTCATCCCCCGCGAGTAAAGCATTATGGCTGGGCAAGAGAAGAAGACCGCGTTCGCAAATATGAGAGATACCAAACACTGGACCCCGAAGCAAGGTATGGCTGGAAAGAGCAATATGAATCGATATTGGATGCAGAGCCTCGGCTTATTCCATGGTCTGATTAAGGGAAGGGAGTGAGCTTCATTGGTGAAAGACCCGCTAGAACGTAAAAACAGTAACAAAAGTGTCCAAGGTGAAACACAAGCGGATACCATACCCTCCAAATCTCAGAAGGAGAACCAACATCAACAGCCACAGCCACAGGAAAAGGAAAAGGAAAAGGATGAGGATGAGGACATCTCGCAAAGTACCCGTGAGCGTATCCTGATTGCTAGCCCTGTACGGCAGACAGCTGCCATTCTGAATGAATTTCTGAATTCCCTGCAGAGCCTTGAGCGAAAGACGGTGCGTACAGACTATTTGTTTGTAGATGATAATGAGGAGGAAGCCTCCTCCCAAATGCTGAACGATTTTGTACTTCGACATAACGGTAAGGTGATCCATGCTCGCGATATGAATGGTACGGAGAGTGGGGACGCGGCCGACCCAGGAAACTACAACAAAGATGAAGGTGGGCATTACTGGAGAAACGAACAGGTATGGCGAGTGGCCAGGCTGAAAAATAACATTTTACAGTACGCACGTGAACATCAATATGATGGCGTGTTTCTGATCGATTCTGATCTGGTGTTGCACCCTCGAACGCTGGAACAATTGGTATCGAACCAAAACGAGATTGTATCCAATATTTTTTGGACCAGCTGGCAACCGGGAACAAAGGAAATGCCGCAGGTATGGCTTCAGGATGAATATGCACTCTATCGGCGGGGGGGTTCAGTTCTCGAGGCAACAGAGGCGCAGGATGAGGACGCACAGGCGAGCGCCTTTCTAAACCAGCTACGTATTCCGGGTTGTTATGAGGTGGGCGGATTAGGCGCTTGTACTCTAATTCGGCGATCTGTACTTGAAGCGGGAGTGAATTTTGACCGTATCCCGAATGTTTCTTTTTGGGGAGAGGATCGTCATTTCTGCATTCGTGCTCAGGCGTATGGGTTTCAACTGTTTGTGGATACCCACTACCCAGCCTATCATATCTATCGTTTGTCCGATTTACCGGGGGCGGCGGCCTATAACCGCAGAATTAAACGAGGCGAAGAGGGAATTCGAATTAGCTTATGTATGATTGTAAAAAATGAAGAAACTTCCCTCGCCAGATGCCTGGATTCCGTAAAAGGAATTGTCGATGAGATCGTCATTGTGGACACAGGTTCCACGGATCGTACAAGGCAAATTGCGGCTCAGTACACCGACTGTATTTTCGATTTTGAGTGGGTGGATGACTTTGCGGCGGCACGTAATTTCGCCTTCGACCAAGCTTCCTGTGAATATATTATGTGGCTGGATGCGGATGATGTGTTTGAACCGCAGGATCGCGCCAAGCTGATCGCATTGAAACAGTCGCTTGATCCGGCTGTGGACAGTGTAACGATGGATTACAACCTCTCCTTCACGCCAGATGGAAAGGTCTCGTATAGTCTACGGCGAAATCGTCTGGTGCGGCGGGATCGCCAGTTTCGCTGGATTGGTGCAGTGCATGAATACCTTGCTGTAGCAGGCAATTTGCTGCATAGTGATGTGGCTGTGACCCATAAGAAAGATAAGGTGTATACAGATCGAAATTTGCGAATATATCGCAAACGTGAACAGGCCGGTGAAGACTTCTCACCGCGTGACCTCTATTATTTTGGCAATGAACTGAAAGACCATGCTTTTCATGAGGAAGCCATAACCTACTATGAGAAATTTCTGGACACCGGACTGGGATGGGTGGAGGATCGGATTGCCGCCTGCCAAAAAATTGCGGATTGCGAGGCCGTACTGAAACGTCCGGAACGGGAATCGGCGGCGTTGTTTCGTTCTTTTGCCTATGATTTGCCTAGAGCAGAGGTGTGTTGCCGACTGGGGGGATATTTTGCTGACAGAGAAGACTATCGCCAAGCTATATTCTGGTACGAACAGGCTGTGCAGGCGAACCGTCCAGGTGATCCGATGGTTGTACTGAATGAAGCCGCATGGACTTGGATGCCGCATCTGCAACTATGTGTATGTTATGATCGAATGGGCAACCGAGCGAAAGCGAAGGAGCACAACGATATTGCCCTAACTTATCATCCAACTCACCCAAGCATGTTGTACAATGATCGATATTTTAAGGATTTGGCGAAGGAAAGTGTAATGGAGAACGCATAGAGTTTAGTTTAATGGGTTTGAATAGCGATACATGATCAGCACGTTAGTTGCCATAATGCATGTAATGCACGGAAATGTTGCATGTGTAACTCCTCCTTTTCAAAAAAACTAGAATGAATCCCAAGGTTAAAAGAGTCCACCTCTTCGCGATGAAGAGGTTTTTTGTTTCTATTTTAAAAACCAAAATTAAGGTAGTGTGCTCACAGGGGAGAAAATCGGGAGTGTTATAAATGAAGAATTTAAGTAACAAGCGGTGAAATTTATCCAAAACATAAACGAAGGCGCTTGGGGATCTCGCGGAAGAACTTAATATCCCGAAGGATAAGTTTGTGGAAAACCCTCGCTCAGAGTTTTCTTTGGAGAATGTATCTCGGAGTGGATGTTAAAATGTCGGAGCGGTTATTACATTACGTTAATGGGATTCATGGTGCGTGGGTAACTGGCTCCGACTTTATTCTAACGATCACAGGAGAGCTTATTTCAAGACTTTTGGGGGTTTGAAAATTCTAATGATCACCACAGACGCTATTTCGCCAAAAATGGACAAAATCGGGTGAAATCATAACTAATTTGAGTAAATAAGCTCTCTGGAGATCGTTAGAAAATAAAAAGTGGCGAATCAGGCCAAATAAGCTCACTGGTGATCGTTAGAAGATTTAAATGCTATAATGCTATGCCTAAACCGAATCGGCTTTCATAAATTGCAACCACATAATGAAAATGTCTTGATGTCTTGATGTCTTGATGTCTTGATGTCTTGATGTCTTGATGTCTTGATGTCTTGACACCACTGGTGGACTTATTGTTGCTTTGTTTAAATTCCCTAACTTCACATCACTACGTCCACAGTTCCCTAATATGGATTAATGTATTTCATCCAATGGAGCATATGCATTACAATAGTTTTTAACGGAAAAGCAGTGTACACCAAGACGGGTCCTCGGCTGCCGAATCTGAACGAAGTAAGGGAGTGAATGGATATGAATCTGACAAAAGTATTACTCGAATCCAGACTGGTCGCAATTGTACGTGGCATAAGCCGGGAAGCGGCGGTGACAGCCGGTCAGGGGATGACCGAAGGCGGCATTCGTCTAATGGAAGTCACGCTGAATACACCGAATGCGCATCAGATCATTGCTGACTGGCGCGAACGTCACGAAGGACAAGCCTATGTCGGCGCAGGCACGGTACTCAATGTGAGCATGGCGAAGGAGGCCGTGTCTGCAGGGGCACAATTTTTGGTCTCCCCCAATGTCGATCTGTCTGTCATTGAATATGCTGTAGAACACGGTGTTGAGATTTGGCCCGGGGCCATGACGCCTACGGAGATTGTTGCTGCGCATGAAGCAGGAGCACGGGCTGTTAAGCTGTTTCCTGTGGCTAGTCTGGGTATTCCATACCTGCGTGAAATCAAGGCACCTCTCGATCACATCCCACTGCTCGCAACGGGTGGTGCGACGCTGGAGAATATCGCTTCCTATTATGAGGCAGGTGCAGCCGCAGTAGGCTTGGGAAGTGCACTTTTGCCAAAAGAAGCTCTGAATTCAGGAGATAGTGCACAGATTGCAGAGCGAGCGAGAGCATTTGTGAAGGCGGCGACAACGAGAACAGACCGGTAGACTGAGGTTAGGTAACGGTAAGAGTAAAGGCACTGGAGCAGAGGTTTTAATTTAAGAAGAAATAAGTAAATTAGGCGTAATGGGGTATATATAAAAAGAGTTTACACGGTTAATCGTTATAACAAACAAAAAGTGGAGATCATTTAACGTGTAGTTGATCCTGTTATCGTATGATAAGCGTATGTCAGTAGCCAGAGAGGAGAGAGGCCTTGTGAAAGCGAGAACGATGATTGGCGGTATGTTGGCAGTGGCCGCTGTAACTGCGGGTGGTTTATGGAAGGCAGCGGTAAAAAGCCAGACACCCAAAAAAATTCCGATTACGTTGACACCGCCGATGCCTTTTGAGGATATTACCTTTGAAAGTGGAGGGGGACAGGTGCAAGGTTGGTTTATTCCAGCGAGACCCGATGTTCCTAAGCCCTGGCCGCTCGTAATCATCGCACATGGCTGGGGTTCCAATCGCTCTCGTGTATTACGCTATGCACGCCCCATCTGGGAGGCCGGGTATGCACTGTTTATGTATGATGTACGTAGTCATGGAGCCAGTGATCCTGTTCGTGCTGCATCGGCCTATCTGTTCAGGGACGATCTACTGGCTGCGTTGACCTATGTATCAGGCCGTTCCGAGATTGATCCCGAAGCGATTGGCGTGTTGGGGCATTCCTTAGGTGGACTGGGGACGATTCTAGCAATTACAGAAGGCATTCCAGTTTCCGCCGTGGTTACCGACTCCATGCCATCCCAATTTCAGGTGATCGTCAGTTCGGAACTGAGACGCCGGCGTTTGCCGCTGTTCCCACTGGCACAGTTGATCCCCCGAATCTGGTTTTGGCGGTTAGGTGAGTCTTTAAAGACTTATCAGCAGAATGATGCCGTAATGATGCTGAATGAGCGGAGAAGAAGCATGCAGTTGCCATTCCTGATGGTACACTCCAAGGGGGATAACTTTATTCCGCCGAGTGAACTGGAATATTTTATGTCCAAAGCCGATCCGCCGGTAGAGCATCTATGGGTTAACAGTGAAGGACACAGTTGCTCAGAGGAAGACCCGGCTTTTTGGGACACGGTGATTCCGTTCCTGAAAATGCATGTTCGTTCTGCTCCAGAGCGAGTTACGCATGATGAAGCTACAATAAATCAGGACGGAACAGATCTGCATCATAGTGCAGGTTGATAGAAGGAAACGCCAACTTGATTGGCGTTTTTTTGTTTTGTTTTTTCATTATACAGAAATTCACAATTGTAAAATTACCCGGAAAACAGCGATTAAAAAGGAAGCTTATGGTATCATAGATTAGAATGGCAAAATTCATGCGAGAGTATTTATGATGCATTCTGCATGAGATTGAAGGGAGAGGTAACCATTTTGAGTTGGGATTGGAACATGAATGGAAGGCTAAAAACGTTCACAGCCAAAGCCGCAGCAACAGCAATGGCAACTCTGCTGTTTACGACACAGGTACCGGGTTTGACGGGGAGCGCATCCGCTGCTCAGGCGGGAACTGGCTCAGTGAATGAAGCAGTGTCGGGGGAAAACGATCAACTAGACGTAACAAGCAATGACGTGCCGGAGGGTGCAAAAATTTCATCCAGGCAAGCCGCTGATAATATATTAAAGCTGTTTCCGTTATTAAAAAAAGCGACGATCTCGTCTGCTAATTTCGATGTATCCAATTCCTACCCACCGCCGGATTACAAGGTATGGGATATTGGATTTCAAATTGTACAAGGTAATCATTCCATGGGATTCAGCGCGAATGTGCATGCAGGTACGGGGGAAGTCCTAAGCGTACATTTGCCATCTGAATTTGTGGAGAGTCAGCTGTCATCCGGTTCAGATGTTCAACTTACCAAGGAAGAAGCTGAAAAAACAGCTTTGGAACTGCTACATCAGGCAATTCCTGAACTACAGGAAGGACAGTATGTGCCGCTAGGAGACACGGTTTCACCTGTGGAACAACAAGCGTTATTTGGCCGCAATGAATATCAGTTTGTCTATAACTTAAAACATGATGGCGTCGTGTCGGATGCAGAGACAGTCTACATAACTGTGGATGAGAGAGGTCAAGCCACATCGTATTCACGTTCGACCATCTCGGCGAAATATCCTTCCTCCAAGCCGAAGGCCTCGGAAGAGCAGGCCAGACAGGTATTTGAAGATGGATTTGATGTAGAGCTTGCCTATATCTCCAAAGAACAATGGTCATCCAGACAAGGGCAAAAATATGTTCTCGGTTATTTGCCCAAAGGTGATAGTATGGGGCCGATCAACGCTAACACGTTAGACCGAATTGACGTGATGACAGGAAAAGCCGTGGACAAGAGCAGTTCACAACAAAATAAAAAAGTAACAGGCAATGGGCCGGCATTTGTTGCAGCCAACGGTCAGCGCTTAAATGTGCAACAGGCAGTAGAGCGGGTTGCAGCCAATTTTGACATTCCCAAGGATTACAAACTCGAACACAGTCAATTAACCAAAGGTTACTATGGTAATGCGAACAGCCAGGTCTGGAGTCTAAGCTGGAGCAATCGCAATGCAAACATATCCTATATGTTCATGCGTGATATTTCGGCACAGGTCGATGCGGTTACCGGACAGGTCTACAGCTACAATTTGATGCAACGGGTTGGACCAGAGATGGGGCAGGAAAAACCTTCTCAAGAGAAGGAGAAAAAGACGGTTACTTCAACACAGGCCGAGAAACTTGCAATAAATACGATCATTGCCGCTGTACCACAAGCCAAAGAGCAGTATCAATTGGCCAGAATGATAGAAGCAGACGATGCTCGTACGTTTGTATTTCAGCGTTATTTGAACGGGATTCGGGTTCAGGATGACACGGCACAGGTGCAGGTAAGGAACAATGGGGATATTACTGAATTCTATACACGCCTTGCGGCATCTCCTGAGCAACTACCGGCAGATATTACACCTGCAATCTCTTACGAAAAAGCTAAAGAACTCTATCTGAAGAAATATACGTTAACGTTGAATTATGCTCGTTACGGTGGGTTCGGTTTGGGTACTAGTGAACCTGTACCTGTGGGGGTGAATTTGGCTTATGTACCTGTAAGCGGTAAGAAATCTCTATACAATTTGAATGAATTGCTGGATGCTAATACAGGTCAATGGTTCTTCATGTACGGTCTAGACCATGCGGCATCTCAGATCGAACCGACAGATATTGCGGGTCATATTGCTGAATCAGCTTTGCGTAACATGACCAAGCATAAGGTGTTGATTGCTGACGAGCAGGGACGTGTATTTCCGGATCGGGTCATTACCCGGGGGGATTGGTTCAACTATCTGGCAAGAGCAATTAATCCGAACATGGACATGTACTATAACAGTGAGAGCAATGAGAAGCTTTTTGCTGATGTAACGATAGAAAGTCCGTATTACAAGGCAGTGAAAGTCCTTATAGATCAACGATGGATCGGTGGAGCTGACCCTGAGAAGCAGCTAAAACCTGAGGAAGAAATGACACGTGAGGAATTGGCGGTCTTGCTGATGCGTATTCTGCGTTATGAGAAGCTCGCCGGATTCTATATGCAGCCGTCAGATTTGCCTAACATTGCCGACGCCAGTGCGATCAACAATAAGGGCGCTGTTTCTCTGAGCTTGAAGCTTGGCTTGTTACCTTCTATTGAGGGAAGATTCATGCCTGCTCGCAAAGTAACGGTATCTGAGGCATCTCAAGTTCTTGAACGACTTGCCAAGTTGCAAGGGAAGACGGACACGTTCATGACGGGTAGCCGCCTTTATTGATTCCAGGCAGGCTGACCTGCATTAATGTGTACGAATCTGTACGCATGCAAAGCCACTCATAAATTGCTCCAGAAAGACATAGGATGAAGTGAAGCGGCAAACATGATGACTGCAACTAAAGTTCAAGGGGCCTTCCGAGAAGGTCCCTTTTCCACTTGATTCCACTAAGATTGGAAAGATACAAGTCGAATTATTCTTTTACACGTTAACGAAGTGGACTGTGTGAAATTTTTAATTCAACTTATATACAACAATGAAAGCAAGACCTTTTATGATACAATAGGGCATGAGAATGCTACGAAGAAGGGTGGGGTCCTTTCATGGGTAAGAACGGTAAACGAGTGATCACCATGTTGCTGGCAGGCTGTCTTGTTGCCGCTTGGTTGCCGCGTACAGTTGACCTGGATCAATTGTATGCAGCGTCAGGCACGTCCGAACTATCTACAGCGACGGATTTGCGTCAGACACTGTTGAATGCGATGTCGCAGCGTACAGAGAAAGTGGTGTTTACCTACAAGGGGAATGTGAAGGGCCTCAAGAAACAGTTGCAGACCTCTATCGATGAAGCAATGAAGAGTGATCCTTATATTCAATATACAGTGAAAAGTTATGCGTTTAACTATAAAGGCTCCAATACATCGGCCGAGGTGGATGTGACCCTCTCTTACCGGGAAACGAAGGCGCAGACCGATTATGTGAATCGGAAAGTAGCTAGTGTGCTCAAAGAAATTATTAAACCCGGCATGACGAGTCATGAGAAGGTTAAAGTTATTCATGATTGGATTGTGCTGAATCTTGCTTATGATACTTCATTACAAAAATATACGGCTTATGACGGACTTGCGACAGGCAGTACCGTATGTCAAGGATACTCCTTGCTTACTTACCGCATGCTGGAGCGGGTAGGGATTGAAAATCGCATCGTTGAAGGTCAAGCAGGCGGGCAACTTCATGCCTGGAACCTGGTGAAGCTGGATGGAAAGTGGTACCATATGGACACGACGTGGGATGATCCAACACCTGATCGCAAAGGCGTTGTGAGTCATAGCTACTACTTGTTAAGTGATAAAGAGATGGCGCGTGACCATGTCTGGACAGGCAAAAACAAGTACCCTGCAGCCTATGCACCTTACCGTGATGCTCTGCTTAAACTGGCGAAGACGGACGGAAACAAGCAGGAGGTATACCAAAAGCTGTACCATGCACTGGAGTATTCTCTGTATAATGAACAGGATGCAGTCAAGGAACGCGCAGTGCTCAAAACCAAAGTTCAGGGTGTGCTAAATGAGGGCGGAACTTCGTTAACCTTCAGATATAAGGGCACAGAGAGCAGTTTGATCGAAGATTTGCAGGATCTGTACCAGCTGGGTATGAAGTCTATCTCTTATTTTGTCTCCAAGATGGAAGATACAACAGATCTGCGTGTCAAAATTAACTGGACCTTGTAATAGAGGGCAGGAGCATATAGTCTGGTTCAGGTTCAGTGGCGTCAAATATAGCTGTATCAACGTATCTTCGTACCAAGAGCACCGCATGACGGGTGCTCTTTTTGTTGTCCAGTCTGCCAGCATGTCCATTGTCTATTTTTTGTATAGGTTCCCCTGTTATTCTATTCCTCGGCGTCTGCCAACATTATGAGCGAGGAGGATATGCGGAACATGAAGAGACAAGTGGGCATCATGATGATTGCACTTTTGCTGGTTACGCAATTGCTACAAGGGATGGTGTTAACATCAACTGTGCATGCTCAGGATGACACGAACCTGATCTCGGCGGGTACAATGAATAATTTAGAACCACCTTCACCAGAAGAGGATGACACGGTTCCTGAGGAACAGGACAATACGGATACTACTACGGATGATGAATCAGTCCAGGGAGATGTGGATCAAACGGCATCTGTAGAGGAAGCGAACCATACAAACGTAAGCCTTATGGCTACCGCTGCTGCAGCTCCCGAGATTCAGGAGAATCTGATTACGAGTGTGCAGATGTACAACCAGAAGCCGGATTATGACGGCAACGGTCAGATCGAAGTCAAGGGAGACAAGATTGAGGATATTCGCCCACGGATATCGGATGAAGTTGCGGTTGTTTTTAAATGGGGATTTGGGGATGATACCCATTCTTACGGGGATGGATCGACCTTCACATTCCACCTGCCTGACAAGTTTATGATAGGCTCACAGCTGAGGGGCAGTTTGGACGGGGGCGTCGGAGAATACGTGGTGAACCCGGACGGCACCATTGTATTTACCTTTAATGAAATGCTCGAACATGCCAAGCTGGAAGGAAACTTCTATGTGTGGGTCAAATTTGACGAGAGCAAGATGCAAGATGGACTGAAACAGAAGATTGATTTTAGTGGTGCAGGTCAAGGCATTATTGATGTGAATTTTGCAAACACCGCGAAGGATGAACTTCAGAAGACAGGGAAAGCAAACAAAAATAATTTCAATTCGGATGAGATTGAATGGACCGTAGATTTTAATCAGGCCGAAAAGATCATGAACAATGTGGTTTTGGAGGATACATTACCGCTGGGGCTGTCACTTCAAGGGGATATTGAGATCCGCGAGCTGGAGGTCCAGTTAAATGGTTCCGTGAAGGAAGGTCCTGTTGTTAATACAGCAACCCAGTTCCCTGTAAACTTGGGCAATATCGACAAAGCATATCGTGTCACATACAAGACGAACATTCAGGCACCGACTAGTGCTCCCTATACAGGTGTAACTTATTCCAATGAAGTGACGCTGACAGCAGATCAGAGCGAGTATAATGAATCCGATCTTGGACGTGTTACGGTTAGTTTCAATGAACCGCTGAACAAGTCGGGACAAGAAAGTGCATACGATCCAGTTACTCAGACGATTACATGGAAGGTTCAGTACAACTATAATCAGCAAACCATTGCACAGGCAAGTGCATGGCTTGAAGACCGTTTCGATACGGCAAAACAGAGGCTGATTGCAAGTTCACTTCGCGTATATGAAGTACAGATTCAATCGGATGGTCGCCCTGGTACAAGAACAGAGGTTGATCCTGCAAACTACACGGTGACTGGTGTCGGCACCGGTTTTAATGAAGGTTTTAAGCTGCAGTTCAACAACGATATTGATAAAGCCTATGAGATTGAATATGACACCCAGGCCATACAGCGGATATACGAAAATGAGACTGTAGTTAATACAGTAAACACACAGGATGGCACGACCAAGGAAGGTCAAAAAAATATTGAGGAAGTTATTTTTGCGAAGAGTGTAAAAAATGAAAATTTCAATGCCAAGGAAATCGAGTGGCAGATTGTGCTGAACCGGGATCAAAAGGAGATGACGGACATCGTCATCACAGATGATTATACAGGCAGACATATGAAGCTTATTCCGGGCAGTCTGCAGATCAGTGGCGATCAGCAGGATCAGTTCGAGGCAGAACCTGTAGCAGACCCGGCGGATGTGAATTTTGAAAAAGGGTTTACGATTCGCCTGAAACCTGGCGGTATGATTAATAAAGAACATCTGATCACTTATAAAACAAGCTTTGATCCAACGGCTGGAATGCCAACAAACAATGAATATCGCAACACGGCAACGCTAAACTGGAATGAATCAGGCATTCCGCAGACCGCTATAACAAAGTTTGCTGTGGTCAGACCCCAGAATTACACAATTGAGAATGGTAACAAGAGGGGCGAATACAGCGCCAGGGACAAAGCGATTACCTGGACCATTGATGTGAATTACAATCTGTTCGATCTTCAGGAGGCCATTCTCAAGGATGCCTATATCGGGAATCAATCCTTTGTGGATGGATCATTGAAAGTGAATGAGCTTGAATTGAGGGGTGCCAACAATGTTACATCAGTTGGTGATGAGGTCACGTTGACATCGGGTCAATTCCAGCTTAACCCGGATGGCAAAGGTTTTACGCTGAATCTGGGTGACATCGGCAAAAAAGCTTATCGCGTGGTGTATCAAACGAGTCTGGACGGAGCGTATGCAGTGGAGGGTTCGTACAGCAATCATGTTGTTCTGACGGATGCTGAAGGCGGGCCTGTACGTTTTGACAAGAAGGCTGTAGTTACTCCAGCCCATGGCGGAGTATATGTGAACAAAACAGGCCGTCAGGTGGGGACATCAGATCTGGCCTCATGGGTTGTAAACATTAATCCAAGTCAGTCATTCATTGCCGCGGGTTCTGAATTAACGGACACGTTATCCGGCAACCAGATTTTGCTTGCCGATTCAATGAAGCTGTATGAAATTCAACTGCCTGCAAACAATTCAGGCGATGTTTCGGTGAAGGATCGGCTGGTTGATCCATCGGAATATGAATTGGCAGTGGACGGTAACACATTTACTCTCACATTTAAGCACGACTTAAACACGGCATATCTTCTGGAATATCAGTCCTTCATCAATGCTGATGATGGCGAGAGAATTCAAAATCAGGTTGATTTTGCAGGACAGTCCTCTTCCGTTGCGGGAGAAGGTAGCCAGGCTGGTATCAAGGTATCGATGGCTGGTGCAGGCGGAGGGGCATCCACCGGAGTGGGGAAAATCAAAGTGCATAAGGTGGATGACACCGGACAACCGCTGGAAGGAGCCATCTTCGCGATCTATAATGCATCTGGAACAATTCTTTTGGAAACATTGAAACCGACAGATGCGAACGGAATGGCCGAAAGCAGTCGGAATTATCGACTGCATCTCACGAGTGGTGTACCCTACCGTCTCAAGGAGGTTGCAGCACCCGCTGGATATCTAACAGACGCTGAGTATGGTTCTATTTCAGGCAAAACGATACAGTTCAAGGATGCGGATGCAGCCTTCGAGATTGTAAACGAAAAGATTCGTCAGGGCTTTGAACTGACCAAGGTAGATGCAGCAAATCCAGCCAAGACGCTGGAGGGGGCCGTTTTTGAGTTATATCACATTCAGGGCTCAACGCGTGAGAAGCTTAATGAACTCACGTCAGGAGTGAACGGCAGAATCACCAAAGGAGATTTGGAAGCAGGGGCGTATGAATTAATTGAAATTCAGGCGCCGGAATTTTATACAGTGGATAGTACACCTATTCCGTTCACGATTACTGCGAACCAGACACAAATTGTGACACTTACAAAAACGAACCACATCGGTACGGGAGGTAAACTGACCGTAACGAAAGTAAATGCCAAGGATCAAGCTCCATTGAGCGGAATTGAGTTCGAACTGCGTGATTCCTCCAACACGATTGTGGATACCGGGGTTACGAATCAACAGGGTATCATTGAATTTGGCAATCTGACTTATGATGTGTATACACTGGTGGAAACCAAAGCTGAAGGTTTCGTGATAGAAACCCCGGAGACTTCGGTATCCATTACCAAGCCAGACACTCAAGTGACGATCGAAAACAAGGAAAATGACCGTTCGGTAAAGCTGGTGAAATATAATGCAAGCCGAACGCAGCATCTGCAAGGTGCGGTCTTTGAATTACGTGCTCAATCAGCACTTATGGGGCCGGATGGAGAATGGCTGTTTAACGTGGTTACAGGCATCAACCCGACATTATTGACAACCGATCTCCACGGTGAGATTAAATTACAGCAGCTTGAACCCAATATGTATCAGTTGGTTGAAGTGAAGGCCCCTTCTGGTTATCAATTGGATCAGACGCCAGTTGTATTTGAAATTACCAATCGACAAACCGAGGCCGTTGTTGTAGAAAAGACAAACCGGGCTATTCCGGTATCAGGCGGGCCGAGTGAGCCGTATAATCCGGGTACGCCTAACATTGGCAACACTCCAGAACCAACGAAACCAAATACACCTGATGGGAAAACACCGGAAATATCCGTGCCTGGTACGATTGTAACGAAGCCTTCGGAACCCGCAGAAGGAAGCGCGGGTGGAAGCAAGCCGGATGATGATTCCGAGACATCGCCTCCAGCGCCTGAAACGGTCGATGGAAATGAGACGCAGCCTCAGGTGACAGAAGGCAATGATACGGGCGAAGATGGTGATCTTACACGTCCTACGGGTACAGATTCTGATCGTGAGGTTTCATCAGGGAACAGCAGCCATACGTCAGCTCAAGGCATGCTGCCCAAGACAGGTGAAGAGAGCTCCATCGTTTACACGGTCTCGGGATTAATGCTGATGGTTATGGGGAGTGCAGGGTACTTGTACTTCCGGCGCAGAGAGCAGTTCCAACGCTAAAGTGAGATGCTGGACACCCTGATCTGGACAAATACGAATAACGTATAATCAAACACCCTCCGGCCTATGCCACGAAGAATTGATCTTCGTGAGCAGGCGGGAGGGTGTTTTGACGTTTTTTTCTTGGTTAAGGCTGTATCACGGTGTAGCAGTCCATTTAAGTGTTTACTTTTACAGCGCGTATAATGAGCCGATGTGTTGCATCGATCAGCGGATCACAGGTGATCAACGTTAGAACTTCTCCAAGGCCCGGGTCTTCCAGAACAGATACATCGGAAGGCTCTACAACGGAAATCTGATCGATTTTGTAGTGTATGGTTGTTTGATTGGCAAGTATGATCTCTACAGAGTCGCCCATTTGAAGCTCACCCAGCCGGTTGAATAATCGACCTTTTCGATGAGCACGATGAGCAGCAATCGCCGCATTACCAGATTGTCCGATTGAAGCTGTCTCCATCAGATGGGCTGCAGCAAACTTCATATTTTCCTGAGTCGCACCTTCCAGAATAGGCAAGCGCACATCAATAACCGGAATAGAGATAATTCCAAGTGTTCCGGGTGCAAGGGAATTATTGGCGGCAATGTCCCCGGTAGTTCCCTCTTGGTCTGAATGACCGGTATCTATACTGCGTTCAAAGGTAAGATTCAGTTGAGACAGGCCGGACTGAAGATGTTTCAGTTCACTCAGGACTCGGCTCTGCTGCCAGTCATAATACATTCCTTGCAGCGTTGGAAAGCTGATCGTCAACAGGCCTAATAGCACAAGCAGGACAGACCACTTTTTCAAAGTACATCTCTCCTTCGGTTGAGAGTATAATAGGTGTTCCCTTATCTATTGTACGGATCAACCTATACAAAATATGGACAGAAAAATCCCCTGTTCCAAACAGATTGCTCTGTAGAACAGGGGATGAGGATTAGTCTTTTACTCCTTAATACCTGAAGATTCAGCAGGTGTGAAGTCGCATTCCTGTAGAGGGACAACTTTGGTCTTTTTGATCCATTTGTAACCGAGCCATAGTATCAGGAATAACGGTACACTCAGGTAAGCAACAAGGACTCCACTCCAGTCGATCTGGTCACCTGTGAATGCCTGATAGTTCTGTCCCAGAATAACGATGATACACAGCACAAAGGCAAAGATTGGACCAAACGGGAACCACCGCGCACGGTAAGGCAGATCTCTCAGATCCCGACCTTGTGCGACATAGGCTCTTCGGAATCGGTAATGACTGATCGCAATACCCAGCCACGTAATGAATCCACACATGCCGGATGCATTCAGCAACCAAGTATAGACGATACCGTCACCGAAGAGGGAAGCCAAGAATGCAAGCATGCCAACAGCGGTTGTGACAAGCAGCGCGTTCATCGGAATGCCTCGTTTATTCAGCTTGCCAAGAAAACGTGGAGCTTTGCCATCCCGGGCAAGTGCATAGAGCACACGGCTCGAAGCGTACATGCCGGAGTTACCGGCTGAGAGCACGGAAGTCAGGATGACGGCATTCATGACAGAAGCCGCAATCGCAAGTCCTGCTTTTTCGAAGACAAGCGTAAACGGGCTGACCCCGATGTTCTCCAGATCACCTTTGAGCAGATTCGGGTGAGTGTAAGGAATAATTAAACTGATTACAGTAATCGCCAAAATGTAAAAGATCAGAATACGCCAGAAGACCTGGCGAATGGCACGAGGTACGTTTTCGCGTGGATTCTCACTTTCACCTGCGGCGACACCGATCAATTCCGTTCCCTGGAAGGAGAAACCTGCGGCCATAAACACGCCGAGCACAGCGAAGAAGCCACCGTGGAATGGTGCATCACCGATTGTAAAGTTGCTGAAGCCAACAGCTTCACCGCCTAGAATACCAAAGATCATTAATACGCCGACACTCAGGAAGATAATAACTGTGGCCACTTTGATAATGGCAAACCAATACTCCGATTCCCCGTATCCTTTGACGGACAGGATATTCAAGGCAAAGATCAGTACCAGGAATAGCAGACTCCACAACATGGATGAGCTGTCCGGGAACCAATATTTAATCAGAACGGTAGCTGCAGCGAGTTCCGCGGCAATCGTTACCGCCCAGTTGTACCAGAAATTCCAGCCCATGGCGAAGCCGAGTGCGGGGTCAACGAAACGTGCCGCATACGTATTAAAAGAACCGGAGTCCGGCATAAAGGTTGCGAGTTCTCCCAAGCTGGTCATGAGGAAATAAACCATGATTCCAACAGCCGCGTAGGCAAGTAATGCACCCCCAGGGCCGGCAGTTGAGATGGCTGTACCACTTGCCAGAAAGAGTCCGGTACCAATGGAGCCGCCCAGGGCAATCATGGTCATGTGACGTGCACGCAATCCTTTTTTCAGTGTAGGTCCAGTTGTTGTTGTGTGTGATTGGTTGCTGCGGTCTTGCATGAAAACACTCCTTCAATTGTATTGCTGATGCAGATCATAGATCCATAAACAAAAAAAGACCACAGGCATGAGCCTGCGGTCTTAATATTTATATCCGCACCATGTCCCAGATGATTAAGATAGCTCAACACAGAAGAAGTCATACCTTTTTTAGAAAAAGATACGAATACTTCTGTGACAGTTCTGCACCTTTCGGCTGCAGCCCCAGTTCACCGGACCGATAAAGGAACGTCCAGTAAACTTCGGCGGGTACACCTTTCGGCTGATCTCAACAGCGGCTCCTAGCGCCTTCTTCAGCTTACTGATCGCACCCGCGACCTCTACCTCACCATGCAATGGATGAGGTGTATCTATTGTTTATGAAATTAGAAATCACGCTTTGAGCAGCGTGTAACCTGTTAATCAAACAGACAACAAGTATACCGCTCATCGATTTACAGTGCAATAACAAATGTTGGATTGTTCCCTGGAAGGTTCCTAAAGGACAAAACTAAAAGATAAATCTAATCCTGCTTTTTATTTCGTCCTGCCATCTGCTGCCACACCGTTCCGGCCGCCTGTTCACCAGACTCGATACGTTCTAGCGCCATTTTGGCCTGCAAGCTCACTTCAAATTCGGGATCTTCCGCGGCGAGACGTAAAGCCTGCTCCGCTTCTTCGGTTCCGACTTCATACAGAAAACGAGCCGCACGCCAGCGCACAAGTTTGCTCTTGTCCGTCAACGTTTCAATCATGGCCGGTGTGGCAACAGGGTCGCCGATGTCTGATAAAGTATCCCCGGCAGTACGCCGTACAGCGGGAGAACTGTCCCGAAGCGCTTCGTACAGAAGTTCCATCGCTTCAGGTGTACGAATATCCCCCAGATAGACAACGGCCAAGCGACGAATTTGCATTTTGCTGTCACGCAGTGCCTTTGCTACCAGATGCAGTCTTTCCTCTGTTGGTTCCATACCATCCAGTGCGGCATAGCGTACATTCCAGTCTTCATTCTGAAGAGCTTCTTCCAGTTCCGGTCCAGCCAGCGCACGCCGATGCTCGACGAATTCTTCTGTATTTGTACCATGCGCAATAGCTTGCTGAATAACCTGCTCCAATCGCTCCGGTGGATAAGCCGCTTCCAGTTCTTGTTCAACTTCACGCGCAATATCCGGTAGTTCACCGTACCGTACCCCGTAATCGCTCAGTTTACGTTCTTTGATCATTGTAGCGCTGGCAACTTCCGTAACGGCTTTGACAAAACGGTCTGATAGTGAAATCCGTTCCTCTTTCGTTCCGGCTTTGACGCGAATTTGCATCGGCACTCCGCGGAAAAACTGAACAAAAACTTGTGCTTCTCCAAAGTGTTCACCTGAAGCATCTTCTGATTCAATCCAGTCCAGATTTACGCTTTCCTGACCCAGACGGCTCTGTACTTCACCAAGAATCACAGACCAGTCTGCATTGCCTTTACGATCCAGAGCAACGAAGTCGGTCGTGTGGAATACACTTTTCACGCCTGGAATGTGTAACATCTGGCGAATAAACGCCGGGGCTGAACGTTCGTTGTCCAGTGTATAGGTTCTGCGAATCCCGTCTTCCAGACGTTCGTCGAGATGTAACATCATCGTATTTGGACTCGGTGTTGGTTCAATGGAAACTATATTCATGGGTGAAACCTCCTATAATAGCAGATTGATACATAAGCTCCCGTAAAATAAATCACACAGTACCTTTATTTTAACGGACACCTCTATTTTACATGAAATCAGGAAAACTGCGAAATTACATGCCGAGGAGAAGCATTAGCGCAGGTATGTGAAGAAGTGCGAAGATTGTTAACACTTCTTTCATGTTCGTGCACAAACATTTTTAAATGAAACCTGACACAATATAGGTAAGAAGCTATTGGAGGTTATATCTATGGAGCCTGTTACTGTGCTAACGGATGGAGAGCGTTGTATTAACTTTGAGAAAATCAAACCTTTGTTTGAGGATTGGATTGCTTCTGCGCCATCAGATTCAGTAAAGGGAACAGGAAGAGGGGATTGGGAGAATTCCCGTTTTTGCATTGTGGATTATAGGAACGCTGATCAGGCCATAGCCGCGGCGAAAGCCATCCGTGCTTTTGTACCGGATGTTCCTCTACTGGTCATTACCGATTTTACATCCTTGGTCCGTAAGCGTCATCTGCAACAGATTACAGGTATTGGTGTTATGAAGTTGATGCTCTGGAATGAACAAGACCCCGATCAATTGGTTAGCGGCATCGAGAAGTGGCTGCAAACTTTCGGGTACGAAACACCAATAACCATGCCTTCCGCTTTACACATCAGGTAAAACGAAAGAAGCATGGTGCTTGCAACTGTTTTTATACCAACTAGACCATATATTTATAGCCTGTACCCCATACCGTTTTAATAAAACGGGGATTTTTGGGGTCGGGCTCTATTTTTTTACGAAGACTAGAGATATGTACGTCGATGGTTCGATCCAGATAGGCGCGTTCTGAGCCTTTGATGCGGTCCATCAGTTCATTACGGGTAAATACTTTGCCCGGATTGCGATACAATTCCTTCATAATCTCAAATTCGATATGGGTTACATCGATTTCAACACTATCTACAAATAGCGTTCTCCTGTATTCATTTACACTAATGTGACCCGTCACTTCAGATGGCTGATTCTCTTTAACGGGTTTATCCTGATAAGTGATAATCGACCTGCGTAACAATGCTTTAATTCTGGCGTCCAACTCTTTCAGACTGAACGGCTTGCAGAGGAAATCGTCAGCACCGTTATGTAAGGCTCGAAGTCGATCATTTAACATCGTACTCGCAGATATCATCAGGACAGGAACGGTGGAATGTTGCCGAAAAGAATCAACAAGTTCGTTACCGTCAATTTCGGGCAACATCAAATCTGTCACCACAATATCAGGTTGAAACTGGGAAAATAAATGAAGTGCTTCACGGGGATGATGAACCCGCTCGGTTATGTATCCTTCCTCATCAAGAAAAAAAGCGATCATGTCCGCTAAATTCTTTTCATCTTCTATAAGAAGTACTTTGATTGACATAGCTTCACACTCCTTACGAACGAGGATTTGTTAAGAAATTACGATGAAATGATGAAAAATACCGCAAAAAATTTAATGGTTCTATTCCAGAATATAGGAAGTAGCACCAACTTGCAAAAAGACTTTACCTTGATAGTGTAGTTTATCATGAGATTACTTTTTTTGCCGAATCATAATTTTTGCCATACGTATTATGAATGTTAATTAAAGTATAATGGATCAGAGTGCTTAAAGGGAAAAAAGGTTCGAAGTTATCGCCAGCTATTAGGGGGAACAGATGTTGTTAGAGAGAACAAAGAGGGCAGAAGTACCTCGAATCCACGGTGAGGACAGATGTATATGTATGGGATAACGGAAGCGAGGAACCTGTTGGAACGGATTCTACTGCACCTGAGAAGACCCTGGATTGGAACATGTCTTCTGGTGTTCTTTGGCACACTAAGTTCCATTTTTCCGTTTACATTGTTCTATGGTGTTCAATTTGTACTCATTAGTGCCACAGCATTGGTTGCCCTTCGTTTGTATGGAGGGATATACGGTTTTGTATCACTTACGTTAGTCTATCTATCTAAAAGCCTAATCATTGGGCTGGATTCGCATAACCTTTATGTCATGGCTGGACATTTTATAGAGCTGATCTGGATGCTGGGGTGGCAGAGGTATTATAAAAAAGGCAGTCTGATCAAAGCTAACGCTGTGTTCTGGATTGTGATGTTACTTCCTGCAATTGGTTACGGATATTATGTTTTAGGCCTGACTGTGGAAGTGACCAAATATGAATATATGTACGTGGCTGTCGTGAGCATGGTCAACGCCCTGATAGCAGGCATTGTGGTTGATTTTTGGATCACTTTGGGTGAACATCAGGCAAAACGTGCAGGCACGATCCCCCTAGCGAGAATTGCATTTAAATATGTGGTTGCTTTTGTTGTGTTTGTCTCTCTTGTCCTGTTGTCAGTGGATAGTCGCAGACAATTGAGCCAGATGAACGAATCCATCTTACGGGATATGAAACATGCAGCGAATGCTGTGGTTCAGGATTTAGATGAACAGTATGTAACGCCGGATAACCTTGCAGAAAATGTAGAGCGTTACCACCATTTGCTGGGTATGAATGTGATTTTGCTAGATCAGCGTGGAACTGTCGTTGTTTCTGGAATCCCCGAGTATCTTCCGGGAGAATTCATAAACCTGGATAGTTTTCAGGTGCTGACATCCAGGAGCGGCCCAATTCTTTTAAATTCAGAGAAAGCTCATTACAGCGATATATTGGATCATTGGAGGCAAGCTTCTTTTATCTATGAGGCTGAGGAAACGGCTATTACCCCTTATCAGGTGTTTGTTGAAACCAATTCGTCCCAGTATTACACGCAAATTGAGAAGATCTATCTGACTACTTTTCAATCTTTATTCGTTATTATCGTTACATCCATGATTGTGGCAGCTCCTTTGAGTAGCAAAGTGGTTAGTCCCTTACTTCGTTTGACTCGGTTAACAGGTTCTCTTCCTCGTCTACTTTTTCGAAACGGAAATATGGATTGGCCGAGCAGTCATGTGACCGAAGTGCAGATCCTCATTGGAAACTTACGCAAGATGGCGGATGTGTTACTCGAACAATTCGAACAGATTCGACTCGATAAGTTAACACTGGAGGACAGGGTCATTGCTCGTACGAAGGAACTGAAGAACAGCGAAGGCATTAAACGTGCCATTATTGAATCTTCAATTGATGCCATTATCTCGGTTGATTGTCAAGGGGTGATCATTGAGTTTAACCCTGAGGCCGAAAGGATGTTTGGATTGGGGCGGGAAGAGGTTTTGTTGCAGAAGGAAGCCTCATCTCTTTTCCAGGGGATTAGTTTACAGGAAATTAAGTTGATGTTAGAGCAATATGAGTATGTCGAAGGCAAACGGTATATCACGGTTGATGAAATATTAGGTGTTCGCAATGACGGCTCCGTTTTTCCGATTGAGTATCGAATTGTAGAGATTCAATTGGGGAAAAACGAGACGTTATACAATCTGTTCATCAAAGATATTACAGAACGTACTCGTGCAGAAGAAGACCGGGTGCGTCATGCCCTTGTATTGGAGCACCTTAACCTAGAGTTGTTCCAAGAGAAGGCAGCAATTCAGGAACAGCGCGATATCAGTGAACAATTCATTGAATCGGTTCGCGAAGGACTTGTCATGTCTGACCGTTCAGGCACGATTACAATTGTGAACCGCCGAATAGAAGAGATGTTTGGACTAGGTAATTTTCTAGGAGAATCCATCACTGACTTGGCTCAAGCCATCGATTCGATGGTACAGACGGATAACTTCAATCTAACAGAACAGACAAGAGCATTTCTGGATGGAGAACAAGCATTCATCGAGACCAATTTCTATTTTGATAACGTGGAGCAAAGCGTTTTTTCGTTGTACATGAAACAGATGGACGTGCCAGGGAAAAATCATGGATTCCTGCTCGTATTTCGTGACTTAACGGGTGAAGAGCGGCTGAACCGGATGAAAAACGAATTGATTAGTGTTGTTTCTCATGAACTTCGTACACCTGTGGCTACCATCATGGGATATGTTGAACTGATGTTAATGTATGACCTCCCGGCATCCCAACGTAAGGAATTTATGGAGACTATTGCGTCTGAAGGCAAACGTCTGAGCAGCTTGCTGGATGATGTGCTTGATATCCAACGACTCGATAATGAAGGGATGACTTATCATATGACCTACGTTCCTCTCGTGGACCTTGTTGAAGGTGTAGCAGAACAATGGAACATGAAGTCTTCTCAGCGGATCTATGTGCATGTCTTTAATGGTGATCTCTTTGCTTATGCGGATCAGAACCGGATGGTTCAAGTATTGCATAATCTGATAGGCAATGCGGTAAAGTACTCTCCAGGAGCAGAGCGAATCGACGTCACATTATGGGAAGAAGAGGGAGCACTGTGCATCGATGTAAGGGATTATGGCATAGGGATTGCCGAGAGTGAGAAGGATCTACTGTTTAACAAATTCTATCGTGTAGATAATTCAGATCATCGTCAGATTGGTGGCACGGGCCTCGGTCTGTATATCTCCCGCAAAATTGTGGAGGATCATCAAGGAAGTCTGACCTTCATGTCGGCGCCAGGGAAAGGCAGTACGTTCAAAGTCAGGTTGCCCAAGCAGGATGTTGTGCTTTAGTCTGTTTACCGAAAGTTATTATAGTATCGTGAGCTTTTATCTTTTGGCACGTGACCGTGCGGAAAGGTAAAGGCTTTTTTTATCGTTCTAACTTTGTTTTTCGTCATCTGGGATAAAAAAACGGGAACTTTTGCACACTGTATATAGAGCCATAATTTGCATTCTGTGCAAAAGGAGGGCACCACGTATATGTTTCGCAAACAAGAGAAAACGCTCATCATCGTTTGTTTGGTGGCGGCTGTAGTTGTACTGTACGCCGTAGTCAAAAGCATCATCCGTATTATGAGTTATTAAAAATCCGTTCAGGCATGTACATAACCCATAACGATTCAACGAAACAACCAAAACAACGATAACGATTACGCTGAAAGAGGAGTGTACCCATGTCATCTCTGGACCCTGTACTGCTCAGCCGGATTCTGACCGGTCTGACCCTGTTTGTGCATATTATCTTTGCTTCCATTGGTGTAGGTGTTCCGCTCATGATTGCTTTGGCTGAATGGCGGGGGCTACGTACCAATGACATTCATTACACCTTGCTGGCTCGTCGATGGGCGAGAGGTTTTGTCATTACGGTGGCCGTAGGTGTAGTCACAGGCACATCCATCGGCTTACAGCTGAGCTTGCTGTGGCCCATGTTTATGCGTGTCGCTGGTCAAGCGATTGCGTTGCCGCTTTTTATGGAGACATTTGCTTTTTTCGTAGAAGCGATTTTTCTCGGGATTTACTTGTACACCTGGGATCGGTTCAAAAAGAAATACACGCACATGTTGTTGCTCATTCCGGTCGCTCTTGGCTCATCCGCTTCCGCGATTTTTATCACAACCGTGAACTCGTTCATGAACCAGCCACAAGGTTTCACCTTGATTAACGGCATCATGAAGGATATTGACCCGATTGCCGCGATGCTTAACCCGGCGACACCAACGAAAGTATCCCACGTGCTTGCTTCCTCTTATACCTTAAGTGCGGGTGTACTGGCGGGTATTGCGGCGTTCAGTCTGCTACGTGGACGAGATCATGTGTATTACAAAAAAGCGCTCAAGCTCACAACCGTTTCTGCGCTTGTATTTGCAATCAGCACCGTCATGATCGGTGATTCTTCAGGTAAATTTCTGGCGAAATATCAGCCGGAGAAGCTGGCCGCTGCCGAGTGGCACTTCAAAACGATGAAGGAAGCACCGCTGGTGTATGGCGGTATTCTCGATGAAAACAACGAGGTCAAATATGCCATCAAAATTCCTTATGCGCTGAGCATTTTGGCTGGTAATCGACCGGATACAGAAGTGAAGGGACTGGAAGAATATCCTGCCGATCTCAGGCCGCCGTTGTCCATTCATTATATGTTTGACCTGAAAGTAACAACAGGAGTCATTATCCTGCTGATCCCCGTGTTGTACGTGTTACGCCGCTGGCTGCCCGGACGCAAACCTTATCCGAAATGGCTACTGCTTGGCATTGTGCTTCTCGGCCCACTGGCGATGATTGCGATTGAGCTTGGCTGGATGTTTGCCGAGGTGGGCAGACAGCCCTGGATTTTGCGCGGATATATGAAGGTGTCCGAGGCGGCGACGACCTCGACTTCGGTGGGGTGGATGCTCGTGCTTTTTATCCTGCTGTATCTGGTGCTGTGTTTCTCGTGCATTCGTGTGATCAGCAAGTTGTTCCGTAACAAGGAAGCGGAGAAGGAACTGGATTCGCTTGGTCTGGAAGGAGGCATCGTGCATTGAGCTTTGAAATTGCGGGCATCGCGATATTGTGGACGTTTCTGTTCGGTTATCTGATCGTGGCGTCGATTGACTTCGGCGCGGGTTTCTTCAGTTTTTACAGCATATTGACAGGACATGAAAACAAAATTCATAACATTATTCAGCGCTACCTTTCACCGGTGTGGGAAGTGACGAATGTGTTTCTCATCTTCTTTGTCGTGGGGCTGGTCGGCTTCTATCCCGACAGTGCGTTCTATTACGGTACAGCCCTGCTTGTCCCGGGTTCGTTGGCGATTGTTCTACTGGCGATCCGGGGGGTGTATTACGCCTACAATACTTATGGTAACCACGGGAAAAATAGCAGAATCTATCTGGCATTGTACGGAGCAACGGGATTGCTGATCCCGGCAGTGTTCTCCACCATTTTGGCGATATCCGAAGGCGGGATTATCGAACAGGTGGGCGAAAAGGTGTTCTTTCGCTGGCGTGAATTTTTGACAAATCCCTATACATGGTCTGTTGTATTGCTCGCTTTGGTGAGTGTACTGTACATTTCGGCGATGTTCCTGTCCTATTACGCGAAGCGGGCCGGGGATGAACCGGCCTTTGGCGTACTTCGGGAGTATGCGCTGCTGTGGAGCTTGCCCACGATTTTTGCGAGTTTTCTTGCTTTTCTGCAAATCAATAAACAAAATCCGGCTCACTTTGAGCGTATGGTGGACATGTCATGGATGTTTATCGCATCCTTTATCTGTTTTGTTATCGCAGTGTCGCTTGTGTGGAAGGAGAAATACCTGGGCTGGTGTTTTATCGCGGTGATGCTCCAGTTTGCCTTTGCTTGGTACGGATATGGTCGTTCACATCTGCCCTATATTCTGTACCCGTACATCAATATCTACGATAGCTTTACGAACCGAACGATGGGGATTGCGCTGATCACAGCATTCAGTCTCGGGCTCCTGGTGCTCATCCCATCTCTGGTGCTGATTATGAAGCTGTTCCTGTTTGATGCCAATTATGTACGCGGTAACGCAGGGAAAAAGAAAGGATGACTTCGCCATGTTTGCGACGACGATTTCGAATATTCTCTATATGCTGTCTGCTATGCTACCCCTGCAACTTTCGGTGTTGAGATCTGCATGGCCCGCAGGTATTTATCCGGGATTGCACTTGCATCCGCTTTTGGAAGAAGGGGTGAAAGGCATACCGGGCATCACGGGGCTTAGCTTTTTTGAGACGTTTACGATTATGTATGCTCCACCTCTGATTATGGTGACCGCGATTGTCTTTCTGTTTATCTATATGGCGGTATGCAAAAATCCAAAGGACTGATTACATTGACGCTGTACTTATGTCAGGTGGTACGTCCACTGCCGATACGGGTAATCTGATGTTAAGAACTGAGGAAGGGAGGAGGCCCCTTCATGCCCAAAATTCGTTATAACAATATCGATAATGTCAGTACAGACAAAACGCTGAAGGAGTTCAAGCAGTGGAGAGAACAGCGGCGCCGCAAAGTAAAGGACTATTCCTACAAGGTGCCGAAGCACGAGCCTGAACTGGATTATTTACATGCCAACCGGGAAGAAACCACGATCACGTGGATCGGACACTCCACCTTTTTCATCCAATATTATGGACTGAATATCGTGACCGACCCGGTGTGGGCGGAAAAGATGGGATTCCAACGCAGGCTGGGTGACCCCGGTATTCCGATTCAGGATATTCCACCGCTCGACGTCATCCTTATCTCTCACTCACACTATGATCACTTGCATTTGGCTTCCCTGCGCAAATTGATTACATCGAAGACACTGCTGATTGTGCCGGACGGCTTGAAACGCAAGATGATCCGTAAGGGATTTCACCGTTGTCAGGAGATGAAATGGTGGGATCATATGGTGCTTGGTGGAGTGAAGATTACGTTTGTGCCTGCTCAGCACTGGACACGCCGAACGTTATTTGATACCAATACGTCCCACTGGGGCGGTTACGTATTGGAGCCAAATCATGTCGTACATGCATCAGAAGAGAGTGCGGCAGCAAGAGAAGTGCCGGAACAGTCCGCTTCAGCAATTTCTGAATCCCAGAAAGCTCACGATGACAAACAAGCAGGAGGTTATCCACCTGTCCTGTATTTTGTCGGGGATACCGGGTATTTCAAGGAGTTCAAAACGATTGGTGAACGCTTCGACATTGGCGTAACATTGATGCCGATTGGCGCGTATGATCCCGAATGGTTTATGACTTCCCAGCATGTGACACCAGAGGAAGCCTTGCAAGGATTCGTGGAGACAGGCTCACAGCTTATGGTGCCCATGCATTACGGAACCTTCAAGCTGGCGGACGACACACCCAAGGAAGCACTGGACCGGCTGGAGGTGGAGCGAGAACGGCTCGGTATTGCCAAGGAACGGATTCGGGTGCTGGGACATGGCGAGACTCTTCGCATTCGACATGAAGCTGATGAGACCGAGTGAGTATTCATTAAAATTCCATGAAAAGTACAACAACTGGGCTAACAAAAGCCAGCCAGATATGGTAATCTATAAACATACGTGCATGAACAGCATATTTACCAAAACTTTAATCCGTAAAAAGCGGCTGATTTTCGAATTTGCCGCTTTTTTGTGTTATAATATGGTGCCAGAATAGGCATCGGATATTGAATCCATGATTTTACGCAGGTTGCTATTCATGCAGTATGCAGATTAACGAATAAAGGATGGTATGCTTAATGATCAGTACAAGCGGCATCACGCTCCGCTACGGAAAACGTGCACTTTTTGAAGATGTGAATATCAAATTCACGCCAGGCAACTGTTACGGCCTGATCGGTGCGAACGGAGCCGGCAAATCAACGTTTTTGAAAATTTTGTCCGGTGAGATTGAAGCCAACTCGGGAGAGGTGCACATCACCCCGGGCGAACGTATGGCCGTTTTGAAGCAAAACCACTTTGAATATGATGAGTATCCGGTTCTCGAAACGGTTATTATGGGTCATGCTCGTCTGTATTCCATCATGAAAGAGAAGGATGCTTTGTATGCGAAGGCAGACTTCACAGAAGAAGACGGTTTGCGTGCAGGTGAACTTGAAGGGGAGTTCGCTGAGCAGAACGGCTGGGATGCTGAGCCGGATGCAGCGGCACTCCTGATCGGTCTGGGCATTGATCGTGACATGCATGACAAAAAAATGATAGAGCTGAGCGGGAACGAAAAAGTCCGCGTATTGCTGGCACAAGCGTTGTTTGGCCGTCCAAACAACCTGTTGCTCGATGAGCCTACCAACCACTTGGATCTCGAATCCATTCAATGGCTTGAGAACTTCTTGATGGATTATGAAGGCACCGTTATTGTTGTATCCCATGACCGTCACTTCCTGAACAAAGTATGTACGCATATCGCAGATATTGACTTTGGTAAAATTCAGATGTACGTAGGTAACTATGACTTCTGGTATGAGTCCAGCCAATTGGCTCTTGCGTTGCAACGGGATGCCAACAAGAAAAAAGAAGAGAAGATTAAAGAGCTGCAAGCCTTTATTCAACGTTTCTCCGCGAATGCTTCGAAGTCCAAACAGGCGACTTCCCGGAAGAAACAACTCGACAAAATCACATTGGATGACCTTCGTCCATCCAACCGTAAATATCCGTTTATTAACTTCAAACCTGAGCGTGAAGCAGGGAAACAATTGCTGACGGTGGATCGTATTCACAAATCCGTAGATGGTGTGGAAATGTTGAAAGATGTGAGCTTTGTGGTGAACAAAGGTGACAAAATTGCATTTGTTGGCCCGAACGGAAATGCCAAATCACTGTTGTTTGATATTCTCATGGGTGAAACGGAAGCGGACAGCGGTGAATATACTTGGGGTGTGACGACAACTCAGGCTTATTTCCCGAAAGATAACTCCCAATTCTTTGACGGTGTGGATATGACACTCGTAGATTGGTTGCGTCAGTATTCCAAAGATCAGGATGAAACGTATCTGCGTGGCTTCCTGGGCCGTATGCTGTTCTCTGGTGAGGAGTCCCAGAAGAAGGCTAGCGTACTCTCCGGGGGAGAGAAAGTTCGCTGTATGCTGGCAAAAATGATGCAGACAGGTGCAAACGCATTGATTCTCGATGAGCCAACAAACCACTTGGATCTCGAATCCATTACTGCGCTAAATAATGGTATGATTGACTTTGATGGAACGATGTTGTTTACTTCCCATGACCATCAGTTTATCCAAACGATCGCAAACCGGATTATCGAAATCACGCCTACAGGCCTGATTGATCGTCAAATGAGCTATGACGAATATCTGGAAAGTGACGAAATCAAAGAATTGCGTAACAAGATGTACCCGGTGGAAGCTTAATTCCACTTTAAATACGTGCAAGCGAAAAACCGCAAGTCCTCCTAGTGGAGGGCATGCGGTTTTTTGTCGTGCTCATGCTGATATACAGCTCTTATGCTGGCGCGAACCTAAGACCCGCCTGTACGGCGACGCTGGTTGTTCGGCTTTTTGTTGTTCTGGCTCTTCATGGCTTTAGGGCCGCCTTCAAAGTAAGCACCCGACTGGTTGCCGGAGTTTTGCTGTTCTTTCTTTTGTGCCAGCTTTTGACGGATCGCGTCTTGCAAGCTGACCTTTTTCGGTTCATTATTTTCGCTCATTATATATCCCTCCCGGTCTTGCAGTAAGCCGTCCAATTTGGACGGGATGTACTCATTTTATACGTTTTATAAAGGCCTCACAAGGGCAACCTGATAAAATGCCGCTTTCCACCAGTTTTACCTGAACCAACATTGTTTCTTCATCACTAAAGCCCTGCCTCTTGGAAACTTTGTTTCGGCTTGCCTACAGCCATGCTACCCGGCAACACTGTTTCTGTAGACCCACACGGCTTGCATTTGGTACCATGGAAAAACTAGTTATTGGAAACGTGAAAAGGAGTGTCGTCCCCTTGAACGCTTATGAAGAGATACGTAAAGGAGAGCGGGGAGCCTGGATCAGCATCGCGGCGTACCTCGTTTTGTCTGCATTTAAGCTGATTTGTGGATATTTGTTTGCTTCCAGCGCTCTGGTTGCAGACGGAATCAATAATGCTACGGACATTGTGGCTTCTGTCGCGGTATTAGTTGGCCTGCGCATATCGCAAAAACCGCCGGATTCGGATCATGCCTACGGTCATTTTCGGGCCGAAACGATTGCGGCATTACTTGCCTCATTTATTATGGCGGTTGTAGGACTTCAAGTATTGGTTGAGGCGGTACGATCCTGGTATGCTGGCGATTACACTGCTCCGAACCTGTGGGCAGCCGGCGTAGCTTTGATCTGTGCTGTGGTTATGCTGGGGGTGTACCGCTACAACTCGCGTCTAGCCCAAAAAATTAATAGTCAGGCTTTGCACGCGGCGGCTAAAGATAACCGGTCCGATGCCTGGGTGAGTATCGGTGCTGCTGTTGGCATCGTTGGTTCACAATTCGGACTCCCTTGGCTGGATAAAGTCGCTGCTATCTTGGTAGGTCTGCTAATTTGTAAAACAGCCTGGGAAATTTTCCGTGATTCGACTCATCTGCTTACCGATGGCTTTGATCAAAAGCAATTAACGGATCTGAGATCTGCCGTTGCCCGGGTTCCTGGTGTAGAAATGATCAAGGATGTTAAGGCACGAGTACATGGCAGCCATGTTCTGGTAGATGTAGTCATTGAAGTGGACGGGGGATTAACACTGGTAGAAGGTCATGAAATCTGTAATCAGGTGGAGGCACGACTGAAACGTTCGCATAACATTATGCACGTTCATGTACATGTAGAGCCTCGATCTGAAGAAACACATCTGTCATAAATCGCTTGAAGCAGGAGTTTTCACAAAATAGATATATCAAAAAGAGGACAGACGCGAATGTGGCGTACTGTCCTCTTTACTTATGTTAGAAACGATTATACGATATTATTGAATCGCAACGTGAATCCAGGCTTTACCTTTCCAAGTGTATACTTGGACCCATTCTCCGCCATCGAATCCGTCAACAATTTCACCTGTTGTATCAACGACTTGCGCGCTCAGAGCACCGATCGGTTTACCGTTTGGTGCATCATAGAACCATGTGCGCTCCAGCAAGTTGAGCAGCATTGTCGGCATCAGAACTTCGTCACCCGGTTTTACAATTGGCTCGTCAAACATTAAGTCAGATCCAGGCACAGGATTATTACCATTCTCACTGTAGGTACTACCTGTTACAGTTTCAACCTTGCCTTCAACAGTCTGAACAGCAGGTTTGTTTACTTCTACAGCCGGCGTTGTTGTTGCCGGTGAAGTTGTAGTTGCTTCAGTACCGGAAGTTGTTGGTGTTACCGTGCCGGTAACCGCTTCCTCAGCACCTGCAGCGGCAGCCATGGAACCCATCAATGTTAAAGCAGCGGCAAAACTTACGATTTTTTTCATTTGTTTTTCCTCCTCGGTTAAATATGTAGTTTTTGATGTCCTGTGTTAAAAGTAACCAAGCAAGCTGGTCTATGAATCACAAATTATAACAATTTTTTCTTGGTTCCTCCAGAGTCAACTGGCGCATATGTGGGTAAATAGAAAGCCTGTAAAAATCAGACTTACGAGGCATAAAATCGGGCTGGCTATATCATTAAAGTCCTGTTTTTCAGGACTCCTCGGCGGTGTATTTTGGAATAAAGCAGGAGGGAGTGTAATACATAAATATAGAAAAATAGGTAGGTGTACCTGTCTTGGAACGCACAAAAGCCGACGTGCCCGGAGGCATCATCGGCTTTCGTATGTAATGCAATCATCAGATTCAGACATCCGCTTTTATCGCATTCGGCTTCGTCCCGTAATGAGGGAAATAACGAAGAGTACTACAAAGATGAAGAACAATACTTTTGCAATCGAAGCAGCCGCTTCTACAATCCCGAAGAACCCGAAAATTCCGGCAACCAGTGCAATAATCAGAAATATGACAGACCATTTTAACATGAGAATTCATCCTTTCGTGTTAAAGTTTGTGGCGTGAATTGTGCTGTCTCACTGCCCTGTGTAGTCTAACCTTAACCGAGGTCCAATGACTTGAAACATGGTGTTTTTTTCTTCTTCTATACATCGCTGGAGGACCATTTTTCTTTTGTTTCGCCCGGGAAAGCCTCGGGTAACTATAGCAATAACAAAACCGAACGCAACCATGGAAAGAGAGGTTCTTTTATGATCTATCAACTGAGCGTGGCCCTTATTGCAGTGGCATTTGCTGTACTGGTTTTCTTTTTGATTCGCACGTTAAAATCTGCCCAGAGCTCACTGGACAATGTTTCTCAGACACTGCAGGAAGTACAAAAAACGATTGATGAACTCAGTTATGAAGTAAAACAGACAGTACGACATGCCAATGACATTACGGCTGATGTACAGCACAAAATGAAGAAGATTGACCCGGTAATGGAATCCGTTGAGAATTTGGGAGAAGTTCTGAGTGAAGTAACGGCAGCTGCCAAGCAGGTGTCCACTACACTGATGACCCGATTTCAGAATAGACCATCCAAAGCAGAAGCAGGCAAAACGTCCGAATCCAATCAGGTAACAGCTCCACCTGCGACGCCTGCGGAGCGCACCGTGCAATCCTACGAAGCTACATATCAGGATAAAACAAAGGGAGGGAAGAACTGGATGAATTATATTGATCTTGCCGCTAATGTGTGGCAACGGATGCGTAAATAACATGACTGCTCTCTGAAAATTGGTGAAGCCTTCAGGGCGGTGATGAACTTGATGAAAGGGTGAGAATCATGATGAAACTACTGCTAGTGACTATGTTTAGCGTAATTTCTCCCTTTTCCGTTCAACCGGCAGCAACACCAGCTGCTCACGACATGCAATGGACGGTAATGGAGGAACAGGAGCCAGAGATGACTCTGGCTATGGATCGTTCCGAGACGTTCGAGCAGTTTCGGACTCTGAATGGCGTTTCACTAGAGGATGGAAAGCATGAATTATTTGCCAAGTTAGGTCAGCCAGATGCCATCAAAGAAGATCCTTATATGGGATGTCCAGAATATCATTTTCGTCATGTGAATGTTGGGATATGTGAAGACACAGACATGATTCAGTTCATACGTGTGGATGGTTCGCATAACTACTTGAACTTGAATGGGGAGTCTGTCCCAATGCACATGGATGCTATTCATCAAATCTTGGGCGAGCCTTACGCTGTTGCTGAGGATGGCGAGGTGTTTCTTCGTGGTCATTACGCGATTAAAGTATATATGAAATCAGGCTCTAACCAGATTGACGCTGTTGACTTTTTCGACGATACGGTTTCCTGAGATTCTGATCCAGCTTCCGTTTCAACGTAAAATAGTATGGTTATATACTATAAGAGCGCGATAAAGAAGATTAATCAGAGGAGAGTGGAAACGATGAATTCAACCAATGCACAGGCGTATGCCAAAGTGGTAGAAAACGGAGTTCAAGCAGTAGAAGCGGTGAAAGAACTGCAGACTACTGGATACTTAGCTGATCATATCTTCGTTCTTGCCCATGAGAAGGATCGCACAGATCGCATTGCAGATACCGCAGATGCTAACGAGATTGGCATCAAGGAGGAAGGTTTATTTGATTCCATGGCGAATCTGTTCCGTTCACGCGGTGACGAACTTCGGGCCAAAATCGTATCGATGGGTTTTACCGAAGCCGAGGCTGATTTCTATGAAAGTGAATTGGATAAAGGCAAGGTACTGATCATTGCCAAAAAGAAAGACTAATATGTACATCCTGAGCGCAGGAGTGTTATATCAAATAGTGCCCTGCGGTGAACCGGGACAGACTTAATCAAAAACATAGATAAGGAATGGGGGAAACCCCATTCCTTATCTATGTTTTTGCAAGTTCTGCCTCAGTCATGGGCCAAACCCTTGGTATAAACCGGTGCAAAAACCATAAAATCAAGGGAAAGCTACCTCTAATGGTTTGATTTGCTGATAGTCATTTTCTGGATTTATCATTATAGTTAGACTATGAATTGTTATGTCTACTGCCCGCTCTAGATGCAAATTTTGTATAAATAAGGTTGTTCGTTGAATAGATAACTATCGACAAACCCGGACGCCAAAGATAAGGAGATAGAAATGAGAATACTTATTGTTGACGACAATCCGACGAATGTCATTATCATTCGAGAAATTTTGAAAAAAGAAAATTACCGCGATATTGTGACAGCAAGCTCAGCTATGGAGATGTTCGAAGTATTGGGAATTGGTGAAGATAACAGCGAACTACGTCCCAAGCCGTCGGATATTGATCTGATCTTGCTCGATATGATGATGCCTGAAATGGATGGCATCGAAGCATGCAGTATTGTACAAAAATATGAAAACCTGAAAGATATCCCGATTATTATGGTGACTGCGATTGGTGATTCCAAGAAGCTGGCCGAAGCGCTCGATGCAGGTGCATCGGACTATGTAACGAAGCCGATTAACAAAGTGGAATTGATGGCCCGAATCCGGCTGGCCTTACGTCTGAAACAGGAGAAAGACTGGCACAAGGAGCGTGACCAGCGGATTCAGGATGAGCTTAAACTGGCAGCAATGGTGCAAAGTGCCGTGCTGAGTCATGCCATCGAAGATCCGTTGTTTCAGGTACATGCCATCTATAAACCATCTTTTGAGCTCGCAGGTGATCTTTACTCCTGGTTCCCGCTTGGAGAGGGACGATACGGGGTTTTGCTTCTGGACATGATGGGACATGGCATATCTTCATCCCTGTTCACGATGTTTATCGCATCTGTGCTTAAGGATACAGTGACGACATATGTAGACCCGGAGAAGGTTATTCAGGAGTTAAATCGTCGCTTTAACCAGTTGCATCTGGGAAAACAATTGGTGCAGTACTACTTTACAGCGATCTATTTAGTCGTAGACACGCGTATGAAACGGATTGATTATGTGAATGCCGGGCATCCTCCAGCTCTGTTTTTCCGCAGTGACGGCAGTGTAACTTCATTTGACAGCGTATGCTACCCAGTGGGATTGTTCGACAAAATGGATATTGAACCGCAGACCATTCATTACGAAGGCGATGGACATATTGCGCTGTATACGGATGGCTTGCTTGAAGCCGTTCAGGGCGATCAGGAGCAACAGTTGGAATTTTTGAAAGAGCAATTAAGAGGCTCCCATGCATGGAATGAAGAGGCGATGCAGGCATTGTTCTTCGATGATGAATTGAATCCGGAACGGGATGATGATAAGTGTCTCGTATGGATTACGCTAGATAAAGGGGCGGTAACGGAATGAAAATCAGAAATAAACTGCTGATTGGTTTTACCGCCTTGATGGCCATTATGATTGCTCTTACTTTTGTAAGCTACGAGCGGCTTAACAGCAGTAATAAACAGATCGATCAGATGTATCAGGAACGTTATCTCAAGGTGCGATTTACTTCCGCGGCACGTGGAGAAGTCAATGATATTGCCAAAGTGCTAGCTAACTTGTTGTTAAACCCGAGCAATTCGGTCAGCGCGACAGAAGCAGATCTGAAGGAAATGAAGGACAGAGGTGTCCGTTATCTAGAACAGGTGAGAGACCGGGCAGATACCGCTTCTGAACATCAACTTGTAGACCGTGTGAATAATGCGTGGGATGCTTACACGAATTATGCAACAAGAATAACCAGCTTGATGTCCCAGAAACGGGTGGAGGACGCTAACAGTTATCGTAATTCCACTGGACTTGCGGTGCAGAAGGAAACGGTGGACAGCTTGAATGCATTGTCTCGTTATCAGGATCAGGAGATTGATGCCGAGATCAAAGATGCCAACGCTGCATATACCAGAGCGGTTCAGATTACGATCAGTATTATGGTCGCGGGATTACTGCTTGCCTTGGGAGTCATCCTGTGGGTGCTTCCTAGCATTACGCGTGGGCTGAATACAGTGTCGATGATGATTACGAGTTTTGGCAAAGGGCGATATAGAACCATCCGCCGGATTCAAATCAAGTCCACGGATGAGATCGGTCAGATTGCCAACGTGTTCAAAGAAGTCTCTAACGATCTGGAAGAGAAGCTTGAGATCGAGAAAGCCTATGTACAGGCTCAGCAGGATCAAAACTGGATGAGTTCCAACATTGCGAGAGTGCCCGAACTTCTGCGGGGAATCGGCTCCATTCGTCAAATTTCCCAGATGTTTATCAGTGAATTTACACCTGTGCTTGGTGCACAGCTTGGTGTGGTGTATTTGATTGACGAAGAGAAGCATCCGGATGAGCTGAGACGTTATGGTTCATATGCTTTTGAAGAAAATGGGGAGCTCGGTAAAGAGGTGTATCGGATCGGGGAAGGCATGATTGGTCAGGCTGCCCTGGATATGAGTCCAATTGTGCTGGATCATACACCTGACGAATATGTGAGCATTGGTTCTGCTTCGGGTTCTGCGCGAGCTGCAGGAATTATGATCTACCCGGTTGTGTTTGAAGACGAATTAATCGGTGTGGTGGAGCTGGCTTCGTTCGAAGGTTTTAATGAGATGCACAAGCAGTTGTTCGGTCAGTTGATTATGAATTTGGGTGTCATCCTCAATAATGTTCGGCGACGTCTTCGTGTGGAAGAGTTGCTGCGGGAGTCGCAGGCGCTTACGGAAGAGTTACAGGTGCAATCCGAGGAACTGCAGACACAACAGGAAGAATTGCGCCGTTCCAATGAGAATCTGGAAGAACAGACGGATGCGCTTAAACGTTCTGAGGAGTTGCTACAGCGTCAGCAGGAGGAATTGGAACATTTTAATACCGAACTGATTGCCAAAACGCGTGCGCTTGAAGAACAGGTACGTGAAGTGGAAGAGAAAAATGATGAAATAGAGAAAACGAAGACACAATTGGAACAACAGGCGATGCAATTGTCGATGACCAGTAAGTACAAATCAGAATTTTTGGCCAATATGTCGCATGAACTTCGTACTCCACTGAACAGTCTGCTCATATTGTCTCAGTTATTGTCGGAGAACAAGGATGGCAATCTCAGCAGCAAACAGCAGGAATATGCACAAACCATTTATATGTCAGGTGCAGATTTGCTGAAGATGATTGATGAGATTCTCGATCTGTCTAAAGTAGACGCAGGCAAGATGGACATCAACTACGAAACCGTCCGATTGGATGAATTAACGGGCTTTGTCACCCAGAACTTTGGTCCGATGGCTAACAAGAAGGAACTGGATCTAAATATTGATTTTGATAGTTCCCTACCGGAATGGATTTATACAGACAGTCATCGAGTGAAACAGATTTTAAGGAACTTGTTATCGAATGCATTCAAGTTTACAAATCGTGGTTCGGTAAGTCTGATTGCAAAGCGTATGAAGCCAGAGGAATTGCCTGGATATCTGAATACGAATCAGCAATATCTTGGATTCAGCATCAAAGATACCGGCATTGGCATTCCATCAGACAAGACGGATCTGATCTTCGAAGCGTTCCAGCAGGTAGACGGTACGACGAGTCGCAAATATGGCGGTACGGGTCTTGGTTTATCGATTAGCCGAGAATTGGCACGTCTGCTTGGTGGGGCAATACAGGTGAAATCTTCAGAAGGCGTGGGAAGCACCTTTACCCTGTTCCTGCCGGATAATCATGAAGAGGTTGAATGGGCGGAGGAAAAGGCAACAAGAGAAGCGGCAGTATCTTCAGAACAACAACAAACGCTGGTGCCGGATATTCAACCTGTCCGTATTCCGCAACAATCCATTTTGGCATCTGAACCGGAAGAAAGTCGTATGGCTGAATTATCGCCTGCTCGCAGTGCAGAGCTGTCACGAATAGAAGACGATGCTAACACCATCGTAGAAGGTGATAAAACGTTGCTGATCATCGAAGATGATGTGAAATTTGCTCATATTCTGATGGACATGGCGAGAGGCCGCGGCTTCAAGGCATTGGTTGCCCTTCAGGGAGATACTGGACTGGAGATGGCTCAGGAATACTTGCCTGATGCGATCATTCTGGATATACAGCTACCTGTGATGGATGGTTGGACGATCTTGGGTGAACTGAAGAGTAATTCCGTAACACGTCACATCCCGGTGCATGTTATTTCGGTTGTGGATGATATGAAACAGGGGTTGATGATGGGGGCCATCGCATATCTGAAAAAACCATCCAGCAAAGATTCGTTGGATAAAGCATTCTCCCATATCCAATCCTATACGGAAAATCAATTAAAACGACTGCTCATCGTTGAAGATGATGAAATTCAGCGCAAAGCAATCATTGAATTGATCGGTCATGATGATGTGGCTATCACGGCTGTTTCTACAGGGCAAGAGGCACTGAATGAATTACACAGCCAGCGTTACGATTGTATGGTACTGGATCTGATGCTAACGGATATGACAGGTTTCGAATTGCTTGATCAGATTCGGGATGATGAATATCTGAATGATTTGCCAATCATCATTTACACGGGTAAAGAGCTGGATTCCAAGGAAGAGATGAAACTTCGTAAATATGCGGAATCGATTATTATCAAAGACGTGAAGTCACCGGAGCGATTATTGGACGAAACGACATTGTTCCTGCATCGGGTAGAAGCCAACCTGCCAGAGGACAAACGCCGTATTTTGCAGAAGCTTCATAATAAAGAAACATTATTCGAAGGTAAAAAAATATTGCTTGTCGATGATGATATTCGAAATGTGTTTGCATTATCCAGTGTGCTTGAAGGGTACCGTATGGATGTTACATTTGCTGAGAACGGTCGTGAGGCGCTAGAGGCACTCGAGAAAAATCCGGAGTTTGATCTGGTGCTGATGGATATGATGATGCCAGAGATGGACGGATACGAGGCGATGACACGGATCAGACAGAACCCGAAATTTGATAAATTGCCGATTATTGCCCTCACAGCCAAGGCGATGAAAGAGGATCGAGGGAAATGTATTGAGGCTGGGGCATCCGATTATGTGAAAAAACCGATTCAAACCGATCAATTGTTATCGTTAATGCGGGTATGGCTGTATTCGTAAGCGTATGGTTTGGGTAATGAAGGAGAATAACGCATACGCAAGTAACCAAAGACGAAGTGGAGAGAAGTTATGACACCGTGGGAACCTAACGAGACGGGAGCAGATACGATCCGTATACCGCAAGATGAAGAACGGGAACTGATCGAGATTGAATTGCTGCTGGAAGGAATGCATCGTTTGTATGGGTATGACTTCAGAAATTATGCGTTGCCATCCCTAAGACGAAGAATATGGCATTATGCGCATGCGGAAGGAGTGAAAAGCATATCCGGGCTACAGGAAAAGGTACTGCACAATCGTTCATCGTTTGAACGGTTCGTACAGAATTTATCCATTCCGGTAACGGAAATGTTCCGAGACCCATCGCTTTTTCGCATGTTTCGGGAGAAGATCATTCCTATTCTGAGAACCTATCCTTATATTCGGATATGGCATGCAGGCTGCTCTACGGGTGAAGAAGTGTATTCCATGGCAATTATGCTGCATGAGGAAGGTCTGTATGACAAGGCACGAATCTATGCAACGGATATGAATGACCGCTCACTGCAACAGGCCAAGGAAGGCGTATACGGTATTGAGAAAATGAAGTTGTTTACAACAAATTATCTGGAGGCAGGGGGCACGAAAGCCTTCTCCGAATACTATACAGCGAAATATAATTCCGTTATATTTCACCCGTTTCTTCAGAAAAACATTATTTTTGCCGAACATAATCTGGCAACTGACAGGTCGTTTAATGAGTTTAACGTTATCTTTTGCCGCAATGTCATGATCTATTTCAACGATGAGCTGCGGAACCATGTGCACGGGCTGTTTCATGAGAGCTTGAGCCACTTTGGCATACTCGTTCTGGGATCGAAAGAATCCATTCATTTTACAGAATATAGTGATGCCTATGAGCCGTTAGACCGGACCGAAAAAATATACCGGAAAATCAAATAGGGGGTTAGGCTTAGTTATGGGGCTCAATGAACCAATCCACATATTATTGGTAGATGACCGCCCTGAGAACCTGCTTGCGCTCGAAGCGGTTCTGGAATCAGAGCAATACAAACTCGTCAAGGCAAATTCCGGAGAAGAGGCACTCCGGTGTCTGCTCAAAGACGAATTTGCGGTCATTGTACTTGATGTGCAGATGCCTGGGATGGACGGGATTGAGACAGCGAAATTAATCAAGGCACGAGACAAATCCAAAGATGTGCCCATCATCTTCATTTCCGCGAATAGCAGAGAGGCTGAGCATTTGTTTGCCGGATATTCAGCGGGAGCCATTGATTATATGGTCAAACCGTTTATTCCCCAGATTTTGAAGTCCAAAATCGAGGGTTTTGTAGAGATGTTTATCTCCAACAAAAGACTAAAGACACAGACAATGTTGCTTCACCAGAAGACGCAGGAGCTGGAGAAAATGAATCAGCAGCTTGTACAGGCCAAAGAAGAAGCCGAGATTGCGGCTAATGCCAAAACGGAGTTTCTGGCCATGATGAGCCACGAGATTCGTACGCCCATGAACGGAGTCATTGGCATGGTTGACCTGTTGATGGAAACCGAGTTGAAGGAAGATCAGAAGGAATATGTGGATATCGTTCGCCGCAGTGCCGATGCACTCGTCACGGTAATCAATGATATTCTAGATTTCACCAAAATGGAGTCCGGCAAAATGGAGCTGGAGGAGCATCCATTTGAACTCGTTTCCTGCATACGTGAAGTGCTCGGTCTGTTCGCTGCAGAAGCAGGTAAGAAAAGTCTGGAACTGGATTTTTTCCTTGAAGATGCTGTGCCTGAATTAATCTATGGAGATATGGCACGCCTCCGCCAAGTGCTGCTGAATTTGATTGCCAACGCGGTGAAGTTTACGGAGCAGGGCGGTGTTTATCTCATTGTGTCTGTGAACGAAGAGAAGGACGGCAATATGTCATTGGAATTTGCTGTAAAAGATACAGGAATAGGCATCGCACCTGAGAAAGTGGATCGCTTGTTCCAGCCGTTTTCTCAGCTTGATACGTCCATGACTCGAAAATATGGTGGAACTGGCCTTGGCCTTGCCATCTGTAAAACACTGGTCGAAATGATGGGTGGGCAGATTTATCTTGATATCTCTGAAAAGCGGGGGGCTACCTTCGTGTTTACCATTCAGGCCAAGCGTTACATTGAAACGGAACTGGTCCAGGGTAGCGGCGAAGAGAAGCTGACAGACGTTAATCATGAAGATAAACATGCAACGGTATTAATCGTGGATGACCATCCGATCAATCAGAAGTTGATGGCCATCATGTTGCACAAGCTTGGACTTCTCTCAGATATTGCGGAAGATGGGCAGAAGGCTCTCGACATGGTGCTCGAAAGCTCGTCGCCATATGACTTTATTTTTATGGATCTGCAGATGCCAGTGATGGATGGTCTGGAATGTACGAGAAAAATACGCGCAAGCGTGTCTCAGAAGCAACAACCTGTCATTATAGCCATGACAGCTAACGTAATGGAAGGTATACAGCAACGCTGTACCGAGGCAGGAATGGACGATTATATCAGTAAGCCGGTGAAAATGGGCAGTGTCAAACAGAAACTTTCCCATTATCAGAAGAAACGCCAGGTTATTAATCCGGGTGGTTCGGCAATGAATCAGGCCAATTGAAGTTTTTACCAGTTATGTTTCCTGTTTCACTCGTGCGTAAGTTGGGTTATAAGGTAAGGAAACCATTGATCAGGAGAGAGATGTCTAATGAATACAAATAAAAATGAAAAATTCAACGCAAGAACCGAAACACATGACGGTGTATGCACAGTGTATTTGACTGGCGAACTGGATTTGTCGGTTGCTCCTGACTTCCGTTTGGTAATGGAACCGCTCGTGGACAACAAGGAGCAGGATCTGATTATTAACATGAAAGATCTGAAGTACATTGATAGCACAGGGATTGGTATCCTGTTATCTGTTCTCAAGGCCAGACATGGAATGGAAGCTCGCTTTGAAGTACAGGAAGTTCCTGCGCAAATTCAGAAACTTTTTGATATGACGGGTATAGCTAAATTCTTTGTTACACAGAAGAATTCCCAATAGGAAAGGATCGAAAAAGGAATGAATGCAGAAGTCCAAAGAATTACGCTGAATTTACCGGCGACAGCTGAATATGTGGATATTGTAAGACTTAATCTATATGGTGTTGCGTCCAAAATGGGATTCTCTTATGAAGACATTGAGGATATGAAGGTTGCTGTATCCGAAGCCTGTAACAATTCCGTATTGTATGCCTACTCTCATGAAGGCGGTATGGTTGAAGTCGTTTTTGAAGTAGATGGTGAGATGCTCGCGATCACTGTCAAAGACGAGGGTTCCAGCTTCGAGAATGTGAACCCAGCCGCAACACGTTCCGGACTTCATGACAAAGAACTGACAGACGCTCAGATTGGCGGACTTGGGTTCTACCTGATGCAAGCCTTGATGGATGATGTCAGTGTTGAAAGTGAGACGGGCAAAGGTACGAAAGTAGTACTCGTAAAACGTCTTGCAAAAAGTGAGGAGAAAGTATGAATGAGAAAGTGACTCCCCCAGAGTCCATGTCTGAAGCGATTGGTTTGATCTGGGAATACCAACAAACACAGGACAACGAAATCGCTACGGTTCTGATCCGCAAGTATGAGCCGATGGTCAAAATGGCTGCGGGTAAAATTGCCCGGAATCGACCTGATTTATACGAGGATCTGTACCAGACAGGGCAAATGGCATTGATCCGATTGTTGAAGCAATATGATATCAATCTGGGGATTCCATTTGAACCGTATGCGATGAAAAGTATGATCGGTCATATGAAAAATTATCTACGGGATAAGTCATGGTACATTCAAGTACCGAGAAGAATCAAGGAAAAAGGGGCATTGGTGCAACATGCCATTGATGAGCTGACGGTAAAGCTGGAACGTTCACCCGGGGTTAATGAGATTGCTGAGTACCTGGATCTTACTCCGGAGGAAACGATTGAAGTTCTGGCTGGTCGGGAGTGTTACCACTATGTTTCTCTGGATTCTCCATTATCTCAGGATGACAGTGCTGCGACACTAGGAGAACTGATCAGCGCGGATGTGAATGACTTTGATTCGGTGGAAAAACGAATGGATTTGCAGCAGGCATTAGGCCAGCTTAAGGAACAAGAACAGAAAGTACTTATTTTAGCCTTTCAGGATGGACAGTCACAGCGGGCTATAGCCCAGAAACTGGGTGTCTCGCAGATGAGCGTCTCCCGGATTCAGAAAAGGGCTACGGAGAAACTGAAGCAGATTATGTCTAACGCTTCTCTGCTATGAACCATTATTCTAATTGTTGCCCCAATACGGCTTGACGAGGACACGGTATTGCACTGGAATGCATACGTGTCCTTTTTGAATTGATTGAGAGGAAAATTTAGTGGCAATAGAATAAAACATGTTCAGGAGGAATGTCAGGTGGACCAAATCAAACTGGAAGCTCGGCGTGATCAGTTATCCTGCTCCGAAGATTGGCAGTGGTGGGATTGGGTAGCTCCGGATTCTAGTAGTATGGAGAGCGCACTTTGTGATCTGGAACAGTCATTTCCAGAGATGCAATACTGGCTAAGCAAAATACCGGAAGCCGAATCGAACTACTTGTCCGTTCGTTATTTTAATGGCACAGATGCGGTTATTTTTGGCTCGTTTTTATATGCTGTAAAAAATGAGAGAGAAGATCAACGAAGAGATAATCAGATGTTTTTTTATGTCGACAAGCAGAATTTGGTCACGCTTAATTTGGACGACAATACGAGAGGCATTATGAAATCGGGCGAACGAATGCACATGTTGCACCAATGTACGCAGGCTAGAGAAGGTATGTTTGTGCTTTTTCGGGCCATTCTACATTATTACCATGTCGGTATGGATCATTTTGAGATGAATCTGCGTGACCTGGAACGGAGAATGGAATCACGGAATGCGCGGACATTAATGGATCAGATTCTGGCAGCACGCTTCGAATTGCTGTACTGGAGTAACCTGTTCATTCCTTATACCGAATTAATGGCCGCTTCCCGGGAAGCCTATCTTCAAGAAATTACAGAGAATCGCTTCTATCAGCAACTTCAATACCGCGTTGAACGAATGGAGTGTCTGTTCCAGCATTATGAAAAGGAGATTGATACCTTAATCTCGATCGACAACGCGATATCAGGCGTACGCGGCAACGAAATTATGAAGACACTGACGATTGTGACATCCGTATTCACACCTGCAACAGCCGCAGGTGCTATATGGGGGATGAATTTTGAGAATTTGCCCCTGATCGACAAAACATGGGGAGTCGTGCTTGTTATTGCACTCATCATCTGCAGCATGATCAGTATGTATATATGGATGATGATGAAAGGATGGACAGGGGATTTGTTAAAAGTAAAATCTGCACAGTCCTCCGCTCGGGGAAACCGTGACAGAGGAAAAAAGGAACCGCGATAGTCACAGACTGGGCGGTTCCTTTTTTATTTTTTGTAATCCTCAATGTAACCGAGCAAGTCGGCGATGTATTGACCCACGATAGGCATATTGACAAATTGGCTAAGAATGAAGGCAAGCAAACCGAGCACAACAAACGTCCCGACGGTCAATCCAAGTCCACGAGCCATACCTGCTGTAAAGTTGGTAATGATTCGTTTCTTGGGACTACTGTAATTTTCAATGATGTCTTTGATTTGAGCCCTCTCCAGACTGTCGGCAATCTGATCAAGCCGTGTGTTCAGGCGCTTGACCTCGTGACGCAATTCGAATGGATGTTCACTGGTATCATACTGCTGTGCAGGTGTTCCTCCCGGTACTGAGGTGTTGCCATTAATCGTGACTTTACTCATATCTGTCATTCCTCCGTTCGCTTTGGATAAAAAATAGCCAGCTGGAATGCAGCTGGCTATTCATTGCTCGATCTCATCAGGCCTTACAGGCTTGTCGAGTTCAATTGTTTACGCGCATCTTCCTTCGCTTCTACGGAAGCGGCAGCCACTTCTTCAGATGCACGTGTTGCTTCCTCAGCAACATCTGCTGAAGCTTTTCTTACGGAATCCATAACGTCATTGCGCCCTTGGTTTACTGTTCTTGCCAGATCGGACGTTTTGGAAGATACCGTTTTGGCAATTTCAGAAGCTTTGTCACCAACAACAGTGGCCACTTCCTTTGTACGGTCAGTCACCATACCTACCTTTTCAGAAAGATCACCACGCAATTCGCGTCCTGGTTTAGGGGCGAATAACAGGGCAGCTGCAGCGCCCAACAAACCTCCGATGAAAATCCCTTTGGCGAAAGTCGAACCACTTTGTACAGGATATTGCTCTTCTGCTTTATTCATGTCTAATCACTCCTTCATTAATTTAGGAAACAAATACGAAACAACGAACACCATCTAACCCGAATCAGGCAGCCTGTCTTAGCAGTCTGGACACAAGCCCCAGCAAGAAAACAAAGAGCGCTGTACCAATGATGGCGGGAATGACGGCAAAGTTACCGATAACCGGTCCCCAGTTACCAAGCAAAAGTGCTCCTAGCCAGGCTCCGGCGAATCCGGCAATCATCGCACCAATCACGCCGCCCGGCATGTTATGACCGGCAAGTGCATCTCCAATCAAACCGATAATGATTGCCATGACAATGCTGATAATAATGCCCCACATAACAACCGCCTCCTTTCAACTTGATGCAGGATGTTGTCTGTTCGCGTTTGCTTACTTCGTATATAAACGCCGTGCAACATGGTGAAACAACTAACTGTCCGATGAATAAGCTGGAAATTAGATACAGAGGATCAAATGGCAGGGTGTTTTATTCCCTGAATCATACAGCCAATCCAGACGAAGCCTGCGGCAAATCCGGCAAAAACATCGGTAGGATAATGAACCCCCAGCATAACCCGACTCACGCCGATCAACAGAACAAATAGAATACCGCAAATGACAGGAAGCCATCTTCTAAGTACATCCCGTTTCTTCCATTCGATGGCCCAGATGACAAAAAGCATACCGTAAAAACCCATCGAAATCATGGCATGACCACTGGGATAACTATATCCATGCACAACGAGAAGGTGATCCAGTTCGGGTCTGCTTCGTCTAAAGATTTCTTTTAAAAACGTGTTCAAAATCCACATCATTCCGAAACTTGCGCAGATGATATAACCATACATCATCGTTCTGGGATGACGCTGTAAGAAACATAATAGTGCGAACCCTGCTGCAGCAAGTGCTGATATTTTAAATGAACCCAGTGCCGTGATGAAGGAAGTGTAGGGTAGCAGAGACAGACGGGATTGCGAGTGGAGATAAAACATTTGCTGAACTTGACTGTCCAGTCGAATTAAACGTTCCAGACCCAGCCAGGCTCCAACACCAGCCAATAATAAAACAGTAGCTGAGCTTAGCAGTGAAGCAATCAGGACGTATTTCAGCAGAGATTGCAAAGACATCACATGAGATGATTCAGATGATAGATGTTGAGAATTGCGTAGCATGAAACGTATCTCCTTCTATAAAGAGTAGTCCTACAGTAAGGCTGATAAAGCTTTACCCGAAACGACTGTCGAAAAAACTGTAAAACCGTCGTTTTTGTACTATACTAATGAGGATATCCCATGCGGCGCCGTGAAGCAAAGCAGAGAAGAAATTAGCTATTTAAAGGAGAGAAACTCGCGTGGAGAGTGCTTTGTTAGTTAAAGAATACCGTGCGGGCGTGATGGAATGCGCTCACTACGGACACATATGTATTACAGATGAGCATGGCCGGGTTGTATATTCGGCTGGTGATCCTCATTTCAGAGCGTTCACACGTTCATCGGCCAAACCTTTTCAAGCGATTCCAGGTATTCGGGCCGGAATTGATCGACATTATAGTCTTAAGCCACAAGAGATTGCGATCATGGCTTCATCACATCGCTCTGAGCCGGAGCATATTCAAGTGCTGGAGCATCTGACTCATAAAATCGGACTTGGTGAGGAATGTCTGATCTGTGCACCAAGCTATCCGCTTAATGAAGAAAGCCGCAATAACTGGTTGAGGGCGCAAGGAGAGAAACGCAGAATATTGCATAACTGTTCGGGGAAACATCTGGGCATTCTGGGTTATAGTCAGATGAGGAAACTTGATTTGGGTAGCTACGCTGAGCCGGATCATCCAGTGCAACGAGAAATCCTAGAAACACTGGCAGGTCTCGCAGGCATTGAAGAAAAAGAGATTCAACTAGGGACGGATGGCTGTGGTTTTCCGGTATTTTCGCTACCTTTGTCTGCACTGGCCAATGCATATCTCAAGCTCGCATGTCCTGACCTGATTGCAGATGAGCCTACACGCATGGCTGTAAAGACGATCACTTCGGCTATGAATCAGCACCCTCTGATGGTCGGTGGCCAGAATCGGGTGGATTCGGTGTTGCTGGAAGACGATAATATTGTCGCCAAAGGCGGATTCAAGGGTGTATTCGGTTTTGCACTGAAAAAAGAAAGATTGGGCATCACCTTCAAAGTGCTGGATGGCTCTGAGGAAGAATGGGCTTCCATTGCACAATCGATATTGAAGCAACTGAACTACTCCAATCCCAAAACCATTGCTCGTCTCGCAGAAGTATTTTCTGCAGACATTCGTAATGATGCAGGTACTATAGTGGGTCGGATGGATAGTGAATTTGTGCTCCGCTCATGAAAAGATAGCGTGTAACCTTTAGAAGGAACGTGATTAGAATGACCGGACCCCGGGTAAAGATCACATACCAACTGGTATTGACCTATATCATTTTGAACACGCATGGATTATTGCCATACGGCAGTTCCAATCCTCTGGAGGTGGATGAATATGATTAAAGTAGTGACATCGGAAGAAAGACACACGTCGGATCGCGGTTGGATACACAGCGAATTCAGCTTTTCCTTTGCGGATTATGAGGACCCGAGCAATGCTCATTTTGGCTGTCTGTTAGCCCACAACGACAACATACTGATGCCGCAAGAAGGCTTTAAGAAACATCCACATCACGACCTTGAAATTGTCAGTTATGTGATATCAGGCACGCTTAAACATACAGACAGTATGGGCACAGAACAGTTGCTCGAAGCGGGGACAGTTCAGGTGATGAGTGCAGGCACAGGCGCAGAGCACTCCGAAACCAATCCAGCCACGGATGAACCGGTACGTTTCTTGCAAATGTGGTTTTTGCCCTCTCAGCGCATGCTGAAGCCATCTTATGCTTATCGGAAAATAGAAGAGTCCGCCCAGCTCAATCGGCTATGTCCAGTTGTGTCAGGTGCATCTGGCCAAACGGATGAATCGATAGAAGAAAACTCACTCCACATCGCTCAGGATGTTACCTGTTATCTGTCCAAGCTGGAGTCAGGAAAGAAATTAATGTTTCCGCAACATGAGGAGCGTCGTACACATTTGTTTCTCATTAACGGACATCTCGAAATGCAGTGTTCCGATGGAAACTTTAATCTCAAGCCCGGAGATGCGGCCCGTATCCGTAAAAGCTGTGATTTACAAATGACAAGTACGGGCAGCGAGCCTGCTGAATTCGTACTTGTGGATCTTCCTTAATACAACAAAAAGGACTTGTCCTGCATCAGTGTTCTGATGTAAGACAGGTCCTTTTTGTTGCTCATCTTGTGCCAGGTGTGAAGATCACATGTGGAGAGAGAAGTTTATTTACGGAGTTTACCGAGTTCAGAAGCAACCGCTTCTACTTCGGAGATGCTCAAATGTTCTTTGCTCATCACCATTTCGTACAAATCCTGCAAATCTTCATATTTCTCAAGCGGGAACGCTGAAGCTTGCATCGCGGCACCACTGGCCATCCGCAGCTTGGTTTTGATCGCTTCAATCATATATTCCATATTTTCTGCTGTTGCTTGTGTTAAATCCATCGTTAACTTCATCCTTTCCATCTCCGGAGATGGGTTGCTCATTTGTCCAAACGGAACTTCTGTTATTGTAGCATGAGTAGAAGGGGACAAGCCAATGATTTTGCGGGAGAATGGAGCATCGGTTACAATATGAGAATAGATCACAACGACTGGAAGTAAAGGTAGCACTAGGGTTGTCCAATATTCTCATGTGTAACAAGGAGGAATTCAGTTTGGCTTTATATAAACGGGAACTTGTCCGGCAACAGAGCCGAGGTGTACGCAAAGGCATGCCTGGAGACAAGATGGCCCTTTTTTTCAAGGAGATCTCCGAGCTCCATAAACTGAACGAGATTACGTTTCTATGTATTGGCACAGATCGCTCGACCGGGGATGCTCTTGGACCGATGACGGGGGCTTTGCTGGAGGAGCGTGGCATACCTCATGTAATCGGTACACTGGCAACGCCTTGTGATGCAGATACTCTTGAAAAGAGACTGGCCCAGATTCCTTCACACCATAAGGTTATAGCAATAGATGCATGTTTGGGCCCAAAAGATGCTACCGGGACATACTATGTATCGGGAACATCCTTGCGCCCTGCCCAATCCGTTGGGGGTCATTTGCCACCTGTTGGAGAATACAGTGTAGCTGCAGTAGTAAATGCCAACGGACCAAGACCCTATTCGATTTTGCAGATGACTTCGCTGTACTTGGTCATGGGCATGTCACAAACGATTGCAGATGCTGTGACGGAAGCCTGGAATGTATGATAAACGTTTCATTTATGAGATGAATGCTTAATAATATACAACCTGAAATATTACATTCGCGCAGAGAGAGGGATTAATATGGAAAAAGTGATGTGTGATGGAACAACGATTTGTTATGCTGAGCAGGGTAAGGGAGAAGTGCTTGTACTGCTTCACGGATACTGCGGAAGTTCTTCCTATTGGGATGAAGTAGTACCGGAGCTGGCTCGCAGCTATCGTTGTATCGTACCTGATCTGCGTGGGCACGGCAAAACGGATGCACCTGTAGGCAGTTACACCATTGAACAGATGGGCAACGATGTGTTGCAATTGCTCGATGAGCTAGACGTGGAAAAAGCAGTGATTCTAGGACATTCCATGGGCGGATATATTGCACTCTCCATTGCACAGCACCATCCGGAGCGACTCAACGCGTTCGGTTTGATCCATTCAACAGCGTATCCGGACGGCGACGAAGCGAAGGAGAAACGTTTGCGTGCAGTATCTACAATTCAGACCGAAGGCATTGTGAATTTTGTGGACGGGCTGGTACCTGGTCTGTTCGCTCCAGAGCATATTGAATCGATGTCGGCACATGTGAATCGTGTGAAGGAAATTGGTTATCAAACTGCCCCTCAAGGTGCGGTTGGCGCGGCACTGGCTATGCGTGAACGTCCAGATCGCCGTGATGTATTGTCTGCCACACCGCTTCCAGTATTACTTGTAGCAGGGGAGAAGGATGGGCTGATTCCACCGGAACGTACTTTTACGAGTGACAAGCCTCATATTGTGCAGGCCACCATTGCAGGTGCAGGACATATGAGTATGTATGAAGCGCCGGAACAATTGATTCAGGTAATTCAACAGTTTATGACGGGATTGTCTGACTAACCATAAGATCACTCAATCGAGTTTGTATATGCAGCCCCTGTGTGTCCATATGGACAAGCAGGGGCTTTGATGTGTTTGCTGACCGGCTTCGGAAGCAGGAGAGCAGGACTTTCGCTTTTTTTCACGGCATGAATTAAAATAAATCATATGAATACGCGATATAAAGTATGCGATAAATGAGTGAAGATATAAGGGGGCGCACCGATGTTCAGGAAGGATTATCTGCTCCGCATGATGGAGGAAATGACAGAGGCGATTGGCAAGGCTTTTACGCTTAGACAGCAACGTAAACATACGGAGGCTTTATCTGAACTGGATGAGTTAATGCGCAGACAATTTGGCATGAATCTCAATCTGCTGAACTCTCTGCCTGCAGAGGATGTGATTGAGATGTTCCGTTTTCGAGGCGTCATTGAGGTGGACAATCTGCAGCAAGCGGCGAGACTCATTGAGGAAGAAGCATATATCTATCACGAAAAGGCCAGAGTCGAAGGCATTGATGATGAGGAGAAAATGGACGCGGAGAATGCGGCGCTTGTTCGTTTAATGCGAGCTTTACATTTTTACCTGTACGCCCAGAATCATGGTGCTAATCGCGAGTTGTTACAGGTGCCTGACCGTATAGAAGGAATTATAGAGCAAATTAAGGGATATGAGCTTCCTGCGCGAACGGAGAAGCAACTTGCGTTATATCGGGAGCAACAGGGCCGATATGATGCGGCGGAGAACGGCTGGTACAGACTGATGCATCTTGGTGCGGATTATCCGGTACAGTATGAAGAGGAAGCGCGAGCATTTTATCAGAGGTTGACGGAACTTACGGATGAGCAGCTTGAACAGGGCGGTTTGCCGCGGGCTGAGGTCGAGGAGGGGCTGGCACAGATTGCAGCACTGGAAACCAAACGTCAGCAGGTCGTAACAGAAGAATAACCGAATGGATCGCTGAACTTATAGAATATCTGATGACTGAACTAATGGAGCGTAGCTCTTCACTTGGAGAGGGAACGGAATTATGGTATGGTAACGGTTGACCAAACCAAACCGAAAGTGAGATGTACCCCGTGGATTCGTTGCGAAAGCTTATACAAGATATTTTTGAACAGAACTCGCTGATTACGGCGACCTGGAGTCAGCTGCGCAGACGGGACAATGTCTCGTTTACCAAAGTGCAGGTGAAGCCGGTTACGCTGAAGAATCAGCTTCATTATCAGTTTGCTTTTCATTATGCGAATAAAGTGCTGCATGAAAATTTGACCCCGGCTGAAGCGCTGGAGCGTATGACTTTGTTGTGTGAAGAGACGTTCCGTCAGGGATTGCTGTGTACGGCAGATGCCGATTATCAAATTTTGATCAGCAAAAAATATAAAGTATCGATTCTGACCAAATCCCCATCCAAAACAGCGGTGGATCTGTCCCATAATCGCAAAAAGCAATATGTACTTGAAGAGGGCGTTCCGGTTTCTTTCCTCGTTGAACTTGGGATAATGAACGAGGAAGGACGTGTGCTTGCACGTAAGTACGATAAGTTCAGGCAGATCAACCGTTTCCTTGAAATGGTGCAGGATGTTATTGCTCATCTGCCGGAAGGACGTCCGCTGACGATTGTAGATTTTGGCTGCGGCAAGTCGTATCTGACTTTTGCCCTGTATCATTATTTGTCCGTACAACAGCGACGTTCGCTTAACATCATCGGTCTGGATCTAAAGGCGGATGTTATTGAACACTGTAATGATCTGGCCAGACGTTTGCATTACGGTGATCTGAAATTCCTCGTTGGTGACATTGCGGATTATGATGAATTAAACGAAGTGGATATGGTCGTTACTCTTCATGCTTGTGATACGGCTACCGATGCGGCAATAGAGAAAGCAGTGCGCTGGGGAGCTTCTGTCATTCTGTCGGTTCCTTGCTGTCAGCATGAGCTATATGATCAGGTCGAATCTTCGGTGATGAACCCGCTTCTGTCCCATGGCATTCTGAAGGAGCGTTTCTCCGCACTGGCAACAGATGCGATTCGCGCCAAACTGCTGGATATTATGGGATATAAAACACAGTTGCTCGAATTCATTGATCTGGAGAATACACCGAAAAATATTCTGATTCGCGCCGTTCGCGGTCAGGCGGGTCAAGTGAAGGACATGTGGGATGAGTACACTGCATTCCGTGATTTCATTCATGCCGATCCATATCTGGAACGTGCTTGTGCGGATCTGCTACCGGTTGAAGGAAGCATAACTGGTGGGAAAGTGGACAGGGAAAACTTAGAGCGGTCTGCGAAGTGTAATCTTCACTAATGTTGGGCATGCAGGTAATGGATGAGAAAGGGTTCAAAAGAGAACATAAGAAGAACCAAAGTAGGGATGTTTCGTGCACGACTGGTCTGTATACCTGAAGAAGGGGACATACTGGTACCAGGGTCGCTTTACTTGATGTGCAAGATATAGGATGCCATTGCTGTCGGCATGATGCGTGAACAAGTTCATAATGGTTAAGGATGTAAACCAAGGCTGAAGGACCCGAAGAGGGATTCTTCTGCCTTTTTTTATTTTCAAATAAATGAAGGAAGTAGGAGATGGGGGTGAGAGACAGAGAGCGAACCTCTGACGGATCAGAATTCGTGGGAGTGAGTATGAATGTGGGCACAAGTAATCCTCCGAAAAACGGGGACTATTTCAGAGATCGGTACAATACATATAACGATATAGCCAGTCCACGTCGTTTCTTGATCTCTGGGCATGGGATATCAGCGTCCAGTTGTGAGATTGAAATGGGGAGTAAGGGTAGTGAGAAGCGTAATCGTGAATCCAGATGGTGGATTGTAGTCTTAGGTTTAAGCATGGCAGCTATATTGCTGGCAGGATGTTTGCGAAGAGGATTGTACCATCCGGCCGACCTGTACCCCGTTATTCTGATGACTGGTGTTGTCGTGCTATTCTCTCTTGTGGTGTATAAACGAGGCGTACTGATAAGGGGAATTGATGGCATCGCCTCCGTTCGGTCGGAATCCACTCGGCTGGGAGTCGTAGATTTAGTGCATGTAGGATTTCCTTTGGCAATCATGGTGTGTTATGCCCTGCATGCTTGGGCAGGCTCGGTAAGTACGCAGGGCAGTATCCATGAGCTGTTGCGTTGGAGCTTGCTCGCGATGTTTGCCCTGCTCGCTGTGTTGCTGGCAGCGAGTAAGGGTGGTGTGCGCTGGCTAGCCTTTGGCTGGCAGCTGGCAGGCGGCGTGCTTGTGCTAAGCGGCATTTTAGCCGTGTGCGGTGTGCTGCCGCTGCCCTACGGGGTCATGCGGACAGCTGACCCCGAGATCAGCTCCGCCGGTGCCCGGCTCGGCGGATTGCTGCAGTACCCCAATGCGTACGGTGCCGTTGTTGGCATGTACGCATTGGAGCGGCTGACGGCCGCCGCGGGGGTGCTGGCCGGGCGAGCCGTCCCGGCACGCCGGCTCTTCGCGGCGGTGCTGCAGCTCATGCCCGCGCAAGCCGCGCTCCTGCTGAGCGAGTCGCGCGGCGCTTGGCTAGCGGCCGGCTGTGCCGCGGCCGCCGCCTTCTTGCAGCAGCGCGGTGCCCGCCTGCCGCTGCTGCTGGCCTTGGCCGCGCCCCTGGCCTGCGCGGCCTGGCTCTACCGCCAGCTGGCTGCTGCCCAGCTGGCGCCTGCACCCGTGCCCGGCCTGCTGGCACTGGCCGGGGCATGGGCAGCTGCGCTGCTCGGCACGCTGCTGCTGTGCCGTCTCTGGCACAGCGGCGGCCCAGCCGGGCGCGCCACTGCTCTCGCGGCCACCGTGCTGGCGTGCATCGCCGCCGCACTGATGGCCGCAGCCTCCACTGCCGAACGTTTCGCGGCGGGTGTCGGCACAGGGGCATCCCGCCTGCAGCTGTGGCGGGATGCCCTGCGGTTATGGACCGAGGCCTCATGGCTCGGCCACGGAGGGGATACATGGCGCAACATGTTCCGCGCCATCCAGTCCTCGCCGTATGTCGGCGGCGAGGTACACAGCGGGCTGCTCGATCTGGCCCTGGATACGGGCCTGCTCGGCATCGCGCTGATTGCAGGGTGGATATTCTTCACCCTGCGCAGTATCCGCCGCTTCGCACCGCGGCTACTGCCGCCCGTGCTTGTCTTCGTCCTGCATGGAATCTTGGACTTCGACTGGAGTTATGCACTCAGCTGGATGCTCTTCATCTGGCTCGCGGCATGGGCGGTTGCGCTGAGAATAGAAGCGGGGCCAGTCTCATCGCATCAACACTGTCTTACGAATGACAGGGTTGAGACCCACATCTATGCCTACGTTTGTAGCTACATCCGTACCTGGACTCGTACTTCGTTTTCTTACGTCATATCAGGTCACGTCAAACGATATGTAGTCGTATTTATGCTTACATGCTGGCTGGGAAGTACCGTCTGGATCACAGCACGTTACGCATGGGCAGATATGCAATATCGTCACGCACTGACTGAGCCAGTGGGAACAACAGAGAGTGCCCAGTATCTTCGATCAGCACATCGTTTGAATCCAAGTCGGCCTGATTTGGCGATTTCCCTTGCGCGTACGCTGCCTCAAGCGGAGGCCGAATTCATCTTATTGAATAGTTTGTCGCATTCACCTGGTAATCCTGATCTCTATGTGGAGCTCGGCCGATTAGAAGCCAAATCCGGAGAAGGGAAGCAAGCGGGGGGATATTTTATTTCAGCCATTACCCTTAATCGTTATGATGCTATAACCCAGAGAACGGTGCTCTATTGGATGGAACAGGCGACGATGCGTGAGTTTTCAGAAGGAAAAGTCCGACAAGCCCAAAAGACTGCGGCGCTAGGAATAGAAATATATGAACGTTACAAAGAGTTGGCATCACAGGTAAATACAGAACGAATGCGTAACGATCGTCGTTTTCAATTGCATCCTTCATCTTCGTTGACAGCAGAGAAGTTGCACAGAATTGCTGCGGGGTGCTTTTGCTTATCTAAGTAGGTCTTGAACAGGCGGACGAGAATGCTTTCGCCGGCCTGTTCAAACTTTTCTACAGACGGTAACCACCAAAGGCATGTTTGAAAGCTTCTTTCAGCGGTTCAACCTCAACGTCCCAGAGCGCAGCAATATCTGCGCTGACTTCGTTATTCCACCATTCGCACAGTTTTTTACGATCATTGCGGTTTTCTCCGATCCAGAGCAGATTCGCAATAACTTTGGCGTAGTATTTTTCCTCGGCCTGTTTCATACGTTCTGGAGAGATATACAATTTCAACCGCTTGGATGTCCGGTATAATTCCTTGCTGCAGGCACGGCGAATGCCTCGGGCGGAGGGTAAATTTTGGCCGGATTGCTTATGCTTGACCGGGGGAGACCCGGGCGCAGATTTAAATGACACGTTCCCACACTCCTCTCCCCATACCATATGCGGAGTAGTGCCTGCGGGACACTGTCCCGTTCTCGCAAGTAGCCACGTTCAGGGGGCTGTGATAAAATAAGGACGAACATCCATGGTGCGACAGGGCACCACCATTCAGGAAAAAGAAAGAGGGTTGAGATGGACGTTATTCATAGCATTGTCAGCCAATTATTCGACTGGATTCAAAGTCTCGGATACTTTGGCATCATGCTCGGGTTAATGCTGGAGGTTATCCCAAGTGAAATTGTGCTGGCATATGGTGGTTTTCTCGTTTCTCAGCATAACATTAACTTCTTCGGTGCGATGATTTTTGGTACAGTGGGCGGAGTGCTGGCTCAGCTGTTTATTTACTGGATCGGTCGTTATGGCGGCAGACCTGTACTTGAGCGCTACGGTAAATACATATTGATCCAGAAAAAACACATCGATCATTCTGAAGAGTGGTTCCGCAAATACGGCACAGGTGTTATTTTCACTGCGCGATTTGTTCCGGTCGTAAGACATGCGATTTCGATTCCGGCTGGCATCACGAAAATGCACACAGGCAAATTCATTCTGCTGACCACACTCGCTGTTATACCTTGGACTGCATTGTTTATATATTTAGGGATGATTCTCGGAGATCAGTGGAAGCATGTAGATGAGAAAGCGGCCCCGTTTATTACGCCGATTCTGCTTGTCGCCCTTGCTCTTATGATTATTTATGTTGTTATCAAATGGATGAATGTACGTAAAAAGAGAGGAAGTGTGAAGTAATGTCCAAACCTAACTTGTCTCACAAATTCGGTAAAGGTTTGCCACCGAAGGAATTTATCGCAAGTATGACCAAAAACCAAAGTGAGTTTCAGACGAACTATGACAGCTTTGTCTGGGCAAGCGAAGAGGATCGTGAGTTTTTCGAAAGTCTGAACTATCGTGACGACCTTCGTGTACTGATTCTGGCAGCCGATTGGTGCGGTGACGTTGTGCGTAATATTCCGGTCGTATTTCAGGCGCTGGAGATTTCAGGCATTCCGACTGAAGTTCTGATTATGGAAAATCATCCGGATGTGATGGATGAATTCCTGACGATGGGTGGCCGTTCTGTGCCGATTGTGATCGTAGCAGATACAGGCGGACATGTGCTTGGTCAATGGGGGCCGCGCCCACAACACGTACAAGAGGTCATGGTTGAGTTCAAACGACTGAATCCTGATCGTGAAGCTGCAGACTACCAAGACAACATGGCCGAAGCGCGCAAAGAGATTTTGAAACGTTATGGGGAAGGAACGGAGTCCCATGCAGTGATCATTCGTGAGCTGCGTGAACTGATTTCGGGTTTTTAATTCATATGCTTAACATTCGTACATTTACGCTCGGTCCGTTGCAAACCAATGCCTACCTGTTACAGGGCGAGGACCCGGGTAAAGCTGTTATAGTTGACCCAGGCATGAATCCTGGACCGCTACTCAAGGCTATTCAGGATCTGGAGATTGAAGCGATTCTTCTGACCCATGCTCATTTCGATCATATCGGCGGTGTGGAGGAGATTCGTAAGCTGAAGAGCTGTCCCGTCTACTTGCATGATCTGGAAAGTGACTGGCTGACTACGGCCAAGTTGAACGGGTCGTTGAATTGGCCGCAAGTCACACCACCGATCACGGCGAATCCGGCAGAGTTTGCCTTGGATGAAGGTCAAAAGCTGCAATTGATTGGTCACACGTTTCAGGTATACCATACGCCAGGACATTCTCCAGGTAGTGTCAGTCTCCTTTGCGAAAATGATCTGTTTGCTGGAGATGTGTTGTTCCGCATGGGCGTAGGCAGAACGGACCTCACAGGTGGACGTGAACGCGATCTGGTGGACTCCATTCAGAATAAGTTGTATCGTTTCCCGGATGAGGTTAAGGTATATCCGGGACATGGCCCCAAAACAACGATAGGATATGAGAAACAGAATAATCCTTACGTTCCTGCCAGATAATTCGACAGAATATATGAATTAAGTCTGGACAAGTGTTAGCTTTTTCATTAGAATAGCAATTAGTTATTACAAGCGTTAAGGCATCACTTAACTAAAGCATTGAATAGAAATACCCTAACTTGCGAAGCACGCAGACTGTGGTCTATACCCGGTTTGCGTTCTTTTTTTGTTTTCAGCTTTTTTTAGCTGGATTTAGAAGAATATAAGGAATAAATATTCATAAGCGAGAGTGAGGGAGAACGATGTGGAGAAAATAAACATGTTTCAGCCGCAACAGCCAGAATACACATGTCTTGATGATCGACGACTTGAATTACATTCCGTCATGAATTCCGTTATTAAGGAAGCAGTTCATCAGAAAGCATACATACCTAATAGCAGTTTGAGTCCAATTCATAGAAATAAACATTCCCATTGGAGTGTAGGTCATCCTTATACTGACTCAGATCATTCCATTTTAAGAAAAGCAAAGCAAGGCAGCTCTGAGCAGGGGTATTCTAAATTAGATCGCACTAAACCAGACCTCAACTTTCAGCAAAATATATGGACCAGTCGTGTGTTGCAGAACGGAGCCCGTGATCAGCGATGGTTCGACAAACTGCAAGATTACCGAAATGGAGTCTGATTGCCCGGGAAATTGTCGTATTCATATTACTCCAAAATCGAAACGATAAAGTCCTTCCCAAAAAAACATTTCATTTAGCGTTGAACGTTTGAACGGAGTCTATCGTATTACCTTTAGATTGAACAGAAAGCGGGTGATCATCATGATGAGAACGGCTGAATTGGAGGAAGTGCGCAGAGCGGCAGAGGGCGATGACAGTGCATTTGCATCACTACTACAGCGACATTACTCGTTTGTTTATAAATATCTTGTGAAAGTTACGATGGATCCTAATCTGGCTGAAGAGATTGTGCAGGACACCATGATTCGCTGTATGGAAAATATTCGGCGTTATGATGGTACATCAGCGTTTTCATCATGGATGATCACCATCGGAACCCGTATCTACATTGACAGAATCAGGCGAAAAAAGAGGGAGCAGAGCTGGCTTGACCTGATTCGCCATCAGGCTATCCGTCGTTTTCGCTGGCAACTCGAAAGTCGAAACGAGGAATGGACAGATGTGATGGACGCGATGACGAGGCTAACCCCTGAGCATCGTGTTACTGTGCTGCTGAAACATTATTATGGTTATAGTTACGATGAGATCGGCGATATGCTGGGCATACCTGCCGGAACGGCAAAGTCTCGGACAGCTTATGGTCTCCGTCAATTAAGAAAGGAGTTGGAATAACATGAGCAGATCGAATGAGTCACAGGACCAGGAAATCGTGCAGCGATTACAACAGTCTATGAAAGCACTGGATGATGTCTGTGAACCTGCTGATATTCCATCCTTGGCAACACTCGAATCCCGTGTAAGGGAACAAAGACGTATCAAGCGCAGAGCTAATCTGGTTGAGATCATCTGTTTCTGGCTTGTCGCGTTGATGGTAATTACACTGGCGACGTTGTTGTTTGTTTCTTCTCCTGCCGTGTATTTGGGTATACAAGTTCTGGGCACAGTCATTGCAGTTATAGCAGCTGCATTATGGTTGGTCCGGCACCGGAAGGAGACGATGCATCATGAATAGATTGCATTATTCGTTAGCAGAGATTCCTCCGGTTTTGCTTGTATTCCTTGCGTTTCTGTTGTTGTTTCAAGGAACCTGGATTTTTCTGGACGCACGTAAACGAGGTCGTTTTCCTTGGTTATGGGGATTGTGGGGCATTACTAGTGTTCCAGGTCCACTGTTAATTTACTGGTTAGTTGTCATTCGTACAGACATGAAACGACACAGCAAGAAGTGAACATAACAGATGATATGGGAACGATCGGGGTTGTCATGAGGAAAACTCCAAAAGATTTTGCACAAATATGTTGTTTAAATCTAGTATTCCTAGACATCGTTATTCTTTTCTAGTAGACTATACAAATAAATATGAATGATAGACTACCAGGAGGTTAGGCGATGCTACGATTAGGAGAGAAAGTTGTCATCGTCGCGGATGCGTTTGAGCAGAATCTTCCTGTGGGGGAATATGGATACATCATCGCTTATGACCGGAATCCGGACAATGCGTTCGATTACGTGCTTCGAGTGCCGTTGGTTAATCGGAACTTTTTTGTTCCATCCGGCGACATCGATCTGGAAGAGGTTCTGCTGAAGCAGGAAGCTGAGCGGGTCGAGCGAGAAGCGTTGATAGATTACGCCCTTGCGACACATAATGAGAAGCTGTTTCATCAACTGATGAACGGGGAGCCTCAAGCTGTGGAAGAGGAAGAAGAAACCGCGATTGATGTAATGTCTCAGGCGGATTTTATAAAGCAGGTTAATCTGCGTGCATGGATTTAAGGACTAGTATTTCAGGAGTCGGCTAATGCCGGCTCCTTTTTTGCATTTGCATTGAATTGTCGAACTAACTCACCTATAATGAGAAAAGTTATCTTGGGACTTTAGCCCGTTAAACGAACGCTTCGTTTGCAGGTTTGTCTCAGGCAAAGAACGATTGAAGGAGGCATCCGGTAATGAGTATTTCGAACAATGACGTTCAGCATGTGGCCAAGTTGGCTCGGCTCAATCTAACTGCTGAAGAAGAACAGACGCTGACAGGTCAACTGAACGCGATCTTAAAATATGCAGAGAAGCTGAACGAGCTGGACACGGACAATATTGAGCCAACAACTCACGTTTTGCATGTCAGCAACGTGATGCGTGAGGATGAAACCAAGGAAAGCCTGTCCATAGAACAGGTGATGCACAACGCACCAGATGAAGAAGATGGGCAGTTTAAAGTGCCTGCTGTGATGGAATAACGGATAATTGGAAGGAGGACAAGCACTGTGAGTTTATTTGAACAATCGTTGCCTGAGTTACATAACAAACTGCACGCCAAAGAACTATCGGTCAGTGATCTGGTCGATCAGGCGTATCAGAATATCGGCGCGCATGACGACAAAGTGAAGGCTTATTTGACACTGGACGAGGAGAACGCACGCGCACGCGCTCGTCAACTGGATGACCGACTTGTCAGTGGTGAAGAGAAAGGTTTGCTGTTTGGCTTGCCCGTGGGTATCAAAGATAATATCGTGACGAACGGACTGCGTACGACTTGCGGAAGTCAGTTCCTTCGCAATTTCGACCCGGTGTATGATGCAACGGTTGTCGAGAAGCTCAAAGCAGCGGATACCGTAACCTTGGGCAAACTGAATATGGACGAATTTGCCATGGGTGGTTCCAACGAGAACTCCAGCTTCTCACCTGTGCATAATCCATGGGCACTTGATCGTGTTCCGGGTGGTTCCTCAGGTGGTTCTGCTGCAGCGGTTGCTGCGGGAGAAGCGTACTTCACACTTGGATCAGACACGGGCGGTTCTATTCGTCAGCCTGCTTCCTATTGCGGAATTGTCGGTTTAAAGCCTACTTATGGACTGGTTTCCCGTTTTGGCTTGGTGGCCTTTGCGTCATCCCTCGACCAAATCGGTCCTTTGACCAAAAATGTAGAAGATTCTGCTTATGTATTGCAAGCCATTGCCGGTTATGATGCCAAAGATTCGACATCTGCCAAGGTGGATATCCCGGATTATTTGAGCGGACTGACAGGTGATGTCAAGGGATTGCGTATTGCCGTACCGAAGGAGTACATCGGTGAAGGCGTTGACCCGCAAGTAAAAGAGAAAGTTCTTGCCGCACTGAATGTGCTGGAAGGCCTTGGAGCGACATGGGAAGAAGTGTCTCTGCCGCATACCGAATATGCAGTAGCTACCTATTACCTGCTTGCTTCTTCTGAAGCTTCTTCCAACTTGGCTCGTTTTGACGGTGTACGTTACGGTGTGCGTGCGGACAATCCGGAGAATTTGCTGGATCTGTACCACCAGTCTAGAAGTCAGGGCTTTGGTCCGGAAGTAAAACGGCGTATTATGCTCGGAACCTATGCACTTAGCTCCGGTTACTATGATGCGTATTATTTGAAAGCTCAGAAAGTACGTACATTGATCAAACAGGACTTCGATGATGTTTTTGCCAAGTATGACGTGATTATCGGACCTACTGCACCTACAACGGCATTTAAGATGGGGTCTCAGGTAGACAATCCGCTTACGATGTACCTGAACGACATTCTGACGATTCCAGTCAGTCTGGCGGGTGTTCCAGCGGTCAGCATTCCTTGCGGATTCGCAGACGGACTGCCTGTTGGTTTGCAGATTATCGGTAAAGCTTTTGATGAAACAACCGTACTGCGCGTAGCGCATGCGTATGAACAAAATACAGCATTCCACAAGCAGCGTCCGCAGCTGTAGACTGCCCGGAACGGAGGTAATTAGAAATGTCCGCATCTAAATATGAAACGGTCGTTGGACTCGAAGTCCACGTGGAGTTGCATACCAACTCCAAAATTTTCTGTGGCTGCTCTACTGCTTTTGGAGCTCCGCCTAATACACACACCTGTCCGGTCTGTCTCGGACACCCGGGCGTATTGCCTGTGCTGAACCGTCAGGCCGTTGACTATGCGATGAAAGCCGCAATGGCTCTCAACTGCACAATCGCCGATGTCAGCAAGTTTGACCGTAAAAACTACTTCTACCCGGATTCACCTAAAGCGTATCAGATATCACAATTTGATCGGCCGATTGGTGAGAATGGCTGGATTGATATCGAAGTCAACGGAGAAACGAAACGGATCGGTATCACGCGTCTGCATCTGGAAGAGGATGCAGGAAAGCTCACACACGTAGATGGTGGTTATGCCTCACTTGTGGACTTTAACCGTGTCGGAACTCCTTTGGTCGAGATTGTATCCGAACCCGAGATTTCTTCTCCCGAAGAAGCGCGTGCGTATTTGGAAAAACTTCGTGCGATCATGCAGTACTGTGATGTTTCTGATGTGAAGATGGAAGAGGGGTCACTTCGTTGTGATGCCAACATCAGCTTGCGTCCACATGGTCAGGAGAAACTGGGCACTCGGGCGGAGCTAAAAAATATGAACTCCTTCCGTGGTGTACAGCGCGGTCTGGAATATGAACAATATCGTCAAGCCGAGATTCTCGATGACGGCGGAGAAGTTGTTCAAGAGACACGCCGCTGGGATGAAGCTCAGGGCAAAACCTTGTCGATGCGTGGCAAAGAGCAAGCGCATGACTATCGTTACTTCCCAGACCCGGATCTGGTAAAACTGCATATTGATGCCGAATGGAAGGAACGCATCAGAGCTTCCATTCCTGAACTGCCGGATCAGCGTAAAGCCCGGTACACTGCGGATTACAGTCTGCCTAGTTATGATGCCGAGGTTATCACCTCTTCCAAAGCGATTGCAGACCTGTTTGAAGACAGTCTGAAATATACCCAGGATGCCAAATCCGTTTCCAACTGGATTATGGGTGACCTGCTTGGTTATCTTAACACCAATAACCTTGAAGTAACGCAAGTTCCGCTGACGGGGCAAGGACTCGGTGAGATGATCGGATTGTTGGAGAAAGGCACCATCAACAGCAAAATCGCTAAAACGGTATTTAAGGAAATGCTGGAAAGCGGCAAGCTTCCACAACAGATCGTTGAAGAAAAAGGACTTGTACAAATCAGTGACGAAGGAGCGATCCTCGCCATTGTTGAGCAGGTCGTTGCGAACAATCCGCAATCTGTCGAGGATTACAAGGCTGGCAAACAAAAGGCCATCGGTTTCCTTGTAGGTCAGGTCATGAAAGAAAGTAAAGGCAAGGCGAATCCGGCCCTTGCTAATCAACTGCTCGCAGATGTATTGAACCGCTAATCCTTCCAGTGAGGTCGGACAGAAAGAGGCTCGTCCCTGTGACAGCCTCTTTTTTGGTATAAAGAATTCTGACGCACCGTGTTATTTAGGTTTTAACGGTTTATGAAGTCTGATACGGAGGAGCTGTGCTTAACCATGAGTATTCAAACATTGTCACTACGCGATGAAGATATGTTGGCCCAATTGTGGAGGTTGCAACATATGGCTTACCGATTGGAAGCAAAGATTATCGGATTTCAAGACATTCCACCTTTGCTTGATACGGTGGAAACATTACAGAACTGCGGGGAAACATTTTACGGATGTGTTGATAAGCAGGATGGAGAGTTGCTTGGCGCAGTGGCTGTGATGGAGGAAGAACGGGACACACTAACCATCACACGTATGATGGTACATCCCAACCACTTTCGCAAAGGGATCGCCGCTTCATTAATGAAGCATGTCTTCGAACAACATCCCGATCTGCCACGTTATATCGTATGCACAGGAACGCTGAATATAGCAGCGGTGAATCTATATATGAAGTTTGGATTTAAACCTGTCGATGCTGCAGAGATCGCACCTGGAGTGGAATTAACGACATTTCATAAGAATAAGCTTTAAGCATGTGAACAACTTAGAGGAGGAACTAGAACGTTGAGCAATCCTTGGTTTATTGATGAATGGCATATTTTGCTTCGTTTATTGCTGGCAATGCTGCTTGGTGGACTCGTCGGGCTGGAACGTGAGCGTTCCAATCATGCTGCTGGACTACGAACTCATATTTTGGTTTGTCTTGGATCGGCGCTGATTATGATGCTGTCTATTTATGGTTTTAAAGATTTTGCACATGAATTAAACGTGCGGATTGATCCTGCGCGTCTGGCTACAGCAGTAATCACCGGTGTCGGTTTCTTAGGAGCAGGTACAATTCTTTTCACAGGTAAGTCCATAACGGGACTCACAACCGCAGCGTCGATATGGGTGGTTGCCGCGATAGGTCTTGCCTCAGGGGCTGGCTTCTTTTTTGCCTCCATCGTTTCCACCGTGCTGGTACTCTTAAATCTTTGGGTTTTTAACAAATTAGAGCTGAGGTATTTGCGCGGCAATAAGCTGCATGTCATTACCCTTCATACCTTGTCCGAACCAGGGACATTAGAGAAGGTCTCGTCTTTTATGGAACAGGAAAAGATCAGAGTTCGTAAGATTACCGTGAATGAACCAGATTTGGCTTTTGCAGAAGTTGTATCCGTTGAGCGGAAAATAGAAATTGTACTGCATGTGCAAGTGCCGCATGACTTTAAGACAATACAGATTGTCTCCAAGTTAAGACAGTGGGAACACATGACCAAAGTGTCGATTGAATAAAGGAATTCTTAACCCTCTGAGCGCTGGCATCGCAGAGGGTTTTTCTTAATATCCATTTTAATTCCAGTTACTCTTCAGGCGCTTTAGGGTACTATCTAACCAAATGCATGATGAGAGGTAACGGTCATTTTTTGGAGAAAGGAGCATGTTATGAAGAAGGGGAAGGGCCATACAGATCGCGCAAGAAGAGGAAAGACTAGGAAACCCAAGAAGGTGCGGAATAAAACACATAAGTTTATTGCGGGGCTTTTAAGTGCCATTGTTCCGGGCTTGGGACATATTTATTTACGTCTGTACATGCGCGGATTGACTTTTATTTTGCTTGTTTTGCTTGATTTGTCCGCTCTGTTATACTTCTCGTCCATCGGCATACAGATCAATGTACCTCTACTGATCTTGCTGGCTCTTTGTATTCCGGTGATTTATTTCTACAACGTATATGACGTATTGCAATCAGCTGATTGGGTTATGCTGCGCAGGCGACGGGCTGTAACGCAAGGCAATATGGACAAGCGGCTAGTTGGCGAACGATCTGAGCGGGATCGAATGATGGTGTGGGAACGTGGCATTTCGTTTGGCCTTCTGTTAATTGTGGGAGGTTCACTGATGGTGCTATTCTTCCGTAAACCACGCTGGTTTCAAGATCTGATTGCCATGTATGGCGGATATTCTTTTGCTATTCTGTTGATCGTAGGTGGCTTATTACTATTCGGCCGGGAATTTTGGGTTATGTTACGTAAGAAGAAATCATAGGGTACGGATGTGGACGGAAGGAGGGAAAAGAATGAACCGCAAAATCAGGGTAGGACGTTTTACGGCTGCTGCTCTAATAGCTACTGTTGGTGTACTGTTCATAATGGATAAACAGTGGGGCACAGACTACCTCTACGAATTCGTGGATTGGTGGCCATTTTTGCTTGTGGCTCTGGGTGTGGAATGGATTGTATTGTTCCTGTGGACACGCATGAGAAGTAAACGAGATTTAGATCGTTTGTCCACGCCCGATGAGCGCCCAAAAGCACGTTTTAGACCGGATGCCAAAGGCATTCTGGCCTCTTTGATTCTAACCGCTTCTGTATTTATTGTGACAGAACAAGATCACTACATGCATCTGTGGAACCGCGTCAGTCTTAATCTGGGAGCTGCCTCAATGGACTACAGTCAGGCTGCAGGTTATAAGGAAGATAAGGTCACGATCGGAGTTCCTGTCCGTATGGATACTTCGGATATCGTGGTCGAAGGTGTGAACGGAGATATAACAATCCAGCGGGGAGATACGGATGAGATTAAAGTGAATACCGTTGTCTGGGTCGACCAAGCATCTGAAGTCCAGGCCAAGGCAGTAGCCGCGGCTTCTTTTGTAGAAGCGGAAGGGGATAAGGTCATTCATATTAAAGCGACAGGTAAGGCGTATGGTGAAAATGAAAAAACGCAACCACGCATGAATATGACGATCACCATTCCAGACGACCGCCGTTTCAATCTGGATATCCGCACATCGAATGGTGCCATTTTGTTAAACCGTCCTGAAGCCATCAAGACCATTCTTGCCGAGACAGGCAATGGACGAATTCGGATTACGAATGCGGTTGGCGATATCTCGGGGAAAACGCTCAACGGGGACGTAATCGTAGCGAACGCTATAGGCAACGTGGACATGGATAGCAACCGTGGCGATATGAAAGCACGTGGTGTTTCGGGAGATGTAGATTTAACCACGCAAGTGGGAAATGTCAGCATTACAGACTCTTTTGGCGAGTTTTCAGCTGAAACCCGGAATGGCAATATTACACTGGATGGTGCTAATCTGGGCGTGAAAGCTCAGTCTCTGAATGGCAGTATTAACATTGTTTCCGCTAAAGTCGGTGGAGATTGGGATGTATATAGTGCAGTGGGAGCCATTAACGTTGTGATCCCTGAACGTGGTGATTATAGTCTGTCGGGCTCCAGCAGTTACGGTGATTTGAAGACGGATATGCCGTTCAACGTCAAAAACAAAACGATTGAAGGACAACTGGGTGAGGGAGAATACAGAATCAAAATTGAAGGAAATAGTGATCTGACGGTAGAACGTAATCCGGCAGTTTCTACACCGGAATCCATATTGCAAGAGTCTGTGGAAACAAATGGGGAAGGACAGCAGACGACAGGTGAAGGTCAGAATTCCCAAGAGGATACGACCGAAGTTCCTGCATCGCCGCGTTGACAATAAACTTGCAATCGCCGTACAATAAATGTACACTGGCAAGGTTACATGACGTCAAAGAGCGTTTGTCGTTGTGTACAGCCGGGAAATTATACTCTGTATGACAGCGAAGATTCATTTTTTCAAACAGAGAATGAAAGGTAAGGCGGTGGGCTTTATGGCAACACGTGTCCAACATGCGTTGGAGCAGCTCAAAACGACCGGTGTCCGTATTACACCCCAGCGTCATGCCATATTAAACTATTTGATGGAATCGATGGGGCATCCGACAGCCGATGAGATTTACAAGGCACTTGAACCCCAATTCCCTAGTATGAGCGTGGCGACCGTATATAACAATTTGAAAATGTTTCTGGAAGCCGGTATGGTTCGGGAACTGACTTACGGAGATAATTCAAGCCGTTTTGATGCCAATGTAACGGATCATTATCATGTGATATGTGACCAGTGTGGCAAGATTGAAGACTTCAGTTATCCATCGTTAAAGAGTGTGGAGCTTCAGGCTGAGTCAAGCACGGGATTTGAGGTACATGGTCACCGATTGGAAGTATATGGTGTGTGCAAAAGTTGCAGGCATCAATAGAGATGATTTACAATATTAACGTGTGGAATTCAGTATGGATTCTTCACGTTTTTTATTTATACAGAGTTCTGAGAAAAACATCCATGTGAATATATCCATGATTTTTGGGATGTTTACCATCATCTATGGAATTAACGGAGGTAGTCGTTTGGGTAGAAAAAGCAAATATACACGTCATAAACGACGTTCATTTTGGCCAGGGTTACTTGGTGCATGTTTGGTGGCAGGTGGTGCCTATTGGCTTATTACCAGCGTATGGTTGAATAAGGTCTATGAGGACCCGGATTGGCTCGGGAGAAATCAGCCTATTTTTGTAGATGGACAGCTTATGGATGAGGATGCTTCCGGCACAGGTGGTCAGCTTAAACTGCCCGTGAAAGTGTTGCAAGAAACAATAGATCCGGGAATACGATACGAACCTGACTCGGGGGATATCATCATCGCTTCTCCGCAGAGAGTGTTGCATATGAAAGAGGGCAGTACCCAGGCTGAACTGAATCATCAAAATTATCCGCTGAAAGTAAAGCCGGAGGTAAAGTCTAATGAGGCGTATATTCCCCTTCAACCGTTGAAGGAGGTGTACGGGCTGACCGTTCAGGAAGATCCGACAACAGGAGCCGTTATTTTGATGCGCGGTGGAGATATGATCCAATATGCAACGATTGATACGTTGTCATCCAAAGAAGATCAGACCGTTCCTCTGTATAAGAGCGGAGAAGAGTCGTCACCCATTCTCACGGATATGAAGCAGAATGTAAGAGTGCGGGTGTGGCAGACTGGAACAGATCAGAGCTTTGTGCAGATGGATAACGGTTATGCCGGTTATGTAGATAATGATCATCTTGTTCTAGGTGAGAAAAAGACGCTGGACATACCGAAGTTTACACCTACTGCGGCGGAGAAAAAGTGGAAAAACAAACCGGTGAATCTGGTATGGGAGGCTGTCTACAATCGTCAGCCTGACGTAAGCTCTATTGGCAAGATGCCTGGGGTAAACGTAGTGAGCCCGACATGGTTCCATATTACGGATGGCAATGGCTCAGTGAAAAGCAAAGGAGACCAAGCCTATGTGAACTGGGCGAAGCGTTCAGGGATGGAAGTATGGGGATTGATGGATAACAGTTTCGATCCAGACATCACGAAGGAGGCACTGTCTACCTACGCCAAACGTACACACATCATTGAACAAATGCTGGACTATGCTAAAACGTTCCGGCTGGATGGTATTAATATCGACTTTGAAAATGTATATACCAAAGATGGAGCGAATGTTACCCAGTTTGTACGTGAAATGAAGGCGATGGCTCGTATTCACGGCCTGATGTTATCAGTGGATGTTACGCCAAAATCAAATAGTGAAATGTGGTCTGCGTTTTTGGATCGTCGTGGATTAGGAGCTTTTGCCGATTATATTGTCGTGATGGCGTATGACGAGCACTGGGCAGCCAGTCCAAAAGCAGGTTCTGTTGCCTCACTGCCATGGACCGAGTCCTCGATGCGCCGCATACTGGAAGAAGATGAAGTGCCTTCAGACAAGCTGATTATGGCCGTTCCTTTATATACACGGATTTGGACTGAAAAAGCGAATGAGCAGGGAGAGATCAAAGTTTCCTCCAAAGCGGTAGGTATGAATTCCGTGCAGGAGTTAATTAAAGAGAAGAAACTCAAGCCTGTTCTGGATCAAGCAAGCGGACAAAACTATGTAGAGTATAAGGAAGATGGCGCTGTCAAAAAAATCTGGATCGAAGATGCAGTATCCTTACAAGCAAGGGTAGATCTTATTTCTTCGTTGAAACTGGGCGGAGTAGCTGCATGGAATAGAAGCTTTGCTAATACATCGGCATGGGAAACACTCAAAGAGGCTGGTTATTCTAAATAAATTAGAATAAATCGAACTTATTATTCTCATCATTTTCCATATCCAAAAAGACCCGGTAAAGATACCGGGTCTTTTTGTTGGGACGACTACTGTTTCAGAACGTGTTAACAACAGATACACCTGCAACTATGCGCTACAAACCGCGCTGGATACCGTGTAGCCACCTTGTAGGTTGAGTACAAAGTTTAAGAGTGTACGGTGAAGGTTTATGGACAAAATGCATTAATGGGATTTTGGCGCCTGTGAGTTACTTGGAAGGCGCGGCTGGTGGAGTAGCTGGTTCCACAGGTGGACTCATCGTATTGGCTTTGTTCGGGTCCATCGTTAGAATCGTATGACAGAACATGCAACGATCTGTTTTACCCAGCATCTTCGTTAACTTGCCGCATTCTGGACAATCGACCTGCACAGCACTGGTTGAGAGCATGCCTGCCCAAAAATAAATGATCAAACTGCCCAGCATGGCAACAAGCCCGATTACAAGGCCGACCGCTGCGATGACCTTTCCGGCATGTCCCCAGAATACAATTCCGGCTGTGCCGAGTATCATTAGGCCCATTCCTAGCATGGTTAACAGCAATCCCCAAGTGCGAAAAGCATTAATTTTTGCTGATTTAAAAATCATAAAAAATGCTCCTATCGTATGAGTAGTATCGGACCTGAAAAAGAAGGAAACATTGTATATCATGTCGAATTACATTATAACTGACTTGGCGCTAAACTGCCATGAATTGTATAAATTGTATGGAGGGAATCGTGGAATTAAAGAACCTTGCTTTTTTGTCCGAGCAGTCGGAAGAGACAGGGGCAGTTGGGGCTATCGCTTATTCCCACCCGGGAGAGCGATTCCACGGCTCCCTGATCCAGGATTTTGACTTGATGGTACTGATCGTGCATAACACAGATCAATCGATGTCAACGGTCGAACATTACAGATACGGAGATCTTCGTTATCAGTTGATCTATGTCAGCCAGTCTGATTTACAGATTACTGCGGTTACGGGAGAACATGATAATCTCATGCAATGCCTGATTGATGGGGAGATTATCTGGGAAACGGGCAACCAGATTAGCGATTTGAGAGAAGAGTTATCTTCGTTCGGGAACGAGTTGCGTGAGCAAAAACTGTTTCACGAGTTCACCAGTTTTCTAAGGATGTACGTTGAGGCGAAGCGTCATATCCAGCAGGGGCATGTTGTGGATGCCTATTACAATGCATTGGAGGCACTGGGAAGTTGGGCAAGGATTGTGCTTATTGAACAGGGGATCTACCCTGATCATGCCGTCTGGACTCATGTGCAGCAATTAGATCGTGCATTATGGAAGCTGTATCAGGAGCTAACAGTAAGTTCTGAGACTTTGGAACAGCGCGTGGAGCTTGTATTGCTCGCTTGTGAGTTTTCTGTCATGTCGAAAATGGGAGAATGCTCTGAACTTCTGCTCCGTGTGATTAGAAGCCGAAAAGAGCCATGGAGTATTAATGAACTGGTTCATCATCCTCAATTAAGATTTGTTCGCAAGGACCTGCCGTTGGTACTTCGAAAACTTGTGTTTCGTTCTATAGTTAAAGAATCAGCTGGATGGCCCTCACTAGAAGGGGAAGGCCGGGAAATTCGCTATTGGATCGAGATTTGATTGATTCTATCAATGAGATAATGTGAAATGGTTTATAAAGGAGGGGGAACCTTCCTTTTTTGTTTGTTTAATAATTTATATGTTTAGGTGTTGACTCTGATCTGGAGATTATGGTACATTATATTTCGTTCCCCAAATGAGTGAATCATCATAAAATGACAAATTCAGTTGAGGAAAAGTGAAGAACATAAAGTGTTAGAAAAGAAATTCAAAAAAAGTTCTTGACGAAAACAAACGAAATGTGTTACATTATTCAAGTCGCCGCCGAAACTTGGTGAGGACGAGGAAGTAAGTAAAACAATCGTGTTTGATCTTTGAAAACTGAACAACGAGTGAGTAAACATTCTGCTTGCAGAATGATGTGAAAGTTTTTGGTACATGCCATCTGGCTGTATGAAAACTGGAACACAAATGAGATTTTTAATCTCGTCAGATTCAAAATGAGCTTATCGCTCTTTTCAA
>NZ_JAURUN010000009.1:0-249676 GCF_030803945.1 Paenibacillus intestini | reverse complement strand
GGCATCTAAATCGTCTTTTCATGAACACTCTCCTCATTTCATTTAGTGTATCTGAGGTAGCTTCGAGTGTCCAATTGGATTAGGGGGCTTTAAAGTCTGTGATCGTTAGATTTCCAAAAGCGCTGAAATGTGCTAAATAGCGTCATCTGTGATCGTTAGAAATTTTACGAAGTTACGATATGGTTACTGTTGAAAGTAGGAATTCAGTCAGAGCAGCAATAAATGGACGGATGATAGCAATAGAGTTAGGTGCGCAGTCTAGGTACTTAGGGCTTGGCACTGGATATGATGTGTTATGTGACAAAGCATCATTAGCGAATAGGTGTTTAAGCAAGCAACGAATCTATGGGTTTGGTTGCTTGAACCACAGTACGCGTACGACAGGAAGGGGCTTTAAACGTGATCACCATCAGTTTGTGTATGATCGTGAAGAACGAAGAACGCACACTGGCAAGATGTCTTGAATCGGTGGCTGACCTTATGGATGAGATTATTATCATGGATACAGGGTCGTCGGATCGAACAATGGACATCGCTGCAATGTATACCGACCAGGTCTATACGTATGTGTGGAATGAAGACTTTGCCGCAGCACGAAATGAGTCATTCGCCCGGGCCACCCAGGAGTATATCCTGTGGCTCGATGCGGATGATGTGCTGTTGCCCGGGGAACGGGCGAAGCTTACGATGTTGAAGGAGCAGCTGCCGTCCGGAGGTAAGACGGCGGGTGTGATTATGGGCTATACGCTGGCCGAGGGGCCGGAGGGAAGTCCGCTGGTGGCGGACCGAAGGCTTCGCCTGGTCAAGCGGGATGCCGGTTGCCGCTGGTATGGCCGGCTGCACGAGCAGCTGCGCTTCCCGCAAGGCGAGGTCATCACGGCAGATATTGCCGTCACCCATCGCCGCGAGGCGGGCAATCATTCGGCGCGAAACGTGCGCATTCTGCGCAAATGGATCGCCGAAGAGGGCATAGCCCAGGGACGCCTGCTGTTCTACTATGCAGGCGAATGTTATGACCGCCAGCGCTACGCAGCGGCGGCACGCGGTTACGCGAAGCTGCTGGAGCAGCCCAGCGGTTACCGCGAAGATCGGCTCATTGCCTGCGCAAGGCTGGCGGAATGTTATGAGCGGCTTGGCGAGCCGGGCCGTAAGCTGGGCGCATTGCTGCAGTCGTTCCAGTACGACTTGCCGCATGCCGATTTCTGCTGCGCCATTGCCGCCTGCTTCCATGAGCGGCAAGAGATCGTTACCGCTATCTATTGGTATATGCAGGCGGTGGATGTAAGCAGCCGTGATCCGGGTCTGCGACCTGTACCGGCTGCCTGCCGAACGTGGCTGCCGCATGCTCGGTTATCGCTCTGTTATGCCCATCTGGGTAACTGGGAGCAGGCGTTGTTGCATAACACGAAAGCTCGGAAGTATCTGCCGGATGATCCAGGTCTGATCGGAAATAGAGAGAAGCTCGAAGCCGTGATTCGCAAACAGAGGAAAGAGAGAGAAGGATAGCACATGTAAGAAGGAACAAAAACGGAAAGTGAAGATGGGGCATCCAATAGTATGAAGCTAGCAATCCATTAGTGAAAGGGAATCATAACAGTTCTCAAATATAGCAATCAAATTAGCAATCCAATAAGGGTCTTCTACAGAGGCCTAATAAAAACAAACCCCGTTTAGCCGAGAAAGTCGGTAAACGGGGTTTGCTGTTGCTCTGTTTTAGTATGAACAGTGTAAACCGCGTTTAGAACAACTGAACTTATCGTCCGTATCCATGTTCCGAAGCAAAGTTGTCATGACATGATATTTCATCAGCATATGTTATTCACGATTCAGGTTCCAAACATCTTACATACTGGTCCTTTGTACGCAAGCTGCTGCAAGCCCAGCCCCATCCATCATAAATTTCTTCATCTATATTCAAGGTAACCGTCTCGTTACTATACTCGCTCCAGTTTTCGATGCGAAGGGTATTGTCACTTTCCCATTCGAGGTGATTTCCGCCATGAAACTCTGCGCGATAGATGCTTTTGGCATTCGAAGCGCTTGTATCCGCTGTTTTCCGTACGTCTACCCAGATCGTCACCCCGCCTGCTGCGCCGCCATAGGGAACACCGTATAGTTCTGCCGTGTATTCTCCATTGGGAGATGACATGGACGAGCTCAGATCGCCCTCACCCGAACGATCAAATGTTGAAAGATAGGGCCGGAGCGTAAAGAAAAGCGTTAACGCCACGATGGGCAACATAAACAAGGCGATGAATATCGAAGTGTTTGGATGCCTGAGAACCCAAGATTGGTGTGCGTTTATTGGAGATGAATCCGGGCGAGGAGTTCTATCTTTTGTCATAATCATGCACCTTCCTTTAGAGCGTGATCTGTTTGGCAGGGATATAAATATCCAGTTCTCCGTAATGCTCCTGGGCGAGACTGCCGTCTATTCTTTCAAAATAATAAGCATCACTTTTGCTGTATCCGGAATGACTTTGCCAGTATTCATCGATAAATGTCCAGACACTATCCAGATGATCGATATTAATCAGGCTTGGATGGAAATCACAGACAAACTTGAACACGGCATACTGATTGGCAGGCACTTCGATGCCGTTCAGTTCTTCCGGGATCTCTTCCAAACTCGTAACTTCAACAGATGGCTGATAGGTACTGTAATGTTCTTCAATCTCATTGGTCAATCCAATATATACGTTATCGTGCAGCACGTTAGGGATCAGATGAAAGTATTTTTCGTAAAAAAGGTTGCCTGCTGAATTGGATTTATAATATTCCTCGTTATCCACATATCGAATCCGGGATTGCTGACCGATAAGCTTTATCGCAGGTTTCCGTACATAAATGGGATGAAAAATGTATCCATACGGAAGGATCGTGATCATCGATGAGGTCATACGGGCCGTAAACTGCAAATCACCAGCACCCTGTTTGCGGTATTGCAAAGGAGTTATCCCAAAGGCCTGTTTGAAAGCCCGAATGTAAGACTGCTCATGTTCAAAAGAATAATGTCCGCTAATATCAATGATTTTCCAGTGTAGATCGACCAGCTGCTCCAGACTACGGGCTAATTTGCGAGCACGAATATATTCTCCAGGTAACTGCCCGCTGGCATGTTTAAACATACGATGCAGATGGAACTTGGAGATATGGGTTAACGACGAGAGATGATCCAGTGTCAGCTTCTCATGAATATGGTCTTCTATGTAATCAAACAACGTATCCAATGTCTGTAGTAGATCTGGTTGCATATAGAAACTCCTTATTTCGTCCTGATTTATAGGGGATAGCAAGAAATGTTCATTTTTTCCTTATCACTGATGATATCATAACCAGATACTTAATTTGATGACAAGATTGGAGTAATTACATATGTTAGCAGACCAAACCATAACAGACAAAAGAACGTATAAGCCCACCCGAATACTAATACGTTTATGGACATTATCTGGAAAATATCGCATGTTCATCATCCCATTGCTCCTTGCAGCTTTGGCCGCTTCACTGGTAGAGGTAGGATATTTGGAATCCATTCGCAGATTGGTCAAAGGGGCAGCGGAATCACAGTTTTCTCTTATTTATTCAGGGTTGATCATCGGCGTTTTGATTGTCGTGCTACGTGTCATTGTAAGCCTATTCACAACATGGTCGGAGACCTTATTCCAACAGAAGACCCAGGTGTTTTTACAGTCCAAGATGCTACATTCCCTTGCTCGAACAGATACACAAGAACTGGCAAAGTATCATACGGGGGATCTCACATCCAGAGTATGGACTTCAGCTACGGAGGCTCAGAAAGGCATCAATCAACACGGAATCGAACTTGCGAAAAATATGATTCAATTGGTTCTGGCTTTTGCTTATTTCAGCTGGGTGAACCTGCAACTTGCTCTTGCCATTATTGCATTCACATTAATCTATCCGTTGGTAACAGCAGGGCTTGGACGAAAACTGCAGCGAGAACATGACCGATTGAATGCAAGTGCAGCGGCGAGGGATGAATTGCTGACAGATATCATTCAAGCCCCGGTGGAGATCCGTAGTTACGGACTTTCGGGTTATATGCAGCAGCAGTTTAGCAGACGAATGAATCAGGTATTTAAGCGTACGATGTCTGTTTCGGTATTACAGCGTTTGACGGAGGCCGCTGGACGGGTCTCCACTTACGGGGGCATGATCCTGATCTTGTATCTCGGTGGATTACAAGTTCTGCATGGACATATGGATGTGGGCGGATTGGCGGCTTTCCTGGTCGCAAGTAGTCAGTTGACACGTCCGATCGAAGCATTGTCAGGGCTATGGAGTAAAGTGATTGGATCGGCTTCTCAGGCGGCTCGTGTGTTTGAAATGTTGGATTTGGAAAAAAAGAAACCGGCTGCCGCTCAGCCGCAGCACAAGTTTATGACCGAAGGTGTTCATGTAGACCAGATTTCCTACAGGTATGCAGAGCAAGAAGAAGTGTTATCGAACATATATTTTACAGCCGCCAAAGGCAAACTTACGGTAATTACAGGTCCTAGCGGATGCGGAAAAACGACTTTACTGAAAGTGATAGCTGGTTTAAATGCGCCTACGAGCGGTTCAATCCAGATGAATATTCCAAATAACTCAAATCACTCAAATGATTCAAATCACTCAAATAATTCAGCGTTTGCCTATAAGGACTTTGTGGGATTGGCGGCCCTTAAATACCCTGATCAGGACATAGAAAGGGATATAAAGTACGTTTATGTTCCACAACAAGCCTTCATTTTCTCAGGAACCGTAGAGGAGAATATTAGATTTGGCGCAGAAGGGCTGTCTGCTGAAGAGGTGCAGCTTGCTGCCCGTATGACTTATGCACATGATGCCATTATGAACCAGACAAACGTTTACAAGACAGAGCTTCAGCCGCAAGGGGGACACATGTCTGGCGGAGAACTTCAACGGATCAGTCTCGCCAGAGCAGTGTTAAGAAAACCGGAAATTTTATTGCTGGATGAACCAACCTCCTCACAAGACCCGTGGCATGAGCAACAGTTGAACGAGCTATTTACGGTGTTAGCAACGGAGTATGACACAACGATTATAGCTGTCACTCATCGTTTATCTTTGATTGAGCGTGCAGATCAGGTGATTTATATGCAGGATGGAGAAGTTGTTGACATCGGTACTCACCGTGAACTGCTGAATCGTGAGAATGGTTACCTTGCTTACCTTGCGGAGCAGGATGCAGAAGAACGGATATACGGAGAAATGCCAGAACAGTTGTAAACCGATCGAAAGAGTAAACGGATCGAAAGAGTAGCCAGATCGATAGAGTGAAGACGTCTGAATAAATAACAGGGCAAAAAAGCTGAAGTACTCTTAAAAGTAAATGTGAAGAATTAGATTGAGATAGCCCGCGAAGGTAAAGGTAGAAGTATAAGTAAAACTGGGGGAACAGCATGTCATATGAATATGAACATAAGCAGAAAGATGAATACGAAGATAAGCAGAAAGTGAATGAAACGTGTCCACAAAAGAGATGCACATGAAGCATGAAGCATCAGTGTCGAAGGAAAATGAACATGAGTGCATAGAGGCGGAGGGCAAGAGCACAGATGGAAGAGCACTATAAGAACAATGATGTTGAGGGAAATCAGCATATAGATGGAGAGGAACATAAGCGTACAGATCGAGAGGAACATAAGCGCATAGATGAAGATGGGCATCATAACAGTGATGGAGATCAGGATGTGAATAAGGCCAAGGAAACAGCATCTCTGAGAAAGGTTTGGCCGATTATTGTGCGCTTTATGAAGCCCTATAGATGGGCGGTAATCATTATGTTTCTTTTTATTGCGGCGGACGCGGTGTTCGATTGGGGTCTGGCCTTTGTGCAGGGATTTTTTGTTGATGCAATCCATGACGGAGGACAGGAGAAACTGAATGCTACGGCGATAACCTTTATCGCAGTGTTGATCGGGTTTATCGCATTACTGGCGATGCATCGCTATGTGCTAGTACGGCTCAAAGAATCTATGCATAGGGATATGTCAATGAACCTGCTCCAGCTTTTCAACCAGATGCCTTATCCATGGGCGCGTAGGCAGAAGTCCGGGGATGTGATGCTGCGAATCAAAGAAGATACGAAGCATGGTGCAGAAGTGGTGGAAGCTATAGCAGAAGGAGTCACGGTCGTTTTTATTATCGTTCTCTCGCTGGGGTACTTGTATCGTGCAGATGTATGGGTTGCAGTTATTGCTTTGGTCAGTGCATCTGCAATCTGGTTTACGGCCAGAGTATATGACCAGCGTATTGTGCGCTTGTCGGATGAAGTGGAATCTATGGAGGGTGAGTCACAGCAGCAGATTCAGCAATACATGGAAGGTGTTCCTGTGATCCAGGCATATAACGCTTCGCCATGGTTTCTCACACGCTTGCGTATGCAGCAACAATCACTTAACCGAGTACAGGCGAAGCTGCAGATGACCTTAAGCATATCCGATAATGTGGCGATGACCGTATTTGGTCTGGCTCAATTGGCAGCATTATTTCTGATTGCTTTAGCTGCAGCGAAGGGCGCTTTGTCACCGGGAATGGTTGTGGCAAGTAGCTTGCTGTTTGAACTTGTGGTATGGCCTGTACTAGGCTTGTCCAGTCAGTGGAGCCAGATGCAGTCCAGTATAGGCGCGTTTGCACGGATTTCGTCATGGCTGAATCTAGCACAGGAGCGAGTAGAAGCAGATGATAGACTACAATATAGCTCACGAGAAGGACTAATGGACGATGGACAGCCTATCCTGACACTGGATCAGGTCACGGTATTGGATGAAAGTAGCGGCCGGACTCTTCTGGATCAAATTACGCTCCGACTGGTTCCAGGTGAACTGGTTGCAATTGTGGGGAGTAGCGGATCCGGGAAGTCCACGTTATGCCAAGTGTGCGCAGGGTTAATCAAACCGACTTTTGGGCGCGTAATGCTTGGGAACGAGGCTGTAGAGCAGATTATGGCTCGGGATCAGCAATCCCGGCTGACGTACATGCCGCAGTCACCTGCTTTTTTTACGGGAAAGATTGAAGAGAATATCCGTCTGGGCGCGAGTGCTACATTGAATGAAGTAAAACTTGCGGCTGGACAGGCTGGTTTACACGAATTCATTGAGAATCAGGAAGGCCAGTATGATGCGATTTTGCAGGAAAAAGGAGCTAATCTGTCCGGAGGTCAACGCCAGCGTCTGTCTCTTGCCCGGCTCATGCTGAGATCCTCAGATGTGTATATTTTGGATGAACCGACATCATCGCTGGATAACCTGACAGAACAGTTCGTCATGCGTCAACTTCGCCACTTCATGCAAGGGAAAACGGGGGTGCTGGTAACTCATCGCATGGAGGTCGCCCGTCAATGTTCCCGGATTCTAGTGATGAGGCATGGACAAATCGCCGAGGAAGGCACTTATGAGCAGCTGATGGAGCGAAAAGGCTTGTACTATCAAATGAATGCCAAGGCTGCTGCATCGGGGGAGTAAGACTGGAACAAGGAAGTAACTTTCAATACTTAGTTCATTATGCAATTAACTAGACCGGACGTGGTATAATGTATAGAAACGGAGTTGATGGTCAGATGGCTGATTTGCTCGATCCACGGAACGATTTTGTTTTCAAGCGTATTTTTGGTAGTGAGGAAAACAAAGATGTGTTGCTTGTGTTCTTAAACCGAACGTTTGCGGAATCAGGTGACCCACCATTGACGGAGATTGTACTTCTCAACCCGTATACAAATAAAGATGCTCCTCTAGACAAACAGTCGATTTTTGATATTTGGGCTAAAACGGCAGAAGGTAAGCTGATAAACATTGAGATGCAACTGTTTAATAAATACGATATTGAGAAAAGAACCCTGTACTATTGGAGTAAGCGTTACTCTAGCCAGTTGCAGGAAGGACAGTCCTATAAGGAACTGAAGAAGTGTGTGACGATTAATATTCTAAATTATTCATTTATTGCCAATGAGTAATATCATAATATCTTTCATTTGAGAGAAGATCACACTGGACTTGAACTGAGTGATGATATAGAAGTGCACTTTATGGAACTTTCCAAGCTTGACGGTCAATCTGTCCCCATAGAAGGAGGGTTAATTAACTGGCTTTTGTTCTTAAAGAGTGCTGACAAATCCAATTGGGAGGTGTTGCAAATGAATGAGCCGACATTGAAAAAAGCGATGGATACGTTGGAGTTTCTAAGTCAGGATCGGGAGGCACGTCGATTGTATGAGGAGCGTCAAAAGTACTTGCATGATGAGGCCTCGATGATTGAATGGGCTACGGAAAAGGGAATGGCTCAAGGAGAACAAAAAAAAGCTTTGGAGATTGCCCAAAACATGCTTTCACTAGGAATTGAGGTTTCGGTTATCGTCAAGGCCAGCGGTTTAACAGAGTCCGAGGTCAAAGCGCTTAAAAGCTAAAGCCGTACGTTACAAAAAAATAGTTTGTTTTAATAACGGAAAGCAGCCGTTTGTCTCCACCCGGGATGAACGGTTATTTTATTTGCGTTTGAGAAGGGTCAACCGATTTTACATTAAAACGCGGTTGCTCATTCGGGGCTGTCCCGTTAAACTAAAGAGAGCGGCGTTTTGCTTGACGGACAAGTCATGAGAACGCCATTTTGTTGTCAGGGATGCGGTGCTGGTGCCGCGTCTAGATGTCAGAATCGGATAGAACCAAGCCGGTGCAGGAACACCGGTGACAAGTAAGGAGTCTTTACATGAGTGTGCAAGCACCTACTTTAGAAGAAGCGAAGGGTCTTCTGCAAAAATATTATGGTTACCCCGATTTTCGTGAGGGTCAAAAAAAGATCGTTTCCAGCCTGCTCGAATATGAGGATACGCTGGGCATTATGCCAACCGGAGGCGGGAAGTCAATCTGTTACCAGATTCCCGCTTTGTTATATCCGGGGCTGACGCTGGTCGTTTCCCCGTTAATCTCGTTGATGAAAGACCAGGTCGATGCGCTGACGACCGCGGGCATTGCCGCCGCTTATATTAATAGTACGTTAAGCGGCAGAGAAGTGAATGAGCGCATCCGCGCGGCGCAGCGCGGTGAGTTGAAGTTGCTCTACGTCGCGCCGGAGCGACTGGAGCTGGACTGGTTCCGCGATGAGATGGGGCAACTGCCGATCTCGTGCGTGGCAGTGGATGAGGCCCACTGTGTGTCGCAGTGGGGCCATGATTTTCGGACAAGCTACCTGGCGGTAGCGCCGTTTGTGGACAGTTTGCCGGAGCGGCCGGTGGTTGCGGCCTTTACGGCGACGGCGACGCCCGAGGTCATGGGCGATATTCTGCGGCTGCTGCGTTTGCAGGACCCGCAGACGTATGTGACTGGACTTGGGCGAGATAATCTCGCGTTTAGCGTGCTACGCGGCGAGAGCAAAAAAGATTTTGTCTTGAACTACGCGCGCGAACATGCCAGCGAGCCAGGTATTGTATACGCCGCGACCCGTAAGGACGTGGACGATCTGCATCAGCGTTTGTTGCAGGCTGGTTTGCCAGCAGGACGTTACCATGCAGGCATGACGGACGATGAACGGGCGCAGAGCCAGGAGCAGTTTTTGTACGATGATATTCGCGTGATGGTTGCGACCAATGCCTTCGGAATGGGGATCGACAAGTCCAACGTGCGTTATGTGCTTCACTACAGCATGCCGAAAAACATGGAGGCATACGTTCAGGAAGCCGGACGTGCGGGTCGGGACGGTGAGCCAAGTCAGTGTATTTTACTTTTCGGAGCACAGGATATCATCACCCAAAAGTTTCTGATCGAGCAGAACCCGATGGAGGGTGACCGCAAAGCCAACGATTACCGCAAGCTGCAACAGATGGTGGATTACTGTTATACCACACGCTGTTTGCGCAGTGCACAGCTGGATTATTTCGGTGAGGTGCACGAGGACAAGCCTTGCGGCATTTGCAGTTCGTGTACAGATGACCGTGAGCTGGTGGATATGACCATTGATGCGCAAAAAATATTCAGTTGCATTCACCGCATGCGTGAACGCTACGGGGTATCGCTGGTCGCTTCGGTACTTAAGGGTTCCCGTGCCAAAAAAGTGCTGGACTACGGCTTCGATTCCTTGCCAACATACGGGGTTATGGGCAATCGCACAGAGCGCGAAATTGCAGAGATCATCAACGTGATGGTATCCGAAGGTTACCTGATGTTGTCCGAGGGCCAATATCCAGTGGTTCGATTACAGCCGCTGGCGGTGGAAGTGCTGAAAGGTCAACGCGAAGTCATGCAGCGTGTCGTACGGAAAACAGCGGCTACAGCTTCCGGTACAAACTACGGCGGACGCCGCGGACGTGATGCAATGCCATCGGCTGTTAACGAAACGGTGTTCGAACAGCTGCGTCTGATCCGCCGTGATCTGGCTGCCAAAGAACATGTGCCATCCTATATTATCTTTAACGATGCCACCTTGCGCGAGATGAGTGTGGTATGTCCGAAGACAGAACGTGACATGCTGACCATTAAAGGGGTCGGTGAGGTCAAGTACCGCAAGTATGGACTGCCGTTCCTGGAATTCTTTCAGAAACAATCGGGTGAAGAAGTGGATACGGACGATGATGCCTTTTATGAATATGAGTGATATATGTTAGCGATATGTGATAGTGAATATTTCGTGAGTGATGAGGATAAATGACAAGAGATAAGTGATATCTGATCTGTGACCGAGGCCTACAGACTTGACAGGCTGCTCAAGTAGAGGATGGAAAGCTAACGATCCTCATGGAGCTTATTTGCCCTGAATCGGGGACATTTGAAAGCTAACGATCTCCAGGAAGCTTATTTCATTCAAAATTCTGAAAAATGAGTCTGATCAAGCTGATTTTAGCAGAATAGCGTCTCTGGGGATCGTTAGAATTTTCAAAAGCCCGAATATGCCGAAATAAGGCTTCTCCTGATCGTTAGCGCTCGCAGTAGAGGGCAGCGGACTTGCACTAGCCATAGGCGATGGGGCTGGGCGATATTTGACTAATGTGCCTGGATGGATGAGCATATCGGAGTGGATTGTGCGCTGAAACGTGAACAGAAACAGAATAGAACTAGATCTTATGCAGATAAAGAAGTAGAACAAGATAACGAACAAGACAAGAAGCACAATAAGAACCAGTACCAGAGACAAGATCGGGATAGAAACGGATTCAAAAATCAGGATAAGTATCTCATAAAGTGTGTCCCTGCTGAGTAGACAAAACGAGCGAGATTGTCTTTTAGAGGGTGGACATGGACGTAAAAGGTGGCTAACGAGTGTGAATACAGTATATAGTGATTTTGAAGGAATTAAGTCTATATATTGTAGTTTTTGTTGGCTGGAGAGTGTATTTGTTTTTTAAAGAGGTGTCCACTCTTTGAAAGACAAATTGAGGATTTGTTTATGAGACATGGACGGTTATAGCACAGGGACTGGTTAATAGATCTTGTTTTTAGTCGGGCAAAAAGTGTGTTTTAAAAGAAGTGTCCACTCTTTGGAAGATAATTTAGGGATTTGTTTATGAGGTATGGACGGTTATAACATAAGGACTGGTTATTAGATCTTGTTAATAGCTCCTGGGCGTGTGTTGGTACTATTACGTGATGCGCATGTACTTGCGCGGTTGCCGGTGTGCTTTTGTGCAAGTGTGGCGAGAGATAAGGCTCGGACTTGCATTAGAGGTTTGGTCTGAGCAGCATCCGGGGCAGGATGGCTGTGAGGCTTTACTTTTCCAAAAAAATATATGGTCTGGGTGTCCAGGCAAAGGTTGTGAACCATGAAGGTAATTTTATCAACTTTGAATGCAAAGTACATCCATACCTCGCTGGCGCTGCGGTGTTTGAAGGCGTACAGTGAGAAGGATTTTGATATTGAGCTCGCGGAGTATACGATCAAAGACCCGGTCATGAATATTGTGTCGGATCTGTACCAGCGCGGGGCGGATGTGATTGGGTTTTCGTGTTACATCTGGAATATTGAAGAGACGATTAAAGTAATTGATAATCTGAAAAAGGTTATGCCTGACGTGAAAATTTTGCTGGGCGGGCCGGAGGTGTCCTACGATACCGAATATTGGATGAACCGGATTCCTAATGTCGATTTTATCGTCATGGGTGAAGGGGAAGAGACGTTGCATCAACTGCTTACAGAGTTGGAGGGCAGTAAAAAGTTCCATTTTGTCTATGGGCTGGCGTATCGCAAAGGGGAAGAGGTTATTCTCATGCCAGGACGCCCGAAAGCGGATTTGAATGATCTACCTTCGCCGCATCGATTTGAAGAGGATATCCCGGATCTCGGGAAACGGGTTGTTTATTTTGAGACCAGCCGGGGCTGTCCGTTTAGTTGTCAGTTCTGTCTTTCCAGTATTGAAGTCGGCGTGCGGTATTACGATATCGAGCGGACGAAATCGGACATTCTGTACCTGATCGAAAAGGGTGCGAAACTGATCAAGTTTGTGGATCGTACGTTTAACATTAAACGGGATTATGCGATGGAGATGTTTAAGTTTTTGATCGAGAATCATCAGGGAACGGTGTTTCAGTTTGAAATTACGGCTGACATCATGCGTCCTGAGGTGCTCGACTATTTGGCAGAGAATGCGCCGCCGGGTACGTTCCGCTTCGAAATCGGGGTGCAGTCCACGAATGATCCGACGAATGAACTGGTGAAACGCCGTCAGAACTTTGCCAAGCTGAGCCGTACGGTGAACAAGGTCAAAGCCAGCGGCAAGATCGACCAGCATTTGGATCTGATCGCAGGACTACCGGAGGAAGATTACAATACGTTCCGCAAGACGTTTAACGATGTGTTTGCTTTGGGGCCGGAAGAGCTACAGCTTGGATTCCTGAAAATGCTTCGCGGTACGGGACTGCGTCTGGATGCGGAAAAGTACAATTATACGTACATGGATCATGCGCCGTATGAGATTTTGGGCAGTGACGTGTTGCCATTTAGCGACATCGTTCGCCTAAAGCGGCTCGAAGATGTATTGGAGAAATACTGGAATGCACACCGGATGGATCATACGCTGAAGTATTTGATGGAGCAGGAGTTTGATTCACCGTTTGATTTCTTCCAGGCCTTTGGCGATTACTGGGAGGGTCAGGGCTGGCAGAAGATCGGGCATCAGCTAGAGGATTTGTTCACTCGTCTGCACAGTTTCCTGGAGTCACGGAACACGCCGCATATGGATATTGTGCTTGGTCTGATGAAGCTGGATTATTTCCTGGGACATAAGTATAAGCCGCGTAAAATCTGGTGGGACGATGTGCTCCAGAAAGATCAATGGGCGGGTTATATGAAAACGTTGGCTGAACGTCCAGAAGACGTTCGCTTGCCACGTGTTGCCGGAGCCTCTGGCTCGGCATGGCTGGAAAGCAGCGGCGCGAGTGGAACGGCCGCTGCCGGAACTTCGGCGGCTGCCGGAGAGGACACTGCCGCGGATGCGGCGGGTGTGATCGGCAGCCATGCCGGGGATGCTGCGTCGCTGGCAGCGCGCGACGCAGCAGAGTCCGCCGCGGATGGAGCGGCGGACCTGGGGAAAGGCAACGCTTCGCGTGCGTTGCCGATGACCTCGGCCATGACCGCACAGACGGTCATGGGTGCCCGTGCTTTCGCCGATCTGGGACTCGGCGAAAAGGAACTGCAGAAGCACGCCGTACTGGACGTGCTTCCGTTCCGGCTTGAGCGTGTGCTAGCTGGCGCCAGCCCGCTTGCCGCGAAAGGCCAAACGCTGCTGGTTGTGGTATACCAGCAGCACGAAGACCAGCAGGCGCAGTATTACACGCTGCCGCTGGGAGAAGAAGCTGCTGCCATGTAGGTGCATCGACCATATGTCCGAAAGCATCGGAAGATCATTGGATTCCCTTACGGGATGAAAATGATCTTCCTTTTTTTATTTTCTAAATTCAATAGAACTCAAAAATCCAATTAAGCTGAAGGGAGAGTTTTTATGAAAGATAAAGCAAAAAACACCATCATTCTAACCAAAGGTTTCGCAGATACAGTGTATGTACACATTCCATATAATACGGTGCATATCCAGTCCATTCGTCAGGTAACAGGAAGAAGGTGGGAGCCTGATATGAAACGCTGGATCATTCCATACTCACTGGCATCTCTTCAGGAGTTTACAAAGCACTTTGATGCGCTAGATGTAGAGATTTCCGCGGAGTTGTGGGTGGAGAGTGAATTTTTAAGGAACTGGAAGTTAAGTGGAGAGCAAACACAATGGAAAAGAAATGAATTGCAGCAAGCTCTGAAATTAAGAGGGTACAGTCGCAAAACGATTAAAGCATATTGTAATCAGATTGAAAGATTTGTGGCCAGTCTTCCTCAGATGGATACAGAGATCAGCGCATCTCATGTCCAGACATATTGTTTGAGTTTGCTTGAAAGAGGGATTTCCCATTCGAGTGTGAATCAAACGATTAGTGCGATCCGATTTTATTGTAAACATGTGTTACTCCATCCTGCCGAGTTTCAATATATACGTCCCAAAAAACAAACCAAGTTGCTCAATGTCATGTCTGAAACAGAAGTCACCCAACTGCTGAAAGCTGTGACTAATCTCAAGCATAAGACGATTCTCTATCTTACGTACTCAGCTGGGCTCCGTGTAGGAGAAGTCGTTCGTCTACGTTATAGCGATCTGGATATCGAGCGTCAGACCATTATCGTAAAGCAGGGAAAAGGTCACAAGGATCGGAGAACTATTCTCTCTCATCTTGCTTGGGAGATTGTACAGAAGTACATCGCCGAATACAAACCTGATCGTTGGTTGTTTCCGGGACGATCTTCAGATCGACATCTTACAGAGCGCAGTGTACAAAAGGTTTTTGAAGAAGCTAGACAACGAGCAGGTATTGTAAAAAAGTGTAGCATTCATGCTTTGCGGCACTCCTTTGCTACACATTTGCTGGAAAACGGAACAGACCTGCGCTATATTCAGGAGCTTCTTGGTCATACAAGTGCACAAACCACACAGCGATATACGCACGTGAGCACGAAAAATATCCAGCGTATTCAAAGCCCGCTGGATCGTATGGATATGGGAGATTGAGTATCTCAAAGTTCTCCCTTTTTCACCAAATTTTTCTTCGCATATATCACCTCATAGGTTATCATATACGTAGTTCAGATATTACGTTGATTTGAGATATTCACGAAGTACATAAATTAGATGTTATAAGAAATATCCGCATTAGTACAAAAAATATTTTAAGGAGGTATTTATGGATACTCAAGATACCAGACATTATTTCGCATCTGAGTCTGACGAAGCGATAATCTTTAAAAAATTGTATTTACTTGGATTTCAAAAGGAATCATTTCTGGAGAAATGGAAATATTTTGAGTCGAAAGGAGTTGACTCTCTTGAAGACATGCAAATTAGACAATCAATCAGAGAAGTAATGACTTTTTATAATCCAATTACTCGGCAGAGTTATTATAACATCCCGACTTGGGTGTATCTCTATAGAAAGGGATCAAAGTTCTTTCGTGTTAGAAGAATTGAAAACAACGACATAATAATTCCACCCAAAGAAACCGAGTGTTGGAGAGATTTTTGGAATCCCCCTGAAGAATGCATAACAGATTATGGCAGGCTCAATTATCCTGCTGAATCCCTATTATACACAGCAGTCGAAAGCCCCAACATTGCCATTGAGGAAGCTAAAGTCAAGGAGAATGAGTCTTTTGTTTTAATAACCTACGAAGCAATCGAGGATGTATATGCAACTATCGTAGGATTCCATCAGGATAGCAACTCTTTATCTGAAACAGAAAATGAAAAAACAAAGTTGTTAACACTTTTTTTTAAGAATATCTTCACGAAAGAAGTATCGGATCAAGAGAAGGAATTATATAAGATATCTTCTAATCTAATTAAAGAGTGTTACACACTAAATGATGGAACACAGGATGGATGGGTTTACCCCTCTATTGCAAATAAAATGGGGCATAACGTTTGCTTCAATCCAATTAGTGCTAGTAATAAATTAAAAGTAGCTGGCGTCGAATTGTGCAAAAAGGAGAATTTACATAAATTTTTAATTTATTATGTGTTAGATAATTTGAATGAAGAATCAAATTTTACTTATCACCTAATAGGCAGTGAGGTTCAAAAGCAAAAATATCCACATATAAAATCGAATTGATATTGTAAGTTGATTCAAGAAGGCGGAGACATCTTATAACAAAATATTCACGCTTCAGGGCCTACGACCCCTAGGTACGCCAGATGGATTTCTGGGAAGCGGGATCAGGCGGACACACCTGCGAGGCTAAGTCCTGTCGGACCCGGCAGCTTGGCTGCCTTAAACCTCTCGGCGTCGTGAATACAGGAACGTTATGTGAAACCTCCAAAAAAATAAAATAGCATAAAAAATATAATCAAGGGGGAATGTTCATGGGATGCGCGTATTGCTCAAGGAAAGAGAAATTGACGAAAGAACATATTATTCCAGATTCGCTTTTAGATATATTTGCAGAATGTGACTTTACTATAAGAGGTAATAGTTATTTTAAAGCTGATCCAATAATTAAAGATGTTTGTTTTAAATGCAATAATGAAATACTAAGTAAACTTGATAACTATGGATCAAATTTAATAAAAAAATATTTTATTAATGAGTATGAACCCGACGCTAGATTAAATATTGATTATGATTATAGATTATTGTCGAGATGGTTATTAAAGATAGCCTATAACGGTGAAAGATCTTTCAAAAGAAATACTGAGTTGTTCAAACCATATCTTGACTATATCATGGGTAGTACTGAAGAAAATCCTAGAATCTCTTTATTTGCAGGATTGGCTATAGATACTTCACCTATGCCTGAATACTACCATGATAATATTAAGCTACAAGTTATTACTGCGCCCAAATTTGTTGGAGAAACTATACTCGAACCAACCGATGCATTTGAAACTTCGTTTAGAATAAGAAAAAATATGAACGGTTTAAATATTTCAGAACTGAAGGAGAGCTTTTTATTTAGATTCGGATCTGTTATTTTTCTTTTGCTCTTATGGAAAGACAACTCCGATTTAGAATTGGTAAATTCATTTGAATGGATAATAGAAAATATGTATCCGTATAAATTATTGAATCAAGAAGAACGCGAGCAAACTGAAATTAAAAGAGTTACTCATGCCTTTAATATACACGCTCTTGTTTTGATTGATACTGATATTGGAATGGATTTTGCTGATAGATGTAGTATAGGAATGTTTCAAGGTAAAGATCCGATTGATATAAGAAAATCATTAAGTTTAGGCTGGGATGAGCATGTAAAGGAAAAGCGTTTAAAAGCTTTAGAAAACAGGAAAAATATAAAGTGAATTTTTTTATGTATAACAATGATGATGGAAGAATCACATAACATATTATTCAAGCTTCGTATTCTTTGGAACCTTGGTCTGCTGAGGTGATTTCGAAGAGGGATTTCCGCAGAGAACACCTTCGGGGTTCGTGAATACATAAACGTTATACGACAGATTCAAAAACAATAAAAAAGAGGATCATATGATCCTCTACATGCTATAGTTTTGCAATTCACTAAAGAGTTGTAGAGCGTCTTTGAAGCCTTGTATGTAGATACTTCTTTCTAAGATGGATTGAAGAGAGATTTGAGTGTCTTCATAAAGAAAAACCGTATGTTGGAGTTGATCGGGCAAAGCATCACGAAGTGTTTTAAAGTATTGATCTGTCTCCGCAGAAAGCTGATTGTATTCCGCATGACATCCCAGAAGCTCTGTATAGAGTAATTCTAGACGTATTCTAATAAGCGGTTCTGTTAGCGATTCTAAAGTATTAACCATATCTATTCCTCCTTTGATTAACTTTATAGAGTCATTATATAGCCCTGTGGAGTTAATTGCAAGGTGAACATTTGACTTTATAGAGTTAAAACTTCGCTTTTCGTTGATGATTACTAATGTGGAAGATAAGATAGAGTTATGGAGGGGAAAAGATGAACGTAATCAAGTGTAATATACGAGAACTCATGGCAGAACATCGAATAGATGATATAACTGAATTGATGGTGAGATCAGGTCTAAGTCGTAACTCAATTAACAAGTTATACAGGGAGACGAATATAGAAACTACAAAATTAGAAACACTTTTCAAGTTGTGTGATACGTTTAATTGTAAGTTGTCTGATTTGATCGAATATGTACCAGAAGAAAACAAATAAGTGAGAGCCGTTTCGAGAAGAGATTCCATCGTATAACATAATATTCAAGCAGCGGCTCCTTTGGAGCCTGGGTCTGCTGGGTAGATTCCGAAGAGGTAATTCGGCAGACAACCCCTTTGGGGTTCATGAATACAGGAACGTTATATGAAACCGCCGAACAGCTCAAAGATTTGTATTTCTTCTATACATTTTGGGAGGCATTATGAGATATAAGAATGATTTTGGCATGATATTTATATTTAGCATATTTATTATTTTACTCAGTAAAGTATGGTCTTTACTTGGAAGCCTTCCAGAAGCGTTTGCTTATGGAAGTATAATTTATCAAGTTATTGATGTAATTTTATTTGTTTTATGTAATCTTTCTATCGGTGTCGCAGCTGCTATTATTTTTTACTATGTTCAGCGTTATACAGAGAAGAAAAAGGATTTTGAAGTATACGCCGAGCTAAGAAGAATTTTATTGTTTTTGCTTTACAAACATTTAAAGGTACTCTCTGAAATAGAAGAATTTAAACATATTAAGCAAAGGGAGAGGGGGAGTGTATTTGGTTTTAATATACATGATATACCCAAATTGATGAATTTATATAATGAGATTAATTCGAAGAAAAAAACAGATGAATTAAAGGTAAATCTTTTAAATTACTTTAAAAATATGAGTGAACTGCAACTACAAGAGTTTAGTAATTCATTTCAAAAAGAAATTAATGAAATTGAATTAAAAGAAGACATTAGGTATTTTAAAGGCAGTAAAGATCTAATTAATTCGGTCTTTGTATTTTACAATGATGAATTTTCCATAGCTGCTGGTATTTATACTCGAAACAGAAATGATTTAAACGATTATAAAAATATGGAAGAGGTACTAGTTGATGATTATATGCAGTTCTTAGATTCAACAATTGAGTTGTACCAAGAACTTATAAGATTTATTGAATCTATTGAAAGGAAACAATTAAGGGTGTTTATTAAGATGTTAGACTAAAATATTTATAATAAGTAATTCTGTGAGTTGCTCGAAGAAGTTGCGGTATCATATAACACAATGTTTACGCATCGTCCGCATCCGCTCCTCGGTTCGGAAGTAGATAATTCAATGAAGTATATCAGCTGGACACACCCAGCATTCGCTGGGTGTCGTGAACACAAGACGTTATAAGAAATAGCCGCAAAGGGAGGAATAATTGGTGTTAGAATTAGCGAAGAATGAGCTCGAGACTGTTCGCTTTTTATGCAGCGGTATAAGTAATACAGTTCTTTTTGCGAGTATAGAAGGAAATATAGGAAGGGCATGGATTGACAGTAAGAAGGAGCCCACGTACTCCGTAATTGTTGCAGGAGATTTTGCATTCTTACTTGGAAGTGTCGAAGCTTTGAAAGAAGTAGATGTTCCATTGCGGTTTGTTCTTGAAGAATGCAGGGGGAAAATCATAATTACGAATGAGTTTTCTTGGATATCCCTTTTATCTCAACATTACTCGGATTCATTCCAAAAGTTTAACCGGTATTCCTTTAAGAAAGAACCGACTTTCCAAATAGAACAATTAAAAGAGAACATAAAAATGATAGATACTGCTTTCAAAATCGTACCCATAGATGAACATATTTACCCAATGGTACTGCAAGATCCCTTTATGGCAGATTGTTGTTGTTTCTTTTCTTCCTTAGAAGAATTTATGGAGCATGGAATTGGATTTGTTATCCTCAAGGATAATCAGATTATTACCGGTGCTTCTTCTTATACTTATCATGAAGGGTGTATTGAAGTTACAATTGGGACACATCCCTTGTACAGACGCCAAGGTCTGGCACTAGCTTGTGCATCAAGATTGATTCTTGAATGCCTGAGCCGAAATATTCACCCAAACTGGGAGGCAGCCAATTTAGAGTCAGTTGCTCTTGCAGAAAAATTAGGTTACAAATTGGAAAAAGAATACGAAGTGTACTCTATATAAACAGTCACACTATGGGGACGGCGGTAGTTGAGTGTTACAAAGAAAATAATTGTAGGTACTTCAAAGAAGGCGGATACATCGTGTAACAATATATCTACGCCGCGTCGCTATTGCTCCTTGGTTTGCGCGAGGATTTTCAAAGAAATCGATTTCGGCAGACGTCCCTGCAAGGCTAAGTGGCTGAGCCACCCAGTCGCTTTGCTCCTTTAAGCCTTTTCGGGCTCGTGAACAAAAAACGTTAGGCGAAATCAGCAAGAGAGAGGAACAATATAATGCTTGCACTAAGACTTACCAAAGACTTATTGAAAGATATGAAAGTGACTTCAGTTGAAGATATCAATGCAGCTCTGTTTTTAAGCTGGCATGTAAATATTTATAACTTGAACAAACGAAAACACATTGTTTTTGTGAACGATCTAACTAGATTAGCTATTATCATTGATGGAATCAGAACGGGGCAAATAGGGCGTTTGAAAGAAAAATTTATGATAACTCTTCGGGAATACTTACTCCGAGAGGGCGTTAATGAAAGTCTTATCAATAGATATTTTGCGAATAGCGAAGAAGTAGTTATCTCGAAAACAAACAATAGAAGCGTCCTAGGAACGATGAAAGAAGTTACGTGGTTTATTGAAGATGATTTTCACGATAACATTGAACGTATGAAGTGGCTAAATAGAATGATTCATAAACCAATAGATTACAAGGAACCGATCAATTATTTTAAAGAATCCTTATGGAATAATAACAACTACAACATCATATGAAGGAACTTCAGGGCGGCCCTGGCATTGCCTAACAACATATTCACACATCGGGGCGACTTCGTTGTCCTAGGTCCGGTAGCGGTTTGCAGTAAGTTCAAGATGAGGCAATGTAGTATTCGCCGATCCAGCCGGATCCAGGCCATCCCCTTGATTGTCAGATGCTAATTATGGAAGGAAGCTCAGACAACAAACGACCCAGTCTAAGATAAGAACTATCTAAGGCTGGGTCATTTTATTAATACAGGAATCTAAAATGAATCAGCGCATGACACAAAATTAAGGAGTACAAAACCATGGATAACAGATTATCAATACTAAGTAAATTAATAAATCTATCCGAATTAATTAGTGCCACAGCCATTGAAAAAGGAAGGCATTATCAATCGGTGTGCATTTTGGAGTTTAGTAATTCTGTAAAGTATGTATTGAAAGAAAAAAATGTTGAAGATTCCGGAAGTTTGATGGAAGAAGCAGAAAGATTAAAATGGCTCAATGATAGAGTTCCAGTTCCTAAAGTTATTGGTTATCTAAAGGAGAACGGAAAGGAACATTTAATTATGACCTACATAGAGGGCTGTGCTGCGGAAGAATACAAACAAGGAAAAGGTCAAAAAAGTCTAGGTTATATTCTGGGAGAGGGATTAAGAACAATACATAATATCCCTACTCATGATTGTCGGTTCAATGATAATTTGCCGGATAAGCTTATTGATATGGTAAGGAAGAATATAATTGATAGAAAACATGAGGTCATGGATGCTATTAACAAGTCATTTCCCAATCATACCATTGAGCAATTGATGAATTTCTTGGAAATGTATAAAGCATCGACAGAAGAACTGGTTTTTACGCATGGTGATTATGGTTCGGGAAACGTTATGATACATAAGAGGCGTATTGCAGCATTTATTGATGTAGGAGCATCTGGGATATCCGATCCGTACTATGATATTTATTATCTTGTAAAAAGTCTTACATTTTATACGGATAAGGAAGAAGAAGTAGAGGAGTTTATGAAAGGATATGGAATTTCTGAATTAGATGAGAATAGAATGAAATTTCATCAAATCATCGATACTTTATTGTTATGAGTACGTTACATTATCTGATATTTTTGCATGAGGTGAATGTATCTAATGATAAAATTAAATATAAAAGTAATGACCTTGATCTTATTTTTAATTTTGCCTGCCTGTTCGGCCAGTAATGAAAAAGATCCTTCTGACTCCATCTTTCAGGTTGAAGTAGATGAGATTGAAAATGTTAAGGTCAACGAAACGTTTCAAATCGTAGGGTTTTTGAAAAATTCATCGAAAAATACAGTGGAGATATCTCATGGATCAGGTATGTTCAGTTATGAGATTTATAATGAAGCTGGCGAGAGAATCCTTCCCGACGAAACTGTGCTATTAGAACACGCTATTGGCTATCAGGTTGAGCTTCAACCAGGTGAAGAATATAGAAATAATGGACAAGATCAACGAAGTAAGGAATATTATGAATTCGTTATCCACCAGCCAGGCAATTACAAAGTTAAAACGCATGTCGAATTTATGTTGAATAATGATGGTAAGCAAAAGAAAATAAGTTTATCGAGTGAATTCAAAGAATTTAAAGTGCAGTAGAGGATTGCAGGGGATCTCAACATAAATTTATCTGAGGTGATTTCAATGGAAGTACAAATACTCAAAAAACAAATTAGTGTAGAAGATTATATGAATCTGAGGGAAATCGTGGGCTGGGGTAATCCTGAAAATATAGAGGCCATTGAACGTGGATTAAAGAACACTTTATATTCCATCTGTATAGAGGATGAGGAGCAGACGATAGGATATGGAAGAATCGTGGGCGACGGTGGTTTTACTTTTTACATACAAGACATTATCGTGATACCTTCCTATCAGAGGCTCGGTTTAGGCAATACAATAATGACGGAACTCATGGAGTATATTACAAGTACGTATCCGCCAGGAAGTTCAGTGGGACTCATGTCGGCAAAAGGCAAAGAGGAATTTTATAAGAGATTTGGATTCGTGGAGAGACCCAATGAAAGTTATGGTTCAGGAATGATCCAATACTTAAAGAAACCATAGTAGAGGCATTTCGAGCAAGAGAAATTTACCGGACACTTAGCTGAAAGAAGTTTTTACGTTTAGGAGGAGTCTATATGATATTAGAAAAAATTATAAATCAAATTAATATACAAAGTGAATATAAGGATTTGGTTGATACGTATGTAGAGCATATCCTGAACGAATTCAAAGATAAGATTCATAGTATTTATATGTGTGGCTCGATTCCGAAAGGAACGGCTCAACCTTATAAGTCAGATGCAGATTTTACGATTGTATGTGCAAATCCCAAAGATATTGATTACGAAAAATTGTCGAATATCAAAGATAAGCTTTTGGAAGAATACCCATTTGTCACGAAGATGGATACGATCATTTGCTCGATGGATGATGTAATAAGTAGACCGAATGATTGGGGTTTTTGGGTTAAGATCATTTGTGTTTGCATACATGGGGAGGACATTGGTGAAAAAGTACCCCCGATCATCATCTCTCCAGAATTCATTTTAGACTTAAATACAGATACCAAGAAGGAAGTGGAACACGTACGTCGTTCACTTTCTAATGCTAGTGATGACGCGATGAAAACTAGATATACCAAAGGTTACTCGAAGAGATTACTTCGCGCATTATATTCATTGATTATAGAAGATACAGGGGTATGGGAAGACGACATAACTAAGATGAAAAATGCTATATTAAACTATTGCGAGATTGACCCCGCTTTCGTTGAATATCTGTATGCTTGTTACTTGGATAGTTGTCATGTACCTGTTGAAGAGTTTCTAAGAAATGCAGAGGAAGTATATCGCTATTTCGAGAATGCCTTACATACAATGGCTGCTTTCAGAAATTCAAAATGAAGGTGAGGTGGGACAGATGAAGGAGGCTACTCCTAAATATGTTGAACAAGCATCCATGGAAAGTCTCATACAAAAGTTGAATCTGCCGCCACTCACTCCATTTTCACAGGACTGGGAGTATACGTCGGCTGATGCATCGAGATTAGATGAATTTATTACGTATTACGAGAATCATCAATTAAACGACAATGAGAAATTTACACTGATGATCATTATGATCTCTTCATTGGATGACTACCTTTCCGAAGGAAAAGGAACGGATGGTCACAAACTATGGAATAGAATAAAACAAAATCTACGTAAAGACTATGAGTTACATATCCATACTATTAATTATTGGGCTCAAGATGAGAGCGATTTGGAAGATTGTTTTGCAGTCACACCCTATGTCAGAGAAATGCGAACCTAAACGAAGGTGATACTACAATGATTGAAAAAGAAGAAATCATGGTCAGGTTATTAATAGCCGTGCCCTCCTATAAGGATAGATACGAACGGTACATCCAAGAGAACTATGAACCTGGAGAAGAGAGATTGATCTATGTCGATATAAGTGACTTCGTCAAACATGTTGTTGAGTGTTATCAACGTAAAAACACGGATGAATTCGATGCACTATTCGAAGTCATTGAAGAGCTTCATACGAATGGAGATTCATTTGTTAAAGAATTTGCTACAGTCGGTATTCTGGAATCATTACAGAACCAATTATCGGATAAGAATATTGAGTATAGTGAAATTGAAAAATGTTTAAAACCAGAATCAAAACGATGGTGGAATCATGTAATTGATTATTGGAATGGGAAGACTCCATACATTGGAGGACCGAATAAGGAACAATTATAATGTTCTGGATGTTGGTGAATTTGAAGCAACCCTAGAATCATTCAAAAGCCCGAAAAGGAGATGAGTCGTGTGAAAGTCACGCTTCGCTTTGTCTTACCTAGTGATGCTGAACATGTACAGCAATATGCAAGTTACCCTGAAATTTCAGAGACAAGCAATGTTCCCTATCCTTATCCAGACGGAGCAGGAGAATCATGGGTGAACATGGTGATGGCTAGACGTGAACAAGGGATATCTTATGTATTTACTATTTTATCGGATGATCAATTTGCGGGTGTCATGTCTATAAATGCTGTGGATCTAACTGAGAAAACAGCAGAGTTGGATTACTGGATTGCAGTTCCTTTCTGGAATCAAGGCATAGGCACAGTCGTAGCCCAAAAGGCTATTGAATTTGCGTTTCATGAATTGGATCTTCAAATTCTTAGAAGTGCTTGTTTGGCGAGCAATAAAGGTTCGTTAAAGGTCCTTGAGAAGAACGGATTTAAAAAAGTGAATGACTTTATTTTTGAAGCTGGCAAGTTTAAAGATAGGACAGGATGTAGACTTGAATTACATAGGTGACGACCTTTAGGTTGCAAATCCCGATGAAAACTTTATGGAGCCTGTGATTGATTAAATCGAGTGAGAGGGAGAGATCTCCATCCACTACTGCAGGCGATTCTTGATTACGATCAAAAAGAGATCGATAAGGGATTAAAGAATATTTCATAGAAGTGAATCACTTAATCTTGGAGAGGAATGATTCTATGAAGATGGCCTTCATTTTATTCAATGGAGTAACATTTCTTGATTTTGTTGGTTTCTATGACGTTATCTATCGATTGAACTTATTTGACCAAACCAAAGGAACGACATGGGACATCTGTGGATTGACTGAGGAAGTGACGGATGAACTTGGGATGAGCGTAAAGGTGGATGTCATAAAACCTGATTTATCTCCATATGACCTTGTTTTTATTCCAGGAGGCATGGGGACTAGAAAACTAAAAGAAGATAATGAATTTGTAGATTGGATTCGAACTGCCGAATCTGTAAGCTACAAAATCTCGGTTTGTACGGGTTCGCTTTTGTTAGGGGCTGCCGGTTTCTTAAAGGACAAGATAGCAACAACCCATCCTAATGTATATGACTTACTTGAGCCTTACTGCAAAGAAGTAGCTAAAACGAGAATCGTAAAGGATGGAAACGTGATCACTGCGGGAGGCGTAGCGACATCGATTGATTTGGGACTATATTTGATTGAATTATTTGCAGGCCAAGAAGAGGCCAATATAGTAAAGAAGCAGATTGATTATCCCTACACTGCAGTAGGAATCATTGAAGTGTAGTTTTTTTGCAGAGGACAAATTAAAGGGTGAAGGAAATGAATAAGAAAACGTATCTTGTTAAGGTTGCTTATTTAATTGATCTAAGTGATGAAGAATACAAAGAAATGGGTGACCAATTGATTCCAGAACTTGAGAACGAAATCACAGTCAGGCAAAATCTAAAATTAGATTGGCAGAGTAGTTCTACTATCTTACTGAATTCAGAAACAATGAACTGCGGAAAGTGTTTCAAATGTAACTCGTGGGTAACCGACAGAGAAAAACCGGATCATATAGATGAACTAAACAACGGAGCGGTTGTCGATGATCGATTACTCTGTGATGAGTGTTTGCCAGAGGATCATAGGTGGGCATTCTAGAATGCTGCCTAGGTGCACGAGAGTCATTACCAATAGGTAAATTTAGAGGGACATAATATATTAATGAGGTGAGAGGTTGAAGTATTTCTTCGGGGTGTTAACCATATTAGGAATAGCACTGCCCTACATGGCGTTTATTCCATGGATTGGTGAAAACGGATTCAATATAACGATGCTATTGGGTGAAGCAAGACAGAATCGGATTAGCGAGTTTGCTTGGTTGGATGTGTTAATTTCAGCAGTTGTTTTGATTGGATTTATCCTTTATGAAGGAAAACGAATTGGAGTAAAGCATATGTGGTTACCGATCATTGGAACATTAACCGTTGGCGTTTCTTTTGGACTGCCATTATTTTTATTATTGCGTGAAATTCATATGGATAAAATGAAGAATAGATAAACTGGGAAATGGATTATAAGTCAGTGGCAGCAGATTCATGTAGTTCTAATTCAATAAATCATTCGTTACGTATCGAGGTGATTGTGGAGTGGTTATAGTTGAGACAGAGATTCTAATCGATGCTCCAATAGAGTTATGTTTTGATATGGCTAGAGATATTGATGTTCATACACAAACGGTCTGGAAACATACGAAAGAGAAAGCTGTCGCAGGAATTACTTCGGGAAAAATAAATTATGAAGATACGGTAACCTTCGAGGCAAGACATTTTTGGATTAGGCAAAAGTTGACGTCAAGGATCACAGCGTACCAAGCTCCTTATTATTTTGTAGATGAAATGCTGAAAGGTGCGTTTAAAAGCTTGCGCCATGAGCATATTTTTGAAGAACATAACGGCAAGACACTCATGAAAGATCGGCTTACTATGGTTGCTCCGTTCGGGGTTATAGGCTGGGTCACCGAAAGACTTATATTAAAATCATATATGAAGCGTTTCCTCATGTATCGAAATCAACAATTGAAATTCTTAATAGAGATGCAAAGTGAATAATAGAAGAACGTTATATACATCTTTTTGGAATAGTCGTATATTTCATTTGTGGTTAGCAAACCATATGAGAAAACAAGATGAATCATGTCAGAGTTCAGTTCAGATTTAGCGGAGATATCCCTCATAAACAAGGAGAAGTGAAGATGAGAAAACTCGTTTTATTTCTGCATTCGTCGCTTGACGGTTATGTAGAAGGACCCAATGGTGAGATGGATATTGGCTGGGTTTCTTACGATGCAGATTTGGAGAAATACGCGAAAGAAGTTCTGAGTACTGCTGACACGGTCATTTGGGGACGTGGGACGTATCAGATGATGCACGGTTACTGGCCATCTGTACGTTCGGACGTATCGGCTTCTCAGCATGAACGGGATCATGCCGAGTGGATTGAGAAGACCGTCAAAATTGTTTTTTCAACAACGCTGAGCGACGTCGAGTGGAACAATTCCAGATTGGTAAAAGAAAATATTGAAGAAGAGATCAAAAATCTCAAACAACAACCAGGCGAGGATATGGTCATACTCGGTAGTCCAAGGTTCGCACACTACCTTATGCAGCTTGGCTTAATAGATGAATATAAAATTACAGTGTCTCCCGTTTTAATCGGAAGTGGATTACCGTTATTCCAAGGTCTCAACCAGAAGATCAATCTTCAACTTATTGAAAATAAAACCTTTGATTCCGGTGCTCTAGGTCTCTTTTATCGGGCGATAAAATGAATGGGTCTTCTTTAAAATAAAATAAAGGGAAAGAATCCCATTACACAAGACCCAGTCTAAGATAAAATGATCTAAGGCTGGGTCATTTGTATAGAAGGAAAATAATCTTCTGCCAGCTGCTTTTGACGGAAAGATGTTTTAAAAAATGAAAAGGAGCATAAACCGTGAGCGAATTTACTTCAGGAAGCGTAACATTAATGAAATATAAAGAGGAAATTCTTAAATATGATCCAATTTACATAGATAATTTAAATGATCAATGGTTTGTATTCATCACTAAAGATACAGAGGTGAGTGAAGAAATCCCGGAAAGTTTAATTCAAATTTCAGAAAAAATTCCAGTGTTATATTTTTATAATTTCGAGGACCATGGTTGGGGCTATCGTGTAGTTTACAACTTCAAAGAGATTGCAAGTCTTCAAATAATATATGAATTAATAGATACGATAGTTATAGAGCTTGCGGAAGAGAGGTATCCGGAAGAAGATCATATTGAATTTTTATATGTCGACCCTAGAGGGGAGAGTATCCGAATTGAACTTATAGAAGAAATTCAAACAACTAATAAATATGATGAGGCGATCACAAGACAGTTTACAAATTGCAATCTAGAGACATTTAAACGATTTGAAATTGCTGATGAACAAATACAACGATTAAGCCAAATTTTGAATGCGAACTACTATTCTCAACTGGAATCTAAACATCAATTAGTAGAAGAATTTAAGGAAGTACTAAACATTCAAGAAATGAGATGGATCGAAGTGGATCATTTGCATGAAAGTGAAGTGTAACGCTTGAATCGTTCTATTATAGATACATAAACTGGAGGTGTTGAAAATGAAGATTGAAGATGTTTACAACGATTTACCTGTGCTTGAGACTTCCAGAGCCATACTTAGAAAAATTGAAAAGAATGATGTGCAGGATATCTATTCTTACTGTAGTGACCCGGAAGTATCCAAATATACAACATGGCATCCACATATGAAAATAGAGGATACCGAGAATTTTGTTGATTTCATCATAGATAAATATAATAAAAGCCAGATTAGCCCATGGGGGATACAAGATAAAACAACAGGCAAGATCATCGGAACTTGCGACTATGTAGGCTGGGATATCCATCACCACAAAGCTGAGATTGGATACGCATTGTCAAGAGATTATTGGGGACAAGGTTATATGACGGAGTGTGTGGAGAAAATAACCCAATTTGGTTTTGAACATATGGACTTGGTTCGAATTGAAGCTAGATGTATATCAGCGAACACGGGTTCTTCAAGAGTCATGGAGAAAGCAGGCATGGAGTTTGAAGGGATTTATAGAAAGCATATATTCATTAAAGGGAAATTCGAAGACCTCAAAACGTATTCGATCATAAACGAGAATTCAGCGAAAAGAGTGGAAGATAACTTTGCCATCTGACAGAAAAAGAAGGCTTCAGACATTGTTGAGAAGAAACAAACTGAAAAATAAGGAAAGAGAAACAAGTGTGTTGTTTGAAGAATGCTTGGCAGCATTAGGTAGTGATGTGATTGTTATGACCGATGAACGGTCAAAAGAAATATATAAATTATTTGAAGCGGAATTTAAAATCAATTTATATGGTCGAATAGAATGGGATTCATATAAAGCGTATGAGGAAATGGATGAGAATACATTTGGAAATCGATATATGAACCAAGAAGAATATTATTATATATTATGGAGTCATGGATCAGATCCTGTAATCAAAGCAAGGTTGAATCAGATCGTTAAAAACCTGGAGGATGTTACTGCTGTTTCTCCAGATATATGGGTCTATCGAGAAGAGAGGCAGGTTATTGAAATCTTCCATGATGGAATCGTAAGAGTGATGCAAAAGAAAGAATAAGGATGTTTGGAGGCGGAATATTGCGAGTAAGTACATTTCTCGAAGAAAAAGATTTTAGATTTGTAGATGTGGAATACTTGCCTCCAACAATGAAGGCGCTCGTGATTGATCATCATATTAATGTCACACAAGGAGAAAGTGAAAATATTGCACATATACATGTTCAATATAATGAAAACTTGTCCTTTCAATGTAAAGTGATTGACTTATATCAGGAGCATTCACCAAAGATCGCATGGATCAAAAATAGTTATGTAACAGATACATCGAATGATGATTTTGATTATGAGGATGTATTGCCTCCTTTTGGTGTTGTAGAGTTATATGATTTGGATATGAAATGTAATTCAGATTGTACGAAAGTCATGATCCAAGCTTTGTATCAATTAATGTTTAACTTCTTGCTGGAATATTTCAATGTGATTGTTTTTCATTCAAGGGAAGCTACGAATGTTATAGATCTTGAGAACATAAGATTTAAGCGTTTCATGATCAACGACGAATTATATTATAGGTCGATTTCTTACTAAGTATAAAGAAAAGTTATTGTTGAAGAATGAACAAGTGCTGTTTTTCGATCCAACTTTTCTCTCTGGCATTAATATAGGTGGAATAGAGCAGTATGAATTTTGGCGGATTCACAACGAAGAGGAAAAACAAGAGGTATATATCGAGCTTTAATTAATCTAATACATTGGAAGTGGTCTTCAGTGAAGAAAGTAGCGGTTGTTAGCTTGTATTTTTTGAGCGAGGCAGAAGGTGGACAGAAGGCAGCAATTACGGAGGACTTTTCGGCACCTATCGTTTTTGATGTGGATCCAGATTTGCAATTCGGGCTCTGGAGTGCTGTCGTGAAGTTACATAGTCAACCGGATGAACATAGGGAAGCTAGGGCTGATCTGTATTATCTATTCCACAATTCAGAAGAAGTGCCGAATCATCTGTTGGAACCCGGCAACAGTTTCTCACTAAAAACGAATAAGACTATTGCCAAAGGAACGATAGAATGGTTGAAGGAATGATAAGAACATCAATCCTCGTAGGTTCAATAATATAAGGTATCATTTCAGAGATCGGAGGTTAACCATGGACGTTGTGATTCGAGAAATCCGAGAGACGGACTATTCTGATGTAGTCATGTTATGGAACAATGACTTAGGCAGTCCGACTGTTACTTCTGATAATATATCTGCACGGATCGAAAGACTGAATTCAGATGAAAACTACAAAATAATAGTCGCCGTATCAGATAACAAGGTAGTTGGTTGTATTTCAATGGTGCAAATCATGGCATTGGAATATGAGATAGGATACTTACAAATTAATGGTCTGGTTGTTCAAAAAAATGCTCAACAAAAAGGAATAGGCACTAAATTAATTGACCATGCCGAGGATTTTGCTTCAAAGAACGGACTTTCTTACATGATATTAAATTGTGGATTTCAACGTACAAAAGCACATGAATTCTATGAATCTAAAGGATTTGATAGATTATCCTATTGTTTCACTAAAGCGGTAAGGTGAATCAGTCCAATGGATGAGTATTAGACAAAGCGAAACATAACAGACAACGTAAATATACAAAGGAGTTATGCATAAATGGTAAATCATATGACCACATTGGGATTTCGTGTACATTCTCCAGAAGATTTTGAAAATATCGCCGAGTATGCACTCTCAACAGGAACCAGAATTAAAGCTAAACATGGGCAATATGCTTTTGCTCTGGCAGGAGAAGGGATTGAGATATGGCTTCAAATAGATAAAAAAAATCAGGTTATCGGATTGAATCCACATTTTTCAGGTTCATCTCGTATGAATATCGGACTTACTGCAGAATTAAAGCCAGACGAAAACAATAAACTAGATGGCAGTTTTCATGCTTGGGCTGAACCCGATGATTCGATGGAATCTGGGAGTTATCCATTCGTTTTTGATGTACCTAACCGAGGCGTCTACGGGCAAATTCTGACTCCTCAGAGTATACATGTACAATTATCTGCATTCGCACATGAAGTGACGATCTATAAAGATGAAGAAGAGTTTAACCTGTCCCAAGATAGTGAATTGAAATTTGCAGTGGAATCTTTTATCCCATCCGGACTATTTGATAGTGAAGGTACGCCAAGTGCAACAGCCATTTTTACTGGGCGAATCGTAGAAACGGCAGAGATTGTTAATGAGCAGTCGAAGCTACGTTTCACCTGGGCATTAGTCAGAACATTAGGTGGGGAGATTGATGTTGTCATTGATCAAGAACTCGTTAACAAGGAAATGATAGTCGGTGGCATTATTTCTGGTTCATTCTGGCTTAGCGCAAAGTTCCAGGATGAACCTGTCATTAAGAAAAAAAGCAACGTGATTGAGAGAATATTTAGAAAAAATAATGAGAAATAATATGAAATTATAAAATTTAATATGGAGGTCTATTTGAAGACTGAAGAAATACTCACAAGGATTATCAACGCATGGGACCCACTTGCACTTCTGGCTGGTGGGGCACCAAGTAATGAATATGATATTGAGATAAAAGTGATATGCAAACAAGTAAACGCAGCAACGAACGAAACTCAAATAGCTCAAATCATTTATACAACATTTAGAGAAAAGACGGGCATTGAATTAAATCTATTGAGTTGCTTGAAGTGTGCATTTAAAGTTGTTCAGGAGATAAAGGGTAATCAACAATGAAAATAGAATAAAAAACTGAACCATGGATGTCATCTTTTAAAATAGTCACATCTATGCTGACATCTCATCCATACAACTGTGATGTTAAACATGAACCCCGCGATTCATTGTCGCGGGGCTTCTTCATAAGGTGCTACCAACTAGAGCAGCAAGTCGCCCCTATGCGGCTTACCTATCCATAGACGCGCCACGCTTCACCTTTGACAAAAATCCTGACGTAAGCGAAACTGGACTTTCTGAATTGACAAGATAGAGAAGAAATGTCATGTTTTATTATGAACGATGATTAAATGTTGAGTGAACCGGGGCAGCAACGTCACGAAGAGATATTTGAATAAATAATAGATAATTGGGTGTAAAAGAAGGTGGGATGGTGTGACTCAAGCTCGTTTGATTCGTGAAGATGAATTAGAGGATTTGTTATTGCTGTATACGTTTCTTCAACCGAATGATCCTGAACTAAACAGAGATCAAGGTTTGGCAGATCATTGGGCTGAAATGCTGCAGGACAAGAATATGCACATTGTTGTTGTGGAACATGAAAGTGTACTTGTTGCTTCTTGTATTGTAGTTATTATTAAAAATCTGACTAGAAATGCTAGACCCTATGGATTGATCGAAAATGTAATAACGCATAAGGATTACAGGAGGCGGGGGTTGGGTCAACTGGCACTTGAAAAGGCTAAGGATATCGCCGAGCAAAAGCACTGTTATAAGTTGATGTTAATGACGGGTTCTCAGCGAGAAGAAGTGCATCGTTTTTATGCGAGAGCAGGGTTTAAAAAGGGTAGGAAGACAGGATTTGTATTACATATGTGATACAGCATGGGTGGGTTTAATTGATTAGGCCTGATAAATCGGATGGATCAAAAATAGCTACGTTGGAGGGTGATCATGGTTGGATATTAATAATCGAAACGGTGATTTTCTTGGTAGAATTCAGATGGAAGCGCAGGAAAGTGATTACGTCGTAGATCAAATTATACGCACTCTGAAACCCGGTGATGGAAAGGCCATTTACATTGCAAATGCTGGAGAGCACCAATTCACCCAGCAGACGAATTATGCTGCCGTTAAATGGGAGCACGGACTGGAGCAGTTGAAGGAAACGCTGACGGAGTGGCAGCCGCAGTTTCCGGCCCATGCGGGGGTTGAGAGCATTCAGGTCTATTATGGATTCGATAATCTGACACCGGATGAGATTGAAGCTATGGCTGAAGAGAGCAGAACCACAGGACAGCAGGTCGTGATCCGTGATTTGCATCCAAACAACAAACTTGTAGGTATCCGAATCCAGTATCAAGGAGAAGGGGCACTGACCCTTCACATTTTTGGCACAACCAAAAGCCGAGTTTACCTATCTGAGGATGAATTGTCTCAGGTGAAACCGCTACGCGTTCGGGGCGCAGAAGCATTTTATTTTTCGAATCACGGAATGGACCGGTTGATCTGGATTGAGGTTGGAAGCAGCGGAAAAGCACTACAGTATGAACTGATTGGGCAGCAGCAGTCCGCAGCAACTTTAATTCAAATGGCTGAAGGGATGAGCATATAGTCTGAGTTAAGCATCGAAAAGGAAAGGAACAGATATGAATAACAAAAGATGGGCATTACTTTCAACGGTTATCGTGATTGTAGCTGCGATATTTATATATCAGTATTACAAGTCAGACTCCCCAAGCGAGGCAATAACAGAGAAGGTTTTGAACCAAGATGGGTATACCGTCACGCTGAGATCAGAACATATTCCTGTTGAAATTTTTGTAAAACCCGAATGGATTAATTTTAATGTCGATGAACCCATGAAAAAAGATATCCAAGCAGCCGAGATCCACAACTCGACTCTGCTACTGGATGTGGTAAACAGAGGTAACGATATTTATTTTTCGTTTAGAACGATCTTTAATATGAACAATCCTTCGGGAGCATTTATATATAATGGATACTTTACTGACGAGGGGATTAGTACATCCATGGACACTAATATGAAATTGTACGATAAGAATGGGAAGGAAATTGCAGTAGGTCAGACAGGAATTGGTCCAGGCGCAGCTTTTTCCTTTGGAATTGAGAAGGAAGAACAGATGCTTATCAAAGAAGGATTCTATGTGAAGTATGATGATTTTAAAGTTTATAATTATATGAAAAAATAACAGCTCATCATGAATGAGTTCAGCGATTGGATGCGCCGTGTCGAGAGGTGGATGGATGGGTGTAAGCAAGAAACATAAACGCAGTATTATTCGTGCGAATCGATTATTTTTTTGGTATGTAAAGCCGGATCTGGACGATGAAGGGATCATGAAACTACATATCATTTCTGAGGATAGAAAATTTATTGTCGCTTATGAGGTGGGACAGTGCATTAGAGGTCATCTTGAGGTCCCAATGTTAGTGATTATCGGTAAAGAGTTTGAAGGTTGGACTGCAGATTATATGGGTCACCGAAGAGTTCGAACACCCGTATGGAACGATGGCGTAGTTACACCACGACTGATAGGGAAGATCATTGACTGGTGCTTAATGAAAGACAAAGAAGTCATAAGTTTGAACTGGAAAGGTGAAATCATAGCATTGGACCAACGTATTTAAAAGAGGTAGAAGTCGATGATTCGACAAAGTCGTAGTAAGGTCAGGAGGAGTTATGGGGACAGATATTTGGTTTTATGTAGAGAAAAAACACTACCGAAGAGAGTATCAATGGACAAATGGCAGCCTGGTCGAAATCCCGAAAAGTGAAAAAGAATTGAAGGACACAGCCCGTTGGGTTAGCGAGGATCACTGGAAGGTCAATCCCAACTACCATCTGTACCCGGAAGAGCGTGCTGCTCAACTCGTACAGATCAATCCATATCAATTTTACAGCGGAGTTAGAAACTACGATCTGTTTGGTATTTTGTCCAATACCAGAAATGACCGTAATCTTAAGTTTATAGATGCCCCGCGAGGTCTTCCGGCTGATCTTTCTCCCGAGCTGCTTCAAGTGGCATTAGAGAGTAAAGATGACTTCTATGACCACAGCTGGCTCTTGTTAGAAGAGCTTATGCAGTTCAAATGGGACGAGCGCTTTTATTGTGATGCGTTTATGGAATATAGAGAGGTTAAACAGGTATGTTCCGATTTTATTTATGAAACGATCCCGAAGCTTTCCGTGTTAGGAGAGCCTCAAGATGTACGCGTGATTTTCTGGTTCGGATAGAAGAGTAATATGAAGTTATATATGGAGGATTGTATGGACATTGTAACCAAGCAGTTGAAGCTGGAAGAGCTTAGTGATTTGAAATATGAAGTGCATATGGGAGATTCCCAAGCCGTTAATTACTGTAGCATCATGATCTTAAAATTCATGGGTGAGTATGGTTTTGGTTCATCTGGGAATTCAGATGCTATTTATATGTGTGCCATCGGAGAAGCAGCAGTTGAAGCCTGGGGACCAGACGGTTTGATTTTGGACTTTAGTGAGCTGGTCTACGAATGGGGCGATCTGATCGAGCGTGTTTTTGATATCGGTAAAGCCAAGTCTGGGAGAATTCCTTTCCCAGAAGCACTTGTTGTAGGCAAACAATCGGAAGAGGCAATACGAACTTTGATTTTGGGAGAATATAGTGACGAGTCTATTGACGACATTGATTGGGTTCACCGAGATCTGAACAGCGCATGGGCGTTCATTGAGGAGAAATTGATGGAATATGATCGGGATAAAAAGTTGTAGAGTACGGCATGAACTATAAAAAAAGCCCCTATTCTGGGGCTGATCTGATCAAACGTATTTTTATGACCAATGAGATTGATTAAGAATCCTGTCCTAAATTGTACTTCTTCATAACCGAGTGGCGAAATGCTGCGTATTCGGATAATTCCTGTGCTGTGGCGGTTTCAGGTAAGCTGCTCTGGCTGAGGCCTTCCAAGCTGAATTTTCCTAAATTATCATTGATTAATCCATAGTCACCATAGGTATTTCTCATTAAAAATAGTACACTTGGTTCACTCTTCTGCAGTTCAACATACTGATTAACGGTATACTTGACATCTTCTTTCAAGCTGACAGGTTCAATTATTGTCAATTTCTTCTGATCTGCAAGGAAATCCTCGGGCTTCTTCAATATCTGCTTAATTTTGATGTTGGTGTTGGTGTGAAAGGACTGCATGGCTCCATCATCGAATGCGGTGATCACATGTTCGCGATCGTTAAACTCTTCCTCTGCGTAACCGATCACGATCAATTCGGCAAACTCATGCAGCTATTCCACTTCGCTGAAGGTGATGGAGTTGGCAGGAAGATTGACTACATTATAGACGGTTTGATCCGGTTTGGATTGATTATTTACAATTCCGATAGTAGCGATAGAGATAACAAGCACACCTAATATGGAGAACAGTACGTATTTCTTTTTGAAAAGAGACATCATATCATCCTTTCTGTGCAGATTATTTTAAGATGAAGGTACGTCCTTTTTCGGGTTTCGACTATCTATAAACCAGCCTGGTCCTTGTACACTGAATACCTCTTGTTTATCATAGTCGTAGGAAACGGTAACATGTTCATCCTCATGTCCCTTGATGTAACCATATAGGTATAGGCGTGGATGGATGTAAGGAGCATCAATATCGTGACCCGTTACAATAAAGTCCGCATTATAGTACTTTTTTATATATTGAACACTTATGGGTTTGGCCGTTTCTACAATAACTTGCTTGTGTGAGGTAGACATACTAGAACAGCCTGCTAATAAGGATAAGAAAATAAGTAGAGTCAGAGCCAAAGGTTTTATTCTCATAGGTTTTAATTCTCCTTTTATGGAAATAAACTCTAAAGATACTCTATTATATATCATTGTAATAGACAAGGTGAGGCATCTTGACATATATAAATGTTAAGACCTATTGGGCCATTGATGTCTATCCAGATCAATTATGTAAGGAGGAACCTATGAAAACGATCATTTACATGGTCAGACATGCGGAGTCACCGTTTAACGAAGGAACAGAAAGAACGAGAGGACTTACCTTGAAGGGCAGGGAGGGTGCGGCTAAAGTAACAGAGATATTAAAGGAAGAAGGAATACATACCATCATTTCAAGTCCTTATGCCAGGGCTGTTTTAACCTTGGAGGGAGTTGCAACGGCTTTAGGGTTAGAAATCCAGCTCATGGAGGATCTGCGAGAAAGACATTTTTCCGATGGGGTTGTGGCGGATGAAGATTTTGCATCTGCTGAACAGCAGATGTTTGATGACCCTGATTACGCATTACCGGGAGGAGAATCGAACAGAGTCTGCCAGCATAGGGCTGTGACCGTATTGAAACAGATTGTAGAAGAGCATTTTGGGAAAAAAGTAGCGATCGGCACACACGGACATGTCATGACGTTAATAATGAATGAATTTGATCCAAGTTACGGATTGCATTTTATGAACCAGACTACGAAACCGGATATCTACCAATTACAATTTGACGGGCTAACCTTAGAGAAGGTGAGAAGGCTCTGGCAAGAATAAGAAAAAAGTGATTCGACAGGAGAGCTAGTACGTCATCTTGGTTATAGGTAAAATTTAAATAACATTGCGGCTGGAGGGAATAGCCCGGATGATATTACAAGAATTGTTTCAGGACAAACCGACGAAACCCTGGAGTAGATAGATTGGCTGGTATGCACATCAAGGAGAATGCAGATATTACGGAAGAATGGAGAGAGTGGTAGGATTGCTCGAAAAAGAGGGGAGAGAGTATGCATGGATCAACAGGAATATGGCCTCTATTGTTTAGCAATGGGTGGAGAAGAGTTTATGCCAGAAGATGGCGAACAGGTTGAAGCAGAGCATCTGTACGGATTTTTTCAGTGGTTTATGCCGTCGGGTGCAGGTGTTGAACGGGTATTTGAGTCGATTCCAGAGGGCCAGCTTTTCTTGAACAGAATACGTCCGATCTATGCGATGTTGAATCCGGAGGACTTCACCGGCGAATATGTGCCCGGTTATTTCAATGGTGGATATGAGGTTGCTTCCGAGGAAACGTTACGAAAATGGGGTCTGGAGCTCATTGTAGGCTTGAAAAGTCTGTTCTCTATGGTGCCAGAAGATGACGAATCAGCGGATATCGCTATGGAAGCATTACAAGAGCTGGCCTGTGTGCAGGAAGTGGTTGTGTTACCACAGGGTGAGCTTGGAAAGTTAGAGCAAAGAGCCATCCAAGGCACGGACGAAGAAGATAGCGAGGCGGTTTACGAAGCCCTCGGAGACCTTCTTAGCTCTCGCAGAAACTACGATGAAGCGATTGAAATCCTCAGCGAAGCCTACTATTCAATTGCTTGTGACTATTGGGTAGCCTATTACTTGCAATGGCCCCGTTATGAAGGTCTGCAGGAAGCAGAAAACTGCCTGTATCCATACTTCGAGTTGTACCGTTATGGTTATAATCTTCATTGGACTCAGACGAAATTATTCATAGGCAAGCGTTAGTCCTATTTAAGCTTACAGAAGGAGTATATGTATGGAGATTGAACTTACCAAAGAGTTTGCTTGTAAGCTTGGGATTATGCTCCAGAGTAAATTAATCTGGTACAAACACTTCCACCCGTTTTGTGATGACATTATTATGGAATATGAGGAGCCGCCGTATTGGATCATTGAATTAGCAACGATCAGATATCAAGGTGCGGCTATTGAGATCGTTAACAAATACATCCACTCCGAACCTTTTTGTACTTATTATAATCATACACATTTTGATCAGTATATTGCTTGTTTGTACATAAAATACGACAGAAGAGAATTATCCTGGGCCAGCTTTCTGATGGAAGCTGGACAGTATGCTGACGGTTGTGAAGCAGTGAAGGAGCCTTGTGAGTACTTTTTTGAATTATTAACTCATTATGAGGCCGAGGAATTTAACATCGAGCTGGAATATAAACAAAGAACAGAAATACAGGAAAAGTTCCAAGAAGAGATCCTTGAAGTGCAGGAAATCTATGATGTGTTTAGGGAATATTTTAGACAATATGTTAAAAAGGAAAAGGAGCAACCATGTAAAGGAAAGGAAAATGGTGCCTAATGGAGCGATATAAATCACCTCAAGGAAGACAGCTCATCTACCAGTCGTATGACAAGCTGCTGCAATCGTATGCTGTTCATATTGAAGAGGAATTTATTGAAACGAGCTTTGGACAGACACATGTGATTACTGCCGGAGATCCGCATAATCCTTCCTTGTTACTGTTCCATGGCACTGCGGATAATGCCGCAATGATGTGGATGTACAACATGAACGAGCTTTCCAAGAAGTTCTATGTCATAGCGGTAGATTCGATTGGAGGATCGGGGAAAAGTGAGCCGAACGCCGAATATTTCAAACGGTTTGATCAGGTGAAATGGATGGATGACATCATGGACGCTTTTCAGCTCCACAATTCATATATTTGCGGCGTGTCTTATGGTGCATATCTGTCCTATTTTTACACACTAAAAAGACCTGACAGAATCAGAAAAGCCATGTGCCTGGCAGGCGGAATTTCATCGAGTACGTTTGAAGTGATGGTCAAAATGATGAAAGCCTTTATGCCTGAAGCATTGTTCCTCTCGGAAAAAAATTGTGAGAAGCTGCTTCGAAAATTATGTGGCCCTAACTATGCGGTCTTTGCCGAGAATGAAGAATTGATGCGACACTGGACTTATTTGCTGAAGTATTTCAACAACAAGTCTATGATGAAACACCGGATACAATTTGTTGATGATGTGGAACTTGCCACACTGGTAGGAAAGGCCAAGTTTCTGATCGGGGAACATGACATCCTCTCTAACTATCCAAAAGCGATACATTGGCTACAGCGCAACCAGTTGAATTATGAGATCATTCGAGATGCAGGTCATGCCATTAACCACGAGCAGGCGGATCTGGTAAACCAGAAAATTATTGAATTCTGGAATGAATGATGGCTGTGGAGCAACAATTCAAAGGAGAGAGAACATGAAGCTTTTTCATGGAAAAGAAACCAACGATATACCGCAGATGCCTGCGATGCCGTCTATTTGTACACCTCTGGGCACCGTGGAATTCTCACTTTCGGTCTCCAACCAATCCTGTCTTGCAACAGAATGCGCCAAGCTCAAAAGCGGTGGGTGGTTGTATAAGTATTACTACGACTCATGGGACTGCGAACTCGCAATTTGTAGAGTGGATGTAGAACTTGCTTGCGATCAGGCAGTAGAAGAATGCTGGGGAGCTGTATTCAGAATCAAACCAAAGAATGATTACCAGATTGATGAGTGCAGCTTCACGGCTTCGTGGAAAGAGGGATATAACTGGACAAACTGTGGATCGGATACTGGAGAAGGACTCGAAGCGATTGAATATAAAAATCAAACGGTTCAGTTACATATCGGTACACAAGACGGAACGCTATTAATGATGAGGAGAAACCAAGGGGATCGGATTCCGAAATCCTATGGTGAAGGTATTGATGTTGAAGCACAGGGGTACATCCTGAGTTCTGGAAAAGGGATTAGTGTGCCCATGTCACAGATGGGATCGGATGAAGTATGTGAAATTCATGTTGTAATCGCTTGGAAGAAGTATGTAGAAGAAGATGTGTCTACCTGGCTCGCTGTGGATCAATTTTCAAAGGATATCTTAAAGGGAGAAGAGCTCAGCTAGGCAACACCAATTTAATAGATAAGGGTGAACCATATGGAACGAGGACTTATTATCTTTTTAAACGGAACGTCAAGTTCAGGCAAGACAAGCATTGCGCTGGAAATGAAAAAGCAAGGGGAAATGCCGCTGCATCATCTGTCCGTAGATCAATTTTTCAAAATTATGATCATTTCATAGATACGACATATCCCGATATGAAGCCAACAAGAGAAGTGGAGCCGGGTGTGATGTCAGATATCCTATTTGGCCCGATTGGTTCATTGTACTTCTCAACCATTAAACTGTTTTCGGAGCTGGGTCTGAATGTAATTGTGGATACGGTCATCAGCGATGACAAGTTGTTCAATGATTTTTATGATTTGCTTGCGGATTATCCGATATTGTTTGTTGGTGTACACTGCTCCAAAGAAGAACTTACCAGAAGAGAGCAGAGCCGGGGAGATCGCGAGATCGGGCTTGCTCATTCCCAGTTCGATTACATATACGCTTACGATGAGTATGATCTGGATGTGAATACAGAAGAACTCACTTCAGCTGCATGTGCGGAAAAAATACTAAGTTATATGAACTCCGGGCAAGAGTACTCGGCATTTAAGAAGTTAAGTCGAAGATAACTATATAAGTTGAAGAAAAGGGAATCCAAAAAAATCCGGGGATAACAGCGATGGGAAGGTTATTCTGTGGTCGGAGTGCTCCGTGTAAACATCTTTAGTTCAACTTATATAGAAGATAAGTGAAGGAGAAGGGGCGGCTAGTTATACTTTCATAAGGGTGTTGGACATCTTGAACCTAACGATTCTTCGTTAGGTTTTTTGCTTGTTTCTCCGAGATCACGTTAGATAAAGATAACGATCAGGTTTAGTGTAGAAGTCGTCTATATTATTGCAAATGGACACTCATGGTAATGTTAAGGCGAGTTGTAATCGCACCCATCGAATATTTTATTTATATATAGAATTGTTCTATAAGTAAACCCGTTGACGATGTTCCTGTTGGAATGCTATTTTTAGATCAATTAATTCCTAGTTAACATGTAAGAATTAGTGGTTTAAAATAATCGCACACATAACGGGGGAGAAAAACATGAAAAAATGGTCTTTTCTAACACTTACAACTGCAATCGTATTAGCGCTGACAGGATGCAGCACCGGGGGAGACACGAAGACGGCATCGGGAGCTGAGGGAGCGAAAGAACCAACCAAGATTATTGTGGGAACAGGCACGCAATTTCCGAATGTCGCTTTTATTGACGAAAATAACAAGCTGACGGGATACGATGTAGAACTAGTCAGAGAAATTGATAAACGGCTTGATGATTACGAGTTCGATCTGCAGACGATGGAGTTCACGAACTTGTTGCTCAGTCTCGAAACGAACAAAATTGACATGGTCGCGCATCAGATGGAGAAAAACCCGGAGCGCGAACAGAAATATCTATTCAATAAAGAAGCATATTCCCACTGGAAGAACAAAATCGCGGTTCTTAAAGATGACAATACCATTCATTCCATTGATGATCTGAAAGGCAAAAAAGTGTTAACGACAGCAACTAGCGCACAAGCCATCTTGCTGGAAAACTACAACAAGCAGAATAACAATGCACTAGATATTGTGTATTCAAGCGGTGTGGCCAACGATTCCATCGCACAGCTCAAGGCTGGACGGGTTGCAGCATTTGTAGCAGCGGATTTTACGCTTCCACTTATTGATCCAAGCGGCGAGCTGAAACTGGTCGGTCCACCACTCAGTGAATCGGATACCCTGTTTATGTTCCGCAAGGATGATCCTGAAGAACAGAAACTTGCGGATCGCATCGATGAAGCACTGAAGGAAATCAAGGCAGACGGTACATTGAAGAAACTGAGTGAGCAGTGGCTTGGCTTTGACGCTACGCAATCGGAAACGAAATAACACGTACAGGAAAGGCAGGTTGCAACGATGGGTGCACCATTTGAATTCAGTTATGTCATCGACTACTTTGTAAAGCTCTTACCCACCATCAGTACTACGCTTCTCATTGTAGTTAGTGCAATGGTGCTTGGTCTACTCATCAGCTCCATCGCGGCACTGCCGCAGATGTACAATATTCCGGTGCTGAAACAGCTGTCTAAGCTGTATGTGTCCTTTTTTCGCGGAACTCCGATTTTGATTCAACTGTTTTTGTTCTATTACGGCGTGCCGGAAATTTTAAGTTTGTTCGGTATTAATGCGAACCGCGCACCTGCCATCTACTTTGTCATTATGACTTACTCGCTCAATAGTGGAGCGTTTATGGTGGAGATGATTCGGGCTTCCGTCGCTTCCGTGGATCGGGGACAGGTCGAAGCAGCTTATGCCATGGGCATGTCTGGCCCACAAGCGTTCTTCCGGATTGTATTGCCGCAGGCTTATGTGACGGCATTGCCTATATTCGCCAACATGGTGATTGGTAGCTTGAAGGACACATCCCTTGCGTTCAGTGTGGGTGTCATGGAGATGACGGGCAAATCGTCTACGCTGGCAACGATCTCTCGTCATTTTATTGAAGCGTATATCTCGCTGGCGCTCATTTATTTTGTTTTGAGTTTTGTGCTGGAGAGGGTGTTCGGTGTACTTGAGCGGAAAGTGCAGAAGAGGGGGTTTGCTCCGATATGAGCTTTGATGCTTTCTTTGTATGGACCGCGTTCGTGCAACTTCTCGGTGTCATCCCGATTACACTGGCGATCACGGTGGTCTCGGTGGTACTTGGTTTTATCATCGGCACAGCGGTCGCCCTTCTCCGCCAGTTTCGGATTCCTGTACTAAGCCAGCTGGCGACGGCCTACGTTACGTTTATTCGCGGAACACCGATGATTACACATCTGCTACTGATCTATTTCGGACTGCCGATGATCATTGACAGCGTGTCTTCATCACTCGGACTTGGGTTCAACTCGTCATCCATTCCATTGATTGGTTTTGCTTATCTGGCGTTCTCGATTACGGCGGGTGCTTATGCGTCAGAGATTGTAAGGTCTGGTCTGCTCGCGGTGGATCGCGGTCAGATTGAAGCGGCGTATTCACTGGGCATGACAGCGACAAAGGCGCTGCGCAGAATTGTGTTGCCACAGGCTTTTGCAGCCAGTCTACCCAACGTTTCTAACATGCTGATTGGCATGTTGCATGGATCTACACTGGCATTTGCGGTCTCGGTGGTGGAGATTAACGCCAAGGCGCAAATTGTCGCATCGACCAACTGGAAATTTTTCGAGGCATATGTGGCGGCGGCCCTCATCTTCTGGGGACTGACCGTCATGATTGAAAGACTGACCGCAGTGGCAGAGAAGCGGTTCAGATCGTACAACCGGGGAGGCGTGTCATGATTGAACTCAAGCAAATACACAAAAGCTTCGGAGACAATAAGGTACTGTCAGGAATCGATCTGAAGGTGGCACGTGGAGAAGTTGTTGCGATTCTGGGGCCGAGTGGATCAGGCAAAACGACACTTCTGCGCTGCATGAACTATTTGGAAAAACCGGACTCCGGGCATATCACACTCGGTGATTTCACCTTGGATTACGGCAAGCATGCCAAAAAGGACATCCATGCCTTACGCCAAAAATCAGCGATGGTATTCCAGCAATACAATCTGTTCCGGCACAAAACAGCGTTGCAAAATGTCATGGAAGGACTTGTCGCTGTACGCAAAGTGGCGAAAGAGGAAGCACGGATGCGGAGTATCGCTTTGCTTGAAAAGGTAGGTCTCGGAAACAAGCTCGATTCATACCCTAGCCAGCTTTCAGGCGGACAACAACAACGTGTCGGGATCGCCCGGGCGCTGGCGATGAATCCAGAGGTGATTTTGTTCGACGAGCCGACTTCGGCACTGGACCCGGAACTTGTAGGCGAAGTGCTGGCGGTTATTCGCCAGATTGCGGAGGAAGGCATAACGATGATCATCGTGACTCACGAAATGGGTTTTGCCCAGGAGGTGGCGAATCATGTTGTCTTTATGGATGGCGGGGTCATTGTGGAAGAAGGAGAGCCGAAGCAGCTGTTCCGCTATCCGAAGGAAGAACGAACGAAGCAGTTTCTCAAACGCATTACGCCGGATAGTGCGTACTCCATATAAGAACACGGGATTAGAACCATGATTAAGGAATATCCAAGGGGGAAGAGATATGTCATTTACATTAGGGATTTTGGATCAAAGCATTATATTCCCGGGCCAGTCGGCTGCGGAGGCGTTGAAAAATACCGTAGAACTGGCGAAGCTTGCAGAATCACTTGGATATGACCGATTTTGGGTAGCAGAGCATCATGACTCGGAAGGTGTTGCCGGATCATCGCCGGAAGTGCTCGTGTCGTATTTGCTTGCTCAGACTCAAAAAATCCGGATTGGCTCCGGTGGTGTGATGCTCCAGCATTATAGCCCATATAAGGTGGCCGAAAGTTTCAATGTGCTTGCCACACTGGCTCCGGGACGGGTTGAACTTGGGATCGGGCGTGCCCCGGGCGGCTTGCCGCGTTCCACAAAGGCGCTACAAAAGGGAATCGCCGAGCCGGAAACACTGGATGACAAACTGGTAGAACTGAGAAACTTCCTGAATGCTCCGGCGGGTGAAACCCATGCGCAGCCAGGACTGACAGCACATCCGTTGCCGGGACAGCCGGCACGTATTTATATGCTGGGCACGAGTGTTTCCAGCGCGGAACTGGCAGCCAAGCAGGGGCTTCCTTATGCGTTCGCGCTGTTTATCAACAGTGATCCCGAAACAGCACGCGTTGCACTGGATACGTACCGCACGCAGTTTAACACGGAACATGGCGGAGAGCCCGAAGCCATTCTGGCTTTGTCGGTTATAGCTGCAGATACGGAAGAAGAGGCGAATGCGCTGGCGGGACAGCACAAAACCGTGCGTGCAACGCTGGCGAGTGGCAGAACCATAAATGTGCAGACGTTGGAGCAGGCAGCAGAATTCGCAAGACAGGCGGGAGAAACATTTACGGCGGTTGAACGCGAAGCGGACATTACACGCGGGACCAAGGAAACGGTGCGGAAGCGGCTGCTGGAGTTGTCGGAGGAATATGACGTGAATAGCTTTGTGTTTACAACGATTATTCCTGATTTTGAACAACGAACACGTTCATTCCAATTGCTGAAAGAAGCATTTACGGGGGAACTGGTGTAAACATAGCAAATCCTATCATCCGTATTGTAGTTAAACTTATATAGATCGGAGAGCGGTAATCATGGGGAACACAACAGTGAAGACAGAATCCATTATATCGGCATATGTACACGCTTATGAAGAGATTGAACAGGAGATTGCAGGTTTGACCGAGCAGCAGTTGAGGTGGAAGTCTTCTCCTTCCTCCTGGAGTGTTACGGAAGTGCTGGGACATCTGGTGGATCACAGTATCGTCGTATCCTTCCGCATCCGTGAAATATTAGCGGGATCACCAGTGACGCTGCCTGGGTTTAACCAGGATGCATGGGTTGCCGGACAAAAGGCAAATGAGGAGCAGATTTCTCAGTTGCTTACGATTGCTAATGGTCTGGTGCAGTACAACTCAGGACTACTGGAGCGGCTGAGCGACGAAGAATGGGAGAAAACCGGCATTAACTTCAAAGGCGAGACGGTATCTCTAGCTGCAATCATTCCTGCTTTTGTCGCTCATGTGCAGAACCATCTCGACCAGATTGGCAGAATCAAACAAGAGTTGGTTGAAAAGCAGGTGAAGTAATAGGAAATGCAATGATGAGAGCGACGGGAAGGCAGGTATCCGTTATGTCTGAGGCCAAATCTTTCTTTTAGCGTTGTCCTGCCCTACTAAGTAGATTTCATCAATATTCCCATATGTGTTAGAGAATGAAATGTTGAAGTCGTTATGACCTCCAATCGGAAGTTGGCTGCCTTTGATCTGGATGAATAGTGAATGATCATGATGTGAGATGTTGTAGCCGTGATATTTGCTGATACTGTCTCCAAATCCACCTTGTATCGTAATAAGCTCAGAAGAAACTTGTGTTTTCGTGACCATAATTTTTTCCGCATCGACAACCTTGTTCAACATATAAAATCCAATGATTATAGGAAAAGCAATAATGGCAACAGTGAAAACGGTAGTGATATACTTCCTATTTAGTTGCATACTCATGATTCACCCCATAGTTAGATGATATGAATCGATGTCTCCGTTATTATGGGGTATCGATTCTTTGGTTTTAACACAGACCTACATAGAGTATATAAGAAATGAAACGAACCTCCAATCCGAACGACTTATCTCCCTATATTCACAATTTTTCCGGTCCAATCGGGCTGGCTTGATGCCGCACGTACTAGCCCATCCGCACAATCTGCAAAAGGAAGTGCAGCAACTGGATTGATGCGAGCGAGTGGACCAGCCGTATATTCCAAGTTCCCTTCCGCATACTGAAGCACGGATGCACGCATGATGACCCATTCCAGATCACTTTGGATGAGCGCTTGTTCCGCGATATGTTTATCCTGAATGGCCTTCCAAAAAATACGGCGCATCAGATGCACGGCGAGACGGCTGACATAAGAAAATTCTCTACCATCGCTCAAATTAATGCCGCTCTGCATCACCATACGTTTAACCCCTGTATGCTGACAGGCCGAAATAATATTTGGAATTCCCACAGACATGACCGTACCTGGTGAGAAATTAGCCTTCATTGTACTTAAACCGGCACTGAGATTACCCAAGCCCTTCTTGGCGGAGGTGGATGATACATTGAGGGGAGGGCCTATACAACTGATGACAGCTTCTGCCCCTGAAATGGCCTGAATCATAACAGGTAAATCGAACACATCCCCTTTTCTAACAGTAAGTCCTTCTATTGGAGCAATGGCTTCGGGACGACGAGCAACGGCAATAACTTCATGCCCTAATCCAAGTGCGCGTTCAATCACTTTTTTTCCTGTTCCTCCGGTAGCCCCAATGACTGCGATTTTCATATGGTTAAACTCCATTTCTCACTGTGAATTAATGCACAGTAGTGTATTATTTATCAACTATGTATAATGGTATACGTAAATAAAAATCTTACAATGGCTAAAAGGCTGGATTGCGTGCAATTGTGCACAGATGGTTTGAAAATGTGTATTAACAATGAAGAAAAAGGGTGATATAAGGTGGTAAAGGTGGATCGAAGGATACGCAAATCCCAAGAAGCGATCAAAACGGCGGTTACTGAACTGATGATGAACAAAGATTTTGATCATATTACGATCCAGGACATTGCAGACAAAGCGGATATCAGCCGCAGAACGATCTATCTTCATTACACAGATAAATTCGATCTTCTGAATAAACTCATCACAGAGCATATTGAGAATTTGCGTGAAATCTGTGAATCTACGGAGATGGACACGGGTTATAACAACATGGTATTCGTGTGGTTTGAGTATTTTGAGAAGCATTTTTTATTTTTCTACGCATTGCTGGCGAGTAAAGGCAGTTCTTTTTTTCGTAAGCAGTTTCTGGACTTTTTTATTCATGAATTACAGAACGGGAACGAGAGCGAACCAGCTGTTATGAACACCGAATTAATGAAAGACCAGATTGTGGAGGTTCAGTTTGTGGGGGGAGCGATCATTGGGGTCGTCGAATGGTGGTTTACGCATGAAAGACCTCTCCCACCTTCCGTAATGGCTGAACGTATAGGAGCAATGCTTGAACGAAATCTGGATATGAATCCTTAAAAATATTCCTTTGGAGGAGATCCACTATGAATCCAGAAGAGCATATTGAGCAAATGTTACATACTATCATTGAGAACGCACAATCCATCATTAACGATAATCAGAAACAATCCTTCGGCTCACTGGAATATTTCCTGGGACATATTAGGGAGTATCGAGATGAAAAGCAGTACCTGACAGAGGATTGGCAGTTCCGTACACCGCGCTGGCTGGGGGAGTATGGCAATACGCCGGAGGAAGAAGAACTTCTTGCAGACATTTACCGTCTTCAGGCTTACATTGCTGAGAAATTAAAAGGCGGATAGTGGATAGGTGTAGGTAAAATATCAATGACGATGTCGCATTAGTCCGACTGAAATGTCGCAAAAGTACATGGTAACACGATACACAGATCGTTTATACTCTCTTTATGTTTCGATAATGAAAATCATTATCACTAGTATACATAAGGGGGATTTACAAATGAAACAAGGAACAAACGGGCAAGCAGCCGGAAGCAAAGGCTATCTTGCTCACAAATCACGATTACTGATGGGCTTGATGTTGGCCCTGATTCTTGTCCTGACGGCGTGCGGTGCCGGAACAGGTACAGATAGCGGTAAACAATCCGCGGCAACGCCTTCGGATACACCTGCAAGTACAGAGACGAAGACCGACGGCGCTTTTCCAGTAACGATCAAGGGTATGAAGGGTGACATCACTCTAAACGAAAAACCGAAGAAAGTGGCCGTGCTGGATGTTAAGTTTTTGGATCAAATGTTAGCGGTTGGCGAAAAGCCGGCAGGTAGTGTTATCGCTGGAGGTAACACTGATTTTCCAGAATACTTGGGTGATCAGGCGAGTGGCGTTGAAGTGCTGGGTACACGGGACGAGCCTAACCTGGAAGCCATTGTTGCACTTGACCCGGATCTGATCATCATGACCGACTTCCAAGAGAAGCAGTATGAGAGTGTAAGCAAAATTGCACCTACCCTGGTACTGGATTTCTACGAAGACTGGCGTGATACGTTAGCTACAGTAGCTAAGATTACGGACAAGCAAGACGAGGCAGAGAAAGTGCGCACAGCGTATGAAGAGAAAGTGGCAGGAATGAAAACAAAACTGGCTGAGAAGCTGGGTGATGAGACGGTAGCATTGATTCGTCCGCGTAAAGAAGGTATTCGCGTTCATGGCATCGAGCACCGCACAGGCGGCATTCTGTATAATGACCTGGGCTTGAAAATGCCTGCACTTGTTGAAGGAATCAAGGATGATACTTCCGTAGAAATCTCGATGGAGAAAGTCCCTGAAATTGGAGCAGATCGTTATTTTGTCCTGTCGGATGAACTGTTTGCCGCAGAAGCAGAAGCGATGGTGAACAATCCGGTATGGAAGTCTCTGGATGCTGTGAAAAATAACCGCACGTATGATGTAAACTCCACACTATGGATCGCATACTACGGACCGCTTGCGATTAATCTGATTGTAGATCAGGCTTCGGAAGCCCTGCTCGGATCGAACTAATATGAGCCGATATCTCTCGACAGACGCATGGAAAGAGACGGTGGAGGATCATTCGATTTTGCTTGGCGAGCCGCCTCAACATAGTGTCCGTAGCATTGCGCTGAGTGAGCTGCATGACGAAGAGGCGTGCCGAGAGTATATCAGCTGGTTTCAACATTATATCGATGCACCAGACATGAAGGTTGCCGCTTCGATGTTAGCCAAGCGAATTGGCTATCTATGGACGACTCCGCTCGTGACTGCGATGACATTTCATCATCAGCATGTAACCTTTCAGCTGGAGAACAGCTTTCTCTATCATCCGAAGCTCGAAGAACATGAGGAGGGTACACGATTTCCTTTTCTAGCGGTGAACGAGCTTCGGGCTGAAGAGCTGACGGGAGATAGACACGTTTGGCGGGAAAAGGCAGTCCAAGAGATGTTCGCGGTACAGCTTACACCTCTGTTAAAGACACTTGCTGCGATTGCACCCCTTTCGATGAGTATTCTCTGGGAGAATATCATGGTACGGATCGGGCGACTTTTCGCTCCTGATGAAGGTGAGACGGAGCAGGAACGTAAGATCATTCGAGAGGACTTCGCCTATCTGACGCAGGTAGCGTCCGGGCCAGTGTTTGGTGAGAGGAAGAATCCGTTAACCCGTTTTACCGAGTGTAAGAACGATGTGCATGTTGCCAAAAGTGATCGGCTCACCTGCTGTTTCTGGTACCAGATGTCAGGGGAATATTGCCTCAAATGTCCGAAAATTGACAATGAGAAAGAATCTCAACTACAATGACAACAGTAATGATTATACCTACGCGATTGTCAGGAGATGAGAGAAATGCCGCTGCAGGAACAGACAAGTGGTTGGAGTGACACAGCAATCAAGATGCTGGACGGATATAGCGGTACTCTGCAGACAGGCAGCGTTTTACACGAAACAAATGTAACTTCTAATGTGCTGCTGCTGGCCTACGGAGGGGAAGGGGAGCTTGCAATGGATGGCGAGGGTTGCCACATTGGAGCTTCTTTTGCCTGTCATGCGGTGAAGGGATCATCCTACACGCTGACGGCCAGATCAGAGGACATTCATTATATTGTGATCAAGTACAAGGCTTCTTCCATGGAGGGAGCCTCTATTGTTATGCCTTCGTACCGTAAACACCCGTTGCGTAGATCATTTGTACAGAACTCGGCAGCCCACGCCGAATGGATTGAGAATGCGGAAAAAATAGTAGCCAAATGGCGCCGCGGCGAAGGACTGGAACGATTTTATGCCAACGCTTTGCTCCAGGGCATGATCTATGAGCTAATCATGGCGTATGAACGTGGTCAGGGGGGAGCGGAGTCCGATATGGTGGATGTGGTCGCTTCCTATATTGCGTCGCACTATCGTCAGAACCTGGAGCTGAAAGAGCTGGCAGCCCTTGCGGGCTGTAGCGTAAGACAACTACAGCGCCGTTTCAAACAAGAAAAGCAGCTCGGCCCGATGGAGTACGTCATCCAGCTACGCATGGAAAGTGCTTCGCGCATGCTGCGTCATACGGATGCTTCAATAGGAGAAATTGCAGACAAGCTGGGCTATCGAGATATGTATTATTTCAGCAGGGCTTTTAAAAAGTATGTAGGCGTCCCACCACTACATTATCGGCATGCCGCCGCGTCGAGAACCGATGCAGACTATGCGAAGGCTTTGTTGCAAAACCGCACAGCTTCATCCTATGAATCAGCCCAAGGCCCGGTCATCTGCCATATGCAAGGGGAATACATCGTCACTGAAACACCGCAGCGTATCGCTGTCCTCGATGTGCAGTATGCCGATCACTTGCTTGCGCTGGGTTTGTCTCCGGTAGGGAGTGTCGGACTAGGAAGCAGCGTGTTATCTTTTCCCCAACCCCTTCAGGCAGGACTCAAGCACACCGATTTACTAGGTACATATGAATATCCCGATCTGCCTGCGGTGGAACGACTTGCACCGGATCTAATCATCTGCACCGAGGTACATGAGCAGTATCTTGAACGATTAAGTGGGATCGCTCCAGTGCTCATGTTCAAACGTAACGAAAACTGGCAGACGATCCTTAGTCTGTTCGGTGAACTGACAGGCAAGCGAGCAGAGGCCAAGCAGATTAATGCCGACTATCTTCGCAGAACGGCTTTGCTGGCTGAGGAACTAGCTACAGTATTGGCAGGCAAAAGTGTGGCCCTGATCCGTCCGTTGGACTCGCTCGTTCGTGTCCATTCCGCCGCTCATCGTACAGGTGCTGTGCTGTACCGTGATCTAGGTCTGCCTGCACCATTGTTTGTGGCTGACACCTCCGATACGGCCTATCATATTTCGGTTGAGAGATTACCCGCAGTGCAGGCAAGTCACTACTTTCTGCTGAGTAATAAACTTATGCAGGATGGGATATCGGCAACAGAGCAGCGGGTTTTGGAGATGCTTGGTGGGGGAGAGGAGCAGCGAGTACATTCGGTGGATGCGGCGACTTGGATTGGTTGCTATGGGCCGATGGGGATCAATGGAATTGTGGATCAGATGGAAAAAGCGTTGTTGGGGTTTACATAAAGCATTTACCCTAATCGGGGTTCAAATAGCTATTCGAAAGACTATAGACAGGTCATCTTTTCTCTCCGTAAAGAGGATAAGTGACCTGTTTTTTTTGGTTTTAATGAGTCGGAATAGGGCGAAAGTTCTAAAGATAGTTCTTAAAGCACAAGAATTCTTTTCGATAATATCGCAAAATGGATTTTGTCTATGTAGTAAAGGTTTTAAAAGGGGTTCAACTAATTCTGGTGTTAATTAATGTTTATGTTTCAGCAATAGTGAGATTCAGGATTAAATCTAAACGATAGGGAGAGTAGTCGATGAAGAGCTTATTACGAAAAATGTTAGTCCTGGTCACCATTGCGTTAACCTTTCAGGCGGGATTCGGTAATTATATTACGCCGACAACCTTTGCAGCAACGGGTCCCGTATTAACTTTAACTGGAGGTACTGCTTCATTCGTGGCTGGAGATAATGCGTCCTCAACTCCGGTTGCGATCGACTCTGGCATAACGGTAACCGCGGATAGCATCAATACCCTTGCAAGCGCAACAGTAGCGATTACAGGTAATTTTCATGCTGGAGAAGATATGCTGATGTTCATTAATTACGGACAGAATATGGGGAATATTACAGCCAGTTATAATGCAGGTACTGGCGTGCTGACGCTGACATCATCAGGCGCAACCGCAACGTTGGCGCAGTGGCAGAACGCTCTGAGATCAATTACTTATAGCAATGCAGCGATTACGCCAAATACGGCGACACGTACGGTTAGCTTTACGGTGACGGACGGTGTGGATACAAGTAACACGGCAACACGAATTATAACGGTTACAGCTACCGACCAGACACCAATCGTGACCACAAGTGGTGGTTCGGCGAATTACATCTCCGGAGCTTCGACTCCGTTGGCGATCGACAGCGGTCTAATGGTATCAGACCTAGACAATGCAACCTTGGCCAGCGCAACGGTTAGCATCACGAGCAACTTCGACGCGGGAAAAGACGTATTGGCATACACTAATGATGGGGCGAGCATGGGAAATATCGTGGCGAGTTATAATTCATCTACTGGCGTGATGACGCTGACATCATCAGGCGCAACTGCAACGTTGGTGCAGTGGCAGAGTGCGTTGAGAAGTATTTCATTCTCAAGTACAAGTGCCACGCCAGGGCAGCGTATCATTAGCTATGCCGTAAATGATGGAATGAAGACCAGCGGTGCTGCTACACGTTCAGTGGAAGTAACGGTGATCACGCCTCTGATGCTGACGACAAACAGCGGTTCGACTTCATTCGTGGCTGGAGATAATGCGTCCTCAACTCCGGTTGCGATCGACTCTGGCATAACGGTAACCGCAGATAGCAACACTACGCTTGCAAGCGCAACAGTGGCGATTACAGGCAATCTTCGCGTTGGAGAAGATGTGCTGATGTTCATTAATGACGGGTTGAACAAGGGAAATATTACAGCCAGTTATAATGCAGCTACTGGCGTGCTGACGCTGACATCATCGGGCAGAACGGCAACGTTGGTGCAGTGGGAAGCCGCTTTGAGGTCGATAAATTATACGAATACAGCGATTACGCCAAATACAGCGACACGTACGGTTAGCTTCACGGTGACGGACGGTGTGGATACAAGTAGTACGGCGACACGAAATATAACGGTTGCCGCTACGGACCAGTCACCAATCGTGACCACAAGTGGTGGTTCGACGAATTACATCTCTGGAGCTTCGACTCCGGCGGATATTGACAGCGGTCTAACGGTATCCGACCTAGATAATGCAACCTTGGCTAGCGCAACGGTTAGTATTATGAGCAATTTCGACGCGGGAAAAGACGTATTGGCATACACCAATGATGGGGCTAGCATGGGAAATATAACGGCGAGTTATAATGCCTCTACTGGTGTAATGACGCTGATATCATCTGGCGGAACCGCAACGTTGGCGCAGTGGCAGAGAGCGTTGAGGGGAATTTCGTTCTCAAGCACGAGCGCCACGCCAGGGCAACGCAATATTAGCTATATCGTAAGCGACGGAACAAAAGCAAGCGTTGCTGCTACACATCCTGTGGAAGTGGCGGTGATCGCGCCTCCGATGCTGACTACAAGCAACGGTTCGGCTTCATTTGTGGCTGGGGATAATATACCTTCAACTCCGGTCGTTATCGACTCTGGCATAACGGTAACCGCAGATAGCAACACCACGCTTTCAAGCGCAACAGTGACCATTACAGGTAATCTTCATGTTGGAGAAGATGTGCTGGGTTTCATCAATGACGGGCTGAGCATGGGGAATATTACAGCCAGTTATAATGCATCTACGGGTGTGCTGACGCTGACATCATCGGGCGGAACTGCAACGTTGGCGCAGTGGCAAGCTGCCTTGAGATCGATTACTTATACCAATACGGCGATCAAGCCAAATGCGGCGACACGTGTAGTAAGCTTCATGGTGACGGATGACGACAATGTGAGCAATCCAGCGACACGAACTGTGATGGTGATGGATACCAACCAGACACCTATTGTGACCACGAGTGATGGTTTGACCAATTACATCTCTGGAACTTCGACTCCGGTTGCTATTGACGGCGGTCTGGCGGTATCCGATTTGGATAATGCAACCTTGGCCAGTGCAACGGTTAGCATCACGAGCCACTTGGACGCGGGAAAAGACGTATTGGCTTACACCAATGATGGAGCGAGCATGGGGAATATTACGGCGAATTATGATGCTCTCATGGGTGTTCTGACGCTGACGTCCGCAGGTGGAACCGCAACGTTGGCGCAGTGGCAGAACGCATTGCAAGCAGTTACTTACAGTAACACACAAGTTTCTACGAATATGACGACGCGCACGATCAGCTTTACCGTAAGCGACGGCAACAAAATGAGCGGCATCGCAACAAAGAGCATTACCTTGCAGGGATTAAACAGTTTAAAGACGGATACGAATACGTTGAGCGTATCGACCGGACAAACGGTTTCTGTAGCGATTACAGCTGTTTTCTCAGATCAGTCGCAAAAAGATGTGACCTCATGGGTAACCTGGACTGTTCGTAATCCGTCAATTGCTATTGTTAGCAGTGGGAGGGTTACAGGTAAGACAGCGGGCAGCACTGTCGTCAGTGCTGTGTATGGAACCCAATCGGTAGATATCAACATAACAGTAACTGGCACGCCAGTTTCGGGGTCAGGATCTTCTCCGAGCAGTTCAACCAATACAAGCACTTCAATCGATAATAGTACTCCGGCTAAAACGGAACCTTCAATACCTCCTGCTAAGGAGACCAAGCATTTTCAAGCTCTTGTTGAAACCGATCGGCTCGTAGCTTTTATACAAAAGTCATTGGCAGGTAATTCTGTAACGTTCCGGGATGTAGCGTCCCACTGGGCTTCCAAAGATATTTTGTCCGCTACCAAGATAGGTATAATCAATGGCTACCCAGACGGCAGATTCAAACCGGATGTTTCTATTACAAGGGCAGAGTTCAGCACACTTCTTGTTAAAGCATTTGCTCTGCGCTCAGGAAGCGGAATGTTTGAGTTACGGGATATTCAAAACTCCTGGGCGCGAGACTCTATAGCAATTCTTGCTTCCAATGGAGTTATCAACGGGTACTCTGACGGAACGTTCCACGCTGATTACAGGATTACACGAGCCGAGATGGTTGCTATGATCTCAAAAATCCTGATTTTTCAGAATAGTGTATCTGGCGATGCAGCAACATTCGTTGACGTAGCACCCAAGCATTGGGCGAAGGAGATCATTGAAACGGCTGCAAAAGCGGGTATACTGGAGGGCAAGAGCCAGAATCGGTTTGAACCGGACGCCAATCTCACGAGGGCGGAAGCCTTAACGGTAATCATGCGCATGCTGAGAGAGAATCCAACGATAGATCAATTGCTGGGTTAACCATGAAATAGCTCATAGCTTTTAAACTAAGTAGATATAAACAAAGAAAAGTCCCCCTTTTCGGTAAGCAGTGTATGGATAAAACCTGCTACGGTGAAGGGGGATACCTATTTAAATTTGGTTTTTTGTATATACCTTCAGGGAGGGATAGTGTCTGTCTTCATACTTAAAAAATAGTAGTTTACAAAAACAAACACCTTCTTTTTCTTATCGCCTTCTATGTTTATGTAGACATGGGGGCCTAACGAGATTACATTAGCGATGATGTATATTGGAAAATATCTGCACTTGCTTACTAAGACAACGTTTAAACTGAGCACCTCTTAAAGATGAGCGGGATTATGCGTAATTGAAATCCATTGAACATGAGAGTGCCAAGCTCCAGAATAAAGTGTCGGGTTTCGATTTCGTTGTCCTCCACAAAAAAATCAGACGAATCAGATTGTCATCAGTCACAGAGTAACGGAACCAGATGAGAACTGGAGTGGTATATCGTTTGATTACGAAACAGACGTGTTCGATGTTTTAGGTGGACGCAGGGGATTAATGGGATCGTGGGTCTGATTAAGCAGGCGTCATTAGAAGGGAGAGGAGCTATATGTTTCTCCCCCTATTTACGTATGTCCACAATGTATTGGATCAGTAGAGAACTTCTTCAAACAGAGATATATCATAATTTGAGAGTACAATCATTCTATTATGTAGATCGCATTTGTTTCTTCATTTTATTGTTGCGGGGAACGTTGACAGAAGTGATCAACGAAAGATAAAATCCATATATTCCCTATATTTTCAAAAGCATTTATATAGATTGATAGTTAAAAAAATATACTTCAACGCTCTATTTGGAATCTGATTTCTTGGATATTCCATCAGGAAGCGATAGTGTCTCCACACTTAATGGATCGTAATTTACCATAACGAATACCTTCTTTTTCTTATCGCCTTCGGCATAGCCGTGGAGGCCTAGAGACTTGCTTAGATCGGGAGGAGAGAATCTATACTCCGTAAAACGAACCGTTACACCGTATTTTTCGAGAACATAATTTGCAGCGAACTTCTCGGCGGAGGATACAATCTCCTTTTCCTCTTTGGAGGCACATGCTCCAAGCAAGAGAGATGAGATAATTAAGATTACAAACAGGAAGAAAGGTTTTCTCAAAAGGGACACCTCTACTTTCTTAGACTGGTATTAATATACTATAAAGATTGAATTATCACTAGTTTACATAATCATATTGAAATGTTCAATTCAGGAGGTATTTATGCAAAACGGTTACATTAGCGACGAGTTATACCAGAAAATATCTAACTTTGCTTATCAGAGGGACATTTCTGCCGGCACACCGCTTACAGAGGAGGGGGAATATGCACAATGGAAAGTCATTGAACCTGAAGGTGCTGAGCTCCACAATAAAGTGTCGGGTTTCGATTCCGTTGTCTTCCAAAACAATCAAACAAATCAGATTGTCATCGGTTACCGGGGAACGGAGCCGGATGGGAACTGGCTGGGGATAGCGGCTGATTACGAAACAGACGTGTTTGATGTCTTAGGTGGACGTACCAGAGAACTGGAGGATGCCGTAACTGACCCGAATCATCATAACATTTTCAAGAAAAGCTTTATTCAATCGATTAAGGAAGATATCGATTGGCAGAATAACCAATTCCATCAGGCGGAAGTACTTTATGAACAGGTTAAATCAAAATATCCTGACGCAAGTATATCTCTTACAGGACATTCGCTTGGAGGTGGTTTAGCGCAATACGTAGCAGCGCGACAGGATTTGTCAGCCATGACATACAGTGCCCCGAGTGTAACCAATCTGCTGGACGATGCAAGCTTAGCGAAAGTAAATGAGGGATACTATGATAAAAAAGTGGTAAACATCGTTCATCCTAACGATTCAGTAGGTGCAGGTGGGATTTCTGAATATGACAGGCATGTTGGCAGCACGTACTACAAAGGCCAGGATTTTGACTCAGCCAATGCGATGTACCAAAACTGGAGACTGCAATTCCAGCTTATGTTGCCTATTCGCCCGATGGGACCCAGCGGCCCACTAGCTACATACAATTTCCCAATCGATATTGATCTGGACAAGTTTCAGGTCGGCAATATTATTCGATTGATGGACTCATTTTCTAAAAAAGAAGGTAAAGGCTATCACTCCATGAACCAATATCAGTTTGATCAACAGGGGAATTTGGTCGGTCCACTTATTGATCGTGCTACGGGGCAACAAATTGATATCTCACCACGCTGGAATACTTATCAGGAATCACAGGTGGCCTTGTCAAACCTCTTTGGCGGAGTGTTGGCGCCCTTAATTGCGGTTGCCGCCTATGGGAAGTCAGGTCAAGGTGGCGGTACAATCCGATTGACACCGGAGGAGCTGGCGCAGGCAGCAAGGGAAATGCGCCTTAGCCTGGACGGATTCTCCAATGATGCACAAGCTTCCATCCGGATGTTCGAGGCGTATACTTCCACAAGTGAAAGCCATTCCTTTACCCCAATTGCTTACGATGCTACAGCGACACTAGAACGAATTAACCGTTGGTATCAGGAATCGATCAGCGAGATTGCAGAGTATATTGAACGAAAGCACGAAGATTTCGTTCAAGCAGATCAGTTCTTGACAGGAGGTAAGTGACATGGCAAGAATATCGGTATCTTTATCTGATCTGAGAAGAGCCGTTCAGCAATGTGAGCAGTTGCTGGAGCGCTTAATGCAGCAGGAGCAGAAGATGCGTTCAATACATAGCAGACTAGAGCAAGATTGGGCTGGAAATTCTGCAACCACGCTAGGATTTAAAATGCAATCTTTCCTAAGCGGAACATCCACAAGAATAAATGAATTGGAGACGCATAAAGAAGCACTGCGACGTTACATCCATAGGATGGAGGAAGCTGACCGAGAGGAGCGTAGAGATTACAGGGAAAACAGCATGCTGAGATGAGGATATAGACTGGTAGATATTTAATGGTATTGTGTATTAGATAGATTACGCAGGCGTATTGTTTGGAGAGCCAGGTTCTAATGAGAAAAAAGAAACCGTTCCGCAACAGGTGGAAGTGCAAGCAGCAATCTACTTAAGGGTACGGTTTCTTTTGTATATTCTACATATTTGATAGGGACATAATAGACTAATTCGGTTGTTATGATGAAGGAACGATATTTGAATTCAGGTGTATATGATAAAATGATAGAAAGTTTTAAAAATACAAATAACAGGAGGTATAACACATGAAATGGCAGGAAGTGAGAGAACTGTTCCCTGACCAATTTGTCCTAGTTTCCATTATTCAATATCATGAGGAAGATAACAAAAAAATCGTAGATGAAGTTGCACCAATTCGTATCGTATCCGAACAAGATGCCAATAAAGAGTTTTTTCGAGTAGAGCCTGGTAACTTTGTATATCATACTTCAAATCCAGACTTTGTGATTCATCTCCGTAAAGATCCATTAATGAGGGCGGTATATTGAACGGATATGGAGCAAAAGATTTAGAAGGAGAGCTTATGAACGAAAGAGCTAAAAAGAAATTGAAAATGCAATTTGGCTTCATCATACTATTTATTTTTATCATTGGTGTGCAATTAATTGTCAAAAACTACTTCGTGGATCATCCCCCTGCATGGGCAACTGGATTATCCATTTCTGGTTTTATTATATTTTGTATACTTGGGCTGCTAACCTACCTTGATCTCAAGAACCAAGAACAATTCGTAACCATTGGACAAATCGTAGAGGTGAAGAAGGATACAAATATCATCATCGTTAAAGGGCTGGGGAAAGGTCATCGGAAAATATTAATAAAAGATAGTCATATCCTGAATATAATGCAGGCAAATGAACTGATCGAAATCACGAGACTGAAATATACAAATATGATAACGAAAAAAATGTATCAGGACCAAGAGCTACAACTTTGATCAGGTGATGAAAGAGTTGTGGTTTTTTATATATTGATGACGGTTGAAATTAACAAAAGTAGATTTTCCTTAATCCCAAGGTTATGAAAAGAAAGTATGCTCTTGATGAAGCTCAAGCAAGCATTCGAACAGCAAGATTTGCACCTGAACTCCATTCTACTGAATGTTATGCTTTATTTAGAGATGCCATCGTTAGACTACATAACGCCGATCTTCGAGTAAGAGATGTCAAAGTGTCTACTTTAGGATTTGAAATACCGGACTCTCGGCGTACCACGGGCATCTCTTCTGAGTTCACGTCACTTGCAAGGCAGCTTTAAAAAAATGTCTGATTTCACATTGACAATCCATTTTACTTTTGTAGATGCACTGAAATATTTAAATGATCTTTAAAAAGAAGTGAAAAAAGAGGATTTTTAATTTTTTTGGCAACTAAGTGATGTCTGGTTCCGTTTATATTTAATAAGAAAATCAATTTTAGGAGGGAAACTGATGAATAAGAAATGGAAGGTCATTTTATTCAGCTTTATTGGGGCTTGTATGCTTTTAGTCGTGTTAGGAGCATTATATGTGAATAACGTTGGATATAATAATGTGAAACACATGTATCGTTTAGAATCAACCGGTAAATCTGTAATTCGGATAGATAGCGATATGCCTGCCCGAGAGCGCTATCTCACGAAAGAAAAGGGTGATCCACAGGAACTGTTAAAGTCACGCATGGAACGAGAAGGGTGGGTATATAGTCAACAGGAGGGATCAGGTTATTTTTTTAAGAAAGACGGTCGGGAAGAAATAGTCACTACGCAGCAATGGAATCATTTTTATATTATATATAGTTTGAATGCTGGAATTGCGAACCTTGAGGATTAGACAAGAAAACAACGCCCTACTTTGTAAAGGGGGCGTTGTTTTACGTTGTGCTTAGTTACCAGTGTTAGTTGCTTTGTCCATTTCGTATCCATATACTTTATAGCCAGCGGTATACCAATCTTGGAGTGTGCTAGTTTCCTTTTTGTCAGTTGTATGTTGGGTTAAGAATTTATTGTTATTGTTGTTGCCTGTATTTTTTGTGATTATAGCAGTGTGATCGACATGTCCATCAGCTCCAAAGTCCGCATTTACGGCATCACCTGTTTGTAGAGCGGCCACACTTGATGCAACGCCAGCTCTTTGACTCCAATGTTTATAGAAGTTTTGAGCTCCTCCCCACGTGTGAGTAGGCATAAGGGGTCCGAACTTCCAAGCATCATCAGCAGTTACGTGGGAACCTGTTCTAAATTTCATCCCTCCTGCATAAATCGCTTGGGATACAAAGTTAGTGCAATCATTCCATTTCGACCAACAAGATGAATTTGCTACATTACAGCCTTCTTTTTCAGCATAATATGTTGAATACGTCGGGTTTCTTTTGTTCCACCAACTGTAAGCATAGTCTCGGGCTGCTATATTGTCATATCCGTTTGCGGAAGTAGCTAGTGGACTAACCTCGTCTGTTGCGAAAGAATCAAAGTTTGTTTCGCTACTAGTTGTTGTTTCGTTATTATCTGTAGATGGAGCAGTAGAAGGAGCATCTGAAGGAATCGGTAAAAGACCATTTAATTCAGTAAGTTCTGCATTGGAGAGTGTTACGTTGTTTCTAAGCTTATTTTGATATGTTCTCAATTGTACATTAAGTTCATAGTTTTCATACCAATCAATAAATTTTACATATTCTACTATCTTTTTCATGTCCTCAGCAGAGAATAATTCAAAAGAAGTCCCTAACGAGAGTACATATTTTTGATATTCTACATTGTCTAAGTCTGTTTTGATAGCGATACCATCTTTATTCAACTGCTTTTCAACCAAGTTGATAGCATCGTTGTGTTCAATAAGAGCTTTTTCTTTCACCTCTGCTGACTTTCCAGGAAGTACATTGTAAAACTGGATATCGCTAGCATTAATTTGAATATCGGCAACCTTCTCTGAATTAGTCTCTGCGGAAGCAGCACTTCCCATTAAGCTGAAGCCTAGAGCGAACGTTCCAACAATCAACCAAGTCTTCTTGAAATTCAATTTTTCACTCTCCTATTGTCATATTTTGTAATGTTGTTTCATAGATATAAACGCCATAAAAGGGAAAAAGTTACTTAAAATTTCATCTTTTTTTCAAAATTTTTTAAGTTTAATTCGATTTCCGCATTATAACGATTATATTTCCTCTTACAATATGAATAAGTAGAAGTGAATTCTCTCTGGATAGTAGTCGCATTAAAAATGACTACTTATGTTTAGTTCTAACAAGACACGATGCAGTTTAGACCCATCAGAGAGGTGCAAGTATGAGCCGATTGCTTGACTTATTGGAAGAGGAACGGCGCAAGCTTAATCAGCTTGGTGAGGCATCCTTGAAGCAAGCGATTCCGTTGTGGGACAATCCTGCGGTTCAGGAGCAGAGCCGGAGGGTGGATGAACTGGTGGCACAAGTTACTGAAATGAAAGCGAGACATAACCAAGTTGTACGGTAATGAGCGAAGTACATAATGCGTAGGGGAGGAGAAGCTATGGATTTTCCACCGTGGATGCAGCGAGCGATTCAAGCAAGGCTGGATGAGGTGACACCCCGGATCGAGCATGATCCTGAACTGAGTCGTGTACGTGGGGAAACCGACGAAGCGTTTGAAGCTTTGCTTGCTGGCAAAGATGTCGAGCAGACACCTGAATATGCGGAATGGGAGAATCGTTACATTGTTAGCAGAGGCATAGAGAATGAACGGTTGTATATGCAGGGGCTGCGCGATGGTATTCAGTTAACGGTATCCTTGCTAGGCCAGTCGATGTTGGTGGAGAGAGGGAATGAATCTGACTAAAGCTAATTGATTTACGAACTTAGCAGTGTGAAAAGCCCGTTAATGCTTACATGGCTTAGCTTGGTAAGCATTAACGGGCTTGATCCGCTAACGCGAACTCATATGTCATGGGGGAGCAACCCCGCTTTACACTAAAAAACCCGAGCCGAAGCGTGAATAACTCGCTTCGGCTCGGGTTTTAATGCTTTACTTTTCCCAACAACAAATTCTTATTTCCCACTCACAGACTTGAACCAATCATTTACCTCTTGGGTGATCTGGTCGCCGCCGTTGGATTTCCAGTTGGCTACGAATTGGTCGAATGCATCGATTGGCAGTTTGCCGTAGATGATTTTGTTGAAGGTTTCGAGCTCGGACTGACGGAGCAGGTTCCACTTGGATACCATGGTTGGTGTGGCTGCGCCTGTGAAATAGTTTTGTTTGCGGATGTCGATCTGGGACATCACGACTTTACCTGCATACCAGTTTTCCGGTTTACGGAATTCAGCCATTTGTTTCTCGTAAGGTGTTTCAGCTTTCTCGCCGTTCGCGAGTTTCACGAGTGTTTTCATGTACAGGTCCGGAATTCGCGCCGGGCCGGTCAGGAACGGGAATTCGTTGGAGAAGTCTTTGATCTTCTCTTTGTCACTGGTCGGTTTACCATCTACGATATCCCAGTCGTACCCTTTGGCAAAGCCGTACTCATACGGACTGCCCGCTTTCGGGTTCGCCAGGTTATCCAGCAAGTAGTTGTAGTACAGGAAAATTGCTTCCGGGTGCTTCGCATCTTTGTTGATCATGATACTTGCGTTGACGCCAGAATTCTGCCATTTCGTACCGATCTTGCCGTCTGGACCAGCCGGAACAGGATAGGCTTTGTATTTCGCGCCCGGTACGTTCTTCAGCAGGTCTGGAGCAGGCCAGTCCGGTACCCAGTTTGCGCCAGGTAGAATGCCGGCTTTGCCAGCCGTCCAGCTTTCGGCGGATTTACCTTCGTCCCACAGTGCGGAGTCGGCGTGGATATATCCTTTTTCCATCCATTCAGCCAACTTGGCAAGGGCTTGTTTCGCACCCGGGTTCACGGAGCCGTACTCCAGATTGCCGTTTGCGTCTTTGTTCCATTGTTCTTCAATTGTGCCGTATGCACCGAACAACCAGTCGAGTCCGCCCATCCAGGTGTTGGTGTTGTTTTTGAGCGAGATTGCCAGCGGGAATACTTTGTCTGGAGACAGGCCGTCCGGGTTCTCGTTTTTGAATTTGTCCATGATGTTCTCAAGGTCTGCGATGGTTTTTGGCGCTTCCAGGTTCAGCTTCTCCATCCAGTCTTCGCGGAGCCAGAGCAGGGTATCGTCGTTATCCGTGTACTCCATGATTGGCATGTTGTACTTTTTGCCGTCCTTGGTGAACGGATACCACAGCTCAGGATGTGCTGCTGCGTGCTCTTTCAGAATCGGGCTTGCATATTTCTCGAACAGCTCGTCAATGGCGATGAATTGACCGGAGTCGATCAGCTGATTCGTCAGTACCGCGTTCGTTGGCACGGTTACGAAATCAGGCAGCTTCTCGCCGGACGCAATCGCCAGCTGCAGCTTCTGTCTGTATTGATCGTCAGTGGCCGGATACCACGTATCTTTGTGCTTCATGCCCAGCGTTTCGAGCATCCAACGGTCATGTACGTTGTTCTCTTTGGTATCGCCATGAGCGTATTTTTTCGGCATCAGCACGGAGCTGAATTCGATGGGCGGGTCGTATTTTCCTTTGGCAAACGCCGCTTCCGCTTCCGCAGAGCCGACAGCCTCTTGTGTATCATTCGTGCCTTTCTCACTGGCTGACCCGCCACTGCCGCATGCAGTGATGGTGATGAGTGCGATAACCATGAGCAAGGACCACCATGCTTTGAATTTGATCATTGTTCAATCCCCCTACGATGTATGATCTTTACACTGTAACTGTACCAAGAGGAGCAGGAGGGCATCTATATGAGTTTGTTAGTTTCGATAGGACTCTCTTAGTGAAAGTGTAAAAACTTTGGTTTAATGCTGGTCTCGGTACTCTTGAGGTGTCACGCCAAATTGACGTTTGAACACTTTGATAAAATACGCCGGGTCCATATAGCCGATCTCCAAGCTGATCTCATATACTTTCTTGGTGGTTGTGACCAGCTTATGGCAGGCCCGATCCATGCGCAAACGCGCGATATATTCACTGATGCCCTCGCCAGTTTCGATCTTGTAAATTTTGGACAGATGCGTTGGATGCAGATTCACATGATCTGCAAGCACACGTAAAGATACATCCAGATGCAGGTTTTTATCGGTAAACTCCTGTATCTTCTTCACATACTCTGAACGTGTGTCTTTGACCTCGTTGGATGTGCCTTCCTTTAGCTTGGCGAGTACGCAGAGCGACCATTTGCGCAGTTTGCCTATGGTGGAGAAGACTTCGCCGCTCTGTAGCTGCTCGATCTCACTGCCCATGAGACCTGCCAGGGTGAGCTTGTTCCGATGAGCCAGGTTCGTGAACGCAGCGGTGATGAGAAATCCGGCCTCCATACAGTGTTCCCACGATTCCGACCATTTTTCGTCCAGTTCGGCGCAGACGGCACGGATTTTGTCTTCCGCGGCATCCCATTGGCCGCTTTCGAGCAGCTGAATGAAGGTAGGCGGTGTGTAAAGCACATCCAGCGGACCTTGTGCCGCTGGTGCTTCGACATCGGTCACCCGCATGACGAATTCACGCTCGTCCCCGACGATCTGACGGAAATAGGCGGAAGCCTGACGGAAGCGATCGTAGATCTGTTCCGGGAAGGTGAACCACTCGGTCATAACAATGGAGAGGGAGCCTTTCAGAAACTGTTTTACTTTGGATTGAAGCTGAATGGACAGCTTCTCCAGAATGGTTTCTTTTCCAATATCGCCGTTCGCTTCTTTCAATTGCAGTAAAAACACAACATACCCGTGCTCCTCCTTCACACCCCACACGTGCATAAACTCACCCATAATCTCCTCCGCCATGTTGATAATGGCATATTCGATCAGGGTCTGATCATGGCTGTCGTACTGGCTGAACTCATTATCCATACGGACCAGCATCAGCGCCGCATCTCCGGTGCGGAAGGGCAGGTCATAGTTATCGAGCTTGCGCTCCCATTCGCTGGCGGAGAACCGATGTCCCTGTAAGGCTTCCAAAAGTAGGCGTCCACGCAAATGCGGTAAATTCTCGCGCAGGGTAAACTGCGTTCGCGATAGGGAGCTGACAAGTGCCCATTCATTGTTAAGCTGATCGATGGCTTTCTGTACGGCGCCGATCAGTTCGTCATCTGTTGGCGGTTTGAGCAGGTAGTCCACGGCTTCGTACTGGATGGCTTTCTTGGCATAGTCGAATTCGGAGTAGCCGGATAAGAGGATGCATTTTATTTTTTTGTCCCGGATGCGGATGCGTTCGATCAGTTCTATGCCTGTCATTTCCGGCATCTGAATGTCCGAGATCACGATATCAATCGGATGAGTTTCAATGAGTTGCAGGGCTTCGCGAGCGGAGTATGCCCGGTGAACCTGTTCGATCCCGAGCGTATGCCAGGGTTTGGTCATGGACAGGTTATCGACCCAGTGTGCTTCGTCGTCTACGATGATCATTTGCATGTTGCTTTGTCTCCTTGCTTGAGGGTTTACACGCTTCTAAGCTGACATGTGTTGCAAGCAGTATATCACACCACCATCCGCTTCTCTATGGAAACAGTTCCGGGCGCATATGCGCTTGAAAAAAAGATTGAATAATCAATATTTACGTATAGTAATCCGATATATAGGGTGAAATTACAATTGCTAAATTCCTCCTTAGAGAAGTAGGATGAATATGTAGGAACGTTCACTCAGCATGTGGCAACCTTGAAGCCGATGAGGAAATTCAGAAATACATAAAGACAAAGATGACGACGAAGAAGAAGAGAAAGAAGACTAAGAAAAAGAAAAAGAAAAAGAAGAAGAGAATGAAGAGAAAACGTATCATTACGGGGGGATTTTGTGAGTACGGCAAATCATTTTAATTTTAAATCGGACGAAGGAACGCGAATCCATGTGTATAACTGGCTACCTGCGAGTGATACTCAGGTCAAAGGGGTGGTACAGATCTGCCACGGGATGGCGGAGACGGCGGCCCGATACGAGCGTTTTGCACTGGAACTGAATCGGAATGGATATATCGTGTATATTCACGACCAGAGAGGGCACGGCAAGACGGCAGAGGTTCTGGAGAACGTAGGATATTTGGCAGATAGCGACGGATTCGAGTGGATGGTGCATGATCTGTATAAACTGACTGGCATCATTAAGAAAAAGTATCCTGAACTCCCTTTATTTCTGATGGGTCATAGTATGGGCTCGTTTGTTACGCAGCGTTATCTGATGCTCTATGGCGAAGAATTAGACGGGGTTATCTTATCGGGTTCTACACTGCATGTGCGCTTTATTCTTCATGCAGCTGCGCTGTTAACCCATGAAGAGATTCGGCGCCGCGGCAGACGTGTTCCGAGCCACCGGATGAACAAGCTGTCCTTCGGCAACTACAACGATGCGTTCAAACCTGTCCGCACCGAATTTGACTGGCTTAGCCGGGATATGGAAGAGGTGGATAAATATATCCGTGATCCGTTCTGTGGCACGGTGTTTACGACTGGATTTTTCGCAGACTTTTTCAGTGGACTTAAGAAGCTTGGGATCAAAAGCAATCTGAATCTGGTGCGCAAAGACCTGCCAATTCATATCTTCGCTGGGGACAAGGACCCGGTAGGCAGCTTTGGCAAAGGCATTATCCGGCTGTACAACGCCTATAAACAGCAGGGCATCGACAACGTGACCTATAAGCTGTATCCGGGCGGACGACATGAAATGCTGAACGAAACGAACAGGGATGAAGTTACTGCGGATATTGTGCATTGGTTGGATGAGCGGATGAGCAAGAAAGTATAGACGTAGTCGCAAATGGAAAAAGAAAGCAAGAAGATAGCAAAAAGTGTAGCAAAGAGGATAGCAAAAAGGATACGAAAAAGATACCAAGAAGAAGGAAAAAACGCCTTTACCGCCGCCACAATGAGCGGTTGGAAGGCGTTTTTTAGTGCGTACATTAGTGTATGCAATCGTTACCCGAGGACGTTGAGCAACAAATGCGGCGGTCCAGGGTAACGGATACTAGGTTAATCTGTCTTTATCTATCCGCCTGAGTCGTTCCCACGTTCCTTGTCAGCTTCTTCGCTCGGAATTTCCCAGACGATTTCGGTGCGGAAGCCGCCGAGTGGAGAAGGGCCGAACAAGAGGTAGGAATGGTTGCCAAAGGTGTGAATCATACGCTGGTACGTATTCCAGAGACCGCAGCCGACTTCCTCTTGCAAAGGCTCCAGCATTTCCTGGTTCAACGCTTCGTACTGCTCTGGCGTGAGGCCAGGGCCGTCGTCATCGATATAGATTTTGCCAAAGCCATTCACACTCTCCCCGGTAATACGAATCTCCCCGGATGTATACGATTTTCCGACACCATGGATCACCGAGTTCTCAACCATCGGTTGCAACATCAGACGCGGAACCGATTGGGCAAGCATATGCTCCGGAATATCGATGTGATATTCGATTCGGCCGTTGCGTAACTTCTGAATATCCAGATAGTTAATGAGTAACTTGATTTCTTCCTGTAGCGAAGAGGTCTCCCGTTCCATCCGAGTGGTGTAGCGATAATATGAACTCAGGTTATGCGCCATGGACACCACGGCTTGCTCGTCCTTCATCTGCGCCATGTTGATGATATAACCGAGACAGTTATATAGAAAATGCGGGTTAATCTGTGCCTGGAGCTGCTTCAGCGTCGCTTCTCTGGCCCGTATTTTTTCCTGAAAGACATTTTCGATCAGATCCTGAATCTGGTGAGACATGTCGTTAAAACGGTGGAACAAGAATGAAAACTCATTCTGATTCTTGCTGTGCAAACGCACGGAGTAATCGCCTTGCTGCACGCGGCGCAGACCTTTGATCAGTTTCTGGATGGGGTACTGCACATTGCGATACAGAAGGATGGATGCCGATATGCCCACAACAAGCAGCAAAATCATGCAGGCATAAAACAGATTCTGACTCAGCGAGATCGGCTCCAATATCTGATACAGCGGCACGACATCCACCAGATGCCAGTCCAGATACGTGGATTTGACGGTACTGACAAGATAGTTTTTGCCGCCCAGTTCCACGACATCTTGCGTTGTATCTTCAAGCGAGTGAGTATCCAGATAACGGATCAGGTCACCGGATAACTGCTTGTCCGCGGTGCGGTTTAGAATAGGAGTGTTGCCTTTGTGATAAAAGAATGGGTCACCCTGTCCACCTGCTTTGTACGTGTCGAGCATATTCTGAATGTTCTCATGGCTAAAGCTGGCTTCAATGACCAGATTGCTGCCTGTGAGCATACCTGGTTGTGCTAATGAATCCGTATAGAACCAGTAAAAGGATTGCATGGCGTCTTTCGAATCGGTGGAATGATCCCCGTAGGTCCATTGTCCGCTCATGTTTTTTTTCAGATACGCCTCATCATAACCCGTATCGCGGGTATAGTTCGCAATAACCTCCTTGTTCTGCTGGGAGTACACCGCGTAGCGGGTAGGCCAGAGATCGGTTACGCCCGTCTGCAGCGTCATTTTCTCCTGAATAATGTACCGCGTCTGCATCTGGTCATACTTATCCTGCCACAGGTTCAGACCGTTGAAGGCACGCACATTCGGATCACGCGAGAGAATAAGGCTGAAATCCATCATCTGATTGATACGGGAATCGATCTGACTGGACAGGAACGTGAGTTGCTTGGTGTTCGAGACCTGCAGTTCTTTGCTGACGACGTCATACGTAACGTTGTTCGAATAGGTGTACATGATCAGAATCGGGATGAACAGAATGATGATTAACAGATTGATTTTGGCGAAAAGGCTAAAGCGGGATCGGATTCCTTTTTGAAAAACGTTAAAGCGCTCCCATATATACATAAAAAGTCTCCTCTATATTCACATCTAACTATATTGCTGAACGTTTTTATTTACACATGTAACAGAGAGGACAGAAAAAACCTGGAAAAGCGAAGCGCTCGCCTTTATCACCGGATTTTCCCTTTAAGAAGGGAATCAAAAAAATCTGGGGATAACAGCGATTGTAAGGTTATTCTGTCCTCGGAGTGGCTGGTGTAAATAACACGATTAGTTCACCAATATAGATCAAACTAACAAAACCCTATCCACCCTAACAATGTTATATAGTCAGACCTCGGAATGGCTTGATACTATTTATATCAGAGAAGCCCAAGACACACAAAAACTTTTTTTGGGAACAGGAGAAGGTTCATATGGAGGCTAAAATGGAGGGTCAACGGCTCCCGCAGGCGAATGTCGGCAACAAGCTGGAAAAAAAGAAGAAAAAACGTTACAAACAGCCGTGGATATTGCACTTCATGGTGCTGCCAGCGGCCATTATGGTCTTTATTTTTTCATATATTCCGATGTCAGGTATTCTAATGGCCTTTCAGGATTATAAGCCCGCGCTGGGCTTCAGTGGTTCGGAGTGGGTGGGGCTGAAGCATTTCGAGTATATGTGGACCAATGATTATTTCCTGCAAATTACGTGGAACACATTATTCTTTGCCTGCTCGAAAATCATCATGAACCTCATCATTCCGTTTATCTTTGCGCTATTGCTCAATGAGGTGCGGAAGATGGCGCTGAAACGTACGATCCAGACACTGGTGTATCTGCCGCACTTCTTGTCCTGGGTGACGTTGTCGGGTATTCTGATCGACATTTTGGCTCAGACGGGAATATTGAATCAGTTTCTAGTGTCGGTGTTTGGCATCAAACCGATTTTCTTCCTCGGGGACGGCAATTGGTTCCGGTTCACCGTCATTATCAGTGATGTGTGGAAGGAGTTTGGTTTTAACACGATCATCTTCCTTGCAGCACTGGCGGGAATCAACCCGGCTCTGTATGAGGCGGCTGAAGTGGATGGGGCGGGACGCTGGAAACAGACGATGTATATCACTATTCCTGCACTCATTCCCATCGGGATCGTTATTGCCACGCTGGCGCTGGGCAACGTGCTGAACGCCAACTTCGACCAAATCTTCAATTTGTACAGCCCATTAATCTATCAGCAAGCGGATATCATCGATACGTTTGTGTATCGCGAAGGTCTACTCAGTGGACAGTTCAGCTTTGCAACGGCGGTCAATCTGTTCAAATCGGTCATCAGTCTGATCCTCATCGTGATCTCGTACCGACTGGCGTATCGTTTTGCCGGATACCGAATTTTCTAAGAAAGGATGATGATGAACCATGTATCATAAAACGTTACCTTATCGCATTTTCAGCATCTTCAACAATGTGTTTCTGACCATCCTTTCGGTGCTCTGCTTGCTGCCGCTGTATCACTTGCTGATGGTTTCACTCAGTTCGTCCGCCCCTGCGAATGCAGGGCTCGTGACATTCTGGCCAATTGGATTTACGTTCGAGGCGTACGCCAAGACGTTTGATAACTCCAACTTCTTGTCCTCGCTCTGGGTATCGGTGGAGCGGACGGTGCTGGGCACCGGGCTTGCACTCATCGTCAATACGCTTGCGGCGTATGCTCTGTCGAAGGAGACACGTGTGTTCCGCGCTCGCAATGTCTACTTGTGGTATTTTGTGATCACGATGCTATTCAGTGGGGGTCTGATTCCGGGATACATCCTCATTCTGAAGCTTGGTCTGATGAACACGCTGTGGGCGCTGATTCTGCCGGGGCTGGTGGCGGTGTTCAACATCATTCTGTTGCTGAATTTCTTCCGAACGGTGCCGAAAGATTTGGAAGAGGCCGCATTTATCGATGGCGCAGGTCATTTCCAGTCGTTTGTGAAAATCTATCTGCCCGTGTCCGTTCCGGTTATTGCTACCGTGTCCTTGTTTATGATGGTGGGGCACTGGAATGCATATTTCGACGGAATCATCTACATTCGTGATTCGGAAAAGCTGCCTCTCGCGACATTTATGCAGACGATCATCGTACAGGGCGACATGACCAAGATGGACCCGCAAGCGATTGCGAATCTGTCCCAGCGGACCATCCGGGCATCGCAAATTTTCATCAGCGCACTGCCAATCTTGCTCGTGTATCCGTTCCTGCAACGTTACTTTGTAAGCGGAATTGTGGTCGGGGCTGTGAAGGAGTAAGGACTTAAGGTTGTAATTAGGATGCCGTTAATAGCGATTGAGAAGTGAAATGCATGTGTACACGTTTGTTTTCAAGTTATGTGAATGTAATGTGAAAAAGAAGCTGTCAAACTGGGGAAGGCCAGGGAGATAGCTTCTTTTTTGTAGTCTTTAACAGATCACCTTGTATTACGTTTCTTCATCCATATCTTTAAGCAACTATACACAGTTACGATGATGTTCAACAATAATACACCTAAGTATCCGTCCGTATATTGAGTTCGCTCAATCCACTTGTTCACCAGTTCTCCAGAAAGAGCTTGTTTCGCTAAATAGTGATTAATATCGTTCGGATTTATCTCATCGATGTATATAAGTGGGAACTCCATACTATTGGAGGAAGCTAGCGGCGGATAGAATTCGACCCATTTCTGGCCTGTCCATCGATCATATTTATATTTGAGGTCTGCGCTGGATTCAGATTCAAGTTGGTCCCATCTCATAAAACCGAATAGCAGTAGAATACACAGTGTAAAAATGCTAATGATTATCTTTTTATTTCTCAAATGAATTACATCCTTTTTGGCGCGAACTATATGTACTTCAACTATTGAAACCAATTGATGCTAATGGCGCTGTATCCGTTTTTTTATTTTACCAGTACTACCAGTTCTATGTAAGTAGATTCTCTCATGCTTAACTAAAATCTCTCTGGTTACCTTTATTTGAATTAAATGGTACTATAGGAAAAAAATAAAAATGAGAGGAGTGGGAAGCTCATTATGATGACGGATTCAAACTTATGGTCTGTGTGCATATCAAGTGATGTTGAATTGAACTTTTTAGTCTATGTCGCCAGAGCGTATGGCATTTGCAATACGTATTTCATTGAGCACAGTGCATGGCCTGACAGGAAGGTTGTTTTAGCAGATGAGTTACATCTGGAGTTTGAGACACAATGGCAAGATTTCTGGAAGAACAGCATTCAACAAAAAGCGGAAGCAAAGATCCGGCAAATAGCTGTATCCAATTTTCGATCACAGGCCCAAGTAAAGTTTGCTTACCTTAACCATAATCATATATCACCTTTTGTGCTTAACCCGCCTCAACTTGAAACTGTAGAACACGATGGATGGAGAAACGCTTTGATCGCACTATGGCCCTCCTTCATCCAGTGGTGGAACATGCCCGCAGGCGGACAAGCTGCGATGCATTACTGGGAAGGTAAACCGGATGTTATAAGGTATGTTAGGGAGTTTGAGGTGGAAACGGGCAGGACTATTCACCCCTTTCATATGAATGTGGAATTAATCTATAACGGTCCTCATGAGCCGATTGAAGTCGCAGATGACTACTTGATTATGCCGATTAGAACGGAATATCTAATGAAGAAGGACTGGTGGGCCGAACGATTTAGAGAGAAATACTAGGATGAAGTACTAAGATAAGATGAGTATATACAAAAGCATGTATGGGGTAGCATCTACAATTCACTCTACGAGCAGGGGGAAAAGAAATGGAATTCAGAAAAATCACTTGGGATAACTTTATTGAATGTATTGAACTCAAGGTTTCTCCGGATCAGCAACAATTCATCTCTTCGAATCAGCATGCACTTGCAGAAGCGTACATAGCCTCGGATGAGGGGCAGATCATTATCACATTTGCAGTATACAAGGATGAACGAATGGTCGGATTTATTTCGATGTATTATGACGATGGAGATGGAAATTTCGACTACAGCAGCTATGGTATTTTCAAAATGATGATTGACCATCGGTACCAAGGACAGGGATACGGCAGAGAAATGGTAGAGAAAGCGATTGCGTATGCACGTTCAGCCCCGCGTGGGGAAGCCAAAGTGGTAGAGCTAACGTATAAACCGGAAAATGTGCCTGCTAAGAAAATCTATGATTCTCTTGGTTTTCAACTTATTGGTGATGTATTGGCTTGTGGTGAAGTGCAGGCAGTGTTAACGCTGTAATTGCCCCCTTCCCACCATTCCTGCTATAATTTCCGTATATCGATTGTATTGGGGGTTATGACGTGGCAATATGGATGATGCCGGATTGCTCGTTCGCTAGAAAGCCCTACGCAAAGCCTGAATAGGGGCGGACTTTGTGTAGGGCGCGACAACATGAGATCGTGTGCCCTGAAATCAACACCAATATCATGGTTCGACCCGCAGGCTTTGCACCTTATTTGCTTGACTACTATAAATAAGGGGCTGAAGGCCATGCAAACACCATTTATTCATAATCATCAATATAACTATATTTATAAACAAGCCGAATTTCTGCTGAAAACGCTGCGCTCGGTCGTGGACCCCAAAGTATTGGATACGGTCCGCTACACCGTCAGTACGAATGCCGTAGGCATCTTCGAGAATCTGACGCTGGAACAGAAGCAGCTGCTGGAGCAGTTATCCACGTATGCGACGCCGCATGACGTGCAACTCTATCTGAATCAGCTTGAAGACTATCTGATTCCATACCCACAGGTTACAGCCAAGCAGATTCAGAAGTTGTTTCCAAAGGCGAAGAAGCTCAAACTTCCTGATCTGGAATCCATCGATTATGTACACACCACGTACCTGAGATGGATCTATATTGCGACAAGCCGTTTGTTCATCGTGTACCCGCACGAAGGCAAGTTCCTCGGGATTGAGGGACGCCTTGCCGCCACGAACAAGAAGGGATACTGTATGTTCTGTCATCGCCATCAGGAGCTTGGATTCTACAACGTGAAGACCAAGGCACAGTCGGCGGACAACTTTGCTTCCGTGGGTCAGTATGTGTGTATGGATGATCAGGCGTGCAACGAGAGCATCACGGACATTAGCATGTTGGAGAAATTCTTGCTGGCAACGGTTAAATAGAGCTGGAGAGTTTTGTGCAGCATATATCACAAAACAAGCAGCATCGTAACGTAGCCTAATTACGATCGCCAAACAGCACAAACACAGGAAAGGCCGCTCAACTGAGCGGCCCTTTTTGATGTGGCGTGCCCAGTTAAGCACGCATCTTCTATCCGGTGAAAGTCCAGTCACAGGAGGAACTGTTTTTTTACTCTAGTGAGACTTACTCATTCGTAATATTTATCGTTTCATCAGTGATCGTTTTTCCATCACTTCCTAATGCTTGAACCACTAGACGATTGTGTAATGACTTACCCGCAATATTCCATGTTATTTTCCAACCATCGCTCTCACTGGTATCGTACCCAATTAGTTCTCTTTCTTTCCACGTCTCTGTCCCAGTTGGAACGGACCAGAACAGAAGTGTTTCCGCGTTAGTTGCCTCTACAGTGACCGTCAAATCAGAACTGTTTGCAGGAACTACGACCCAACCTTCTTTTTCAGGAAAGTTAGTCTTAATACTTGTGATTATAGGAGCAGACTCTTTTCTTTGAACATTTTCAGTCTCAAGATTTTTTCCAGAGTCTTCTGAAGTACATGCAGTGAGAAGAAGAAGGAAAAAAAGAAGCAGGTAGAATGCTTTTTTTGTCATAATTATCACCTCCTTCTATAATTTTCAATGAATAATCTATATTATAGAAAAAAATGAACTAAAATTCCAAAAAAAAACGCCAAACCTTACGTTTGACGTTTTTAAACTGAAGTATATGATTAATAATTCCCAGTTTGGATATATCCACTACTTTTATCAGAAAAACTGTAGTAATAGCTTAGCATGGTGTAGTAGTCATACTCTGGGTAATTTTGCGCAATATATTGTGTGCCCCATTGACTTAACACTCCACTCGAAACTGTACCAATAACCCCTTCTGACCCTGCTCTATACTGAGCGTCAAAAACTTTGCCATCAGAATTGACCATGAAGATTCCTGATACGGCATTAACAGCATTGTTTGTAGTTGTTTGACCAGAATTTGGAACGTAGTGTTGGTAATTTTGCCAGCGGTCTGTCAAGTGTGCCCCATAATTTGTTGCAGGTTTTCTTGGGTAAGTGGCGTTGTACCATGCATATGTCTTAATTGTTACTGCTCCAGCTTTCAAAGACTCCGATTTCCATGATCCGTACCACTCGTTTGGCAATACATTCTTAGCATAAGTGTCAAATCCGATATTAGTGATTGTTCCGGAACCAGTAATATACAATTTAAACGTTGATGGTGTACTCGTAGCACTTAGAGGTTGGATATCGCCCGAATTGCTTTGAGCGTTACTTCCGTTCTTAGCCTTTTCCAAATTCAGTTGTTCTCGTGGTTTCTTAATTGTAGTCATTTCGGGAAGATCCTGATTTAGATCTATAGTATTTTCTTCTACTGTTTGGTTTAATTCTGCATGTTGCGGATCTTCATTAATAGTAGTTTGCTCTATAGATTTATTCTCGAAGTTTACAATATTCCCTTTTTCTCGTTCTTTAACTATGTTATTGGCTTTTTGCTCAGCTGTTGAATTAAAGGCATAGCCAAGAGCTACAAGCTCATCAATATTATAGACATTCTCATGACCAATAATATATTCTTGTCCATTTAGATTGCCTGTTGCAATTAACTCATATTTAACACCATTATAGAAGAATTCGCTTTCTTTATTAACTGTATAATTAAATCCCACATAGTAATATTCGATATCCGTATATGCTGAGCTGATGTCAGCAAAATAGGGCTCTACTTTTAATATTTTATTCGAAGGGAGTTTTTTAGCCTCGAATACATTGATAGATTCTACAGATAAAATACCTGTTTTATTTTCTTCTTGTTCTTTACTTGGGAATCCTTGGTAAAATTGTTGTCGATCGGGTGAATAAGAGTGAACAAACGAATCCCAGTCTTTGTTATTGATTGCGTCCACATAATCAGAGACAACGGTAGGCAATATACTGTCAGATGAACTGATGGTCTTAACCGAGTCATTTGCAAAAGCGTTACTTGCAAGTGGAATTGTTAGAATCGATACCATGCAGCATGAGACAAATACGGATTTGAACATTTTCAACATGAATATTATTCCTCCTAGTTTTTCAGAATGGATAAACTATGATACAGCGTTGAAAGAACGAATGAACTTTCATTAATCACCTCCTATGAAATCAAGCTACTCCCAAATAAGAATTTCATCTCGGCTCTTTATAGGATGTGATCAGTGGAAGTATCGTTGATTTTCTTCTACTATTTTCCTTATATTGAATATCCATACATTTAATATTGTTACCTATTAAACTCTAAATTGTCAATGATGTTTCTGTGGAATTTCCGAAATTTATATTGTATAGCTTTACTGAACTAACAATATATCAACAAAAGAAAAAGGATTGGTTTAATAATATTGTCATTGAAATGGGAGCAAGTCATATCTTGATGTTAGAAGTTGGAGTGGATTATATTGGAATTTATATCGGGGGGGGTATTAGGGCTAGATATACTTAAGAAGGCAAATTCAATATAGATTTAGAGAACTCTAGACTTTATCATTTATATATTTAGAATAAAGTTATTTTTGAATTGAGTCCTGGAACGAAGTTCGTTGCCTACACTATGCTGCCCTGCTATAATGCCCGTTATATCAATTGCTTTGGGGGTTATGACGTGGCAATAGGGATGATGCCGGATTGCTCGTTCGCTAGAAAGCCTTACGCAAAGCCTGAATAGGGGCGGACTTTGTGTAGGAGCGCGACAAAATGAGTTCGTTTGCCCTGGAAAAGATACATTAATATCATGGTTCGCCTCGCAGACGCCCACGAACAAGAAGGGATACTGCATGTTCTGTCACCGCCATCAGGAGCTTGGATTCTACAACGTGAAGACCAAGGCACGGTCGGCGGACAATTTTGCGTCTGTTGGCCAGTATGTTTGTATGGATGATCAGGCGTGCAACGAGAGCATCACGGACATTAGCATGTTGGAGAAATTCTTGCTGGCAACGATGAAATAAGGTCGGAGAGTTTTGTGCAGCATATATCACAAAACAAGCAGCATCGTAACGTAGCCTAATTACGATCGCCAAACAGCACAAACACAGGAAAGGCCGCTCAACTGAGCGGCCCTTTTTGATGTGTAATGCCGGGGTGTTTTACTTACCATAAGCGCTTATGAAAAGCGGCCAAGGGTGATTTATTTTACAAAAGGCGGAGCGGCATGTGAGGTGTTTATTTTTTCAATTGAGAAAGGGATGGATGGACCCTAACCATTTATGTTACTGACTGTTCAGCAGATGCGCTGGCATAATTAACGCCCAAATCAAACGCCTGATTCAGCAGTTCCTCATAGTGTTCCGGCGGAGTGTCCACCGTTTCGTACAAAAATTCAACCTTTGAGTTAGTCACGCCACAGTAATCGGCGATACCAACATTGAGCAGGTTTTGGATGGAGTCACCATAGCCCCGCTTATTCATCTGTTCTTCCGTCACACCGGCAAGAGCGATCCACAACATTTGCTCATGATGCAACTTGTTCGAACCATAGGCAAAACTGTTGTTCATCACACGGTCAATATACCCTTTCAGCATCGCTGGCAGATGCCACCACCATAGAGGGAAGACAAAAGCAATCGCATCGTTTTTCCTGAGCCGTGCAATCTCCGTCTCAATCTGAGGGGAGAAGCGCTGATTATCTTGCGTATAATCTGGTTCATCCTCTGCTCGCAGGATCGGATCAAAACCAATCTCGTGCAAATCCACGATTTCGGCTTGATGACCTGCTTCTGTCAGACCTTGAACGAAACGACCTGTGACCTGAAAGGTCAGGGAATCTTTGCGCGAATGAGATACCACTACTAATACGTTCATTATCTATCACAACCTTTCTGGAGCTTGGTTCGGTAGCCATAGCTCCTCTGCTGATGCTATTATAAACAGAGTTGAAAACATCTGGAAGTACGCACTTTATTGTTCTATAGGGAGATGAAAGTACCCTGGGAACATGAAATTTGAACGTGAAACTTAAATGTACCGACATGAGGCTCAGAAAGATATCGGAGGAAGATCAAGATGGAACAAGGCAAGACAAATACTGAAGCTCCCAAGAAATATAGAGTTGGTGTTGAAGCGGCGCTGGAAGTGATGGGTGGCAAGTGGAAGCCGCTCATTATTTATCATTTGTTTACAGGTTGCAAAAGAACGTCGGAGCTGAAACGGTTAATCCCCGAAATTACGCAGAAAATGCTGACCACACAGCTCCGAGCACTGGAAAAGGACGAAATTGTGCAGCGTAAGGTATACTCCGAGGTTCCTCCGCGAGTGGAGTATGAGCTGACAACGTATGGATTGGGACTTAAGCCTGCGTTGGATCTTCTGTGTTATTGGGGAGAAGAGCATTTGGATAAGGTTTACGGCGATAAGTCGAAGGTGTTGGAGGATTTTTAATTCCAGGAAATGTGAAGGGCAGGGGAGAGAATCGGTGAAACATACAACGGATGCGCAAGGAGTAAGCCGAGTGAACCAAACGGGTCAATTAAGTCATTCCGACCAAAACACACAAGCCAATAGGGCTACACAAGCTAAGCAGTCCACGAAGGATACTCCGGCCAACTCAACCGATTTAATCGATCTACCCAAACAGACTGTGCCGATCCGCTGTGAAGGGGTTGCTGTAGTACTCTTGAAGAAATATCTGAATGAATTTCATGTGCTGATGCTGAAACGGGCTGGTCGAATGCTGCATGGTGAGTGGTGTTATATCGGCGGTGGTATTGAGCCAAGGGAAAAGGCATGGGAGGCCGCGATTCGAGAGATTCGTGAGGAAACGGGCATCACGGATATTCGTTTATACACGTCTAATCAGTTCGAACAGTTCTATTCACAGGCAGAGGATTATATCTATATGGCTCCCGTATTTGTAGGTTATGTGCACGAGGATCAGTCTGTCCAGTTGAATCATGAGCATAGCGATTACCGATGGATGACGTTTGACGAAGCCAAACACAACGCAGCATTGCCTGGAATTGATGATATTCTGGATTTTGTAGAAAAGCATTTTGCCAGAAAAACACCTTCCAAGTGGTTGAAAATGAATATAGAGAATGAATAGGAGGTATGACTCATTACATTCAAAACGATTTATCCAAGAGCTGTATTGAACCTGGTATGTATGCTGGTCATTGAAATGATGTTTATTAGGAATGTTATATTCGACAAAAATAGTATCCTGAAGTATGCCTTGATCGTGATATTGACCTTTATTTTAGGATATATCATCTTTCTAATCTATCGTTTGTCGTTTACCAAACCTAGCATTACGCTGGAAAGCGATCATGTGATTTCTACCCAACTACAGAAATACGATGCCTCTCAGATTGAGTGTATTTATATGAATTATAGACGAATCGGGTTTAAACGCTATGGAAAACGGATTGTGCCGATGGATTTATGCTTTTATTTTAAGGGAGATCAAGAGGCCGCAGGCGTTGAAGCTGTTCGTGAGTGGGCGGCGCGGAACGACAAAGAAATCAAACACAAATTTTTTCAAACCTGGATGTAGACTAGCACGGCTGTGATTTTTACGAGGACACTGAGGCTGGATAATCTGGAGGAGTAGCGATGAAAACCATAGAACAATTTCTAACCAGCGATTGGTATAAAAATGTCACGGCTGAACCACAGATTAAAAAGCTGTACGAACAGGAGAGATGCCTATGAAATATCTAACCAAAGAGTGGTACGAAACGTGCCAGCAGACCGGGCTTCACTTTGGATTGAGAGTACATAAAGGCGCGGCGTTGATGGATGAGACTCTTTTTCAGCGATTGTACAAACGGAAGGAAAAAGAGCATGTAAAGCAAGAACGTGAGTTGTATGATACTGATCCTCGATTCATGTTGGAGCATGATGGTCAGGTGCTGACCCGTGCAGATAAGGCTTTTAGCGGAGAAGAAGTGAAGGAAGAAGATCAGATGGTGTACCACATGCCGCCGGAAGAACGAGCACATATTGAGAAGTTGATTGCCGAATATGATGTCCGTCCTGCTTTTGATGAGAAGCAATGTAAAGACAAGTATAAAGAAGCGATGGAGTGGAATTTCCAATACCGTGCTAAGAAACTACCTGCTGACATCTTAAAACAAGTTGCAGACATCCGTGTGTTTGCACTGGGGTATTGCACAAGCGAAGTTATGCAGCAGCTTAAGAAAAAGAGTGCAGAGAGTACCCAAGAGATCGAACGTATTGGACATGCCCATAGAGAAGCGATGTTGAACCAGAATATTGCAGATGATGTTCACCGCCGGGTGCAGTTTCATGATTGCAAGGTGACTGACCTATTGCACGCCGATAATCTGGTTATCAATTTAGACAACCGAGGTGGCTTCACTGATATCAATAAACTCACGCTTACGGCACCTGAAATTGTTAAGCAAGAAGGTGAGATCGTTGGCAGTCACTGGCTGTACCAGGAGCTGTACCGGATCAATAACGGGTACGAACTGCATGTTCTTTTGGATGGAGAACCCATGCCTGAATTGATTGTACGTTGTGCCGATATTGTTGCCGAAACGCTAGAATGACACCGAGCCAACAGATGCACATCATCCGTTGGCGAGTAGATTCATCCCGTCATCCAGTTGGCCGGAAAGCGAAAGTACATCGTAGAAAATCCATTTGTCGGGATCGATCATCTGCACTTTGCCTTGACGAACGGCGGTTAACTGTCTCCATATCGGATTGCGCTGCAGTTGATTATACGTTAGCGCAGCTTCCGCACCATATACGATGACAAATAAACGATCGGCCTCATATTGCCAGAGCTGTTCAACCGTTACTTGTCTTCCGTACTGGTTAGGGTGCTCTACCAGCAGGTTACGAACAAGTGGAGGCGGCTGTAAACCAAAGGAACCATACATAATTTCACCCACATTGCGATCTCCAAGCACGAATAATTCGTTCCCTTCAATGACCATGAGGCCTACGGTCTCATGGGTATTTATATGAGGTTTAATCCGGCGCTGGGCGTACTCTCGTTTCAACTCATATTCGTTAATCCAGTTCTGTGCCTGCTTCTCCATCCCAAGCAGATCACCAATCGCTTGTAAATGCTCAGTAGCATGCAGACCCATCCAAGGAACGGTTACCAAGGGAGCGATGCGTTCCAGTTGTTGCTGATGTTCCAGATCAAGCATATCACAACTGATAATAAGATCAGGTTTCAGCGCATGCATCTTGTCATAATAGAATGTGGATTTGTCTCCGATACTCGTGATGTTATCTGCCAGTTGTTGAGCATAATAACCCAGATGATAGGCAGGTGCCCCGATGGGTTGAACACCAAGAGCGAGCAACGTGCATACATAGCTCATGGACATGATCTTGTACTGGCGTGTATTTACATATACGCGTGGCGGGACACCGGTTATCTGTTTGAAACGCCGATTAAAGTAATAACTGTCGCGATAGCCCACCTGCTCGGCGATTTCAGCAAGTGATTTTCTGGAAACAAGGAGCAGTTCTTTGGCTTTGCCTATTCGTAGAGAAGACACGTATTCATGAGGCGTTGAACCAGTTACTTTTTTGAATAAACGGATGTAATGCTTGATGCCTATACCAGTCTGTTCGGCTAACTGCTTCGTGCTGATCTCTTCGTGATAATGATCCATCAAAAAAGAAATACTCTGTTCCACGGCTTGCATGGCGGTGACGGTTTCAGATACAACCTTATTTTGCTTCAGCAGTGCGTACATCAGTTTCTGAAAACGAAAATGATAGGCAACCTGTTCTTCCTCGCTTACAGCATCTTTCATCGTAATCAGCTTCCGCATGGTTGAAATCGTACGACGAATGGGCTCAATCATCAGTTCCCTATTATTGAAACGGGGCAGAAGGTCGTTACCCGGCTCTGCGCCAATGATGTCAAAGGTCATACATAGGTAGTGCAAGGGTTTCTGATCTTCTCCAGCTGAAATAATGACCGGTTTGCTACCAGGTGCAATGGAGTAGCTGCTCCCAGTCGTGAGCTTATAAGAACGATCATCGATGTGAATTTTGCCCGATCCCTCAGATACAACGATTATCCTGTAGCTCAGACTGACGTTTAGAGGTATTTCGAGATGGTGGTTAGTCTCCAGGGATACAATATCAATTAATCTGAAAAAGCAGGAATGGAAGGCAGTGGACTGCTGGGTGCGACTGCTCGTAGAGTTGTTGATCATGAAGGTTCGAATTCCTCCTGCATAAATGAGAATTATTATCACTATTCTAAAGACAAAAAAGAAGCTAGTCAACCATTCGGCAGACCAGCTTCTTCTGTATCAATTTGCAGCAATAATTGCCTTCCTGACGTCTTCGAGTTTCTTCTCGTATGCGAGAGGACCATTCGTAATCCATACGTCGCCGCGAACCTCATAGACATGACCTTGTTGAACAGCCGGGAGTCGTTTCCATAGTGTGCTTTCTTGAAGTTCCTTGGCCTGTTCCGCTCGGCCTTCATCTACGGCGAGGAAAATATAATCGGCATCGATCTGAGGAATAGTTTCCATTGAAATGGTCTGAATATCCTTATCTTCACCCCACGCCAGCTTCCGGACAATAGGTGCGGGCTCCAGTCCAAAATCACCGTATAGGGCAGTCCCTACTTGACCACCAGGACCACCATATAATCGGATTTCTTTGCTGGCATGAATGCGGACCATTGCAGTTGTCTTTCCTTTAGACGCGGCCTGTAATTGTTGCTTGGCAAGCTTTGTTTCCGCTTCGCGTTTCTGAATAACAGCGTCCGCTTGTTCTTTTTTACCAAGCAGGTCAGCAACAAGCAGCAGGTTCTTTTTCCAGTTCTGCGGATACTGAATTTCACTTCCGGTGAATACATAGGTTGGTGCAATTTTGGATAACTTCTCGTAGGTACCTTCTTCTGCCCAACCCTGAAAGCCAAGGATAATGAGATCCGGCTGTGCTGCCATAATGGCCTCAAAATTAAAAGCGGCTGTATCCAGTTTTGGCACATCTTTTAAGTAGTCTTCAAGATAAGTCTGGTAATAGGTGCCACTGGAGTATTGCATTATAGGTTTGACGCCAAGCGCACTCATCTCATCTTCAACGAATAATCCAATGACCCTCTTAGGATGCTCCGGGATTTCAATTTTGCCGAGGATATGCTGGACGGTTCGTGTTCCTGTTGTTTGATTTTGGGCAGAGGAAGTAGCAGGTTCCTGTTGGACCTCACTTGCATTTGCATCTTCTCTCACTTTTCCCGCTTCGCCGCATGCAACAAGCACCAAGCTAAGTACAATCATCATGCTAAATATAGATAAGCCTTTTTTATGATATGCCATCATGTTCACTTCTCCCACTGATATTTATTCTCATTTGTACTTTGCTTATCATAAATAGCCGAACAGATTAGTTCAATGGACTTTTGAGATTGTAATATCATTTTTTGAAATATGTCTATTATGTACATGTTACAATACAGTTAAAAATGATAGGCTGCTTTGTTAAAGAATTTGTTTCTACGAATGAGAGGATGGGGGACGGGAACATTTGAGAACTAGCACGATTGAAACCAGATTAAGTACAAGATTTGATGAGCTTGATCCTGAACAAGATGGCAACAAAAATACAGAGTTCGCTGATATTATTATTGATGGACGATCAGTCTTCTATAGGATGCGAAAAAAGCATAATCTGGTTCCCTGTTTGGGGTGGGGGAGTGATGAATATCAGCTACTGTTGCTTGATTATTTTTTGCTTAGAAAGCCGCATGAATTTATGTATTATCGCTATCCCATCCTTGTATGCCCTGGGTGTGGCGATGAGGAATGTGGGTATGTTTCAGTGAAGATCGATCGTGAAGATGATATCGTCATTTGGAAAGAATTTATGCTAAATGATCAAAAACTTCAGGTGGGTCCATTTTATTTTGAGTGGGAGAACTATGAACATGCGATCCTTAACACTTTTCGTATTGCAGGAATACAGTGAGAGTTTGGATCAGATGAAAATAAATCTACGTAGCGCGGTGTTTACCTTTCTTGATTCGGCCACAAGATTTGTGAATCTTGCATATAAAAAAAGAGATCATCCCCTGTTCACACCAAGGCATGATCTCTTTTTTAACAATAAGCCTACATTTCTAATCCCAATTCCATATCTCTACCCGGTTCAGATGCACATGCTGGAATTCCGGATTCTCGCTAATCTTCTGCAATTCACGTACGGGACCTGTTATAACAGCTCCATATACTTGTATGCCATTCTTTTTCAGATAGTTAAGTCTTCGTTGATCCCAATCAACACCGTTATAACTGAGGTTGCTGGTCATCCATTCCAGATCAGACATCATGGCTTGGATTTGTTCCTGCATCGTTCCTTCTGACTGGGCCAGATTCTGATCTTTAGTGTCTCTAGGAAAATAATTAAACCATCGACCTCCGCCGTCTTCCATTTCATAGAGCGGTTTAAGCGTCAGATGAGGAACAAAATAGTCAAACATTCCTGCTCTCGAATAGGAAAGATTTTTTTCTTGCATTTCTCCTGAATAGATCGGCATCGCGGTTACTCGGACATCATATTTAGAGAGCAACTGCATCAATTGCTCGGGCGATTTTAGATTTTTCAATGAGACCGACATCTCGGCGACATGTCCGTCATCTATTTTACGAAGTCGCTTGGAACTGCTGTTTTCCTCCGTGTCCTCATGGGAAGGTTGGCCGTCAACCAAGTCATACGGAAGGTAAAATGGACCGGGCTCGTTACCATTTAAATAAGCACCTGTGCTATTCATCTTGTAACTGAATTTACCGGTAATACTTCGTTCGGCTTGAACCTTACCAGTGATCACTTCGGATGAACCGACGAGGCGATATACTTTCAGATTGGCCTTTTGTGTTAAAAAGGGAGTGACTTCAAACGTCTGATGGGGACTTTTTTCGACGCGCAATCCGTCACCATGCATCTCCACCACCGAAATAATGGAACGCATGAATTCATTACGCACTTTGGATTGATCGAAATACATATGCAGAGCCGTAAGATAGACATGATAGAGTATAAATATTAAAAATAGAACTCCACCTGCGTTCAGGAAAATTTTCCAACGTGTTTTCCATACCATTCGTCTAAATTGCTTATGACTCCATTCCGGGCGTTGAGGTTCAAAATCATCTGCATGGAGTACATGCAGATCATCTGGTTCCGTTGGCTTGGACATCATTCATTCTCTCCTTTCATCTGTAACATCTCTTCTTTAAATCGTGCTCTGGCACGAAACAGGGTAACTTTGACTTGGCTCATATTCATATCCAGAACCTCACACAGTTCCTTGTAAGACAGTTCATTCATCTCGCGAAGTAGCAGCACAGTCCGGTATTGTTCAGGCAGTTTTTTCATGACCTGTTGAATGAGCTTTATCCGTTCACGAGCAGCGAGCACTTCCTCAGGAGTACGATATGTATTCTCTACACTTTGTTTCTCCAGTTCCCGGCTCATTTCCATTTCCCCGCGATTTTTTCGGTACCAATCGATAAATAAATGTCGGGCTACTTTGTACAGCCATGCTCTGGCATAGTCGGCATGTTCGGTTTTCATGGATACCATAGCTCTGTAAAATGTTTCTTGAACTAACTCCTCAGCCGTTTCTTGTGATCCACACATCCGGTAGAGATAGAGATGCAGGGAGGATTGGTACTGTTTGAATAGTTCGGCATATAAATCACTCCTCATTCCAGATTTCATCCTCCTTCATTTAAGACAACGGGTGGAGTTGAAAAATGTTACAATTAAATTGAATATTTATTAATAATATGAATTCGATTATGCTTTTGTCAGGCACATAAGTTCATAGACACCAAGGAGATGTACACGACTATGGAGTTATTTACAGCGTTAATTTCCGTTTTTGTATGCATTATTGTTGTGCTTATTGTTGCAGCGGTTGTGCGTTATGCCGTGGATTCGTCCAAAACATCAAGGAAACTTGATCTACTGATGAAGGAAGTACGTGATCTGCGCGTAGAAGTCAGACGGCTTCAACATGCAAAAGAGCAGGAGGATAATAAACATTTTATCGATGAAAAAGTGTAATAGCTGTGTGAAGCGGTGAGACCTTTAAGTTAGTGAATAGTGATTAATACAATAACTTAAATCGGGAGTGAACAAACCTTATGACTTCAATTCAAAACGTTCAGGCTATCTTTATCGACAGAGATGGCACAATCGGAGGTACAGGACATTTTATTCATCCGAGAGACTTTGAGTTATATCCGAATGCACAGGAAGCGATTACGCTCTTAAAGCAAAACGGAATGAAGGTTTTTGCACTCACCAATCAACACCGAATTTCACGCGGACAAGCAACGGTTCAGGAGTTTGAACAGCAGTTTCAGGAATACGGATTCGATCAGGCCTACATTTGCTCACATGAAGAAGAATGCGGCTGCCGAAAGCCTAAACCCGGCATGTTACTTCAGGCCGCGGAGCAGTACAATTTGGATTTGACCAAGTGCATCGTTATCGGAGACGTAGGCGAGACAGACATGCTTGCTGCACACGCTGTAGGCGCGACTAAGATCATGGTGAGAACAGGCTGGGGCGAATCCTCATTAACGAAGTTCAGAGATAAGTGGGCTCAGACGGGGCCGGATTATATTGCAGCAGATATTTTGGAGGCAGTGCATTGGATTATTGGCAATTTGAATGAGTAAATGTTCAGTGTATAAGGGGAGCTTGGTTTGATCTCTGATCCGATTGTCATTATACAGGAAGTAACCAGTGCAGATAATCCATTTGAGGATTAAACGAGAAGTGGCTTGCGAAAATGAGATAAAACACAGGAGAAAGGAAAAAGGAAAAGGAGAAGGATATGACGAACAGCAACCCAAGCACCAAGGAGATCAACGAGCTCTTGCAAAAGCATAGCATTCACGAACACATCGTGGAAGTAAAGCAGCTGTCGGGAACGACGGCGGGGCGGGTGTTCAGGCTACTTGCGAGCTCGGGCGAACGGTACATTTTGAAATGGGATGATCCTGAGGACATTCGTGTTACATGTCAGTTTCTGAATACATACAGTGAAGTGATGCTGTTGCCAAAGGTTCTTTTTACGAGTTCGGACAACACTTATTTTGCATACAGCTTTATGGAAGGTGTGACTCATAACCATCGGGGAGCGAAGAAAGAATGGTTAACCCGGCTGGTGAACGAGCTGTTGAATACATATGTACGTTTGCCGGATACAAGGCTATGGGGAAGAATGGGGTATCCACGCGAGACATGGAGGGGATTCAATCAGATTAGTATTGATGAGGCGAGAGAGAATCTTGGTGATGTGCTTACAGCGGAAGACTACAATCTGGTTCAATCTACAGTTAATCGTCTGTTTCATGAGGATGAGTCGGAGAGATTTCTTTTGCACGGGGATGCGGGTGTTCATAATATTGTGTTTGAGCAAAAGGAACTGATTGGGGTCATTGACCCATCTCCGATGGTCGGCCCGGTTCTCTATGATTTTCTCTATGCTTTTTGTTCCTCCCCCGATGACCTCGACCCGATATTGTTATGGGATGTATTCGGTCATCTTGAGCAGGTGACTATGGATAAGTTCAGATTGATGGAAGAAGCACTGGTTCATCTATACTGCCGGATCGGGCTAAGTAACAAACATCATCCGCAGGACTTGCCAGAGTATCTCGAAGCGTGGAATTTGTGGAAACGGTATATAACATAAAGCCAACCTTCGCTTGGAAGGTTGGCTTTACTTTTGCATTAAGGAAAACCATATTATTTTGTGAAGAATGGAATAGCCTCTTTTAGAATTTCTTCACCCGACAGAGGCCCCTTACCCAGTGCCCATATTTCATCATTAACAACGAGCACATGTTTATCTTTCACCGCTTTAATCGATTGGAAGGTGCTGTTATTCATCCATTTATCCAGGTCAGCCTTCGCCCCATAGATGACCAGATAGTCCGGGTTTTCCTGTACAAGGGTTTCCAGATCTACATCGGCTACGTCAATCTTGCCTGGCGTCTGTTGCTGACTGGACTTGTTCTCATCGAAGCTGTATTCCGCGCCGATTTTCTCCAGCAGAGTTGCGATATATGAGGTTTTCATCCAGATGTAGAAGTTTTTCTCCAGTGCTTTCACGACGATAACTTTAGGTGTGCCCTGGATTTGCGCGTGAGTCTTTTCGATGTTTTGGTTCAGTTCATTCATGACCTGATCATGTTCTTTTTCTTTGCCAAGCAAGGTTCCCAGCATAGCGAAGTTTTGCTCCATGTCTCCGTAACCATTGGTATAGAGCGCGATGGTCGGTGCAATTTTCTCCAGATCCTCACGTATGGCTCCGTGCACATCGGCATTGGCGATAATCAGATCGGGCTTGAGGGAAGAGATGACTTCCAGATTAGGCTGCTGGTGATTTCCAACAAAAGTATAGTCCTTCACCTGATCTTTCAGGTAACCAAGCACTTCCGCTTTATAAGAGCCTGCAATCCCGGCTGGCATTACACCAAGGGAGACGAGCTCATCCGTGAAGGAGAAATGCAGGGTAACGATTTTTTTGGGCGAGGCAGGGAGTTTGGTTTCTCCCCAGGCGTTCTTTACAACAAATGAACCGTCTGAATTAGAGGTAATTGAAGGAGCCGTTGTTGTATTGGCTTCATTTGAACCTTGGTCTGAAGATGATGTTGCAGTGGAGGAAGTGGACGCATTACCACTATCCGTTTTACTCGTGCCATTAGCAGAAGCCGCTGACTCCTTGTCCGATGTAACACCAGCGGTGTTGCCAGCCGTTCCTCCGCCACAAGCGGTGAGAACCAGCACAAGAGTTAATATAATTACCATAAATAGTGATGTTCGTTTCATTGGGAATGAACCCTCCATATTGAAAATTATTTTTTCTGTCCTTGCTTGATGATCAGGTATACAAAATAGGGCGCGCCGATTAACGATGTAATGATGCCAACGGGAATCTCCATTGGAGGGATCAGAATGCGGCCAATCATATCGCCCAGCATGACAAGCAGCGCGCCGAGCGCCGCGGTAAATGGCAGGGAACGCATGAAGTTCTCTCCAACCAGCTTGTGGGACAGATGCGGAATAATAAGTCCAACAAAGCTGAGATTACCTGATATGCTGGCTGAGCTTGCCGATAAAGCCAGAGCCACAATCAACAACATCGTCCGCACCATGCGAACCCGGGTGCCTAAGGACACCAGCACGGCTTCATCAAGCTTCAAGACATTTAAGTACCTTACAAGCAACATGGCGGCTAACAATCCTGCTGCGGTCCACGGCCATAACATCTCCACATGTTGCAAGCTGCGTGCATATAAGCTGCCTTTAAGCCAGACCAGTGCCTGACTGGAACTCATGGCATATTTAACGATAAGCATTTTGATGATGGCCTGTAATGCAGAACTAACGGCTATACCCACAAGAGCGAGACGGATCATGGATGTGCCCTGGCGGTGATAAGCGAGCAAGAAAATGATTAGACTTGCCGCTGCCGAACCTGCCATCGAATAGAAAGGCAGCCAGATTGCGGGTGTTAACGGCGCAAGTAAAATAATGACTACGGTCACCAGCCCGCCACCTGCTGTAGCCCCGATGACATCAGGTGAAGCCAGAGGATTACGCAGGACAGTTTGCAGGATGGCACCTGCGACAGATGCAGCAATGCCTACAAGCATGGCGCAGAGAACACGAGGCAACCGAAGCTCATAGATCGTGCCGGATTGCGTTTGAAACTGGGCGATGATTTCATGGAACGTCACGGGGGTTGCCCCGAAACGAAGCGACAGGATGAATACTAGCGCTATCAAGAATAAGACTGCGGTCATCAGTGCAGCAAAGCTCCAGTTGGATCGGGAGGACGGATTCTTTAAACGTGTCATGAACGTTTCCTCCCGCGCATACGCATGAGCACGATGAAGAATGGTGCTCCAATAAACGCAGTAATAAGTCCAACCGGTGCTTCCAGCGGATAGAAAAGCAGGAGTCCGATCAGATCGGCATACACGAGAAGCACACTGCCTGTCAGCGCAGCGAGTGGTACAATCACCCGATAATCGATACCTGTTAACGTCCGAATAATATGTACTGCCATTAAGCCAATGAACCCGATGGGTCCGCATACCGCCGTTGCTGCGCCAACGAGCACAATGATGGCTACCATGATTCCGCTCCGTACCATGGTTAACCGTTGTCCAACAGATATAGCTGTATCCTCACCCATAGACAATACATTTAACTGGGACGCAAACAAGCAACAAAGGATACTGACGGGAGCAAGCGTGAATAGCGAGAACATGACATCTTCCCAGGACATGCCCGACAGATCGCCAGCCATCCAGCGTAGCAGCTGATACAGGTCGGTATCATGGAATATGATCAGCGTGGTGGTCATTGAACTGAAAAACAGACTGTTCACCAGTCCCGTGAGCACTACACTGCTTGAACTGAAGCGGCTCCGTACACTGAGCACATAAATGAGGATGCCGCTGAGTGCTGTTCCCAACATGGAAGCTGTTACGGTGAAAAAACGGAATGTTTGGAATTGCATCAGCACCATCAGTGCAGCAATCATCATATTGGCCCCCTGATTAATGCCCATAACCTCCGGGTCTGCCAGATCATTCGATGTTAAAGACTGAAGCAGACATCCCGCAATACCGAGTCCGGCACCAACAAGTACCGCAGCGAGAATTCGGGGCAGTCTAATCGTGGTTACCGAGCGAATCAGGGATTCGTTGTCCGTCCAGGCGAACCAGTTGAACAGGATCGGTTCCTTGCGACTGGGTTGCAGATGAAAGATCATGGCCAGATATGCGCCTGCAACAAGCAGGATAAGTAATGTCAGGCCGATCCAGATGGGCTTCGACAGGCCTAGATGTTTTCGTACGGCAGAAGCACGAGATGAATTATGAAATGAAAGAAACATGCCGGATTACGTTCATCCCCTTTTCGTTTTTAATGAAAATGATTATCATTGTTGATATAATACATAACAGTTGTGTGATTCATGTGTGTTTAGGAGGAAAATTGTGAGACGTTCCGTTTTATTAATAGAAGATGAAGAATCCATTCGTGAGCTGGTCACGGATTACTTCACGCAATCCGCTTGGCAAGTCATTGAAGCAGCTAACGGGGAAGAAGCACTTGAACTGTTCAATTCCTGTCCGCCAGACTTGGTGATTGTAGATCTGATGATTCCCAAAGTGAGTGGCTGGAATGTGTGCCGGCAGATTCGATCTCAGTCTACCGTGCCCATCATTATCCTTACCGCAAAATCGGAAGAAGAGAATAAGCTGCTGGGCTTTGAGCTAGGTGCCGACGATTATGTGACGAAACCGTTCAGCCCGCGTGTGCTGGTTGCCCGCGCGGAGACATTAATGAAGCGTGTGGACAATACAGTGGGACAGGAAGATCCGATCATTTCTTTTGGCAATATAAAGGTGTATGAGAGAAAACGCTTAGTGGAGTCAGGGGGGCAACCCGTTGAGCTGTCCTATAAGGAATATGATGTGTTGCTGCACCTGCTCAGGCATCGAAATTTCCCTTTGACGCGTGAACATTTGTTAAATCAAGTGTGGGGTGTGGACTATTTTGGCGACCCTCGCGTGGTGGATACTCATATCAAAAATCTGCGTAAAAAATTAGGTGAAGATGCCGGATATATTCGTACGGTGTTTCGCATCGGATACAAGTTTGAGGTTGAATCGTGAAAACGAGAGGGATCGTATTTAAGCTTTTTGCTGCCAATCTTGTATTTTATATCGTCTTCTTTGCAACGGTTGTGGCAGGACATTTCTGGTTCTTTGAACGATTCTATCAGCATGAGCGAGCCAGTGATTTGGGTAAAAAGCTAGCATCCTTTGCTATGGACTATGCCCGGCATAAATGGCCTGAGGAGAAAACACCCATGGTGATGGGCAGTTTCATAACACAAAATCATGTGCAAATGGCGGTTCTAAGTAAAGAGGGTGAGGTTCGCTACGATAACCCGTTTCGAATTCAACTGAACACGGATAAGGGACAATCGCTACCTGTGGCCGTTTCCTTTTTTCCAGACATCTCGGCTCTGACTTCGTATGGCTTGCAGCCTGGTGATCGCGTGACGGTGCAAGGTGCTTATTACATGGAGCAGGGAAACGCGCTGTTCTCGCCTTATGTCATTCGTAGAGAAGGGTCACCGGCGGTTGGGGTGCTTCCTCACAACGCCGATCGGGAAGGCGTCATTGAGATTAGTGGCACCGTAAACTCGGTATTGTTGCCTGCGCCGGGTCAGTGGAATAACCGGGAAGGTATTATGGCGGCCGCGCTGCGCGTGTGGTTTCCTTTGCCGGAAGCAGAGCGGGAGCAGTTGGATCGGGGAGAAGCATTTCATACCGAATGGAAGGAACCTGTGAGCGGTGTACATAATCTGGTGTTTGTGCAACCGATTGTTCGTGATGGTAAGGTCGTGGAGTATCTGTTTGCTCTAACGCCCTTGACGCAGCTTGGGGAGGCATTTGGCGCGCTGGAGGTGTATTATGCCTTTTTCAGTATTGCCGGAGGGCTACTGCTGATGGTGGTTCTGTCATTTTTCTTCTCCAAAATCGTTTCACGTCCGTTATTACAATTGAATCGTGATGCGGCCCGCATGGCAAATCTGGATTTCACGGTCATGGCCCCAATTCGGAGTAAGGATGAGCTGGGTAGTCTGTCCGAAAGTCTCGTCAGTCTTTCTTCCAATCTGGATCGTACGCTGAAGGAGCTTCAACTCACGAACGAGAAACTGGTGCTGGAGATGGAATATAAAAGCCGGATGGAGCAGTTGCAGAAACGTTTTGTGTCGGATGCTTCGCATGAATTAAAGACACCCATCAGTGTGGTGAAGGGATATGCGGAAGGACTTCTGGATCAGATCGCCGAAAATAAACGAGAGCGTTATATTCGTACCATTTTGCGAGAAGCCGATCGGATGGAAAAGCTGGTGCTCGATATGCTGGAGTTGACTAGGCTGGAGGCTGGCGCGGTGAAGCTACGTATGGAATCGTTTACGGCGGATCAACTTGTAGCTGAATGTGTGGAGAAGATGAGACAACTCGCCAAGGCAAAGCAGATGAAGTTCGAGGTGCAGGGTGACCGCGATGTACATGTCTGGGCCGATGCAGAGAAGATGCAGCAGGTTCTGCTGAATTATGTGAGTAATGCGATTCGCAACGGGGATGAAGGAAGTAGCATACGGATAGATATCCAGCATGATCGTGAGCATGAACAAGTGTGTATTGTTGTAGAAAATGAAGGGCCTTCCATTGCAGAGCATGAGCTGACACGAATATGGGATCGATTCTACCGCGAGGAAGATGCGCGCAGTCGTCAGGCCGGTGGAACCGGGCTGGGGTTATCTATCGTGAAGGAGATTGTACAACTGCATCAGCAGTCCTATGGTGTAGCAAATACGCCGAAGGGGGTCAGATTTTATTTTACGTTGCAAAGGTCGTCGGGAGATGAGTGATTTTTTTTGAAAGCCTTGAAAGCCTTGAAAGCCCTGAAAGCACCGGTCAATGATCGGATTTCGGAGGCTGGATTGCTGGTGGGATAAAAGGGATCGTAGAAATGTTTCGATGAATATAATTCGATGAGTATAATGAGAGGGCTCTGGCTTACAGCCGGGGCTCTTGTCATTTTTCAGTATTCAATAAAAGAATCTATATGCACGCCTATGGGTATCGCTACGATTCAAGTAGTACTCCAGCTCTGAAATGAGAGTGTCAGAATTCTAACGATCCCCACGAAGCTTATTTCCCCTGAAATGAGGGTGCCAGAATTCTAACGATCTCCAGGAAGCTTATTTCATCCAAAAACTTGAAAAATATGCCGTATTGGCGCAAAATTGGATAAATAACGTCACTGGTGATCGTTAGAATATAAAAAACTGCGAAACAGGCCATATAAGGCTTCTGGTGATCGTTAGCGTTTAAGTTGAGTAAGTATTCAATAGCATCGTCTCATTCAACAACCTAAATTGTACATGATGTATTACGGAGGAGGAAGTGTAATGACGAGCACTTATAAGATTCCTGAATTGTTGCAAGATATGATGGATTGGGAGCAGGAAATCAAGCATGAAGTATCTTATCTGGAGACACCGACGGGTTATTTTCTACAATTCGATCCTGATGATCATGGGGGTTATTTGAGTTCTCCTGCGGATGCGATCGTATTTGCCAATACAGGCATGGGTGGCATTCATTATTCATTTTTGACGGATTTTGGACATGTTTCTGATTTGAATTTAGCGCCTATAATTTGTGTAGACCCGATGGCTTTTGGACATTATGCGAGGATTGTGGCCAGCAATATCCGGGATTTTTTTGCGCTTAGTTTTTCAGGTCATGAGGATCTCCTACTCAATGAATTTGAATCGAAACAACAGTACCTGAACTTTGTGAAAGAACAGACGGAGGAAGTGAGTCAAAGTGAGTACTTTGACGGGAAACGTTGGGACCTTGAAAAAAATAAGGTTCGAGATTTGGCTATGCAGCGATTTGATCTTCAGCCGATCCCGGACGGATACTCTTACATTCAGGAAGCACAGCAGATCAGACGCGGGCAAGTCATTATCGATACACTTGATGGACTTGGTGTTGCGTTAGGGAAAGATTTAGTGAGTGATCCTAAGAAAGCAGTGCCTCATCCTTGGCATGAGAAAGAGATCCCACACGATCAGGAGCAGCAGTTAAAATCCTATATATCGAGCGCAGATCAGGTGGGTCTGTTTAGTTTAATCCGGGACAGTCAGGCACAAGGGTTCGATGATCCTGATGTATATCGAGCGATGAAAGATCGGCTCATTTCATTCGGGCTGACGATGGAAGCGCAAAAGCTGATGTACTACAGGTGAATTAAATTGAAACTTAAGGAGAGAAAGAGAAATGCGAGACATGCGTGAAACGGGGGTTACACCTTATTTAAGCTATATTGGTTTTGGACTGATTGCTTTGACAATCATGGTGAATTTGATTTTTAAATGGGGGATAGAACAAGGTTGGGATATGGGTTCACTCATGTTACTGTCGGTGGTCAATGCCATGTCGTTACTATTTACATTGGTCTGGGGAGCCTTCGGGGTGCTGGAATTTGTGATGTTGCGGAAACAGAAACAGAGGATAGGATGGAGGGCGGGACGCGGAGCAATTGACTCAGAAGAACATGAGAAGCAGAGTAGAAATTTGAAGAGAAGTATGATCATTAATATCAGTTATATTGTTATTCTGCTGTGTCAATTAGGATATGTAATTCTGAATTGGGATGAAATAGATATTTAGGCGGTAACAACGGGCTTGCATACATAACGATGTAGTTCGCCGAAAAACACTCTGGACTTATTGTAATTATATCTATAAAATGGAAGTATAAAACGAAACTTAGTTTCACTAAATGAAACTCGGTAGGGGGAGGAATAACATGAACTTTCATTTCAACGGCATTGATCATGTTCAGCTGGCTGCTCCTGAAGGCTGCGAGAAAGAAGCTAGAGATTTTTTTAATCAAATTCTGGGATGGACAGAAATTCCAAAGCCTGCACTGCTGCAAAAACGCGGCGGTGTGTGGTTTCAATGCGGGGAGCATCAGGTTCATATCGGTGTGCAACATGATTTTGTACCCGCTTCCAAAGCCCATCCGGCCTTTCATGTACAGAAGCTGGAGCAGTTACGCGAACACCTGCACAAGCACGGTATCCAAGTTGTAGATGATGAAGCAAGAGCAGATGAGGGAGTAAGGCGTTTCTATTTAAATGATCCCTTTGGGAATCGGCTGGAGTTTCTGGAATTTATTGCAGTATAAACGGTAGCATTAACCGAACGGCACAGAGCAAGCTTTAGTTCCAATGCCGATGCCGATGCCGATGCCGATGCTAATGATTGTTCCAGTGCTAGCGCCAAAGTGAACACTAATGCCAACGCTATGCATACTGTGCCAACGTAGCGCTGATGCTAAAGTTATAACAGCAAAAAACAGGGCGATCCCTTAACGGGAATCGTACTGTTTTGTCTCATCGAATCGCCACAAGTGTCGGTCAGCCTGCACTAAAATCAATGATGGTGATGCGCATGTGCATCAGGTGCGTCACCTTTGACGGTGCAGAGGACGGAAGTGTCGTGAAGATGCTTTTCAGACTCAACCTGCAACGTGACGTGTTTGATCTCTTTGTGTTCCAGCAGATGTTCGATCTTCTGTACAAGCAACTCTGACGCATATACATCCATCGTTCCATCCACTACGATATGGGCGGTCAGTGCGTTCAGGTTGCTGGTGATCGACCAGACGTGAACATCGTGTACACCTTTGACGCCATCCACCTGTTGAATCGTCTGAACCAAATCGTTCACATCGACGTTTGCGGGTGTGCCTTCCATGAGAATGTGTAGCGAGGATTTGGTGACATAATATCCACTGCGTAATACCAGCACCGCAACAATGACACTTGCGAGCGGATCTGCCCAGCCCCAGCCGAAGAACATCATCAGCAGAGCAGCAGCAATCGCGCCGATAGACCCCAACATGTCACTGATTACGTGCAGATAAGCCCCGCGCATGTTCAGGTTGCCCTCGGTATCGCTGCCACGCATCATAATCCAGGCAACGAGAATGTTCACGAGCAATCCGATCGTACTGATAATCAGCATACCCATGGTTGCCACTTCAGGCGGGTGGATAAAGCGGCCAATTGCTTCGTAGAAAATGTAAAGCGCAATGGCAATTAACGTAATACCGTTAAGGGTGGCTGCCAGAATTTCAAAGCGTCTGTAACCGTAGGTTTTTCCCGTATTGACGGCTTTGGCTCCATATGTAAATGCCAGCAGAGCAATCCCGAGTGCAATGGAGTCGGAGAGCATATGACCCGCATCGGAGATGAGTGCAAGACTGTTCGTAATGAATCCCCCGAAGGCTTCTACGATCATGTAGAAGGTAATGATAATGAAGGAAAAGAGCAGTACTTTTTTATTATTCGTGCCGTGCGCGTGATTGTGTCCATGATCGTGGGTATGATTGTGCCCATGTTGTTGTCCTGACATTGTAATCCTCTCCTTTGGAACGATCCTCTGTTATGTATGTTGCGTGATCATATAGCGTTACGTGTTACTTGTGGATGTGTTGCTGATCATTTTTGTAATACGGTTCACTCCTGTTTATATGAACATATGAGCAATTACTCATATTTTGTAAACTTATTATAATTCGGCCTCATAGTAGTGTCAACCAGATTTGCGAAAATATAAACATGCATCCACACAGACAGATGTACTGTCAACTGCACCACTTAACAGTACTGGCTAATGGATTCGTTTTTGTGCTACCATCGGGGCAGGATCACTATAGAAGGGCGGACTACGAGATGAAACATCTGCTGCTAGCAGACGATGATGCGAATATTCGTGCGCTGTTGCGCCATGTAATGACGAAGGAGGGATACCGGGTACATGAAGCACAGGATGGTGTGGAGGCAGTCAAAATGATACAGGAGACACCCATCGATCTTGCGATCCTGGATGTGATGATGCCAGGCATGGACGGACTTGAACTGTGTGATTACATACGTCAGCATTACGACATTCCTATTATATTGCTGACCGCAAGGGATCAGCTGGCAGACAAGAAAGAAGGATATTTACGGGGCACGGATGAGTATGTGACCAAGCCGTTTGAACCTGAGGAACTGGTGTACAGGGTCAAAGCGTTGTTTCGCCGATATCACCGAACTTCCAGCGATATCATTCGCATGAACCGGATCGTGATTGACCGCAACAATGTGGAAGTAAGCGATGGACAGTCGATTCTTTTTTTACCGATGAAAGAGTTTGAACTACTGTCTCAGCTTGCGCAGTTTCCGGGGCGCCTGTTCTCGCGTGATGAATTGATTCGTCTTGTCTGGGGGGCGGATTATGAAGGGGACGACCGAACGGTCGACGTACATATCAAGCGGTTGCGTGACCGCTTTGCGGATTATACCGATGATTTTGTGATTCAGACGGTGCGGGGCATTGGATACAAAATCGAGGTGAAATCGCATTGAGATCGTTATACGTTCGCATACTTCTCATTACGGTGGCGGTGATTATCGTCAGTAGTTTGCTCGGATTCTTTTTCTCCAACATCTACTATCACGCTAAACTCAAAGACTTTAATGATGAGAAGTTGGTTGGTATCGCCATGGACATGAAAAAGTTTGCCGAAGAGCAGCCTGAGCCGAGTACGGTTCAGCGATATCTTCACAATGCAGCGGCATTAGGATACGAAATCTATGTCACCGATGGTCAAGGCGATGATCAGTTTTACGGCCGTGAATTCCGCGAAAAGGAGTTGGACAAGCAGGCTGTTCGTCTGGTTCTAGGCGGCGATGTGTATCATGGCGTGGCCGAGTTTCCGAGCCAACCGTTTATTACCGGATTTTTTGACAACCAATTAAGCAATACGGTGGGGGTTCCACTACAGGTGGGCGAGGTTCGTTACGCCATGTTCATGCGTCCCGATGTTATTTTGCAATTTGGAGAACTGCGGATTTTCTTTGCGCTCATTGGGGCATTGACGGTGGGTATCAGTGTCCTGATTTTCCTGTTTAGTACGCGTTATCTGGTCAATCCGATTGAACGGCTGTCCGAAGCGACAAAACGTATTGCGCAAGGCAATTATAATCTGAAATTAAATACAGCAAGGCGTGACGAGATCGGGCAACTCGCCCAGCATTTTATGACGATGAGCCGTGAATTGGAACGGGTGGACCAGGCCCGGCAACAGTTCGTGTCCAACGTATCCCATGAGATTCAGTCACCTTTAACCTCCATTCAGGGATTTGCGCAATTGGTAGCGGATCGGGAATTACCGGAGCAAGAACGGGCGCATTACGCATCCATTATTGAAAAAGAAAGCCGGCATCTCTCGTTGCTCAGTAAACAATTATTACTCCTGTCTTCCTTGGAACAGGGTCATGAAGATATGACGCAAACCCAAGCTACCTTCGCGCTAAGAAGCCAATTCCGTCAGGCGGTTCAAGTGTTGCAATGGCAATTGGAGGAGAAAGAGTTATCCCTGCGCATGTCTGTACCGGAATCCATAAAGATTACAGGCAATGAAGTGTTACTGATGCAGGTTTGGATGAACTTGCTTGGTAATGCGGTGCAACATCTGCCGAAAGGCCGCAGCATTGAGATTCGGGCAGAGCAGTTGGATAAAGCGTGTGTCGTGTATATTCAGGATACTGGAGACGGAATTGCAGCCGAACATCTGCCGTTTCTGTTTGACCGATTCTATCGGGCAGATCATGCGCGTGAACGTTCATCTGGCGGGACCGGCCTGGGCCTTGCGATTGTGCAGAAAATTATTCGTCTCCATCATGGCACCATTGAGGTGTCCAGTTCAGCTGAAGGCACGCTCTTTACCGTAACGCTTCCGCAGATGTAATGTGTTATTCATTTTCCGTTCATTTTCACCTCCTATACTTGAATTATCAAGAGGGAGGTCAGAGCATATGTACTTGGCTATACGGGAAATGAGGTTTGCAAAAGGACGATACGCATTGATTGCCACCATCATGGTGCTGGTTTTGTTTCTGGTGTTGTTTGTAACCGGACTTGCGCAGGGGCTGTCGTATGATAACGCGGCTTCGATTAAAAATATGGCAGCAACCCATTTTATACTCGAACAGGATTCGAATCATCGATTTACTCGTTCACAGGTGGGCCAGCAGGAGCTGGATGAGGCCCGTGCTGTCGTTGGACAGGATAATGCCGAGCCGCTTGGGGTTCGAATGACGACCGTCAGCCCGGCGGACGATACCAAAAAGGTCGATGTCACCCTATTCATGGTGAACCCGGGAAGCTGGCTGGCGCCAACGGTTACCGAAGGCAAAGCGATCAACGATCAGTCCGCGGGACAGGTTGTGGTCGATCAGAAGCTGGCGAAATCCGGCGTCACGATTGGCACGGTTCTGGTGGATCAAGCTTCGGGGACGGAGTGGACAGTGAGTGGTTTTGTGCAAAATGAATCGTTCAGTCACGCGCCGGTGGTGTTTATGAATGAGCAGGAATGGCTTACATTGCAAGCCGGATCACGTACTGTGCAGGCAACTTCTGCAATAGGTCGCGTAGACACCGGCACTGGCACTGGAACAAGCGCGATTGCTAAAGCGAATACTGACGCTACTGGCACTGAAAAGAGCGCTGAAGCTGTAATGGGTACATCGACTCCATCTGTTTCACCGAGCACACCAGTCTACAATGCAATCGCGGTCAAAGGTACGGATGAACAGGTAAGCAAGCTGAGTGCCGCCTTACCAAAGACAGAGATCATCACCAAATCGGATGCGGTATCCGCTATTCCAGGTTATAAGGAGGAACAGGGCTCATTATTGATGATGATTGCTTTCCTGTACGTCATCTCGGCATTTGTACTGGCGGTATTTTTCTACGTCATTACGATTCAGAAAACCAGTCAATTTGGCATTTTAAAAGCGATTGGAACACGAAACGGTTATCTCGCAGGAAGTGTGTCGCTACAGGTGTTGCTGTTGTCCATCGGTAGTCTGGTGATTAGCGTATTGCTTGTGCGGCTGTTCGAATCTGTTCTTCCAGCAACTATGCCTTTTCAATTAGGAATATCCACCCTTGCATTGACCTGTGTGTTATTCATCCTGATGTCGATGGCGGGTTCGTTGTTCTCGGTGTGGAAGGTTACCAAAATTGATGCGCTTGATGCGATTGGGAGGACGGCAGCATGAGAAACCGACTGGAATTACAAGGGATTACACAGACATTTGATGACGGTGGCAGTCAGCGCACCATTCTGGATCAGCTTGATCTACAGGTTGCAGAAGGGGAACTTGTCGCGGTGATGGGACCTTCGGGTTCTGGTAAAAGTACATTTCTGTCCATTGCAGGTGCGTTGCTCGAACCCACGGATGGGGAGGTACTACTGGATGGCTCTTCGATCATGGGCAAAAGTAAAACGGACATCTCGGATGTGCGGCTGCGCCAGCTCGGATTTATATTTCAAAGTGCGAATCTGATTCCTTACCTGAAGGTGGAGGAGCAGTTATTAGTAGTAGCGAAGCTTGCAGGTATGGACAAAAGTAAAGCCGAGCGCCGTGCAGGTGAACTGCTGGAGACGGTGGGACTGTCTCACCGGCGCAAAGCATATACTGACAAGCTGTCCGGCGGAGAACGCCAGCGCGTTGCCATTGCGCGGGCGCTGATGAATGATCCGGCTGTGCTATTGGCGGATGAACCGACGGCTAACCTCGATGCGGAGCGCGGGCTGGATATTGTAGGCACGATTGCACGGCTCGTGAAGGAGCAGGGCAAGAGTGCAGTGATGGTTACGCATGATGAGCGGATTTTGCCGCTCTGTAGCCGGGTTCTTTTTTTGGAAAAGGGAAAGCTAGTAGCACGTTAGAGGATTGTGAATTTGCTTTTCGAAGAAATAAGTTGATGAGAAATACGCTTAACGGTTAGTTTCAGTGCGATGAGAGGGTCACAGCTCCTGTGGGAGAGGTGGCCTTTTTTTTGTGTTTTCGACTATAATTGGAAGGGAATGGCGTGTACGTTGAGGTAAAGATTCAGGCTACGAATGGATGACAGTACATCATGAATTTCATTGGGAGAGGATTGGATGCGAATGAACAGCATAGATGCACAACAATTTCCGGCACTGAGCACGTCGATCCACTGGGGAATCATTGAGGCGGAGTTTAGGCTAGGCGAGCAAATAGACGAGACATTGGTGAGTAATGTGAGTATTATTCCGTTTGTCGGAGAACAGTGTGTCGTGTTTCAACTGGATAACGGACTGTGGGAACTGCCCGGAGGAACGTTGGAAGCAGGAGAGCATTACATGGACGGATTGAAACGTGAACTGATGGAAGAACTAGGCGGGGAGCTGCGTAGTTATCAGGTTTTTGGGCAATTCTACTGCACCTCCAGTTCACTTGAGCCGTATCGCCCGCATATTCCGCATCCGCATTTTGTCAGGGTGATTGGTTACGGAGATGTGGAGTTGGTTGGTGAGCCGCTTAATCCCGAGGATGGGGAGCAGGTGGTGTCGGTTGAGATCGTAGAGATCGATGAAGCCGTACGGCGCTTCCGGGATCAGAATCGGCATGATATTGCCGAGCTGTACGAACTGGCCTATGTGCTGCGACAAGCAGAAAAAGGCTGATGTAGACGCAAGGTATTGTTGCCGTTTTGAAGTATGGTTTTGTAAAGTATCGACAAACGTATCTACATAAAGGAGGTTCACCCATGATTCGGGAAGAGATTAATCGGATGCTGGATGTGTTGCCGGAAAGTGAACTTAACGTGGCATACTCACGAGTTGAAATGGTGTACCGCAAATATATGTATGAGAAAATGATCGCGGACAAGGGAGTACAAGTGACCGAGTTGTGCGAGGAATCGGAGGAGATTGTTCAGCGCTGGGATGAGGTGTTTGCCCATAACTTGGATGATGTTTCGAAAGAAACGATCTATTACAGCCAGTACAAATGGCATATGTTCAGTTACAAACAGCAGGAGTGTTTGGAAGGGGAAGCAGCACGAGCAGCCTTCGATGCCGAAGAGAAGACCGACTTATATGTGATGTATCAACATACGCCGTTTGTCCAGATCTATGAGAGCGCAAGTGCTGTCGTCGCAGCTGATTTTGATGAACAACAGGATATCTATATTTTTGACAAGGTGTTTACATGGACATATGTGCATACGCATGAATCAATATGCGGGCCGTATTTCTATAAAATCGAACAGGTATAGAGGGGAGAGAGCTCTGTTGCAGGAACTTTTTAAAGAGATGATCAAAAATGAAGTGAAACCTTTATTAGTCCGTCACGGTTATACTAAGAAGGGTCTTAACTTTCGTAAAGTAGATGGAAATCTTGTATACACATTCAACTTTCAAAAAGCAAAATATAATACCGTAAGCCTGGTTCGGTTTTATATCAATGGTATGATTCATTCCTCCGAGCTTGCGGAGCTACAGATCGTTACACCAAGTGGTGCAGTACTGGAGGAGCAGGCTCATTTTATCTGCAGAATTGACAAAATAGTTCCTGCTGCTCCAGACCGCTACTCTTTGACACCTGACACCGACCTGGTCACCTTTTCTAAAGAACTGTTCTCCCATCTGGAAAAGGCCGTTGAATACATGGAGAACATAACCAGCGCCAGGGATATTGTGGAGTATTATATGAACATAACCGCACTACATTTAAGCGAAGAAACCTTTCATTATCTACTGCAAAATGGCGATACTACGACTGTTCAGAAATATCTACAACAGCTACACGCTAAATATGGAGCCCAAAAGCGATGGACGATTTTTGAGAAGAAGTATGCCGCTATTTTTGCATCGTATGGACTCTAACACATCCTTCAGGATGAATAGTAGACCGGTTCTACTTTATATAACGTTTGTTCAATCGTTGGACATAAGTCAGCATCATACACTCCATGAAATTTGATTCTAAAATAAAGACTTTTGAGAAAGTTTTTAATGTTGTTTTTTTGCCTGAAGGCAGGCAAAAATTCGGATTCATTCTCCACCGTGCCAAAACGTTGAATCCATTGTTGAACGGACGCCTGACTAAGGATGTTTCTATCCAGAATACACATGACTGGTGTTATCATTCGTTCGTCTTCGCCATCGGAGTAGACCCGTTCGCTGATCGTCATTTTCTCGTACACCAGATCCAGCATCGTTGATAAATCAGCCTCATCTAATTCATTATATTGAGCCAAATCTTCCAACACATCAGCAGCATGAGCTACAGCGTGAGCCCAACCCTTAGTTTCATCATATCCACGGTAATCCTTTTCTTCTCGTACATTGTGAAAGACTACATCCTTAATCTGATGAATGCGCTCACTTGACAGGAAGGGCGATGCTGCGTGTCTCATGAAAAGAAGAGGGATAACCAGCATGGAAAAGGAACGTGTGAATACGGAGTCGGAATGGGTTTCCCCCAGTCCATAAAGCAGATGGTCACGATCTAAAACGGTGGTTAAAATGTGTTCTAATTTGGATGTAGTCAGAGAAAGGCCAGGAATCCAGTGAGATAGGGTGGTATAGATCAACTCATCACGCAATTGTGCGTCCACCGTACCTATGTTATGTAACATTTCTTGGATCAGGACGAAGGCGTCTGACTGTGCTTGATATTGATTTTCTCGTATGTACATCAGTTTTTCTTTTAAATTCATTTAAACACACTCCTGCAATTTAAATTTCATTCTAGTAAACTTATTATCAAACGTATTATACAATCTCTAAGGAGGAAAGCCCAAATGACAATCAATAAAGGAACACGGCGAACATGCGAGAAGGGACATACATTTCTTAAAAAGAGTGATTGTTCGACTTGTCCCAAATGTGAGGCGGAACGTAAACCGAAAGAGGGATTTATGAGTCTACTGTCTGCTCCGGTAAGACGCGCACTGGAAGCAGAAGATATTACGACATTACCAAAACTTGCTGAATATACGGAAAAAGAAATTCTGAAACTGCACGGTATAGGGCCATCGTCCATGCCTATACTGCGTAAATCGCTGGAGGAAGAGGGATTGTCCTTTAAGGTATGACTTTAATCTTTGATTTCAAGCTTTTTTGATCGTTTCCTCATTCCTCAGCTCCTTTGGAAGCTACTCTATAACAGATAACAGTTCTTCCATCGTGACTTGATACAGCAAGTCACCCTCACTCAGTAGCAGGCGATCCTGACGAAAATCCTGTCGCGCCTGTTGGAAGGGACGTTTTTTCTCGTTCAGCAATTGGAACTTCGTTCCTTTGGTGAGGCTGCCAGACTTCTGCATTTTCTTGAAAATAAATGTTCCATGCTTCCCGTACCCGGCATCAAACAGGAAGTGATATCCATCCGTACAGAAACCGGAGGAACCTGATATATTCGGATTCAGGAAGTTCACTCGAGTAGACTCCGGTTTGAATCCTCCCGAAATACAGCCAAGTGAAAAGTCACTATAATAGTAGAACCAGACTTCTTCCTCGTTCACCACATTGAGTGCATAACAATCTGCAATGTCTGCACTGTTATTTTTATAGAGCACATTCCCGTATGCATCCCAAGCGAGCAATCCACTCGCCCCAACGGGCTGATCCCAGCCATAGTTACCAAAGATACCTTCATCGAAGTAACTCGTCCAGATCGTTCCATGCTTCGTCACCTGTACACTCTGAATCCCATCCCCGAGCAAAAATTCTCGAATCGTCGTGCCTTCCATATCACATACTTTGGCGTTCAGATCAAATTGATCGTTTCCATAATAGGTGCAGCGCGCACCAACGAGCAGAAGATGTTCTTGTAAAGGCTGTACATAATGATAGTGAAATTGTTGTCCCCCGATGACAACTTCCTGGACATATTGATCCGATACAATCAGCACTTTGTACGTGTATGGCTCCTTTAGTTTGGTTTGCACGAACATACCTTTTCTTCGTTCAGGGACTTGATTGATAAGTAGTATATATGCAAGGCCATCGTGTCCCCACTGTACGGAGACGATATCGAAACCTTCGGTATAAACGGAGATATCTGCAAAAGGCAGTAACGTTAATTTTGGATCAGGCATGGCTAAATCCTCCTTATTATAAGTAATCGTAAGCAGCATCGTAGGCTGCTGTTGTTAAGTTGAATTATGACATGAGCGGACGGGACGGAACATGGTGTAAGTATAACGAACCTGATAATAGGAGGTAGAAAAAATGAGTATGCCTCATTTCTTCACTGTAGTACAATAAGGAAGTTGTGTAAATTTTTATGGGAGGAACTAAATAGTTTTCAAGTAAGAATAGGAAAGAAACGTATAGAGTATTTATACATATGGAATTGAATAGCGGCAGTTAAAACAGCATAAGAGAAGGACGTGTTAGAAGTGCAACAAGAACCTCGACAAGAACCATTTCAAGAATCAATGATAGAATACCGTCCATTGGGTGTGTCTGGACTCGGAGGCTGGCTGATCCTAATCCAGATTGGTTTGTGGTTCACATTAGTGATGCTCCTTGCACAGATTAGCCAGTCTGTTTTACCCATTTTAAACACAGAGACATGGGAGATTCTAACTTCGAAAGATTCAGGTTATTATCACCCACTTTGGGGTCCAATGATTATTTTTGAGGCGATTTACAACATATTGTTTCTATTATTCACGGTGTATGTCATCGTTGCTTTTTATCGTAAAAAAGCGATTCTTCCACGCCTGATGATTATTTTTTACAGTCTTAGCCTTACAGTAGGCATCGTGGATTCTCTGCTGCTCTCTCAGATTCCGATGGCGAGAGAACTGGCAGACGGAAGCTCGATTCGGGATATTGCAAGATCCGCCATTGCCTGTGCGATCTGGATTCCGTATTTTATCAAGTCTGAACGTGTGCAAAATACTTTTGTTCGTTAAATGATGAGACAGTGAGAGGTGACAAGAACGCCATGAAGATTTTCCTGGTTCGACACGGTGCAGACGAAGAAGGTTATCGCGGCGGTTGGAGCCAAAGGGGACTCACCGAAGCAGGTGTTATTCAAACCAGAGCTTTAGGATCGTATCTGTATGAACATAAAGAGCAATATGATATTCATACGGTGATAAGCAGCGATCTACCCCGTGCGGTGCAAACAAGCCAAGCCATTGAAGAGTCATTGGGCATTCGAGGTATACACACACCTGATTGGCGTGAGATGAACAATGGTGACATGGCGGGTATGCTCCATGCGGAAGCGGAGGAAAAGTACCCCGGGATTTATTTTAATACGCTCAAGATGGACACTGCTTTTCCGGGCGGAGAAAGTCCGACCCATTTTTATACAAGAATACAAAATGCATTCGAGAATCTTTGTGTTCAACTCGAAGAGAAGCGAATCCAATCGAATGTTTTACTGGTGACCCACGGTGGGGTGATTAATGTCCTTTATTATGTGCTCGCTAACAGGGAGTGGAGCAATACGTCCAGTTTTTATCCCATCGACAACACGAGTATTCACACGGTTCAGAACATGAAAAATGGCTGGAGCATATTGGACACGAACAGGATTCCTCATTTAAGATCGTAAAGTAACAGAACTCCAAGGCACCATGTTAAGAAAGGAAACCTGATTTGATAAAAAAAATGCTGAATATCGTGATTGGTATCTCAATTCTGGTGTATTTGTACTTTCTCTATATCATGTTGATGCATCCACCGACGGATGGTTCAGACATTGCACAATTGCAGATTAGATCAGCGTATACGGTAATCGTTATTGCTGTCGCCGGTTTTATTCGTTTGAAATTATAGAGGTGCAGGAGTTAATCATTTTTATATGGAACGTACATAATGTCATAGCGACCTTGGAATGTCTTTCGCTATAATCTTCAGGTTATCAGGACGTGGAGGTAACTGGCTGAAAGATAATCAGGGGAGGCGTATGACGATCAGAAACAAATATAAAGCACTTGAACTGGAGACCCCGGGCGTCTATGAGCTGGAAGGGCTAGAGGTTGGAGTGACTTCGAATTGCAATTATAAATGCGACTACTGCTGTGCCTACAATCGAGATGATGGGGAGTGTATCAGCGGTGCAGAAGTTATCCGAATTATTCGTGAGCTTCCACATCTCAAGCGGGTACGCCTGTCAGGCGGCGAGGTGACGCTGAAATATCAGGATTGTCTGGAGATTGTAACGTACTGTGCAGCACATGGCATCGATACACAGCTGAACACCAATGCCAGTCTGTTGACAGAGGAAAGAATCATAGCATTACGGGATGCCGGCTTGTCCAATATTCATATTTCTTTCAACTACACCGATGCGGAGTCGTATGCTGCCTACTATCGTGTGCATCCACGCATGTATGAGAGATTGGAACAAAACATCCGTCTGTGCACGGAGCTGGGTCTGGAAACGGTGCTAGAAACATTGCTGTTCAAAGGCAATCAGGAAAATATGCAGGCGATCAGCGATAAAGTCTACGGCTTAGGTGTTCGTATTCATGAGATTCAGAACAGCATCAAGATGCCACACACCGACTGGAGTCAGATTGTCTCCAAAGAGCCACTGGTTCAATCCGTCAAGGCGTTAATCGAACATAAAAATCCGGATACGACGCTCTATTTCACATGTATGGATCGGTTTGCCGAACAATTGAATCTGCGTGAACAGCCAGGTGTATATTTCTCGAACTGTGTGGATGGTACGAAACAATTACACTTGCATGGTAACGGTGACATTCTGATCTGTGAGCTGTGTCATCCGGTGGTGATTGGTAACATTTATAGTGGCACGTCGCTAAAAGATATCTATAAGCAGCAGCCCGCTGCACTAACGGATTTTCTGGAAAAGCGCCCTTGCCCGGCTTATGATGCTTTATTCACATAAATCCATTCTACTTTGAGGTCTTCTGATTTCCTTTAACGGAAACGGAGGATCTTTTTTGTATTTTAAAGATAAACTTATAGCCATCTTACCTCTTTCATTTCAGATTCATTTAAGTTACCGGTCCTAATATGGCATTAGAACGTAAATGAATCTGGAGAGGTGAATGATACATGATCAAACTCTTTGAAAAAAACAATCGGAAAGACCAACATAGCATTCCTGTTTCCCGAAAAAAACGCAGGTGGCTTACCTTTACCCTTGTGGCTGTCATTGTTATAGGTAGCATTCTGTACAGCCTGGCTGACCGATATTTGATTCGGCATGTACAGGTGGTTGTGGCTGATGATAACACGGTAGCTACTCCTGCAACGGCGAATGCTGGATCTGAGGGAACATCGAGTACAACCTCTACTACAACGAGTGCAACGGGTGTACATGCAACGTCGGATGACTGGAATTACAGCAGTGATGATCTAAAGATACAGATTCAGAAGGTGCAGACAGGCTCCGGCTCGGATCAGATTACCTATTATGTAGCTGATGTACAGGCGAAGGACGCGAGCAGTTTGCGAACTGCGCTGGCGGACAATAGCTTTGGCACCAATATCACGGAGGACACATCGGAGATTGCCGAAGCAAACAACGCGATTTTTGCGATAAACGGTGACTACTACGGATTCCGTGATGATGGTGTCATTATCCGTAATGGCGTGTTGTATCGGGACAGCCCGACAAGGGATGCGTTAGCCCTGTTCAATGACGGGACGATCAAAACGTATGACGAAAATGATATTTCCTCTGCTGAACTGCTGGCAGAAGGGGTAACCAATACGTTATCCTTTGGGCCGATTCTGGTGCAGAACGGTGAAATTACTAGTGATTTCAGTCGTGTGAAAATCGACAATAACTTTGGCAATCGCTCCATTCAGGATGCGAATCCACGAACAGCTATCGGTATGATAGCTCCAAACCACTATGTGTTCGTTGTGGTTGATGGGAGACAGGATGACAGCCGGGGCATGACGCTGGCTGAACTTGCCCAGACGATGAAAGACCTGGGCGCAACCGAGGCATATAACCTGGACGGCGGTGGTTCTTCCACCATGTATTTTATGGGCAGGGTAGTCAACAATCCTTTGGGACGTAACCAGGAGCGTGGCGTAAGTGACATTCTGTATCTGACGGAGGCACAATAATATGACAATCCTTATTCCATCCTATGAACCTGACGTTCGTTTATTGAATCTGGTTATGCAGTTACAGACATTTAAGCTTGGGCCTATTGTGATCGTAGATGATGGCAGCGGGGCTGAATACCGTGGAATTTTCGAGACAGCTGAGGCGTACGGTTGTACAGTGCTGACACATGAGGTCAATCGGGGCAAAGGGCGGGCGCTGAAGACAGGTTTTCAGTATATAAGAGAGCATGGCCCCCAAGGCGGAGTCGTGTGTGCAGATAGTGACGGGCAGCATCTGCCGCATGATATTCGCAGTATCTATGAGACACTGCTTGCGCAGACAAGCCCTGGCATTGTATTAGGAAGTCGTCGCTTTACAGGTAAGGTGCCTGTCCGTAGTCGTTTCGGTAACCGTGTTACCCGTACTGTGTTTGCGCTGACAACAGGCACTAAGGTGAATGATACACAGACGGGACTTCGTGGTTTTCCATATGCGATGCTGGACTGGCTGTGCCAAATTCCCGGAGAACGGTTTGAGTATGAGATGAACATGCTGCTAACCGCACATAAGGAAGATTATGAAATTACAGAAGAATTTATTGATACGGTCTATCTGGACCACAATGAATCCTCCCATTTCCGTCCTTTGGCAGACTCGTTTCGTATCTACATGCCCATTCTGATGTTCAGTACATCTTCTGTCTTATCTGCTCTGATTGATTTTGGATTATTATTTATCATGCAGTATTTCACACATAATCTGTTTCTGTCGGTGGTTGCCGCAAGGCTTTGCAGTTCCATGTTCAATTACACTGTGAACCGCAAATATGTTTTCTCCGCAGGTGGGAGTTCCAAGATTCAGCAGTCGTTACCGAAATATTTCTCGCTTGTGGTGCTTGTGCTATTACTAAACTACGGTTTGTTATATTTGTATAATGAACAACTGATCATTCCGCTACTGGCAGCTAAAATTCTGACGGAAATCTCAATCTTTGCGTTCAGCTACTGGGCACAGCGAAGATTTGTATTTTAATTAGCCTAAGGATCGTGCGCATCCGTTTTAGTTCTCAATTGTGGCACCTTGCTCAATGACAAGCGTGTTCAGCAACATGGAAAAGTAATATAAAGAGTGAGCCAACGAGCTCGCTCTTTTTCAATTGAAGCGGTTTCCAAAATATTGGATTATAGGGTACGATGGACATAGGGCTTAACGTGAATGAACCTATGGCAGGAGGTAGATCATGTATCTTCGAAGTGTTGAATTAATGTCAGACAAGATCGAGCAACCTGGGGAATATCCCTTCAGTATCCCGTCGATTCATTCCATGGGGCGACTGGAGTTTAGCAATAACGTTACGTTTTTTGTTGGTGAAAATGGATCTGGAAAATCAACATTGCTGGAAGGCATCGCGCATCAATGTGAATTTAATACCGCCGGAGGCGGGCGGAATAACGTGTTTGAAACACATGCATCTGAGTCCTCACTAGGAGACTATCTAAGACTGGCCTGGTTGCCTAAAATGGCAAACGGTTTCTTCTTGCGATCGGAATCGTTCTATCAATTTGCATCCCATGTCGATGAGATGCCGGAATCTCTTCGATATTATGGCGGACGTTCATTGCATAAGCAATCCCATGGCGAGTCTTTTCTTAACTTGTTCATCAACCGTTTCAGTTCAAAGGGGATTTATCTGCTTGACGAGCCAGAGGCCGCTTTGTCTCCAGCGCGGCAGCTCTCGTTGCTACGAATTATTCATGACTTGTCGAGTACTTCGCAATTTATCATTGCGACACATTCGCCCATTCTGCTCGGGTATCCGGGGGCCAATATTCTAAGTTTTGACGACGGACATATTCACGAGATTAGGTATGAGGATACAGATCATTATCAGATTACTCGCAGCTTTCTGGAGAATCGGGATCGAATGCTGCATGAATTGTTTAGGGATGATTAACTGGATAACGACAAGCAGAAATACGAATTAAACCATTGGATATTAGAAGGAGAGATCGGATGAAAACAGGATTGTTAATTGTGGATATGCAAGAGAGCATTGTGCGTCAAAAGATGGATCAGAAGGCTATAGACCATGCCTGCGAATATATCAATCATGTCGCGAACGTACTTCGCTCCAATGACCATGTGGTCGTGCATATTCAAGATGTGGAAGGCATGGAGGGAGCAGAACCCGAGCAATATCAGGTCATTTCAGAGATTGATGTGGATGGGGAAGATATTACGATCACCAAAGAGAGTTCCAATGCATTCTGGCAAACCAATCTGGAGCAGACGCTCAAAGATTTAGGCGTTGAACTGCTCATCGTATCCGGTTTTGCCGCAGAAGAGTGTGTCCTGTTCACATACAATGGTGCCATGGAGCGCGGATTCAGACCCGTGATGCTCCAGAACGGTGTTCTTAGCACATATTCAGATGCCGTAGCTTCAGCCTACAGGGATCGCAACGTAATCTCGTACCCGGTGGTTGATTACTTGATTGGATCGCGGATGTCATAAACGGAGGTTACTGTTCATCAAAATGCTGATTTTATTCTCGAAGGGGGAAAAGCAGGATGGATGGATACTACATTGCTTTATTAATCGTACTTTCTTGCACGGGGCTGATCTGGACGGTCAAAGGCATTAAAAAAAGGCTGCGTCTGATGGTGTTTTTCGGTGTCATTCTGATGCTGGCACCTATACTAATCATTATGGGCTGGATGACATGGTTACCGCTTGTCAGCTCCGTTGCACTTGTTGCTTCTTTGTTTGTGCGGAAAGAGGCAAGGAGACAGCATGAGTGACCCTGTTACTGGGAGGAAGTCATAATGCCAAATCATCAATTTGTTGTTGAAGATCAAACCGTTCTCAAAGAAAACTTGATGGATGCTTACTCTTGGGACTCTGATGGAAAGGTATATAAACGTGGACTTGGGGTAGTAGAGCAGGCTGTGTTTGAGGATGAATTTATATCTTACATCCATGATACTCTTCGTTGGTTAGACACATGGAATCCGAGTACTGATACAAGACATACAGGACTGAATGTACATGGGATAACCGTTATTGTTGGGCAGGATATCCTGTTGAAGCTTGAGCAAATTATACGATCATGGAATGAGTTACTTAGCCTTGCTCCTGACCCAATTGTTCTTACAGGGAATTATTGCATCGATGTAACGACGGGGAAGAGATGCGATGAGAAGCTTGTGTATGACAAAACCGATTTAATAGATCAATTGAGCAAGCTTGCTGTCATGACAAAGTATGCTGCAGAGACCGGACGTTGTATTATACATTTTGGCGTATAACGATCTGTTGAAAGAGGGGAACAATGACTAGACGTATTATCGTAACAGGCGGCGCTATTATTCGAGACCATGCAGGGAAAATTTTGCTTCAACGAAGATCGGATTACGGAGATTGGGGATTACCTGGGGGCGGTATGGAAGCGGGTGAACAGATCGAAGAGACGATGATCAGGGAAGTGAAAGAGGAAACGGGCTTGGAGGTAATTTCTTACGAATTGGCCGCGATATACACGGGTGAAAAAATGAACTATACATATCCTGACGGGAATGAAGTCGTTTTTGTCATGTTTTTGTTTAATGTTACTGCAGAGTTGGCTGGACGCATGGCCGCGGATCATAGAACGCTTTTGTTTGAAGATGAACAAAGAGAATCGCTGCAGCTTGTGTTTCATCAGCTGGATGAGATCGATTTGTCAGTCATCAACAAGGTTCAGCAACCTGTATTTATCGACCTGATGAAAGGTGAAGCTACGCTGCTTCGTCATTGAAATCATAACATCTCTGGATAAAAGGAGGGCTTTGCTTGCCTTGGCCAATGGTTCATTTTGCAGTTGCATCTGAAATCGTACTGCATTCATCTCCATCATTCTTACTGGGAAGCCTAGCACCGGATTCCATTCATGTGAGAACGAACATACGCAGTGAAAAGGCAAAAACGCACCTCATGGCTGTAGAGCATGAATTTCCTACAGATACTGATTTTCAGCATGTTATTGAATCAAACAGACAACGGATGCAGCAAGACCACCAATTTGCGCAATACCTATGCGGTTACATCGCCCATATATACACTGATCGTGAGTGGACATATCAGATTTATCCACCTTACGAAGCTGACCCGAATGGACGAAGTGTGTACACCCATGATGTGAAAAAGCTGGAGTTTAGAATCCTGCGTGAATACGTCGGTGCTTACGGATGGTTAGATCAGTTGATGACAGCAAAAGCATATGAGTTTGGCAGTCTGTCAGCACATGAGGTGTACGAGTACAGGGGAGAAAAGTTGGATTTCCTTATGAACAAGGAGAACGAGCCTGCGGATGATTTCCATGTGTTGACGATGGACAGTATATCAACTTTTATATTGAAGACCGCCTTGAATTTGAAAACAAGATTCAAAGAATGGCATGTCTACGAACATCTATAAGTTGAACTATTCATTTACACTTTAACGGAGAGCACAGAAAAAAACTGAAAAAGCGAAGCGGTCGCCTTTATCACCGGATTTTCCCCTATGAAAAAGGGAATTCAGAGAATCTATATAGATTTTTAGCGAGACTGGAAGTGGGAAACAGGATGGGACAAGGTATTCGTTTGGTACCATATGAAGAACAATATCATCAAGATTTAACCCAGTTTACGCTGAAAAATGAACAAGTTCACTTTACGGCATTGCCTGCCCAGGTGATCGAAGAGGCTATGATCAATCCGGACAAAGATCCGATCGTTATTTTACATCAGGCTGTGCCTGTAGGGTTCTTTGTTTTACATAAAGGGTCAGAATACGTGGAGCCTGCGGAATCGGATCACAAAATACTCATTCGTGCGCTGTCGATCTCGGAGCAATATCAAGGGAAAGGTTATGCACTGGATGCCATGAAGCAACTACCTGATTGGGTACGTGAGTTTCATCCTGAGATTGACGAAATCATTCTCGCTGTGAATGAGGCAAACAAGGCTGCATATCAGTTGTATGTAAAATCTGGTTTTCTTGACCTTGGATTGACCCGAATGGGTAGCCGCGGTATTCAGCATATTTTGTGCTACAGCATGATAAAAGAGAGGAGCATGTAATGAAGGCTGAGATCAGAAAAGAAGATTTAAAATCCCAAAAACTAAGCTGGCTGTGTATTGAACCGATGCTGCTCTCCGTCCGCGGACAGAGTATGGAAGCCAAAAAAGAGGTATACATGCGGCTAAACGAAGGGCAACAAGCATTATACCTGTTTTACTCATATCACAATCACACCATAAGTCTGGCAGAGTTTTATTGGTTCTCGGCATATAACATCATTGATTTGCGTAGCTGGAGCGGGATCAGGAAAGGCATGCAATTTTTTGATTTGAATGAGATGATTGATGTACTGGATGATATTGAAGCACTTATAACAGATGCCAAAAAATCCGGAGAAACATGGCACGAAGTATCGCCAACCGATTTGGAACATGACCCTCAGTTGCTTCAGCAGATGGAGCATTTATACGCAGCATATCGGCAGGCTTCACAGCAAGCGATCACAACGATGAATGAGTGGGTACGGCAGCATCAGGACCTAATTTTAGAGGTTAAGGCAGAGGCATAGAAAAACGAGCAAAAGATCGTAAAACTACTCTGAAGAGTAGTTTTTTTGTTTTTAATGCAACACAACTACGGGTTCATGCAACAAAACGCAAATTAGTGGGAAGTGTCTTTTCAGATATGTAATATGAGTGGTGAGAGGAGGACAACGTGTGAAAGTTATGTTTGAGGAAAATCAGGAGATGCAGCCTAACGAGGCCAAAATAGTAACTCATCCTGCAGAGAAGTCAAAGTGGGATCGTATTCGGGAAGCGATTGGTCAATCCGAGACGGAACTGGTCGTGATTCAGGCGAAAAACAATCGTCAGGTGAGGATTAAACTTAGCAGCGTCATTGCCATTGAATCGGAAGATCGCATGTGCGGGGTGCGTGTCGTCACAGGAGAGAGATATTTGCTTAACCTACGTCTGAAATATGTGGAAAAAGATTTTCAAGATACTTCATTCGTACGAATCAACAATCAGACGATGATTAACACCACACATATCAGCAACTTTTCAGCTGCCGAACATGCCAGAATTCAGGTTAATCTGACCGATGGCTCCAGCTACTCCGTCAGTCGGTTTTATATTCAAAACTTTAGGAGGAAACTATCATGATCAATCAGCTTAAACAATCATTTTTTCAGGTATTTACGGTCACTACTCTTTGGGTCATCCTACTGCTGACGCTGTTCTACCGCGATCAGCCCATTCAAATGGTGTATTTGTGGAACATTGCAGGCATTTCCCTTATTGCGGCTTTATTGTTTGGAGTGATGTACAGCGCACTGTGGAATCATCTTACGTTGAAGCCGATATGGAACATCGTTATTTCTTCTACATGTAACATTGCCGGAGGCATGGGCATCATTTGGTTGTTTTCCAGAGAGATGTTTGAGCTAATTGCGCCCTGGTTCCCGGGAATGTGGCTTCTATCAATCGTGTTGCATGTTATTGCGTTTTATTTTTATGCTAGAATGGATAGCAGGAAAAAAGCGGAAGAATTAAACGACATTCTGAGGTAAGTCAGATGAACAGATATGAATGAAGATGAATTGTTGCAATTGTACGGAATGGAGCCTGACAAGGAACAGCGGGAGTCCATTCGTAGGCTGCTGCAACAAGAGATGGAGAATCAGAAAATAGAGGATCATGAGGTATTGAAACTGCTGTGCATCATGTTGTTTGCTATCGGGAACGTAGAGGACACAGAACTGATCTGGCAAGCCAAACGAAAAAATCAGGACGCAGGCAGTTACATTGATGTGCAGCTGCTTTGCGGAGCAGGTGTTGAAGAAACAATCGTGTATCTGGAAAAAAAAGGGCGGCGAACAAGCGCATGATCAGGTGCTTTATCTCAAGAAGTGCGAGCCGTACGACTTTGTGGATTTTTCCAAAGACGAATGGTTATCAGGATACAGAGGCTATTACGGCATCTGATGCCAAGGATGGAGGGATATGGTGAAGCAGGAGAGTGCTATACACGTACAGAAGCAACTGTGTGAGAAATACCATGCAGACTATGTTCCGAGTGAACCCCACCTGAAGGTAGGGATTGCCTGGAACGTAAAGGAGAAACGCGAGCCTATCCATGGGATGCGAATTCAGCCAGAAGGCGATACGACGGGCTGGTACATTTGGGCCGAGGAATATTCGGCAGCTGATGATTTCTTTGTACCGCTGCATGTTGCTCATATCGATGAATGGGATGCGAAGATTAGTCGATATCTCGGACTTGCTCCCGGATGGAGGTTCTTGATTGCCGAGGATTATGAGGACGTATGGTTTGATGAAGGGTTGCTCAATAGATAAGAAAGAGGTAAAGAGGTATTTGATTTGCGTTTAACATGATATGGAGAGTTACGAAATGAGATGGTAATGCAGCATAGGAACACCGATATCTTTTGAAAGATGAGGAGGGGAAGGATCTCCAAGTTAAGGGTACAGGAATATTAAATAGGTTTGTAAATAAATAATTAAGCTAGCGCGCTTGCATATAGCATGGGTATATCCATGCAGGCAGCGTGTTTTTTTATGATGGAAGGATGTGGTCTTGAAGTTGACTTATTTCGTTCGCAAATCCCACATTATGGGTTATGATGTACCTGGGAGAAAATTTTTACATCTACAGGAAGTCATGGGTTGAAAACAAACTGGGAGTGAAGTGGAATGATCCGAAAGTATGCCTTGATCCTCGGTGTTATGTTGTTGCTTGTAACGGCTTGTCAGAGTAAAACAGAGCCTGAGGATACACAACAACCGGAGGTCTCGGTAAGTACGAATGACGAATTAACCGTGGATGAAGATGAATCAGCAGTCTCTACGCCACAAGATGAAGTTACCCCGCCCGAATATGTGGATGAGAGCAAGTATTCTGGTGATGAGCTGGAAATTGTCAAACTAATGAATACGCATATGCGTTACTTATATGAACAGGATGAAAAGGGATATATGAGCCTCTTTGCGCCGGAATCTCCGATCTCCGGCATGCCGAATTATACTTTTCGTAAAATCACTTCCATGGGTGACATTACGATTACGGAACAAAAAAAGCTCTATCAAGGTGTTGTAATGATTACGGAAGTGGACGAAGACGACATCGAGTCCAGCTCCACCATGGTGTTTTGGAAATGGAAAGCAGATGGTGATACTGCGAAATGGATCATTGCGGACATCGATTAACAAGTACAACATGAAAGAAGGTCCAGAACGCGGTGCAGAAGAGATTATTTGAACTTGTGAATGAGGTGCAGGACGAAGCCACTTTTATTGCTTTCCTAAGTGCTTTAAGTAAGGATCGACAGACCTGTGCCGATGAATGGCAAAATGATTCGATCGAATCATTTTTGGAAGCTGCGGCAGATTGGGGGCAGGAATCCGTTAACGGATTAACGCATTATGAGAAGTCTGATAACCCTTGGAAGCGATGTGCTCAGATGATGTATATGGGCAAAATTTATGAGTAATTGGTGAACTATAGGGCAACTAAGAATGATACATAACGGAGGTTATATAAGATGATGGAATTTGTAGAGATAGGTTTGATTGTTGTAACGGTAATGTTGTTCGTCCTAGGTGCGATTAGTAAACGTAAATTATTCATCAGGTGGGGGGGCGCAAGCCTCCTTCTACTAGTCGTGTTGTATATTCCGTCGTTTGTGAACGGATTTCAGAATGGATTTGTTGAAGGATGGACGGCTCGATGACTGATTCGGTGAACAGAAATATATCGTATTTGCAAGAGAACAGCCGATTTAACTTTCGTGTTGCCGGTATTGTGATGGATGCGGACAGAGTTCTTTTACACCAGGCGAAGCAGGATGATTTCTGGAACTTGCCTGGCGGGCGGGTGGAGATGAATGAATCAACAGAGGATGCGATTCGACGCGAGATGATGGAGGAGCTTGGCGTGTCTATCCAGGTAGAGAGTCTGGCATTTGTTTGCGAAGATTTTTATGAGTACGATGGTAAGGAGATGCATGAAATGGGATTCTATTATGTGATCTCTTTGCCCGGAGGGCATTCCTTCTATAATGAACGCGAATTCAAGGGTGTTGAGCAAGATGGCGAATTAACGTTTCGCTGGTTTCCGATCCAAGAGACAGAGCAGATGGAGATTTATCCTGTTTTTTTGCGAAAAGAACTTGTTAATCTTCGTGATTCAAGTAGCATAAGACACTTCATTCAGAAATAGAGGGGTACCGAGTGGATATTACATTTATTCGTCATGGTCACGCGGAGCATTTGTTGAATTATCCGAAGGAGCTTAACCGATTACACCCGGGGTTGACTGAACAGGGAAAAAAACAAATCGTTTCCTTACGTAAAAACATCAACATAATGCCTCACGATACTATTGTGGTAAGTCCTACTAAACGTACTCTTGAAACGGTAGAACTATTAATGACGAATGAGCATAATGGGGCTGTAATTAGTCCTCTAGTCGGCCCTAGAATGTATCCTCAAGATCCGAAGTTTGCTCCATTAGGCTGTGATCAAATCTATTCAATGGCAGAACTCAGCTTGCTATACCCAGATAAGCAATACATAGATGTTGGATTAGAAGCCTGGGAAGAAAGTATAAATCAGATGAATACACAACAGTTCACACGACTAGCAGAGCAACTCTTGGCTTGGTGCAGAAAACAGACGGGGCATACATTCATCGTGTCACACGACGGTACGATCACGAATTACAGAATGATGTTAGTTGAGCATGATCTAACCAGAGATGATTTTCTTGGAGAGGCAGGGTACTACACTGTTCGTGATGTTTAGCTTGAGAAGGAGAAATGGTTGATGACCCTGTTTCAGCCGATGGAGACACAAAGACTGTATATGGGAGAACTAACTTTGGCAGACCGAGAGAGTGTATTCAAACATTTTGCTGATGAAAATGTCACGCGGTACATTCTGAATCAATAGGGGGGTTCACATGAAGTCCATTTCCCTTTCATTATCGATACTATTAGCCAGTTTTATTCTGGGGGTCTCATTTATTATTGGCTCTGTACTGCTCATGAATCAGGACAAAGATTCGAGTAATGGAACACTGAATCAGACAGCGGCACAGCAGACGCTCTTGCTTGATAAGGTTTTGTTGACACTGAAAGAGACGGCTACATATCTGGGCATGAATGAAGATCAGGTGATGAGCATCATTAAAACAGAACAGAGCAGTTTGAATGCTTTTCACCACTTTGAGGGGAAAATGTTTCCATTTATAAAAGTTCAAGATCAGTTTTATGTAAGCCGGGTTGAACTGGATTTGTGGATACAAGATGCTTCAAGCAACCATCGTAGATACATTAATGGGCAATTGCAATAGTTATGGCATGTAAGGTTATTCGAATCTTCTAATCATGTACGTTATATCGCTATCCTTGGAGAGGAGAACTAGGCACTAGTATGGAAATCGTCGGACAACAGATTCGGATCAGTAGCTTAAACGAGCAGGATATGGATTTTATATGCAAACTGGAATGTGATACAAGCTTGTGGAATTATGAAGAGAGTGTGGAAACGAAGGAAGAGGATGTAAAGGAAAAGTACCGGAGTCACTTCCACGTTGAGGGCGAGACACCGTATGCGTATGATTTTGTTATCCGTCGCTTGAATGATGCCAGTGATACACCAGTGGGCATCGTTCAGATGTGGAGTTACGTTGATTTTCGCAAAAGCTGGGAGATTGGTTTCGCATTGCTGCCTGAATATGCAGGACAGGGGTACGGAAGCGAGGCGACCCGGTTATTACTGCAATTTGCATTTAACGAGTTACAAGCACACAAAGTCGTAGGCATGTGTAATGCCGAGAATGTAAAATCAGCGGCTTTAATGCAACATGTAGGCATGACAAGAGAAGCCATTTTTAAGGAAGAGTTATGGTGGCGGAATAAGTGGACGGACCAGTGTTTTTTCTCCATTTTGGACAGCGAGTTTAAGAAGCATGGAATGGACTAAGACAGCAGTAATCTAAGACACGTCCTAATACAAGATGAGGGGTTAATCTAATGGCACAGCGTAAACTGGTTTTGCTTAGCGATCTGTATTTTGAACCCCATGATGAACTGAATGAGAGAATTCGAAGCTTGTTTCAGCACAAAAAGCCCTCAATCGGTTACATCCCTTCCTGTTCCGACCCACAGCGCATTTATGTCGAGCACACTCGGCGTTTTTATCGCCAGTTTGAGATGGAAGATGTGCAGTATTATGATCTCGATACCGAGTATGAGGAAAGCATGCTGGACTCTCTTTTCCAATGTGACGCGATTCATCTATCTGGCGGGAATACGTTTTATTTTCTAAGTTTGCTACAGCAACGAAATATGTTTGAACAGCTACGTTCTTACATTAGTGACGGTGGTATTTTGATTGGGGTTAGCGCGGGCAGTATCCTGATGACACCTACGATTCAAATAGCTGGATACGGTGAGGATGCAGACGAGAATCATATCGGTTTGACCGATTTACAGGCCCTTGCTCTTGTAGATTTCGAGTTTGCACCCCATTGGGATCGTTCCGAAGAGATGATGCAATCATTCAGAGAATACGCTCAAAATTATCAAACCAAAGTATATGCGTGCCCGGATGGTGGGGCTGTTGTTGTTGAAAATGAATCACTTGAATTATACGGCGGGGCAACTCCTGCTTTGTAAAGAGAGGATGAAGAGTAGATGCGTGCTATCCAAGTGTACCACTATGAAGCTTTTTCAAGCATTCCAGGCAAGGGCAACCCGGCGGGCGTTGTTTTTGAAACAGATCATCTGAGTGAAGTTACAATGCAACAGATTGCTCATGCTGTCGGTTTTAATGAGACGGTATTTGTATTGAAGTCTGAAAAAGCCGATGTCCGGTTGCGTTATTTCACTCCGGGTCACGAGATTAATCTGTGTGGTCATGCGACCATGGCGGCAATGTATGGACTTAAGACACGTGATGTACTACAAGGAAAAGACTCTATCACGATTGAAACGAACGTAGGTATATTACCAATTCAGTTTGAACAACAAAGTGACACCTGGTTGATGGAGATGAAGCAGGACCAGCCACGGTTTGTTCCCTTTCAAGGCGATGTAGAAAAGCTTGCTAAGTCTATTCATCTGACAACGGATGATTTGGACATGAATATGCCTACCGTATACGGAAGTACGGGTACGTGGACGTTATTAATTCCGATTCGTCGTTTAGATGCATTTGTTAAAATGAAACCGGATTCTTCTCAGTTCCCGGACATTTTATCTGAAAATCCCAAGTCATCCTTACATCCCTTCTGCTTCGAAACTCGCGATGCAGATGCTCTGATGCATGCAAGGCATTTCTCTTCGCCATACTCAGGTACAACGGAAGACCCGGTGACGGGCACCGCTTCAGGCGTGATGGGAGCCTATTATTTAACGTATGTGAATCAGGAGATTCACGAGGTTGATTTTACAGTAGAGCAAGGGCATGAGATTGGTAGAGATGGCAAGGTCCAAGTGAACGTACGCCGGGAGCAAGAGGGGATGGATGTCCGAATCAAGGGCACGGCTGTTTATGTTCGGGAGATGAAGGTGGAAATAGACAGTTGAGGTTCTGACAGAAGGAGAGAGTCAAGGTGAATGAAAAGACCATATTGAGCAGGCTCATCGAAGTATTAAAGGAAGAGTTAACCGACGCGTTAACAGGCGTGTATTTACATGGCTCCATGGCGATGGGATGTTTCCATCCGCTGCAGAGTGATATCGATATTTTAGTTGTATGTAGAGAGAAAAGGTCCTCTGAGAGTTACCGCAGAATCGCCGACCAACTGATACGTATAGAAGATGAAATGCATATTCCGAAAGGGTTTGAGATTAGTATTGTACTAGAGTCAGCTGTAACACGTGGTCAATACCCTACACCTTTTGAGTTTCATTATTCTGCATATCACCGGGAGAAGTACAGAAATGATCCTGATTATCTCTGCGGTGGTCATGAAGACCCGGATGTGGTTGCACATATGGCGGTGATCTATGATCGAGGTATTGTGCTGTATGGCAAGCCGATCAAGGAACTGTTCCAGCCGGCGAACCGCGAGCATGTCATCCAATCCATTGCATCTGATGCAAGTTCAGCCTTGGAAGAAATCGTAGACAATTCGGTCTATTATGTTTTAACTTTGTCACGCGTGCTGTTGTATATTCAGGAATCAGTGATTCACTCCAAGCGAGAGGCTGGAGAGCGTGCGGTGGCAGAAGCATTGCCTGAACATCAGGAACTTATCTCCCAATGTTTGGCTAAGTACAACGGGGAACGTGAATCGGTCAATGTGGAACATACACGTTTAAGAGATTATGCCGAATATATGCTCAAACAAATTCAAGAAGCTATGCAGGCTTAAAGGAGAACTTGATATATGAAAGAATCACAACGGATCAAATGGGAGAAACAATTACAGCAAGGAAAAAGGCATCATATCCTGGTGCGCGGCGTTTTGGGCTGGGGTTTGCCTTTGGCTTTTCTGTATACCTTGGTGATGACCTCGTGGAGCGGACAAAGTTTAACCCTGAATGGTGAGTTTTATGTAAACTTACTGACGGCACTTGTGTTGTTTCCAGCTGCTGGCATCTGGTATGGTGCCTGGACGTGGAAAATCCTGAAAATGAAAGTCGAGCAAGGCAGAAGGTAGAGCGGTGAGGTGAAGAAAGGATTGAGTACATGATTACTGAGCTGGAGGCTTCTGAATTTCACAAAATAAAACATCTAACCAATGCCTGTCGCAATATGGAGGTCAAAGCAGTGGCATCAGGCATGAACCCGGGACGGGTCTATGTCGACGATACCCTCAATCCTCAAGCGGCGCTTGTATGGGTTCAGGGGCAATCCGGTTATCAGCTAATTGGTGATTTTCAGAATGAAGTGTTCCGAAGTGAACTCCGAGAGTACATGGAGACACAGATTTATCCCACATTAGCATCATTACAAATTTCTGACGTAGAGATTGGCGTAGAAGATAGTCGGTGGGAAGCGGTACTTGAGCATATGGCTGGCCCGAGTGAACTGAACGATGATACACAGCATGTGTATCTGCTAAACCCAACGGATGAAAGAATAGAGCGAACAGAGAAAATAAAGAGTGCCAAGCGCTCATCTTCCTCTAGAATGCTTATACAACCAGTCGAGGGAACACAGGTTATTATAATAGACGAAGTACTTTTGAAAGACGATAGGTTGAATAATCTTTCTTTTGTCACATATAAGATCAAGCATTTCTGGACAAACGTAGATGCTTTTTTGAAACATGGTGTTGGCTATGTTGTTACTCGCGAGGAAGAGATTGTGTGCATATGTATTTCTGCTTTTGTCGATGGAAACACACATGCCATTGATATTGAAACATTGGAAGGTCATCGTAAGCGAAATTATGCTGCCTTGGCTGCTCAAGCGTATATGAACGAATGTAACGATAGAGGCATCCGTCCCTATTGGGATTGCTCTCCGGATAACATAGGTTCGATCCGTTTAGCACAAGGTGCAGGTTTATCTCTGGATTTTAACTATCAGGTCTATTGGTACAGCATTTCAGAGTGTATGCGTTAGTAATTGAAGGGGGTAAGAGCGTGGATGAGACACTAGAGTCACAGGTCCAGTTTCTGATTGAAATAGACAAGCTGAAAACGATTGAACGAAGAACACGAATTATCCATGGCGAACGGCTCGAGAATGATGCAGAACATTCTTGGCATCTAGCCATGATGGCATTCATATTGCATGGTCATGCTAACAAGGAAATCGACATGCTTAAAGTAATCAAGATGTTACTTGTTCATGACCTTGTTGAAATTGATGCCGGTGATACCTTTGCGTATGACACCCAAGGAAACACAGATAAACATGAACGAGAGCTTAAAGCCGCAAACCGATTATTTGGTATGTTGCCAGAAGACCAAGCCGAAGAACTGTTAAGTCTGTGGATGGAGTTCGAGACCAAAGAGACACCGGAGGCCAGGTTTGCTTCTTCCATGGATCGGTTGCAGCCGATCATTCATAATCATCAGAATGAAGGTGATACATGGCAGAAATATAACATTACGAGTGATCAGGTATTAAATCGTAATGCCGAAATTGCAAATGGGTCAGCAACGCTGTGGAAGTATACACAACAAATCGTACAAGATTCGGTAGATCAGGGGATATTGAAACAATCCGGTTCCTAAGTAAACGGGGGCTGTTTTAACTACATTTGGACTCAGGAGGCTAACATGGGGTACATCATGGATTTACGAAAATTGGTAGGCACACGTCCCTTGATCATGGCAGGTTCATGTGTACTGGTGTTTAACGAGCAGGGTCACCTGCTACTCCAGAAACGAACAGATAGCTTGGATTGGGGTACCATTGGCGGTTCGCTTGAACCGGGTGAATCATTGGAAGAGACTGCTGCGCGTGAACTATATGAAGAAGCTGGTCTGCGAGCAGAGGCATATAAGCTGATTACCATATTTTCGGGTCAGGATATGTATTACCGTTATCCACATGGAGATGAGGTATACAATGTCATGGCAATCTATGAAGCAGGCGGCATTACGGGCAGTCCAACGGTGATGGATGATGAAGGGTTAGAGCTCAGGTACTTCGACTTGACTCAGCCGATTCCGGATATCAATCCATTCACCAAATATGTGCTGTCCAAAGCGGGATATATCAAAAGCTAGGAGGAGTTTCGCACAACATTATCATTTTTCTCTCAGTGATTTACGGATACTGATTTAGTATGATAATAGTATCATTTTGCAAAGAGAGAGGGTTAGACATGGATACATTTTTGCAGCAAATTAACGAGTTAAATGAGCTTCAGATCGAGCTGGTCAGCCTGCATCCTTTTTTTGCAGAACACCATCCGGTTGTTGTAGCACACGAATCATTGTTATATATCTATGATTATTCATCTGTATCCGGGCAATACGAATGGGTCAAAACCGTACCGGACGACCTATATATTCCTGATGACTGCCTCGGCGCAATGCCTGTACATCATATGAACGATCGGATGTGCGCGATTGTGACCGCTTCTGTTTTCAAAGATTTAGAGCAGAAGGTTTTTCTGTTCCATGAATACGTGCATTGTTCTGTCTATGGAAAATACGAGGAACGAATCGTTGACCGGATGCAGATTAAACATAAAATGACCCAGTTGAGGCGTGTAACCTGGGAGATCGATTACGAATTCCCGTACGAAGATGAGATTGTTGCTGGGCGAATTGAATCTCTTCTATCTGCGTTGAAAAGTGAGAATTTACAGCAAATTCAGGTGGCGCGAACGGCATTGTTCCAATCTCTTACAGAAGAGCAAGCGGAATATTGGAGCTGGCTGGAATGGAATGAAGGAGCAGCAAGGTATATCGAGAATTTGATTCGAGCCAAGTATGAATTGCAGCCTAATCATTATGGCGATACAGCACCTTTTAACCGCCTCGTATTTTACGAGTGTGGATCGGAATATATCCGTTTGCTGGTGAAGGATCAGCCTGCGTATCATACGGATCTGGAAAAGTTGTTTGACCGGATGCAGGACGAGAGACTGGCAGGTTTGGTGAGCTAACGAGAGATTATATATAACCATTCCTTCAATGGAAAAAGGAGATCGGTCTATGCCTCTGCCTATGGTGCATTTAAGTGTAGCCCATTGATTGGCTGATACGTTGCCTGAACCACTGGACCTGGGAGCATTTTATCTCGGAAATATTGCGCCAGATGCCATTCATATGCGTGAAGGCACAACAAGGGACGACAAGCAGTATACTCATTTTTATCCTGAGCAAGAAGACAATTATACCGGACGTCTCCAGAAGTTTTATGGTGATTACATCAGCGAGCGCAAGAGTGAAGGCTGGACTTCCTTTGTCACTGGTTACTTCATGCATGTGATGACGGATTATTACTGGTTTCGAAGTGTGTATCCCGCATTCGAGGAACAGGTTCGTGAGCAAGACCAGTGTGAGGGAGCCGTGCGAACCAAGGAAGACCTGGCCCGTTTATATTACAAGGAGACGGATCAGATTGATTTTAATCTGTATCGCACCATGAATTGGAGCGAAGAAGTATGGTCGGCCTTAAATAACTCGTCAGGGTACGAGATGGCAGATCGTTTAACAGCAGATGAGATCATACGCTGGCGTGATCGCACGTTTTCTTTTTTACATGGGGAAGAACTGGGCATTATTCCAAGTTACATTACCGAAGAGGTTGTACAAGCTTTTGTCCAAAAAACAGTCCCGCGTTTAAACGACTTATTAGCTGAATGGGAGGCCGCTAGGTGAGACATATCGGAATGTTGCTTCTATTCTTCAGCGTCATATTCATTGCAGCGTGCGGTGGCAACAATTCGAGTGATGTGGGCTCCAAAGAGGCTGAGAAACTACAACAGAGTCAGGGGATTCCTACGTTAATCACGTTATCTTGTAATCAGGCTCACTTCTCTAAAACGTGCCGCGATGTAGAATTTGACCGCGCTGACGAGATTCAAATCGTGACCGAAGCCATATTCAGTGCCGAGCGTATGCAGGGGATGCTTGATTATTCTGCTGAATACACGATGAACATCACATATGCAGATGGCGCAGTCACTCGGTACGATCTGTCATTGGGTGCAGATCCAAAGACGCAAGGTTTGCTTGTAAACCAAAAGGATACGACGACTGGATATACGATCCCTCTAGAGAACGCGAATCAACTGAGACAAATCATTCAGCGCCGTACGGACTAAATGGAGCGAAAAGATCAACAACATGAATACAGGCTTATAGATGAATGGAGATGCAGGCAAGTTGATAACAATCGGAACACTGACGGCAGCAGATGTGGATGGAGCATATCATATTTTTGAGACAACGATTCCAGAGGCATACCGTCAGGAAGGGATCGGATCACTTCTGGATGAAATTCAGGAAGAGATCGAACATAAAAAGACTATAGTACAATCTGTTTTGCAACATGAATCTGATCTTGAACCAACGACGACAAGTCCCTTTTTCTTTGTTGCCCTAAAAGAAGGGAAGATCGTAGGTACGATCTCATATGGGCCTTGCGGGAAAGTCGTTCAGGAATGCACCAACCATCGGCTGGATCACGTTGGAACGCTGGGCTCACTGTATGTTTTACCTGAACTGCAGGGCCAGGGGATTGCTTCAGCGCTTATTGCGGCATTGGTCACCGAACTACAGAAGCGGGGGATTATCCAATTTTGTCTGGACAGTGGTTATCGAATTGCACAGCAGAAGTGGCGGCGGAAGTTTGGAGAACCGTATGTTGTGACGAAGGACTACTGGGGTGAAGGAAGCGAAAATATGGTATGGTTGTGTGAAGTGCAGGATTTTGCTGGAAAATAAACGAAAACAAAAGATGACCCCCTGCACTTGAACAGGAGTCATCTTTTTTTATTTCTTTTATCTTACTGCATCGATACATACGCATCATCGTAAAGTATATAGACCAAAAAAGACATGAGAGAGGAGAGAACAACAACATGTCAGAAACAACAGATATGGCAGTAACAACTGGAACAGAGGAATGGAGCACGCCGCAACAGAAGCTTTCCCCTCATGCCATAAGTTTGTGGAGAGTTAGCGCGATCCTTTACAACGTCATTGGCTTTGTGGTGTTGGCAGCGTTGCTTATACTGGACTCCGTCTATGATTGGAGGCCGTGGATCGGCTGGATTTTATGGGGAGTCACGGTTATATCCGCAGGTTATGCTGTGTGGGATATATTTTTGCAGCCCGTGTTGTTGTATCGATATTGGTTTTATGGCGTTAACGCAGAGTTTGTGCAATTGAAGCATGGGGCATTGAACAAGGTGCACCAAGTCATTCCGATGGCCAAGGTGCAATCCGTATCAACTAATCAGGGGCCATTGATGAGAAAATACGGACTATACTCGGTGTCCATCGGAACGATGGGTTCATCTCATCATATACCGGCCTTGCCGGAAGATGTGGCATATGCGCTGCGTAACCAGATTGCGGATTATGCCCGGATTAACGAGGTGGATGAATGACGGAGATGAAACGGCATCATGCACTCAGCTTGTTGTGGAGTTTGGGTAATCTGCTTAAAAGTACATTTGCTTTTATTCTGTTTTTATTCGTATTTCGTGCAGGATCAGATCAGGCATGGGTCTTCTATGCGAGAATCATCTTTTACATCGGTATTTGCATAGCACTAATCTCGATCATCTGGAAATGGTTCACAACACGTTATTCAGCCGATGAGAAAGCTTTCCATATTTACACGGGAGCATTCAGTCGAACCCGTAGAACGATCCCGTATACGAAAGTACAAAATGTGAGCCGACATACGAGCTTTGTTCATCGTTTGTTCGGAGTAACCTCTATACGCTTCGAAACGGGTATCAAGGGTGATGATGCGACGTTTCAGCTACAGGTCGTTTCGGTTTCTGAAGCAGAACAATTAGAAAAGCGGGTAGCCCGTCATTTATCCGAAGTCCAAGCTACGGTTGAGGGAATTATGGATGATGAGCAGGATGCAAAGGATGAGAAAAGTCTACTTGCAGAGCAGTATATCGAAACTGAAGAACAAGCAGGCAGTGACTCAAGCGCCAATGCCAATAACAATGACACAGGAATTAAAGGCACATTCGAACACGTCGTTCACTACCGTTCTACGCGCAAAGATGTGTTCAAAGCTTCGTTTACTTCACTTAGTTTTCTGGTGTTGATCCCGATCTTGGGTTCCTTGTACTCAACCGTGAAGGATTTCTTCCCAAACGAAACCGTAACCGAAAGCCTTGTATTAACCTGGCTTGAATCATGGTGGGTGACGAGCCTGGTCATTCTGCTTTTGATCCTCGTATCTATCGGGCTTGGAATTGTGCGTACCTTTGTGAAATATGGAGATTTTCAGATCACGTCCGATGACAAGCGAATTTATATTACAAAGGGCATGCTGGAGAAGACGTCGTTCTCGATCCAGAAAGATCGTGTACAGGCCGTCAAGATTACACAGTCCCTGATGAAAAGATTGCTGGGTCTTGCCGAGGTAGAACTTACAACCGCAGGCAGTTTGGGTGAAGCTAGCCAGGAGGTTAACACATTATATCCCTTTTTACCTGTGAGGGAGGCCTATCGCATCATTGAAGAAATGCTGCCTTCCTACCATGTGACGGAGGAAATGCAGAAGCTGCCTCGGAAAGCGTTATGGTTGCGGTTACTTAAACCAAACTGGTTGTGGATCATCGTCACGGGTGTGCTAGCATACTTCAAACCGGTTTTGTTCGGCATGGAACAGGCATGGTGGATGATCTCGCTACTGTTGCTCTTGTGGATTACAACGTGTAGGGTGATCAATTTTTATCATACGCGCTATGCACTGAACGATCAGTTCATTCAGTTTCGCTCAGGTGCGCTGACTTCGACACTGTTTCTGTCCAAACGGGAAAAGGTCATTGAAATCAAGATTACTCGTCATCCCTTGCAGCGCAAGTTAGGGCTGGCTTCCATCCATACCGTAAATCGCGCCAAACCTGTCATGCATCAATATGTTCACGATATACCGGATGATGTAGCTGGCACATTCCAGATGTGGTACATGAGGCGTTCCAACGAGGTACAGATCCGGTAGAAACGACAAGGGGCGTTAAGTAAAATGAGTAAAACGAAAAAGATTGTATCATGGACGATTGGCATTACGCTCATTGTATTGATTCTCACGCCGTTTATCTATGTAAAAGTCAACAAAATGATCTATGCACATCGTGTCACAACATATTTAACGGAGCAGAAACATTATTCTCCTGATGAGATTGAATCCGTAGAAGGTGTCTGGAGCGTAAAACTGCCACCCTTCCTTGCTGTAGTGAAGTTTAAGGATGAACCGGATGTGGAGTATATATATTTTGCACATAATGATGTGATTCAGTTTAGCCATCGCATTTCGGAAGAGGCGCAGAAGAGCGGTAAAACGAAATCAGACCTGAAGCATTTTGCGCCGACAGACGACCAGCAGTAGAGGAGAAGAGGATGAGGGTTAATGAAAAAAGTAATAAAAGCTGTATTTTTGGATGTGGACGGTACGTTGCTTAGTGAACAAGATCGCAGTCTCTCCAAGTGTACCGAAGAGTCCATTTGCAGGTTAATCCAAAAAGGAATTCATATCATCCTTGTGACAGGCAGACCACATCATCTATGTGAAGAGTTTAAGCATCTTGGCATAGATACGGTTATTTCAGCTAATGGAGCTTTGATTACTTGCCGTGGTGAAATCATTCATAAATCCATTCTTTCTTCAACCATGGTTAGGGAATTCAGTCATTTTGCTGAGTCTCAGGGACATGCACTTTCCTACTTTACGGAGTCTTTTGGCATGAACGGAACTGGTCGGACGGATCATCATGTGATAGTTGCTCTTCGAGAGACACTTGGAATGATGGAATATGCGGAACAGATCATGACGCTCGATGAGGAAATATACTGTATGTGTTTATACGCAAATGAGGAGGAGACAAACCGATATAAAGAACAGTTTCCTTATTTACGATTTGTACGATTCCATCCGTACGTTTGCAATGTGCTAGAAGCGGGTGAAGTCAGTAAATCTGTAGCGGCTCAGAAAGTTCTAACTCACCTAAATATACGCAGAGAGGATACGATGGCTTTTGGGGATGGAGAGAACGATATAGATCTACTAACTTATGTGGGCGTAGGTGTCGCTATGGGAAACGCTGGAGAGCGTGTTAAGCAAAGTGCGGACTACGTCACGCTGAAAGCGAGTGAGGATGGAATAACTCATGCGTTGAGGCACTACAAGCTTATATAAAGGGACTTTAGTTGGAATAAGGGATATCCATATTGTGGATTTTTATGTAAAATGAAATGAAGTGAAGTGAAGTGAGAAAGCCCTAAAGCATAGGGCGTCAAAAGAAAGGTGAATTTTAATATGAAAAAAGGTTTTATACTCATTTTATCGCTGGTTATGCTTATCGGTGTATCCTCCTCGGCGTATGCGCATCCTGGTCGATTGGACAAAAACGGTGGACACAAGTGCTCTGCAAAATCGATTAAAAAAGGTCTGTGCTCAGGCTATCATTATCATAAAAAGAAAAAGTAGTTTCGACTTCTCAATTAACTGAAGGAGAACGGAGGAACAAACTTCATGGATCGTATTAAAGCTGTCATTTTTGACTTGGACAACACGATTCTTAATCGGACAAGAACGTTTGAGGGTTTCACACAAAGTTTGATCAACACGTATTTTGGGCACATGGAATCAACCGAACATATTAAGGAGCGGATCATCGAGCTCGACGAAGATGGTTATAAGGAGAAACCTCGGCTGTTCAGCGAATTATTAGAGGAATTACCTTGGGCCGAACATCCTCCGCACGAAGAACTAATGGCATTCTACGGCCGGGAGTATGTGCGAAATTCAGTGCTGATGGATGAGGCAAGAGAAGTGGTACAGCATTTGAGAGGCCAATACCTGATCGGTTTAATCACCAATGGCCAAACACCGATTCAGTATGGAAAGATTGATCACCTTGGCATTCGAGAGGATTATGACCACATCATTGTATCGGAAGAAGCAGGAGTGAAAAAGCCCGATCCGCGTATATTTCAATTAGCCCTTGATCATTTTGGTCTAGAACCTGAGCAATGCCTCTACATCGGAGATCACCCGGTGAACGATATACAAGGGGCGGCCAAAGCAGGCATGAGCACAATCTGGATGAAGGTGAACCAGCCTTGGCCGGAGGAGATTGAGACAACCCCGCTACATACGATCCAGCAACTTCGAGAACTGAAAACCTTGCTCTAACAACTGTTATGCCGTATGGATACGCCCCTTTTTCCGTCGTTGACGTTGCTCAATGGCCTCTTCGTAATCTGCAATCAAAGTGTCGAAAATCTGTTCCCAGGAACGCTGTTCGGCGAATTTTCTACCTTCACGTCCCATTGTACTCAGCCTTTCCGAAGAATGAACTCGTAAACTTATTTCTCTTATAAATGCATCCACGTTACCCGGCTCAACAAGTATGCCGGTACGTTGATGCACGATGAGGTCTTTGACTCCACCGGCGTTAGCAGCAAGAACGGGAAGACCCGAGGCCATCGCTTCAAGCACAACATTGCCGAAGGTCTCCGTACAGGAAGGAAAGACAAACAGATCCGCAGATGCATACATCGATGCAAGCTGCTCGCCATGCAGATAGCCTGTGAACGTAACATTCGTTGGTGCCTGCTGCCGCATCTTGGGAAGGCTGGGTCCATCGCCAACAATGATCCAGTGAACAAGTGCTTGTATTTCTCCGGGCAATTGTTGCATCATGGCTGTCAGGGTGGCTATATCTTTTTCCGGGGAGATGCGTCCAACGTAGAGCAAGATGAGAGGTGCGGTGATCTGATACCGTTCGCGAATGTTGGGGGTTCGTTTGCATGGAGAATAGAGGTTACAATCAATACCGCGAGACCAGAGCTTGAGAGACTGAATCCCCTGAGCCTGTAAGGTGTACATCGTGTCTTGGGATGGGACGAATGTAGTATCACAAGTGCGATGGAACCACTTGATGTACTTCCAGTAGAGTGGAATGACACTTCCAAGCTTGTAATAATTGAGATAACGATCAAAGTGGGTGTGGTAAGAGATAACGTGTGGAAGCTGGAACTTAAGTGCATATCTCAGGCCAAGTAGCCCCATGTTAAATGGTGTAGCGACATGAAGCAGATCAGGCTGAAATTCCTGTAGCTGTTTATAGGCAGTTACTCTGCTGGGGAATGCTATGCGGCATTCGGGATACAGAAAAAAAGGGACATTGATTACGGAGCTTACGGGAACTTCAATGTTTCCTTCCATGATGGATTGGGATGTAAACAGCAGATGTTCTATACTTCTGCGATTCAGATGGTTGCTTAGACGATGGAGTGTACCTGCGACACCATTGGTTTCTGGAAGATAAGTATCTGTGAACAAGGCCAGACGCATCCTTACCCCTCCCTAAACTTGTGATGCCAAGATCATAACAGCGAATTATTTTCCATAAGTCAAATGCATGTTAACTTGGCGCGATTTCTTTTCTATACAGCATATTCTGGTATGATGGAGAGACGTGGCGGCGCAGATCATGACTACGCTATATAGAGAGAGGCAGGAGGACAAGTGAGATGAACAAGTTACAGGAAGAACTGGCGGAGTTAATGCCGCTTGTGAATATCGAAGAGATGTCAGGCGAAGAAATGGTGGGCAGCATTGCGATGGATATGTACCGGGCTGAATTTGCCACGATTCGGGAACAAGTTTCAGATCTGCCTGTTGTAATACGAGATATGATGCTGATTATTGATCTGGATACGGAACTATCCATGAATGGATTGACCGGTTATTTGGAGAATGCCAGCGGAAAGCATCTGAGAGAGGTCATCGAAGCGTTAATCCGAAGTGGCAATGAGACAGATGCGATGATTTTGCAAAAGGTGGAACAACTCTTGAAGGAACAAGGAATCACGCCAGAACAACTCAGAGAGAACGTGGAACGTCTGTCCGAACACGACATCTCAACAAGTTTGCAGACACATGGGATACAGATCCATGAGTTATTACAGCAGGTAGAGCAGGAAGGTCAACATTTAAGCTTTCAAGCGGATAATGAAGAAGTTTTCGATTTGCTGTACCAGTATGTAGACGAGCATAAAGATGAATTAAAGCAGCAACTGGAGCAGTTTCTCGTTCTATAAGAATAAGGGGGAGAAATGGATGCGTCTGAACAAACGTGTGGGGATGGAAACCATTATCGTTAGCTTTACTTTCCTGCTTTTGTTGGTGGTTTGGAAAGTAGTCCAAGGCATGTTTCTAACATTACAGCATGTCCCGCAAGGTACACCATTACAAACCTCTGGTGGGATATCGCAAGTTGACTTTGGACATGTGGCAAGTGGAAGCGGTTTGATGATAACCCTAAGTGTTGGTGGTATATTCCTTTTGGCTATAGCGTACTATGTTGTTCGTTCTTATGTTGTGGGAAAAAACAAGAGATAAAGAGAGTAGCCCTTGGCATCAGATGGATACATAGCCAGGGGCTGCTCTCTTGATGTTTTGCATGTTCGTAGTCTATAGATGCTCTGAAATAATCTCTTCCAAGCCTTGTGCGACGGAACGTGCACCACGCTCCAGATGTCTCTCGTGCAGTTGCAGGCGCACATAGGTCTCATCCGTGCCCATGGCTTCGGAGAGCATTCCGCTAAGTCCACGTGCACGACGGTCGATCTGGATCAACAGTTCCAAGGAATTCCCCATTGGATAGAAGAGAACTTCAAGTTCATCCAAATATCCGCGAAACTTGGTGGTCGGCACAAACTCAAACTCCTGTACAAACGGCAGATTGCCACCGAGCCTTGGTGCATAATCATTGGTTACTTCACGAAGCTTGAAACCCAGCATATCTATGGCATCCAGTACAATTTCCATCTCTCTGGAGGGCACAACATGTAAAAGATCCCGATCTGAGGGGTCGACTGCACTAGAGATATCGAGCCCTGTTTCCACCCATACTTCCGCACGGTGCAGTGTAATCGGTAAATTTTCCGGTAGATCGAATTGAAAGCTCTTTTCCAGTTTTGTACCAGGCTGCAGGGTGAACCCCTCGGTGAGCAGATATTTGGCTACAACAGCCGTTTCCTTCACTTTGCGATCATTACTTTCCCGAATGTAGTGCGTTTTGATTAATAGATAAATCCGATCAACCTGCTGCTCCACACCTCCGCCCTCAATGTACACTATTCCCGAAAGAGTTCCTCCGGGCATAACTTCTGTTGTATGTAACTCCGTATTTACTTTTGCTGCACCTACACCAACACTGGCCAGCATTTTTTTGAAAAATGACATGTGAGCAACCTCCAGATTCATGGATTATTATGGGGGAATTATGATTTCGAGCATAATACGGACGATGAAATAGATGCGTTTCAATTTTTACAAGAACAGGGGAATCTGTATGGTTTCGCCCGAATGTTACTTTAGGATCAAAATTCCAGATAGGAGGATGTCTATGAGTATGGAGTGGTACGATATGATTGCACGACGTAATGGTGGATACAGAGCTCGGGCACAGTACATATGGGAGGGGAAGTCCGCAGAAGAAATGTTCGAAGAGCGGCTGATCCAGTTACTGCCTGCGTATACATCGGTCCTTGATGCAGGCTGTGGACACGGTGACTTTACTCTTAAAATGGCGGCACATGCTACTCATATAACAGGGTTCCCACATCCATTATTGAATACGGAAGACTTCTCCCTCAGGGAGGCCTGCTGTTTGGAATACATACGGATGTTACCAAGGTTCGTGAACGGTTGGAACGTAACCTTTACGAGCAGATTGAGATCGAAGAATATCATGAGGCACTTATGGTTTTTCCTGACGAAAATGAGTTTGCTCTCTTCCTTGCAGACGTTCCGGGTAACCCGGATTACACAAGCTCTGAGTTTCGTGAACAATTGCAAACCAAGTTAAAGGAACATACGATCAATGGGAAAATAGCCGTTCGAGAGCATAAATATATATGGAAGGCTGTAAAAGCGTAAGGAGTTGGAGAGAATGACGCGAATGGCTGATGTCATATCATCAGCCATTCTGCGGGGTTCGTGGAGGGAGCTGAAATGAATATCGTATATCAAGTGGGAAAATTGACAGTTCGCCTGCTACAGACGGAGGATGAGCAATTGCTAGTCCAATGGTTGTCTGACCCGGAGGTTCTGCAGTACTACGAAGGTCGTGATCAGCCGCATGATCTGGAGCTTGTGAGAGCACATTTTTACAAACAGGATGATGAGGCTGCCCGTTGTATTGTAGAGTATGACGGGAAGGCAATCGGATACATTCAGTTCTATGAGCTGGAGACAGAGGAACGTGCGGAATATGGTTATGCTGACAATGGCGAGATCATCTATGGGACCGATCAGTTTATAGGGGAAACGGATTGCTGGAACAGGGGGATCGGCTCACAACTGGTGAAGTCTATGACAGCGTATTTGATTCAGGAGAAACAGGCCCGGAGAGTGGTTATGGACCCGCAAGCGTGGAACGAACGTGCGTTATCTTGTTACGAGAAATGTGGTTTTAAAAGGGTTAAACCATTGCCACAGCATGAACTGCATGAAGGACAGATGAGAGATTGCTGGCTGATGGAGTATACTCTATAAAATAGCCCGGTGAGTGGTGTCGTGTTCATATGCAGTAAACAAATCCACTGGGATCATGGGGGAAATAAGATGGACTTTAGATATCCGATTGGTCAGTTCACACATGAAGGCGAGATAACGCTGGCTCAAAGGCAACAATGGATTCAAGATATTGCAGACCTGCCTAAGTGTGCGAGAGAAGCGGTAGAAGGATTGAATGAAAAGCAGCTAAGTCTGCCATATCGGGACGGAGGCTGGATGCTTAAACAGGTTATTCACCACATGGCAGATAGTCATATGAACAGTGTGATTCGCTTCAAGCTCGCTTTGACAGAGGATACCCCCACGATTCGCCCGTATTTTGAGGAACGTTGGGCCGAACTGAGCGATTCCAAGGATCTGGGTGTGGAGGTTTCACTGCATCTTCTAGATGCACTACATCGCCGCTGGTCGGCATTGCTATACGCGCTAACGGACGAAGACTATGCCAAAGCGTTCTATCATCCAGCATCCAAAGAAACGATGAGACTGGATCATTGTCTAGGATTGTATGCATGGCATGGCAAACATCATGTTGCCCAGATCACTTCACTTCGAGAACGACTGGGAATATAAAAAAGAAATTACAGCAAACTTTCCTCGCCGTATAGGTGGCATGCAACGTCAATTTAGCTGCTCTAAAATGTTTATCTTAAACCAGGACATGCGTGTTATACTCAACTGGAATCTGAGGCAATCTAAGTTTGAAGGTATACCGAGATAACTTGATTAGAGGAGTGGTTGGCACATGTTTAGCAAAGTAGGCCAAGTTATGCTGTACGTCGATAACCAGGATGAATCTCTGGCTTTTTGGACGGAAGTAGCCGGGTTCCATATCGTGGGTGAGGTTATTCTTGAGGGAGGTATGCGGTGGATTGAGATCGCGCCTGCGAAAGATTCACAGACCAGCATCATTCTGCATGATAAAGAGGTCGTGGCACGTATGTCGGCTGGAGTAAATCTGGGCACACCTTCGTTGATGTTTTTCACCGATGACCTTGATCGGTTATATGCGGATTTGTCTGCTAAACATGTAACGGTTGGAGAGATTGTAGAGATGCCGACAGGACGTGTCTTTAATTTTGCAGATAATGAGAAAAATTACTTTGCCGTGATGGAGCGCAAGGGATAAAATTAAACGTATTTATAGCTGTACAGTGGTAATCTTATAGCTGGAATTTCAAGCGGACGACATGTGATGTCGTTCGCTTTTTGTATGGAAAAAATAATGCATATTCTACTAAATTTACACATGAAAAATAGAGAATTAATGGTTAAAAATGTTATAATGAAGTGTAGTGAATTGAGTTGGATTTCATGCAAAAATGCTAGGGAAAACAGTAGGGAACAGTAGTGAAGAAGAACCCATCTTAAGCGGTAAAACAGGAGGAATTCAGACTTTGGAGAAAACGATAAAAAGTGTGCAGGATCTCTATGATATGCTCGATGCGGATTTCAGATCGGCCAAGCAATTTTGGGAGCCGTTCTATGAGAATCGGGACAGACCCATTCCGTTTTTTCCAAACAAGCCAGACGAGAATCTGGTTGCTGATGTAGAAGCTGGACGCTTAAGAGGGGGCAGAGCACTGGAGCTGGGATGTGGCCCCGGGCGGAATGCATTGTATCTAGCAGGGCACGGTTATCAGGTTGACGCCTATGATCTGTCAGAGACTGCGATTGCTTGGGCCAAGGAACGGGCCGCGGAAGAACAGCTGGATGTACATTTTGAATGTCGTTCGGTGTTCGAACTGACGCCGGAGCAGGAATATGATCTGGTCTATGATTCGGGCTGTCTGCACCATCTGCTACCGCATCAGCGTATTCCTTACATTGAGATGATTCATCGTGCGCTGAAGACGGGAGGGCTGTTCGGCATGACCTGTTTTGCACCAGGATTCGGTGGTCAAGGCGGCCCGGAGCATGTCATGGACGATTGGGAAGTTTACCGCGAGAAGTCAATGCGGGGCGGGCTTGCTTTTACGGAGGAGAAGCTTCGGTATTTACTGGAGGACCCGTTTGAGTGTGTGGAACTGCGTCCAATGAAAGCGATGGGGCAGGAAGATCCGTATTTTGGTTTGCCTATTTTGTGGGTGACCATGTGGAGAAAACCGGAAGAGCGTGACTGACACGTTTAGAGATGAAATACATATCAATCCTGCGGCATTAGAGCAGATATGAGAATTGAAAGGTGAGGAGCATATTGGGTAACAGAACCTTTATTATCACAGGTACATCCAAAGGCATTGGTAGACAGTTTGCAGAACTTTGTTTGGAAAAAGGAGACTCCGTCTACGGCATAGCACGCGGAGCATCCGACTTGGGCAATATCTACGAAGGGTACACTCATGTCCAGTTCGACCTTAAAGACATTCATGGCATCGACGATGTAATCTCGGGCATATTGGAGCAGATTCAGCTTCTTCCTGGGGAATGCATCGGACTTATTAATAATGCGGTCATGCTTGAACCGTTAAAACCCATAGATCAGTGTCTTGCGGATGAGATTAGCGTTCATCTGAATATTAGCCTGGTTGCGCCGATGATTCTTACGTCATCATTTATTCACCATACTAACCGTATAACGGCACGCCGAAAAATTATTAATGTGAGTTCTGCTTCGGGCAGTTATCCTGCTCCTTCGATGGCTACCTATTGTACATCGAAGGCAGGAATCAACATGTTCACACAATGTGTAGCGATGGAACAAACCTCGCAGTCTAATCCGGTAGAGATCATCGCTTATGATCCGGGCATGGTGGATACGGAATTGCAGGCTGTGGCGAGAGGAAAAAGTACAGAGGAATTTGCACTGTCTGGCGCATTTCGAGATGCTTATGAGACAGGGCAATTGAAAACCCCACGTGATGTGGCATTGGAAATCCTGAAGTTACTGGAGGGGGCGAAGGAGCAGTGAATCTGGCAAACGGGGTCACTCTGGCAAGAATCGCATTGATTCCGCTGTTTATGCTATGCTTTCTCGTTCAGCAGGAGCCGGGTTTGATGGTTGCGGTAATTATTTTTGCACTAGCCGCTTGTACAGATAAACTGGATGGGTATATTGCCAGAAAGTACAATCAGGTAACCAGGTTGGGTAAGTTGCTCGATCCTCTTGCAGACAAGCTTCTCATTTCAGTGGCACTTATTATGATGGTTCAGGTGAATATGATTAGCTCGTGGGTTGCAGTTGTTATTATTGCACGTGAAATTGTAATCACAGCCTTGCGTATGGTAGCTGCAGAACAGGGAATCACACTTGCTGCTGATCGATATGGAAAAATAAAAATGGTTCTTCAAGTCGTTGCAATCCTTACCGTTTTACTTCATCATGTGATATTTAGTACTTTTACAGATTTGAGAATAGATATGATTTTGATATGGATTGCGACAGGTGTTACGCTATTATCCGGTTTGAATTATATCATCGTCAATTTGAAGTTGCTGAGATAAAAAGATAAATAATCGTCTCATTTGCCCTGTACTGTCTGTGCAGGGTTATTTGCCTTTGGTTTTTGTATAAAATGGTGTGCGGCATCGACGTTGTTCCCTGTATACTTAGAATGTCTAAATGTACATACAACGATTTCTATAATGTGCACCCCAGTGCGGGTTCAGGAGGATTACATGCAGCAAGAACAAACAGCTGGTTTCCATGGCGACTGGCTTCAATTTATGATTTTGGCGAACAAACTGGAATTACCCCCTCTACCAGCGGATACCATGGATCGTCCAAGGCTCAGTTCGCAATACGATGAAGTTATGCAATCCAAGATGACGTTGTTGACTGCTCCGGCCGGTTCGGGAAAATCAACACTATTGGGGAGTTGGCTGAGAAGTGCCGCAGGGCAAGCGGCTTGTGTCTGTCTGGATGAAAAGGATCAAGATCCATTTCAGTTTTGGCTGTACATTATTCATGCGTTGGACCGCGTGAGACAGGGGTTATGTGGGGAGGTCCTGCCTGATTTCTTGCAGCGCTATCCAGTCGAGCCGAGAAAAGCACTAATTTTGCTGTTAAATCGTGTTGCCCAGATTGATCAGCCTACGATGCTTATTTTGGATGATTACCATGTTATAACGCAGCCGGAGATTCATTCGCAGATGCAGGAATTTATTGAAAACCTTCCTTCGTCTATCCATCTGGTCATATCGAGTCGGACGTATCCTCCGTTTAAGCTGGAGAAGCTACGGCTGAGAGGGGAATTGAAGCAGCTTACCCTTCAGGAACTTGCGTTTACAGCGGAAGAAGGCATTGACTTTTGCCAGAACGTTATGCGTATCGAGCATGCCAGCGAGAATGCACTTGGGTGGGTACAGCACACAGAGGGTTGGGCAGCCGGGTTAAAGCTACTTGCTTTATCTCACACATTAGGTGCAGGCACGGTGAAAAGTTCAATGGTAAACATGACTTCATTCCCACCTCGTACAAAGGATCAAGAAGCAGGAAACAGAAACATCTCGGATTATTTGTTAGAAGAGGTATTCCAGCGTCAGTCACCAGAAATGCAGCGCTTTTTGCTTCGAACTGCAATAACAAGAAGAATGAACAGCCGTTTAGGTCAGGTGTTAAGTGGTTTGCATGAAGCTCCACAGTTGTTAAGGCAGCTGGAGAAAGAACATCTTTTCCTTATCCCTCTGGATCGGGAAGGAGAATGGTACCGTTATCATCATTTATTCTCGGCATTTCTGAGGCGTGAGTTGAGACGGAATCACGCCGAGTTGGCCAACGAATTACATGGTTTTGCCGCACTTTGGTATGAACAGAACGGATATCCATCTGAAGCGCTGGATCATTATATTCTTGGGCTACATTTGGAAGATGCCGCAAGATTGCTAGAAGAATTGTTCGCCCATTTTATCATGGGAGAGTGGTGGACACTTCGTAAATATTTTGATGTTTTGCCGCTGGAAATAGTGAAAGCTCGTCCTAAGTTATATATGTCTTATTTGTTTCTTGTTGCACGTGAAATGCCTTATGGGGAGATGGTGAAGCAACTGGATGAGCTCGAGCATGTCATCCGCGTGCATCTCCAAGGGCAGGTTGCGCCAGAAATTATTGAATATTTGTTGCAAGTGATCTGTGTCATGAGAGCTTATATGGCGTATCTTAACCGTGATTTAGAAGGACTTTCTTCTTATCTCGTATCTTACATTGATCAGGGCTACCCTGATGATATTGCGTTTCAGTATATGGACTACGATCGAAGAGAGAGCATGCGTATGCGAAGTTTTCACGGCGTTCATGGTTACTTGAGGAGAGCGGAAGCTTGTTTTGGAGCCATCACAAAGCGTTGGTATGATGAACCTGCCTATGTAACGTCCTACTACGGAGCAGGATATGGTGAGGTTTTGATGGAACAGGACCAGTTATCCGAAGCCGTGAAGTATGCGGAACGAGCTCTTGAAGTGGCCTTGCAGATCAAAGTGGCGGCGATACTTGTTCCTGCATATGTACTGAAAGCTAGGCTTGAATTACATTCAGGTAGAGCTGAGGAAGGTATAAAGCTGTTGCAGCAGGCTGAGAGTCTGCTGTCTGAGAAGGATAGAGAGTACTGGAAATCTGTATTAGAAGCACATCGCAATCGAATAGGGCTTGAGCAGAGCCCTGTGGACACGGCTACCCACATTCTCGCTAATCCGGTAGACGAACAACAAATGCTCGTTGAAATGAGCTGTGACCAACTATTTCAATGGATGGTTCGATTACGTGCTGCCGTGGCTCTTGAACATTATGATTACGCACAAGAGGAACTGCAACGAGTTCGAGAACATGCTGAAAAACGCGATCTGTTGACGGAACAGATTGAATGTGCTCTGTTAGAGTCCGTAATACTACAGAAGCAGGGGGACTCAGGTGCTGGTATTGTAGCCTTATCGCGTGCTCTTGTTTTGGGAGAACCTGAAGGATATATCCGTTCATTTGTTTCCGAAGGCGAGCCGGTAAAATGGCTACTTCAACAGTATTTGGTGCTTCGCCGTAAGAAGGCCATCTCGGATGATGGAGTGAAATTAGCTTATGTGAAGCAATTACTCTCTGCTTTTGTCCAAAACCAAAAGGTACGGGGCCGTTCAGCACCAGATGAAGCAAAGCATGAACAGAAAGAAGTGGGACTGAGTCCCATGGAGCAGAAGATATTTGGTCATATTGCAGAAGGGTTAACCAGCAAGCAGATTGCTGCCGAATTTGGGATATCACCTGGAACCGTAAATACTCACATTCGCCGTGTGTTCGCCAAACTCGGAGCAAGCAGTCGTACGCATGCGGTACAAATTGCTGAACAGCGGGGCTTATTATAAGTTATGAAACAATGTCTACTTTTTTGTAGACTGTTTGGATGATGTCGTCTCTCCTACAATGAATCTAACGAAATAACGCTGTGAATTTCCGGTGTCAATAGCGATAAGATTCCGTAGGAGGTTGTGTTAAGAAATGTCTAATCATCATTCCAATTACAAAGGTTACTCTAAACAGCGTCGGAATAAAGTTGTGCCATATATAGCCGCTGTGTTTTCGTTCACTCTCTTTGTTGCTCCGGGAGCAGTAGGTGCCGCGGAGGATGGAACAAGTATCCAGGACTTGCAGCTTGCTGCCCCGTGGGCCCAGCAAGCTATTGAAAAAGCTACCCAGCAACAATGGATTATTCCAGACGGAACAGGTCGTTTCAACCCAGATGCACCTATGACAAGAGGGGAACTTGCACATATGTTAGCTCAGCTTCTGGAGATCAAGGTCTCGTCTTCAGACCAACGACCGAAACAGTTATTTAAAGACTTAGAGCGTGCAAGTTCGGGCGAATCTTATATCTATGCTCTTAACTTAACTGGGATTATGAATGGATATCCCGATGGTACATTCCGGCCGAATGGTGTAGTGACGAGAGAACAGCTCGCTGTTACGATGATTCGGGCACTGAAGGTGAAAGGGTATGATGGGCTATCTGATGGTCAACAATCGTTATCATTTAAGGATAGTAAGGATATTAGCGTCTGGGCTTTGCCCGGTGTGCAACAGGCCGTTGGATTAGGTCTTCTCAAGGGGGAAAATGGATATTTTGCACCCAAACGTTCCACGTCCAGACAAGAGATGGCTGTCATTGCAGTGCGGGCAACAGACACGATTCGAGTATTGAGGGAATCAGGTTCAGAACAAGATGGTTCTAATTCGCAGGCTCCAAAAGATAATCCAGGCAAGGTAACGGAGACACAAGGTACAATTACAGGAACAGTAGGTACTGCGAATGGTACAGGTACAGGGAACAACAACAACAATAATACTGGAACAACGTCCGGCGGAACAACAGGTGGAGGAAGCGAAGGATCGGTTAGTCCGTCTGTACCTTCAACCCCTTCCAATCCAGCAAATCCATCTAATCCAGGAACCAGCAATCGTGCTCCAATCGTTGCCTCAGGAGGTTTGCCTGCTCAGGAATTGACGTTGGATCACGCTTCTAAGGACTTGCAGGCCTCTTCTTATTTCAGCGATCCAGAGGGTGGACCATTGAAGTTCGCTGTCTTGTCGGGAGAGGAGAACATGGTATCTTCTACTGTGACTGACTCGGTAATTCGCCTTGCACCACGAGCTGCTGGTCAGACGATGCTGACCATTCAAGCTACTGATGAACAAGGTGCCAGTGTAACGGCACAACTCCAGGTTACCGTGCAAGTGAATACGATTAGCCGCCAATTCCCTGACGAGCAATTGGCTGGAGCTATGGCATTTTGGCTACAGAAGGGGCTAGATGATCCGCTGACCAAAGCAGAATTAGCTACGGCACTTGTCCAGACTCAAGGAGGATTGTATGCAAGAGATGCTGGCATTTCCGATCTTACCGGTGTCGATATATTTAATGGATTAAATGTCGTAGAAATTGATTTATCTGGAAATAACATAAGCAAAGCGGATGCCTCTGAATTTGAACAATTAGAGTGGCTTGATCTGTCGAACAACCGTCTGAGTGAAATTAACGTCACAGGGCTTGAGAAGTTGCATTACCTAAATCTGAGAGATAATGAGCTTAGTGTGCTGGACGTGACAGGGCTGACTTCCTTGCAAACATTGTTTATGCAAAACAATCAGCTTGTTCACATTCCAGGGGGACTGGTAGATTTAATGAATTTGGAATATGTAAGGTTAGATTCCAATCAAATCAACCTCAGAAAAGAACCAGATTCCATAATGCATCATGCCCTGCTACTGAAAGAAGAACTGATATATGGTTTTGATGGTTCTCCTCCTAAATTGATCGAGGCACCAGCGGGAAATACAGCTTATGTAGGTGGAGATGAAATCGAGATAGACTTGTCCTACATGTTTAGAGATGAGGATGACGACAGCTCGACACTTGTGTTAGAAGCGGAGTCTCCTGACGAACAATTAGCAACCGTTCGAATGGTTGGACAGAAATTATACGTGACAGCATTAGGGACAAGTAATACGCCTGTACGAATCTGGGTAATGGCTACAGATTCGTTGGGTATGACGGGTGGGGGTTATGTAGAGGTTTATCTGAGAGAAGCCCAGTAAAGCATATCGTAGTCTAATTTGAATGGAACGATAACAGACGCACTTTCCTAATAGGAAGGTGCGTTGTTTCCATTTTGTGTAATTTAGTATAAGATGAGTGAGATAACGTTAAGCGATAATATGAAATACATAGACAGTAGATTGCGAATTTTAATTGACGTAGAACCGAGAGGGAGAGCAAATATGCCAAATACCAACATTACGCCAAGTACCGAAGAAGATTCAGCCTATGTCCGCCAGCAACTGGTCGCTTACAATGCGGCACATGTGAGCGAGGATTTAAGGAACAGATACGAGGAGCTTCATTTTCATATTCGAAACGAGGCAGGGCAGATTGTAGCAGGGGTACTGAGCACCTTATGCTGGAACTGGGTCGAGCTAGATATCTTATGGGTTGATGCCAAAGAGAGGCACAAAGGGTATGGAACGAAACTGCTACAGGAGGTAGAGCGTTTGGCCCGGGAGAAGGGGTGTGATTTCATTATGCTGAACACCTTCTCATATCAGGCTCCTGAATTTTACCTAAAACATGGGTATGAGCTGATGACGATGATCGAGAATGCACCTACGGGACACCAACAATACTATTTCAAGAAGGATCTCATCAGATCAGAAGGAGCAGAGGCATCACGATGATTACAATTAAACAGATTGAACCGCAGGATTTGCCTGCGTTAAACCAGCTGTACCATGAATTGATGGGTACACCTCCCAATGAACAGCAGATGAATGCACAGCAAATGCAAAAGACGTTTCAACAAATGAAGAAACAGAGTCATTACTATGTGCTTGGAGCCTACGATCAGGATAAACTTGTGGGATCGGTTATGGGGGTTGAATGCATGGATCTGATGGGTACTTGCGAGCCATTTATGGTCGTCGAAAATGTCATTGTCTCCGAACGGGTTCGCAGGCAGGGTGTTGGACAGAAGCTCATGCTTAAGATCGAACATATTGCCAAAGATTTGGGATGTGCGTACATCATTCTGGTGTCTGGAGATCAGCGCAAGGAAGCCCATCGATTTTACGAGAAACTGGGCTTTAGAGACGAGAAGGTTCAGGGATACCGAAAACATTTATAAACGGCAGTATTCTTTCTATACACTGTAAAAAAAGGGAGTGAGCCCCTAGCGGACGCTCTCTTTTTTAGTGAGCGAACGGAAAAGGGGAGCCTTTTTTACAGCAGTATAGCGTATCCTACACCTATACTTTAGTAGCATATCGAGAAGGATAGATTTTTGTTAAACTTTAGGAAAAAGAATACATAGGAGGTTACCGAATATGCGTATCGTGGATAACATCAAAGTCTGGGGGGAACCGCTGGAGAATGCCGTCAGTCAGGCGGTGACTTGTTCGAAATATGGAGATGTGCTGGGCGTGGCCTTAATGGCTGATCATCACAAGGGATATTCGCAGCCGATTGGCGGAGTGGTTGCTTACCGCAATATGATCAGTCCGTCAGGAGTGGGGTACGATATTGCCTGCGGCAACAAAGCTGTGCGCACGAACCTGATGTGGGACGATATTCGTGACCGGATTGCGGTCATTATGGATGATATTAATGCAACGATCTCATTCGGCGTAGGCCGGAACAACCCAACCCCGGTGGAGCATGAGCTGTTCGACGATCCGAACTGGAAGCTTTTTGATACCATCGAAAGCGGATTGCAACAGAAGTTGAAGACACTCGCACGGAATCAACTCGGAACCGTCGGTAGCGGCAATCATTTTGTCGATATTTTTGTGGAAGAGCAGACGGGCAAGGTATGGATTGCCAATCATTTTGGCAGCCGTGGCTTTGGGCATAAGGTAGCGAGTGGATTCCTTAATCTGGCGGCTGGACGGGAGTTCAGTGGCAAAGCACCGGGTGAATCGATGGATCAGCCGCCGACCCTGTTTGACTTGAACAGTGAAATGGGTGATATGTATTGGGCGGGTATGACACTGGCTGGTCGTTATGCCTATGCCGGAAGGGATTACGTGATTGAACAGGTGCTTGATATCCTTGGAGCGAGTGCTGAATATGCCGTACATAATCATCATAACTTTGCGTGGAAAGAGCAGCATATGGGCGAGGAAGTCGTCGTTGTTCGTAAAGGAGCGACACCGCTGGCACCGGGCCAGCTTGGCTTTGTCGGCGGGAGTATGGGGGATATTTCGGTCATTGTAGAAGGCATTCATAGTGAGGAGAATACGGAGTCTTTCCGCAGTACGGTTCACGGGGCAGGACGAATCATGAGTCGTACGCAGGCGGCAGGCAAAATGAATTACAAACTTCGCACGCGTATGGGCGGCGAAATTAGTGAAGAACAGATGCAAGCCGCGATTCGTGATTATGGTGTGGAGCTCCGCGGAGCAGGCACGGATGAGAGCCCGTTTGTCTACAAAAAATTGCAAGACGTGCTCACTTCGCACGCGAATACACTCAAAATTAATCATGCACTGCGCCCGGTAGGCGTAGCGATGGCGGGTGGCAATGAGTTCGACCCCTACAAGGATTAATCGAAGATCAACCTGGGGATAACAGCGATTGGAAGGTTGTTCTGTCTTTGGAGTGGCCTGTGTAAAATCTTTAGTCTAACTTAACAAGAATTCAGACACAAGAAGGAGGGCGAACACCCCATGAGAAACTGTGCGATATACAGCTCCCAGTTTGACCTGGATCAGTTGTATGAAATGATCCAATCCATCTATCCTGATGCCGCCATCCAGCGAAGAGAAGACCATACGCACATACAGGTGATTCAGAAGAAATGGTTTAGCAAAAAAACAAAGGGTTTCAACATCATGACCAGCCAGACGCATCCCGAGGAGTTCGGCACGATGATTCAAGGTATGCTTGGGTTTATGAGTCAGATCGAAGGGCGTAATGCTGCGCTTCAGGAAAAGGTACTGATTAAATGCTCCACCCTGAACATGGTGATCGGCATCGAGACAGAGGAAGATATCTCGGAAGAGTTCTTTAACGAGTTATTACAACTGGCTGAAGCGCTGGATGCCGTCATTTTCTGGGGAGGTGGCTCCCTACTGAATGCTCAGGGTCAGCTGCTTCTGGATGTAAACGGAGAATCCGAAGTAGAGGATTACACGGTAACCGCACATACGAGTTATCTGGATGACACTCGTCCACCCTCAGTGGATGCTGTGGACCGCAAGGCACGTTCAGAGCAGCGATTAGCGGCGCAAGGTGTTCCGTATAATGCCAATCTGCCAGCAAGGGCAGGTGAGCAGGATACAACGATTCGAACGAAGGAAGAGGTTGCGCAGCGTGCTGTAGCTCTTTGTATAGCCGCCCTAAAAGGTGAGTGCCTGGGAGCAGGTGAGAGTAACGATGACACCGCGGCGCTTGTGCAGGAAGTCATCGACAAGTATGATGCGTCCGCCTTCTTTTCTCCGGATGAAAAATCTTTTCTGGATCAGCATGGAGCACAGCAGCAAGAGGTCATTCGCTTCTCTTGGGGATATGAGGCATACCATGTCATGCTATGGGCACTAGGGTACGTGGAAGAATTGAGTGCACCTACTGAGTTGTGCAACGTAAGTAAGGACGTTGGTTATCTACAGCAAAAGGACAGCTATGCAGAGTTCCTGTCGGATGCCACTCTGCGTAGTAAAGATGAAATTTTGGACGAGGCCGACTTGATTTATCGGTACAATTGGGTCTGTGTAAACAGCAGAATTAAAGAGGAGTTACCACCTGCAGGTTTAAATTCCGGTGTAGCTTATGAACGGCATCGTGCACTTAACTGGCTGATCTGTTATCTGAATCAAGCGTGGGATGAGGTACGGACGGATACGTAAATGAAATCAAATTGAAAAGAGCCATCGACTAGATTTTTTAATCTGATCGGTGGCTCTTAACTATGTGCTATTCGATAGATGAGGTTACTGAGGGAGAGACCATGGCTTGAATTGCAGGATACATGTTCTCGCTGCTCGTAAATAAAATGTAGGATTGATGAGTGGTTCGGATCAGAATCCGCTCGGTTGAACGAGCATAACCGATTCGGACAGCTGAAGGCTCACTTCCTCCATAGGTGTTATCTAAAGTTACAGATGTGATTTGAGAAATGGGGATTTCAATCTTGGAAAACTGCCAGCGAATGACGAGTTGATCATCTACTTGCTTTACGTTTACGTCAAACATAGGATGACCTCCTTTTTTGTACAATAAAATGATTGGACTAATAGAGTAATGAAACAGTCTTGCGTATACGATAGTTCCAGTTTATCATTTTTGGCTAAAAATTCCTAATTAATAAAGATGAAGTAACTAAAAATTTCAACATAAGATATGATGTTTGAGTAGAATCAATCCATCCAATGTTTTGTAAGGAGATGAGTTGCATGAAAAAACTTAATGGATACCATTATTTCGAGAAAAATGTAGGCCCGTTCCGTAATCTCTCAAGCCTGTCTCAGAGAGAGGCCGAAGCAGTTTCACAACAGATTCGGCAGGAAGGCCGAGTTTTTGCCGCTCAGTGGTCATCTGACTACATAACAATAAGGAGACGCCTTGAGCATATGGCATTTGAGAAGTTCATAGCTAAGGGAGGAAAGCCGGCACAAGACTATCCCCATTATCTAACGCTCGGTGTATGTCCCTGGCTAGAATCATGGTATCAGGATCCCGATCATATTATTATTCCATGGGAGGAATTACCCGTAGAAGTTGTGAGCTTCACCTACGGTGATCTCTTCCCAACGATGCGTTATGAAGACGATAAATCCTATCGCAAGCAGGTATATACCAAAGACGAAATAGTTGAACTAATTCAGACCTATGGTTTTCCACAGGATTGGAATCAGACCGGCAAACAGGGTCCCGAACGGTATATTGAGGTTCAGGTCTGGGACAACGACGTCATAGGGGCATATCGGTAGATCTACTCATTGCGAGTCCTCATTTTCGGTTGGTCAGGGCAGGGCGTAGCTTCCTTTTGAATTAGTCAAGGGTGGAGAGCGATGGAAGCTAGCTCGTTATTTTGGTGCGGCCTGTTCCGAAGAGATTTAAGCCTATTGTAGCCTAATCTCCGCTCGGAACAGGAACCAAAGTTACATTAAACGGTGTAAGTCTGCAACCATGCTTCTACAGAAATATGTTGCAAGTATAATGATGCGCTGTCTTCCGACAGCTTTGGAGACGGCTCAGGCCGGTTTCACGCGAAGGAATAGTCCCAGCAAACCGAGAATAGCAAAAGCCAGAAAAGCGACCGTGCTTGAAAATACCTCGATAGTATATCCCGCCATAAATGATCCTAGGAATTGACCCACGCCCAGCGCGAGAAATGCAAGACTAATGCCGATGGAGACATTTGGCTGGAACAGTCTCGTTGCCCATACAATGAAAACACTTGTTAGAAAAATGTACGTGCTGCCGAACAGGACGGCTGAAACCATACTTGATGTCATCGAAGGCAGGACAATAACGCCAAGCGAAATCGATAACAACAGAATGCCTATACGATAAGACCAGCCTAACTCAATCCGTTCTATAATCCGACCCGCACTTCCGCCGAGTATGCCTGTCACGCCCATAACAATCCAGAACAAGACGGCTTCCGAATCGGAGGCCCCTTTCTCGTCCGTAAGAAAGTTTCGGGCAAAAGTCCAATAAATCGCAGAGCTTGCGCCTGTTAACATACAAGCCATGAGTAAAGCCGATCCCGGTCTGGTGGGTCTCATGCAAGACCAGATGGACTTCGTACAAGGGAGTGTTTTGGTTGCAGGAATCGCATGTCGGTTCCATAGCAACACGGTTATGCCTATGAGGGCAAACAGGATATAACTTATACGCCAGTAATCGGTGAATAGCAAGTAGAGTGGACCGGAGACGATAATGCCAAAGCTGGTGCCTGTATTGATCCAGCTGTTCCCTCTGGCGTGCAGATCTGGTGCGAGTTCTGCGCTTACTGCATTCCCGAGGGCTGGAGATGCCCATCCTGTGCTGAGTCCGGCAAGAAAAACACCGGCCGCAAGTAGCCAGGTATCATGTGCCAGTCCGATGCCGATCAAGCCAAGAATAGCGCTGATTCCAGCAAGTTGAATGACGTAATGGTGCCCTTTGTGATTAATGATGAGTGGCGCAGTCAAAAGGGCTAGACAATAAGCAATGTAGGTTGCCGAGTTAATGGCCCCGGATGCCGATTCGGATAATTGTAAAGCCTCGGAGATTTCTGGCATAAACAGTCCGTAACTGAAACGCCCAAAAGCATAACATACTGCGATCAGGGCAACGCCAGGAAGGACTATCTTTTTCATTGAATTTCACCGCCTTATTTTAGATAGAACGATCATTATACTTCTTATGAAAATAAAAAAGTGAGTTGAAATATGAACTCACCCTTTGTGTTATGAATTGAAACTATTTTGAGTCATGTGAATCAGTTCCCGGCAGACCTCTTTTACATTTTCCGTTTCGGCCAGCGCCGTCGAACCCTCTAACAACAGCATAAATTGCATGATGCTTCGATCATTTGCTTCGGGATCACTTTTTTTTATCAGGGTTATGAGGTGTTTTTTGTGCCCGTTAACGGTTTGTACGATAACATGGTTTGGATCAGCCCCGAATTCTTCCTTCGCTCGTAAAAAAAGACATCCCCTGGCTTCATGTTCCATCAGCCACTTGGCATGACCCTCAGCCAGATTGAGAAAGACGGACTGTGCCTTGTTATCTGCATATATACGTAGTTGCTCCAGATAGCGCTGTTCGCGGCGCAGAAGCACCTCGACAATCAGGTCTTCCTTGGATGCAAAGTGATTATATAACGTCATGATGGCCACGTCAGCATCGGTAATGATCCGTTTTAGGCCAATGGCATGAAAGCCATGCAGATAGAACAGGTCCTCAGACACGTTAAGAAGCGTTTCCTTTTTGCTACTCATAATCGCTTGGGCCACTCCTTTCACCCATTTTTCAGTAAAAATAGAATGATCATTATATCCAAAATATAGAATGTGTATATCGATGTCAATCTGAAATGACCGTTTCAATCTCCAGTCGCCCAAAGTTTTCGATCCATTCAGTAGGGCAGCTTGAATCCGTAATCACCATGGATATGTGATCGGCAGGTGCAATTCTGGCAAACGTGGAGCGTCCAAACTTGGTGTGATCCGCCACCAGGATGGCTTCTTCGGCGCGTTCCATCATTTTACGCGAGATCAGGGCTTCCTCCAGTATATAATCGGTAATTCCATCGGTGAAGGAAACACCTCCAGCCGAAATGAACGCTTTGTTCACTTTGAACTGGTCAAGTATCTCATGTGCCCCAGGCCCAGTGGCGGCTTGAACAGCAGTGTTGATTTCGCCTCCAGCAAAAATGATTTTACCTGTAAAAGATTCTAGGGCAATAGTCAGGATGGGTACAGAATTCGTAATCACCGTGATAAGGGAGCGATGTTGCAATTGGCGCATGATTTCGAGTGTGGTTGTGCCGTTGTCCAGCATGATGGTTTCGCCGTCTTCAATCAACGAAGCTGCCGCGGCGGCAATAGCCTGCTTTTCTTGAACTTGCAACTGTGAGCGCTTCTGGAAGGGCGCTTCGATCATACCTGAGCGGACACGTACAGCGCCCCCGTACACTTTACGTAATTCACCTTCCTTCTCCAGCCGATCCAGATCCCGCCTTATGGTTTCCGTGGATACCTGAAATAGCAGAGCCAACGTTTGTACCTGAACTTTGCCTTGTGTGGCAAGCTGGGCAAGGATCGTCTGTTTTCGCTCCTCATATGTTAACGACATTCAAATTCCGCCTCCGTTACGTTCTTTTATAGAAGTTTGGCCTTTGTGTGGATTGTTGTTGTTTTTAACAGTTTAAGTTGATGAAAATCAATTGTCAATTTCATTCGGTAGATATGGTTGTTAGATATCAAGAGATGAGTTGACAGAGGATAGATGTGGCGATATTATCAAATGAAACAACTAAAAACCACAATAAACCACATTTTAAAACGGATTGAACACGAGTTATTTCAAGCACTAACCAGCAATACATATAACCAATAGATCTAACTGCATGAATGAAGTGAAGCTTATTGCTCGCGTTCAATGCGTATTCATGTGGTATTCGGGAGGACAACACAGTGAAACGACCGCTTGCTTTTCGTGAAAATGGAACCTTTACCATCGTACAATTTACCGATCTACACTGGAAAGACGGGCGGCCTGAAGATCTGCGAAGCCGGCGGATGATGCAATCAATCATCGGACTGGAACAGCCGGATCTGGTTATTTTCACAGGAGATGTGATCTACACCGGGCCTGTCGATTCGGGAAATCAGGCGTGCGAGCATCCGGAGCAGGCTTTTCGCGATGCTGTCTCGGCTGTGGAGGCGTGTGGGATTCCGTGGGCTTTTGTGTTTGGCAATCATGATGCCGAGCAACGAATCAATCCAGTAGAGCTCATGCGTGTAGTTCAGGAGCATGCGCATAGTGTGACGGAAGCGGGCCCGCGTGATATTGCAGGATTGGGCAATTACACGCTGGAGATTGCCGGGGCGAATGGACTTCCGGCAGCCGTGTTGTATCTGCTCGATTCCGGGAGTTATTCGACCGTGGAATCGATCCCCGGTTATGGTTGGATTCAGCAGAGTCAGCTCCGATGGCTGATGGATGAATCCACACGCGTCAATCCCGGCCGCAGCCCGGGGGATAAGCTACCAGCCTTGGCGTTTTTCCATATCCCGATTCCGGAATATCAACTGATGTGGAACAGTCGAGTTTGCTATGGCAACAAATATGAACCTGTCTGCTGTGCGCAAGTCAATTCGGGTTTGTTTGCTGCACTGCTGGAGATGGGGGATGTAATGGGTACGTTCTGCGGACACGACCATGTGAATGATTTTCACGGCCGGTATCAAGGGATACGTCTTTGTTACGGGCGTTCGAGTGGTCATAGTACCTACGGAAGGGAAGGTATGCTACGCGGAGGACGTGTCATTCAGATGCGTGAAGGTGAGCGGGAGTTTAATACCTGGCTTCGTCTGGAGGATGGATCGGTGGTGAATGAACAGCCGGAGCATCAACCGGAGACCGCGACGTAAGGTATTCTAGAGTGTACTATAGCGTGGCAAGGGAAATAGAAAGAGATAAGCAAATAAGCAAGGAAAACAGAGAGGGACGTATACAGCATGATTTTACCGTTAATTCTGGTGCTTGCTTCAGGAATGGCACATGCCGTCTGGAGTATGTTTACAAAACGAAGTTTGAACAAAAGTGTTTTTCTATGGTCGATTATGATGATTCCCACCGTATTGCTGCTGCCTGTGCTGGTGGTAGAATTGTCCCGCGAGTCGTTACCCGTGTCAGCTTATGCGCTGTTGATCGTGTCGATGGCACTTCAGGCGTTATACTCCTGGCTGTTGTCTCAGACGTATGAGCTTGGCGATTTGTCTCAGATCTATCCGATTATGCGGGGCACGAGTACGTTGCTGGTGCCGTTGATCGGGGTTGCTTTCCTGGGAGAAAGGTTGTCGGGATTCGGATGGCTAGGCATTGCCTGCATGATTGTTGGTTTCATCGTTCTTAGCGGTGTGGGGAGCAGGAAAGGACAAGCAGGCTCTGGAATGAAGGGGGCGAAGCCAGTTCTGATGGCCTTGTGTGTGGGGTTATGTACGACGAGTTATGTATTTGTGGACAAATTAAATCTGCAACATATTTCGCCCTTGGCGTTGCTTGAGGTTACGAATATTGGTTTTGTGGCTGGATTAACGCCAGCGCTGCTCGCTTCAGCTGGCTTGCGTCAGGAATGGAAGGTCAATCGTTCGACGATTTTGCTTGGGGCTTTGCTGAATCCGGGATCATATCTGCTCTTTCTATTTGCACTGGAACAGGCTCCGATGGCCAGATTGGGCCCGCTTCGGGAAGTGGGAACGGTATTTGCGGCTTTTCTCGGGATATGGTTATTAAAAGAACAGCAGGGCATGAAAAGGATTCTCTGTTCCATCGTTATTTTTGGCGGCATTCTCCTGATTGGTGTGTGGGGATAGGATAGAAAGACATCGGTCAAAAGAAAGCACAAAATGACAGGCTTCTCTACCCTTCTTCGTGTATCATCATAAGCAAGGAGTGATGTAGTACATGAAATGGATTGAAGCCATACAGAAGTCGATTCAATATATAGAAGAGCATCTACTGGAGCCTATGACGACGGATCAGATTGCGGCGCATGCGCATATGTCGGCATTTCATTTTCAACGTATCTTTGGTCTAATGACCGACGTTACCGTGGCGGAGTACATCCGGCGCAGAAGATTAACCCTGGCGGCCAATGAACTGTTGCAGGGAGATCCCAAAATTATGGACTTGGCCTTCAAGTATGGTTATGATACGCCTGAATCGTTCACCAAAGCTTATCGCAGACAACATGGAATATCGCCAAGCGAAACCCGAAAGTCCGGTGCTTCAGTCCAGTCGTATAATCGACTCGTTATTCAAGTCAGTTTACAAGGAGCAGAGCCAATGAAACATCATATTGTCGAACAAGAGGCATTTTCCATCGCAGGCATCAAACAACGCTTTTCATATGTGGATGGGCAGCATTTGCTGGGGATTCCTAATATGTGGGAGGAAGCGTATCACAGCGGCGTAGAGGATCGGATAGCTGCATTGAATAACGGGGTTATCCCGGGTTTGCTAGGGGTGTGTGTAGATCAGGGCGAGATCGAGGACAAGCAGATGGAGTACTGGATTGCAACAACGTATGAAGGGGAGCAACCGGAAGGGCTATCTACGTTCACGTTCCCCGCGAGTAAATGGGTGGTTTTCGAGGTTGAGGAACCGATGCCTCAGGGAATACAAAAGCTGTGGAAACGTATTGTAGGTGAATGGTTCCCTTCAAATGCATACGAACATGCCTGGCTGCCTGAACTGGAAGTCTACCGCGGCATGAAACATGCGCCTCAAATCTGGATACCGATTAAATAGCCGGATAGTAAGTATTAAATAGCAGGATAGTAAGTATTAAATAGTTCTATAATAAGTATTGAATATCTGGATCGTAAGCATTAATTATCTTCACCAATGATCATCGATCAATATGACATCATAACTCCGCTCAGGAATCGTGATTTTCAGGCGTGCATTCGTTTTGGATGTACATGAAAATGACAGCTTGAGGGGAGTTGTTTATTTTATTCCAGGGTTCGAAACATGTTATATTAAAAAACAGTAGTCTCATCCACCCCTAAGAACGACGGACGGCCAAGCTGGAATGAAGATATCGGATTCGAGTAGGTCAAGGAGGATTTGCTATGCAATATGAAGAACGACTTGTGCAAACGTTGCGACAACATGAGCAGATCATGCAGGATCTGCGGATTGTACGTTCGCTAGAGTTGCCCGATTGTTACATCGGTGCGGGTTATATTCGTAATTACATATGGGATGATCTTCATGGATTTACCAGACGGGAGCTGCATAGCGATATTGATGTTGTTTATTTTAATGCTGCCGATCTTGAAGAGGAACGGGATTACGAACTTGAGCAGGAGCTATGTACTGCAACAGGTAACTCGAAGTGGTCGGTTAAAAATCAGGCCAGGATGCACCTGCGCAACGGAGACATGCCGTATCACTCGACTGAAGATGCACTGCGCTTTTGGCCTGAGCGAGTAACAGCCATTGGTGTACAACTACATGCTGACGATCAAATCAGGATATGTGCCCCTTATGGGCTGGAGGATCTGTATGCGTTGGTTGTTCGCAAAAGTCCGGCGTTTATGGACGCTGTCTATTATAACGAACGTGTGTGCAAAAAGAATTGGCAACAGCACTGGCCCAAGCTCACGATTGTAAGGGCATAATATAACAAGTGTGGATGTCTATGTATGGGAAGGAGTGTTGCTGTACTGATACAGAAATTTTTACGGGAGAAAGGATATATTTTGGATCTGATCCTACTGGCGTGTTTGGTTTTCTTTCTGATCTTTTGGGGCTGGAACTTTGCCGTGAAATTTTTTACTCTCCTCGCGGCAACCTTTATCATATTAAGACGGATTGATTATGAGAAACACATCTGGCTGAAACGTGGGTTGTTGGTCGTTTTCGGCATTGGCGCCGTTTCCTTTATCATTATTGAAGCTCTGGTATTTACCCAGCTTGGTTCAAAGGAAGAGGAGCGAGCGGACTATGTCATCATACTTGGGTCGGGCATCAAGGGAACCGAATTGTCTCTGACCTTGAAACAAAGGTTGGATGCCAGCTTGGATTATATTCGCACTCACCCGCAGACTCCAGTCATTGTATCTGGTGGACAGGGGCCAGGTGAATCCATTCCTGAAGCCCTTGCGATGAAAAATTACCTGGTGGATCAGGGCATTGCCCCTGCTCAGATCATCATGGAGGATCGCTCGACAAGTACGCAGGAAAATTTGGCTTTTTCTAAAAAAATCATTCTTGCTTCCGGGCTGGAACATCCCAAAATTATGATTGTCACAAGCGATTACCACATGTTCAGGTCGAAATATATTGCGGCCAAAAACGGATACGCTGCAGAATACGGCATATCCGCTCCTTCACCAGGGTATTTAAAGCCGATTAATATGATTCGTGAATATTTTGGCACTGTGAAGGCGTTTTTATAGTCAAACGAGAAACAGGACGAAGCGGAAGGAATAAAATGCTTCGTCCTGTTTTCTATTTTTTATGGTGAACACTACATTAAACTTGGGTGGACAAGACTCATTTTTTTGCAGAATCGCTAGAAGCAGCTCTAAGCTCAGTTGCTCTGGACTCGGCAGCTGCTCTGGAGTTGTCAGGTGCGATTACAGCCTCAGAGACCTTATCTCGAGGAGAAGTGGTTCTGGAAGCAGCCGCTGGAACAGTAGCCTCTCTGGCATTGTCAGGTGCAATTGTAGCCTCAGAGACCTCATCACGAGGAGAAGTGGTTCTGGATGCAGCCGCTGGAACAGTAGCCTCTCTGGAGCTGTCAGGTACAATTACGGCTTCAGAGACCTCATCCCGAGGAGAAGTGGTTCTGGAAGCAGCCGCTGGAACGGTAGCCTCTCTGGAGCTGTCAGGTACAATTACGGCTTCAGAGACTTCATCTCGAGGTGTAGAAGCACTAGGTTCGGTGGCTCGACTGGCAGTCTCTCTGGAGTTGTCAGGTACAATTATAGCTTCAGTGGCTCCACGCTCTACTTTGGGCGTATGACTCGATGCCCATACAGCTGTAGACGTACTTGCTACAGCAATTAAACAAACGGATGAAATTGTTATGATCCAATGTTTCTTTTTCATTTTTTTGACATCAAACATCATCGTAAGTCTCCTTTTTAATTGTTTTCCCTCCCCTGAAAGGGATGAGCAAAATTGCACAGGCAAGCTTTGCGCTCCTGCGGTGACATTTAAAATGGTTTCGCCATAACGTTTGCGATCTTCGATGGACATCTTCCGGACAACCTTTTCATCACAAGAAAATTCACTCCAGGTGTGAATCTCTTGGCGAAGGAGGTGAACGAGAGGATTGAACCAGTGCAAAGCGCTGACCGCTAGAGTGAGTGCCTTGACCCACAAATCTTTATGTTTAAGGTGAGTTAATTCATGGTGATAAACAAGACCCATATTCAAGTGAGCTGTACCCGCTTGAGGCAAATAAATCGTAGGTTTCGTTAATCCGACCAGCACGGGACTTCGTAACATTGGACTATATGCCAGGTTGACATGCTGCCGAATACCTAACTTTTCTTTGATCATGGGGAGCAGTAAGGCGGCCTCACTATTTTCTTTTACATCTGACTGTGTACGTTTCAACGCATGGATGAATCTGTAATAACAATAGATCTGCCACGTCGAATAACTGAAAACGCCTGCCCCCCAAGCACCGAGCAAAACATACGCCGCCGTAGAAGATATCGTCCATTCTGTGGTGATTACTCCTTCAAGCATGCTGTTCAAAAAGTTTGATTGTTCAAGGTTTCGGTGTGAAGCATGATGAAAAAGACTGGAGAACCATGTCATTCCGAACGATAGGGGCAGTACATAAAAGGCGAAAGCCATTTTACTCAGCCCGTAACGCCAGGAAGCGGGGAAAAGATGTACCGGCAGAAGGCGCAAGGCAAGAATGCAAGCAGCGGCAATGCTTCCAGCCACCGTCAACGTTATCAGCAGATCAATAAAGAGATTCATGCGCGCCACCTACTTTTCCGACAGCCATTGTTTTAGTTCGGCAATGTCTTTCTCTGAAAGCTTATCCCCGTCATACATGGCTGAAACCAGATTTTTAACAGAGCCTTGATAGAGGCCATCGAGTACTGTTTTGGTTTTCTGAAGTTTGTAGTCTTCTGGCTGTAAAAGAGGCTCATAATAGTTGGTTCGACCCTGTCTCGTGACAGTGAGCGCCCCTTTATCCACCAGTCTGGATAGGAAAGTGGAAATGGTCTGTGCCTTCCACGCTTTTCCCTTTTCCTTAAACATGTCTAACAGTTCGGAAGAAGTGACCGGAGGAGTACAAGACCAGATCACCTCCATCAGTTCCAGCTCGGTTTCGGACCATTTTTGAGTTTGGTGCACCAAAGAAGCACTCCTTTACAACGTTATGCGTCCATAACGATAATTTTATTACTACACTACGTAGTAAATATAAACTACTACAACATGTAGTATATAGTCAAGCGCAGTGTGTGAGAACCTCGTTTCTTCCTCTGTTTGTCAAGAGGGTTCTGTTTCTATATCCCAGATTCAACGAAGAAAAGCATGTTATACTATAGGTCAACAATAGATGACCGAAACAGGAGTGAATGATCATTACAGCATATCAATTACCTGCTCTGAAGGAGCAGAACATTATTTCAACGAACGATTTACAAGACATTATTCGCATGCTCGCCCATGCGCCTTTACTGTATGATGATGGTCAGCATATTCAGGTTCAGGATTACCTGGAAGGTCTTGAGATAGGGTTAACGCATGATATTCGTCGTGCAGCGATTGAATTGTACGAACTGGGGGTCAAGGCTTGTCGCCAATTTACGGATGTACTTGCCTATGAGCAGTTGCAGGATGTGCTTGGTCTGCAGGCTGAGTTGTGGCAGGAAGGTGTGCTTGCACTGCAAGACTGGATGAATTGGCTAAAAGAAATTGGCGAAGGGCGGCGAACTTTGCCTGAGTATGATTTTGCATCCATATTGGGTGAACTCCCCGAAGGGTATATGATTCATGATTTTCATGACGAACTACAGGTTCGACTAGAGCAGGATGCATCGAATGCTTGGGCGAACGAAGAGCGAAGTCGGTTATATACAGCGATTGGCGTGCAAGAAGCAGGCTGAGCGAGCGATTTGAATGAAATTGAACTTTTTAAACGTCGATGGGCGTCTCTCTACACGGAAATGGAATCCATATCAAACGAAACGGTCTGCTACGTTGTTTAGTCTGATATGAATGCAATGCGTAGATGGCATGATGCATCTGCTGAAATGAGGGGATACCGTGAAAAAGGTTGTACTTGCTGGTGGAACGGGATTTGTTGGTCAAGATTTTACAGTCCGGTTTAAAAAGCTGGGGTACGATGTGCTGGTGATCTCACGCCAGTCTGGACACATCGCCTGGGAAGATCGAACAGCCATCATTGAAGCACTTGAAGGCGCGGAGATGCTGATTAATCTGGCTGGTAAATCGGTCAATTGCCGTTACACAGACGAGAATCGTAAAATCATTATGGATTCCAGAACAGAAACCACAAACATTCTTGGGGAAGCGGTATTGACTTGTGTGCATCCGCCTGAATTGTGGATTAACTCCAGTACGGCTACCATCTATAGACATGCGGAAGATCGTCCAATGACGGAACAAGATGGAGAGATTGGTTCGGGTTTCTCTGTGGAGGTTGCCAAGGCTTGGGAGCAGGCATTCTTCGGATTCAAGCTACCATCTACACGTCAAATTGCACTACGCATTGCGATTGTGCTTGGGGAAGGTGGGGTGATGGAACCACTGACGAATTTGGTTCGATTTGGCCTGGGTGGAGCCCAGGGAGCAGGAACCCAAAAATTTAGCTGGATTCATATGGAGGACCTGTTCCGCATGATGATATTTGTACAGGAGCATCCGGAGCTGGAAGGGGTCTATAATGCTTCATCTCCTCATCCAGTGACCAATCGGGAACTGATGGCAAGTCTTAGGAAGCAGATGGGTGCACGTATCGGACTTCCGTCCCCGCGCTGGATGCTTGAGCTTGGAGCTATATTTATCCGTACGGAAACGGAACTGGTACTCAAGAGCCGCTGGGTCATTCCCGACAGAATCGAAAAGGCAGGTTTTACGTTCACTTATGCTTCGCTGGATAAGGCACTTGCTGATCTCCTTAAATCCAAATAATGGGGAGCAGACAGTTTACATAGGTGCCTCCATTTTCTGACTGTGAAAAACATGTGCAGGAATCATTAATATGTGAATGGGAGGGCAGAGCAATCTGCCCTTCCGTCTATTTCGATGATATTTAGGCTCGGGATCGATCATCAGGCTGTTTCAAATATTCTTTTTCATTATCACTATTATTCAGTTGCAGGTATATTCGTTTAATGGGTAATATCACGAAATTTACATAACACGCATGAAAGAGAAGAGGTTGGGCATATGCAGCTTAGAAGAGTAAGAATCGCAGGTACAGGGAAATACCTGCCTCAGATGAAGGTGACAGACGAAGAGTTGGATGAGCGATTACATGTGCCCGCAGGCTGGGTCAGCAAAGCGACGGGCGTCGGCTATCGTTATTATGCTTCGGACGAGGAGACTTCTTCCTATATGGGTGCAAGAGCGGCAGAAGCAGCTCTGGCCGATGCAGGGCTGTCTTTTGGTGAGATCGATTGTTTGGTATGCACCAGCGGTACGAAAGAACAGCCGTTGCCAAGCACAGCCGTCTTTATCCAGCAGGCCATGGGACAGGAAGAATCAGGTGTTCCTGCCTTTGATATGGATGCGACTTGTCTGAGTTTCCTGAACGGACTTGATGTCATCTCTTATATGGTAGACGCTGGACGTTACCAGCGTGTATTGCTCGTAGCCACCGAGATTGCTTCAGCAGGATTAAACTGGAAAGATCCTGAAAGTGCTGCCTTGTTTGGTGATGGCGCGGCGGCAGTCATCATTGAGCGAGCATCTGAGGAATCCGGGTCACAGATCGTTCATGCATCGCTGCGAACCTATAGCCGCGGGGCACGGTTTTCGGAGATTGCAGGCGGAGGCACGCGGCATCATGCGGCCCAGTATGATGTGGCACATCCAGATCCATTCCTCTTTCATATGGATGGACAGGCGATTTTTCGCATGGCGTCCAAGCTGTTACCCGGGTTTATGGATGAGATGCTTCAAGCTTCCGGGGATCGAATGGAGGATTTCTCTCTGGTCATTCCTCATCAGGGCAGTGCAATGGCGATGCGCCTGATTCGCAAGAAGCTTGGAATTCCGGCAGAACGGTTCATGGATATTACACAAGGTCATGGTAATACGATTGCGGCCTCCATTCCGATGGGATTGCATGAGGCGATTCGTCAGCAACGAATAGAGCGTGGTGATCGGGTATTGATGATTGGAACGGCGGCTGGGCTGTCTTTGGGAGGACTGATCTTTGACTACTAGATTTGCACGACGTGACCAACGTGTGCTTCATGGACAAGCGGGTCATACATACAGGGTACTCCTTACCGGAGGAAGAGCTCCGGTTACGCTGGATTTGGCGCGTATGTTGCATCGGTCAGGTCACCTCGTATTTATTGCGGAGAGTATGGACCATCATCTGTGCAAAACGTCTAGTGCGGTGGAGCAATGCGTACTTGTTCCATCGCCACGTCACCATACGGAGAAGTACCTGTCGGCACTGGAACATTGGGTTAAGATATGGCAGATCGATGTGCTGATTCCGATGTGCGAAGAAGTGTTTTATGTGGCTGGTGGGGCTGAACGCTTAAGGCAGCGTTGTCGTGTTCTTGTTTCCAGTCTGGAGCAGTTGCACGTTCTGCATCATAAGTATGATTTTAATAGGCTTGCCAAGTCTATGGGGCTTCCGGTTCCGGATACACATCTGATTCAAACTCCGCAGGAGTGGCTGGAGATGCAGCAGGTTTTAAAGGGAGAGTGGGTCTGGAAACCGGTCTATTCCCGTTTTGCGGCCAAAGTACGTATGCCGAAACTTGGGTACCACGATCCACCGGGCGAAGATAAGTTGTCTCCTGCCTCACCTTGGGTGGCGCAGCGGTACATTCATGGACGAGGACTGTGCACCTACAGTGTAGTGCATGAAGGCCATTTGATCGCGTATGCCACCTACGACAGCCGATATCGTACGGGCAGTGTAGGCGCGAGTGTTTTTTTTGAACAGGTGCAACATGAGGGCACGCGCGCGTGGGTAGAACACTTTGTGCGCACGACGGGCTTCAGCGGACAGATTGGATTTGATTTTATCGAAGACGTGACGGGTCAGGTGTCTGCGATTGAGTGTAACCCGAGGGCAACCAGTGGCATTCATCTATTTCATCCTGGTAACGAATTGGTGCGTGCATTGCTTGAACCTGAAGTGGTACTTAGCGAAGGGATAAAAGTGACACCGCGGTTAGGTAATGATAAGGCGATGTTAGCACTGCCCATGCTGGGAAGTGGTATCCGGCAGATTCATAGCAGCAGAGGTAGCCTGCGAGCTTGGAGGACGGCTTGGCAGGGTGCCAGGGATGTGGTGTATGTGCGGCAGGATCGGCGGCCTTTTTTTGAACAATTTGCGGTCGTACTTGCTGCTTGGCGTCTTGCACGTTCACAGCAGATTACGCTGACGGAAGCATTGACTCATGACATAGAATGGAACGGTGAACAACGATGAAGAGAGCATTAGTGACCGGGGCTACAGGTTGTCTGGGTAGACATCTGGCGATAAGGCTTGCAGCAGAAGGCTGGGAAGTGACAGGCATGGGGCGACAGCAAGAGATCGGCAGTGTGCTTGAAGCGGCTGGAGTTCGCTTTATCAGGGGAGATATTCGGGATGTCCAGATTGTAGATGCAGCATGTACAAGTCAGGATATCGTGTTCCACTGTGCGGCCTTATCCTCACCTTGGGGGAAATATCAGGATTTCTACAGCAGTAATGTGCAGGGAACGCAAAATCTGATTGATCATTCTCTACGCCATCAGGTGCAGCGGTTCGTGCATGTTTCCACGCCGAGTATTTATTTTAACTACATACCGCGTTATGAAGTTCATGAACATGACCTGCTACCAGCTAAACCGGCCAATCATTATGCGGCTACCAAACGTATTGCTGAAGACATTGTGATGGAGGCACATCGTAACGGATTGCCATCGATTATGATTCGTCCGCGAGCCATTTTTGGCCCGTATGACCAAACGCTTTTCCCGCGGATTGTTGCAGCGAATGCCAAGCGGGGAGTACCGATGATTGAAGGTGGACAGGCGCTGATTGATCTGACGTGCGTAGATAATGTGGTGGATGCGCTGTTATTGTGCAGTGATGCTTCTGATGATGCGCTTGGGAGAGCCTACAATATTTCGAACGCAGACCCGAGGCCTTTTGCAGAGCTGGTCGGGACTCTTTTTGACATGTTAGACATGCCGCTGCGGCGTCTGAATATTCCTTATCGAGTGGCCTATGGAGTGGCCAGTATGCTGGAAGGTGTACATCGATTCATCCCTGCTCTGGGAGAGCCGCTACTGACCAGATACACGGTTGGATCTTTGGGTGTGCCGCAAACGTTGGACATTACCGATGCTAAGGCGCAGCTAGGATATGTACCGCGGGTGTCCATCGAAGCGGGATTGCAACAATTTGCAGATTGGTGGAGGAGTGAATGATGTTAACAACGAAGCCGGTAAAATTATATTTAGGCGCAGCGGGTTACTGTACTCATCCAGAGTTCCTTACGTTACGGGGAGGAAGCTTCCGGCCTGTTCGTTTCCCGGCAGGATTCGCTTGTATTCTTCATCCCGATCATGGCCCGATACTACTGGATACGGGGTACAGTTCCCGTTTTTTTGAAGAGACCGCTCGGTTGCCGAACGCGTTATATCGTCATATCACGCCCGTTGTATTTCAGGAGGAAGACAGTGCTGTTTATTTTCTGAAGCAAATAGGGCTGGTGCCGTCAGATGTCCGTTATGTTATTCTTTCGCATTTTCACGGGGATCACATTGCAGGTGCCAAGGACTTCCCGGAGGCTCAGTTTATTTATTTGCCCAGAGCCTATGATGCGGTTCGCTCTCTTGGTTCGATTGCGGCGGTGAAGGCTGGTTTTCTGGCTGGGCTGCTACCTGACGACTTTATCCAGCGGTCACTGCCCGTGAACGAACCTGCCAAGCGATGGAGGGAAATGTGGGAGAATACAGGGATTGAAGCCCCGGCAGGGTTTCCTTGGCAAGAGGTACACGATCTATTTGAAGATGGCAGCCTGCTTGGCGTGGATGTATCGGGTCATGCGGAAGGCATGATGGGCTTATTGCTGCGGACAGAACAACATGATTATTTTTTATGTGCAGATGCAGTATGGTCGAGCCGGGCTTTCCGTGAACAACGTAGACCTCATGCACTGGCAGGCATCATTATGTCAGATCGGCAGGAGTACAGACAGAACTTTGACAAGCTGGTTCAACTTCATCAACAATTCCCTACACTCCGCATCGTGCCGAGTCATTGCCAAGAGGCGCTGAGCGCATGGGGCACAGGAGGAACGGAACGATGAGCAACCCTGTCCGTATTGTTACTCATTATGCACTTGCACGTGGCTTGCGCAGATGGCGTACCAGGGCGCAGCTGGAACAGTGGCAGGAACGCCGAATCATTCGGCAGGTTGAACGGATTCGGGCGAAGTCTCCATTTTATCAAAAGTGGTGGGAAGGACTGAACGCAACCGAGTGGAGACAGTTCCCGCAGATCGATAAAACGGTGATGATGCAGTATTTCGACACGCTGAACACGGTAGGTATTACGAAGGAAGAGGCGTTGGTCCTTGCTGGCGAAAGTGAGGATACCCGTAATTTCCAGCAGTCCTCCATTCAAGGCGTCACGGTAGGACTATCTTCTGGCACATCGGGTAACCGGGGTATTTTTCTGGTGAGTGATCGGGAGCAGGATGCGTGGACGGGCACCGTGCTGGCCAAACTTCTTCCAGGCGGGTTGTGGAAACCTGCGAAAATCGCGTTCTTCCTGCGGGCGAATAGCAATCTGTACGAATCGGTCAAGCGTGGCAAGTTGCAATTCCAATATTTTGACCTGCTGGAGCGTGTGGATGTCCTGATTGAACGTATGAAAGAATACCAGCCTACGGTGTGGGTGGCTCCTCCTTCCATGCTTCGTATACTGGCTGATGCTTATCAGCAAGGACGTCTAACACATGTGCCTCAGAAAATCATTTCCGTAGCCGAGGTGCTTGACCCTCTGGATCGTAAGGTGCTGGAGCATATCTTCGGTCAGACGGTTCATCAAGTGTACCAGTGTACAGAAGGCTTTTTGGGAGCGACGTGCGAGCACGGAACGATACATCTGAATGAAGACATTGTGTATATTGAAAAAGAGTACATTGATCCTGCAACCCGGCGGTTCGTGCCTGTGATCACAGACTTTTCCCGAACGTCGCAGCCGATTATCCGGTATCGGCTGAATGATATTTTAACCGAGGCGGCAGCGCCGTGCGCCTGTGGTTCGTTGTTCACAGCCATCGAGCGGATTGAAGGCCGCTGTGATGATACGCTTTATTTTTCGCATACCTATGAGGAGAAGGTTGTTTCGGTTTTTCCGGATTTTATCAGTCGTGCGGTGATTGCGGCTTCACCGGCTATTCAGCATTATCGTGTGGTGCAACGTGGCAGTGGAATGCTGGAGGTGTCAATGCGGGTCAGTGAGGAAGAGGGTCAGGAGCAGGTGCAGACCGCTGTGTTGCAAGAGTTGGGGAAATTGGCAGGTCGATTGCAATGTGTGCTACCTGAGGTTCAATTTGTGCCGTATACGTTTGAAGCAGGGATCACGAAGATGCGGCGGGTGGAGAGACGGTTAGATTAATTGAGGTTCAATACAGAGTCTACACGTACTATATAAGTTGAACTATTCTTTTACACGTTAACGAAGAGGACAGAAAAAATCTGGGGATAACAGCTACTCTCCAGGTTCTTCTGTCATCGGAGTGGACTGTGTAAAATCTTTAGTTCAACTTATATAGTTGAAAATGAATCGAACGATCATGAAAGTAGGTGATAATGTGACCGTGTGGGCTTATAAAATAGGAGAGGATTCGCCAAAACCTGTGGATGGCAAGGTTACATCAGGAGCGGAAAAAACAACGGAATTATTTCAATCAGCTCATGCAAATGTAACCAGATCAAGCCAGCCGGGGGAACAACCTCCTGTAGCTCTCATTACAGGTACCTCCAGCGGTTTTGGGATGCTGACTGCCATCACTCTTGCCAAGCAAGGGTATCGTGTTATGGCTACAATGCGTGATCTAAGTCGCAAGGGAGAACTTGCGAATCGTGCCGAGGAAGCAGGAGTGACCGAGCGGATTCATTATGTACAGCTTGATGTGACAGATTCGGAATCTGTACAAACCGCTGTGGATACGGTGCTTCAGCAATATGGACAAATCGATGTGCTGGTGAATAATGCTGGTTTTGCTGTAGGCGGATTTATTGAGGAAGTGTCGATGGAGGACTGGCGGCGCCAGATGGAAACAAACCTGTTTGGACTTATCGGTGTGACCCGAGCGGTTCTGCCTGTCATGCGTCAACAGAAACGCGGGCTGATTGTTAATCTTTCGAGTGTAAGCGGCCTATCCGGTTTTCCGGGATATGCCCCATACGCTGCATCAAAATTTGCTGTGGAAGGATTCACAGAAAGTCTGCGCCATGAGATGTCTTCATTTGGAATACGGGTCGTATTGGTGGAGCCAGGAGCCTATCGCACGCCCATCTGGAACAAAGGTCTCGGTGAGATTCACCGGAATGAGGATTCGGCTTATAAACATAAGTTGGATGCGGTTCTGCGTTATTCGAAACATGCCAGTGAGACTGCTCCTGATCCGCAAGAGGTCGCTGATCTAATCGGACGTATTGCACGCATGCGTTCACCAAGGTTGCGCTATGCACTGGGCAAAGGTTCACGGGTTCTTATTATTGCAAAGGCGTTGTTGCCGTGGAAATGGCTGGAGTGGCTGATTGCCCGTGGTCTGCAATAGTGGGGAATAAGTGATTATACGACCATACATGAAGCAGAATCATCATCTTTTCCAAGTGAAAATGGAGGTCTGATCAATGTTTGAAGTGATTGTCATTGCGTTGCTCATGATCATTACAGGACTACTCCTGCATATCAACAGCAAACTCCCGGCCCGTGACCGGGTTCAAGAAGCGATGGAACGTGACCGTGATCGACGCGACAGTCAGAACCAGAGCTGAGATCGGTAGGCGAAGCAGAACGGATAAACTGAAATAAGGGTGCTCAGAGTAAGAAAGTGATTGTATTGTGATTGACCTGATATTTCTTGACATGTAAGGAGTGGATGAGGGATGAGTTCAGATGCTTTCAAAGAAAGGTATATGCTACGTAATATTCAACGGGACGAATCGGATCTGTACTGGCCTCTGCGGCTTGAAGCGCTACGGACGCATCCCGAAGCCTTTGGCGCTTCATACGAGTTGTCCAGCCAGTTATCCATCAGTGAGGTGAAAGAGCGAATACATAATGAGCCTGATGATTACATTCTTGGTGCATTCACACCTGATGGCATGCTTGCGGGCATGATGGGTTTCAAAAGAGAATATGGTCTAAAGCTCAGGCATAAAGGATTTATCTGGGGTGTCTATGTATCACCAGCTCATAGGGGGAATGGACTGGCTTCCCAGCTGTTATCCGAGGTTCTGGAACGGGGTAAACATCTGGAGACTATGAAGCAAATTAATCTAAGTGTAGTGACTACAAATAGTCCAGCAAAACGGTTGTATGAGCGGCATGGATTTGAAACCTACGGCATCGAACGCAATGCGCTAGAAGTGGGCGGCCAAGGGTATGATGAAGCGCACATGACGTATTTTTACAACAAAAGTGTAGATAAAAACATCTAATCTATAGGCAAGAGGAGCAGTTCTATGACCGATCAGGTTGTTCATGAAATAGATGGTGTATCATTTATGTTAAAAGAAAAACATGCCTTCGACTGGCTGACCCCGCTGGGTACTGTCTTTTGTGTATTTGATCAACAGGACTCCGGCAATATTTCATTCGGTTTAGTGCAGGAGGATGGTCAAAAGCAATTTGTGAAGTATGCGGGGGCACGTACTCTTCAGGCCAATGATATGGCAGACCCGGAGGAAGCTATACGTCATTTGCAGTCTTCCGTCTTGATCTATGAAGATTTGGCACATGACAGTCTGATTCGGTTAATAGACCATTTTGCGACTGACAACGGTTACGCTTGTGTGTTTGATTGGGTGGAGGGAGAGTGTTTGCATTCGCACTGGTCTTTCCCGCCTCCAGCCAAGTACGAAGATCCACGCTCACCTTATGTTCAGTTCAGACAACTTCCGGTACAGACGCGAATTCAAGCCATGGAGCGCATTCTGGACTTTCATATTGAAGCGGAGCGCAAAGGATATGTGGCTGTAGACTTCTACGACGGCAGTCTGATTTATGATTTTGCTACGGACGAGATTCACATCTGTGATATTGATCTATACCGTGCAGGGACATTCACGAATACGATGGGACGGATGTGGGGTTCATCCCGCTTTATGTCTCCGGAGGAATTTGAACTTGGTGCGTCAATAGATGCTGTCACGAATGTGTTTAACATGGGCGCTATGGCCTTTGCACTGCTTGGGGGAGAACTTGATCGCTCCCAGGAACGTTGGGATGCTGGAGAAGCATTATATGAAGTTGCCCTTCGTGCGGTAAATCCGGATCGGTTCCAGCGGTTCACATCTGTGGCGGATTTGTGCTTGGCTTGGAAAGAGGTTATGCACAAGTAATGTAAAAGTAGATTCGTAACCATGTATAAAAACCCGTATAATGGAAAATGACAAGGAGGCTTGATGGAAGATGTGCCGATATGCCATGTCTGGACCTTATAAAGAAATATATGCATGTTTTAACTGCCGTAAGTCTTATAAACAAGTATCACCGTATGATCTAAGTAAGGAAACCGCAGCGCGACTTGAACATAAATGTCCACAATGTGCGGAGGTTATGGTGAATATGGGACATGATTTTCAAGCACCCAAGCAAACGGATATTAAGCAGTGGACCAAAGTCATGACGTTATACCAGAATGGTGTTACTTATCATAACTGTGGATGCGGAGCCGGATATCGTCCAACTGAACTGCGAGAAGTTCCCGAATTTCTGGAGCAGCAGGCTGCTGGCCGGAGAAGTGAAGGGGAAAAGTTACTTCATCGTTGGATGGAATAGGAGAGCAAATCGTATGATTCGTACTTTCATACAAAAAGACCTAGAATATGTCATTGAAGCGCATATCCGTATTGATCGGGACAAGTATAATTATGATGACAGCTTTGCGGCATGTATTACCTTTGCAGTGAAGCAAGGGCAGAATTTGCGCCAGGAGATAGAGCGATGAAAACAGAACCTGTCTATGCTGAAAATACCATTGTTGGCGTTTGGTTTCAGGGCGTGTGGCGCTGGTACGTCACCGAACGGGAGTATTGGTTTTTAAATATAGAGATGGAAGAACGGTTTGGTATCGATGTATTGAATGAGGAGACGGCGGCTGTGTTCTTACAAGCCATTCAGGAGGAGCAGGTAAGCGCGTCTGAACTGAGGAGTGCGCTTCATCAATTTCGTGAAGCCCATCTTGTCGGTGATGAATGGCTGAAGTATGTGCCGTCCTTTCTTGTCGATTTCGATAAGCGGCTATTCTTCTCGATGTTCCCGGAGCCTGCCTCCTTTGAGCATTACATGCCGGATGGCTGGATCGGGAGTTACAAGGAGTTTTTGGAGAGGGTACCAGAGAAGGAACGATACTGGATGGTACAAGGAAAGTCTCTATTCGAAGAAAACCTTCTATAATGGGGGGCTGTAATGAAACGTAAATGGTTTATGACGAGCGTACTCTCCTTATGCACAGCTATAGCTTTATCTGCATGTACTGTTACAGCGGATAATCGTTCCGCAGCAGAAACGATTAAACAAAGTTTGAATACGATGGTCAACGAGCCTGTTCTGGCTGCCAGCAGCAATCCAAATGATTATATTGCGGGCAATCAGGACGTATATGATGCTATTCTACAAACGGGATCAGAAGGTCTGAATTTCTTATTAAATCAGCTTGATTCTAGCCCGGATAATGGTTTGAAAGAGTGGATCATGGCTCGGGCCAGTGCTGAACTATTGGGAGAAGACAATCCAGTGCAAGACTGGGACAGTGGTAAAGACTGGTTGAGGCAATATAACATGATCGCAGCAGATCAATCCGATTAACATTACCTTCACCTCCAGTCAGCATGAGCAGTACATTTACGGTCCTCAGAACCGAAAGAATACGTTATAGAGGTGACATCTTTGACGAAAAAGATTGCTTTTTTTGATTCAGGCATCGGTGGATTAACGGTACTGCATACCGCTTTGCAGCAGTTTCCGGAAGAATCCTATTTATATTATGCAGATACATTACATGTCCCTTATGGAACCAAGCCGGCGAACGAGGTTCGTCGTTATATTTTTGCTTGCGTGGAGGCGATTGTACGGGAACAAGTAGATGCAATCGTGATTGCGTGTAATACGGCAACCAGCTTAGCGGTGAATGATCTGCGTTCCATGTATAACATTCCTGTTATCGGTATGGAACCGGCGGTCAAACCGGCCGTCGAGATGAATAGGGACAACGGCAAGCGCGTGCTAGTGTTTGCTACGGCTTTGACACTGAGTCAAACGAAGTATAACGAATTGGTCTCTCGTGTGGATGATGAGCATCGGGTCGATTCCCTTGCGCTGCCTGAACTGGTGGAGTGGTGTGAGCAGCTGGAGTTTGATCCGGTCAAAATAACAGCATACTTCCGCTCCAAGCTAGCAGGCCTGGACCTGGAACAATACGGTACCGTGGTGATGGGCTGTACGCATTACCCGTTCTATACAGCTATTCTGCGTAAGATGCTACCAGATCATATCCGGATTGTTGATGGTAGCGTGGGTACGGTAAGTCATTTGAGTCAAAGACTTGAACTTGGTGCACAGCAGCAAGCTGGAAACACAGGGCAGGTGCAGGCAGGGAATGTGTCCTTTTTCAGTTCATCGGGTCGAACGGAAGATCATAATAAGATGCGTGTAGCACTTCAATATCTAAGCGACAACGTATTGTAGACTAGACTATGGGAGGTGTCAGTAATGGAGTCGATTTACCTGATACGTCACGCAAAAGCCGAAGGACAGGAGCCATACGCAGGTCTGACGGATGAGGGATGCAGTCAGGCTGGAAAATTGGCAGATGTATTGTCTGGTCATGGAATCTCTTATATCGTATCCAGTCCATGGAAAAGAGCCGTACAGACTGCAATGCCTTTGGGTGCAGCGATAGAGCAGCACATTCATACCGATGAGCGCTTGCAGGAAAGAGTGCTGAGTACAAGGGATCTGCCAGACTGGATGGATGTGCTTAAACGTACATATGAGGATGAAGATTGGGCAGCAGAGGGCGGAGAATCTTCCAGAGTCGCAGCTGCCAGAGCTTTGGCGCTGCTGAAGGAATGTTGGCGCAGACCGGAGCGTCATGGAGCTGTTGTTACGCATGGCAACCTGTTGTCCCTAATCATTCGTTATTATGATCCATCCTTTGGTTATGCGGAGTGGGCCAAGCTTTCGAATCCTGATGTATATGTTCTAAAACGGGAGCAGGAGTCTACGAGTGAAGAGGAATATGAGGAGGGGAAACAACCTGCCATTTCCAGACTGTGGCTGGATTGAACAAAAAAGAGCATCCCGGCATCGCATGTTCATTCAGCCAGGACACTCCATATATTTGTTACGCGTTTGTTTTTCTTAAAGAGCTGCGAACAGCAATGTTATCCAGCCGGCAAGGAAGGCTACACCACCTATGGGTGTGACGGCTCCCCACTTGCGAACACCTGTAACACTCAATGTATAGAGACTTCCTGAGAACAGGATGATTCCGGCAAACAAGAGCCATCCCGAGGTCACAACAAGGGATGTAGAGGTTAATCTGTCTGCGAACAGTCCAAGCAGGATGATGCCGAGTCCGTGAGCAATATGATACTGGACACCGGTCTCATAGATTTTGATCATGTCAGCGGATAACTTGCGTTTGAGCGCATGTGCCCCGAAGGCACCGAGTACAACGGCCAGAAACATCATAATGCTGCCGAGAACCACGAGGGTTTGCATGTTATTTTCTCTCCTTTTAATCAGGTTACAACTTGCGCAATTGAATCTGTTGAATGGAGTGATCGGCTTCTTTTTTCAAAATTAACCGTGCACGTCCTTTGGTTGGTAAAATGTTTTCATGCAGATTTTTTGCATTAATGTCCTGCCAGATCTGATTGGCTGTCTCAATGGTTTCCTCTTCGTTAATATTGGCGAACCGCTGATGGAAGAAAGAATCCTTGTTCTGAAAAGCGGTCTGACGGAGCAACTTGAAACGTTCGACGTACCAGTGACGAATGTGTTCTTCCTCTGCATCAATGTAGATGGAGAAGTCAAAGAAATCACTTACAAGTAATGGAGTCTCCCGCTTCACTTGTAATACGTTGATGCCTTCAATAATCAGAATATCCGGCTGGCAGATCGTTTTCTCTTCCCCCTGGATTACGTCGTAGGCCAGATGTGAATAGACCGGTGCTTGTACTTCAGGCTTGCCTGATTTTACATCACCCATGAACTTAATGAGTGATTTAATATCATAACTTTCAGGAAAACCTTTGCGGTTCATGATGCCTTTTTCTTGCAACACCGCATTGGGATATAAAAAGCCGTCCGTGGTGACCAGATCGACCTTGGGTTTGTTTTTGCCTCTGGCAAGTAACGCCTGAAGCAAGCGGGCTGCTGTGCTTTTTCCCACGGCAACACTGCCCCCGATCCCGATAATATAGGGGGTGTGAAGCGTTTCTTTTTTCATAAAAGAGGCCGTTAGGCGATCAAGCTCTCTTGATGCTCTTGCATATAGGTCAATGAAGTGGGTTAGGGGCAAATAAACATCCTCAACTTCCTGAATGGATACTTCTTCGTTCAAGCCCTTTAATTGTTCCAGTTCAGCTTCCGTCAGCGGAAGAGTGACCTGATGTTCTTTGAGTCCGGCCCATTCTTTGCGGTTAAACTCGATGTAAGGTGAGTATAAATTCATGAGATCCCGCTTTCTGTATGTAATGTAATCGAAGACACAATCAAGTGTACCAAATTTCAGCGAACTGACAACACCTTTACATGCTCTGCTTAATCCGAAATGTTATAAATACCGGGATAAGATAGCTTAACTGTAGGATGAAAGGCAGCTTATAAGAAAGTGTAACCCAAATTATGTTAAAGTCAACGTAAATGTAAACGTAAACCATGCGGAAGGGTGACAGCAAATGATCGTATATGAGAGAGAGCATGATTTTGTTTTGACCGCACAGCATGAGCATGGAATTGTCGCTGGAGATATGGCTGCACATTGGAAAAAGAAGTGGCTTCCCCACGGCTCGCATCGGGATGACCTGATTCTCGCGGCGAAGGAGCATGACCGGGGCTGGATTGACTTGGATGCCGCTCCTTTATGGAACGATTATAGTCAAATTCCGTACTCCTTTCGTGATTTCCCGCTGAGACCGCGTTTTGTGTTTTACCGCAAGGGAATCGAAGAAGTAAGGCAGCAGAATCCTTATGCGGGTTTACTATGTAGCCTGATGTATACAGAGTTGTTTCAAAAAACGCTGGGGGCAAATTCTGAGGATGATGATGACATCAGGCAGTATTTGCAAGAAGAGCAACTACAGCAGGAGAGTTGGAAGAAAGAACTGGGCGTTAATGCTTCAGAACTGGAAGTGCGGCTGAAAAACGATGTAGAGATCATGCTGTTCTGTGACCAGCTTAGTCTCTTTTTATGTATGGAAGAGCCAGGCACACCTACGGCGCGTTATGATTTTTTTGCAGAAGGGCTCGGCTGTAGTTTTGACACCTGTCCAAGTTCCAATGTCCAAGTTGAGTGGGTGTCAGGCGAAAAGGTGGCGTTATCCTTTTTCCCATTTGATGAGGAGTTCGAAGTGACGATGTCTTATAAAGTGATACCCAAGGCCAGCATCCGCAAGTTTGGGATGTTACAGGCATATCGCCGGGCGGACTGGAAGAAACGCCAGATATGGATTACAACTGTATCCTAATTTAAGCTTAAGCGTACCTCTAATTTAACGAAAACCACAAATATACGTGATCAAAAGGCGGGCATCTGATATTACGGGCGTCCGTCTTTGATATGGAACAAAGTCTAGCAGGAATAAACGTATGATTTCCAGAAATGTTTAGTAACAACGTAAGAAAAGCGCATCTTGGGAGGCTGAACATGAATTATCAGGTTGAGATTTATACGATGAGCATGGTGTGGAACCCGGTTAGCGATCAGGTTTTGCTGATGAACCGGCCGAGTCATAAAGGGTTTCCGGGGTACATTGCTCCTGGCGGTAAAGTGGAGTTCCCCGAAAGTATCGTGGACGGGGCCATCCGTGAAGTTCGTGAAGAGACAGGACTTTGGGCCAAGCAAATTACATATAAAGGGCTGGATGAGTTCTGTGATCCTGAGCAAGGGTTAAGATATATGGTGTTTAATTATCTGGTGACTTCATATGAAGGCGAACTTCTTACCGACCCGCCGGAGGGGGAGTTAGTATGGGTACCCTTGAAACAGGCATTGGAATTGCCGATGCAAGACTGGTTTGCAGAGCGGTTCCCGCGATTTTTTAACTCAGGTACATTTGAACGAAGTGTAGTTTGGGAGAAGTCGAGCGGACGAACCTTGCAAGAGACGTTCAAGACATATAGTGATTAGACTGTGACCATGTTTCTGACTTACTTCGAAAATGTCTGGGATAAGGTGAAAGAAGAGGTCTATCGTGCAGAGGAGCCTGACTGAATAGCAACGATCACATCATATCCATATCTATATATTTAGTTCCAGATATTATGATATAATGGAATTTACTTTGTTTTGGAGGTGCAAGCGATGGGAATCGTATTTCGAGATAAGCTGGATGGAATTGGTAGTGAGCAATTAACTGGCGGGTTCTTTGACGGTTGGCCGAACCCGCCATCACCTTCAACATTTCTGAAATTGCTAGAGCAGTCGTATGCGATTGAACTTGCGATCGATGAGCAAACCGGGAATGTCGTCGGTTTTATTCAAGCGATCTCGGATGGAGTACTTAGTGCATATGTTCCTTTGCTGGAAGTACTGCCGGAGTATAAAGGTCAAGGGATCGTAAGTGAACTCACACAGCGCATGCTTCAGCGTCTACAGGGGCTATATATGATCGATCTCTTGTGTGATCCAGATGTCCAGACGTTTTATGAAAAACAAGGAATGCAGAGATCGACGGGGATGTCCATTCGCCATTACTCCAATCAAGCAGGACACATAGACAACAAACAGAACGACTAACATAGATTTCGAGACAGCAGAAACATCAGGAATAACAGGATCATGAGGAGACTGGGAGCTTCAGAATGAGTAATTTGTAGATTTGCCATACATAGGCTTCTGCAAACGGCATGGAAAAGAATAATATGGATGTGAAAAGGTGGGGGATTGGCATGAACTTGTCGTTCCGAATATTGGACTGGGATGAAGAAAAACCGTATGAACTTTTATTGATGGCAGATCCTTCAAAAACGATTGTAGACGAATATCTCAGCAGAGGTGTTTGTTTTATAGCAGAGTATGAAGGAGAGATGGTAGGAGAGTTTGTATTACTTAAGACTCGTCCAGAGACAGCAGAGATTGTGAACATCGCGGTACAGGAGGAACTGCAAGGACAGGGTGTTGGCAAACACATGATTAAGGAAGCGATGGAGGCGGCAAGAAGGCTAGGTTGTCGTATATTGGAGATCGGAACGGGCAATTCAAGCTTTCATCAATTGAAGCTGTACCAGCGCTGTGGATTTCGGATAACCGGCGTGGACCGGGACTTTTTTGTGAGACATTATGAGGAAGAGATAATCGAGGACGGCATCCGCTGTGTAGATATGATTCGCCTGTCCGTTGACCTGAATGACATCACAGACGAGGAGAAGAAGTAGAGCAGAAGTGAAGAAACTGAAATTTCGAAGTAAGGGAAGGGTAGGGCGCAAATGTGAACACGCATACGCATGTTGGTGTATATGGACTGGCTGTGTGGGAACAATTCTATCTGCTGATCCAGAAGGCTCGTGGGCCATACTACGGAAAATGGGATTTGCCCGGTGGAAGAATGGAATTCGGGGAGTCACCGGAAACTGCATTGAAACGAGAGTTTGATGAGGAAACAGGGATCATTCCTTTGCAATGGTCCATTCGTTCCTCACAATCCGCTGGAACAGATCAAAAGAAATCCTGATGGTGAAGACTCGCTGGGAGCAGCGTGGTTTACATTAGAGCAAGTGAAAGATCTGCAATTAACGCCCTTTGCACAATATATGATGAATCTTTCCCAGAAGGAAAGATAGGACCATCAGTCAGGAAGCCGCCGGGATTTGCATTCGAGCGGCTTTATTCTATGTTGTATATTGTCAGGGTTCATTCTGAAAAATCCAATTTCTTGTTGAATGACATTTGAATTGGTTAATGTTTAAATGGACGGTTTGTTTTTGGACAGAATGGACCACAATTCTTATTAAGGAGGTATATACGGACATCAGATCTGGATTTGGTCGAATCCAGCGTTTCTGGCTTGCCTTGAATTGCACCAATTATTCGATTCATCTAATTTATGCATCAATTGAGCTAAAAATAGGAAATGCTCCTGAGCGTAAAAGTTTATAGAATAGAGATTAGAACACGAACTTCTTTGGAAACGGGGAAGAACGTATAACCTTCGAACGGATCAGGACATTATTCGACATCTGTGCGACGGTAGAACTAATCATTGTATTACTTTGATTTTGAAAACGCAGACAAACCTTTGACGGGAGCGTCGGAACAACGTTATTACCACGAACAGCACGATGATTGGACTTCATGAAAAATTTCGCTTAAAATGTTGAACGAACGCGAATTACAGCTTATTCAATGATTTCCGTCAAACCCTATGACAAAATCAAGACGGAGGGAACGTCGATGACGATCGAGAAAGGCAACATGAAACCCTGGGAGAGTTACTATGGTCCCAATATGGGATACGTACAAGAACAGTATGAATTATTCACCCAAGATCCAGGTGCAGTGACACCGGCCTATCGTGAATTGTTCGAGCAATGGGGAGCACCGCCAATGTCTGGCAAGGGTGCAGAGACTCTTTCGAATAGCGGGAATGGTCAAATTGCTTCTGGAAATGTAGATATTCAACTATTGCAGAAAGCGGTTACAGCAGGCAAGCTTGTATGGAACATCCGTACGTATGGCCATCTGGCTGCAGATATTGATCCACTTGGAATCAGTGAAGCAACAGATACGTCTTTGCTGGAGCCTAAGCATTTTCAATTAAATGAGGAAGATTTGAAAGCACTGCCTGCGTCGCTGATCTGGGAAGGTGCAGACGGTCAGACAACGACTGGCTGGGATGCAATTCAACGTCTTCGTCAAATCTATACAGGTCCGATCGCTTACGAATTCAGCCATGTGCATGAAGTACAAGAACGCGAGTGGTTGAATCGTCGTGCGGAATCCCGCACATCTCCGGCCCCGCTTACGCAACAAGAACGTACAGCGTTGTTGGAACGTTTGGTTGAAGCTGAGCAATTTGAAGATTTCCTGCACAAAACGTTTGTTGGACAGAAACGTTTCTCCATTGAAGGGAACGATGTACTTGTTCCTATGCTGGATGAAGCAGTCCGCCTTATGGCAGAAGCAGGCTCCAGTCATATTTTGATGGGGATGGCTCACCGCGGACGTCTGAACGTGCTCGCTCATGTCCTGGGCAAGCCGTACAGCAAAATTTTCTCTGAATTCCATCATGCCCCGAACAAAGACTTGGTTCCATCAGAAGGTTCAACCGGAATCAATTATGGTTGGACGGGGGATGTCAAATACCATATGGGCGCGAACCGTTTTGTAAAAGACGGGGAGACTGTGCAGGCTCGCCTGACACTCGCCAACAACCCTAGCCATCTGGAATACGTCAATCCGGTTGTGCAAGGTTTTGCACGTGCAGCTCAGGATGATCGCCGTGAACCAGGTTATCCGAAGCAGGATGTAACCAAAGCAGCGACGATTCTGATGCACGGGGATGCGGCATTCCCGGGAGAAGGTATTGTGGCCGAAACGCTGAACTTCAAGGCATTGCCAGGATACCAGAATGGCGGAACGATTCACATCATTGTGAATAACCGTCTTGGTTTCACTACGGACAGCAGTGACTCGCGTTCAACTTATTATGCAAGTGACCTTGCCAAAGGTTATGAGATTCCGATTGTGCATGTCAATGCAGATAACCCAGATGCTTGTATTGCGGCAATTCGCATGGCAGCGGAATATCGCAACCGTTTCAAGAAAGATTTCCTGATTGACCTTATCGGATATCGTCGTTATGGTCATAACGAAACAGATGATCCCGAAACGACGCAGCCGCTCGTGTATGACAAGGTGAAGAATCACCCAACAGTCAGTCATCTGTATCAGGATATGCTTAAGAAGGAATCGGTCATTGATGATGCGTTCATCGCAAGTGTACGTGATGGCGTAGCAGATCGCTTAAAAGAAGCCTACGATCAGATGAAGAAAAATGAAGTGCATGAATACTATCAGCGCAACATCAGTGAGTCCGAGGCAGTCACAATTACGCCAACAGCGGTGCCTTTGGAGCAATTGCGCAGCATTAATGCCGATCTTCTGAAATGGCCAGAGACTTTTAATGTTTATCCAAAATTGCAACGGATTTTGCAACGCCGGAGTACGGCTCTTAATGAAGGGGAAAAAGTAGACTGGAGCCTTGCAGAAACGCTGGCATTTGCGACGATATTGGCAGATGGCAAGCCGATCCGAATCAGTGGTCAAGATGCCGAGCGTGCAACCTTCGCTCATCGTAACCTTGTGTTGCATGATGCTACGAATGGTGATAAATTCTGTCCGTTGCATCATCTGCCACAAGCAAAAGCATCGTTTGCGATCTATAATAGCCCATTGTCAGAAGAGTCTGTCGTTGGTTTTGAATATGGATACAACGTGTACTCACCGGATACACTCGTAATCTGGGAAGCACAATTTGGTGATTTTGCAAATTGTGCACAGGTCATTTTCGACCAGTTCATATCAGCAGGGCGTGCAAAATGGTCTCAAAAATCGAGTCTGGTTATGTTGTTGCCACACGCTAACGAAGGCCAAGGGCCAGAACATACGAGCGCACGTCTGGAACGTTTCCTGCAATTGTGTGCGGAAGACAATATGACTGTGGTTAATCTGTCGAGTGCTTCACAGTACTTCCACCTGTTGCGTCGTCAAGCTTCTTTAACCGAGACAGAAGATGCACGCCCACTTGTGATGATGTCACCAAAAAGCTTGATTCGTAATCCGCGTGTTGCATCACCAGCTGTGGAATTTAGTGAAGGTAAATTCGAACTTGTGCTGGAGCAACCGGGTCTGGGCACAAAACCGGATCGGGTAGAACGCATTATTTTGTGCAGTGGTAAAGTTGCTATTGATCTGGAAGATGCGATTGAAAAGGAGAAGGGCGATTATTCCTGGCTTCACATCATTCGTGTCGAGCAACTCTATCCGTTCCCAGCAGAAGAGATCAAACGTGTACTCGCACGTTTCAGCCAATTAAAAGAGCTGGTATGGGTGCAGGAAGAGAACAAAAATATGGGTGCATGGACATATATGGAGCCTCGTCTTCGCGAGATCGCGCCTGAAGGCACTACCGTGAGATATGAAGGCCGTCCGGAACATGCAAGTCCTTCCAGCGGTTACCAGCTTGTGCATAGCATGGAGCAACAATTGATTATTACAGCAGCGTTGAAACAAACGGCGAAGAATAATATTCCACTGGGGAGGTAACAGCTGTGAGTGAAATTAAAGTACCTGCAATGGGTGAGTCAATAACTGAGGGAACGGTATCCAGATGGATGGTCAAAGAAGGAGACACCGTTAATCAGGGTGATGTTCTGCTTGAACTGGAGACCGATAAAGTCAACATCGAGATCAGTGCTGAGGAGAGCGGTGTGCTCGAGAAAATCATTCGTCAAGAAGGCGAGACGGTAGTTATCGGTGAAACGATCGGTACACTTTCGGCTGGAGCAGGGGGCGGAAACGCTCCGGCTGCTTCCGAACCGGCAGCGGCTGAATCCAAACCCACTTCTGCACCAGCTCCGGAAGCTCCAGTAGCACCGGCTGCTGTTGCGGCACCACCAGAGTCATCCGATAGCAACAAAACAGCGTCTCCTTCTGCACGCAAGCTTGCTCGTGAGCGTGGGATTGAGTTGGATCAAGTACAGAGCAAAGATCCGATTGGCCGCGTATATCAGGATGATGTGAAAAGCCATGGAAGTCAGCCATCCACTCCAGTGGCACCACCAGCAGCTAAAGCTCCTGCTTCCGCACCTAGTGCTCCAGCAGCCAGCGGCGCAACTTTTGCCAAGCCTGTAGAGCGTCAGCGTATGTCCCGTCGCCGGGCAACCATTGCGAAGCGTTTGGTTGAAGCACAGCAGACCGCAGCGATGTTGACCACGTTCAATGAGGTTGACATGACAGCGATCATGGACGTTCGTAAACGTCGGAAGGACAAGTTCAAAGAGAAGCATGATATTAACCTGGGCTTCATGTCTTTCTTTACCAAAGCGGTTGTCGGTGCACTTAAAAAATTCCCAACGATTAACGCAGAGATTGATGGCGAAGACGTTGTGTTGAAAAAATTCTACGATATCGGTATTGCGGTATCTGCCAAAGAAGGTCTGGTTGTTCCGGTTGTACGTGATGCTGACCGTCTGGGCTTTGCCGAAATCGAAAGAAGCATTGCAGACCTGGCGTCCAAAGCGCGTTCGAATACGCTGGCATTGTCTGATCTGCAAGGCGGAACCTTTACGATTACGAATGGCGGAACCTTTGGCTCCCTATTGTCTACACCAATCTTGAATACTCCTCAGGTAGGTATTCTCGGGATGCACAAAATTCAGCTTCGTCCGGTAGCGATTGATGCTGAACGGATGGAAAACCGTCCAATGATGTACATCGCCTTGTCCTACGATCACCGGATTATTGATGGAAGCGAAGCCGTACGATTCCTGGTGACTGTCAAAGAATTGCTTGAAGATCCAGAATCATTGTTGATTGAAGGTTAATGACTTCTGAGATTAGCATTGGACTTTATTTCTCATCCTATGAAATCTGAGATACTTCACTAGAATAAAACCCCCTGAATGAGCACATTACATACTGTGCTCGTTCAGGGGGTTTTTGCTCACATTTGAATCGGAATAGAATCAGAAATAGATTTCTTACATCAAAGCCGTCTGATTCGATTGAATTTCAAAAGACGGAACGGTATCGGCATCTTGTTGACTACTATTTTGTGTATGTTGCTGCTCGATTGTCGGCATATGACGTTTTAACCAACTCAGGACATCATGAGCCACTTCGTTACGATTGGTCTCATGGAGCATCTCATGCCGTCCGCCTGGATAAAGATGATATTCTACATCTTGAAGTCCAAGCTTCTGATACTGAGAGTATAGGTTAAGCACACCTTTGCCCCGAAGTCCGACAGGATCTAGTTCACCAGAGAACAGAAGAACCGGCTTGTGTTTCGGGATACGTTCCATATGCTGAGGAAGATGGATTTCGAGTAACAGTTTAAAGAAATCTCGAAAAAAACCAGCGGTACATATCGCTCCACACATTGGGTCATCGATGAATCGCTGTACTTCCTGCCGGTCACGAGATAACCAGTCAAAGGGGGTTGTGGCTGGCCGGAAAGCACGGTTAAATCCGCCAAATACAATGGCATTCAGTAACAGGCTTCGATGATTGTCACCTTGAATGCCGCACTGGAGTAGAGCCAGTTTTTCTCCAAACCGAAGCAAGCCTCGTTTGCCGTTTGTACCGGACAGCACAAACGCGTGGTATCTCTCATGTCCCGCATACATGAGGTGCTGTACCAAAAAAGAACCCATACTGTGCCCCATAAGGAACAGAGGGACATCTGGATGTTCTTTGGCAACTAGCTCGCCCAGATTGACCATATCTTTAGCCATCCAGCGAAATGCGTCCACACCTGCATCACCCAGTGCTTCGGTGCTCTCCACCGTTCTGCCATGACCCCGATGGTCATTAGCATACACAGCAAAGCCGTGTTTCGTAAGATAACCCGCAAATTCGGCATAACGCGCTGCGGTTTCGCCCATTCCATGCGCGATCTGTACAACGCCTTGGATGTGTTCGTCCGGATCGGGAAGCCAGCAGTATACATGAACACGGGTACCTTCATTGCCCATCAGCGTAAAGGTAGATTCCTGCATCTCGTGTAATTCCTCCTTCACAGGTTATCGGTGACAAACTTAAGGAAGATAGGATCGAAGAACGGTTGTATTGCCACTTAATGTATAGTTACCCAGATTAGCCGGCAAAAGATAACATTGACCTGCTTTCAATGTCAGCTGCTCGCCTTCCTCAGAACCACTCCATTCAAGCGCACCCTCACCTTCACATACAACAAGAATGGTAAAGCTGTCCGGTGTCGTAGATAAATCCCAACGTTCAGTCACCACGCCTTTCTCTACTACAAAGTAAGGACAAGAAGCAAGCTGGAGCCATTCACCAGGTACTGTATTGCTGGTTTTCATTGTTGTGGCTCCGGCGCCTTCATAGGCCGTGACATTTAAGGAATCTTCTACATGTAGTTCACGTGGCTTGCCGTCCAGTCCAGGTCGGTTGTAATCATAGATCCGGTACGTTGTATCTGAATTTTGCTGTATTTCTGCTACAACTACACCGGCGCAGAGAGCATGCACCGTTCCAGCAGGGATGAAGAATGTATCTCCTGCTTCTACAGGCACTTGACGAAGGGTATCCATAACAGTGCCATTCTCCAGCGCCTGTCTCAACCCCTCACGATCTACACCTTCATTAAGTCCGTAAATAATATGGGCGCCGGGTTTGGCGTCGAGTACGTACCACATTTCGGTTTTACCCAGTTCACCTGGAGGAAGAGCCTTGTAATCATCTGTAGGATGAACCTGAACGGATAGGTCATCGTTACAATCAAGCAGTTTGATTAGCAGAGGAAAGCGTCCGCCTTTTTCAGAAACACCTTTGGTTCCCAGCCAGGCTGTTCCGAGTTGTTCACGAACCTCATCAAGTCCTTTGCCAGCGAGTGGTCCATTTATTACCTTGGTCGTACCATTGGCGTGATCTGCAATCATCCAGCCTTCACCAATATGTCCTTCAGGGGGTGTTAGGCCAAATTGCTCGAGCGCTCGGCCTCCCCACACACGTTCTTTGAATTCGGGTTGGAATTGAAGCGGGTATGGCGTAGACATGGATATCTCTCCTCTAGTATATGAAATGGTGATTCGCTTTAACCAGTTCAGGCCCCTCTAACGATCGGCATATGCAGATGTAGATGAACATGTGCAGAATACAGTTGCACCATGTAGGTGGTAACTGCGATGTTGAGTGAACCAGCAAAGGCTTGTCCAGTCGATGTGTTCAGTGTATTTCATTTGGTGAACAAAGAGAATTATTTTTTATTTTTTTTCAATGCCGATTAAATAAGGTGAAGTTTGACGTTGCAACTGGCGGTACATCACAACCTGAGCCTGTTCGACAGGTAAAGCGGTTGCCCATGTAGATACAGCATCAGCTTCCTGATCGCCACCTTCGTGACCCGGATATAACACGACAGTAATTATACCGCGTGGACGTAATAACTTTATAGCAGCTTCAAGTGCTGTGATTGTGCTGGTTGTTTCTGTGATTATAGAAGCATCTGCCCCTTCAGCAGGTAAGTAACCCAGATTAAACATAATAGCTCCTACTTTACCAATCCAGGCGCCCGGTACGGCTTCGGCCATGCGTGCATGGCTTAATTCCATCATGGAAATAGAGCCGAGTTTGCTGCTTTCAGATTGCTTTCGAATCCTGGCCTGAGCCAGTGTTAGCGCTTCGTTTTGAATATCAAATCCGATGACCTGACCACGCTGGCCTACCTGCTTTGCGAGAAACAAGGTATCAGCACCTGTGCCCACCGTGGCATCAATGGCGAAATCTCCTGGCTGGAGCCGAGAACCAATCCATTGATGTGCACAGCTGAGAACCGATAGAAAGCCCATTTATGCCTCCCTCCAATACTTACCCTGCCATGTATCGCGTTCACGCAGTTCTCGGTCGATGGAATTCAGAACTTCCCATTTGTTCAATGACCACATGGGGCCAATAAGCAGGTCGCGCGGGGCATCTCCTGTAAGACGATGTACAATCATTTCCGGTGGGAGCATCTCGAGGGTATCTACAATTAGCTTGATATACTCATCCTGTCCAAGGAAACGAAGCAGACCCGCTTCATATTGCTTAACCATCGGCGTTTTGCGCATGAGATGAAGCAGATGAATCTTAATGCCCTGCACGTCCATATTTGCCACCGCGCGACCGGTATCCAGCATCATTTCGTGGGTTTCTTGCGGCAAGCCATAGATAATGTGCGTGCAGACTCGAATATTGTGTTTACGTAGCTTTTCTACCGCTTCTTCATAACACGACGTATCATGTGCACGGTTGATCAAATTCGAAGTGGAATCATGAATCGTCTGCAGTCCCATCTCTACCCATAAATAGGTTCGCTGATTAAGCTCTGCCAAATACTCCACAACGTCATCCGGTAAACAGTCCGGGCGAGTAGCAATGGATAAACCGACAACGCCGGGCTGTTGTAAGATCTCTTCAAAGTATTCACGCAGTTCTTCGACTGGTGCATAGGTGTTGGTGTACGCCTGAAAATAACCGATATAGTGAGCCGAAGGCCATTTCAGATGCTGCCTGTCGCGAATCGTATTGAATTGGCTGACGAGGTCTTCACGTCTGCTTCCTGCAAAATCACCTGAACCCCTTGCACTGCAGAAGGTACAGCCCCCTATGGCAATGGAGCCATCCCGATTCGGGCAAGTGAACCCGGCATCCAGCATCACTTTAAATACTTTGTTGTTAAATTGATCTCGCATTTCATAATTCCAGGTATGGAACCGTTTATCCCCCCACATTAGTGGCGCTTGTGTAGCTGGTGCATTCATTTTCAAGGTACTCCTTTGAGGTCTATGGCTTAAAATGTAGTCCTTTTTTGGTTCATTTCTTATTCTGTAATATCATACCTGAGCAGGGTATGCAGATGCTGTGCGGTTTTCGTCATTTATTGTACCAAAAATCCGAAAAAAAGGGGAATGCAAACGAAAAAAAAGACCGTCAAATCAAGGTTTTTTACTTGATGTAGTTTACACCTTGTGTTATATTTAAATCAGCGTCAGACACCATCCAGTGAGTAGTTTTCATCGTGGCATTTGAATGAATGTTGACGTCATGGATCATACTATACCGTGAGGTGATATGAATGAATTCCCAAGTTAAAAATAACGAATTCCAGCATGTATCTGTTGAACTGACGGCAGAAGAGGCGCTGGCCCTGACAGGCGTTCGTTTTAATGGAAATCCGAAAGTGAAAGCGGCTGCAAGACAAAAAGTTCGCGATGCTTTCGAAAAGACATTTGATTTTTCACACCAAGATAAGGTAGACTATGAACTACTAAAGTAGTTGGACCCCAATTCCAAATAAATCGAGAAGGGAATCTTTGAGATTTGCCCAACGTGGCAGGTCCGGAGATTCCTTTTTCATTGCTCTTTACAATTTGCCGGTTCTTGGGCAAAATGAGTTTAGGACAAGTATGGACAAACGGAGGAATAACATGCGTTTACGTGGTAGAAAAGGCATTAGAGAAAATCTGGAGCAGCAAGAGGACCTTGTTGTACTGGAGCCAAAGCAACACAAAGGCAAGTGGGCCGAGCTGTTTGGCAATGATCATCCGATTTTTGTCGAGTTTGGCATGGGTAAAGGTCAATTTATCAGCCAAATGAGTTATAAATATCCACAATATAATTTTATCGGTATCGATATGTATGATGAGCTCGTTCGTCGTGCCAGTGAGAAGGCGCGTAATGCCTGGAGTCAAGCTGAGGTAGAGACACCCCCGAACTTGAAGCTGGCGCTTGCGAACATCGAACAGATCGAAGAGGTGTTTGATCCGAAGGAACTGGAACGCATTTATTTGAATTTTAGTGATCCTTGGCCAAAAGCGAAACATGCACGCCGCCGGTTGACACACCCACGCTTCTTGAAAAAATACATTGAGTTGCTGAATCCCAAAGGACAGATCCATTTTAAAACGGATTCAGAAACGTTGTTTGAGTTCTCCCTGAACTCAATCGCTGATTTTGGCTTGCAGATGACGAATTTGTCTCTGAACCTGCACCGTGAGGGTTTGAATGAAGAGCATGTCATGACCGAGTATGAACAAAAATTCATGGGTAAAGGCATGAACATTCATCGGGTCGAAGTGATTGTAGGAGAAGAGGCTTTACGAGAGTACAATGAAATGCGTCTGGATAAGTACAAAGTGCGTGAAGCGACAGACGAGTCTGGTGAAGATCAGGACGAAGCATAAAAAGGGCGGTATCCAAGGGCAAATGCATTGCTCCAAGGTACCGCTCTTTTTCTTTTATAAACATAAACAGAGGTTACAGATGCTCAGAATGAAGTTCTTTACGGCGATAATCGTTAGGGGTTACGCCGTTCAACTTTTTAAACATCCGATAAAAATAAGAACTGTTGGTAAAACCGGTTCGCTCGGCGATATCTGCAACGGAATTTTCGGTCTGCACGAGCATATGTTGTGCTTTAGCAATGCGTGTCTCATTAATGACATCTGTAAGTCCTTTCAATGTGAGCTGTTTATATAACCTGCTGACGTAGATTGGCGACATGCTTAATTCCTCTGCGATTGAGGTCAAGCACAGATTCGGGTCAGCATAATCCCGTTCAACAATATCGTTGATTCTCCGAATGAGTTCCTCATGCTTGAGTGTGCGTTTTTCCTCCACCTTGGAGCCGAGTTCGTCAAACATCCGATAAAAATGTTCATGCACCTCGCTGAGATCCTCAGCATTTTTCACTGGAAGCATCAAACTGCCTGAAACGGAATCCAGTGTAAGTTGATTGTTCTTCTTAAGGGTATTGCGAACATGATTAAGGGTCATCGTCAGATGGGACAGAGCGAGTTGAAAGACGGTGAACGGATAAGCGGCCGTCTCACTCACGATATCTGCATATATTAGCTTGGCTTCCTCAGTTTTGCCGGTCATTAAGCATTCCACAAGCTGTCTTTCTTTGCCTGCGGGAAAAGTATACTCTTTGCTCTGATACGCCATAATACTTGCGGTATGAATCAAGCAACCTGGCCCCATGAACAGGCGATGCAGCGATGCTTCAGCGGAACGAGCGTAACCTTCAATACATTCCTCCAGTGAATTTTCCTCTGGACCCAGCGTACAGGAGATGGAGCATTTGAGATGGGTCATGACTGCAGCCTGCATCATACGTAGCAATTCCTCAATTTGATGCGAAGCCGAAGCCTCATTCTCTGACAAAGAATCATTTTCCGATTTTTCATTAAACAGAAGCGTAATCAGGTCACCGCCCATATCCACAGCTTCAACATAATAGTGAATATCTGCGGTTTCGGTGCAAATGTTCATCATTGCGTATTTGACTAGCTTGGTATCATCCCGATAAGTCTCGCAAAATTCGGTATAATGGTCGATACGCAAAAGCACCATTCTTGAGGGTTGATGTACATCAATGGGGGAACCGTAGAACCTCATCCGCTCTTCCAGCATATTGCAGGTTACGGTTTCCCGTCCTTGCAGCGCACCTCGTAAAAAATCCTGTCTGAGCAAGTGCAGACTACCCCGGCGTTCGGCTTCCATCACACGCATGCGGACAAGTACGTTGTTAATCGGGTGATATAGCTTGCGCGATACAAGATAAGAGAGAATCAGACCCGCGGCCAGTAACCCCAGGCAGAATAACAGGGTGTGCGTGCGCATACCGCGAATATCGGCTGTAATCACGTCATAGGGGGTGATTCGCACATAACGCCATCCTAGACTGTCTGGGGCGGTGTAGGTGATAAGTGAGTTTTCCCCATCCACTTGCTCAGTAAAATAAGCAGAATGCTCCGTATCTTGCATGATTGGACGCATGAAGGTTTCGTTTGCGAGATTGTTAAGCAACGGGCGATCACCAAAATCGGACAACAAATCGCCTTGTTCATTCACGATGAATGTTTTGCCAGGCTGGTCTGCCGCATTCATATTGGGGCTAAGCCAGTCATCCTTAATGTTGACGATAACGGCGTAATTGAGCTTGGCGTTGTCGTTAATGGTGTCGTAGCACAGGTAAGTGTAACTATTCACCTCACTGGCTTCGGTTGAGCCGACCTTATATGTTCGGGGAATAGGTACAAACGGTTTATAGTCATGGAAACGATCCAGAATATGTTTGATTCCCTGATCATCGATCTCGGATATAGACTGCTGCCCATTGCGAACCCCGTCGGAACTGATAAAAAATTCACTGCTTTTAGAGTTATATACATAGATGGATTCAATAAAAGGAAGAGACATACGGTAATTATCGAGTTGCTCCATGGCCGAAGTGATCTGATAGATACTGGGCTTAGAGTAGAGCATTAAGGAAGAGATCGTGTAGTCCTGATAAATCTGGTAGGAGAGAGACTTGGCACTTTCCGTCATTTTGGCCACTTCACGGCTGGTCTGGGTGAGGCTATTCACATCGGTACGATAGACTTGACGGAGAGCAATTCGATTGTAGTTAACGTATAAAATGGCTGATGCCACAAGTAACGTTGCGGCAGTGCTGATAATAATACCGATCAGAATCCGCGTGAACACTTTCTGGCTGTCCTCTGAACGTTTGCGCATTCTTTTTCCCCCTCGAACCTTCTGATATGAGTGAACTTATGTATTTTTCATAAGAAGTACTGAATTTCATATGTAGCAAAACAGAAGTACAAGGTAACTTGAATTATATAATATGTATGCGTTTACATCAATGGTGGACAAGCGTTTTGGTTCCTTTTCCCTAGATAAAGTTCAACTTTCGCGGGATTGTTCATTCGGTTGGAGTTATGCACGATATCAACTTTTGTGAACGTACATGCGTTCATTTCATAATTAGTACATATTGTTCACTTCTCAATTCGCAGTATCGTTCACCAATGGGAGGAAGCTTCAGTATTCATTAACGAAGAAGTCAGTCTACAATGAATTCAGAGCTTCACCGTTACATTTTGGGAGGGATCGAGCCATGCTCAAAGAATTGAACAAAAACAAAATCATGTTTCTGATGCTGCTACCCACGCTGATCTTTTTTCTCATTAACTCGTATTTTCCGATGGTCGGTATTTACTACGCATTTACCAGTTATGATTTTGCAGGTGGATTATTCGGAAGCCCCTTTGTCGGGTTAGACAACTTTAAATTTCTCTGGCAATCGGGAATGCTGTTGAAACTTACGACCAATACCGTAGGGTATAACCTGGCTTTCATTATACTGGGGAACGGTCTGGCGATCTTTTGTGCGATCATGCTCAGTGAAATTCGGGGCAAGTTGTTCAAAAAAATAACCCAGTCCGTCATGTTCCTGCCGTACTTTATCTCTTTTGTTCTATTAAGTGTAATCGCTTACAACATGTTTAACTATGAATCTGGGTTTGTGAATACCGTGCTCAAACGTTTTGAGGCAGGGCCGGTGGATATCTACAACACACCATGGATATGGGTGTTTCTGATCATTATCTTTTACTTATGGAAAAACCTCGGGTACAGCATGGTCATCTATCTGGCCGCTATAACGGGAATAAGTGACGAGTATTATGAAGCGGCGCGCATTGACGGGGCGAACATCTTTCAGCGGATCTGGTACATCACCGTGCCAATGCTCAAACCAACGTTTGTCATTCTCCTGTTATTCTCGCTTGGCAGCATCATGAAAGGACAGTTTGACCTGTTCTATCAATTGATCGGGAATAACGGCGTGCTCTACAACGCTACAGATATTATTGATACGTATGTCTATCGTTCACTGAAAGTAACCTTTGATATCGGTATGGCAACAGCAGCTGGCTTGTACCAATCATTATTCGGGTTCATTCTCATCATGACGGTCAACTACATTATCCGCAAAATTAACGAAGATTACGCCTTGTTCTAGAATAAGCACGCCTATAGGGCAGAAGGGAGAACAACTATGAGCACACAAACGCATACCCAAAGACGGATACGGACCCGGACCCGTGCCAAAGATTCGGAATTCAACTTGGCTTTTCAGCTCATTGCCTATGGTATCATCATTGTTTTGTCATTGATGTGTCTGCTGCCATTCCTGCTCATTTTGTCAGGTTCATTCAGCAGCAACGAATCGATCGTGCGGGATGGGTATCATCTTTTTCCAACACACTTCTCTCTGGAAGGTTACAAAATGGTATTCAAATTCCCCACACAGGTACTCAAAGCGTATGGCGTTACGGTGTTCACAACGGTTGTGGGAACAACACTGGGCCTGTTTTTTATCACGATGGCGGGATTTGTGCTCCAGCGTAAAGATTTCAAATACCGGAACACGTTCTCCTTTTTCATTTACTTCACAACGTTGTTTGGCGGAGGTCTTGTGCCCTGGTACATTATGCTGGCGAACTACTTCAATCTGACGGATACGTATACGGTACTCATTTTCCCAGGGTTAATGACACCATTTCTGATCATTCTGATGAAAAACTTTATTCGCTCCGCGGTGCCGGATGAACTGATCGAATCGGCGAAGATTGACGGTGCCAACGATTTCCGGATCTATTTCAGCATTGTGTTAAAACTGGCGATGCCGGGCATTGCAACCGTTGGACTGTTTCTTGCCCTGGGTTATTGGAATGACTGGTTTACATCTTCCTTGTTTATCAACAACCCGGATATGTACCAGCTCCAATTTTATTTGTACAACACGATGAATACGATTACCTTCATTGACCAGATGGCGATTGGTACGGGGGTAACGCTCAGTCAAGACGTTCCAACAGAGTCGACCAAGATGGCAATGGCGATTATCGTAACAGGCCCGATTTTATTCCTGTATCCGTTTGTTCAACGTTATTTTGTCAAAGGACTCACCATTGGAGCTGTAAAAGGTTAGAACGTATACACGCTGGGGACGTCAGGCTACTGAGGATATGAATGGTCTGATGCATAGCGGGTCTGCGCTAACATATAGGTTTAACACAAAAAGGGAGGATGCATATGCGTAAAAAAATGATTCGGCACCTGTCTATGGTACTTGTTCTGATGTTATTTGCTGGCGTGCTGGCCGCGTGTAACGGTGGCGGTTCTGGAGGGAATGCGCAAGGTAATGCTCAGGGAGGCTCAACGGATAATAAAGGCGAAAAAGTAACCCTGCAATTTTACATGCTTGGAGATGCTCCGAAAGACCTGCCTGTGATTGAGTCGGAGATTAACAAGCTTGCTGAAGCCGATCTGAATGTAAATGTAAAATTCAACTTTACGTCTTGGACGGACTGGGATCAAAAATATAAATTGTTGCTGTCTTCCGGACAGCCGATTGACTTAATCTTTACAGCAGACTGGACGAACTACCAGTCTTATGCGAAGAAAGGTGCTTTCCTGCCGCTGGATGAACTGTTGGCAAAAACACCAAAGCTCAAATCTCATGTCCCGGATGATATGTGGAATGCGGTTAAGATTAACGATAAAATCTACACGGTTCCATCCACGTGGATCGAATACGTAACGGAAGGTATTGCATACCGTGAAGACCTGCGTGAGAAGTATAATCTGCCGAAGCCGGAATCGATGGAAACGCTCGAAGCATACCTGGACGGCATCAAGGCGAATGAGCCCAACATGATTCCGATTGCAGACAGCAATGCAAACCATACCCATGGTGTTCGTCAATTGACTTCCAAGCTGGTAAATACGGCGGGTCAGCTTCCATATGGCCTGGATATTATGTATGATACACCATCAACAGTGACGTCCTATTGGGGATCACCACAGCATTTACAAGACCTGAAAACATACAAACGTTGGATGGATAAAGGATTTTTCCCGAAAAACGTACTGAATGTGAAGGATACATCCAATTCCCTGTTGCAAAATGGTAAAGCAGCTGTCATTCTCGCTGGGGAGAATCCGAACAAATTCAATTCTGATGTGATCAAGGTTCAGTCCACTCACCCGGACTGGAAGCTCGGATATTTCCCATATCCGAATGCGAAAGGTTTTGCACAGCCGGTGCATCCGATTCACAACGGTTTTGCTATTCCGCGAAGCAGTAAAAACCCGGAAAGAGCACTGGAATTTTACGAGAAGCTTGTAACCGACAAACGTTACAACTGGCTGACCGAGTATGGTGTGGAAGGCAAAAACTTTGAAGTAAAAGACGGATACTATCATATGATTGGCGATGCACAAAGCAATGGTTTCCCGCGTGAAGGCATGAATGGCTGGGCATGGCGTAATCCGGAGTTTATGCTGTATGACAAGAGCTTTGATGATGTACTCGCTATGTTTAAAGACCTTGATAAGATCAAAAAACCGGATATCTTCACTGGTTTTGCCGAGGATTGGACACCTTATCAAGCTGAGAAAGCGGCTTTGGAGCAAGTCGAGAAGCAATATCTGTATCCACTTAACGTAGGCCTTGTTGCGGATGTAGAGGGCGGTTTGAATACGTTTATGGAAAAAGCAAAACAAGCCGGTCTGGACAAAATTCAGTCCGAGTATACAAAGCAATGGCAGGAGTATCTGAAATCTGCTGGTATACAATAAGCAGTGTGATTATTCTGCAGACTTAAGAAAAAAAGGTGCCTTCAGCTTCGAAGGCACCTTTTCTCTTCGTTATAAGAGACAAGAAGGACGGGATTTTCTAACTATACAAGGTTATAAACGGGTCGACTCTGATGATACAGGCCGCATATCCTGTAACAAATTCATAATAGACTGCGCGCTTTCCATCGGATGTACTTTGGCTATCTCGGCCAGATGGCGTTTTCGCTTCTCAAGCACCTCAGGATAGTGATGAAGCAGTTTGTTCATCCACTTTACAACCACATCAAGGGAGGTAATCCGTTCACCCAATCCTCTGGCCGTAAAATAATGTACATTCTCTTCCTCCTGACCCGGGATCGGATTATGAAACAGCATCGGAATACCTTTTGCCAAACCTTCACTGCAAGTCATTCCGCCTGGTTTTGTAATTAGTAGATCAGAGACTTCCATTAATTTATCAATTTCCGTTGTATACCCGATAATGTGGATATTTTCTTGTTGGAACAGTGGGTCCTGTTCCATGCTAATCCGAATTTTGTCATTACGTCCGAGACAGAAAATAATCTGGATATCTTCATGCCAGCGTGCTAACAATTGGTGAACAACTTTGTCACTGAGCATTCCCCAACCACCGCCCATCACAAGCACGGTAGGCATTTTTTTTAGGTTAAATCTGGATCGGATCTCGTCGTGCACGGGATGCTCCCAGAAGTTTGGGTGCACCGGGATACCGGTTACTTTGATTTTCTCTACGGATACGCCTCGTTGCATCAACTTGGATTTAACTTCGTCTGAGGAGACGAGATACAGATCCACTTCAGGACTAATCCATGTACCATGTGCATCATAATCCGTTAAAACGTTACATAAAGGCACCTTCGTACCTAACCGCTTTAACCTGGATATAACCGCACTTGGAATGGGATGCGTGCAGACAATAGCATCCGGATGCAACTGACGCACCACACTGCGGGTATGGGTGTAAAACACTTTGTGCAGTGCAAGAGTTGTTAACCGATTCAATGGCTTTTTATATTGCTGTCTGTACATGTATCCAACAAGTTTGGGTTGATTGGTCACCGTTCTTTTGTATGCATTAAGGATAAGTGGTGCTACTTTCGGGTTAAGAAAGCTTCCGAGTTCAAGCACTTTGGTCTGGATATTCGGCGACAGTTTTCGTAAGTGGCTGGACAATGCATAAGCAGCTTGGGTATGCCCTGCGCCAAAGCCCTCAGATAATAGTAAGATTCTTTTTTTCTCCACGCTTGCTTCACCTGTTCCTGCTAGGTTTTCCTGAGTCTAACATATCGGCTTTAAGTCCAGAATGCAACTGTAGCAAGTGCGACTAAAGTACCGATTGTGGCTCCTGCCAAAACATCGGACGGATAGTGTAGCCCCAGATAGATTCGAGAGAATCCGACAATAAGGGCCACAGGAAGCAAAGTCAGCAATAGAAACGGCTCAGTAGTCATAAAGGGTACTGTGACCGAAAAAATAGCGGTTGTATGCCCCGACGGAAACGAATGATCTGTCAGTGGGTTGCGAAACGTTATTGTATCAGGCAAGGCCAGATAAGGTCGAATGCGAGGATACAATTTTTTGGCAATGGCTACAGGAATATGACTTACCGCTAATGCGATACAGGCTTGAAGTCCAGTCGTACTCCATGGAGCCGGGGCCAGTAGCCAGATTAACAAAGATACTGCAATGGAAGAAGTTGCTCCACCAAGATGGGTGAAATAGTACAGCCAGAAATTCATAAAACGATTATGAAGCCGGCCGTTAATCCACATAAACACATTACGATCGTACTTTTGAAACTTTAAGAAAAAACGGCTCATATTGGCCTCCTGCCAGTCAGGCCGTCCCGAGGACGGCAGTATTTCCGGGAAGTTACCCGTGTCGGTTTGCCACCTGTTAAGTATATAACCGATTTTGAAGGTCTTGAGGTTATTTCAGGCATATGTTTATCATATTTTTAAATGTTGTCCTTTTCAAGAAGAAGACATGTGAAGAACGTAAAATTCATGTAAAAGAGTGGATGAAAAACCAATGGTCTTTTTTGACTTCATTCTGCTAAAAAAGATACAATGATTCAACATGGCTGAAATGAGGTAAAAAAATGTGAGTTTTAGATTAAACTTTTTGGTGGCCATTTACGTTATTTGATGTAGAGAGACGGTTCAGTTGCAGTAAGCCACATCAAAAAGAAGGGACTTTAGAAATAAAAATCAAGAAAACGGCTGAAAATAAGATATATCAGGCATGAATGCGAGGTTGTGGCATCACGGAGTGGCTATTCAGCGTTTAAAGTTCACATTTCTGCTTCAGAAAGTGGAATTGGGGTTTTGACAAATTGCTGAAAAGAATACAGAATCGATAAAGCAGCCAACTGGCCGCAGCCATGATTTGAAACATTGTCTGAATGACTGACGTAGTACACAAAAGCACAGGGTCATATTCTGCAATTACAAAAAAAATAAAATGCAGAATCAGGAAGAGAAAATGCTAAAGTAATCTGGGTTTTATCTAAAAGGGGGTAACAGAGAACGATGTTGGACGCTATATTCGTCACGCTGCAGGTCATTTTGGCACTGCTTGCCGTGTACCAATTCACGTTTTCGCTGTTCGGTCTGTATAAGAAAAAGAAAAAGAAAAATTATCCTGCAACAAAATCATTTGCTGTGCTGGTTGCTGCACACAATGAGGAACAAGTTATTGGTGCGTTGATGGAAAACCTGAAGGAACTGGATTATCCGAGAGATCTGTACGATGTATTTGTCATCTGTGACAACTGTACAGACAGCACGGCAGAAATCGTTCGTCAGCATGGTTGGAATGCATGTGTACGTACGAATCCAGACTTGAGAGGTAAAGGGCACGCCATCGAGTGGATGCTTAAATACCTGTGGGATTTGCCGCGTCAGTATGATGCGGTTGTAATGCTTGATGCTGATAATCTGGTTGAGCAAAACTTCTTGCTCGAAATGAACAATGACTTGTGCAATGGAGCACGCGTTATTCAGGGATACATCGATACGAAAAATCCTGAAGATTCATGGATCACTGCGGCTTATGGTGTATCGTACTGGTATATCAACCGTCTATGGCAGTTGTCTCGTCACAACCTGAACATGGCGAATTTCCTCGGCGGTACAGGGATGTGCTTCGAAACCAATCTGCTGAAAGAAATTGGCTGGGGCGCTACAAGCCTTGTAGAAGACCTGGAGTTTACGATGCGAAGTGTACAGCGTAATGTGTATCCGGTGTTTAACTATGATGCCAAAGTTTTCGATGAGAAACCATTAACATTTAAAGCTTCAGCTAGACAACGTTTGCGCTGGATGCAAGGGCACTTTACGGTAGCAAGAAGATACTTCTTCCCATTGTTATGGCAGTCCATTAAAGAAAGAAGTCTCGTGAAGTTTGACCTTGCTGTATATGGTGCCAATGTGTATGTGGTGTTGCTCACTTTCCTGTTGACGGCTGTCATGTCAATTGATATTTACGTATTGGACGGCCCACATATCGCTAACATTTATGGATATTTCCCATTGTGGGTTGGTTTCATAGCGATCGGCATGAACGTGTTAACGTTTCTGTTGTCCATGGCGCTCGAAAAAGTTAAGTTTGCTAAAGTGTATCTGTATCTGATTCTTTTCCCGATTTATTTGTTGTCATGGTATCCAATTACGTTTTATGCGTTCTTTACGCAAAACAACAAACAATGGAGCCACACGCAACATACACGGGTTGTACGCCTGGACGAAGTACAGAGCAAACAAGGCTAACTTTTGGATCGATTAATTGGTGAACCTCTGCCTAGCTATGAATGTTGTCACACTGTTTTGAAAAAAAAGTGTTTTGTATGTTGACAATGTTTGTTGGCAGGTGTTATAGTATTCAAGTGCGTTAAACAAATAGCAAAATGGAATCACAAGCAGAAGTCCGACTTCTCACCTGACCAACATACGTTGGCTGGTCAACGATCCCAATAATTTATGAAGTGTATACTCATGAAGAATTGTGTTGATTACAGGGATGTCGGTAGCTTGACCGGCATCCCTTTTATTTTTGTGTAACAGGATATTCAAAATGACCTGGAGGTGGACGGTTATTAGTAAAGATCACATGATTAATGACGAGATTCGGGCGAAGGAAGTACGCCTTGTCGGAGCTGAAGGAGAACAAATCGGGATCACTCCCATTCGTGAAGCACTTCAAATGGCAATTGACCTGAACTTGGACCTGGTTAATGTGGCCCCACAGGCTAAACCGCCGGTGTGCCGCATCATGGACTATGGCAAATTCCGCTATGAGCAACAAAAGAAAGAAAAAGAAGCCCGTAAGAACCAGAAAATTGTTGACATTAAAGAAGTATGGTTCCGTTCCAATATTGAGGAGCACGATTATCAAACGAAGCTTCGTAATGTAGTTAAGTTTTTGAAAGAAGGCGACAAAGTGAAATGCTCCGTTCGTTATCGCGGACGTGAGATTGCACATGCGTCTATTGGTCAACGGATTTTGGAACGCGTTAAGGTAGAAGTTGCAGAACTTTGTACCGTTGAACGTCAACCGAAACTGGAAGGCCGCAGTATGATTATGATCTTGGCTCCTAAAGCCTGATAACATTGGAGGAGGAAACACAACATGCCTAAAATGAAAACACACAGCAGTTTGAAAGGACGCTTCAAAATTACCGGTTCCGGTAAAGTCCTTCGTTACAAAGCTCACAAAAACCACTTGCTTTCTCACAAATCCAAACGTGCTAAGCGCGTTCTGAACGGCAACCCTGTAATGGCTGCTGGTGACGTTAGACGTTTGAAACAAGGTTTGGCTAACCTGAAAGGTTAATTCAAAATAGTAGATTCCGTACGGGGGATTGGCTTCGGCCATACACATACCACGGATACATTTATATTTATTTGGGAGGTTCTTTAATATGGCAAGAGTAAAAGGCGGTTTTGTAGTACGTCGTCGTCATAAAAAGGTTTTGAAACTGGCAAGAGGTTATTTCGGTTCCAAACACCGTATCTTTAAAACAGCTAATGAGCAAGTAATGAAATCCCTGGTATACGCATACCGTGACCGTCGCAACACAAAACGTAACTTCCGCAGACTGTGGATCGTTCGTATCAATGCTGCAGCACGTATGAACGGTTTGTCTTACAACAAATTGATCCACGGATTGAAACTTGCTGGTGTAGACATGAACCGCAAAATGCTGGCTGATCTGGCCGTTAATGACATCAATGCGTTCAACTCTTTGGCTACTGTAGCTAAAGGTAAAATTAACGCTTAAATCTGTATGAAGTAAGCCGCCGTACCTATGGCGGCTTTTTTTACGGACTGGAGAATAAAAACGGCTTAGGAAGAACAACCTAAACTTATCGCAAAAGCTGGAAGTGATAGCAGAGTGCGAGCGCCGTTGGTGAATAACACAGCATGGCATTACATAAAACACGAACGGTACAATAATACAAATGAATTAGAGTGGTTTTACGAAAATTTAGAAGTGGGTGTGATATTTTTGTTATATAACATCACATCGTTGTAACGTTAGTGTGTTAAAACGTTAAATTATTAAGCGCTTTCAATAAAAAAGTACAAAAATAAGTGCTTTTTGGTGATTATACATCTGGATTTTAACACTGGTTGATTGTATAATCACCTCTAGTAGGCCAGTCCTAAATTTTTCTTTTCGGGTCATAATGTTCGGCTTTTCGACAGATGAACAGATGCATCGAGCAAAAGAATGCGCTTTTAGTGAGCCATTGGCGAAACATTTCGCTTTTAACCTGTTCTTTATATCTGTTGATCCGTGCAATGCAGACGAGATTTGAAAGGGACATATTATTAAGGGGGAAAAAGAGAAATGAAAAAAATGCTTAGCCTGTCTCTGGTAATGTTGCTGGCAGTATCGGTTATGCTCGCAGGATGCGGAAGCAAACCAAAAGAAGAAACAAATGCCGGAGGAGACAATGGTGGAACTTCCACTGAAGCCAAATCCGATGTTCAAATCGGTATGGTTACTGACGTAGGCGGCGTGAACGACAAATCCTTTAACCAATCCGCTTGGGAAGCACTGCAAGCAACCGAAACTGAAACAGGTGCTAAAGTTAAATACCTGCAAAGTAAATCCGATGAAGAATATATTCCAAACTTGAACGAATTTGTTAAAGGTGGATATGATCTAACTTGGGGTATTGGTTTCCAACTGGCTGATGCGATCAAAACGGTAGCAGAACAAAACCCTGACTCTAAACTGGCGATCATCGACAGCGTAGTGGATGCAGCTAACGTGAAATCCGTAACGTTCGCTGAAGAAGAAGGATCTTATCTTGTTGGTGTTGTTGCTGGTCTTAGCACTAAAACAAACAAAGTTGGTTTCGTAGGTGGTATGGATAGTCCACTGATCAAAAAGTTTGAAGTTGGTTTCAGAGAAGGGGTTAAAGCAGTAAACCCTAAAGCTGAATTCATCTCTAACTACACAGGTGCTTTTGACAAGCCTGACTTGGGTAAAGCAGCTGCAGCTACATTGTACAACAAAGGCGTTGACATCATTTTCCACGCTTCCGGTGCAACAGGTAACGGCGTGTTCAATGAAGCGATTGCTCGTAAAAAACAAGGTCAAGATGTATGGGTTATCGGTGTGGATAAAGACCAATCCCTTGAATTTGGCGATGAAGTGACACTGACTTCCATGATTAAAAAAGTAGACGAAGCGGTTAAACGCGTGAATAAAGAAGTTGTTGACGGTACATTCGCGGGTGGATCTGAGAATCTGACGCTGAAAGAAAACGGCGTTGGCATTGCGGACACTTCCAGTAAAAATGTATCACCAGAAGTTCTGGCTAAAGTTGACGAATACAAAGAAAAAATCATCAGCGGCGAAATCAAAGTACCTACTGAGTAATACGAATTCGTAGTCATTTTGATATCTGCTGTATCATAATCATCCGGGCCGGTCTTGACCGGCCTTGTGATTGTAAAGCCAGGAACATTTGATCAAGGCATTATAACATTTGTACAATCTAACTATTGCAATAGTGCTCCGAGTAGGAGCTTTTCTTTCGTTTGCGGAACCAAACTATATCAGTTATAAGGGTGATTACATGGGTGCAGCAACCCCCGTCGTTGAGTTGAAACAGATAACGAAGCGTTTCCCAGGCATTGTTGCCAACGACGCCATCAGCCTTCAGCTTCAGAAAGGCGAAATTCATGCTCTACTGGGCGAAAACGGCGCTGGTAAGTCAACATTGATGAACATTGTTTTTGGTCTCTATCAGCCAGATGAAGGTTCCATTGAAGTGAATGGCAAACCTGTCATCATTGACAGTCCGAACCGGGCGATCGATCTTGGCATCGGTATGGTGCATCAGCACTTTAAGCTTGTGCAGCCGTTCACGGTAACAGAGAACATTATTTTGGGATCCGAGCCTACAAAGGGTCTCAATATTAACTATAAAAAGGCCGCTGCAGAAGTACAGCGCTTGTCCGAGCAATATGGACTCAAAGTAAATCCTCACGCCAAAATTCACGATATTTCTGTCGGCATGCAGCAGCGTGTTGAGATTGTTAAAACGCTATATCGCGGTGCGGACATTTTGATCTTTGATGAACCAACAGCAGTACTTACACCACAAGAAATCAAAGAGCTGATGGTCATCATGAAAAAGCTTGTCGCTGAAGGCAAGTCGATCATTCTGATTACGCACAAGCTGAAAGAAATTATGGAAATTTCGGATACGGTTACGATTATTCGTCGTGGTAAAGTCATTGATTCGGTTAAAACTTCGGAAACCAATCCGAATGAACTTGCAGAAAAAATGGTTGGCCGAAACGTTACGTTTAAAGTGGATAAGAAGCCTGCCACACCTGGAGCCAATGTACTTGAGGTCAGCAAGCTGATGGCCAAAAATAAAGAAGGTATCGCGGTTCTGAACGATCTGAACTTAAATGTGCGTGCTGGAGAGATTGTTGGTATTGCCGGGGTAGACGGTAATGGTCAAAGTGAATTGATTGAAGCCTTGACAGGGTTGCGCAAAGTGGATAGCGGATCGATCCGTTTGGAAGGAAAAGAGCTTTCCAATCACTCTCCTCGTCACATCTCAGAAGCGGGCATTGCTCATATTCCGGAGGATCGTCATAAGCATGGGCTTGTTCTGGATTTTTCGGTGAGTGAAAATATCGTTCTGGAATCATATTACAAGGAGCCGTATACGCGCAAAGGCTTCCTGAATTTTGATGCGATAAAAAAGCAGGCCAAGCGGCTTGTAGAAGCATTCGACGTGCGTACACCGAGTATCGAGACGAAAGCACGTTCCTTGTCGGGAGGAAACCAGCAGAAAGCCATTATAGCCCGTGAGGTGGATAAAAACCCTGAATTGCTGATTGCTGCCCAGCCAACACGTGGATTGGACGTAGGGGCTATCGAGTTCGTGCAAAAGCAATTGATTGCTCAGCGCGATCAGGGGAAGGCTGTTTTATTGATTTCGTTCGAACTCGATGAGATTATGAACGTTTCAGACCGCATCGCGGTTATATATGAAGGACAGATCGTTGGCGAGGTGCTGCCGGAAGAAACCAATGACAGGGAGCTTGGCTTGATGATGGCGGGCAGCACCCAAAAGAGAGGTACTGTGCATGAATAAAGTGTTAAAATGGTTTACCCGAGATTCGTTTATTTTGCCTGTTGTAGCGATTCTGATGGGACTTATTCTCGGCGGAATTGTTATGCTAATTGGTGGATATAACCCGTTTGAAGCATACGGTGCTTTATTCAAAAAAGTATTTGGTGACATGTACAACTTCGGGGAAGCTGTGCGGGAAATGACTCCGCTCATTATGACAGGCCTTGCTTTTGCTTTTGCGGCTCGTGCCGGGTTGTTTAATATCGGGGGCGAAGGACAGTTTCTCGTAGGGATGACAGCAGCTACGTTTGTAGGTGTGAAGTTTACTGGTCTGCCTATTTATATTCATGCACCACTGGCGCTAATTGCGGGTGCGGTATTTGGTGGGCTCTGGGCAGCAATTGCTGGTTACCTGAAAGCTGCACGCGGGGTCAACGAAGTTATCAGTAGTATTATGCTGAACTGGATTGGTTTATATTTAGCCAATCTGATCGTGCGTCAATTTTTGCTTTTGCAAGGGGAGAACCGCTCCGTTGATATCAGCGAATCGGCTTCGATCAGTCTGACTTGGCTTTCTGAATTGATGGGCAATTCACGTGTTCATATGGGAACGTTGATTGCTCTTGTAATGGCAGTGCTCTTTTATATCTACATGTGGAAAACAAAGCAGGGATATGAAATCCGTGCCGTCGGTTATAACCCGAATGCAGCGGAATATGCAGGTATGCATGTTAATCGGAATATCGTCAAAGCGATGTTTATCAGTGGCATGCTCGCAGGGCTTGGCGGAGCGTTCCAGGTTCTCGGGGTATTCCAGTATCAGACCGTAATGTCTGGTTCTCCAGGCACCGGGTTTGACGGGATCGCAGTTGCTTTGATTGGTCTAAATCATCCGTTTGGAGTGTTACTTGGTGCGTTGCTCTTTGGTACGCTTACTTACGGTTCTGCAGGAATGAGCTTTGCTGCGGATGTACCACCTGAGATTATTCGGATTGTCATCGGTTCGATTATCTTCTTCATTGCCGCACAAGGCATCGTGCGCTGGGTACTTAAACCGTTCTATTCCAAGCGCAAGAAAGAGAAGGTGTTGTAGATGGACTTGTTGACAATCGGGCAAATTATCAATACGACGCTTGTCTTTGCTACGGCATTGATTTTTGCTTCCCTTGGCGGGATATTCTCGGAAAAATCTGGGGTAACAAACCTTGGACTTGAAGGTTTCATGGTGTTTGGTGCGTTCGCAGCCGGTATTGGTGCTCACTATGCCCAAGAAGCGGGTATGGGCGGGACAACATCGGCGTGGATGGGGGTACTGCTTGCCATCGTGCTTGGTGTACTCGTTTCACTTATTCACGCGGTAGCATCCATTACGTTTAAAGCTGATCAGATTATCAGTGGTATCGTCATTAACTTTTTAGCGGCAGGAAGTACACTGTATTTGGTAAAACTGCTGTTTGAAGGTTCAGGTGATTCACCTTTGGTACAAGGCTTCAGCAAATTTAATGTGCCGTTTCTCGAAAACATTCCTTTGCTTGGAGAAGCATTTTTCAAAAATGTATATCCAACGACTTACCTAGCGATTTTGTTTGTATTCCTGACATATTACATTATGTTTAAAACACCGTTTGGACTTCGTCTGCGTTCTGTAGGTGAACATCCAAGCGCGGCGGATACTGTCGGGGTTAAAGTTCGTCGTTACCGTTACGTTGCTGTTATGATCAGTGGTGCACTTGCGGCGATTGGTGGAGCAGCCATTACATTGACAACAACAGGTACGTTTTCGCATAATACCGTTTCCGGTCAAGGTTACATTGCGATTGCAGCGATGATCTTTGGTAAATGGAATCCAATCGGTGCTTTCGGCGCGGCTGTATTTTTTGGATTCTCTCAAGCGATCCGTAACTATGTGCAATTGTTTGAATGGTCACAGAGTATTCCCCAGGAAATTATTTTCATGTTGCCTTATTTGCTTACGATCATCGTTCTGGTGGCTGCGGTTGGACGTTCTTCGGCTCCATCTGCGCTGGGCGAACCGTATGATCCTGGTAAAAGGTAACTTTAGCAAACCGGATATCATTTGTTATCCAAAACATAATTTCGAGAAAAGACCTGCGATTTTAAGCGGGTCTTTTTTTTGTGCGCTCCATTGTAGTACCCAACTTTTAAGGTAGGGACAAAGAAACAGGCGAATTCGGTCATGGACGAATACACTGTTTTGAATGATCCGAGGAGGAGGGATAGTATGAGAAAACAGGTTACGCGTACTGAAGCGATGAAACTTATAGGCAAAAACATAGTTGCGGTCAAAAAAGACGGTACTCGGGTTACGGGGAAACTGTTAAAAGTATCAGGTAACAAACTCGTTCTCAAGCGTTTAGGTGGAAAAAAAGTACGTACCAAAGCCATCTTGCCTTTGGTATTATTTGATCTGCTGGCCATTGCGACCTTACCTTACGCTTATGGCCAAGGCCCGGGATTTGGACCAGGGTATGGTCCAGGTCCGAAACCTGATTGTTGCCCAGGGTACGGCCCTGGTTATGGACCTGGATCGGGTTACGGCCCAGGCCCAGGATATGGTCCTTATGGTCCCGGACCGAGACCGCCTGGATTTTTCTAAAAGCGACTAGAGTCTTTTTTCCATTTCGTAACAGCGACTGATCAGGATATATCTCAGGTTTTGATATCCATTTTTTTGATAGAATTGATTCCCCTTGATATTGCCTTCATCCACCATGACTTTGGATTTTTTGCAACCACGGGATGCTGCAAAGTTCTCTGCTTCATGCAGTAATGTCTGTCCGTAACGCTTTCGTTGCTCTTTCGAACTAACGGCCATCATATCTACGTAAAGTAGTTCTCCATGCATGAGAAAATGAATGAATGCCACAGCAGGTTTATTTGGCTCCGGCGAGATTACAAAGGTCATGCCCCTGTTCATTCGCAGGGGTATTTCTTTGCGTATTTTATGGATTTCCTTCTCGCTCATATGTGATAAAGGAACAAGCTGTGTGTCAATCAGCTTCATAATTGCTCCGTCATCCAGCTTGGATGAACGCTGACGAATGATCATGCGGGGCCTCCTTTCAAGGCCAGTCGTGCGGCCTGTATATCTTATGCCTGGGGCGAGATAAAAGGTGACTGCATGAAGGCCGGACATTGAGGCAATCATAGAGTGGAGAGCGTGTGTAAATGTGGTTAGCATATTTTTATCAAAAACAGGTATTGACTTATCGGTTAGAGGAATCATATAATGTTCCTAACATTTAACGAGAATATTTCATCGGCTATGAAGAGGACGAAGTTTTAAGGGCTCTTTTGCTCAGAGAGTGGATGGATTTGCTGAAACCACCACCATTACCCCTTATATACGAGCTCACCTCGGAGCTGTTTTCCTGAAAAGCATTGGAACGTCAAATCCATGCGTATTAGGGGGAATCGTAAGTCTGCGTTACAGACAACAGGTATGGGAGACGACTACGTCGTTTGTACATCGTTTTGTTATACCTGGTAAGGTCCGTTATTGCGAAATTTCGGACAAAGTTGGGTGGTACCACGGAAGCGATAACCTTTCGTCCCTCGCAAGCATGAACTTGTTTGCAGGGATGGAAGGTTTTTTTGTACCTTTTTATGTCAGAATGGTGTAAATTTCGAGAGGAGGATGACTAATGGGAGCTCAAATTCCAGAAGTACGATCGACAGATGAATTACGTGAAAGATGGATGAAGCCGGAGGTCATTAGCGGTTCCGAGATTTTGCTAAGAAGTTTGCTGCTTGAAGGTGTGGACTGTGTCTTCGGTTATCCGGGCGGTGCGGTATTGTACATTTACGATGCGATGTATGGCTTTGAAGATTTCAAACACGTTCTAACTCGTCACGAGCAAGGTGCCATTCATGCGGCTGACGGTTATGCACGAGCAAGTGGAAAAGTCGGCGTATGTATCGCGACCTCCGGTCCAGGTGCAACGAACCTCGTTACAGGAATTGCAACGGCATATATGGATTCCGTACCACTGGTTGTCATTACGGGTAATGTCAATTCCAGCTTAATCGGCTCGGATGCTTTCCAGGAAGCGGATATCACTGGTATTACAATGCCGATCACCAAACACAGTTATCTGGTGAAAGATGTAAAAGACCTGGCGGGCATCATTCATGAGGCATTCCATATTGCTAATACCGGACGTAAAGGACCTGTACTGATCGATATTCCAAAAGATGTATCGGCAAACAAAACGTTGTTTGAACCGAGCACTGAACCTGTTATATTGAGAGGGTACAATCCACGCACGGTACCGAATAAACTGCAGGTGGATCGTTTGGCACAGGCCATTCAGGAAGCAGAGCGACCAATGATTATTGCAGGTGGCGGTGTAGTTTACTCTGGCGGACACGAAGCGCTTTTCGAGTTTGTGGAGAAGACGGGCATCCCGATCACAACAACACTTCTCGGACTTGGAGCTTTTCCAAGTGGACATGAGCTTTGGACTGGAATGCCGGGAATGCACGGAACCTACACGTCGAACATGGCCATTCAGCAATCGGACTTGCTCATCAACATCGGTGCACGATTTGATGACCGGGTAACGGGTAAGCTGGACGGATTCGCACCACACGCGAAAATTGTCCATATCGACATTGATCCTGCAGAGATCGGCAAAAACATTGCGACAGATATTCCGATTGTAGGCGATGTGAAAACAGTACTGGAGATTGCAAACAAGGAAATTGGACGTGCTGAACGTGCAGATGCCTGGAGAGATCAGATCAAACAGTGGAAACAGGAAAAGCCATATAGCTACACGGATTCGGATGAAGTGTTAAAGCCGCAATGGGTTGTTGAATTGTTGAACGACACCACAAAAGGTGAAGCAATCGTAACAACGGACGTTGGACAACATCAAATGTGGGCAGCACAATACTACAAATTTAATCAACCGCGCTCATGGGTTACTTCAGGTGGACTTGGAACAATGGGCTTTGGATTCCCATCTGCGATCGGTGCACAAATGGCTAATCCGGATCGACTGGTAATCTCCATTAACGGAGACGGCGGGATGCAGATGTGTTCTCAGGAACTGGCAATCTGTGCGATCAATAACATTCCAGTTAAAATTGTAATTATTAACAACGAAGTACTTGGTATGGTTCGTCAGTGGCAGGAACTGATTTACGAAAATCGCTACAGTCACATTGATCTGGCAGGAAGCCCTGATTTTGTGAAGTTGGCTGAAGCTTATGGAGTGAAGGGACTGCGGGCAACGAACAAGGAAGAAGCCGAGCGTGCATGGCAGGAAGCTTTGGATACACCAGGGCCAGTCGTTGTAGAATTCGTTGTACGTAAGGATGAGAATGTATATCCAATGGTTCCGCAAGGAGCAACAATCGATCAAATGCTGATGGGAGATGCTGAAGAATGATAAGACATACGATTTCGATATTGGTTAATGACCAGCCAGGTGTCCTTCAGCGTGTATCCGGATTGTTTGGTCGACGCGGGTATAACATCGAAAGCATTACAGTAGGTCAATCTGAAGAGCCAGGACTTTCCCGAATGGTCATTGTTACGATTGGTGACGACAAAACACTCGAACAGATTGAAAAACAGCTGTATAAAATTATTGATGTTATCAAAGTGGTTGACTTTAGCTTGAAACCGATGGTTGCTCGTGAACTCGCGCTGATCAAGGTGAAGGCGGAGCCCTCGGAGCGTCCGGAAATTTTGGGTGTGGTGGAAACCTTCCGCGCATCGGTTGTCGATGTAGGCCCAGCAAGTCTGATGGTACAGGCCGTTGGTGATACGGACAAAATTGATGCGATGATCGAACTGCTCAAGCCATATGGCATTCGTGAATTGTCCCGTACAGGCGTAACAGCATTGGTACGAGGCAACGTATAGAGGTATAATGAAATCAAGATGGGCTGATCCATACATGAACACAATGATTTACTTGTGAAAATGCTCAGTTAGCGTAAAATAAATGCTATCTGATCCAAATGTGTCAGTCCAGTAACTGCTGTAAAGTAACATTTTAGTGATGTAACGCTTGAAAAGAGAGCCACACCCCCGCATTAACGAGCGGGTGTCTGAACGGATCGGATCAGAAGCGGCGATAATCAGCATTGATCAGGTAATTTTTTAAAAGATGTGAGGTTGACCGGTCCATTGAGACACCCGCTCATTAATGAAGGGTTCTTTACAATACAAAGGAGGACTTATAACATGCCAGTAACTACTTATTATGAACAGGATGCAGAGCTTAGCGTATTGAAAGGAAAAACGATCGCGGTGATCGGATATGGTAGCCAAGGTCATGCTCAGGCACAAAACCTGCGTGACAGCGGATTGAACGTAGTCATCGGACTTCGTGAAGGTAAATCTTTTGACGCTGCTAAAAATGATGGATTTGAAGTGTTGTCTCCGGCTGAAGCAACTAGCCGTGCAGATGTGGTTCAAATCTTGCTGCCGGATGAAACACAAGCTTCTGTATACAAAAACGAAATCGAACCAAACCTGAAAAAAGGCGCAGCATTGCTCTTCTCTCACGGTTTCAACGTTCACTTCGGCCAAATCGTTGCTCCAAAAGACAGCGATGTATTGCTGGTAGCTCCTAAGTCCCCTGGTCACATGGTACGTCGTACCTATGTAGAAGGATTCGGTGTTCCTGGTCTGATCGCGATCGAAAAAGATGCGACTGGTAAAGCGAAAGACATCGGTCTCGCTTATGCTAAAGGAATCGGCTGTACACGTGCAGGCGTTATCGAAACTTCCTTCCGTGAAGAAACAGAAACAGACTTGTTCGGTGAGCAAGCGGTTCTGTGTGGCGGTGTAAGTGCCCTCGTTAAAGCTGGATTCGAAACGTTGACAGAAGCTGGATATGCTCCAGAAATGGCGTACTTCGAGTGTCTGCACGAATTGAAACTAATCGTTGACATGATGTACGAAGGTGGACTTGCAAGCATGCGTGATTCCATCAGTAACACTGCGGAATATGGTGACTATGTAACTGGACCTCGCGTCGTTACTGAAGATACGAAGAAAGCAATGAAAGAAGTGCTTTCCGATATCCAACAAGGTAAATTCGCACGTGACTTCATCTTGGAAAACCAATCCGGCCGTGCATTCTTGACAGCAACACGTCGTAACGAAGCTGAACACCCAATCGAAGTGGTTGGCGGACAATTGCGTGAAATGATGCACTGGATCAAAAAGTAAGCAACGATTCCGTTCACTTTTTGAACAAGCATCTTAAGGGATTCGAGCAACTTACAGCGTGAACTGGAAATAGCGGCCGTGCTTATGCGTGAGCCGCTATTCTGGTTTACAGAAATGAATAATATGCAGGGGGTGCGAAGGTGCGTAAAATCTATGTATTTGACACAACGCTGCGGGATGGAGAACAATCTCCAGGAGTCAATCTGAACACTCGCGAAAAGGTGGAGATTGCCCATCAGCTGGAGCGTCTTGGCATTGACCGGATGGAAGCAGGTTTCCCAGCAGCATCTCCGGGTGACTTGGCCGCAGTCAACGCCGTAGCGAAAGCGGTTAAAAATATTACGGTGATCGGCTTGTCCCGCTCCAGAGAGCAGGATATCGATGCGGTCAAGGAAGCGCTTAAAGGTGCAGAAGATCCGTGCATTCACGTATTTCTGGCCACTTCGCCAATCCATCGCCAGCACAAGTTGCGCATGGATAAAGGGCAGGTTCTGGACACGGCTCGCTCTGCGATTCGTTATGCGAGGAAGACATTTTCCAAGATTGAGTTTTCCCTGGAGGATGCAGGGCGTACCGAGTATGATTTCCTCGTGGAAATGGTAAATATGGCAGTTGAAGAGGGTGCTTCTGTCGTTAACATTCCAGATACGGTCGGTTACCTGAGCCCATATGAATACGGGAATATTTTTAAACATCTGAAAGAAAATGTTCATAACATCGATAAAGTTCAGCTGAGTGCACACTGTCACAACGATCTGGGGATGGCAACAGCGAATACGCTTGCCGCCATTTTGAACGGCGCTGATCAGATTGAAGGTACGATTAACGGCATCGGAGAGCGTGCAGGCAACACCGCGATTGAAGAAATTGCGATGGCACTCGAAACACGTCAGGAGTTTTTCCAGGCGAAAACGACACTGCAGTTGTCCGAGATCGCACGTACCAGCCGCTTGGTTAGCCGTTTGACCGGTATGGTTGTTCCTGGCAACAAAGCAATCGTTGGAGCTAATGCCTTTGCTCATGAATCCGGTATTCACCAGGATGGTATGTTGAAGGAAAAAACAACCTACGAGATCATGACGCCAGAAACGATCGGTCTCAAAGAGAGCAAGCTAGTGCTTGGTAAACACTCCGGACGTCACGCGTTCCGTGAACGCTTGATTGAACTTGGGTATGAGTTGGACGATGAAGCACTGAACCGTGCTTTTGCACAATTTAAAGATCTGGCAGACAAGAAGAAAGAAGTTACCGATGAAGACCTGCTTGCCGTAATCGAAGAAAAGTTACAGGATGCACCTGAGGTGTACAAACTGGAATCGATCTTTGTTACGTACGGTGATGAATCCGTGCCTACAGCGAAAGTTCGTATTGCTACGCTGGATGGGGAGACGGTGGAAAAACAGGCAGAAGGTAATGGTTCGGTGGATGCGATCTATAACGCTATTGATCAGGTGAGCGGAGAAGAAGTAACGCTATCGGACTATTCCATCAAATCCGTAACACACGGTAAAGACGCACTTGGTGAAGTACATGTTGTCCTTACCCAAAATCAAGTTTCTGTTCAAGGGCGCGGTGTGAGCACAGATATTCTCGGTGCTAGCGCTCGTGCGTATGTTGACGGCTTGAACCAACTCATTGAGAAACGTAAAACGTACACCAACCGTGTGAACGTCAATTTGTAGAGAAGTACTGCACGGTGTGCTTGAAGTACAAATTTACAAACCTGCTAACTAGGTCGGTATAGTAAAGCCATAGTCGGTATAGTAAAGCTAAAGCCGAACATATTAAAAAGTCTGACCCTTCTGGAGTGGACTGTACCTGGTAGTGTAGACGTGATGAAGTCTATCTATGAGTACAGTCCAACAAGGGTCAGACTTTTTTTATTGTAAATTTACCAAGCGTATGCGTTAGGGGCGTGTCCGCCAGGACCAGGGAAGATTTCATCCAAACGGTTAAGAGTGGATTCATCGAGCGTCATGTCAAGACATTTCAAGGCGGTCTCGAATTGCTCCAGTGTGCGCGGACCAATGATTGGCGCAGTAACAGCTGGATTGGCAGCTACCCAGGCAAGTGCAACTGTATCCTGTGGCTCACCAAGATCACGGCAAAGTGCGGCGAAATCTTCAAGCTGCGTCTGATGTTTCTCAATTCGTTCTGCAATGCCTCCACTGCGAGTCCCTTCAAGTTTCTGTAAGGCATTGCGTCCGAGCAAACCGCCATCCAGCGGGCTCCATGGAATAACGCCAAGCCCGAGGGCTTTAGCGGCCGGTAATACCTCCAGTTCAGGCAGGCGGCAATTCAGGCTGTATTTATGTTGCTCAGATACAAGGCCGAGGAAGTGGCGGTTTTTCGCTTCGCTCTGAGCAAGGGCGATCTGCCACGCGGCAAAATTACTTGAACCGACATATCCGATTTTGCCTTGGTATACTGCATGTTCAAATGCACCCCACAACTCGTCCCATGTGATAACAGGGTCGACATGGTGCATTTGGTATAATTCAATATGATCGGTTTGCAGACGCTGAAGAGAGCCTTCAAGGTGACGTCTGATTTTATATGCGGAGAGACCGGCTTCATTGTTAGGGCCATCTGTTTCATCATGCATGGAACCGTAGACTTTGGTGGCAAGCACGACCTTTTCACGTCTGCCTCCGCCTTGTTTGAACCAACGTCCGATGATTTCTTCGGTGAGACCGGAATTTTCACCCCAGCCATAAATGTTAGCGGTATCAAAAAAGTTAACGCCGGCATCCAGTGCTGCGTCCATAATGCGGAAAGCTTCTTTCTCGTCCGTGGCTGGTCCAAAATTCATCGTACCGAGACAGATACGGCTGACCTTAAGGCCTGATTTACCCAAATACGAATATTGCATGTTAAACATCCCTCCAGCATACCTGATTTGATTTCAGCTATATTTTACCTTACCCTGAACTGGCGAACAACTTCGAAGTGCTTGTAATGATCCTTCTTATAGGCAAAAGCTATTAAAGTCATAGATTGTATATCTTGGTCAAATGACCGTAGAATATGATACAAAGAAGAGAGTTATTTATGAGACGATGTTTACACAGAAACGCTAACATGGGCGGATCAGTGATGAATGAAAATGAAGGAGTGGACAACCTATGGCAGACGTGAAAAAAATTGCAGTAATCGCAGGTGACGGAATTGGTCCTGAAGTTGTGGCCGAGGCGGAAAAAGTTCTGAAACGTACGGAGGAAGTGTTCGGTTATCGTTTTGAAACAGAGCACGCACTGTTTGGTGGTATTGCCATTGACGAGAAGGGCACGCCGCTTCCGGAAGAAACATTGACTGTATGTAAAAATGCAGATGCAGTGTTGCTTGGAGCAGTAGGTGGACCGAAATGGGATAATAACAGTAAAGAGTTGCGTCCTGAAACAGGACTGCTGGGTATTCGTAAAGCGCTTGGCTTGTTCTCCAACCTGCGTCCTGCCGTTGTGTTTGACTGTTTGAAAGACGCATCCACGCTGAAACCGGAAGTACTTGAAGGTACAGACCTGATGGTTGTTCGTGAACTGACGGGCGGAATTTATTTCGGTGAGAAGTTCAGACGTGAAAGTGCCCAAGGTGAAGAGGCAGTAGACACTTGTGCTTACAATGTTGCGGAAGTAGAGCGCATCGTTCGTCAAGCATTTGAGATCGCTCAAGGTCGCCGTAAAAAACTGGCTTCTGTCGACAAAGCTAACGTACTGGAAACATCCCGCCTCTGGCGTGAAGTGGTTAACCGTGTAGCTCCAGATTACCCGGATGTTGAACTGGAGCATGTGCTTGTAGACAATTGCGCGATGCAGTTGCTGCGTCGTCCGGCAAGCTTTGACGTCATCGTAACAGAGAATATGTTTGGTGACATATTGAGTGATGAAGCGGCTATGCTGACAGGCTCCATCGGTATGCTCGCTTCGGCATCGCTAGGTGAAGGAAGTTTCGGTCTGTATGAACCGGTACACGGCTCAGCGCCGGATATTGCCGGTCAAGGCTTGGCTAACCCGATTGCTACCATCTTGTCACTCGCGTTGATGTTCCGTACAACGTTTGGCTATGCAGAAGGTGCAGATGCGATTGAAGAAGCGGTAGCGAACGTGCTGAATGCGGGCCACCGTACAAGTGATATCGCTGTTGATAAGAGCAAAGCGATCAGCACGACCGAGATGGGCGATCTGATTGTTGCAGCTATTCAGAAAAAAGCTTAAGTTTCGTTTTAGCCTTGTCCACTTATTGAGACATTAACAGATCTCAGGTTACAGTCCTGTGGTTCGTATAAGAAACAGCCCTTTGATGCCCTAGTAGACCGTCTTTTGGTTTCTAATAGTGGAGAATGCAAAGGGCTGTTCCTTTCTCATTTACAACTCGAATTCGGCACGAAAATTTCTTATTTATAATTATTATAAAAAAATAACGTTTATAATCTTGACTTTGAGAAGTACGGATGATAACATTTTATTTGTACTTGAGAACAAGTATCAACAATTTAATGACAGGACAAGCGCCCTGCGTGCATCCTGATGATGAGCAATCCATATGGATGCTTACATAATCCCAAAGGAGGAATTTTTAGTTATGGCAGAACGTTTGGTTGGTAGACCAGCACCAGATTTCGCAATGGAAACAGTATCAGGAGACGGACAAGATTTTGGATCCGTTAAACTGTCCGATTACCGTGGCAAATGGCTCGTATTCTTCTTTTATCCTTTGGACTTCACATTTGTGTGCCCAACTGAAATTACAGCTTTGAGCGATGCTTCCGAGCAATTCAAAGCTTTGGATACAGAAATCCTTGGCGTGAGCGTAGACTCCGTACACAGTCACAAAGCATGGATCAACACACCTAAAGACAGCAACGGTCTTGGTCAGTTGAGCTTCCCGCTTGCTTCCGATATTACGAAGCAAGTAGCTAAAGATTACGGCGTTCTGATCGAAGAAGAAGGCGTAGCATTGCGCGGTCTGTTCATCATCGATCCAGAAGGCGAACTGAAATATCAAGTCGTTAACCACAACGATGTAGGCCGCAGTGTTGAAGAAACACTTCGCGTACTGCAAGCACTTCAATCCGGTGGATTGTGTGCAATGAACTGGAAACCAGGCGACAGCAATCTGTAAGCCGGTTTACTTGAACGATTGATGTTCAAGCCCTCATCCCCCTCGGGATTGAGGGCTTTTTGCAACCTTTTTCAAAGATATACCGTTAACTTAATAAAGGTGTTTGAACAAGCTGTCAGACGTGTTAATAATGTAATAGAAGAAGATCTTCTTTTTTATAAAAGAAAGAGGAATTGAAGGCTTGTAAGGCGAATAGGGTATGGAAACCCGGTAATTTAAGTCATTCCGGTAATCCGCATTTATAATTTGCATATGAATGTGATACACTGTTTGAACGATTCCCTTTCGGAGGTCTTTCAAGTGCACGGGTGTATATTGACTAAATTCCCGGCACCTAATAAGGAGGGTGAACAAAAATGAGTTACTGTTGTGGGGCAAGTATGGTGGGAACGAAGGGCACGCTGAAGCATTACCGCACCCAGGTTCATAATGTTCCCCTGCTGTTTTGTCCGGTGTGTCACCGGGTTGAGGTGCATTACAAGGTTGAGAATGAATATGAAATTCTTGCTGAATATGCGCATGGCGATGGGGCTTCTGAGATTGATTTTCAAGACTATGTGACAGAAGACGAGGATGCCATCTTCGAAAATTGCGTAAACCGTGAAAGTGAAGATGCAATGGTGATTGTTCAGCGCCAGATTGATATGTCACTTGATCTGCTACGGCTCGCCAAGGAAATGAAGGATGAGAAATGGGAGAGCGAATTGAAACGCCGCCTTGCCGTCATGAGTCAACGAAAACTTAAAATTCAGCATAACAAGACTGGGCTATAGATTGCAGTGAGATGTGACATGGATAGACCAATATCTATATCTGTAATAAGCAGTATGAAACGAAGCTGATCTCCCTTTATGGAGAGGAGGCTTCGTTTTTTGTGTGTTTTAGAGTGATCTTTTCTTTTTTTTTGCAAAATAATTTCCATTCGACACTTTCTCCGATTGACTCTATTCCCTAAACTTGTCTATGATAAAAGCAGACTTGCAAAAGAGGCGGAGCAAAATAAAGGGTTTTCGTTTGGGAATTGGAAAAGGTTAGTAAGGAACAAAACGTAAATGATTTTTCCGGACATTCTTGAATGAGCCGGATTAGACCAGCTTAAGTTCCGGACATGCCATCCTATTTTCGGCTCAGCCCCCTAATGAAAGGGACCCGGTAATCAATAAAAAATCGGCCCTTCCTGTTTCTGTGATGATATGATGTCCGAACGGCAAAGTTTATCATTTACGTGAAAAGGAGGAACCTGAAGTGATTCGTGAATTTCAGGATATAGCGCCTCAACCAACGGATGTGATTCCTCAAGTACATCTGGATAACAATAAGTATGAAAATGTACTAGAACACATGGATAGCGGTATTATGTTATTTGATAATCATGGGGTCTTGACGTTTATTAACGTTCAGATGGCTAAGCTGCTGGAGCTGCCGAGAGATCTGTTAAGCGGTTGCACGTTAATGCAGATGTTGCGTCTGCCCCAGATGAGCCGATTTAAGAAAAAGAAAATTTTACGAATTTATCGGGAAACGATCTTTCATCGTAAGCGTTATCATGAACTGACGGATGAGTATGGAAGGCACTGGCTTGTGACCGTGACCTATGGTGATCAGATGGATGGCGATTTTCTTTTTAGTGTCAAGGACGTTTCGGATTATAAGCAGATCGAGCAGACGGCCTATCAAAACGATAAACTGGCTATGCTTGGCCGCATTTCCGCATCAATTGCTCATGAGATCCGTAACCCGTTAACAGCCATTCGCGGATTCATCCAGTTGCTTCGGCCCCACCTGCTACAGCTGGGTAAAGACGAGTATGCCAGAATCATACTCACCGAGATCGACAGGGCAAATGACATTATCTATGAATTTCTGAACTCCTCGAAACCTTCGGCTCCGCAGAAAACGGTCATGACCGTAGAATCTTTACTTAAAGAGGTCGTTCTATTGACCGAGAGTGAAGGGTTGATGAAAGGATGCGAAATTCTGCTTGAGGTGGATGACACCCCGCTTAATGTATCCATTGATGTGAAACAGATCAAACAGGTCATTCTGAATATGGTCAAAAATGCAATGGACGCCATTGAAGAAGTCGGTGAAGAATATACAGGCTTGATCCGAATCACAACAGCTACGGAAAATAATTTTGTGCAAATTACGATTGCGGATAATGGAAGAGGTATGGATCATAACACGCTGGTACGCTTATTCGATCCTTTCTTCACCACAAAAGAAAGCGGCACGGGTTTGGGACTTTCCGTGAGTTACCGTATTATTAAAAATCATGGGGGTACCATCTCTGTGGATAGTAAAAAGGGTGAAGGCACCAGCTTTATGATCAAGCTTCCACTGGTGAATTGACACAAACGTTTTCTGAAGGGATCGGTATTTTGCCGATTCCTTTGTTTTTTGTTGGCAGGATAAGGGTTATAGTTAGAAATGAATGCGAATACATAAGCATCGCGGAAGGAAGGGATTTCTTTGAATATTCAAGATATGGAGCAAATGAACGGACAATTCATGGAACATGTAGGCAAAGTGATTGTGGGTAAAGAGCATACAATGGAACTGATGTTGACAGCGATCATTGCATCAGGTCACGTACTTCTGGAAGATGTCCCTGGTACAGGGAAAACAATGCTAGCCAAATCGATGGCGTCTTCACTGGACTGCACATTTCAGCGGATACAGTTTACACCTGACTTGCTACCATCCGATCTGACGGGTATCCATTTCTATAATCAAAAATCAGGGGATTTCGAATTCAGGCCCGGACCGCTGTTTGCGAATCTTGTACTGGCAGATGAGATCAATCGAGCAACACCACGTACACAGTCCAGCTTGCTCGAATGTATGGAAGAACGCCAGATCAGCATTGATGGTTCAACAAGGCAGCTCGAGCGGCCGTTTATCGTTATCGCGACTCAGAATCCTATTGATAATCAAGGAACATTTCCGTTACCCGAAGCTCAGATGGACCGGTTTATGATGAAGATTCGTATGGGGTACCCAACTGATGAAGAAAGTGTAGAGATCCTAAGAAGGACGGTGGCCAGCCGCTCAGTAAATGATCTGTCTTCTATTATCTCGCGCGAGCAACTTCTGAGAGCACAGGAAACGTATAAGACGGTTAACATAAACGAGGACCTCCTGCTTTATATTGTACAACTCACTGAAGCAACGAGAAAACATTCTGAACTGTCACTTGGGGTTAGTCCACGGGGGGCTCAGGCGCTTCTAAAAGCAAGTCAGGCATGGGCGGCACTTCACGGTAGAGATTATGTTGTACCTGATGACATTAAATTACTGGCAGAGCCTGTTCTGGCTCACCGCCTGGTGTTTCGTAATCGAATCAGACAGCAAGAAGGACTTGCGGAACTCATCATTCAACAGATTCTGACCGAAACCGAGGTGCCAACCGAGACACTTACTACAGGCGGACGTTAAGCTTATGGCACTTCTATGGCTTGTCGTTGTGGGGAGTTTAGTGATTGTGTTGCATGGCATATGGTTTGGACGGCCTGTGTTGCGAAATCTCAAGTATAGTAGACAGTTCAGCAAAACAAGGTGTTACGCTGGTGATGAACTGGAGATGATCGAAACGATATCCAATGAAAAACGAATTTCTGTACCTTGGCTTAGACTTGAAGCAATGATGCCTGCTTCATTTGTGTTTCGTTCAGGTTCAGGTATGGATATTAGTCAAGGTAATATTTATCAGAACCATAAAAGTGTTTTCACATTAAAACCGTATAATCGGATTACACGCACTCATCCGTTTGTCTGCTCCAAGCGGGGTGTGTACACGATGGATACAACTACCATGACCGGTGGAGATCTATTTGGAGTATGGCGTTCCTCAAAGCCGATTCCTGTGCAGATGACGATGATTGTATATCCTTCATTGGTTAACACGGAAGATATGCCAGCCATCTATCAAGTGTGGCAAGGAGAGGTGGAAGTTTCTCGGTGGATTGTGGAAGACCCGTTTCTAATCCTGGGGGTGCGGCCTTATGGGGCTGGTGATCCAATGAATCGTATTCACTGGAAAGCAAGTGCGCGGACAGGAGAACTTCAGGTGTACAAGCAAGGCTGGACGGCAGATCCCCAGTCATGGATTATTGTAAATATACAGGACTCTGCTGAGATGTGGAGTGTGGTTACTCGGCCTGAACTGATTGAGCAGGCACTCCGCTACGCAGCCACTGCAGCGGTAGAGGCTATTGGAAGAGGCTTGCCTGCTGGATTTGCACATAACGGCTACCATGTAGGCGGGGGACGCGATGTACTTCGTATTGAACCGGATTACGGTACACCTCATCTGGAGATGTTGCTGGAAGCTATGGCTGAAACTGAATTGAAGTGTTTGATACCGATGGAGCAGTTTTTGCAAGATGAAGTACGATTGAATGAAGAAGAGAAGCAGATTCGCAGTTATTTGTTGATTACATCATATGTCTCGGTTGCCATGGAACATGAAATCGAACGTTTGCATGAGCAGGGACATCGGGTAACGGTTTTGCCTGTAGAGCAGTTGAAGCGTGATACAGGGGCGGTGGGCGCATGAGTGAAAATGATGCAATAAAGCGAGCGCATATCATATCCATGTTGGCTGTTCTTTCGATAGGCATATATTTGTTTCCAATCTTTACGATCACATCATTGTATACCCGTGCTTATTTTCCATATCTGTTGTTCGGCTTATATGTTATGGCAGGCCTGCTCGGTCTATGGATTCAGCATCGTTTTACGAGCGTTATTGAGAAAAGCTCATTCGTTCGAGGTGTAATGGCATTTGCTATCTGTATTTTGTTCGTATGGGTTTCTGGTATGTTACTGACGCTTTCACTCCCAGCAATCATTACGCTTGGAGCAGGTTTATTTATTGCTGCACTCACAGGTTTGAATTTTGATTCTGCTTTTCATTCGAGCAGGCTGTGGCGCCTGCAACTCGTGGGTGTAATCAGTGCCATTGTATCCACGATCGCGGCAATGCAGATTGAATTCATGCTACCGATGCAGATGTACACGGGCTACATCTATGCTGCTGGAGTCATCAGTTTTGGATGTTGGATTGTGGGACAATACAGGGCACAACTGGATCGTGCGGTACTTAATGATGGCAAGCGCAGATTGGTCCTGCGGGAATTCACACGAGCAAACCACCTTCGGATCCTATGGATGTTAATTATTATTGCAGGTATCGGTGCTTTTCCGAGTCTTGCTGCATGGCTCGCACCGTTGCGGGATCGTCTGCTTGCGTGGATCAGAGGTCTGTTCGGAGCTTCTTCACCTCAGGAACCGCCACTTACACCTGAGATGCCGAATGAGCCGATGAACCTGCCGGATGAGTTCAGAGAGCCACCTTCAGATCCTTCTTTATTCTGGGAAATCCTCGGCTGGATCGTTTTTGGGGCAGCGGCGGCTGTGATTTTATGGCTTTTGGTCAAACTGGGCAGAACCATCATGGACAAACTGGCGGAGCGTTTCAAAGGATTGTTACAGCCTGTGCAAAAAAGACAAGAACCGAGAACGGAGTATGTCGATATCAGCGAAACGCTGGAGGTGCCCACAAAGGTTCGTAAACGATGGTTCCGCAAAAAGGAACCTGTCCCCACTCAGGCTGGAGAGCGTATTCGATACTATTATCGGGTATGGGTAAGCAATGCGATGGATCGGGGAGTAAAGGTTGAGAAGTCTTATACGCCACTAGAGACAGCGGAAAGCATTAAGGAGAGTTATCTTAAGAGTAAAGAGAGCACAGAGCAAGAGTTGGCAACGAGGCTTCCTGAAGTCTATAATGCTGTGCGCTACGGGAAGAAAGATGAACATAACCCGGATATGATTGAGATGGACCGAATCTGGAAATCTTACAGTAAATAAGCCCGGAATCCCTTTACTTTTCTTGTCACGTTCAAGTATCATGAGAGGAATACACAAGTTGGTCAGAAAAGGAGCAGACATTAATGAAGACAAATCATAGTAAAATTGTAGATTGTACCATTCGTGATGGTGGATTGGTGAATAATTGGGACTTTAGCGTCGACTTTGTTCAAAAGCTGTATGCAGGGCTGAATGAAGCTGGCGTTGATTATATGGAAATTGGCTACAAAAATTCGCCGAAGTTGCTTAAAGGCTCCGAAGATGCCGGACCTTGGCGCTTCCTGAATGATGATTTTCTTCGTAAAGTCATTCCGCAAAAAGGCAACACCAAACTGTCCGCACTTGTGGATGTAGGACGTGTAGATGAGAACGATATCTTGCCGCGCAGCGAGAGTATGCTGGATCTGATTCGTGTCGCTTGTTACAGTAAAGATGTGGACAAGGCGCTTGAACTGGTGCAAACGTTCCATGATCGCGGTTATGAAACAACACTGAATATTATGGCACTCTCGAATGTGATGGAGAATGAATTGCTGGAAGCTTTTGAAATGATCAAGGAGAGCTCCGTTGATGTCGTCTATATCGTAGACTCATACGGTAGTCTGGATCATAACGATGTGAAATATCTGGTGGAGAAGTTCAAAACTCATCTTCCGAACAAACGTCTTGGCGTTCACACGCATAACAACATGCAACTTGCGTTCTCTAACACGCTCGTAGCCGCTGAACTTGGAGTAGAATTGCTGGATGCTTCTGTATACGGTATGGGACGCGCGGCAGGAAACTGCCCAACGGAACTGCTGGTAGCACATTTGAAAGGAACCAAGTATAATTTACGCCCAGTGCTTGAAGTATTGGAACAGCTTATGGTTCCACTGAGAGAAAAAGAAGAATGGGGTTATATCCTGCCTTACATGATTACAGGGACGCTGGATGAGCATCCACGGTCGGCTATGGCACTTCGTTCATCGGAGAACAAAGACAAAGTCGTTGACTTCTATGATAAGTTGACAACGCCTGAAGTAAACTTCGATAAATAAAAATAGTCTTAAATACAGTTGTAAATTTAAAAAAACATGGCCTCTTACTCGAGGTCCATGTTTTTTTAGTTCTTTGTGCCTTGTTTTTACTCATTTTTCTGAATAGATATTCCTACTTATAACTATTTTTTAGTTCACGAATAGGGATTTAAATGTTATTATGTACCAGATAGAATATATGGATAATTAAATTAAACAGTGGTCAATATATGTTTTTGTCGAAATGTGTAATATACTTGGTGAATCAGATCAATAGAATTCAGTTGTACACGTATTACAGGATAGTGATCCCGGGAAGGAAAACATGGCATGAAGTTTAAAACGCAAGGTCAGAGTCAAATAGGTTGGGTCGCCATCGGCGGCTTATTGTTTTTCCTCGTAAGTCAATGGTTTCGTTCTTCTTCAGGCTATGATCTGAATTATTCGGGTTACCCGGTGATAACACTTTTAGGTGGATTTGCTGCAACGGCCGCCTGTATCGGTATTTATAATCAAAGCTGGCTATTTCAAACTCAAAAATTGACGCTACGCAGAGTGTTAATGACAACACTCTTTTTAATGTTAGGTCTATTTGAACTGGTGCATATCGTTTCGTTTGCAGAAGAAGTTCCTAACAGAGCGATGATGGAATCCGATTTTTCATTAATGATGTCAACAATGGGATCACTGGTTTGTTCTGCGGGACTGTTATTTATATATAGCTTACACGAGAAGCAAGTTGCATTACCGCGCAAATTTCTTCTGTTCAGCGCTACCCTTGGTGCCTTTCTGATTTTGTACATCTGTTCTATCCAAGAGTGGAGTTTTCTACCTGAGATGCTTGATGGTCATCTGCTTGGTAAAGTATTCACTCGCCTGCATTGGGTTGCAGGTCTGCTGTATGTTACTGGGGCTGTCGTTCTGTATGTGCAGTGGAAAAAGACAAAAAACGCCGATCTACCACCTATCCTGAGCGGTATACTCTGTTTTCTGCTAGGTCAGGGGTATTTCGTGACTGCAAGTATAGTAGACGATCTCAATCTGTTGCTTGGTATGCTCAGCAATTGTTTGGGCTACTTTTTCATTCAAAAGGGCCTCTATGCATCTGTAGTTGATACCCCCTTCCTGCAACAACAGGCCGCTGAGGCCAAAATGAATTATATCGCACACCATGATGACGTCACCGGCCTTCCAAATCGCCGTCGCCTAAGTCAACGCCTGCAACTCATGCTGGATGATGCTGTTGTGGAGGAAAAGCTCGTCGGTGTACTTGTACTTAATATTAACCGCTTCAAAACCATAAATGACTCCCTGGGACAACAGGCAGCTAATCGGGTTCTGCGTCAGGTTGGACAGCGATTGAATCATTCATCTCTTCCGGGAGAAGAGGTGTTTGGTCTAGGTAGAGATGAATTTGCGCTGACCATGACGGACTTTTATAGTACAGATACGGCATTACGCCGGACACGGTCCATTCTGCAACTTTTTGAGAAACCCGTTATGGTGGATGGGAGCGAATATCATCTTACGCTGGGCATAGGCATGGCGATCTTTCCTTATGATGGAGAATCTCCCCAAGAGATTATTCAGAATGCCGATACGGCTCTGCATAGTGCGAAGGAGCAGGGAATTGAACTCAACCGCTACGCACATGCCATGCAGATGAAAGCTCAGGAACGATTGCAACTTGAAAATGATCTGCGCAAAGCATTGGCTCGGGGGCAGTTTTATCTGGTATACCAACCTCAGGTGAATCTGCAAAGCGGACTGATCGTAGGCATGGAAGCCCTTGTGCGATGGCATCATCCGCAACGCGGTTCAGTGTCACCGGCAGAGTTTATTCCGCTGGCCGAGGAGAGTGGACTGATTGTTCCGCTTGGAGAATGGGTGCTGCGAGAGGCATGTGCACAGAACAAGCTATGGCAGGAAGCGGGATATCGCAAGTTATGTGTGTCCGTTAACCTGTCGATGAGACAGTTCAGACATTCCCACCTGCTCGACAGCATCAACAGTATTCTCAGAGAAACGGGACTTGAACCGGCATGGCTTGAACTGGAGATCACGGAGAGCATGACGTTTGACAAAGACCGGGCCTTTGAACAGCTTCATAAAATTAAAGAGATAGGTGTACATATCAGTATTGATGACTTTGGCACGGGATACAGCTCACTACATTATCTCAAGGATCTGCCGATTGACCGGCTCAAGATTGACCGATCATTTGTGAATGAAATAATGGAAGACAGCAATAACGCTGCTATTGTATCCACGATTACTTCGATGGCACACCATTTACAACTCAAGGTTACAGCAGAAGGTGTTGAGAACGAGGAACAGATGATGTTTCTTCGCAATCAGCATTGTCATGAGGCACAAGGTTATTTTTTCGGTAAACCGATTGAAGCGGCGGACTTTGAGCAAAGGTTCCTTAGAGATATTGACAAGCCTGCGGGATAAGGAGTAGCAGGGTCGCGAGAGCGTTCCTGCCTTTCTGGTATCCAATTCTAGGAAAAAACTGTTGATATGCCTTGCACGTTAGTGCGGATCGTGGTATATTAGGTTTTGTAAAATCACTGTTAACTTCCATTTGGAATTTAACGGGACGTAGCTCAGCTTGGTAGAGCACCTGGTTTGGGACCAGGGGGTCGCATGTTCAAATCGTGTCGTCCCGATTGTTCATTTTGCGGGTGTAGTTCAATGGTAGAACTTTAGCCTTCCAAGCTAATAGCGTGGGTTCGATTCCCATCACCCGCTTAACAGCAGTACCTGGAAAACCCTTGGATGTTCAAGGGTTTTTCTTTTTTTTTTTGAATTTAGATACAGATAATGACATCTTGACCTTTGCTTTTTTTCAATGATCTGGTACAATAACGGAGAATTGATACTACACATGAATGAGAGGTAACCATACGTCCCATGAAGTAAGACACATGAGGTGAACCCCAGTTAACTGCAGATTGTTGTATGACGCAGTCAGCCGAGCGGCTGAGCGATGAGGGGATTCGTGTGTCCAAATTCAGCTATAGGGAATAGTATGGAAGAAGCAAGTTTTTCGGCTTGCGTAGGCCCTCGTCAGGGTTTCTTTGTTCATGCTATGGTAGCCTCATATCTGTATTTTGAACGCGTTAATCCATTCAAAATTGCTAAACCGCCGGCTGATGCCAGCGGTTTTTTTTGGATTTTTTGTTCAGGAAGGATGAGGACTCATGACGACATTGGTGCGCTTACATGAAGTATCAAAAGAATGGAACGGTAATGAATTGTTTGCCGGATTGAACCTTGAAATTAACGAGGGCGAGCGACTTGCCATACTAGGCCGCAATGGATGCGGTAAAACGACACTTTTACGGATTATACTCGGCGAGGAGGATGGAGGTGGACGGATTGATCGTCAACTTCCATTGTCAGAATGGGGTTTCATGCGTCAGCGTTCAGAGGTGCCGAGTGGAATAAATGTATTGGATGCAGTAAGGCGGGAGAGTGGACGTATTGATGAAATCAAGCGGAAGCTGGAAGAACTCGAGCGCCGATTGAGCGATGCTGATGGTACCGAAGATAACGCTTTGCTGAACGAGTATGCCCGATTTTTGGAGGAATATGAGCAATTGAACGGTTACATGTGGGAAACAGAGGTGGAGAAGGTATTAACTCGCCTCGGGCTTACTACAGAACACTGGAGCAGGCCTTATCACTCACTCAGCGGTGGTCAGAAAACGAAAGCACGACTTGCAGGACTGCTGGTCAGCAATCCCAAATTTCTGATTTTGGATGAACCAACAAACCATCTGGATGAAGAGAGCATGCGTTGGCTGGAGACTTGGTTATCCGCATACGAGGGAACGGTGCTGTTTGTATCCCATGACCGGACATTTATTGACCGGGTAGCGACCAGTGTAATTGAATTTAATGCAGAGAAACTAACCAAATATAAGGGCGGTTACACCGATTACAAAGGCCATAAAGAGCGGGAACTGAAGGAACAGGAGACGATTTATCGCAAGCAACAGCTGGAACGTAAAGCACTGGAGGAGACCATTCGTAATTATCAGCAGTGGTTCCATAAAGCTCATGACTCCGCAGGAGGCCAAGAGGTGAAGATTACCCAGAGCTTCTACAAGGCCAGAGCCAACAAAAATATTTCGCGTTATCATGCCAAACAGAAGCAACTGGAGCGGCTCGAAAATGAGCGAGTGGATAAACCACGGGAAGCTACGAAACTTAACATGGAGCTACAAATGACTTCACTCGGTGCACGTCAACTTCTTGCGCTGGAAGAAGTGAGTTTTTCATACGATCCAAAGCAATCATTTCTTCATGATTTGCGGCTTGCGGTCGAGCGTGGGGATCGGCTTGCCGTGCGTGGGGCAAACGGAACGGGCAAGAGCACGTTGCTGAAATTAATAATTGGGGAGCTTCAGCCTTCGCAGGGAAAGATCAGCCGTCATCCCCAGCTTAGCATCGGTTACTTTTCACAAGAACTGGAGGGATTGCCTGAGGATGCAACGCTGCTGGACAGTTTGCTGGTTCTTCCTTCCATGACGCAAAGTGCCGCGCGAACCATCCTGGGATGTTTTTTATTTTCACGAGAAGATGTGTTTAAACGTATTGGAGATTTAAGTATGGGGGAGAAATGCCGTGTAGCCTTTCTACGGTTGTATTTCGGCGGTGCTAATCTGCTTGTACTGGATGAGCCAACGAATTATCTCGACATCGACACCCAGGAAGTGATGGAGAATGTGTTAAAAGAAGCCTCCGGCGCACTGGTTATCGTATCCCACGACCGGATGTTGATCCGATCTTTGGCGAATCGTCTGTGCGACTTAAAGCCGGATGGAACAGCATCGCTCTTCGAAGGCGGTGTAGCCGATTGGGAACAAACGGTGCAACTACGGGAGTCTGCACTGGACACACGTGATTCGGATGATGAGCGTCTGCGGCTGGAGATGAGACTGTCTGAGTTGCTTTCTCCCACAAGTCCTGCAGGAACGGAACGAGAACGCTTTTCGCTCACGGAGTCTGCGGCAGAGATGGGAGCGGAATCAGCCGAGATTCGTGTCATTCAGCAACGGTTGAAGGAGCTGAGAGATCAAGGTGCATCTGCAAATTAGCAATTGGGCATGCTTGCTATTTCACCGTATTTTGCATATAATAATGAACGATCGTCGATCATTGGTATCGATATAGGTTATGTTCATTTGAATAAACGTATTGATGGAGACAAGTAAGCAGTGCCTCTGGACAGGAAGGAAGCGCCGTAGATTGAGAGCGTTTCTGTAGAACCAGGCTGCCGAAATTCACTCCGGAGCGGTTCCCTGAACCTGATGATGTGTGCAGACACAGAGACGACAGTAGGGGTAAACGGTTAACGGTCGTTATTCCGTACAAAGTGAGACAGAACGTGTTGCAGAGCTTTTTTGCAATGTGACAACGGGAGTCTAACAAGGGTGGTACCACGGTCTTTTCGTCCCTTTTGGGGAGAAAAGGCCTTTTTTTGTTGCAATAACAGCATTTAAAGGAGGCAATTACACATGAAAGAACGTTTGGAAGCATTAAAGATCGAAGCGCTGGAACAGCTATCGGGCGTTAGCGATCCGCAGACGCTGGCTGATCTGCGTGTAAAGTATTTGGGCAAAAAAGGGGCACTGACTGAGATTCTGCGCGGCATGGGTTCACTAAGTGCCGAAGAACGCCCAATCATTGGGCAAGTGGGTAACGAGGTTCGTGGAGCGATTGAAGAAGTGATCAACAGTAAGCAGGAGCAGTTCCAAAAGGAAGAGACTGCGAAGCGTCTTCAATCCGAGAAGGTTGACGTAACCTTGCCGGGGCGTCGCGGACGTCAAGGCGGATTGCATCCATTGACCAAAGTGGTGCAGGAGATCGAAGATATTTTCATCGGGATGGGATACCGCGTAGCAGAAGGTCCTGAGGTGGAGATGGACTATTACAACTTCGAAGCTCTGAATCTGCCGAAGAACCACCCGGCGCGCGATATGCAGGATTCCTTCTATGTTACTGAGGATCTGTTGATGCGTACACACACCTCTCCAGTACAAGTTCGTACGATGCAAAGCATGAAAGGTGAGGTGCCTGTCAAAGTCATCTGCCCTGGTAAAGTATATCGCCGCGATGACGACGATGCGACACACTCCTTCCAGTTCCATCAAGTCGAAGGCCTTGTAATCAGTGAAAACATTCGAATGAGTGATTTGAAAGGAACGTTGCTGCAATTTGTGCGTGAAATGTTCGGCGCTCACACGGAAATTCGTTTGCGTCCAAGCTTCTTCCCGTTCACTGAGCCAAGTGCGGAAGTGGATGTAACTTGTGTACAATGCGGTGGTAGCGGATGTCGTGTCTGTAAGCAAACAGGCTGGCTCGAAATTTTGGGCGGCGGTATGGTTCACCCGAAAGTGCTGGAGATGGGCGGATATGACCCGGAGAAATACAGTGGTTTTGCCTTTGGTATGGGTGTAGAACGGATCGCGATGCTGAAGTACGGCATAGATGATATTCGTCATTTCTATAACAGTGATCAGACTTTCCTGAAACAATTCGGACGTCTGTAATGATATTGATTGTCAATGAACGTCAAACTAATACAAAGATTAAGGAAGTGAACGTGCATGAGAGTATCGACAGATTGGCTGTCTGATTATATTGCCCTTGAAGGTGTAACCCCACAGGAGCTGGCAGAAAAAATCACCCGTGCAGGGATCGAAATTGATGTTGTGGAGAACCGCAACCAAGGGGTAAACAAAGTTGTTGTCGGTTATGTGAAGAGCAAGGAGAAACACCCGGACGCTGATAAACTGAATGTCTGTGTAATTGATGCAGGACAAGAGGAAGAGCTACAGATCGTATGTGGCGCGAAAAATGTGGATGCGGGTCAAAAAGTAGCTGTAGCCCTTGTTGGCGCAAAGCTTCCAGGCGGGCTGGATATTAAAAAAGCGAAGCTGCGCGGCGTTGTGTCGCTTGGTATGATCTGTTCGGCCAAGGAGCTTGGCATGAACGACAAATTGCTACCTAAAGAGCAACAGGAAGGTATTCTTGTTCTGCCGGAAAACACAGAGATCGGCACGCCAATCAGCCAGGTGCTGGGTCTGGATGATCATGTGCTGGAGCTCGACTTGACGCCGAACCGTTCTGACGCCTTGAGTATGCGCGGTGCGGCATACGAAGTGGGTGCGATCCTGGGACGCGAAGTGACGTTGCCGAATCCGAAAGATCAACTGGTTGAAGCTGGTGATGAAGCGGCTAATCATATTTCTGTAGAGATCAAAGCCCAGGAGCAATGTAGCCATTATGCGGCTCGTTATGTGACTGGAATCAAGCTGGGGGCTTCCCCGCTCTGGATGCAGAACCGTCTCATGGCGGCAGGCGTACGTCCAATTAACAATATCGTGGATATTACCAATTATGTCATGCTGGAATACGGGCAGCCGTTGCATGCGTTTGATGCGGATAAGCTGGAGAACGGCCGTATTGAGGTGCGCATGGCACACGAAGGCGAAACGATTGTGACGTTGGATGGACAGGAGCGTAAGCTGGAACCGCATATGCTGCTGATTACCGATGGCGTGAAGCCTGTTGCCATCGCCGGGGTTATGGGTGGTGAAAATTCCGAGGTATCGGAAGGCACCGTGAATCTGCTTTTGGAGTCCGCCAAGTTTGATGGCGGAACGGTTCGGAAGACGTCGCGCCAACTGGGGCTTCGTTCCGAAGCAAGCTTGCGTTTTGAAAAAGAAGTAGACCCGGGTGCTGTAATTACGGCTCTGGATCGTGCGGCTGAACTCATTCAGCGTTATGCATCAGGCCAAGTACATCAAGGGATTGTGCAGGCTGGGGCTGAAGCTTCCGAGAAACGTGTCATTCAAATGTCTCTGAACAGACTTAATCGTTATTTGGGAACGGATCTTTCTCTGCTTGAGGTGAAAACAATCTTTGCCCGGTTGCACTTTGCATGTGGTGATGCGGAGCAGGGTGTTCTCGATGTGGAAGTGCCTACTCGCAGAGGGGATATCACGATAGATGTGGATCTGTTCGAAGAGGTTGCCCGTCTATACGGGTACGACAACATTCCAACAACGTGGATTGAGGGCCCGACTACACCAGGAGCATATACCCGTCCTCAAGCCATTCGTCGTACGATCCGTGGGTTGATGTCTGGTAGCGGCTGGCAGGAAATGATCAGTTATTCCTTTGTTCATCCGGACAAATCAGTGCTGTTCCCTGCGCTGACACAAGGAAGCAAAGCGGTTAAGCTGGCTATGCCGATGAGTGAAGATCGTAGTGTGTTGCGTACGAGCATTCTGCCGCAGATGCTGGATGCTGCTGTATACAACATGAATCGGAAGCAGGATTCGCTTGCTGTGTTTGAAGTAGGCAGTGTTTTCTTCACGGAGGAAGAGAAGCTGACGAAGCAACCGCATGAAATTCCGGTACTCTCCATGTTGCTTACGGGTGACCGTGTAGCGCAACAATGGAATGTAGGAGCAGAGAAAGTGGACTTCTTTGACATCAAAGGTGCACTTGAGAACTTGTTTGCTTATTTGGGGCTTGAGCAGCGGATTCGCTTCGTGGCGAACAGTCCGGAAGGATTCCATCCAGGGCGTTCTGCCTCCATCTATCTGGATGGCAAAGATGGAAGTGAAGGCACATTGATCGGTACTCTCGGTCAGTTGCATCCAGAACTACAGCAACAATATGATCTGAATGATGTTTATGTTGCTGAAATTGCTCTTGAAGCGATATATCAGGAAGCGGATGCGGATATTCGTTATCGTGAGCTTCCGCGCTTCCCGGCAGTAGAGCGGGATATTGCCGTGGTGGTAAACAAGAATATCGAAGCTGGCGACATGCTCCGTACCATCCGTGAATGTGCGGGTGAACTGTTGCAGAACGTACAGGTATTTGACGTATTCACAGGCAGCAAGCTGGGTGAAGACAAGAAAAGTGTGGCCATGGCTCTGGTATACCGAAACCGTGAACGCACGTTGACAGACGAGGAAGTTACCGAAGCTCATGCGCGGGTCGTAACACGTTTGGAAGAGCAATTCAACGCAGAACTGCGCAAATAGGACAGAAGTCAATTTTTTTGAACAAAGATTAGCAGGAATTGCTCGAAGTCACATCGAATCCTTAGCAATAGAGGATCGATGTGACTTTTTTGTCATTACAGCTTAGAATCAACATACAGACTTGAAGGAGGGCACAACTGTGACTACACCTGATCGTACACGCGTCACCGTAGAGATCTACGGGACTTCCTATAAACTGGTCGGCAGCAGTGCCGATTATATGAAACAAGTAGCTAATCTGGTAGATGAGCGTATGAGCGCCATCTCCAAAAGTCATTCCCGTTTGGACACGCCGCGTATTGCTGTACTTGCGGCCGTACATATGGCTGAGCAGTCTCTTCAGACGCAGGAGATCCGAAATGAGCTCAAGATGCTCACGGGAGAACGTACAGAACTTCGAAATGAATTGAACCGATTAAACGCCATTCAGAGCGAACACCAAAATGAATTGCAACAGCGAGATCAGTCTCTCGCTGAGGTTCGCCAGCAGAAGATTGAGGCGGAGCAGGCTTTGCAAAAGCTCACCGCAGACAAGCAGGCTGAAATCTCCAAACTGAATGCGATGTTGGAGCAAGAGCGCAGCCAAATGAAGGATCAGATCCAGAAGATGCAAGCGCAAGCCGCGGCACAACTCAAAGAGGCAGAAGTGAAAGCTAATACACGTGTAAAGGAAGCAGAGGAAAAGGCAGCAAACCAACTCAAACAAGTACAGGCTCAATCTGCGTCGCAACTTAAAGAAGCACAGAACCGTGCGGCAGCTGAGCTACAGCAGGTGCGGGCCAAAGCCGCAACTGAGTACAAGGAGTTGCAGGAAAGAACTGCGGCACAATTGAAGGAAGCCGAAAGCAAGGCAGTAGCAGAGCGCCAAAAACTGCAGGTTCAGGCGGCAGAGCAGGTACAAGCGGCCAAAGAAGAGGCAGAAGCTGCGATCCTCTCTGAACTGGAACAGGCTGAAGTCAAATTGAGACAGGTGCAGGAGGAGGCAACCCTCCAATACAGCGAACTTGAAAGTCAAATGAAGCAACGTCTGGAGCAAGCCGAGCAGAATGCACAGAAGCAGGCGGATGCGTTCCAAGCACAAGCGAAACAAGAGCGTGAAGCATGGATTGCTGAAGCTGAACAGAAGCATCAGGCTACACGGGAGCAATTGCAGGCTGAGTTTAAAGCTCTTTCCGAGCAATCCGAACTGGAATGGATGGAGAAAGAGGCATTTTATGAAGAACAATTGAAAGAAGAGCAGGAAGCAGCGGCTACCCGTACAGCTGAGGCAACGGCTGCGGCTGAAGAAACGCTACAGCAGGAGCGGAGTAAACTGGCTCGTCAGTTGCAGGAAGAACGCGCTCAGGCAAATGCTCGCATAACGGAGATCAATGAACAACTGGGAGAGGTTCGGAGTCAGCTTCAACATGCGCAGGAAGTGGTGTCTGAGCAAGAACAGTTGCTTCAAGCGGAACGTACCCATGTGGAGTCGTTGCAACAGGAGCACGAGATCCGTATTCAGGATCAGGAGACTCAGACACGTCGAATTGCGGAGCTTCAGCAGCAATTGGAGCAATTGAGAGGAGACAGCAATGATCTGCAAAACAAACTTCGTGAAACGGAGCAGTCGTTGAAACAGACACAGGACTCTCAGCAACAGTTGCAAGATCTGTATAATGAAGCAGTGGATCGTGAAACAGCGCTCACAGCTCAACTGCGTAAACTCCAGGAACAGCATACCCAGCTTGAACAGGATGCGCAGCATTTGCTTGAAGCAGAAGCGAAGTCAGAAGAAGAACAGCGCAGATTGCACAAGGTGCTTGAGCAGGCACATGCGGCTGTACGTACATTGCAAAATGAGATCACAACACTAACGGAGAGTGAACAATCCTGGAAAGATCTTGCTGAACAGCGACTCGCCGATATTGGCGATCTGGAGAATCAGATTCTCGAAGCGGCCGATCAGAATGAAACGCTGGAGGCTGGTGTACAGTCCTTACATGATGAACTTTCCGTTGTAAAGGAAGAAGCACGTCTCTACAATGAAGAGGCTGTTCGTTATGAGAAAGAAAACGAGGTCCTGGAAGAAAAACTCAAGCAATTGGATGAGGAATTACAAGGCACACGCCGTGAACTAAATGATAAGCATGAGGAGTTAGCTGATAATCGCGATGAATTGCATAGTGCCCAAGAGGAATTAAGCCGTTTGCAAGAACAATACAAGCAGATCCGTAACGATTATAGTGATGCTCTCCAACGAGAAGAAAATGCTGGTTCTCTAATGAGTGAACTCGAAGCGGAGAAGAATGCGCTGGAGCAATCGCTGAACGAAGCAAGACAGTCCGCTGAGCAGCTTGCCAAGCGTTATACACAGCAAGCGAATCAACTCGCGCAGACGGAAGAGGAAGCTCTCGAATGGCAAATTAAACATGAGGATCTGTCCGCCAATCAGGCGGAACTATCTTCTCGTATCCAGCAACTGATGACACGTGAAGAAGAGCTTCGCTCACAGTTGGAACAGGCAACTCAGTCGGCAGAACAGAACGAACAGGAATGGAAGCTCCGAGCTGATGAATGGGCGGAGCAGGAACGGGCATGGCAGGATCGCTGGACAGCGCTGGAGAGTGAATTGACAGCGTGGCAACGAGAGAGTGCAGCGAGTTCCGAGAAGCTGGAAGAACTGGTACAAGAACGGGACCAGTTGCTCAGGGAACGTTCACAGCGGGAACAGCATCAAGTGGAGGCTGATGAGGAGAAGCAGATCATGGAGAATGAACTGCGAGAAATAAGTGAACGTTATGAACTAGCGGCAAACCAGCTTCGGTTGTTGCAGGTTGAGCGGGAGATGGAACAAGAAAAGGCGGAGCAGCTCAATACGGAATATCGTCAGCTGCACGATGAATATACGAAGTTACAGACGGAATATAACGAATGGATTGAATTGATTGAGCAGGATCAGACGTAGAGGATAGACACTTTCGTCAATATGCTGACCAGCAAACTCTTGCATAATTTGTTATAATACACAAAGAGCTCCCGTCGCTACGGGGGCTCTTGTCTTGAAGTGTTATTCTTCTACTATAATTTTGGAGATCATGCTACTGTGTCCAGAACCACAAAAAACGGAACATGACATTTCGAACTCGCCGACTTTTTCCGGGACAATGACTTTGGAACTTTTTTGAGTGTCTAACCGAAGATTGAACTCAGGCACGAGCAAACCGTGATTTCCGTTGACGTTTTCATAAACAATCTTCACAGGCACACCTTTTTTGAGTCGATATTCGGGTTGATCGAATTCGTAGTTGCTTGCCTTGATCACCAGTTGTTCGCTGGCTGTAATCTCTGGCTCGGATGCTGAATCTTTGGGACTACCGCATGCAGCAAGAACAAGAATTAACATACACGCGGCAAGCCATGTTATACCTTTCTTCATCATGTACCTCCTTCAGACGTGTGGGATGGATAAAATTTGAATGATTTCTCAAGTCATCATACCGCAATCTGGCGATGCCTGTACATGTGGGGTATGTCGTTTTATTGAAATTTATCGATGGTTGCTGATCACTTGATGTGCAAAAAGAAAAACCTCTTCAGGCCAACGGCCTTCCGAGGTTTAGGTGTCTTGTTAGAGCGCTAGCAGAATGACAGCCAGTCTTTAGCTTTTGGAGCTTCGTCCGGCATCAAACGGTGTGGATACCGGGATGAAGAGATCGATAATCCCGATGACCAATGCGGCGAGAATGGCACCGAGCAGGCTGACCTCAACATGATCAACCACATATTGACCCAGCCAAATGACCAGTGCACTTACGATAAAGCCGACGATTCCCCGGCCAAAAGGATTCACTCTTTTGCCAAAGATGCCTTCAACGATCCAGCCCAGCAAGGCAATGACCAATGCAAGCATCAGTGCGCTCCAGAAACCACCAACGGCGAAACCGGGAACGATCCAGCTTACAACCATTAAGACGATAGCTGCAATAATAAATCGTACGACATGGCCCAGAAAATTCATAGGGGTTACCTCCTTTGTTCAGATTGGATTGGGCATAAACATGGGAACTCTAAGGGAGTAAAATGAATAGCACAATCCTGACACATGTAGTTTGTGGCGTCATACCCCAAGTTATGTGTGGAAGGATTCGTTAAATAGCGCAACAAAGTTTCTTTCGTTATAATACAGGTATAGTTTGGAAGGAGTTGTACACTTGGACACGAAAATATTACACACATTAGAATATCGCAAAATTCTAAATACATTGATTGGCTTTGCTCAAACGTCAATGGGCAAGAAAAAAGCGGAGCAACTTGAACCGAATAGTGATCTTGAAGAAGTAAAACGTTTACTTCAACAAACGGATGAAGCTTTCACCTTTGAGCGTCTCAAAGGTTCCCCATCATTTGGCGGGATTGTAGACATCACGGCTTCTGTAAAACGTGCTGAGATTGGAGGCACCCTGAACCCGCATGAACTGCTGGGTATTTCCACAACGACACATGCGGCCAGACGATTGAAACGTCAGATTGCAACGCTGCATGAGGACGAGCCGATAGCGTCGCTCTTCTATATCAGTGACCAGTTGTCCGAGCAGAAGGAGCTTGAAGATGCGATCCGTATCTGTATTGATGATAATGCGGAGGTTGCAGATAGTGCGAGTGTAACGCTGGCACAGATTCGCCGTGAACTGCGCGGGGGAGAAGCACGGATTCGGGAAAAGCTGGATTCAATGATTCGTTCATCTACGGTATCCAAAATGCTTCAAGATCAGCTTATTACGATTCGTGGAGATCGATTTGTGATTCCGGTCAAAGCAGAGTACCGCTCTTATTTCGGCGGCATTGTTCATGATCAGTCTGGTTCAGGAGCGACTCTATTTATTGAGCCGGAATCCATCGTGGCTATGAACAATAAATTACGCGAAACCCGGATTCGGGAAGAACGTGAGATTGAGGTTATTTTGCAAAAATTGACGGCCCATGTCAGTGAGCAGGGTGAGTGGCTGTTATATGATGTCGATTTGCTGGCATCGCTTGATTTTATTTTTGCCAAAGCACGTTTAGCCCGTGAACTGAAAGCAACCCTGCCTCGGATGAATGATCGGGGTTTCCTGAAGCTGAAAAAAGGACGTCATCCGCTGATTCCGATTGAACATGTCGTTCCAATTGATGTAGAGCTGGGCAACGACTACACCTCTATTATCGTGACTGGACCGAATACGGGTGGTAAAACGGTAACGTTGAAAACCATCGGTCTATTAAGTTTAATGGCGATGTCGGGATTGTTTGTTCCAGCCGAAGACGGCAGTCAGCTATGTGTCTTTGATGCGATCTATGCCGACATTGGTGATGAGCAGAGTATCGAGCAGAATCTGAGTACGTTCTCTAGCCATATGACCAACATCATTCGTATTTTGAAAAATATGACGCCGAAAAGTCTCATCCTGTTGGATGAACTTGGAGCAGGAACAGATCCGGCAGAAGGTTCTGCGCTCGCCATCTCCATGCTGGAGCATATGCACCAGACAGGTTGCCGCATGGTGGCAACGACTCACTATAGTGAGTTGAAAGCTTATGCGTACGAGCGTAAAGGCGTTATTAACGCCAGTATGGAATTTGATATTAATACACTGAGTCCAACATACCGTTTGCTTGTCGGTGTACCGGGACGCAGTAACGCTTTTGCGATTGCAGAGCGCTTGGGGCTTCCGGGTTACATTCTGGATTATGCACGCGGTGAAGTGAAAGAAGAAGATCAGCGGATTGAACACATGATCGCTTCGCTCGAAGAGAACCGTCTAACAGCTGAACAAGAGCGCCAGAAAGCGGAAACGCTTCGTCAGGATATGGAGAAATTGCGCAGCCGCCATCAAGCCGAGCTGGAAAAGCTGGAACAACAGCGTGACCGCCGGATTGAAAAAGCGGAGGAAGATGCACGCAGCATTGTTGATAAGGCCCGTGCAGAAGCAGAGAAAATTATTGCGGATCTTCGTCAGCTGGCCCTGGAAGAGGGGGCTTCTGTCAAGGAGCATAAATTGATCGCTGCTCGTAAGCAGCTGGATGAAGCAGAACCGGAAAAACGTAAAAAAACGGTGAAAAAGACAGCTGCTCCGAAAGCACGTGCAATTGGCCCAGGTGATGAAGTTCTGGTTTATAGTCTGAATCAGAAGGGGCATGTCGTGGAGATGGCAGGCAACAAGGATGCTGTGGTACAGCTCGGCATTATGAAAATGAAAGTGTCGCTGGATGATTTGGAGTTGCAACAGACAGCACCAGCAGCAAAACAGCCAAAGCAAAAACCAGTCACAGGCATGAAGCGTACTCGAGATGATAACGTGAAGAGTGAGCTGGATCTGCGGGGGGCTAACCTGGAAGAGGCGCTGATGGAAGCAGATCGTTTCATCGATGAAGCATTCCTTGCCAACTTGGGTCAAGTGTATATTATCCATGGCAAAGGTACAGGAATTTTGCGTACGGGTATTCAGGATTACCTGCGGAAGCATAAACATATTAAAAGTTATCGTCTAGGCAATTACGGAGAGGGAGGAAACGGTGTAACCGTCGCTGAACTGGAATAGCCTCAAGATGAATAAACAATGCCTGCTGTTCAGTCAAGGTGGATAGCAGGTTCGGAAGGAGAATGGGAGTGAAAGAAGCGATTGACGGACTGCTGTCTCATCCGCTCGGGATGGTCCTCGGTTTCTTCTCGGTTGCCATTATGGAGTTGCTTGTTTTTCTGGCATGCTTCGAACTGGTGACCAAATATAAATGCTGGACGGAGATCAAAAAAGGCAATGTGGCTGTGGCTATGGCTACAGGCGGGAAAATCTTTGGGATTTGCAACGTACTCCGTTTTTGCATTCAAGCAAAATCTTCAGTATATGAAGCGATGACATGGTCATTTGTCGGGTTTGTTTTGTTGCTCATTGCTTATTTTTTGTTCGAGTTCCTGACGCCAGTGTTTTCAATTGACCGGGAGATTGAAGCAGATAACCGTGCAGTTGGATTAATATCCATGATCATTTCTGTCTCACTGTCCTTTGTTATTGGCGCAAGCATTGTCTAGGGGGATCGATGATGAAAATATTGATACGGATTTTGTTTGCGGCGTCGATTGTGTTTTTTGCCATCGGTGTGATCTATGTGTTAAATACGTAATTATATGAAAGAGAAAGGTTGATACATGATGGAAACAACGGTATGTCCTTGGTGTCAAACAGAGATTGTTTGGGATGAGGAACTGGGTCCGGAAGAAGAGTGTCCGTATTGTCATAATGAATTAAAGGGTTACCGTACACTGAACATTAACATTGGTGATGAAGAGAATGATGATAGCGAAGAAGAGTTCGACATGAAGGACATTTCAAACGATAAAGAGCAAATCTCGGACCTGACTTCGCTTTGGGGTGATGAAGTGGAACTGAAGTTGCCAGAACTTCGGACATTGAATAAATATGCAGATGAGGGCAACGATCTGATTCAATATGAACAAGGTGTAGAAAAGCAACTGGATCAGCAAGAGGAAGTACCAGAGTGTCCGAATTGTCGGGAATTCATGATTCTAGCTGGTACGCAGACAGCGAGTCAGGATACATTCTCACCAGTGGCCAATGCTGCTTCTGGGAAAGGTGTTGTCTTGTCATCTCCATTTACGGTATTGACTTACGTGTGCTCTGGTTGCTTCCAGGTTCAATACAGTTTATCAGAGGATGACCGTCTGCGTTTGATTCAGAACCTGAGTGCACACGAATAGATCACATTGGTTTGAAAACTAATTTTATACAACACCAAAGATTCATCATGTTTTCCTCCGGCTTGGGGTACGTTAAGCCTCAAGAGCCACCTGTTCACGTTAAGTTGGATTCAGGTGATGGAGGAGGGGCAGATGAAGATTACTTTGGGAAGACAATCCATTCTGCTTTTAGGCGTGAATGGATTGTTTGCGTTAGCCGGAGCCTTGTCCGGTACGTTTTTGAACGTGTTTCTATGGAAAAGCCGTCCGGATTACGCCATGCTCGGCTGGTTTACCATCAGTCAGCAACTGGCTATTGGCATCACGTTTTGGCTCGCGGGGAAGTGGGTCAAGGAACATAATAAAATGAGTGCATTGAGGCTTGGGACAGCATTATCTGGTATGTTCTATATGCTTGTTCTGTGGACTGGCAAGAGCGCTGTGGATTGGATCTGGCCGTTAGGTTTGCTCCTAGGATGTGCATTGGGGCTATTCTGGATTGCCTTTAATGTCGTCTATTTCGAAGTGACGGATCGGGAAAATAGGGACTTGTTTAATGGCTGGGTTGGTTTGTTAGGGTCCATGACAGGCATTGTTGGGCCGTGGTTTTCGGGCCTCATTATTTCACGTATGGCAGATAATACAGGATATCGGCTTATATTCACCGTATCTCTTGTTATTTATATTATTGCAGTGATTTTCAGTTTTTTTCTGAAAAAACGAAAAGTTAGCGGGACATACTGCTGGTTAGAACCCATCCGGCAGTTGTCCACCCCAAAGAGTCCGTGGCGGCCGCTTTCCATGGGGCTGTTTGCCCAAGGCGTTCGGGAAGGGGTATTTGCCTTTTTGATTGCACTGCTGGTTTATCTGGCGACAAGCCAGGAGTACAAGCTTGGACAATTCTCTCTTATTACTTCAGCTGTTGCGCTCGCCAGTTACTGGGCAGCAGGAAAATGGTTTAAACCTCATTATCGATCTAAAGGGATGTTTACAGGTTCCGTGTTGTTACTTCTGGTGTTGTTACCACTACTCTGGAAAGTGACATATGGGACACTGCTTTTTATGGGAATCGGAAGCGCTATAGCGATGCCGCTATATATTTTGCCGATGATCTCCGCAGGTTTCGACATGATGGGCACAAGCGGCGAAAATGTGGAGAAAAGGGTTGAACTTGTCGTATTGAGGGAACTCAGTCTGATGTGCGGGCGGCTTTTTGGCTTGACCGTATTTATGATTACTGTGTTAAACTCGCCATCAACTAAAGTGTTAATCTGGCTCATTATCATCCTTGGGGCTTTTCCGCTCATTGGCTGGATGTTTATGAGGAAACTTTTGATCAACACGACAGCTCGCGATTCATGAAAGTTTATAACTGAAAAAAAAGGGTGCAGCGAGGGAATGGAAGTTATCCTTTAGCCGTACCCTTTTGTTGTTTTTCATACGATGAAACCGTATGTCATCCAATGTGTTTTTGCGTTTAGGCTGGAGATGGTTTGCTCGTTCTTGTTAGGGAGAAAAGCTTCATATCTTCATTCTGAACGCCGCTAATGGCATCTGCGATCAGTGAGGCCGCAATCATGCTGTACACCGTTCCGTTCCCACCGTACCCTTCGACAAAGTATGAATGTGGGTAATCCGGATGCGTACCAATGAGGGGAAGGCCATCATGTGTATTACCAAATACAGCACCCCAAGCATAATCCACCTCTAGCTGATCAAGCGGGAAATATGTTTTGAGCTCATCTAGCAGAACATCGCCTTGATTTTTGGAACGGAGCTCGCGCTGATCCTTGTCCGGTGTTTCTTCATCAAGTCCACCCACGATAATGCGGTTGTCTGGCGTGGTACGCATATATAGATAAGGGCGAGCCGTTTCCCAGATCATAGCTTGCTCATGCCAAGAGCTCAGATCAGACAGAGGTTTGGTTGTTATAGCATACGTTGCTTTCAAATACGCTCCCCGGTCTTTTTTGATCTCTTGCGTTTCATAACCAGCGGCATACACGATCTGTTTAGCTCGAATTTTGCCATGGGGAGTATAACACAAGACCCCTTCATCGTCATATTCACAGTGAATCATTTCTGTTTGTTCGTAGATACGTGCCCCATGTTGAACGGCCGACTCAAACAGCCCTTGCACAAACCGATACGGATTTACTTCCGCATCTCCTCTGGTGTATAAGGCGGCTGGTTTCACAAAAGGAAAATGGCTTTTGATTTGGTCTGCGTTCCATAGCTCTGCTTCGAATCCATGCTTTTGTAAGGTCTGATATTCTTCCTCTAGCAAAGAAACATCTTCTTCGCTGCTGGCAAAACAAAAGCTGTTTCGCGGAATAAACCACGGATCGGTCTTCAGACTCCCCGCAATTTCGGAAAGCTGCTGCATGGCTTCACGGCACAGCTGATAAAAGCGTACCCCTTTTGCTTCTCCAAATGTGTTGATGCACGATGTCAACGTTTTGTCATTGGTATATTGTAGCAGGCCGGTGTTGGCTGAACTGCTTCCATGTGCTATTTTCCGCTTGTCAATGACAACCGTATCGAATCCACGCTCTGCAAGCAGCCTTGAAGTCAGTGCACCTCCCATACCGCCACCAATAATCAAGCAGTCACAAGAGATGTCGCCATTTAAAGAGGGATAATCCACATCCGATTTATAAGTTGAAGGCCAGTAAGGTGTGCCATATACAAGATCCAATTGAACCAGCTCCTTTGTCTTCACATTGGTATAGTTTTGTATTTCAAGGTAACAATAAACTCGCATAAACTATAGATCTAGGAGGTACGACGTACATGCAACATTCACAAATGCAAGCCCTGAGTCCAAAAGAATTGAACTATATTGCCGATTCCATCTCCAACGAGGAGATGCTGATCAAGCAATGTGCAGCTACAGCTTCCATATCCACACATCCGGCTATTCAACAGGCATTGAATCAATATGTTCGCTCTCATGAGCAACATATGAACACATTGATTCAAACATTGCATCAGCATCAATCTCTTGCACCTTCCCAATCACAATAATTCACATCAACAAGCAACCCACAGCAATAAATCAGCACATAGGAGGAAAACACATGTATAATCAAACCGGAACTTTTATGCAAGAACAGGATTTGTTAAAAACCCTTCTTGCAGACCTGAGACGAACTTCGCGCGAATACACAACGGCTACAACAGAATCTTCCTGTCCGATGGTTCGCACTATGTTCAATGATTTGACGAATGATACACTTCGTCTGCAAGGAGAACTGTTTAACCTGATGCAGCAGAACAACATGTACTCCGCTTCTGCCAAAGCACCGCGTCAGGACTTGGACAAGCAGATTCAGTCTGCACACCAGGCACAGCAGAAGTGTCAGCAATTCGTGCAAGAAAAAACTGTACAAACTAGCTCTTATGGTCAAGTACCAAATGTATCTCCGCGTCAACCGAATTACGGCAACCCTTATTACATGTAACCTGTAGATAAGGGTTTTGAAGCATATGCTTAAAGACCATACCACCGCTTGCCTGAATTGAAGGCAGGCGGTCTTTTGTCTATGCACCAACGTTGAATTCATGTAATATAAGTATTAATTCATTTTAGGAACCTGGATGACGCTGGAGGGAAAACGATGAAAGAGTTGAACGATCTGCAACTCAAAGTTCTGGATCTGTTGAAGGAAGACGCGAGAAGGACTCCCGCACTGCTGTCAACGCTGCTGGGGGAGTCGGAAGATAAAATCAAAGCTGCTGTAGCACAGCTTGAAGAAGAACACGTCATCGTGAAATATGCAACGGTAGTGAACTGGAGCAAAATTGATGATGAGAAAGTGACGGCCCTAATTGAAGTTCAGATTACACCTGAGCGTGGGCGTGGCTTTGAAGGGATTGCCGAAAGAATCTATCTTTATCCGCAAGTAAAGTCGGTTTACCTCATGTCAGGAGCATACGATCTGCTTGTTGAAGTAGAGGGTGGTAATCTGCGTGAAGTGGCTAACTTTGTATCGGAGAAGCTGTCTCCGATTGATTCAGTACTGTCAACCAAGACGAATTTTATTCTTAAAAAATATAAGCAGGACGGGATTATTTTTGAAGACCATCAGGAAGACAACCGTCTCATGATCTCGCCGTAAAGGAAGATGTGTCATGATAGTGAATGAACAGACAACCGGGAATAACAAAACAATGTCCTCATATTTGGCTCCGCTCGTGAAACAGATCCCGCCATCCGGCATCCGCAAGTTTTTTGATCTGGTGGGCGACAATAAAGATATCATCACGCTTGGTGTAGGCGAGCCGGATTTCGTAACACCGTGGCACATGCGTGAAGCTTGTGTATACTCTCTCGAGAGAGGCATGACCAGTTATACATCGAATGCAGGTATGCCGAAGTTGCGTGAGGCAATCAGCAGTTATCTGGATACGCAGTTTGATACCAAGTATGATCCGAAAGATGAGATTATTGTCACCGTAGGTGGAAGTGAAGCAATTGACCTTGCTTTGCGTGCATTGATCGTGCCCGGAGATGAAATTCTTATCCCTGAGCCATCTTATGTCGCATACTCTCCTATTGCTTCCATCGGTGGAGGTATCCCTGTCGGGGTAGAGACATATGCAAAGGATCAGTTCAAGGTAACGGCTGAAGCGCTGGAAGCTAGCATTACACCGAAATCGAAGGTTGTTATTTTATGTTATCCAAGCAACCCAACAGGGGCGATCATGACCTACGAAGACTGGCTGCCGATTGCAGAGGTCATCAAAAAACATGATTTGATCGTCATTGCTGACGAAATATATGCTGAGTTGACTTATAATCAAAAACATGTTAGCTTCGCTTCAATTCCCGATATGAAAGATCGCACGATTTTGGTGAGCGGTTTCTCCAAGGCGTTTGCGATGACGGGATGGCGGATTGGATATATGTGTGGACATCCTGAACTCATTGCAGCAATGCTCAAAATCCATCAGTACACGGTAATGTGTGCGCCGGCAATGGGTCAGGTAGCAGCTCTCGAAGCATTGACAAATGGACTGGGTGAAAAAGACCGAATGGTCGAATCCTATAACCAGCGCAGACGTTTGATCGTACAGGGGTTCCGTGATATTGGACTGGATTGTCATGAACCGCAGGGAGCGTTTTATGCTTTTCCGAGTATTCAGAAGACAGGCCTCAGCTCCGATCTGTTTGCTGAACGATTGTTAACGGAGAACAAGGTGGCTGCGGTGCCAGGTAACGTGTTTGGGCCGCAAGGAGAAGGATTTTTACGTTGCTCTTATGCGACCTCAGTATCCCAGTTAAACGAAGCTTTGGAACGTATCGGAAATTTTGTTTACAAAGTTCAAAAAGAGGGTTAATACAAAGAAGAACTACAGTATAAATAAGGCATTTGGTACTTTTCCAAAAAAATACTTTCTTTTACAAAATATTATGATATAATTTCAATTTGAAATAGGATTTCATATATTTGGAAAATTATTTTCTGAGGAGGGGTTAGCTTTGTTTTGTGTTGAATATGATTTACCGACAAATCGTGGACACGTTCTGGCAGAAAGCGATCATGGCGACCGATGGTCGGTGAACCCTGATGACGCATCCTTGCATAACATTTCCTTGGAAGATGAGATCCGCATGCTTCGCAGCAAGATGGAACAGATTTTTCTGGAAGAGAAATCATTTACATCCGACATTGTGATTGAAATCAGCAGTTTGCTGGACTTGAAAATTAACGAATACATGAAGGCTAATCCGGTTAAACCGAAGTAAATATCGGGTTGATGGATATATGCTAGGAACATGTAGAATGATATAATTTGTAACACGGCAGGGAGGAGGTCCGAAAGGGTCTCCTTTTTGTTATGTACTTTAATGTAATGTCGAATATGGGTTATTTTTTTGCGTGGAACAATTGTGATATATTGGAGTTAGGAGACTAAAGGGGGAACTGGAATGAGGAGATTTTGGGGACTGACCGCAATAATTTCATTAATCTTTATATTAGCCGGATGTGGCGGTAAAGATGGTTTTACGGTGTTTATTATTGATAACCAGGGTAATCCATCGGGTATTTCGGAACAGTTACAAACAAATCTGCAGCAAAAGCTTGGTGAAGAACCAAAAGTAGAAATCATTACAAGTGCGATGTATGATGTTCAAAAAATATTGGTTGAATATGCCGCTGGCAGCCATGATATCTTTATTTTGCCTGAAAATGATATGAAACAGTATGGTCGGAACGGCTCGAATGTCCCGCTAGATGATACATTTGATCCCAAGAAATATGAACGTGGTGTATTTGAGGGATCTGTATTGGTTGAAAAAGGGAAGGGCGACGATGGATCTGATATGAAAAAAGAAACCCACTTGTACGGTATTCCGCTGGAGAATATGCAGATGTTCAAGGATGTAAACTATGCCCCAAGCAATCTGTTCGCTACCATTCCATTGTCAGCGGCTAACATTGAAGAGTCGAAAAAAGTGCTCAAAGCGCTGACAGAATAACATCTATCTAGAACAGGTATGGGAGGAGGGAACGGATTGCTGATTACGGTCACAGGCGGTATGGGCAGCGGAAAAACGCGCTTTGCGCTGAAATATGCGGCTCAAATGAGCCGGGAAGGTGTATATTTGTCCACTGGTGATCATGATTCCGTAATTCCCGAATTGCCATCCGCTCATTATCGTGCCATTCAGGTGGGGAACGGCCCGAAGCTTGCTGAAGTGGTGAACCAGATTAATCGGGAATCCAATCTTTTTCTGGCGGATCAACGCATGTTGATTGTGGATAGCCTGACGTCCTGGATGGCAGCCAGTTTCAGGGAAGCAACGGATCTGGGTCAGCAACGTGTGGAAACACAACGGCTACTAGATGCACTGCTATCCTATCAGGGGAAAATACTTATCATTACAAATGAGATGCATGGTAGCTTACATCCGTCAGAAGAGGAACGTATTTTTGCAGCGAGAATGGCTTCGGTGAACCGGATTCTGCAGTCTAATGCAAAACAGATGTTTATGTTGGTGTCTGGACTTGCGATTGATCTGAAAGCTCTGCATTTGCGTTATGAAGATGAAGGATAGACGAGCTTTGGGTAATCGGGTAAGATATTTCAGCGTTTGATAAATGATTGATGCACAATTGGAGGGATTATGATGGGGATATATACACGAACCGGTGATGAAGGCCAGACTTCGGTCATTGGAGGCCGAGTTATCAAAGATGATGATCGGGTAGAGGCTTATGGCACGATCGATGAATTAAATTGCTTTGTGGGTCAAGCAATCAGTTTGATTGACTCTGCTAACGGAGAATTTGAGGATTTGCGCGAACATTTGCTTGAAGTGCAACAGGAGCTCTTTGACTGTGGATCAGATTTGGCTTTTGTGCGAATAAGTGAGACAAAGTACAAAGTAAGGGATGAGATGGTCACACGTTTGGAGCAGTGGATCGATCAATATGATGCTGAAAATCCTAAAGTGGAACGTTTTATTATCCCTGGCGGAAGTCAACTCTCTTCTGCTCTACATGTGTGCCGGACAGTATGCCGTCGTGCAGAGCGCCGTACCGTTACGCTGGGACAGCATACGGATATTAATCCGTCGGTGCGTCGGTATCTGAACCGTCTTTCGGATTACTTCTTTGTTGTTGCACGGACAGCCAATGCAAGACAACAAGTTGCGGATATTGAATATGTGCGGAGCAAAAAAGTATTCCGCCGCAAAGAATGAGCCAATATTATGCACCGATTGCCTACACGGTGACCGAAGTAGAGGACGGCTGGCTGCTAAAAACCGTGCTTCAAAAGCGGCTTCAGGTTTCGCGTAAGCTTTTATCCAAAATCAAACTCACCGAACAAGGTGTTATGCTGAATGGTGAACGGGTATATATCAGTGTCAAAGTGAGTGCAGGTGATCTGGTGGAGATTCGGATGGAGCGAGAGGAATCCGATGATATTTTGCCAGAGGATATTCCATTCGCTGTGTTGTATGAAGACGAACATCTGCTGATCGTGAATAAAGATGCCGGAATTATCGTGCATCCAACCCATGGGCACTATACAGGTACTTTAGCTAATGGTGTGGTGCATTATTGGCAACAAAAAGGCGAGAAATTCCGCTTCCGTCCAATCCACCGATTAGATCAGGAAACATCCGGCGTGCTGGCGATTGCCAAAAACCCGTATGTGCACCAGCATGTATCAGAGCAGATGATCGCCGGCACTGTGGATAAAAAATATATCGCTCTGGTGCATGGCAGCCCTGTTCCCGAACAGGGGGCAGTTGACGGGCCAATTGATCGCGATCCCGAGGAACCGCATCGCCGTATCGTTACACCAGACGGATATGCGGCCAGAACGCTCTACACAACGTTGTCTCGCTGGGATGATGGAAGTGCCAGTGCTGTAAGTTTGAAGCTGGAGAGTGGACGAACCCATCAGATCCGGGTACATATGACGTCTATCGGTTGCCCGTTGATCGGTGATCAGATGTATAAGACGTTGCCAATGCATAACGTGGATGAGCAGACAATGGCTGTTCGTGAGGAACGGGATACGTGGATTGAACGCCAATCGCTACATGCGTGTGAACTGATATTCGAACATCCGATCCTCCGGGAACGCATGACATTCCAGGCTCCACTGCCGCCAGATATGGCCGCATTGGAAAAACGTTTGGATACCGAGGCGGCCCCGAGAGTAATGCTTCAGGAAGCAGAGGGACAAACCCAAGCGGAAAAGTAACCTCGGATTTAGGACGCAGCTGCATGTTCGAAAATAAAAGTGTATACAGTTCAGAGAGCAGCGCAGCTGAACAGCATGCCGAGGGCTAGAGAGGTTTTGAGCTTTTAAGGTATTTGAGCCTTAGAGTTCAGAGAGCAGCGCA
>NZ_JAURUN010000008.1:0-286407 GCF_030803945.1 Paenibacillus intestini | reverse complement strand
CAAGCTTCTCTTCAAGTCCGCTCGACTTGCATGTATTAGGCATGCCGCCAGCGTTCGTCCTGAGCCAGGATCAAACTCTCCAATAAAGATGAATTTCGCAGCGTCGTTAAACGCTGTGTAACTCATCGGGGTATTGAAAAGAGCGATAAGCTCATTTTGAATCTGACGAGATTAAAATCTCATTTGTGTTCCAGTTTTCATACAGCCAGATAGCATGCACCAAAACCTTCACGTCATTCTGCAAGCAGAATGTTTACTCACTCGTTGTTCAGTTTTCAAAGATCAAACTTCTTATTTAGTCACCAACGTGTTTCAGCGGCGACTTAAATAATGTAACACATGGCCAAAATTAATGCAAGAGTTTTTTGAATTATAGTTTTATTTCTACAGAGTTTTGCATGTACACTTCAATTCAAAGCTAGTTTCAACCTGAAATTAAAGCGCATACATATTATAACATATTTTTGAACGGGCTTTCAAACGTTATCAGCAATATTTTGTTTATTCGACACCTCCATCATTTCAAACACATCGTCTATTCTCGTTGTAACTGCTCAAGCGAAAAGGCCAGTTCTAATTTATTGAACTGACCTTTTCGCAACAACCATCATTCTATTTCAGATTACTCTTAATGTTGAATCCAGGGATTACGACGTTTCTTGGCTGGTTTTTGTGAATTCGTTGACGTCGTATTTTCTCTAGCAGATTTTCCAGACACAGATACCTTTGATTTACTTTTCGCAGGTGTTTTACTTGTTCTTCGTTTTGCCGTTCCATTTTTAGACGGCGTTGATTTCGGTTTCGCGTCAGATTCCGGATCAACCTCTTCAAAAGCGGCCTGACTTAAGTTCGCATTGTCACGCCCTCCCTTTTTCCCACTGTTGGCATCATGGACTTGAGAAGGGTACATCTCTCCAAAAGCACCAAGCGGAGATGGCGGAACCATATTTTGAGCCGGATACGGATTTTGATAAGCATATTCCATCGGATGATTTGGCATAACAGATGTGGACATTTCAGGCGGCATACCATTCGGGTGACCATACATTCCCCAAGCTGGTTCCTGATAACCATACGCAGGATAAGTATATTGAGGAGCATGTGTATGCGATCCACATCCGCATGGAGGGTACGGAAGCATGGAGTACGGAGAAATAAATGGCGGTTGATTGTTCATCTGGTTCGTTGCAGCTGCAATACTTGGGAAAGGACTGTTTATTTGAGCTGCTGGCGAAATTGGAAATGCATTATTCGTCATCTCAGGAGATATATTTGGCATTACGTTATTATGATTAAAAGTCTGTTCTGCTCCCATCCATGGGCTATTTGGCATGCTACCCATATTATAAGCACCAACATCCTGAACACCAGGGAAAGGAGAGTTGTTGGCCATCCCTGCCGTATACATGTTGTTTTGCTGAACAGCGTATACCTCTTGTGTAGGTACAGGCACCTGCATATAAGGATGTTCCATCGGAGCATGGAGCATTTTTTGGCCACAGCCACACGGCGCCTTAACCGATGGCTCAACACTCACAGCCGGTTCGATGTTAGGCATTACAGGCAGAGGCATCACTTCAGGTGAAAGATTAGGCATTTGAGGTTTTTTTGCTTCGTTTACAGGTTGGACTTGAACTTCAGACTTCATCTCCTCTTTCTTGTCTGGTTTCTTCTCAGGCTTCATTTCAGGCATTACAGGTAACTGAGGCAAAGCCTCCAATTCAGGCATGATATTGGGCTTAGCCGGTGCAACAGGCACTGATGCTGGGACAGGTACTGGCGTTTCAACTGCCTGCGGTGGAGGAGCTGGTACAACAGGTGCCGTTTCTTCTTTTACACCCGTATACTCTTTGCCTTCAGGTGATAATTTTTCTTGCGTACCCATATTCCCCATTTGGGTATTCGCGGCCTGATTACCTTGTGTATGCATGGAAGGAATATAGACGGTCTCTCCAACCAGAAGAGCATTTGGATTCTTTAATTGCGGATTCGCATTGATCATGTCTTTCAACGGAACTCCCCAAGCTTGTGACAACTTCCATAACGAATCTCCTTGTACTACCTTGTGACTGTGCAGTACGCCCTCTGGCTTTGGTGTTACCGGCTGCGTGGGAATTTTGACCTTCATACCAATATCCAACTTGTCGGGATCTGCGATCTGCGGATTGGCCGCAATCAATTTGTCCAGTGCAACATTGTATTTTTGGGACAGCAGATATAAGGTGTCGCCTTTTTTCACCATGTGTATTTTCACAGGGAACTAACCTCCTAGACGTCATACTTGGGCAGTACATTCGCCCATACCGTTACTACATCCTATGCAACAACCGGGCTAATGACATCATTTGAACAAAAAAAATCCTCCCGCCTTCTAAAATCCCACATACACGAGGCATGTTACATTTTATCGGACAAGGAGAATTCCTGTTATTTATTCAATTCGACGTAGTGATTATTCCCACACCTTGTAGCCGTCTTTGTCAACAATCTGGCGGAAAGCTTCAAGTAATTGCAATGTAACCGGACCCGCTACACCCGAACCAATTGTTCTGCCATCCACTTCACAAGCCGCAATAACCTCCGCAGCCGTGCCTGTGAAAAATACTTCGTCTGCAATGTACACATCATGAAGCGTGAAAGGCACTTCTTTTAACTCAATACCCAACTCCCCGCACAGATCAATAATCGCTTGACGGGTGATGCCTTCGAGTGCTCCAAGGTAACAAGGCGGAGTATACACCACACCATTTTTGATAATGAAAATGTTATCGCTTGAGCCCTCGGTTACGTAGCCTTGCGAGTTTAGCATAATAGCCTCACCTGCACCCGAAAAGTTCGATTGCAATTTGACAAGGATGTTGTTCAGATAGTTGAGGGATTTAATTTTCGGATTCAACGCATCCGGGATGTTACGACGCTGGGATACGGAGACGGCCTTCAATCCAGTAAGATACGCTTCTTCCGGATAGATTGCTAGCTGTTCTACAATAATGATCACGGAAGCTTTAGGGCAACGCGTCGGGTCAAGGCCCAGGTTCCCTGGTCCGCGTGAAACGATCAGACGAATATAACCGTTACGCATATCATTGCGGCGTACCGTTTCAGCCATCACTTCAAGCATCTCATCGTAGGACAGCGGAATGTTCAAACTGATGGATTTTGCCGAATCATACAAGCGATCCAAGTGAGCCTTACATCTGAAAATATTTCCATTGTAAATCCGAATACCTTCGAAGATCCCATCTCCGTACAAGAATCCATGGTCATACACCGAAACTTTTGCATTTTCCTTGGTTACATACTGACCATCCAAATAGATCCATTGTTCTGCCATGACTAACTGCACCTCCATTAAATATGCATTTCCTATATTTCCGGAACATAATGAACCTGTCCATTTTACAACAAAAATAACGGAAAAACTCTCTTATTTCACATAGACGCCGAATGATCTCTTTGCATTCATTATCCAACCACTACCGGTTATTTCCGTGAAGGGTATGTATAACATGGATAACTACCAAGAACACGAACCTGACAATTCAAAGCCTCGATTTCGGCCATGGCTGCCGTGAGCAATACGGAATCGACCGTTTCAATCACATCAATGTAAAAATAGTAACTGCCCAAACGTTTCTTCGTTGGACGAGATTCAAGACGGGTCAGATTCAGCTTTCTCCATGCAAAAGCCGACAACACCTGATGGAGTGCACCCGGTGCATCCTCAGGCAATGTAACAAGCAAGCTTGTCTTCACATGATCCGGTTCACGCGGAATATCGACCGGTTCATGGCCAATTAGTACAAAACGGGTGTAGTTATTGTCATGATCCGTCACACGTTCAGCCATAATATCGAGACCATGCTTTTGCGCAGCCAGCTTCGTGCCGATTGCTACCCAGCCCTTACCTGGATTTTTTTTCACGATCTCCACCGCTTCAGCTGTGCTGTTCACGCCTTCAAGATCTGCATCAGGTGAATGTTGCCGAATAAAATTCTGACACTGCGGGATGGCCACAGGATGGGATAGAATCTTGGTGATTTTACCAAAATCATATGTGCCATCGTCCGTGACAAATTCATTCCCATGTCCGATAACATTCTGGATGGAGGGATACACCCACTCCGCCTGCATTGGGATATCCACTTCATTGACAAGCCAGTCCATATGCAGACTAACGGAGCCTTCAATTGTATTTTCAATCGGAATCACACTGTACTGCACACTCCCGCTATCAACCGCACGAAAAATGTCCGAAATGAGTTTGGAGTGCTGCAAATCGAGGGCTTCCCCATCGAAAAGAAAATCGATTGCTTCGTGTGAGACTGATCCTTCTGGTAAAACTGCAATTCGTTTCATGCGTTAACTTCCCCTTTGATCCTGTCCAAAAAAGGACGTTCATCTTGATCCGGCAGTATGAGGGCGCCGTCCAGGTCCGGGTCCAGCCATAAGGCAGAGGCCGCGATTCCCTCCTGCTTCATAATACCCAGCAAGTACTGTTCCAGTTCTTCCTTCCGGGTATCGTGACGATCTACCAGTGTAAGAACAGTTGGTCCAGCTCCGCTTAGCGCAGCACCCAGTGCACCATGTTCAGTAGCATGATCTAAAATCTCCGTCATGCCGGGTACCAACGAGGCACGATAAGGCTGGTGAATCCGGTCCGACATCGCCTTTTGGATCATATCGAGTCGCCCGCTGGCTAATGCAGCAACGAGCAATGAAGAACGACTCACATTGTGTACGACATCAGGCATGCCAAACTGCTTGGGAACGATATCCCTCGCTTTAGATGTGGACAACTGGAAGTCTGGCACGATAACCAAAGCCTGCAAATCCTGGTGAGGCTCAATGCGAAGATAGTCGACGCGTTGACCATCCCAAGCTGCTGTAATGATACCCCCATATAACGATGCACCAACGTTGTCTGGATGTTTCTCCAGTGCTGTAGCCATGTCTAGCAGCTTATCATTAGATAACGGACTGCCGATCAATGCATTGGCACCAACAAGCGCACCAACAATTGCTGATGCACTGCTTCCAAGGCCTCGAGTGAGGGGGATGTCGGAATACATCGAAAATTCAAGCTCAGGCACAGAGACTCCTGCCTCACCAAATACCATTTGTGCAACTTCATAAAGGAGATTTGATTTATCCGAAGGCAAGCCCGTTAGATGTTCTCCATACAGATGAAATGTGGTCTCAGATGCCGGTTTGATCTCAAGCCAGGCATACAAAGACAAGGCCATGCCCAGGGTATCAAACCCTGGACCCAGATTGGCTGTGCTTGCCGGGATTTTTACGGTTACTTTATCACGCAAGCTCATACAGACTGTTGTTCCAGTTGGGCAATAGCTGCCATAACTGCCTCTTCTGTATCTTCAACGACCAGCGGCTCCACAGCAGCCGTTTTAATTGCTACATTCGGATCTTTCAGGCCGTTACCTGTTAACACGCATACAACCGTTTCTCCGCCTTTGAAGTAGCCCTCACTATGCAATTTGTACACACCAGCCACGGATGCAGCAGAAGCCGGTTCAGCAAACACCCCTTCACGTGCCGCAATGATGCGGTATGCCGCCAAAATCTCGTCATCCGTAACGTAGTTAATCTGACCATTTGACTCTTCAGCTGCAGCCACTGCTGTTTTCCAGCTGGCAGGGTTACCGATTCGAATCGCTGTAGCTACAGTTTCTGGCTCAAGAATGGGTTCTCCCTTAACAATTGCCATAGCTCCTTCTGCCTCAAACCCGACCATACGCGGCAATGTGTTCGATTTCCCTGCCTCTTTATACTCTTTAAAGCCTTTCCAGTATGCTGAAATATTACCCGCGTTACCAACCGGAATAGCCAGAACATCCGGTGCATCTCCCAATTGCTCAACCAATTCAAAAGCAGCTGTCTTCTGTCCTTCAATCCGGTATGGATTCACAGAGTTTACGAGTGTAATCGGGTGTTTAGCCGTAATTTCACGTACAATCTCAAGGGCACGGTCAAAGTTACCATTGATCGCGATGACTTTGGCACCATAGATCATCGCTTGAGCGAGTTTACCCAATGCAATATTGTTATTTGGAATCAATACGATACAATTCAACCCACCACGTGCGGCATAGGCTGCAGCAGCTGCGGATGTATTACCAGTAGATGCACACATAATCGTACGGCTGCCTTCTTCCATTGCTTTGGCAACAGCCATAACCATTCCGCGGTCCTTGAAAGAACCTGTAGGATTCAAGCCTTCATATTTGAAATACAGATTCAATCCGAGTTCCTTCGACAGATTCTCTGCATGAATCAGCGGCGTATTTCCTTCCTGAAGTGTAAGCTGTGGCGTATTTTCATTGACTGGAAGGTGTTCTTTGTAAGTTTGCAGTAATCCTTGATATCTCATTGTGGGTAAACTCCTTTAGGTTTAATGATCTAGATTCATGAAATGATGATTTGCTTGCAAAACAAAAATATAAACTAATTATATTTTAAAATGACTCAACAACTAACCTTCTACACGATAAACACTCTTAATGCGGCGAATCACGTTGAGTGATTCAAAATGCTTAAGCACCTTGTCCATGCTCGCCTTACTTGCATTATGTGTAACGATAATGATCTCAGCGTCTGGATTGTGCTCATTCGGCTGTTGCACAACAGAAGCGAGACTGACTTCATATTCGGCAAAAATCTGCGTAATCTGCGCCAGCACCCCTGCTTTGTCGTCCACGTGCAGTAATATAAAATTTTTCGAAAAAATCTGCTCATCACTCTGCAGTCTCTTCTGTTTATATGGCACGATTGCTTTTAATCCGTTTACACCAAGCTTGAGGTTTTTCGTTACGGCAACAATGTCAGCAACTACGGAAGTGGCTGTTGGCAATTCACCCGCCCCTGCTCCGTAGAACATCGTCTCGCCTACCGCCTCACCGTGTACATACACTGCATTGAACACACCGTTTACCGATGCGATTGGGTGGTTCTTTCTCACCATCGTTGGTTGCACACTAATCGTAATCTCATCATCGATGCGATCTGCGATGCCAAGTAACTTCAACTCATATCCCAGTCTTTTAGCATACGTTATATCTTCACGCGTGACGGAGGAGATCCCCTTAACGGTAACATCCTTCAATTCCACATTCGTCCGGAAACCGAGGGTACCCAAGATTGCCATTTTTCGAGCAGCATCGAGTCCTTCTACATCTGAGGTCGGGTCTGTTTCCGCGTACCCTAAAGCTTGTGCTTCCGCTAGCACCTCTTCATAGGATGCGCCTTCCTGACTCATTTTCGTCAAAATATAGTTCGTTGTGCCGTTCACAATCCCCATAATCCGCGTGATCCGGTCCGAAGAGAAACCTTCAATCAGCGTGCGGATGATCGGGATGCCTCCAGCCACACTGGCCTCATAAAACACATCACATTGCTTTTCCTGCGCTTTAGCCAGAATCTCTGAACCGTGCAATGCCATAAGATCCTTGTTCGCTGTTACGATATGTTTCCCACGTTCCAATGCCTCAAGAATATATTCTTTCGTCTGATCGATGCCGCCCATCACTTCAACGATAACATCAATGTCCGGGTGACGAATGACATCCCAAGGGTTCTCTGTTAGCTTCGCCCGGTCAATAGGAATAACACGATCCTTCTCCGTGTTCTTCACTGCAATCTTCTCAATGATAATTGGCGACCCCACCTGGCTGCTCAAATCCTCCTGATTCCCTTCCACAATTCGGACAACGCCCGTTCCAACCGTGCCCAGGCCCAACAATCCGACTTTTACCGGTTTCACTAACGACCTACCCCCTATTGTCTAATCCTATATTCTCTAAGCCCGATTAACCTTGGCCTACGATCCGTGTACGCTTCACCCCAGGCATATCTTGCATTCGATCCAGCATTTCTCCAATCTCTCCATGCAGATGCGTCGTTTCCACGGAAATGACAACATTGGCTCTGCCCTGAAGCGGAATACTCTGATTAATCGTAAGCACGTTGGCTCCATAACCTGCAAAATGTCCAAGCACACGAGACAGAATACCAGACTGATGCTCCAGGTCAATCGAGATCGTTACGATTCGCTCACGCTCCAGCTGATTGATCAGATGGATTCCATCTTTGTACTTGTAAAAGGCACTTCGGCTTAATCCGACCTGCTCGACGGCCTCATGCACTGTTTTAACATCACCGGAAGCAAGCAGCTCTTTCACCTGCATCGTTTTTACCACAGCTTCAGGCAAAATATCTTCCCGTACTAAGTAATAGCGTTCATTCACAGAACGTCCTCTCCTCAAAGACTCATGTATTCATATAGTGGACATTATATAGGATGAATCACAAAAGGGCAATACGTGACATGTCTATTTTTCAAAAACTGTTTCTCACATTATACAGACTTCTCTTTCTCATGTCAGAAAACAAACAAAAAAAACGCAGCCTCACGGTAACTTCCCGCTTCACTGCGTTTCTCATTTTTATTAAGCAATCATCAGCCGATGATGTTCACAATTTTTTTGGCCTAGCGGCTTAGTAGTAACTGCTGCTTTCCACAAATTCAAACTCAAAATCTCCAATACGCACAATCGTACCTTCCACGGCACCACGTTTACGAAGCTCATCATCCACACCCATGTGACGAAGTGTACGCGCCAACTTCAGAATAGCCTCGTGTGAATTCAACTGCATCCGTTTCATCATGCGATCAATCTTGACACTCTCCACAATGAATGTATCGTTCTCACGCACAATACGGAAACCTTCGTCCTCTTTTTTGTCCAAACTGTATACTTTACGCTCGGAAAGATCGGCTACTTCTTCTACCTCAGGCTCATCCGGAATCTGATCCAGCAGATCAGCCGCTCGGTATAACAGTTCCTGAATACCTTGACGAGTCAGCGACGAAATAGGCATGATTTCAATATCTGGCTTCACTTCACGAACCTGTTGCAAAAATTGCTCCAGATTAGCTTCGGAATCCGGCATATCCATTTTGTTCGCAGCTACAACCTGCGGTCTCTCGGCAAGCACCGGATTGTATAGTCGCAGCTCATCATTAATTTTCTGCCAGTCTTCGAAAGGATCGCGCCCTTCAGAACCCGACATATCCACAACATGAATAATAACTCGCGTTCGCTCAACATGTCGCAGGAACTCATGTCCCAGTCCGACACCCTCATGTGCCCCTTCAATCAGACCCGGCAAATCGGCCATAACAAAACCGCGGCCCTCACCCACATCAACGACACCCAAGTTAGGGGTAATGGTTGTGAAATGGTATGCCCCAATCTTCGGCTTGGCAGCAGATACAACGGACAGCAACGTAGATTTACCCACACTCGGGAACCCGACTAGTCCCACATCCGCCATGACTTTAAGCTCAAGCACGATATAACGCTCTTCGCCTTCCTCACCGTTCTCGGCAAGTTCAGGTGCCGGGTTTCTTGGCGTTGCAAAGCGGATGTTACCACGCCCGCCGCGGCCACCTTTGGCTACAACCACCTGCTGCCCGTGACGCGTTAGATCAGCTAACACTTCGCCACTGTCTTCATCCACAATCGTCGTACCCGGCGGGATACGCACAATCATGTTCTCTGCATTGGCACCATGCTGGCTTTTGTTACGTCCCTTCTCACCACGTGGGGCTTTGAAGTGACGCTGATAACGAAAGTCCATCAATGTCCGCAGACCTTCATCTACCCGGAAAATAATATCGGCTCCCCGGCCGCCATCGCCGCCGGCAGGGCCACCCTCCGGTACATATTTCTCACGACGGAAAGAGACGATACCGTCTCCTCCATCTCCTGCTTTTACATAAATCTTCGCTTTATCAACAAACATTGGTTACCCCTTCTTCCTATATTCCACAAGGCATTCTGAATTGTACAAACGTATCCCCAGACGGAAGCTGCTCCGTTCTGACTTTTTTACCTTTGAGTACAGCTGTTAATTGCCGCAGCGTTTCTGGATCCGGGGTTTGATCTCCGTCCAACCGGACGACGACATCTCCGTGATCCTGTCCGAAGTTCAAGGTCAGTTTGCGTACCTCTCCCCAAGACGACCGGCCACCGCCATACTGATAGGCCCGAATTGCATCCGCAATCGCCCCCGTAAGCGACTCGCCATCCTCGGGAGAGACCAGAGCACTGAGCTGCAGCTCTTCTTCTACTTCCACATGCAATTCCAGTGCAGCTCCACTGGCCCGAAAAGATTGCAAATAAAAGACGAGAGAAGGTATACCTAATTTAGATATACGGCTTTCTTCCGTTACCCGCTCTTTTATTCTTTCCACACATTGCAGGGATTTATCAAGTTTGCCCAGCCTAAGATATCCATATAACACTTGGAGATCGTTCATCCAGTCATGCCGATGATGATTTAATGAAGCTATTGCTGTTTTTTCCATGGATTGAATGATGATTCTGCGTTCCGCCTCCGCCTGCTTTTTCATCGCATATCCTGATACCAACATCACTGCGACGGACCAAAATGCGCATACAACGCTCGCAAAAGACGTTGGATACAACATAACGAAAACCAAAGGAATCACAAGTGAACATGCCGCAATCCACGGCACTCTTTTCCAGGATTTCATGGCTTCTCCCCGTTCTACCAAACTAGGTTGGTTTCAACCCACCGTAACCAAGTATAACATGTCTTTTCTGCCAGTTCATTATCGAATAGTCGCAGAATGCAAAAAACCTCCGGCAAAAATGCCGAAGGCTCCTTAGGCGGAATGCCGATATTAAGCTTCTACTGCAGCTGCTACTGGAGCAACGTTTACAGGGTAGATGCTTACTTTTTTGCGATCGCGACCCCAACGTTCGAATTTAACAACGCCGTCGATTTTCGCGAACAAAGTGTCATCTTTACCGATACCTACGTTTGTTCCTGGGTGAATTTTCGTTCCGCGTTGGCGAACGAGAATGCTACCACCAGTTACAGTTTGGCCATCTGCACGTTTAACACCCAGACGTTGTGCATTACTGTCACGTCCGTTCTTCGTGGAACCTACACCTTTTTTCGATGCGAACAACTGAAGATTTAATTTCAACATGATTGGTTTTCCTCCTTCTTTGCTTATTGGTGTTGCTGTATTTGAATATACTTCCCGTATGACTCTGCAATATTAGAGAGCATAACTACCATGGATTCGAGCAACAACTGTACCTGAGAAAAAGTTTCCCCTTTTACCAGCACCGGTAAAGAACCGCTTAAAAAACCATTCTTCATCTTGGCATCCATCTCGATACCAGTTAATGCTTCAATCGAGTTCACTGTACCTACTGTAACAGCAGATACCCCGGCACATACGATATCTTCTCCACGCTTGGCAAAATTGGCATGCCCTTCGATAGAAAAGCGTTCGATGTTCCCGTCCTCATCACGAAAGATTTGAACGATAATCACTTATCGCACCTTCTTACGCTTTGATTTTTTCGATAGTTACTTTAGTGTACGGTTGACGGTGACCTTGCTTCACATGGTAGTTCTTTTTCGGTTTGTATTTGTATACAACAACCTTTTGACCTTTGCCATGTTTCTCAACCTTAGCCGTTACAGTAGCTCCGGAAACCAATGGTGTACCTGCTGTCAAACCTTGATCGTTAGATACAGCCAGGACACGGTCGAACGTTACGCTTTCGCCGTCGTTCGCATTCAATTTCTCGATGAACAGAACATCGCCCTCTTGGACTTTGTACTGTTTGCCGCCTGTTTCAATAATTGCGTACATTTGCCTTGCACCTCCTCATGTCTCAGACTCGCCCGTTCTCAGGTGACAGTACCTTGCGGAACTGTTCTTAAACCTGGTCAGTGCGGTTACAGCATGTGCAAGACCAATAGGCTTAAACACATACTTGATGATTATATCACGCAGTATATTAAAAATCAATGCAAAGGAGAAATATATCTTTTCCCCGTGCCATGACAGGAAGAACAAGCTTCCACGTAGGGCAAGGTACTTTCTTCTCTTACTTTTTTGCGAGTCAGTTCAAGCAACCCGAGTTTCGTCCATCCCATTACAAAAGCTTTGGTCCGATCCTTACGTAGCTCCTGCTCCAGCACAGACGCTACATCATGCCGATTCGATGCCTCTTCCATATCGATGAAGTCAACGATAATCATGCCGCCAATGTCCCGTAGTCGCATTAACCGGGCAATCTCCACTGCAGCCTGCATGTTGGTTTCGGTTACCGTCTCTTCCAGACTGTCTCCACCTGCTCCGGTATACTTGCCTGTATTCACATCAACCACGGTCAGCGCTTCGGTATGATCAATAACGATATACCCACCTCCGGGTAGCCAAACTTTGCGGGCAAAATCTTTGTTCAGCTGTTCCTGTACACCGTAAGCATCAAAGATAGATTCCGTTCCGGAATACACCTGAACTCGAGGCTCATGCCCTGGACAGATCTCTTCAAGCAACGTCCGTATTACGCGAGCCTGTCCTTCACTATCCGTGATCACCTCGTCACTACCAGGAGTATACACATCTCTAATCACTCGCTGAATCATGCTTTGGTCTTGGTGCAACAAGCTTGGAGAAGGCAAACTGTCTGCTTTTTCTCGAATCAGAAGCCACTGAGCTCGTAATGCCTCCAAATCAGTCTGAATCGCCTCATTCGCTTCTTCCGCAGATACGGTACGAATAATCAGCCCTTCTTCGTCCCGAAGCAACCGCTCTCCCATCCCTTTGAGGCGGGAACGATCCCCCTCCCGGGCAATCTTTTTGGAAACAGCCACATAACCCGCTACAGGCATGTAGACAAGCCAACGGCCCGGAAGTGAATAATGAGTCGTCACCCGGGCTCCTTTGCTTCCTACCGGTTCCTTCAGAACCTGTACAATTAATTCCTGACCCGGACGCAGCAACTCCGAGATGGAAGGTTTTATTTTAGGTTGCTTCTCCAGATGGGGGTGGAGCACATCATCCACATACAGAAACGCATTCTTTCTTTGACCAATATCCACAAAGGCAGCCTGCATACCCGGTAACACATTCACTACCCGTCCCTTGAAAAAGGAACCTAGCAACCCGCGCTCGCGTGTACGCTCTGCCGTGAACTCCACAGCTTTGCCTTCTTCCAGAAGCGCCATTTGCATGAGGTTATGTTCATTATGTACAATCATTTGTTTCATGGCTTCACCTCTAGAAGACCCTTCAATTTATCCACATCCATTTCATATTATAGGCAATAACGATCATAAATGTATTACCCCGTTTGAGAGCAGGTTCATCAGTAGGCTTCACAATTTATCGGTATTTTGTTGAAAGTACGAGCCAATCACTCTCTGTTCAGGCAAAACCGCCAGGATACGTCCCTGCTTATTCATCACGTATACCATATGGTACTGTTCCCTTTTTAATAGACGCAAAATAGTGTCCAAAGGTTTCGCTGGGAACGAGATTATCGGTTGGGCCAAGCCACCTGTAGTTGCATACCGTACAAAAACAGCTTCCCGGTTCATCAGAAAACGGATAAAACGATAAGGCACGTTCCGATAATCGGTAAAATTGGAGTAAAACAAAAAAAGGCCTATTAATAAAAGGTTCAACGGTAGCCCGTAATCGCCGGAAAGCCACCGGCTAATCGCAACCAAAATAACCCCTGCGCTACACAGGATACTGATGCGATAAGTCCACATGAGTGTAGTATAGTAAGGAGCCCACAGGCTGACAATCGCCTGAACGATCTTTCCCCCGTCCAAAGGCAGTACTGGCAACAGATTAAACAAAGCAATGAGCAGGTTGGCTTGGATTATATAATCCAGAAACAGTGGGTCCCCCAACTGAAATCGGCTTAGAAGCAGTACTATGCCGACCATCATAATGTTCTGCAACGGTCCAGCCAAGGCAATGACAATCTCGCGGTAAGCCGTCAGTTTGCCTCCATCTTCAATAACAGCCACTCCCCCAAACGGAAGCATCTGTATAGACAATACACGGCAGCCCAGAAGGGCCGCCGCGGCAGCATGTCCGCATTCATGAATAAATACGATGGCAAACAGCGTGATCAGTTCGATAAAATGTCCAGTTAGCAGGGAGGTCATCATGATGATGACAAAAAACGGATGAAGCGAGATTCGCACTCCCCACACCCTAATCAAGGGCAACGACTTCCGCAGGGTCTACGTACTCTTCTCCTTCTTTTATCGCAAAATAAAGCGTAGCAGGCTGATCCGTGCTTCCACCCTTTAAGCGTCCCACCACATTCCCCGCTTCGACCCAATCATTCACCTGAACGTCACTCTCGTTCATCCGGCCGTATATGGCGGTCACCTTACCAGCGTGCTGGATAACGACGGTATACCCGCTGGTTGCATCCCCCAGAACCTCAAGCACACGCCCAGCACCTGAGCTGACGACTTGCACGAGCCCTCCTGTAGTAGCGGCATCTGGAACAATCTCAATCCCCTTCATACTTAAAGCAAATGGCTGAACGACCGTACCTGAAATTGGTTTACCGAGAAGCTGCCGGATTCCTGAGCCGTTTACTACATCAGTGGTATGTCCAAGTACCGGCAGGAAAGAAGGTGTCCCACCGAAATTCCGTTCATACCATGCCGTAGCCGCAGCAAAATCCATATCGTTATGAAGTACATCAGCAATAACGGTTTTAGGTGCTATCGTCCATGATGCATTTAATTGAAACAGTCCCCACACGCCTGCAAATAGTACTGCACTGACTACCGTACGCCGTAGGAACGATCGAATCAAATTAAAACCAGAACGCCCTGTAGGGCCGAAATGTCCATTTTCCTTCTTCCACAACCATTCCGGGTCTCTTTCCGCTGGTTCCTCTACAAAAACAAACGGCTTCTGCCGGTTCGTTTCATCATACTCGCTATTTCTACCTTGATCTTTACTTCCGTCTATGCTTATGTCTGCATTTCTCTCTCTTTCACTGCCCTGATCTCCTTCTCTTACACGATCCCATCGAAAAACCGGCTTTTGTTCTTGCAACACTTCTTGCACTGCCCCATCCATAAGCCGCCGTATCCGCTCTTCTCGTCTCTGTTTGATTCTCCGTTTTGTATTCATGCCATGTCCTCCCGCTGAGGCTTGTTTACTACATCCTATGAATCAACAGCAAAGAATATGAACAAGCCTCCATACTATCCTGGACCCAAAACCAAAATAAAGCTCCAGCTTCACAGATGCCATGTTGCCATGTAGGAGTTGTACGACAAAGCAATGCCTGTGAGCAGTGAGTAAACGAGGCATACACAAAAAAACAGCCGGACACGCTGCCCCGGCTGTTACTTGAAGTTCAATTTAACTAAATTTATTTCACGCTCTAAGTACCCTTTAACCCATCCCGAAAAATTTCTTGAAACGGGAAAATGCGCCCTTCTTCTGCTCCATCTGCATTAATGGCACGGTATCTCCCAAAATTCGTCTTGCAATATTGCGATAAGCAATGGCTGCAAGTGAATCTGGGTTCATCACTGTAGGTTCGCCAGAATTGGCAGCCTTGATGACAAGTTCATCATCTGGCACGATGCCAATCAGGTCGATGTTAAGTACTTGTAAAATACCATCGATATCAAGCATGTCACCTGACTTCACCATATTGTTGCGAATCCGGTTCACTACCAGCTTAGGAGACTGAATGTGTGAACTCTCCAGCAAGCCGATGACACGGTCCGCATCACGCACTGCTGCATTTTCTGGTGTAGTGACCACGATGGCCTGATCTGCTCCTGCTACTGCATTTTTGAATCCCTGCTCAATCCCTGCCGGGCAGTCAATAATGACGTATTCAAAATCTTTTTTGAGTTCCAGGATGATATCTTTCACCTGTTCTGGCGATACAGAGTTTTTGTCTCTCGTCTGCGCTGCAGGCAACATGTATAATTCTTCGAAACGCTTGTCTTTTACCAAAGCCTGATTCAAACGGCAACGGCCGTCCGCAACATCGCACAGATCGTAAATAATGCGGTTCTCGAGTCCCATCACAACATCCAGATTACGAAGGCCGATATCGGTATCGACCAAACAAACCTTTTTGCCAAGCAGCGCCAGGGCTGTCCCGATGTTTGCCGAGGTGGTCGTCTTACCCACACCGCCTTTACCCGAAGTGATCACGATCGCCTCTCCCATGAGCTACACTCCTTTAAACACATTAAAATCTCGGCGCAACCGAACGATATTGCTCATCTTGTCGATCTGCATCTGATTGTCCTGCAAATAAGCAAATTCCATTCCGGTTTCATGACTCTCCCATTCATCTGGAGGACGACTGATTACATCGGCAATACGCAACTGTGTTGGCGCAAATACCGATGCTGCGATAATAGCCTCTTCGTCCCCGCTGATTCCGGCATGAGCCATACCTCTGAGTGAACCCAAAACATATATATCCCCAGTACACGTCACCGTGCCCCCTGGATTGATATCTCCGAGAAACAGGAGATTCCCCTCATGATGAAGCACCTGACCTGATCGTACCATGCCGCACATCGTCACAATCGGCGGGGGACCTTTGACCTCCTGTACAAGTGCAGGCGAGTCAAAGGATCGGATCAGTAGATTCCCTTTTTGCTTCAATATATCCAGAATCTCTTCTTTCTGATCTTCCGTAATTTCTCGCGCTCCCAGTTTGATATCCACATGAACAATCGGTCCGGTCAAAATGTTTTGATGGCTGTGTTCCAGCTTATAGCGGAGCTCATAGAGCAATTCCTCGAATTCACATTGATCGTCCAACAGGAAAACCAAGCCGTCTCGGATGCCTTTAATCGTTACGTGATTCGATTTTACCGTCATAAGCCTGTCCCTCCCATCTCATTACATTTCGTGCCCCGGTTCCCAAGTTCCTGCTTCTCGCTCCATAAATGTCATCAGGAAGCTTCATCTGCTTTACTTTTAGGTGTGCCGATCTTCTCCAGCTGTTTGCGCAGAGGCACATAAATGATCAGGGTAAACACAAAGTGAACAAACAGATTAGGGATCATGTATTCAATCAGTGCCCAGTCAAAGGTCACATGATTGAGCTGGAAGAGCTTGTATAAGAAAAATAACATTGTATCATTCAGCAAACTTCCAAGCAGGACAACTGAAACCATGATGGGCATCGGTGCACGCGGTGCTTGAAATATAAGTCCCATCATATAAGCAGATAATCCCATGGAGAATCCGTAAGGGCCAATCATCTCCCCGTAGAAGACGACATCATGCAAGAGTCCAAATAATATGCCGAGCACAAGGGCTGTATGCCTGTGATAATACACAGCAAAAAATAAAATAACGATATAAACCAGGTTGGCTGATATACGCATTTGCCAGGCTGAAGGAATGATCTGCGGCAGAATCGTATCTTCAGCAATGAACAGAATGAACAGTAACAGAAACAGAACCTGTTTGCGCGTAACCATTATTGTTTAACCTCAGGCGGAATGATCACAATCAGTTCTTTCCAATCGAGGAAGTTGGCATAGGGTTTAATTGTAGCCGTCTGTGTTAAACCGTATTCGCTCTTCTCGACGCTTTTCACTTCTCCAATACGCATGTACTTTGGAAAATTGTTGATGATACCAGATGAGATAATTTCATCACCTTTTGCGATATTGGAATCCTCTGCAATCTTGGTCATCTTTAACATACCGCTCTTCGGATCATAACTCTCGATCATACCAAACACTTTCTCTTTGCCTACAGCCGTAGCCGCAATCGCATTCGATGTTGGGTCATTAGCATCCATTGAAGTTAGCAAGTTCACCGTTGATGTATACGAACTGACATGGCTGATCACCCCAACCAAACCTTCTTGTGATGTAACAGCCATACCTGGTTTGATGCCTGCATTCTCCCCGATGTCTATGTTAATCGTTCTACTGTTCGGATCGGAATTGGCACTTATTACTTGGGCAATTCGAGAACCATAATTGTATCGATTCTGTTGTTCTTTTGTAAAATTGAGCGCTTGCTCGAGTTGCTTGTTTTTTTGCTCTAAGTCATTGTATTTCAATCGGTCACGTGTATAGTGTCCCATCGCGATGCGAAGCTCTTCATTTTCCTCGTATACCGCACGCATGTTCGCCACATCTTTGAAAAAGCCCGCTACATAAGAAGCGGGCTTGTAAAATACGTATTGTACAAATCCAACTGAATCCTTCAGGAATTTCTCCGGCCAGGATAAATTGGCTCGCGGACTAAGCGTAAAGCCCATCAGCGCGATAAATGTAACAAGGCCCACCAGCAAAACAAAAAGTCTTTTGTTGCCAAGCAGTTTAAACAGTTCCAACACCCTCTAACATCCATTATTCTCTTCCGAGCCCAGCCCGGTGGGGAGACATCAGACCTGAAGTCCCTGCGAGAATATCAATCGATCCTCCCCTGTTAAGCGGGTTATAGCTCTCCCGGGATATCCGGGTACTCTACATTGAAGTGTTGCCGGCCAATCAAGGATCAGACGGCAAGCAATCCATTAACGCTTGGAACGAACTGCTGAACTGCTTCTGCTTTTGAACATATGAATATTTTCCAGCGCTTTACCTGTGCCGATCGCTACGCAATCCAGCGGATTCTCCGCAACAATGACAGGCATTCCTGTCTCTCCAGCAAGCAGCTTATCCAGATTGCGAAGCAGAGCTCCGCCGCCTGTCAGGACAATTCCCCGATCCATAATGTCTGCTGCAAGCTCAGGAGGGCACTTCTCAAGTGTTACTTTTACCGCTTCAACAATAGCATTCACGGTGTCTGCCAGAGCTTCGCTGATCTCATCAGAAGTAATGGTAATCGTCTTCGGCAGACCTGTTACCAGATCACGTCCGCGGATTTCCATCGTTTCCACTTGTTCCAGCGGCATAGCTGAACCGATATCCATCTTCAACTGTTCGGATGTACGTTCACCGATCATCAGATTGTATTGGCGTTTGATGTACTGAATCACGGATTCATCCATCTCGTCACCTGCTACACGCACCGAACGGCTGGTTACGATACCACCTAGAGAAATGACTGCCACTTCAGTTGTACCTCCACCAATATCAACGACCATACTGCCTGTCGGTTCCCATACGGGCAGATCTGCACCAATAGCGGCTGCAAATGGTTCTTCGATCGTGTAAGCCTCACGTGCCCCTGCCTGTTTGGTTGCATCTTCAACTGCACGTTGTTCCACGGCCGTAATTCCGGATGGTACACATACCATCACGTTAGGATGACGCTGAAACATAGAGCGTTGCTTCTGTGCCTGACGAATAAAGTATTTGATCATCGTTGCAGTAGTATCGAAGTCAGCAATTACGCCATCTTTCATTGGACGAATAGCGCGGATATTGCCAGGTGTACGTCCAATCATTTTTTTAGCGGACTCACCCACAGCCTCGATACTTTTTGTATCCGTACGCAGTGCGACAACCGAAGGCTCGCGCACCACAATTCCTTTTCCACGTACATAAACCAGCGTATTCGCTGTCCCCAAATCAATACCCAAATCTTTCGTAAAACCACCAAACATGACGTATTCTCCTTTTCTGCCTCATATTGCTGCTCCTGTTTCATTACAAGAGCATAACTTTCATTCCCACGAAACCGTGGAGCTAATATTCGCATGTAGTATTTTGAATCTGAATCTGCAAAGTAAAGTGAACATATCTTTGACGGACACGTCCGTTATCATTTCATAGGAAAACATCAACGCCAACCATTATATTATACCAAGCCCTTCTCCTTCAAACTTACGTATGTTCCATCACCAATAACAAGGTGGTCCAGAACGTCAATGCCCACGATTGCGCCGGCTTCAATCAGTCTTTTGGTTATCTGAATATCTTCCGGACTAGGCGTTGGATCACCGCTGGGATGGTTATGTGCGCACACAATTGAGGCACTGCTACATTTGATGGCGGCACGAAATACTTCACGCGGATGTACAATTGAAGCATTCAGGCTGCCCATGGAGAGTGTTTCCTGAGCTATGATATGATTTTTGCTATTCAAAAAAAGACACACAAAATGTTCTTTCTGCAAATAACGCAGTTGTTCCATTAGAATATCCGCAGCATCACGCGGTGTACGGATCGATGTCGATGGAGCAAGCCGACTCTTGGCAATCCGATGGCCCAGTTCAATACCTGCTTTAAGCTGAACCGCTTTGGCTTGTCCAATGCCCTTCATAGCTGTCATCTCTTCAAGGCTCAGATCCATCAACGAACGGATGCCACCTGCTTGATTCAGTATCCGCTGTGCCATATGCATGGCGGATTCCTGTCTCGTTCCTGTTCGAAGTAATATAGCAAGCAATTCGGTATGACTCAAGGCGCCCGCCCCATATTCCATCATGCGTTCTCTCGGGCGATCTTCCTGGGGGATGTCGCGCATCATGTATTGAGGCGACTCCATACGTTCCCTCTTTTCACAGCATCCGTTTTGATTATGTTTGTGGCAACACGTACACGCCAAATCCCTCCAGCATGTCACTGAGCAGAGATAGTGGCAAGCCTACCACATTAAAATAACATCCTTCAATGCGGTCGATCAGTGAAGCGCCAATGCCTTGAATAGCATATGACCCTGCTTTGTCTGAAGGTTCTCCCGTCTTCACGTACGCACGAATCGTAGCTTCAGACAGTTCCTTCATCGTTACATCCGTCTGACGATAATGCACCACCGAATGTCCGGTAGCTGCATCGATACAAGCAACACCCGTAAACACACGATGTTCCCGTCCTTGCAGACGTGACAACATCTGCTCAGCATCAGACTCATCCACAGGCTTGCCCAGAATCTCATTGTCAAGCACAACAACGGTATCACTGCCGACGATAATGGCATCCTTACTGCTACCTTCCAGTCCACGATACACAGCAAGCGCCTTGCGAAGAGCCAATTCTTGCACGGTCTGTTCTGGGGTCCAGTCTAATGGTGTATTCTCATCGGCATAACTCGGTATAACTTCAAACGCTAAATGGAGTGACGCGATCAGTTCCTTGCGCCGCGGCGATGTGGAGGCCAGAATAATCGGGCGCTGTTCTGTGTTATTCGACATTAACGGCTCCTTATACTACGGCAACATCTGTCCGAATCACAATAATAGATGTCACTAGTTTATTTTTTTGGTCAACATTCGTCATTCTCCTATAGTCTGCGATACAGCCACACAGCCGCAATAATACCAATCAGACTCAGGAGGCTCATTTGAAATTGAAATGAAAGGTCATAACTGAAAATATCGAGATCAGCCTGGGGCGACCAGCGAATCGTCGTGACCTTGGTTAAAAAGGCTACAGCTTTAACAGGCTGCAGTGCCTTGGCGATCCACGCTCCGGCCATCCAGCCAAGCAGCAGAAACAATAATAACACGCCGAAGTTTTTTTTCATCGGTTAATCTTCCCTCGCCATTTTTTGACACCCACATTATTATACGGGGTTTTGTACGTCAATACAAACACAAATCCGGCAGGGGGAACTATTTCCAGTTCCTTGCCGGATAGGAGTTTTGAGGCGTTGTTATGGGAATAGGAGCTTTATTGCTTTATAGACTCAAGCCACTTTTTCTGTTGGAGCACATACTCCATCAAATCTGACTGTACCGCCCACATGTGAACAGCGTCCGGATTTTTATTATACTCTGCAATGGCTGTTATCGCACTGTTCATCGATTTCTCCATGCTGGTCACAACCGGTTGAACGTCTACCGCCATTCCAGGCGCAAGGCTCTTTATGCCGGTCAACCACGTTTGATGCTGCGTCTGTAGCGCTTCCATCATCTCTGGTGAAATGGCTGCTTGTACTGACTGACCCAATTGCTGGATCGAGAGTGTTGATAACTGATCGATAAGCGCGGAGCTGTTTTTGAAGAAAAGAGCAACGTCCTCATGCTTATTACCAAAGATCGCCGGATCCACCGCCGGATTGACGATCTCTTTGACATATAATTCGACTCCCTGAGACTTTAGTCTGCTACTGAGGAGCTTGGCCTCCTCACGATCCGCAGAGATGCCGGCATATACGCGATTGCCATCTTCAGGGTCCGAACTCGCAGCTAAGCCCGTTTGGGTGAGTTCAAGCTTCGCTTGTTCCGCTCGCTCCGGAGAACTAAACACTCCATATTGTAGGGCATAATATGTACCGCCTGCAGATGAAATTTCAAGTTGCCCTGCTGTTCCGGCCTCCCCCTCCTGACCTGACACAGTAGAAATGCTCTGATTCACAGGAAGCATTTCATCCGGTTTCACCACGTTCTCCTTGTTAAAAAGGGACAAAATAACCATACCGAACAGTGCTCCGGTTACCAATGCCCCTGAAACAGAGCCGATCATCTTCCAGCCTCTGGGAGGACGATTTCGTTTATATGAATAGTTCTCCGATTCGATCATCCAGTTATGGCCCTGATCCAGATCTTGACTTCTTTCCGAATCAAATTCATATTTATCATCCTGCATATTCCGATCTGAGGCGTAGTTTGTATGGGGTGAACGGGAAGCATCTGCCAGAATCGTCCCTCCCCAATCCATAGGCATGTCCTCTACTGCCATTGATGAACTAGAGGTGTTGTTTGTGTCTGGTTCAGGCTTCGGCAACGACTGTACTGTATTAGGCAAATTTTCGTTCATTGTGACCAGTGTACTGGATGCCGTCATCCCCTGCTTTTCCAGCTTGTCCGACTCCTGATCTCCGAAGCGAAACGTCATTCTGGCGTTGCTCACCCGTACCCTCTCCTTTGTCCCATTTATATCATCTATATGTTGAGATGGAGGATAACATTCCACGGAATGATTAAATCTTCAGACTTTCTAATCATATGAATCCCAAGCCAAAAACGCCTGGCCTCATGAAGAAGACAGACGTTTTATAGTACGGTACCCGTTGATCAAAAGGTCCTTGGAACATATACTCCGATGAGAAATCACAAGAATAGTAGCGATTGTTCCCCAATTTGTTGATCCCTAAGTTCAACTTGCATCATTTTGAAATCACAAAATTATTTCAAACCTTTGGCGAGTATATCGCCCACTTTCCAAATATCCCCTGCGCCCATCGTAAGCACAAGATCTCCTGGTTGTAGCCGCGGCTCTAGATCAGCCACAACTTCCTCTTTGGTCGGCAGGTATCTTGCTGATGCATTGCTGTTCTGTACGATCAGTTCAACGAGTCTTGCGGAGTGGACACCTTCAATCTGCTTTTCACCGGCAGGAGAATAGATATCGGTAATCAGCACCTCATCCGCCTCGGCAAAAGCCCGGCTGAACGCATCCAGCAGGAAAAATGTCCTTGTATAACGCTGTGGCTGAAATACAGCAATTATTCGTTTACCTGTCGCTTTCGCCGCACTAATTGTAGCTTCAATTTCTGTAGGGTGATGAGCGTAATCGTCGATAATGAGCATATCACGCGCCTCACCCAACACCTGAAATCTGCGTTTCGCCCCATGGAATTGCACGATCGCTGCTGTAATCTTCTCAAACGGAATGCCTGCTTCAAGACAGGTAATAACCGTAGCCATCGCATTGTAGACGTTGTGTTTACCAGGTACTGACAACTCCACTGTTCCCATCGCTGTACCTCGATGATTCATGGTGAACGAGATACGGCGATCCCCGAGAACGATATCTGTAGCTGTGTAATCAGCAACCTGCTCGATGCCGTAAGTTGTAATGCGAGACTTGAGATGCGGCAAAATAGCCTGCACATTTTCATCATCAGCGCATACAATGGCTGTGCCCTCTGGACGAATCTGACTGAGGAACTGTACATAGGCTTTCTTTAGTTCCTCGAAGTCACTGTTATAATTCTCTAGATGGTCAGCTTCAATGTTCGTTACGATGCCAAGCCAAGGATGGTACTGTAAAAAAGAGCCATCGCTCTCGTCCGCTTCCGCGACAACCCACTCGCCTTGACCTGCTTTGGCATTGGTTCCCAAATTCATGATTTCTCCACCTATAATATAGGTAGGATCTATTTCACATTGCTCCATAACCAGTGCGATCATGGAAGAAGTTGTCGTTTTGCCATGCGCACCTGCAACGGCCACGCCTTTGCGCTCGTTTAACAAACGTGCCAGCATTTGAGCGCGATGAAGGATAGGTATGTTTAGCTGCTCCGCAGCTACACGTTCCACATTATCCGCAGGAGCTGCTGTAGAGTAAACGACAAGATCCGCTCCGTTCACATGCTCCGCGGTATGTCCAATATATATTTTCGCCCCTTTGGCTGCCAACTTCTCTGTCAACTCCTGTGAAGCGACATCCGATCCGGTAACGGTATATCCCATCTCCAGCATAACCCGGGCGATGGCACTCATGCCATAACCGCCAATCCCTATAAAATGAACATGTTCCGATGTGTTTAACAAAACTTTCACCAACCTTTTTCAGAATCGGTTTGATGCAAAAGGGCCGCCCGCACGTCCGCAATCAGATAAAGCGTGCCGGAAACCACCCCCAGATCCTCCGCTTCCGTCCGTGACTTCAATAGATCAAGTGCCTTTGCCCAGTTCGGCTCGACGATGATATCCAGTTCCTGCTTCGCAATGGCGGGACGTACCCGTTCGACAATCTGCAACAATTCGGTTGCAGCCATTTTACGGCGGAAATCTGGCTCGGTCAGGATCAGCGTATCCACTAGTGGCAGTATATGCTGCAAATATGCTTCGTGATGCTTATTCGCCAGCATACCCATCATCAAAATTAACTTTTTTTGGGGATAACCGTCGATAATGCTCTTGGCAAGCGATTCTGCCCCTTCAGGATTATGCGCTCCATCGAGTACAATCAGTGGATTGTCACTGACTTTCTCAAATCTTCCCGCCCAGAAGGCATTCTCAAAACCAAGTTTAATATCGTCTTCATCCAGCATAAATGCCATATATTGTCTTAGTAATTCAAGAGACATTAATGCAGCAACAGCATTATCACATTGATATACACCTTGCATACGAATGTGAATATTCAGATCACGGAATGGACCGGAGAACTGAAGCGTTTGTCCATCCTTGCTACTTTCAAGCCTTTGGTATGAAAATTGGTCCCCAGCCAAGTACACCGTTGATCGCAATCGCTTCGCTCTCTCCTGAATGACCTTTACGGCTTCAGGTTGTACGGCACAGGTTACAACGGGTACACCCGGCTTAATGATGCCCGCCTTTTCATGTGCAATCTGCTCAACGGTATCTCCAAGGATATCCGTATGATCCATACCGATATTGGTGATGACGGACACAACGGGAGTAACAATATTCGTTACGTCCATCCTTCCCCCAAGCCCAGTCTCCCATACTACAATATCGGGGTAACACTCTTCCGCGTAATATAGCAGTGCCAGTGCCGTCGATACTTCAAACATCGTCGGTGATCCGAGCGGTGTTGACGCCATTTCTTTTACGAGAGGAAGCAAACGATTCGACAGCTTTAACAATGTCTCTTCTGGGATGTCTTCACCGTTATATTGAAAACGGTTTGTAAACTTGGTGATATAAGGTGATGTAAACGTTCCAACGTCATATCCCGCTTGAAGCAGTACTGACGTCAAAAAAGCGCAAGTCGAACCTTTACCGTTCGTTCCCGCGACATGAATGAATTTGAGCCGTTGGTGCGGATTGCCAAGCTGTGACATCAGGCTTTCAATACGTTCAAGCCCAGGCCTGATACCAAAAGGAATAAGGCCATTGATCCAATCCACGGCCTCATCATACGTCTGTAAAGGAGTAGCTTTATCTGTCCCGTTTAATTCCGTCATCTGATTCACCTTCAGTTCCCTGTTTGATTGAAGATTGAAAAAAGCAGCCGGATGGCGCCAAAAGCGTTCCATCCGACTCTTTTTGATATTAACCTTTGAGCTCTTTGATTCGTGCGATGACTTTATCCCGTTTATCCGAATAATCCGCTTGTTTAGCGCGTTCTTCCTCGATAACTTTAGCAGGAGCCTTCGCTACGAATCCCTCATTCGCCAGTTTTTTCTCTACACGGAGTACTTCACCTTCAAGGTTCTGAAGTTCTTTCTCCAGACGAGCTACTTCCTGCTCAATATCAATCAGACCTGCGAGCGGCAAGTACAATTCCGCTCCCGTGATGATCGCTGTCATGGCTTTGTCTGGTGAACTCAGATCCAATCCGCTCTCGAATTCGGATGTATTACAGAAGCGTTTGATGTAATGACTGTTGCGTTCGATAATACTAGATGCTTCTTCACTGTTCGCTTTGACCATTAATTCGATCTTTTTGCTCATCGGCACATTCACTTCGGCACGGATGTTCCGAACAGCGCGAATGGTATCCATCAGCAAGTTCATCTCCGCAACAGCTCCCGGATTCTCCAGCGCAGGGTCGTATACTGGCCAGGAAGCAAGTGTAATGGTCTCTCCCTCATGAGGAAGATGTTGCCAGATCTCTTCCGAGATGTATGGCATGAACGGATGAATCAGGCGCATGGTCTGATCCAGCACGTAGGCCAGCACCGATTGTGTTTTCTTTTTCGCAACCGGATCTTCTCCGTAGAATGACAGCTTGGCGAATTCGATGTACCAGTCACACAGATCATCCCAGATAAAGTTGTACAATACACGCCCTGTTTCCCCAAACTCATACGCATCGATTAGACGCGTAATATCTCGGGAAGTTTCGTTGAGGCGATGCAAAATCCAATAATCCGCTGTTCCAAGCTCACCGCTGATGTCACGATCTTCATAAGTGAAACCTTCCAGATTCATCAACGCAAAGCGGGAAGCATTCCAGATTTTGTTGGCGAAGTTACGAGCCTGCTCGACCCGCTCCCAGCGGAAACGCAAATCCTGTCCCGGAGTACTGCTGGTCGAGATCATGTAACGCATCGCATCTGCACCGTACTTCTCGATAACATCCAGCGGGTCTACACCGTTCCCAAGAGACTTGGACATCTTACGTCCATCAGCGTCACGTACAAGACCGTGCATCAGTACATCCTTGAACGGAATTTCATCCGTAAATTCCAGGGCAGTGAAGATCATACGCGCCACCCAGAAATAAATGATGTCATAACCTGTAACGAGTACATTTGTTGGATAATAACGCTTCAGATCATCTGTATTTTCAGGCCAGCCCAATGTAGAGAACGGCCATAGTGCCGAGCTAAACCACGTATCCAGAACGTCCTCATCCTGTTTCAGCTTGCGCCCTGCATATTCAGGCAATGTTGTTGGATCTTCTGCGGATACAATCACTTCACCTGTTTCTTCGTCGTACCAAGCAGGAATACGATGTCCCCACCACAGTTGACGGGAAATACACCAGTCACGAACGTTTTCAATCCAGTTCAGATACGTTTTCTCAAAACGATCCGGAACAAAGTTAACCCCTTCGCCGCTTTGCTGCTTTTTGATTGCTCTCTCCGCGAGTGGTTTCATCTCTACGAACCATTGTGTGGACAAGTAAGGCTCCACTACTGCTCCGGTGCGCTCACTGTGTCCAACCTGGTGCATATGATCTTCAATATTAATCAGGACACCTTGTTCTTTCAGATCAGCCACGATCTGTTTGCGGCATTCGCTACGATCCAGCCCCTGATATTTGCCAGCTTCCGCATTCATTGTTCCACTTTCATCCATAACGGTAATTTGAGGCAAGTCATGACGTAAACCTACTTCAAAGTCATTCGGATCATGCGCAGGTGTGATTTTCACTGCACCGCTACCGAACTCTTTGTCTACGTAGTCATCCGCAATGACTGGAATCTCACGACCGATGATAGGCAATACGAGTGTTTTACCGATCATGTCTGCATAACGTTCATCTTTAGGATGAACGGCAACAGCAGAATCACCCAGCATCGTTTCCGGACGTGTCGTTGCCACAGTAATGTGACCACTCCCGTCTTTGAGCGGATAACGCAGATGATAGAGATGACCCTGAACTTCCTTATATTCAACCTCAATATCCGAGAGCGCAGTACGATTCACCGGATCCCAGTTAATGATACGTTTACCGCGATAAATAAGTCCTTTCTCATATAACTGCACAAATACTTTACGCACCGCTTTGGATAGACCTTCATCCAGCGTAAAACGTTCACGGGAGTAGTCGAGAGACAGACCCATTTTGCCCCATTGCTGACGAATGGTTGTAGCGTACTGGTCTTTCCAATCCCAGACTTTCTCCAGAAACTTCTCACGTCCCAGATCATAACGCGTTAATCCATCTTCACGCAGCTTCTGTTCCACTTTCGTCTGGGTCGCAATCCCTGCGTGGTCAGAACCCGGTAGCCAAAGTGCGTCATATCCCTGCATCCGTTTTGTACGAATAAGGATATCCTGTAGGGTAAAGTCAAGTGCATGACCGATGTGAAGCATCCCCGTTACGTTCGGAGGTGGAATTACAATGGTATATGGCTCGGCATCCTTGCGTTTACCCGCTTGGAAATACCCGCGCTCCGTCCAGGTGGAGTACCATTTATCTTCTGCCGCCTTCGGGTCGTAAGTCGTCGGCATTTCAGTTGTTGCTTTTTTTTGTTCAGACATGTTTCATTCCTCCGTTACGTCATCTTCATCGCTAAAAAAACAAAAAAACCTTTCATCCATCAAAGGACGAAAGGTTAGCTTTCGCGGTACCACCTTTGTTTCACGCTGATAACAGAGATCATGGTTCATGCTCTCAATCGGACGGCGTGACACTTCAAGCAGATAACGGCTGCGACCGGCCTATCCTACCTCCGAGGTTAATGAATGTATTACATCCACCTCCAGTACTCAAACAGGCAACTCCCGGGCGACTTCGATCAGTTGGTTCCTGCGGAATCTCACAGCGCATCGATCCCACTCTCTGAAAGGTCATACTGTCTACTACTCCCGATCCACGTCATTATTCAAAAAATCCTAAACACATCATACCTTGCTCGTGCGTGATAGTCAACCTGACAACAGCGGAACGAGGTTATTAGACAACCAAAATGTTCAAAAACAGGTACAACCCGCAATTCCTATGAGGAATTACGGGCTGTTTTATAGGATACGGTATCCTGAACCCAGTGACTAAGGAATATATAGAATCTGTCCTTCTTCAACAACCTGTTCAGTTAATCGATTATATAACTGAAGCTCCCTGGTGCTAAGCTGATATCTGTCTGCAATGGCATCGAGTGTTTCTTCGCGCTGTACGATGCACAGCTTGACTTTGCGGAATGGCGTCTGATCCACAATCGTACCCAGGAACAGATTTTTCCATTCTACATCTTCTGCCTGACGATCCTCTTCCGAAACAACTCCATCTGAAACCTCCTCACTGCGTTCACCCTCAACTTCACGGACGGCCCGGCCGGATGATAACAGAGAAGAAATGCCCACGCCTTCTTCTTCTCTTCGTGACGATTCTTTCTTGCTACCAAAAGCAACCTTAAGCTCTGGCTTGTCTTCCGCCTCAGCTATTGCCTCAGGGAGGAATTCCTCATTCTGTAACAGCGAGGCTTCCTCTGCCACTTCCAGTGAAGGCCGATCTTCTTCGGGCTGAGCCGGTTCAGATCCAGCAAATACATCTTGCCAGTTCTCGGTCTGCGGCTGTGCCACAGCATTCGAAATGAACTGCTCTTCTTGCGAACCACTTGACCGCGCTTCTTCAAAGTGCCATACCTCAGGCGTGGTCTCTTCAAGAGGTTTCCAAGCTGCTTCAGAACGCGCCTGCTCAGAAGCCTCTGAACTCCATAATCCTGAATTTTCGGATACACTATTTACCGAAGGTTCAGACCATGCTGAGGCTTCATCTTCTATCGGAAGCAATGGCTCCGCTTCAGGATAAGAAGCTAGTCTGTCAGCCGTTTCAGCCATGAATGACGAGATTGGAGAAGGGACTTCATGCATTTCATGTGATGCCTGTGATGGTACAATCCCCTCATCTGAATCAGGCAATCTATTTTCATCCGATTCATCCGTTGAAGCAACATCAGATGGTAGTGGCTCGGCAGATGACTGGTTCCAGTAGGCTTGCGATAGTTCTTCATACCCTGATTGCTGTTCACTTCTTGGCGACAAATCAGCAGATTCCGGAGAACCATATGCAACAAGCTCAGCCGCATTCGCCAGCTCTTGCTCTTCGTTACGCAACCCGGCTTGTTCCGACAGCTCCAACAGCTCGGACTGCTCTGTCTGACTCAATTCGTTCTCTCTGCTGTCAGGCTGAGCCTCGGGGGAATGAACAACCGTGAATTCATCTGCCGACCACACTTGTGGCTCCTCGACCGGGAAACCTTCAATCCCTCGCAGGGACAGTACACCTGTAATGTTCAGACTTCGACTGGATAACAGGTCTACATCAAAATTTTCAATCTCGATTGAAATATCATCAATGGATCTAACCCGGTTCAATGGCACGGTAATTTCGACTGGAATAAAATGCTTTAATTCCTCCGAATCCTCGCTCTCCCCCCGGTATGTTCCTGTAAGTAGCAGATGCCCCCTCAAGGTGGCATGGTCGTCCTGTCCAATCACCTGAATACGCGGATAGAGTTCAATTTCCTCCAATTCCTCAATGGCAGGCACTCCCTCAGACAAATGAACGCGCTCATAAATATCGAACCGCAAACCGTATGGTTGATTCAACAAAGGTGGCGTCCTCCTTTCGGCATATGTTCACCATGATCCTTCTCATGGGACTGATCCATGGTCCAATCCTTCGTTACCCATCTATATGCCTGAACTAGGGTGGGCATGCCACCTTTGTTAAAAAAGCCCGTTCTGTTTGATACACTTTTTAAACACCTTAGAAAGCCAAAAACAAAAAAACAGACCCAGTAAATCAGGTCTGTCCTTCTACGCTATGACTCTCCCTCGCTGCCAATTGTTCAAAATCCGCTGGCCAGGGGTCTTGTACTTCAATTAAGGCTCCGGTTAATGGATGGTTAAAGCTCAGCACTTCGCCATGCAATGCCTGCCTGCCTATGATGTCCGAACGCCCCCCGTACAGTTTGTCACCGACAAGAGGGTAGCCAGCATAGCTGAGATGCACGCGAATCTGGTGTGTACGCCCTGTTTCCAGCTTCAGACGTACCAGCGTTGCCCTCTCCCATACATGCACGATGTCCACATGAGTAATTGCATCCTGGCCTCCTTCGGAGACACGTCTGCGTTGCTTGTGGTGCCTGTCCTTACCAATCGGCGCATCAATCTTGCGGAGATCACTGGGTACTTGTCCGCCTGTGATAGCAACATACTGACGATCAATTGCTTTGAGACGCATCGCTTCATCCAGTTTCGCGAGCGCAAAAGCATTTTTGGCATATAAAACAGGACCGGTCGTATCTTCATCCAGACGATGAACATGACGTACACTGGTCTCGATCCCATTGATCTCATAATACGAAGCTACCGCATGATCCAGCGTAACGACCTGTTCTTCACGACTTCCATCCGGATGAAGCTTCATACCGGCCGGTTTGTGCACGACGAGACAGAAATCATCCTCATACAATACATCCAGATCAGCCCAGCGTGTCTCCACACCCAGCGGTTGCACAGCAAAAAGGGCCAGCCGAAGCCGGTCCCCTGCTAGCTGTACTCCCTGGGTTGCCTTGAGCTGACGCAGCAACTTCTCCGGGAACTTGAGTTCAGACAGGAGCCACTGTTCAGCAGCAGCTTGTCTGTCCTCTTTTCCAGTCACCGCCTTGCCTGGCATCAGCTCAAGCCATTGACCGCGACGTTTCCAGCTTTTTATACTCATAGCGACTGCAAAGCCTTACGGTTGGCCTCAATGGTATCCTCGATATCCTGCTCCGTATGCACACCGGACACAAACATCCCTTCATACTGGGACGGCGCCACGCTAACGCCTTGATCAATCATCGCTGCAAAATAACGGCGGAACTGATCCAGGTTGCTTTCTTTGGCAATATCATAATTCGTTACCGGTACAGCACTGAAGAATGGGCACACCATTGAACCGACACGGTTAATTGTTACCGCCACACCTGCTTCTGCTGCATTTTTCTCGAATCCAGCCTGCAAACGTGCAGACAACATCTCCAAACGATCATAAACTTCCGGTGTCAAAAGTTTCAGCGTCGTATAACCTGCAGCCATAGCCAGCGGATTACCACTTAGTGTACCCGCCTGATAGATTGGGCCTGTCGGCGCAATCTGTTCCATCAGATCTCGGCGACCGCCATATGCTCCTACAGGAAGACCGCCGCCGATAACTTTACCCAGACACGTTAAATCCGGTGTAACGCCAAAACGACCTTGTGCACAGTGAAGTCCTACACGGAAACCCGTCATCACCTCATCAAAGATGAGCAGGCTTCCATACTCCGTAGTCACACTACGCAATCCTTCCAGAAAACCGGCAGCTGGAGGTACGACACCCATATTGCCAGCAACTGGCTCCACGATTACACCCGCAATTTCTTCTCCGTATCGTTCAAAGGCAAGACGCACGGACTGCAGATCATTGTAAGGAACCGTGATTGTATTCACGGCCACACCTTCGGGCACTCCAGGACTGTCCGGCAATCCCAGGGTGGCTACCCCTGATCCAGCTTTGATCAGCAAACTGTCGGCATGGCCATGGTAGGAACCTTCAAATTTCAAAATTTTACTACGTCCCGTTGACCCGCGCGCCAATCGAATGGCACTCATCGTTGCTTCCGTACCGGAATTCACCATGCGCACGATATCGATGGAAGGCACACGCTCGCACACCAGCTTTGCCATCTCTGTCTCAAGCAGGGTTGGTGCACCGAAACTTGTGCCCTTAAGAGCTGTCTCCCGGAGTGCTTCCACAACTTCAGGATGAGCATGTCCCATAATCAGCGGGCCCCATGAACCTACGTAATCAATGAACACATTGCCATCAATATCGTAGATTTTGGAGCCCTCACCGCGTTCGACATAGATCGGTGTGAGTCCGACAGATTTGAATGCCCGAACCGGACTATTCACTCCTCCAGGTATGTACTGCTTGGCTTCCTCAAATGCGCTGCGTGAGCGCTCATCATTGCGACGATTGCCTTGTTGTGCAGTCAATGAACATCCTCCTTATTGTAAAGGCCTCGCTTGCAGAGAGACTGATGCATTTAATGACTAGATAAGTTGAACTCAAGCTGCCCTCTCCGTTTCAGTGTAAATGATCTGTTCAACTTACATAGTCTGCCGCACCACTCTCTAAAAAAGCAAGGTCTATAGGTTTTATTGGCATAGATAAAGAACATATATGGTTACTCGTTGGTAGTCATTGGTTTACTTTTCAGCCAGCCATCTTGATGCATCTTTGGCGTAATACGTAATAATCATATCTGCCCCGGCACGTTTCATGCTGAGCAAGATTTCCATGGCCACCTTTTTCTCATCAATCCATCCTTGAATTGCGGCCGCCTTCACCATTGCATACTCCCCGCTTACATTATAAGCAACGAGCGGAAGATCAAACTGATCCTTGATGGTACGCATAATATCGAGATAGGAAAGTGATGGTTTCACCATCAGCATGTCCGCTCCCTCCAGCACATCCGTTTCCGCTTCGCGCAACGCTTCTCGAGCATTCGCCGGGTCCATCTGATAGGATTTCCGGTCTCCGAATTGCGGTGTGGAATCTGCTGCTTCACGGAACGGGCCATAAAATGCTGAAGCGTATTTGACGGAATAAGACATAATCGGAATATGATTAAATCCATTCTCATCCAGCCCTGCACGAATAGCCTGTACAAATCCATCCATCATATTAGACGGTGCGATAATATCTGCGCCTGCCTTCGCTTGCGATACGGCCGTTTTCACCAGCAGTTCCAAGGACTCGTCATTCAGAACATCGCCGCAGATATGTCCATCAATCTCCGTAGTGTGCACCATTCCGCAGTGACCATGATCGGTGAATTCACATAGACAAGTGTCTGCAATCACCAGCAATTCGGGGTACCAGGATTTGATCAATCTCGTCGCTTCCTGCACAATGCCATCCTCTGCAAAACCGGATGAACCTACACTGTCTTTTGTTTCCGGAATCCCGAACAGCAGTACAGCCGGAATGCCAAGCTCTGCGATTTCCGTGACTTCTTCCTGCAGACGGTCCAGCGAGAAACGGAATACACCCGGCATCGATTTAATCTCGGACTTTACATTTTCACCGTATGTGACATAGATCGGTTGAATAAAATCATCCACAGTCAAGTGTGTCTCTCTTACCATGTTGCGAATACCTGCCGATTGACGTAAACGGCGATGACGTACGATTGGAAAACCCATCTATCTTTTACCTCCTAGAATTTCATTTTGTAAAAAGGGAAGCGCGCTGGTTCTTCTCGAATTCAGCACGCTTCATATGTTCAGCCGAAGCTAGTCCAACTTAATTGTTGACAATACCGACACTGCCAGCACGTTTCCACTCACACAAAACATCGATCAAGCTAGTCATTGTCGCTTCTTTCGCCATAAGAGTAACCTCCAGTCCGGCAGCCTCCGCAGTCTTCGCGGTAACCGGACCAATACAAGCAACCTCTACTCCCTTCAGCAACGGCAACGGATCTTCCACACCCATTCGTTTCAGCATCTTCATGAAGTTTTTCACGGTGGATGAGCTTGTAAAGGTCACTGCATGAATACCGCCCTCTTCAAGAAGCTTAAGTAATTCATCATCATCCTCACCTGCAAGAATGGTGTCATAGATGATCGCCTCGGTAACGTGCAGTCCGCGTGCTGACAATTGCTCCGGCAACCACGACCGTGCGAGATCACCGTGTGGAATCAGCACGTTCTGGCCTGCCTTCAACTCACTTTCAAATGCTTCAAGCATGCCTTCCGCCTGAAAAGGCCCTTTGACAACTTCGGGTGCAATACCGTGCTTGCGCAGTGCTTCTGCCGTAGATGGTCCTACTGCTGCAATTCTCGCCTGATGAAGCGAGCGAATGTCCTTACCTTCGTTTTCCAGATGACGGAAGAAAAACTCCACGCCATTGACACTTGTGAAAAAGACCCAATCAAACGTATTTAACGCATGCAGCGCATCTTTGACACTTTGTTTGGAGGATTCACTAGACGGCATAACCGTCTCAATGACTGGGAACTCATAGGGTTCACCACCGAGTTCTTCAATGCGATTCACCAGTTCACTCGCCTGACTGCGAGCACGGGTAACCAGAATTCGTTTGCCAAACAGCGGCAGCACCTCTGCCCATTTCAATTGCTCCCGCTGGTTGACCACATCTCCAACAACGATGACAGCTGGTGGCTGAAAATTCGCCGCAATGACTTTGGCTTCGATATTTTCCAGCGTTCCCGTGATGGTATCCTGTTCCGCCCGAGTTCCCCAACGTACAAGCGCCACAGGTGTGCTGGCCGGACGGCCATGACGAATGAGCTGTTCGCTAATATAGCCGATCTTGGCAACCCCCATCATAAACACCAGTGTGCCCGTAGCGTTGGTTACTTTATCCCATTGAATACTGCGATCCAGCTTGTCTGGACTTTCATGTCCGGTAATGATCGAGATGGAGGAAGCATAATCCCTATGTGTCACCGGAATACCTGCATATGCCGGCACGCTGATGGCTGCGGTTACTCCAGGTACAATCTCAAACGGAATACCGTTTTTGTGCAGCAACTCTGCCTCTTCCCCTACCCGTCCGAATATGGTCGGATCTCCGCCTTTCAAACGCACAACCACTTTGCCTTCAAGCGCCAAATCCACAAGTAGCTGGTTAATCTCTTCCTGTTTCATCGTATGTCGATCCGGTCGTTTCCCCACATAAATTTTGACTGCACCGGGTTTCATCAGTTTCAACAATCGCGGACTCGCGAGTCGATCATAAACCACGGCGTCAGCCTTGCCTATGCTTTCCCAACCTTTTACCGTAATCAGCCTTGCATCCCCAGGACCCGCACCTACCAAAAAGACTTTCCCCGCCATGCCTTCATCCCCTAACTTCTGCCAGTATCTGTTCAGCCCCGCGATCAATTAACTTCCAAGCCACTTCTTCTCCCAGGCGAACCGGATCTTTGCCGCTCAATGTTTCTTTCAAAATCAGCCTGCCATCCGGCATCCCAACCATTCCCGTTAATTGTAACTTGTTTTCACTGTTCAGGGAATCATCTCCTGGCATCCACACCGCATGTGCGCCGATCGGCACCTGGCACCCTCCGTTTAAGACACTCAGGAAACGACGCTCTGCCATGACCGGCGCAGCTGTTGCTGGATCGTTATAGAGGGTGAGCAAATGTAGTAGCTCCTCGTCATCCTCACGGCACTCAATGCCAAGAGCGCCTTGGCCTACAGCAGGAAGGCAGGCTTCCTCAGACAAATATTCGGTAATTCGATCCTCCCAGCCCATCCGATACAAGCCTGCTGCTGCCAAAATAATGGCGTCCAGGCCTTCGGTTTCGAGCTTCCGCAGACGTGAGTCGATATTGCCACGAATCGATTCCAGCTGAAGATCAGGTCGGTACGCCTTCAACTGACTTGATCTCCGCAGACTGCTTGTTCCAACCCGGGCACCCTCTGGGAGTTGATCCAGCGTAAGCCCGCCGCGAGAGACTAACGCATCCCGAGGATCAGCTCGACGGGGAACGGCACCGTTAACAAGCCCTTCAGGAAGCTCGGAAGGCATGTCCTTCATACTGTGCACGGCCATATCGATGGTGTGATCAAGCATTGCCTGTTCAATCTCTTTAACAAACAAACCTTTACCACCTACTTTGGACAAAGTCACATCCAGAATGAGATCTCCCTTTGTCACGATCTTATGTACCTCAAAGTCAAAAGCTAAACCTTCCCGCTCACAAATATTGCGTAGGTCCTGAATCACATAGCCGGTCTGGGTTAGTGCCAGAGCGCTTTGTCTGCTGCCCACTTTAATTGTCCGCATATCTACATTTCCTCCTGATTACGGGATATCCAGTTCCCGATTTTTTCTTCGCTCCACCACTCAAACTGACCCGTTCGTATCGTATCCAAAATGTCCATTTCCGTTAGACGGCGCAGTAGCGTACTTCTTACAGTTGGAGGCAGCCCGCGAGATTTAATCTCCATTCTCATCTGATGTAAAAAATCAAGATACGTCTCGTATTCATCTCCAAACTGTTGTTCAAGCAAAGCACGAATCTCGGCCGCCGCGGCAGGTCCTGCACCGGCAGTCGAGATGGCAATGCTTAACCGCCCTCGTCTAACCACACTCGGCGTAATAAAACTGCTATTACCGGAAGACATCGCATCGTTCACCAGTATTGCCCCAGTTTCAGCTTCTTGAACTACTGCATAATTAACATGCGGATCGTCCGTTGCTGCATATACGAGAAAGGCCCCCCGCAAATCTCCATTGCGGTAGGACCGGGCTATCCACTCGATTCGGGATTCCTGATGCAATTGTTCGAGAGTGGGCGTAAGCAGAGGGCTGACGACCGTAATTCGGACCTCAGTCTGCAACAATCCTCTTACTTTACGCTCAGCAACACGTCCTCCACCGATCACGAGAACAGATTTGTCTGAAGTATTTACATAAATCGGCGTGTAGTGTTCCATATCCTTCACTCTCCCGTCCAGCGATGAAACGCCGAATACGCATTGGATAAAAAGCTCATGATGACAAGTGCATATCCAATCAATGTCCATCTGGACATGATCATCATCGAAAATTGCTTTCTTCTCTTGACTACGAAATAACCAACATAGATGGCAATCGCGAGACCCGTCGCAATCACCTTCAGATCAAGCAACAGATGCCACCGTCGTTCCGCAACGATGGACAATACAGCCAGTACAACGGATACTCCCAGAAGCGGAGTACCAATCAATGTGGCACCATCCATATATTTTCCAATGACCTCCAAGCTGGGTAAACGCCGTACCGTATCATTCCATTTTTTGTTTTTCAACTTATGGTGCAAGAACAGGTACAACAACGCAAAGACCGAAGCAACCGTTAAAGCTGCAAAGCCCAGATTAGCCAGTGTAATGTGCATAATTAACAAACCGTGAACCGTCTGCCAGTTGTGCAACGAGATTTCGCCCGCTGTAAACCACAACCGGTTCAAAACCGTTACCGAGAATCCAACGATATTGAGTAGCAGGATAACAAACTCTGAGCGTTGAACCCGGGTCATAATCAATGACATCAGCACAATGCTGAACGAAAAAATAAACAAAAAATCAAATGTAGTATAGATCGGGAAGTGACCTTCAGCCCACATTCGCATGATAACATGGGTCACTTGCAGTCCCCAAACAACAACAAGAAACCCTGTGCCTGTCCGCTTCGCCCCCGCATTGCGTCGAATGCAGTCCGAGAAATAGAACAGTAGGCTCAGGGCATACATATAAATTAAAGCTTCATAGACTTGTTCAGCAAGGGTCAAGTTGCCCACCTGCCTTATACGCCTGCCGGGACATAAGCCGGCACGGGGTCTTGCCGGTTTTCGTTCAGGTGAATCGCTGGTTTGCCCAGAGCTGTTGCATCGCTCTGATTCACTTTTTCTGCAGCCACTTCCACTGCATCCTCCAGCGCGAAAATCTGCGTAAACATGCGCAGTGCTTCATCACCTTGCTTCGTACCTGCCATTTCCTTAATCCGATTAATCGGATCGGTTGTCATTTGGTTGACAATGCTTTTTGTCAAACGACGAATGACTTTACGCTGATGCTCATCCAGCTCCGGAAGCTTGTTGAACAGACTATCCATTGTTTCTTCATGAATGGATACGCCCTTCTCTTGCAACGCCCGAATAACTGGGCGAACGCCGAGTGTTCTGAGCCACTGGTAATAATCTTCCATCTCCAGTTCGATCATTCTCTCAATCTTCGCAGCTTCGACCTTACGCATCTCCAGATTGCTCTCCACAATGCCTTCCAGATCATCAATATCGTAGAGAAATACGTTAGAGATTTCGCCAATTGCCGGATCAATATCGCGTGGTACGGCAATATCAATCAGGAACAGCGGACGTGCTTGCCGGCGCTTCATGCTCTCCCGGACAATACCTGCATCGAGAATATAACGTTCTGCTCCTGTAGAGCTGATGACGATGTCTACTTCACCCAGTCTCGTGAGTGCCTGCTCCATCGTACACGGCGTTCCCCGGAATTTGCTGGCAAGTTCCTCGGCTCTGGCAAGCGTCCGGTTGGCCACGATAACTTCAGATGCACCGTTGGCATACAGATGTTTTACGGTAAGTTCACTCATTTTGCCGGCACCCAAAATAAGTACCTTTTTGTCTGTAAACATACCAAAAATCCGCTTGCCCAGTTCAACCGCAGCATAGCTGACAGAAACGGCACTCTCCCCGATGGAAGTTTCCGAATGTGCCCGCTTGCCCAAGGTAACCGCCTGTTTAAACAATTGGTTAAACCAAGTTCCGGTAGCTTTCTCTTCCTGTGCTTTGAAAAAAGCCTGTTTCACTTGGCCGAGAATCTGAGTCTCTCCAATGACCATCGAATCCAGTCCGCAAATGACCCGGAACAGATGGCGCATGGCTTGATCATCCTCATATATATATAAGTGTTGCGTAAATTCTTCCCGCGGAACGTTAAACCATTGCTCCATGAATGTTCGAATAAAATAACCGCACATGTGAAGACGGTCGACCACAACGTACAATTCCGTACGATTACAAGTGGCTACGATTACACCTTCCAATACACTCTTGGTCAGCTTGAGCTGCTGCAGCGCTTCAGACAAGTCCTTTTCTGCAAATGTGAATCGTTCTCTGACCTCTACAGGCGCCGTGCGATAATTCAAACCAACAACAACGATGTGCATTGCAAGTTCACCTGCCTAATAAATTTCCAATCAAAGTGCTTACTGTATATCTCTATCCAGTTCAGATTGACATAGTTAATTATATCACACATCAAGTCCATCACTCGCCCATTTTTATGAAATGTTTATGAAATCAACATGATGATTATCATATGCATTGTGATATATTGTAGTGTCTCACGAATGTACACCCTTATTCGTTATATGGAACGAATAGTGAATATTTGAGAAAACGGAGATTTCTGCAAACCTGTTCAAGACTGCTTATAACAAATAGTCATGGAATCATTCCATGACTATCTAGGTGCGGGATACATGATGTGTTGTTTCAAATATTATAGGTTAGTAATTGTCATCCCCAGCTGTTTGAACAGTTTCTCCAGCCTCGTGATCCGCCTCTTCTTCAACTGGTGCGTACTTGTCTACGCGGGCGTGGCGGGTAATAATATCCCACAGTTCTTCCTTGCCCAGACCTTCCTCGGATGAAAAAGGGACAAACAAGTCGCCTGATCGAAGACCCAGTGCTTCCTTGATGACTTTAATGTGCTTGGCTCTGCGTGTCTTGGGAATCTTGTCCATTTTCGTAGCCACAACGACCAGCGGCAGACCATGATGGCGTAGCCATTCATTCATCATTTTGTCATCCTTGGATGGCTCATGTCTCATGTCCACCATCTGCATCACAAGCTTCAATTCATCCCGTTGTAGCAAGTACTTTTCCATCATTTTACCCCAGGCAAAACGTTGCTCTTTGGATACTTTGGCGTACCCGTAACCCGGAAAATCGACGAAATACAGATCCTGATTGATCTTATAATAGTTCAGTTGCTGGGTTTTACCCGGAGTTGAACTTGTACGCGCCAGATTTTTACGATTGATCAATCGGTTGATCAGTGATGACTTGCCCACATTGGAGCGCCCCGCCAGGGCAATCTCCGGCAGACCGTCATCTGGATATTGTTCAGGCCGAACGGCACTAATTATAAATTCAGATTGATTGACTTTCAAATTGCATCTTTCCTCTCTTAAACTCCTGTCTTGCAAGCATAACATTTCCACATTTTCATCCCGTATTATGCCATCATTCCTTCTATCATATCAAAAAAAACCTCTCCTGTACCCAAAAAAACAACTTTTGTACTCGAAAAACATCAGATTATCACGAAAAAAACCGTTCAAGCGGACGCCGAAGCCCCCGCCGAACGGTCTACTCTCCATTTAATCTTTGCGGATAAGTGTCGGTTACAGATGAATGCCTGCCTGTTCCACAAGAGCATGCTGCAACACCTGATCCATATGAGCTACGGGCACAAATTCCACATCTTCCTTGATGCTATCCGGAATGTCGCGCAGATCTCTTTCGTTATCCTTAGGTAACAATATTTTTTTGTAACCCGCACGGTGGGCTGCAAGTGACTTTTCTTTCAAGCCGCCAATCGGCAACACCCGTCCGCGTAATGTAATTTCACCTGTCATAGCAATGTCTTTCGACACATGTTTATTCGTCAGAGCTGAGATCAAGGCTGTTGCCATCGTAATACCGGCTGATGGGCCGTCTTTAGGGATGGCACCTTCCGGTACGTGGATGTGAATGTCGTTCTTCTCATGGAAATCAGACGCAATGCCGAGCTGTGCTGCTTTCGAACGTGTATAACTGAAAGCTGCCTGAGCAGATTCTTTCATAACGTCTCCGAGCTTACCCGTAAGCGTCAGCTTGCCTGTTCCCGGCACCACGGTTACTTCGATCACAAGCGTGTCTCCGCCCACCTCAGTCCATGCAAGCCCGGTCACCGTACCAATCTGATCTTCCAGCTCAGCCATGCCATAGCGGAATTTGCCCGGACCGAGATAGTCCTTAACATCATCCGGCGAGATCACGATCTGACCCTCTACACCGGATACGATATTTTTAGCCGCCTTCCGGCAAAGTGATGCCATTTGCTGTTCCAGATTTCTCACACCCGATTCACGCGTATACTCACGAATGACTTTTAGCAAGCTATCCTCTGGCACTTCCAGTTGGTCTTCTTCGAGACCGTGATCCTTCTTCTGTTTGGGAAGCAAATAGTTTTTGGATATTTGCAACTTCTCCAGCTCGGTGTAACCCGGAATATTCAGCATTTCCATACGATCCAATAATGGACGCGGAATGTTGTGCACCGTGTTCGCAGTAGTTATGAACATAACGTTAGATAAGTCAAAAGGCAACTCCACAAAGTGATCACTAAACGTATTGTTCTGCTCCGGATCCAACACCTCCAGCAATGCAGACGAAGGGTCTCCACGGAAGTCTGAAGCCATTTTGTCGATCTCATCCAGCAAAAATACAGGGTTAAGCGATCCTGCTGTTTTCATCCCCTGAATAATACGTCCAGGCATCGCACCTACGTAGGTACGGCGGTGTCCACGAATCTCTGCTTCATCTCGCACGCCACCGAGGGAGATACGCACAAATTCCCGACCGAGTGATCTTGCGATTGAACGGGCCAGAGAGGTTTTACCTACCCCTGGAGGGCCAACTAGGCAAAGGATCGGACCTTTGAGTTTTTTGACAAGTTTCTGCACGGCCAGATACTCCAATACACGTTCCTTGGGTTTCTCCAGACCGTAATGGTCGGCGTTTAGCACATCTTCGGCCTTCTGGATATCCAGATCATCATCCGTCACCTGGCTCCAAGGTAACGCAAGTAGCCAATCCACATAGTTGCGGATGACACCACCCTCGGCAGAACTTGCAGGCATTTTCTCCAGTCGATCAATTTCCTTCTCGACCTTCTCCTTCACCTTGTCCGGCAGGCCCTGACTTTCCATCTGATTACGAAGTTCTTCCACTTCGCCCGCACGGCCCTCTTTTTCACCGAGTTCCTTCTGAATCGCCTTCATCTGCTCACGCAAATAGTATTCTTTCTGGGTTTTCTCCATCTGTTTCTTTACACGTTGGCTGATCTTGCGTTCAAGCTCCAGCACTTCACGCTCATTATTCAGGATGTCCAGCAGTTTCTCCAGACGTTCCCGAACGTCGATGGTCTCCAGAATTTCCTGTTTGTCCTTGATTTTCAGAGACAAATGGCTTGTAATAACGTCCGCAAGACGCCCCGGTTCTTCAATGTCTGATACGGCAGCGAGTGTCTCGGGGGTTACTTTTTTGGACAGATTGATATAATTCTCGAACTGGTTCAGAACGGTACGCATGAGGGCATCTGTCTCGGGATGAGCGTTCTCTTCCTCAGGCAGTTCTAGCGCCAGCACCTCGTAGTATTCTTCGTTGTCCGTATATTCAATAATTTCAGCCCGTTCCAAGCCTTCCACAAGTACTCGGATCGTTCCGTTGGGTAGCTTTAACATCTGTCTTACCTTAGCTACGGTTCCAATGCGGAAAATATCCTCTCGTGTAGGTTCCTCAATATTTACCTCGGCTTGGGAACATAGGAGAATCAAATGTTCTTCTACCATCGCTTTTTCTAAAGCCTTGACCGATTTCTCCCGGCCCACATCGAGATGCAGCACCATACTCGGGTAGACGAGAAGTCCTCTTAAAGGCAGTAAAGGAAAACGACGACCTTTCGATTTGCTCGGTCCCATCGCTTTCGCACCTCCAATGGCTCTCAGGTTGTAGTCATTCATTATTCTATCAAATGTTCACATAAAAAACCAATGAAGGGAAGCGCTTAGCAGCTTCCCGAATCTGTAACTCGCCCTGGACGAGGTGACTCTGCCCTTAAAAAGGAGGCGGATGCCGGAGGAAAGATCTCCGGTTTAGGTAATGCCGTCTCTTCTGCAACTACCTGCTGTTCCACTTGTTGCGCTCCCGGTTCCCAACCAAAGACTTCACGGAATACATCCTGAACCGTATCTACTGGGATCACCCGCAAGCCATCCAGATTGTCAAAAATGGACTGCCAATTCTCCGCCGGTATAATGACCGTCTTCGCCCCAGCCTGGAAAGCCGCCTCCACCTTCGCCAGTACACCGCCAATCGGTTTAACGCGGCCATGGATACTAATCTCGCCTGTCATAGCAATCTCGTGGTCTACAGGGCGTCCTTGAATGGCTGAAGCGATTGCTGTAGCCATGGCAATTCCGGCCGATGGACCATCAATCGGCGTGCCTCCCGGAAAATTCACATGTAAATCATAATCACTCGTGCGGATACCCATCGCTTTCAAGACGGTTAACACATTTTCAACCGAACCTTTAGCCATACTTTTCCGCCGTAGTGTACGGGAACCGCCTCCAATCTCTTCCTCATCCACGACGCCTGTGATGTTGATGCGGCCCTGGTCTTTCGGTGCAGGAACCGCTGACACCTCAATCTCCAAAATGGTACCCATATTCGGTCCGTAAACAGCGAGCCCATTGACAAACCCGACCTGCGGCTGTGAAGGCACCTTACGATCCGGCCTTGGCTGGATCTGACTGCTCCCAGCAATCCACTCGACATCAGAAGCCTGAAGAGTCTCACGCTTTTCAGTGAGTGCAAGTCCAGCGGCTAGCTGAATGATATTGACCGCTTCACGCCCATTGGTCGCATATCGCTTGACCACATCAACGGCATCCGGACAAGGACTGAACCCGATTTTCTGAACAGCATCTTCCGCAATCCTTCCAATCTCCTCTGGTAACAATGGACGGAAATAGACCTCCATACACCGTGAACGTAAGGCAGGAGGAAGCTCATGCGGGGAACGTGTCGTTGCTCCAACCAGACGAAAATCAGCAGGCAACCCATTCTGGAAAATATCATGGATATAAGCAGGAGTATGCGTGTCTTCGGAGTTATAGTACGCACTTTCCAAAAAGACCTTGCGGTCTTCCAGCACTTTGAGCAGTTTATTCATCTGAATGGAATGTAATTCTCCAATTTCATCAATAAAAAGCATACCACCATGTGCCTTGGTCACCGCACCCGGCTTCGGTTGAGGAATTCCCGCCACGCCCATAGCTCCTGCTCCCTGATAGATCGGATCATGAACGGAACCAATGAGTGGGTCCGCAATACCTCGCTCATCAAAACGAGCCGTTGTGGCATCCAGCTCCGTAAATTTAGCATCGGCTTTGAAGGGAGAAGTCGGGTTTTTCTTCGCTTCTTCCAGCACTACCCTTGCGGCTGCCGTTTTCCCTACTCCCGGCGGGCCATATATAATCACATGTTGCGGATTGGCACTACATAAAGCGGCCTTGAGTGCACGTAGTCCGTCTTTTTGCCCAACAATATCGTTAATGGTGGCTGGACGTGTCTTCTCCGCCAGTGGCTTCGTCAGTGATATCGAACGTAGCTTGCGCAGCTTCTCCAGTTCTTTTCGCGATTCACGCTCAACAGCAGTTCGATTCGTTTTCTGGCCTCGTAGCAAGTTCCAGAAGTATAATCCGATCACCACGCCAAAAAATAACTGTATCAACATGAATACCATGCCAAACTCACCCATATCTCAACATCCTCCTGTTCTGTCCTTCTTCTCATCTGTAATCATGCTAATACTTGGTAGTATAGCCTTTTCGACGAGACGTAAACGGAACAAGACGAATTTGTGCTTGATAATTTATTCATGAGCAAGCAAAAAGCCCGCCACGTATGGCAGGCTTTCACATTACAACTATTTAAACGTATCACTATCGCTTGGATGATAGGAGCCATTTCTTTTTGGGAACACTTGTACAAAAAAATTAGTGCGAACGCCCAGGGATAACCCCTGTTTCTTCATAAGCTTCAACAATTTTGTCGATTTCTTTTTTCAATTCCTCTACCATAATCTCTTCCGGCACTTTACGGATCATTTGTCCATGACGGAACAAAAGACCTTCTCCACGGGCACCGGCAATGCCAATATCCGCTTCTTTAGCTTCTCCTGGGCCATTTACCGCACAGCCCAGTACAGATACTTTGATCGGCACCTTAAGCTTGGAGATATACTCTTCCACTTCGTTGGCGATGGAGAAGAGATCAATATCCAAACGCCCGCAAGTTGGGCAAGAGATCAGTGTAGCCGCATTGGAGATGAGTCCAAAAGTTTTGAGCAGATCGCGCGCAACTTTAATCTCTTCTACTGGATCGGCACTAAGCGAAATACGCATCGTTGAACCAATTCCCATAGAGAGCAGTGCGCCCATACCCGCTGAACTTTTGATCGTGCCTGAAAACAGAGTTCCTGCCTCGGTAATGCCGAGGTGCAACGGATAAGGAATAATCTGAGCTGCCTTTGTATAAGCTTCAATAGCCATCGGTACATCCGACGCTTTGAGTGAAACGATAATATCGTGGAAATCAAGTTCTTCCAAAATACCAATGTGGAACAGCGCACTTTCGACCATAGCATCCGCAGTAGGATAGCCATACTTTTCAAGCAGATGATTCTCTAGTGAACCCGCGTTTACCCCGATTCGAATCGGAATCCCCTTTTCCTTACACGCCTTGACGACCTCTTCGACTTTAGCACGTTTACCGATGTTACCTGGATTGATCCGAACTTTATCAATGCCATTCTCGATAGCAAGCAAGGCAAGCTTGTAGTTAAAATGAATGTCTGCCACGAGCGGGATGTGAATCCGCTTCTTGATTTCCTTAATCGCTGCCGCAGCTTCCTCATTATTCACCGTTACACGTACCACTTGGCATCCGGCTTCTTCCAATCGCAAAATCTCTGCAACTGTCGCTTCAACGTCTGCTGTTTTGGTCGTACACATACTTTGAATAATAACTTCGTTACTGCCACCAATGGTCAAGTTCCCTACTTTTACGGGACGGGTGTCCTGTCTTAAATACATGAGTGATTTCTCTCCCCACAACGTCAAAGCTCCACTCTGACAAAAGACCATATATACGCCTTCTGCCCAAGTGGAGAACTGACAAGTCTATATTTCAAAGCTCAGCTGAAAGAATGCCAATTAGGCACTCTCTTCCTGCTTATCGTCCTTTGATTGGCCAAGTTCAGGCACAACTTTTTTCTCAACAACTTCTTCAGTAATGACACAGCTGGTCACGTCTTCACGTGAAGGAACTTCATACATGATTTCCAGCATGATGCCTTCAATGATTGCACGCAAACCACGTGCACCCGTGTTACGCTTGATTGCTTCTTTGGCAATCGCCAGCAATGCACCCGGTTCAAACACCAGATTCACATTGTCCAGCTCAAGCAGTTTTTGGTACTGCTTCGTCAGCGCATTTTTCGGTTCGGACAGAATCCGTACCAATGTATCCTCATCCAGCGGCTCCAAAGTAGAGATTACTGGCAGACGACCTACGAATTCCGGAATCAAACCGAATTTCAGCAAATCTTCTGGCAATACCATACCGAGGTACTCACCCGGTTTCAGATCTTTTTGCTCCGTTGCGGCGTTAAAGCCGATGACTTTTTTACCGATCCGGCGTTTGATCATTTGCTCCAGACCATCAAAGGCACCACCGCAGATAAACAAGATGTTGGTTGTATCAATCTGAATGAACTCTTGATGTGGATGCTTGCGCCCACCTTGTGGCGGAACCGAAGCAACTGTACCTTCAAGAATTTTCAGCAAAGCTTGCTGAACACCTTCACCGGATACGTCACGAGTAATGGACGGGTTCTCCGATTTACGTGCTACTTTATCAATCTCATCAATATAGATAATGCCGCGTTCTGCTTTTTCTACATCATAGTCAGCCGCTTGGATCAGCTTAAGCAGAATGTTCTCGACATCCTCACCCACGTATCCCGCTTCTGTCAATGAAGTTGCATCCGCAATAGCAAAAGGAACGTTCAGAATTTTCGCCATCGTTTGTGCAAGCAACGTTTTACCGGAACCCGTAGGTCCTAACAGCAAAATGTTACTCTTCGACAGCTCTACATCTTCAATCTTGCTTTGAGTATTAATCCGTTTGTAGTGGTTGTACACAGCTACGGACAAAGATTTTTTTGCTTGTTCCTGACCGATAACATATTGATCAAGAATATCACGGATTTCTTTTGGTTTCGGAATATCTTTCAGGTCCACTTCTTCATCGTGACCGAGTTCTTCCTCTACGATTTCGGTGCAAAGTTCAATACATTCATCACAGATGTATACGCCTGGTCCAGCGACCAGCTTGCGAACTTGCTCCTGAGATTTACCGCAAAAAGAGCATTTCAGCTGCCCTTTCTCATCGTTAAATTTAAACATGAAACCACCCCTTTAGGAATTGATCGGTCTGCTGAGCACCTGGTCAATAATGCCGTACGTTTTTGCTTCTTCCGCACTCATGAAAAAGTCACGGTCTGTATCCCGCTCAATTTTATCAAGGGGCTGACCTGTACGATCAACATATATTTGATTCAGTTTCTGACGAGTTTTAATGATCCATTCTGCGTGAATTTTAATGTCCGCAGCCTGTCCTTGAACGCCGCCAAGCGGCTGGTGAATCATGACTTCACTGTTCGTAAGCGCATATCTTTTGCCTGGAGCGCCCGCGGTCAGCAATAAAGAGCCCATGCTTGCTGCCATGCCTACGCAAATGGTCGATACATCCGGCTTGATAAATTGCATCGTATCGTATATACCCATCCCTGCCGTAACAGAACCACCAGGTGAATTAATATACAAGCTGATATCCTTCTCAGGATCGTCGGCTGCCAAAAACAAAAGCTGAGCTATGACAAGATTGGCTACATCGTCATCAATCGCACTGGTCAGAAAAATAATGCGATCCTTCAGCAAACGTGAATATATATCGTAAGAACGCTCGCCTCGATTGGTTTGTTCAACAACCATTGGCACCAGACTCATGAGACCAACCTCTTTTCTACATGTAATTAGACATAGGCTGACTGTAAAGCAAACCCAAAATCATTTTAACATGTTCCTGTGACAATGTCATTTTTCAGAAAACACGTTATCTTAGGGATATTTACGATTTAGCCTGATCATATTTAACCATGTTTTCTATGTATGTGCAAATTACATCCATCCTATGCCGTCTTGGTATTTTTTTATTTCCATCCAAGAACAAAGGTTTGAAATCAACGGAAATTGGACACCTTGCAATAAAATGAATGAGAATCCATATCAACACTCATTTTTCTATAAAATGGATGTCGCAATTTAAAAATAAGGCACGCAATGACTCACGTGCCTTATCGTTTATATAGCTGTCAAAATCACACAGCTTGTCTTATTTTTCGTCAGCTTCTGCAGCAGCTTCTTCGGCTGGAGCTTCAACTGGCTCAACAACTTTGCTGTTCTCAACGAGAACTTCGATTGTTTTGCGCAATTTAACTTCATCACGAAGGCTGTCCAGGGAACCGTTACCTTCGAGGATGCCACGGATCTCTTCAGCAGGACGCTTGTAAGATTCAGCCATTTTCTCGAGTTCTTGGTTCACTTCTTCATCAGAAACTTCGATATTTTCCGCTTTTCCTACTGCTTCAAGCACCAGGTTGTTGCGAACACGTTTCGAAGCATCGTCTTGCATTTGTGCTCTCAAGTCAGCTTGAGTCTGACCCGAGAAGCTCATGAACATTTCAAGGTTCATGCCTTGGCTGCGAAGACGGTTGTCGAAATCGCGCATCATGTTCTGTACTTCACTGTCAACCATTGCATCAGGGATGTCCACTTCAGCGTTTTCAGCTACTTTTTCTACAACTGCGTTTTCCTGTGCAGCTTTGAACTCATCTGCTTTACGGGAATCCAGTTGTGTTTTGAGGTCAGCTTTGTACTCTTCAAGAGTATCAAACTCGCTAACATCTTTAGCAAACTCATCATCCAGTTCAGGAAGTTGTTTGCGTTTGATTTCATGAACTTTCACTTTGAATACTGCTTGTTTGCCAGCCAGCTCTGTTGCATGGTAGCTCTCTGGGAAAGTCACTTCAACGTCTTTGAAGTCGCCAGTGGACAGACCCACTACTTGCTCTTCAAATCCTGGAATGAATGTGTTGGAACCCAGTTCCAAGGAATAACGCTCAGCTTGTCCACCTTCGAAAGGTACACCATCAACAGAACCGTCGAAGTCGATTACAGCAACATCGCCGTTCGCTGCAGCACCTTCGTCTACTACAACCAGTTCAGCATGACGCTGTTGCAAACGCTCCAGCTCTTCTGCAACTTCTGCATCCGTTACTTCACCTTTAGCTACAGCAACTTCGATACCTTTGTAGTCACCCAGGGTAACTTCTGGTTTCACAGTTACTTTCGCTTTAAATTTGAAGGATTGTCCTTTACCGAATTGCTCGATGTCCACATCAGGACGATCTACCGGGAAGATATCCGTTTGATCAATCGCTTCTGTGTAAGCTTCTGGAAGCAAGATGTCGATTGCTTCTTGATAAAGGCTTTCCACTCCGAAACGAGCTTCGAAGATTGGACGTGGCACTTTACCTTTACGGAATCCAGGCACGTTTGCTTGTTTTACTACTTTATTAAAAGCTTTGTCGAGTGCTTCTGTTACACGCTCTGCACCGATTTCAACCTCAAGAACCCCAAGGTTCTTCTCTATCTTTTCCCAAGTTGCTTTCATTGTATACTTTCCCCTCCAAAATTCACATGTTCACGTAGGCGATCACGTACAAAATAACCATTTTAGTATAAACAAGTTTACATTCTTTTTCAAGGGGAATCCCTTGATACGGTTTAAGGTAAACGTTTCCGCCTCTTAATGACCGTCCAAACCGGCGGAAACAAACTGTTTCATAGAGCGATATGCCTGCTCTAGTCGAAACCTCATTGCACCTGTCACAGCGTACATCGAGCGCGTATTTTCCTCATCGTGCGAGCCACCCAGGCTGTCTGCAACCGTCATATGTAGCGCAGCCGCCCAAATGTCCGCCATATCATCATTTTGCTCAAGCATGGACTGGTAATCCCGTGTCCCATAAACCGCCATAACATATTGTATCCACAGTTCCTGGGCAAAATAAAAGAGCGTAGGTTCATGAACCTCCGTCTGGTCTGCTACTCGTTCCAAGATCTGCACAATCTGAAGTGGAAACTCTTCCGGTTTAAGTGGAACGTTAGCGATATCAACCTCTACTTCTTCGTCACCTCTAGTGAAACGAATGATGTCTTGTACCCCCCGACGACGCAGGGTTTGCATGACTCTGAACTGTAATAGTGGATGAAGCACCTTCGTTTGCAGCCACCTAATCAGTTCTTCATCCACTTTCGGAACGTCCAAAAATGCCAGTTGTTCGAGAGCCAGCATCGTCTGTTCAGATAGTGGGCCTTCCATAACTGTCCCGAGCAACTTATCTGCGTAACCATCGTCCTGAGCAAGTTTCGACTTGGCGTGTTGCCTTGCCATCTCTTCTTCGCTGATGTCTTCTTCCTCTTCTTCTCGAATGGTCTGCATTTCTGATTCTTCATATAGAGGGAAAGCAGCCTGCAACCACTCCAGCAACGCTCTCCACTCGTCATAGTGACGTTCTTCCTGTCCTTGGCATTGCAACAAAAAGCGAAGCAAGTTCATTGCTTCACCGTAACGTTCATTTTCAAGCATAACCGTCAGCTGTATCTGGTAATAGTCCAACGTTTTTGGAAACAACACAATTTTATTGTTGTGCTCGGTTTCCGGAGTTGTGGATTCCTTGATAAGGGCACCTCCTCTGTTCCTGAATCTCCAGCCCAAATCGACCGTGAATAGATATATATCAAGGAAATATGGATCTATTTTCTGAGTTCTTCTGATATTCTAACATAACCTTAATTAGAAAGAAAAAAACGTTGCGGCCGCCAAATATCATATATGAAAACAAGCTTAAAATAAAACGTTTGATATATTTTTTTACTTATGATATAATCATTTTTGCTTGAAAAATTTCCATGTCTCAGTAGCTCAGCAGGATAGAGCAACGGCCTTCTAAGCCGTCGGTCGGGGGTTCGAATCCCTCCTGGGACGTCAAAAAAGAAGCTTCCTTCGGGAAGCTTTTTTTTGCGTTCTGGGGATGAGAACCTCGGGCAGTTCGTTGAAGCATTAGGTTCGGTTGCCTTGTTTCTAAGGTATTCACTTCGTCCCTCCTTACCTCATGGCTCTGACTCAAGGAAGCAAACCGTTCCTGAAAGCTATTAAACCATTTAACAAATACATCAGCACCTCGTCATCGTACCAAAACCTCTAACGATCACCATGAAGCTTATTCCTCCCATTTTCACCGTTTTTATTTTCTAACGATCACCAGAGAGCTTATTTCATCGATTTCGTGCTTTTTTTGTGTTTTTTCGCCCTAAATTGTCTAAATAGCGTTCCTAGGGATCGTTAGAATTCGAGAAAGCTCTTGTTCCTCCAAATAAGGTTTCTCGTGATCGTTAGAATAAAGTGTCCATATTGAGCCAATTACGATTCTACTCCGGCTCCCTTACAATCACTCAAGTCATGCTAGGGACAGGGCGTGCCAAGTACTTACATCATACTAAAAATCATCTATCACACCACTTAATCCAACTAGTAATATTAATTTAAAACTATCAGAAAGAGCAGACCGACTATTTGTTAAGATTTACTCTCCATTGCCCGATATGACACACAATGTTATGCTTACTTAATGAATTGTGCCAATTCATACATATCAACTTCCTATAGAAGCTGTACTTCGTCGGTTTAGTAACTGCCTTTAAATATTTATATAGAAACAGGAGATTAATGATGTCCTCATCTACACAACAACAGCATTCCGTCCCTTCCGGGGGAGAACAACAGTCTCAACAAACCCCTCAAAAATTCGGGTTATTACTCGCTGGAATTATTGTTATCGCCGCTACGATGCGGTCGCCCATTACAGCCACTGGTCCCGTCGTGGAATTAATCCGTTCAGACACCGGTATCGGACATACGATGGCTGGATTACTAACGTCACTGCCTTTGATCGCTTTTGCAGCTGTCTCACCTTTTGCTCCGCGTCTTGCCAAACGTTTTGGGCTGGAGACCGCACTCCTGCTTGCTGTCATTATTGTTACCAGCGGAATCACCTTGCGGCTACTCCCTTCTGTTTTGTCTCTTTATGCGGGAACAGCGCTTCTAGGATGCGGTATCGCTCTTAGCAATGTACTTCTGCCAAGTCTGATCAAACGTGATTTCCCGTTACGAGTCGGCATTGTCACTGGACTGTATTCCGTTTCGATGAATATGTTCGCCTCAATCTCTTCAGGTATTAGTGTACCCGTGGCAGAAGCCTCCTCGCTTGGTTGGCGGGCTTCATTAGGGGTATGGGCCATTCTATCCCTACTGGCTGTCTTTCTATGGCTTCCGCAGGCACAGAGAGGGCGCAAACAGATGCTCTATATCACTTCCCAGAGCGAGAAGGCACCCACACGTCTACGCACTTCTTCTCTTGCTTGGTTCGTGACGTTGTTCATGGGCATTCAGTCGTTAATCTTCTATACAACGATAACTTGGCTTCCCGAGATCCTCGGGGATCAAGGTTTTAGTGCTGCCTCAGCTGGCTGGATGTTGTCTTTGATGCAAATGGTTAGTGTACCTGCTACCTTCATCGTGCCGATTCTGGCTGGAAAAACACGAGATCAACGGCTACTCACCACCTTAACGTGTTTATGTCTCATCGTCGGATATGCGTTACTATTCAGCACTGCACCTGTTCTCGTCACCATCGGGGTTGCGCTAGCCGGGATTGGTGCCGGGGCCTCCTTTGGTCTGGTCACGATGTTTTTTGTCCTTCGCACACGTCATGCGCGAGAGGCAGCAAGTCTTTCGGGAATGGCTCAATCCATTGGATACATGCTTGCTGCAGGAGGCCCTTTACTGTTTGGTTTAATGCATGACTGGACCCATGGATGGTCTCTCCCTCTGCTCGTACAGGTTCTTCTTGCGATCGGACTGCTTATGACAGGACTCCAAGCGAGCAAAGACCGAACTGTTTCTTAGTTTTATAAAAAAAGTTCACCAGGAGATCGGATAGCTATCCTTCCCTGGAAACAACAACAAAAAACGGCCTCCCCCTGTACGCTTAACAGGGAGAGGCCGTTTCTTATCCTTTGTCCCGATTACCGGCTTTACGCCGGTCAGGGGACGAGGCACTACTTTTCCCAAACTATCTGCTTGAAGTAAAAGCTTTAGCTCACAACCAATACTTCTAGCTCATTACCCATTAATGCGTGCTGCCCTTACTTCACCTTCACCGTAATGGTATTGGTGGTTGTCACCCCGGCAGCGTTAACCAGCTCGGCACGGTACGTATACGTACCAGATGCTTTGCCTTTCACCGCGGTTATAGCAAATTGAGGCAGAGGTGTTGTCGCTTTGAGTGACTGTGTATCGATCAACTCATCATTCTCGTAAAGACGATACTCTGTTGCGTTTGTTCCCCACCATAAGTTCATCATCACTTTGTAATTGCCGTCTACATCCCAGTTATCATGGGAGAGTACTGCTTTGCCAGGTAATGCATCGGTTACTCGTACAGTCAGCGTCTGACTGCGCGTCACGCCTTTGTCATTGGCCAGTTCGGCAACATACGTGTAGGTACCATTGGTTTTACCTTTAATTTTCGTTTGAGCGAACTGAGCCCAAGGTGCATTGTAAGTCAATTTTTGCGAATCAACCAACACGCCATCCTCATACAGTTTGTAGCTCGTCGCATTCTCACCCCACCACATGTTCATGGACACCGTGTAGTCGCCCCCTAACAGACCATTCACAAAGCCGTTATTGTGGGACAAACTAGGTGTTCCAGGCGCTTTCGTAGCCGGAGTTTCAGGTTCAGTCTGTGCAGATTCCACTTTAATGGTAGTGCTAGCCGTACCAACAAGACCTTGCTCATCTTTTACCGTTGTTTCCACCGTGTACGTTCCACCTTCAACACCTTCCAATGGGAATTGGAAGCTACCGTCCGCCTGAACATTAAACGTGCCTTCTTTCAACGTTGAGCCATCTTCTTTTTTCACCACATAGGATGCTTTAAGCGCTGTCGTCGGATCAAGTGTAATGCTCCACCCTTTAGCCAGTGCAGGCGCAACGCGGAAATACAAATCATCCACCGTACCGCCAATAACAATAGCATCCTCCGCTTTGAAATCCAACGATTGCGGAGCAGTTACTGCTGGAGCTGTCTTTTTAACCAAAAACGGAGGTGTATCTTCTTTGTAGGTCTTGCCATCCGTGCCGATGGTCGTGATATCTACGGTGTACAAACCATCCGCAAGTTCGGTGGCTTCTTCCGTTGTGTAATCCGAATACTGACCATCCCAAGCCAGCGTGTATCTGGCATTTGCGTTGAAGTTATAGTAATTACCAAAGATCGAGCCAATGTATCCATCTTGATAATGACCACCGTCTGGATCAAGGCCGTTATAAATTTCAATGAGTGCAAACGTCATTGGATTATGGAATTCCATTGCAACGTTCAGTGTATCCAGCGAACCGTCTGCTTTCAACGGATAATAGAACGGATTTTTCGTAGTTCCTTTTACCGTTTCAATATATTTCACACCGCTTGAAGTCACATTAAAGTGAGCCACATACGGCATTGTAAACGTGTTGGTTCCATTTGTAATTTCAATGTAGCCCTGTGCCTCGGTTAGCGCAGTGACACCACGAGGAACCGTAACCGTTACAGCGAGTTCTTCTTCCCCATTCAAAGTGAATGAAGTTTTATCAACGGCAACAGATACCCCAGGCACGGTACGAGTCGGATTGACATTCACCGTGTACTCGCCACCGCTTCCGTTCAAGGCCTGAACCTTGATCGTTTTGGTTACTGTTTTTGCATCCGTACTTAAGAAGTTACCGTAGTTAATGCTTCCTGTGATGTTTTCTTTCTCAACAACCGATCCACTCTCGGTATACTGAGTCACATCCATGACTTTGACAAAAGCGGCTGGATCAATGGATTTCACCGCTTGAATGCGGCCTGCACCTTGATCAAACACATCATATTTAGCTGTGTCCATGATTTTGGCATTATTCATCAAAGCAACTTTGACATCAAAAGGTGTCCAGTCCGGGTGCTTTTCAAGCAACAGCGCAACCAGACCTGCTACATGTGGTGCAGCCATACTTGTTCCACTTTTGCGATCGTACGATTGAGCATAATCGGCACCTGGCTCATCTTTACCATAAGCAGGGACGGTGGATAGAATGTTGGAGCCCGGTGCAACAACATCCGGTTTGATATCCAACGTTACTTTCGCAGGCCCGCGGGAACTGGAAGAACTCATCTCATCCCCAGGTGTTTGACTGCGCTCAAAATCACTAAAGCTTACTTCAACAGGTTGCCCCGCGTCCAGTTGAGCTTTAATGACTTCACCATCTTCCTTCGACATGCTCAGTGTCGGAATCAGGTCGAAGTTATCACCAAGACTTACGCCAATCGGACCAGGAATATTGTTATACACAATAACTGCCACCGCTCCTGCCGCTTTGGCATTGGCAATTTTCTCGACAAAAGCAAGTTCTCCGCGTTGAATCAACGCGACTTTGCCTGTAAAATCTTTACCTTCAAAGTCAGCTGGTTTACCCAAAGCTGCAAATTCAACATCATATCGACCTGTCAAAACCGCTTCAGGATCAGCCGCAAGACTCCATCCCATCACATCCAGACGATATACAGATTCGGTAACAGATAAGGATGTCACTTCGTCCGCTGTTTCATTGTCAGCATTGGCTACTGGAGCTTCAGCCTGATCAGATTCAGGCTGTGCTGATGCAGCATCTTCTACTCCGTTTTCCGATGTAGTCGCTTCCGCTCCACCTTCTGGCGCAATTACTGGTGTAACGGCAGGTTCCTGCGTTTCAGGTGCATTCCCCAATTCCGGAGTTTCCTCACCTTCTTCACCGATCCAGAAATGTGTATTCGCCGTAATGACCTGACTAGGCCCTGTGGAGTTACCTACGGTAATTGCCATAGCGGAAGCCCCTGGTGAACCCAAGGTATAACGATTAGGCCCGCTGTTACCACTGGATACAACCGCAGTTACACCAGACAGCATCGCGTTGTTCAATGCAACCGAAGTGACATAGCTCGGATCATTACCTTCAGCACCAAGCGACAGGTTGATGACATCCATTCCGTCCGCTACTGAGCGGTCAATTCCGCCGAGTACCCATGACGTCTGTCCACTGCCATAAGGTCCTAAAACACGGTAAGCGTAAATATCCGCTTCAGGAGCAATCCCGACGACCCCATAGTCTCCCGCTTCACGAGCAGCGACCGTACCTGAAACGTGTGTACCATGAGAAGTATAATAAGAGCTTCCTCTTTCATTAAGCTCAGGCTGGCCTGATGCTTTCCATTCCTGATAGGTCGCTTCATATGGGTCATCATCGTTATCTACAAAATCCCATCCACCTTTATAAGCATCGCGCAGATTCGGGTGATTGTAGTCAATACCGGTATCAATAACGCCAACTTTCACACCTTTTCCTTTGTACCCCAGATCCCATACTTCAGGAGCTCCGATAAAAGGGGCTGTATCTTTCATGTGCGGATTCACTTCGCCTGTGTCAGGCGCAAGCGTCACTTCATAGTCAGGATATACACTGACTACACCTGGTATTTGAAGCAATTGTCCCAATTGGTTCCCTTTTATTTCAAGGGCTACACCATTAAGAGCATATGCATAATTGTCCAGCACTTCGTGTTTGATTTTTTTCTGAGTGAGGCTATGTACAAATGACTGTTGTTGGTTTTCAACTTGAGTCACAGCCTTTGTTTCCATAGAGGAGGTAAATGATCTTCCTGAGAGGGTTGATTCGCCTTGAGCTACAGCAACAGGTTTGTTAGAAAGCTCAACAATGACTCGTGTGTTCTCTCCGCCGAGACCATTCAGGCTTTTATCCAAAACTGGATCGGCAGCAATTCGAGCTTCCCTATTGGCAAGCACTTCTCTCATTTGCTTTGCTTTGGTGCTGTTTAATGTGTTATCCAGTTGAATTGCGGAGTCCGCAGAAGCAGCTCCAGCTGCAGGCAGGATAAGGGAAAAAACCATAAGGACACTCATTAACATAGATATCAATCGTTTATTCAAGGCTATGCCCTCCTTCTTCGTGTAGATGCCTCACCAATGGGATCTTGCTGCCAGAAGCACTGCAATACTTTCGACCAAGTTCACCGCCAATCTGCAAGATGTTTGACCCCTGGTAAATTATTCTACCAAAATATCACAAATTCCTTCTAATTACTTACATTTTGATATAGAAATTACTTATATGGGTCTTTAGTAGGGTGAATATTCGCATTTGTATATTTTTGTCGTTTGGATATTTAAATTTTAAATTTCTAATATGAAAACAGGAAAAAACCACGCTTTTCTGAACGAAAGAAAGGCATGGTTTTCTATGATTTCCATTGCGGATTTTCAGTTTTGATTGGTTTTATACGATTTTCACCGATGTAAGATCGGGAGAGAAACGTTGCCAGTTAAGCGATTTAAATTCATATAACATTATCTTTAAGTGGTTCAATGTTTAAACTTCGGGTTTGAATGCCTCAATACGAATACGTTTGTAATCGGCATAGATCGCGTCGTTTTTCCACAGCTTAGGAATCACGATCTCGCTAATCTCCTGACACCATTCCTTCACCTGCTCAGAGCTGAAACCCTCAAAATAGTCATCTCCAAAATGAGCCAACCAGCCTATGATTCCATCTTCCCCATCTGCTAGTTTGGTAGGACGGTCATAGTGATAGGCCTGACGAACCACAAAGCCTCTGTCTTCCAAAAGAGTGCTGTATTGTGCAATCGTCGGAAAATACCATGGATTACGTTCGGAAGCCTTGATCCCTGTATGCCGTTCCAGCACTTCCTCCAGTGCGTTAACGATGATCTGCACATTCCCTTTACCGCCAAATTCGGCCACAAATCGTCCTCCAGGCTTCAGTGCATGCCACACACCGTCTACAACATTTCGAGGCTTTCGCATCCAGTGCAACGCAGCGTTAGAAAAGACCGCATCGTACTGTCGCTCTGTTTCGAACTGCTGACCATCCGCTTCCCAGAACTCCAATTCCGGAAACTTTTTTTTCGCTTGAGCAATCATATCTGAGGAAGCGTCTATACCAGTCACTGCTACCCCGTATTGGGAAATCTCTTGCGTTAAATCACCGGTTCCACAGCCAAGGTCAAGGATAGATTCTCCTTCTGTCGGACGAAGCCAGGGTATGAGACTTTTTCCATACTCCGATACAAAAGCCAGTTGATTGTCATACTCTTGCGCCTGCCACTGATTAATTGATTTCATCTGCTCCACCGTCGCTTTCACTGTTGATATCCTCATTGTGGCACAGATTTTCTTATTGATAAAATATATATATTCTATTTCACTTATAGGAAAAACCAATTAAACAACAATGTTGTAAGCAGAACCAATGCTTAGCTCGATGAAGGAAAAAGATGAAAGAGAAATATGCACATCACATGCATCCTATCGATGCGGATGTTCCGGCGAATCGCCCGAAGTTCTTTTCCCCATAACGCAAAAAAAGCTTCCCGAAGGAAGCTTTTTCTGCTGACGTCCCAGGAGGGATTCGAACCCCCGACCGACGGCTTAGAAGGCCGTTGCTCTATCCTGCTGAGCTACTGAGACAAATATGTACAATAAAATTCGGCACGATCTCTATTATACTCCGATTTCTATTTTTAGCAATAGTTTTATTAAAAATTAATAATGCATCCCAATAACAACCAGTATCGTATGAGTATGTATACTTAGACAAAAAGCCGAATAAGCTAATCTTTTTGAGGTAATATTGAAGTAATAACGAGAACTATCAATCGTAACCGTACCGAGTGTATACTTATTCAGCACCCTTCCATCTGGGTAATCTGTTGCATACATACATTATGACATTCTATTGAAGGAGAGAATATTTATGAGACAACTTTTATCATCACTATCCTATTTCAGCATTTTTTTTGCCCCGTTTCTGTTTCCCATTATCGTATGGATTGTGGCGAGAGATGAATACATTGAAGGACATGCGAAGCGAGCACTTTTCTCCCATGTCTTCCCTTTCCTTGCGGCGATCCCGCTACTGTATTTCTTCATAACAGCCCACAGTTTAGCATCAGCGATCGGGTTTGTCGTTCTGTTCTTTGTCATATACGGCTTGAGTTTTGTATACAATGTGGTAAAAGGAATTCAAGTTCTACGTGAATATTACTGATAATACTGAATGTTACTAATACTAGCACATCGATATCAAAATATGCCCTACCACAAACAACCCGCTATGATGTTACGGCGGGTTGTTTGTCTATTAACACTACTCTTTATTCTGCATACGTTACGCTACGTTGTTTTCTGTTACTCGAAACTTCCTCTACTTCACATCCCATTTCTTCACTACCCTAACACTTATCACTTGTACAATTGTGCTATCTGATTACCCCTGACCAATCAGGTACCGTTGCAGCGTAGGGCCAAGCAATCCAAAAGCAAACAAATTACTTTGAAATTGAGCTTTATCCTCTTCTGCCGTAATGCCCTCGCTATTTTCAAATGCCGTTTCCGTCGCATCTTCAAAGGCGGTATGCATGTTGTTGTTATACCAGTCAATGGCTCCATCCGAGTGATTCCGCACAATACGTACCACTTGCAGTTCATTGGCGGGCTGAGTACTAGCTACATATACAAGTAATGATGGATCTCCCGCATTGCCAGGCTGTACTTCAACCTCTGCACAAGATAACCCGTCCACTTCCGTTAATCTGCGTATTTTAGCGTCCTGAATGGCATACATCGTCATCTTCTCCTTTTGTTCTGATCATTTGCAATTGTATTAATCGCTTCGTTTTCATCATGTTGCTCACTCTGTTCATGTCGTTTGTTCAATCTGGTGCTTGGTCTCTGGCGTTCCCAACCGGTAAATTTCCCGGTATACCTGTTGCAAAACAGTCTCATAAGCACGATTCACATCATGTTCTGGCGTGTCCGGCCAAGGAAATACCATTCCTGGAAAAGCTTCTTCTTCCTTTTCCTGCATAAGATATAGCAATCCCAGTAAATGTTCGGCTTCCTGCGGCGTTGCCTGAATCACCCATTCATATGACGTTACAGACGAATCCGGTATGACAGAGCGGCCCATGACGGACACATAATAGTTGGTCCTGTCCATTGCATGCACTCCCCTTCACAGGCGCTTAAAGCTGTTATCCCTACATGTAGTTTCCGAAGAGGACAGACATTTTATGCCTGCATTCGGCATATATTTGTTACGACCTCTGACGAAAAAGACAACATTTGCTAACTGCTTTCGATTTTTGGAAGCATACGGATGAATGACTCGATCAAGAAAGGATGAACAAACCATGTGCGGTATAACCGGCTTCGTACAGTGGAATCGGGATTTGACACAGGAATCGGAGTTGCTCGTTCGGATGACGAATAGCTTATCGAACCGTGGCCCCGACGCTTCGGGTACATGGATTTCCAACCCCTGTGCTTTTGGACATCGCCGCCTCAGCGTAATGGACCCGGAGAACGGGGCACAGCCCATGCATGCGTTACAAGGAGACACCTCCTATACCGTTGTGTATAACGGAGAACTATACAATGCACCCGAATTAAAAAAAGAGTTGCTTCAGCGTGGGCACCATTTCCGTACGCAATGTGACACAGAAGTTCTGCTCGCTTCGTATATCGAATGGGGGCCGGTATGTGTTGAAAAGTTTAACGGTATCTTTGCTTTTGCAATATGGGACGGCGCAAGAGAACAGGTCTTCTTAGCCCGTGACCGGCTGGGCGTCAAACCTCTGTTTTACAGTAATGCAAAAGATACACTTGTATTTGGTTCAGAACCCAAAGCGTTGCTCCTTCATCCAGATGTGGAAGCTGCAGTAGGACCCGAAGGACTCGCCGAAGTATTTATTGTAGGACCTGCACGAACACCAGGACATGGTGTATACTCTTCACTTCATGAACTGAAGCCCGCTCACGCCATGATATACAGCCGGAATGGGATCAAGACCTATGCCTATTGGAAGTTAGAATCGGTGCAACACGAACATAATCTGGAAGAGACTGCAGTTGAAGTACGCCGTCTGTTGCAGGATACGCTAGAACGCCAGTTAGCTTCCGATGTTCCTGTATGTTCTCTTTTATCCGGCGGCCTTGACTCAAGTGCTTTATCAGCTTTGGCTGTCGATTATTATAACCGAACAGGGCAAGGTCAAGTGAGTACGTATTCGGTTGATTATGTGGATAATGCGAAACACTTTCAAGCCCATTCCTTTCAGCCCGGGGCAGATGGCCCATGGATTCAGCGGATGGTGGATGAGCTCAAAACCGATCATCACTGGATCGAGATTGAAAATGGTGAACTCGTTCATGCACTGACTCAAGCTATGCTGGTAAGAGATTTGCCGGGTATGGCAGATGTCGATTCATCCTTGTATCTATTCTGTAAAGAAATCAAAAAAGGAGCAACTGTCGCCATCTCCGGCGAAGCTGCTGACGAGGTATTCGGCGGGTACCCGTGGTTCCACCGAGATGAAATGCTGAATTCAGGTACATTCCCTTGGTCCGTTGCACCCGACATGCGAGCAGGGCTGTTATCCCCAGACATTCGGGAGTGGATCAGACCGCTCGACTACCTTGCAGACCGATACTCGGATGCCGTAGCAGAGGTTCCGTTACTGGAAGGGGAAACGGGGAAAACAGCTCAGATGCGTGTTATGTCTTACTTGAATATTACCCGCTTCATGCCTACCCTGCTGGATCGAAAAGACCGGATGAGTATGGGTGCTGGTCTGGAAGTCCGCGTCCCTTATTGCGATCATCGGCTGATCCAATATGTGTTTAACATTCCCTGGGAAATGAAAATTACCGGTGGAAGAGAGAAAGGCATTTTGCGAAAAGCGCTTGAAGGTGTCCTGCCTGACGATGTGCTGTATCGTAAGAAGAGCCCCTATCCCAAAACACATAATCCTCAGTATCTTGCAGCAGTCAAGCAACAGGTCCTTGAAATACTGGATGATCCAACATCACCATTACTGCCTCTTATCGACAAAGTACAGATTCGTAATCTCGCCTCTTCACCAGATGCTTCATCCAATCTGCCGTGGTTTGGTCAATTAATGTCAGGGCCCCAGTTGTTCGCTTATCTGACTCAAATCAATAGCTGGCTGAAAACATATAACGTTGCGATCCGATAATTCAATTCGCCTTCTTTCACGTACAACTTTAAGCACTGCACTTCCCTGTAAGCTATCCTGATAATTAGAGCGTTCATCCACAAAACCACAATAAAAAATGCCCCGTACCATTAACATGGTGCAGGGGCATTTCTCATATTTACCTTTTCTTAAATTAAGAAACTTTAAAACGAGCAACAGACTGCTGTAACATCTCCGCCATAGATGAAAGATCATTCGCAGCCGATGCAATCTCTTGCATTGCAGACAATTGTTCTTCGGTTGTTGCACTTACTTCTTCTGTGCCCGCTGCCGCGTTCTCCGTTACGTCCATGATTGATTTCATAGACGCATTAATCTGCTCTACACCAGCATTCATCTGTTCAATGGAAGCAGACACCTCCTGCGCTTGTCCCGCAACACCACTAACTGAAGTTCGAATGTGGTCAAAAGTAGATCCTGCCTGGTGCACTAATTGAATTCCCTCTTGCACTTCAGAAGATACCACACTCATCGAATGCGCAGCATTTCTCATGCCTGTCTCAATGGAAGAAACAAGTCCGACAATTTCTCCTGCAGACTGTGCAGATTGCTCTGACAATTTTCGAACTTCGGTAGCCACGACCTGGAATCCTCTTCCGTGCTCTCCAGCTCTCGCCGCTTCAATGGCTGCGTTAAGAGATAACAGATTCGTCTGGGCAGATATTTCCGAGATCGCGCCTACCATTTTCACAATATCTGTCGAGTGCTTACTGAGTTCTTCAATAACTCCCGCAAGGCTCGAAACTGTATTCTGAATGGAATTCATCTGACCAACCGCTGTGCGAATGGATTCACTACCCGATATCGTCTGAGCAGAAGCTTCAGCAGCCTTCTCGGAAACAACAGTTGTATTTTCAGCCACTTGCCGGAAACCGGTAGCCAGTTCATTCATCGTCTGGAATCCTTCGCTGACCATACGAACCTGGGCATCCATCCCTGTTGCGATCTCACCCATCGTAGTGGCTACTTGTTCATTAGCTATAGCCGTCTGTTCGGTACTTGCTGTTAATTCTTCCGACGAAGCTGCTACACGTTCTGCACCATCATTCACCTGATGAATCAGCGAACGCAAATTGACGGACATCACATTAAATGCTTCAGCCATCTCCCCGATCTCGTCTTTGTTACGAACCTTCAATGGTTCCCCTGTTAAGTCACCTTCAGCAATACGGCTAGCGGCTTGTGCAACAGCCTGCACCGGTTTGGAGATCATTCGGCCGATGATCGTTGCGATTGCTAAACCAATAAGAATAGACACGATACCTAGGATAATGATCAATCGAAGAACCGTAGCTGTCTGGACATTGGCCGCGGCGATCCCTTCATCCATTGCTTTTTGTTGATGATTTTCCATCGACTCGACAATGTTTTCAAATTCAGTAATAAGCGGCGGGACGGTATTCTCCATTAACCCGGATATTTCCTCCACATTCCCTTGCTTAGTCAAAGACATTATATTTTTGGCAATGTCATAATATTTGATCATCAATTCGCTCGAGTCTGCCAGATATTGCTTCATATTGGAACTCGTAACTGTCGCTTTTAGATCTTCGCTCAATTTTATGTAATCTTCATACGCTTGCTGAAATGCGTCCTCATTCCCCTGGTCAGGTTTCATGATGTAATTTCTCAAAGCCACTTGTTGTGATTTCAGGTCAATCGTCATATTTTTAATTTTAAGCAATTTGCTTGTTCTATCATTGATTAAATCGGTGAATGTTTTCTCCAAACTCACAAATTGAAAGTACGAAATAGCTGTAACCGCTATCAACAACAATAGAACGGATGAAAAACCGATAAGTAACTTTTGACTGATGGATATCCTTTTCACGTTGAGTTCCTCCCGAATTTCAATACAAGTATGTAAGATGATATATTTTTTTCATATTCACCCCCTAAACTAGACTAAAGACCTATAATATGATATAAAACAATATAATAATTATATATATCATTTAATAAACGGGTCTTTATTCCTAATTAATACTAACCCAAAACCACCAAAACTTGAATCAGAAATTATTTTGAATTTGCAATAAAATAAGTCAAGACCTATTTATCAAGGGTTTTCGAATTATTTCTTTATTACAGAAAATAAAAAAAACACCTTCCAGTACACTTGCAAACAAACCTTAAGGTTTGAGGCAAGCACTTACTGTAAGATGAATTTATTGATGAATAAAGGTCGGATTCCGTTCCAGTAGCCCTGTGCCAAATGTTTCTCTGAACGGGGAATCCTGCATATGAATATAACCGATGTAACAGCCGCATTTTTTCATGCCACAAGGACGATCTTTAGCCAAAGCCTGCAAGCCATCACGATAGAGATGACCGATGATCCGTCGATCCTTATAACATCTTTTTACATGACCCGAGCCTTGAACATAAAACACATCCGTGCCTGCAGCACAGCGCTTGCCCAAACTATCATAGTCCTGCAGATTCCCCTCAAAGAACGGGTCAATGTCCTTGAGAAACTTGATTTCGTCCGGGGTGTAGTAGTTCGGCCGATCTTTGAACGCATTGATCCACATATATACATCGTCAGGTAGGGCATTCCTCATGGATTCTATGGCTGGAAATGCACTGCGTAGTCCAACCGTGCCGACGCTGAAAGACAGCCCCATCTGCCGTAATGTCATACATTGGTTCACAAAGGAAGTCTCTTTGGTCTCGCGAGGGTGATACGTTGCCCAAAAGGCCGCTTTGTCTACATGCAACTCACTTGCCCAATCCAGTTTCACAGAAAGGTTCGTCTGAATCGCTACCTTATCCACATGAGTCATATGTGACAATTCAACCATCGCTTCCCGATACCAGCGCCGCACCAAAGCTTCTCCGTAGGGGTTAAAGAATATCGAAAATCGATGCCCATGAATCTCCTGTTCTCTGACCCAGTTTACAAATTGGCGTAGCTGCTGTTCGTCCACATTTAACGTTTCTTTGGAATCCACTGTTTTGCTGAACGGACAATAGGGACAGTCATAGTTACAAGAGGATAACTTCCCCCGGTAATATAAGGTCGCTCTCATGAGAAAACAAATCCTTCCATCTGCTCCCGAATATCCGCAGAAATAAGCCAGTCTCCAATGGCATCGGAATATCCAAGTCCATTCTCTGTCAAACGCAGTACTCGCTCATTTTCTTCGACATCGAAGCATGCCATCTCTTCGACCAACAATTCGTTCAGCCAAGGGTAGTCAGACATCACATCTGTTCCGAACCTCTCCTGGTAAGCGGACAACATGAGTCCTTCCCGATGTAGCAGCGCTTTTAATATAAATCGGCGTTTCTGCTCTTCGCGGCTTAACACAATGCCATAATCAGCTACATCATAACGCTCGGTGCCTACATAGTCTGCAATAATGCTTTGTGTTGCCTTATAGGTCACACCGTATTTAGATGCATAATGAACCTCGCTCGTATAGGAACGGGCACCACATCCCAGACCGACCATGCCCTCTTCCTGACAACTGTACGGTAAAAGTGCTTTGGCAGAAGACTGCTCCTTCGCAAATCTGCGCATCGAATATTGGGTGTACCCTTTGCTTTTTAAAAGTTCACGTGCAGCTTGGTAAAGTTGCATTCGTATATCGGGTCCTTGACGCTGAATATCCTCTGGCTTTACGATCGTGTTTTCCCTTGTGTATAGAGGATAAATAAATACTTCACCCGGATCATAAGCCAGAACACGTTCAAGGGAATATATCCATGTCGCCTCGGTTTGACCCGGTAAACCATAGATCAGATCCAGATTCAATAACGGAAAATCATAACGAACCAGCTTCTCCAGCGCGCGTTCTACCTCTTGAGGTTTTTGCGGTCGATAGATGGCTGAAGCCTCTGCTTCAATAAAACTCTGAATCCCCATACTCACCCGATCCACACGCCGTTCCTTCAAGATGCTTAATTTCCCATCCGTAACAGTGTCCGGGGATGTCTCCACCGATATCGAAGCTTGCGACGTATCTAGTCCCATCGTATGTTCAGCAATGTCAAACAGACGGCTTAGCTGTGTCTCATTCAACAATGTGGGTGTTCCCCCACCAATTGCAAACCTCGAATACGGTCTACGCGAAGTCACTGGCGCCCACTGCTTCGCTTGACGTTCAAGTGCGTCCACATACTGTTCATGGCTGTCCTGCCGCTTGTCCGGCAGTGTGAACAGATTGCAAAACCCGCAACGAGCAGCACAAAAAGGGATGTGCATGTATAAAAAGTAAGTCTCCGTGTCTTCCTTATCCCACAGAGATTGCAGCGGAATGGGCGGATTCAGTTCACGATATGCTGTCTTATGCGGGTAAGAGTACAGATAGGAACGATAAGGGAATGTCAGCACATCACGAAGACTTGCTGCTGGATCGGAGCCAGACTGTGTGGCACCTGCTGTAGTTCGCTCTGCATACTCACTCATCGGGCTTCCCTCCTTATAAAATAAATTCACGGTACGGCACCGTCCAAACTACATCATGCGCCAGTCGGTGTCCGTGATATCCATCTTCACCATAGGCGGTACCATGGTCAGAAAAAGCAAGGCAGAACGTTGGCCGTTCGCGCGCTCTCATCGCTTCAAACAAAGGTCCTAACGCCTTGTCCACATATCGCAATGCGGCTCGCTGCGTATCTACCGAGTCCTCCCGGGCTCCCTCAACGAAGTATCGGTTGGGGCCGTGAATGGCAGAAACGTTCATGAAAAGAAAAAGCTTCTCGTCTGGCCCAGTCTGATCGAGTAACTTTAAGGCATGGTTGACTTGATTCTCTGTTGACCTTGGATTGGTAACCCCAAAATTCATGCGCCAATAACTTTGCTGAAAATAACCAGGCAACACTTTGGCGAGAGGATTCTTTTTCGTAAAAAATATGACGCCACCGATACAGATCGTTCGATACCCTTCAGCGGCAAAGCCGGACACGATATCCGGCGTATCAAACAACCAAGTATGAGGATGAGTTTGAAGTCCCGTATTTCGAGAATGGAACAACCTTACATGCGATGCTTTGTCTGTATTGGCAGGTGTGGGCATAAAACCGCCAAAAAAAGCATGGTGAGCAGCATACGTAAAGCTCCCCGGGGTATGCCGTTTCTCCCACGAACCGGAGCCACACAGATTGGGGCAATGCTGTTCTTCCAGCTTGGCAACATCATATCGTAGCGTATCCAGTGTAATCATCAATATATCATGGGAGCCTACAATGGTGTTCATATCAGGCATGTCTAACAGGCTCCTTTCGCAAAAGCTTCATCTCCCATTCATACGGGGTCAACTCTTGATGTCTGACTCGGTATAACAAGTCTCCGAACGGGTTCACGTCCAGCACGTACGCTCGTGGTTCCATGCCACTGGTAAGCATCACATCAATGCCTGCCGACCATGAATTGGGAAAAGCCAGCATCGTATCACGAGCTACTCTCTGGATCATCGACATATGTGGGTCGGGCAGACCAGCTTCCGCCGGTAGCATGCGCTCATTCCGTAAATGAAGATTGGTGATTGGTGTACGGCTAAGACGCATGACTGCATGACCGGCCTGTCCTGCCATCACAAGTTGGCGAATGTCATAAACACGTTGATCCAGCATAGCTTTGGGCATCCACCGTTCTATCTGAGCTCCTTCAGCACAAAGCCAGTCCAGCAGCGTACGAATTTCTTCAGGATGTGTATACTTTTGCAGTTTACCTTCATTGTAAAAGAGCGTTTGACCCTGGCTGGTCTCCATACCTACGGTTGTCACAGCAATCTCTACACCTGTTCGCGGATTCACTTGATATGCAACTACTCCAGAAGCAGCCGAGCCACAGGCTAGCTTAATAAAAACGCGATGCATCCGTGATGCATCCATCGCTGCTCGCAACTGTTCCCAGCACTGAATTGGCTCGGAAGAAGGTAATATCGGTGGCACCGAAATTCCTTGACGCATGAGGTGAAGCTGGCATTCTCTTTTATCAAACATCATGCCAATCTCATCAGGATCATTCCAGAATTGCACACCAGGCCATACTTCACGCGCTTCTTGGGCGATTCGGTCAAGACAAACCTTCCAGCCTCTGAACCATTGGGCAGGCGCGTAAATTCTGCCCCATTGTTGCTCTAATGTGAGCGCTGCTTCGGCAGAGAAAGATTCACCTGGTGACCATTTCACCGAAGATATCGCTTCATTTGGCGAGCTAAACTTCCAGCCCTCAAAACTCGGCGATGGAGTGCTCAATACTGTACCGTCAAAGCCTTCGTAGTCGGTTGCCCCGAGATGTAACAGCCCGCGTTCTACCTCCCAATCTTCCCCGGGAGCATCCAGTCGAATCAGCGGGCTAGGTGAGATGAATTGCACAAGTTCGGCAAGACCGCCTCCCTGTCTCCAGGTACGGAGCAGATTCTCATAAGACAACACCGTCGCAGGTTTCATCCCCATTTGTCTTCTGGCTTCTTGTATCCCTGCCGTTCGTCGATTATCTGGATTGCTAATTAATAACAGATCTTTTTCATGCCACATCATTTATTCTGTCAGCATCGGGAAACGCCAGTCATCCTCATCACTTTCCTGTTGGTCACTGACATCTACCGACATGCCTGATTGCTTAAAGCGCTCCATCATTTCGTCCGTCATGAAGTGATAGCTTAGCTTCAAATGTTTTAATTGTTTGATTTGTTCGCTGGCAAGCAGTGCCTCTGCACCTTCATCGGATAATGTGCCTTCGGAGAAATCAAGTATCTGAATCTGTTCCAAGATCGATGCATCTGCAGTAGCCTTGGCAATCTCATCCTGTATTTCGCTGTCCTTCAAACCAAGGTACTCCAGTTTAGGGAAACGTCCTTTTTCAAGCAATGGCAGTACGTCCTCTAATGAACCGTCAAATCCATAGTCTTCCACACCCAAATACAGTTCGAGCTTGCGCAATTCGGGAAGTTCAGCGGAGGCAATGGAATGTAACACTTTTTTCGGAAGACCACCACAGATAATCACTAACTCTTCCAGCTTGCTGTGCTGAAGAGGCTCAAGTTCAAGTCCGCTACTGCCTTTGATCACAAACGAGGTCAAATTCGGAAAAGCTTGCAGAATTGGCGCAAGATTCGTCTGAACAATCCAGGAAACTTCGCACTCTTCGGACTCCATATCTCCGATAAACAATTGTTTTAGAGCCGGAAAACTTGGTGCAAGCTGAATTAACGTATCTTTGAATTCCTGCGGAGAATTTTCATAAGCTTGTCCCCAATCTCCAATGATCAGACTTTCCAGCGTAGCCGCTTCCGGTTTTGCTGCCAAATCTTGAAGAAGTGTCTCCATTCGAATACCTTCTTCATAGTCATCGTAATTTACAACCAGCTTCACTTCTTGCATGCCAAATCCCTCCCGTATAAGGTGTATCATCTTTCACTAATCTGAATGTTAACCCATACCCGGCATGACTTGCAACTTCTTCCAACCCCAGTCCCAATGCCATTCCCAATCGTGCAAACCACCTCCTGTTCGGTATAGGAAAAAGAACACATGTTCCCCATATCTAAAATCCTTAATCAGTCATGATATCTAGGTACATGGAAGGACCACACTTGATTAGCTTAACAACGCATATCAAAAAGACGTTAACAGAGTAACAACCTTATCCGATCCCATAGGAATGAAAGTTGTTTCCATTAACGCCTTGATGAATTCAATGCTCCACTTGCTTCATACAATCAAGAAAGTCAATCGATTCAGCACACTAGCGAAGCATGTAGCCTACCTCTTCTTTTATGCTTGCAAGCGAGAAATCAGTGCTCGCAGTGCATGACCCCGATGACTGATCGCTTGTTTTTGTTCCAACGTAAGTTCTGCCATCGTTTTCTCATACTCCGGCACATAGAAGAGGGGATCATATCCGAAGCCACCCTCGCCTGCAGCATCAGCTGTAATCCAGCCATCAGCCGAACCCTCAGCTTCATACTTGTCTCCACTTGCTGGATCGTAAAGCACCAGTGCACACACAAATTGAGCAGGACTTAACAACGGTTGCTGGGAATCCTCACCTGATTTTAACGCAGCAAGAGCATCCAGTAGCTTGGCATTGTTCTGGGCGTCAGTCGCACCTTCACCAGCATATCTTGCGGAATAAACACCCGGTTCTCCGTTCAGCAAATCTACACAAAGTCCTGAATCGTCTGCCAGAACAGGAAGCCCGAGCGCATCACCAACGGCTTTTGCTTTTTTCCACGCATTCTCGGCAAAGGTAACACCATCTTCCACGACATCCGGCAGCTCCGGATAATCAAACATGCTTTTGACCTCTTTGCCCAGCGGAGCAAAAGCATGCGCGAATTCACGCACTTTTCCTGCATTGCGGGTGGCAACAATGATAACCGGGCTGTCCAGACTCATCTTAAGCCTCACCCAATCCACGTGAACCAATCTTCAGCGCAATCGGTCCAAGAGCTTCTTTTTGCCGCTCGATCATTTCCAAAATTCCTTGTTCGCCAAGTTCCAGCATCGCGTTCAATTCACGGCGGTCAAAGGGTGCTTCCTCACCTGTTCCCTGAAGCTCCACGTATTTCCCGCTGCCCGTCATCACCAGATTCATGTCCACTTTGGCTTTGGAATCCTCATCATAATTCAGATCCAGTACCGGCTGTTCTCCGACAACACCTACGCTCACGGAAGCAAGGAAATCCGTGATCGGGAACACCTGCAGTTTATGTTGCTGCGCAATTTTGTTCACAGCGAGCGCCAGCGCCACAAATGAACCGGTAATGGATGTTGTGCGTGTGCCTCCATCTGCCTGAATGACATCACAATCCAGCGTAATGGTGCGCTCCCCAAGTGCCTGCAAGTTCACTACCGAACGAAGAGCACGGCCGATCAGGCGTTGAATCTCCATCGTGCGTCCTGTCAGCTTGCCGCGATTCGCTTCACGCTGGTTTCGAGTATGAGTAGCACGCGGAAGCATAGAGTATTCCGCTGTAACCCAGCCTTTGCCCTGTCCTTTCATAAAAGGCGGAACACGTTCCTCCACCGTTGCCGTACAGATTACCTTTGTATCACCGACTTCAATCAATACAGAGCCCTCGGCGTATTTATTCGTGTTAATTGTTAAATTCATCGGGCGTAGCTGTTCGCTAGTTCGTCCGTTAGATCTCATATTTTCTGCCTCCTACGACTTAAGCATCCTGTAATGTTGAACTTCTTCTCTCTTGCAACCATCCTTTATATTTTACCAAAGAGTTCAGTTAAAAGCACCCTCGGGGCTCTCTTATCTGTTAAATCGGGATTTCGTTAATGTATTCTGGCTTGGACACCGGCGCACTGTAATCCCGGTTATCATCACCTTTGACCGTTTTCTGCCCGTTCCATTCAATCTGCACTTTGGCATCTTTGCTGACTGTATTCTCCGCGGTTGTCAGGACAACGGACTGCAACAACTCACTAGGTACCATGTCCCCTTCTGTGAACATATCATCCTTCAGCGCAACCGTTACCGTGCCATCCTCAGACGTCTTAACCGACTGCAATTCCGTTCCACCTGTCATCACTTCTTCCAGTTCTCCATCCTTGGCTGGTCCCTTGATCAACTCGTTTAAAGCGGCCTGAACGCGGTCTCCACTTGGAGCAACTAGCCGTGTAACTGGAACATAATATTGCACACCAGCAGGAGAAGCGGCTGAAAAATAAACCGTCACAGGACTGCTGTTCGTTGTGAAGGATTCACCTAAATCCAGATTAATGCCTACCGCGCGATTCAACGGCTCTGGAAGAGGTGTACTATTGACAGGCATTTGACTCAGCTTTTTGCCATCCACCCAAATCTGTACATGGTTTACCTCAGGCGTTCCTGTCAGCGTCCACGTCACGGCTTCCAGCATTTTACGCTCATCTTTGGCATCATATTTGGCAAAGTTACCCGAGAACTCGACAACAGCCAGCTTGTCATCCGAGTGAATGGTTACATTCTGCACTACCGTTCCCTGTGGCAATACACCCTTGAAGCCTTCAGGTAACATTCCAGCATATGCTCCGCCTGTAACCAAAGTATCCAGAGCTGTCTTCGGGCTACTTACATCGGTTCCGGATGGAAGGGTTAACGAGACTGGAGCGAGCATCCCTTGCTGGTCTTGTAAATACACCGTCGTGAGCGGAAGCGTTGCGAGCTTTCCATTACCTTCAGCGGCCTGAATCATAGCGGCTTCCTGAATACGTGGCGGCGGATCAATCGCTTCTGAAGATTGGGCACCGAACATTCCACAACCAGATAATACGACAGGAATGCCAAGCAAAGCCGCTGCCGATGCCTTACGTAAAGATGGGATTTTTCTCATGATTCACGTTCCCCCTCATCATTTTTACAGTTTGTACTACCATGTATACGGGCCTTCGTTCAAAAAATAACTACTTTTTGCACAAGCTCCTGCTCAATCTGGCAATCTTCATGTGATACCAACATAAAAGCAACGCGATACGGTTAATAACGTATGTAAGGTAGATGTATGCAATCATCGATATATAAGTTGAACGAACTTTTTTTACACCAGAGGAGGATTCGCCCATGGAACATCCGGAGCAGGAAAAAATCCCTTACAGTCTGAATAGCCGCAAAGTTGCTGAAGCAACAAGGGAATGGTTACACAAACGGGGCGTCACGATCCCTGAGATCGCAGAACTGGTCATGCTTCTTCAGAAAAAGTATTATCCTGGACTGACGATGGAAGAATGCATAGAGAACGTGGAGATGGTTTTGAAAAAACGTGAGGTTCAGAACGCTGTCCTGACGGGTATCCAGCTTGATCTGCTGGCAGAACAAGGACAACTGATCTCTCCTTTGCAAGAGATGATTGAGAACGATGAAGGACTGTATGGCGTAGATGAAATTCTCGCCTTCTCGATTGTGAATGTATATGGCAGTATCGGATTTACCAATTACGGTTATGTGGACAAGCTGAAACCTGGGGTATTGGAACGTCTCAATGACAAAAGCCTGGGACCTGTGCATACGTTCTTCGACGATATTGTCGGGGCCATCGCTTCAGCCGCGAGTAGCCGGATTGCTCACCGCAAACAATCCGAGATGGAAGAGGCACTCGGAGAAAAGCCAGTCAGCGACGACAAGATTTAGTTTTAGATGGGTAGTCGAAGAAAAACGAGTCAAAAAAGCGGCCAGTGCAGGCCGCTTCTCTATTTCATATGGCTAATTCATGTTGCAACACCTATTTGAGTTGCTCTTGCCCCAAAGGCACAGCCAATCCGTAGGTTTCTGCCCATTTTCTATCTTTCATCGATTCTGATTCATTCCGTTTGGGTCCAATCGTGATCTCCGGTCCTTTTCGCTCTCGCATCAGACCACGCAATACCGTGATACCAACAATGCTGATTCCGGTAAATACATACATCAGACGCATGATCACGTGACCCGAATCACTTCCCGTTACCATGCCATGAATCAATAACCCGGCAAATACCGGATAGGATAACATGTGGAACATAAACCACCATTTGCGCCCCAGCTTGGTGCGTAGATCACTGGACAATAACACGATCAGCAAGCCGTAGAAAGCTAGCGTGCCCAGCCCCGTGCCAAACGGGTGCACTGACGCTGTAAAAGGAATCAACAGTTCTCTCCAGGTAAACGGGCTGTAGTGATCAATAACCAATGTGAGTGCATGTGTGATGCCAAGTCCAAAAGCAAGCCAGGTTGTTCGTGTATGCCACTCAAACATGACAGCTTTTGGTCTCCCCTTGGCGATAGGCATCCCTTGAGCAATCCCTAGAAATACACCAGCAAAAAGCAGTACATATGCAGCAATCCCACTAATACGAATGATATTCCACGTTGGCAGGTAATCTACAATCCACTGTGCCATAACCGGTTCCCCCAAATCTATAAGACTTGTTCCCGTTCCTATTCGATCAAGCTAAAACGATGATCCGGGTCGAAGCCAGGCCAGCGCTCAGCAAGTGTTGATGAATTTCCTCTAAAATAAACGTTTGCCTCTCGAGTGATCCAAAGAACATCATGTCGGTCATAATGTCGGTTAAGCCAGTTCACTGCTTCTGCACTCCCCAAGATCGATACGGTCTTGGCTATAATTTCGCACTGCGAAGCATGCTGACCAACGACGGTACATTGTAAAATGTCTGTGTCTGCCGGTTTCATCGTCCGGGGATCGATAAGATGATGTGCTGTATAACCCTTGTCATCTTGCCACTGTCTACGTGTAATCCCTGATGTGGCGACAGCCCCTCGTTGTAGGCGTACCGCCCCCGACACATCTTGCATCTGTGGAAACGGACTGGTTACCTCCAGCGTCCAATGAGGATGGTCTGTTGTACCCCATACCTGAATGTCACCGCCTGCATTAATCATTCCCGCAGGAATGTTCATTCTCTTCTTTAGCCAGTCCGCGATACGTTCTACAGCCCAGCCTTTTACAATACCGCCAAGATCCAGCTCCGTTCCCAGGTCGAGATGCACCATCCGGCTCCCTTCCCGCTGTATCCAGCTTGGACGACTGTAGTCATATGGATCTTCCCTCATGCCAGCGGCTTCCGATTTTAATATAGGTAATAGACGCTCCAGCAAAGGCCGCTGGGATGCTCGCTGATGTATCTTTTCAAAGCTTGTATCATATCCCGATGAACGAAGAGCTTTCATGATGCCGGGTTGGAAGATGCCTTCCGTTTGTCCGATATATCCATATGCTAAGCTGAGCACCTCATCCATCGCAGCCGAGACAGAGATCCATCCATGACTCTCATTCAGACGAGTTAATTCACTATCAGCCACAAAACGGCTAAAACGCTGCTCCTGTGTTTCGAACCAGTTTTTGACGAGGGAGGCGGCGTGTTCCGCCTGTTCTCTATCTGCCAGAAACTGCACTTCTACCTTCGTGTTCATCGCGTGAAAATAAAATCGGAGGGGACGTACAGCCTGCTCTGTGCGGCTCATGATGCACCTGTGCGTGACTGATAATTGCCATGATTGCTTTCAGAGCCCGAGCGCAGCGAATTGGTCTGATCCTGATTTGACCCAACCGAGTACCCGTCTGTATCCCAATTGTACTGATCCGTACCGTCTGGAGACCATTCATCCATCACATCGTCACGTGAATCCACCCGTGTGGAAGCTGTTATTCCAGTGTCTGTCCCATTCGCCGCCGCATAAGCGACGTCAAATGCATCCGAGGTTCTTACATATTGAAAGAGTGCAGCCACCGTTAATGTAGCCGCAGCCGAAGCTTGCCATTTCCGCCATTGGTTCCGTTTACGTCTTGTCATCGCTTATCCCTGCTTTCCATAGCGAAGTTCATAGTTGTATGATAGGCTCCCTGGCTTAAAAGAAGCTGAATAAACGGTTAACCGCGCCTAAAGCTTTTTGTTTTTCTCACAAAAAAAGCCCCAAACAGGTAAATCCTGCTTAGGGATAGGGATGAGATCACTATTGAAAAAAAGCTATTAACATCTGTGCCAAAATGTGTTTATATGCAACCTATGACTACTAGCTAGTTAAATGTTGAAAATAAATGATTCCGTCAGCCTGTTGTACCTGTCCCGCCAAACCACGCCGAGTTAATTCCTGCAGATGCGCCAGTGTTTCGCTCATGGCAAAACGTAATTGATGTATTCCAAGCCGATCACCAAACAAATGCAAGCAGATATCATATGCGTGCGCAGGGTCTTCCTGCATACGTTCCGTCAGTTTGCCCAGACGCTCTTCATGGTGAGCGAGCAATTCGATGGTTCGTTCCGTAAAACGGGTAAACGGATTTCGATGACCCGGATATGCACGTTCCACTGTAAAAGTGCTCAGACGCCGCAATCCATCCATGTATGACAGTAGAGGTTCTGTATCACTGCCCGGTTGCAAACTGATATTGGGCGAAATTTGGGGTAAAACAGCATCTCCGCACAGAATCTCTCTTGATTCAGGAGCATAGAATGAGAGATGACCCGGGGCATGTCCGCCCGTTTCCACAGCGGTCCATGCTTTTCCACCCATATGGACGGTTTCACCATCTGCAACGATGGTTACCTCCGGAAGCGGTGTAATTTGTGAGATAAATGTTTTCATATGTTCCTTAATTTCAACCGTTTTTTGTTGCGGCATACCATGAAGCAGGTAATACTCCGGCAGTCTCTCTTCAATGCTCGCCCCGGTTCCCCACATAAAATCTGTCTCCTGGCGGGAGCGTGCTGACATTAACACGGGTGCACCCGACATCTGCTGCATCCAGCCGGACAATCCCAGATGATCAGGATGATGATGGGTCAGTACAATCTGATGAATATGTTGAAAGGTCAAGCCGAGTCCAGCCAACGCTTCATGCCACTCCTGCTCCGTCTCCGCTGTACGCGGTCCTGGATCAATAATGCTGACCTTGCCATCCGGTTCGGTTAAAATATAACTGTTTACCCATCGAAGTGGAAAAGACATCGTGATTTGAATACGGTGCATTCCCTCTGGCATAGATAACGATTCGGTTCTTGTACGTTTCATGATCTTTCCCCTCTCTCGAGTCAATTAGTCAGTAGGAAGATGTCCTACAAAGATCATGCGCGGCGAAGTCTGCTCGTCATACTTCTCTTCATCGTATCCCCCGTGAACCTGATCAACCTGAAGATCTGCATCCTCCAGCATTTCACTCAGTTGCTCTCGCGAGTAAAGCTTGACACTTTCCTTGTAGGTTCGCGGTTCAGCCCCGGCAGAGATGTCCGTGATATGTATTTCCTTTTGCACAAACCCCTCTCGTATCCTGCGAAATTCTTCAATCCGCTGCCCTTCATCTTCACGAACAGAGTGCTGCACCAGATGTTTTTGCACATAAGCTGTATTGATAAAATCAAGAATGAAACTGCCTCCAGGCTTCAACATTCGATGGATGGCGCGCAGAACCTTCAATTGTTCAATATCCTCGGGAAAGTATCCAAACGAAGTGAACAGGTTAACTACGGCATCGAATCCACCGTCCAGGGGGATTCTGCGCATATCGGCATGACACCATCTAACCCGATGATCGGCATCCAGTTCTCTCGCTTCACGCAGAAGCACATCGGACAAGTCGACTCCCGTCACCTGGAAGCCAGCGTCCGCAAGCGCAAGAGAATGCCTGCCCATCCCGCAGCAGAGATCGAGCACTTCTGCACGAGGGCGAAGCTTCAACCAGTTAATCATCTTATGTACTTCCTCATAAGCACCATGCACATCCCGGTGTTTGTATACGAGCAGATAATCTTCGCCAAAACTTGTTTCGTACCATTCCTTCATGTCAACGTTCGCCCTCCGTATCTTCAGTGAACCATATCCGCATTGGCTGATTTTGCTGGCCAGACCACCTTATGCTAAGCTACGACTGGTGTCTGTTTTGAATCATTTCGAATTATTGTAACGCTTTAGAACCCAAACTCAAAATGATCGTCTGCCATCCTCATTGAACGCCTCTACAACGCAAGATATAATGTTAGACATATCATGCTCCTACGAATCGGTTAAATACATACAACAGGAGGTGTTCTTATGATTCGTATCGGACTTACGGGATGGGGCGATCAGGAAGACCTCTATCCAAACCGTACCCAAGCAAAGGACAAGCTTCGTCTGTACGGACAATATTTTTCCACGGTGGAGGTAGACAGTTCCTTCTACGCCGTGCAACCTCGCGACCGGATGGCCCGCTGGGCTTCGGAGACTCCTGAATCATTTTCATTTATCGTGAAAGCCTATCAGGGAATGACGGGACATCTACGGGGCAAGCCGTATTTTACCAGCACGTCCGAGATGTACAAAGCTTTTCGTGAATCGCTTGAACCTGTGAGCGAAGCAGGCAAAATGCAGGCTGCCTTGTTTCAATATCCGCCTTGGTTTGAATGCAACCGGGACAACGTCAATGAACTACGGGAAGTGAAGCTCCGTATGGAGGGCATTCCATGCGTAATCGAATTTCGTCACCAAAGCTGGTATGCGGACAACATGCGTGAGCGCACGCTTCATTTTCTAAAAGAGCAAGGATGGATTCACAGCGTCTGTGACGAACCACAGGCAGGGCCAGGTTCTATTCCCATTGTGCCCGTCGCAACGGATTCCCGGATGACACTCGTTCGCATGCATGGACGCAACGTATCCGGCTGGCAACAAAACGGCGCACCAAATTGGCGTGAGACTCGTTATCTGTATCGCTACAACGAACAGGAGTTGTCGGAATGGAAAGTTTATCTGGAACAGCTGCAGGAGCAGAGTGAAGATGTGTTTGTTATTTTTAACAATAACTCTGCCGGAGATGCAGCAACCAACGCCCAGATGATGATGGAACTGCTAGGTCAGCCTATCAAACCATTTCCCGACCGCACCGAGCCAGAAAAGGAAGAGGGTCCTGAGCAGCTGGAGTTATTTTAAACAGAAAAGAAAGACAGTAAATTTAGACTCACGTATAGTTAAATCAGTTAGTGTTCATATCTGAACTCAAATATTTAAAATAAACGACCTAAAAAGGTGCCTCTGTTGAGGCACCTTTTCTTGGCTCCCATACAACGAATCATATGAAAGCCAATGACATGGTAACTATACTACGGCTCATAATCCCAAACACTGATGTAACGAAAAGATCTAACCTTCTAAACCTGAGCGGAATACTTCTTTTCCTTTTGCATTGAAAATAACATAATGACTCTTCTTCCCTACCGGCACCCCGCTGTACATTCCGTCACCAAGGTAGTTTACCATGGAATAGGCTGGAAATATCCGTTTGCCCGTTTTAATATTGATTGATGCCGAGATTGAACCATCCTTAGCTTTTAATGCATATTGAACTGTTGCGATCGGATCAATGTCGTGATAATAGTCGGTACGATCAAGATCCATAATCTCGTATTTCACATCCATCACGATGTTCCCTCGACTATCCACAATCCCATAGCTTTTATTTAACTTTACTCGGTATAGTGGATTTTTTGTTGTCAATTTCTCAATCTGGTTATTCATGTAATTCGTTCGCTCAATAAGTGGAATCATTTCATCGTATTTCGCAGCTAGTATGGACTCACCACGAGTTCCGATCAATCCATATTTACCATTCTTACGAATGACAGCACTTCCCGCTTGAAAAAGATTGGCCTCTTCGTACTGAGCGGGTATTTTAATGTCTCCATTCTTCGAAACATATCCCCATTTTTGATTAACTTTCACAGCCGCCAGATCCTCTGAAAAAGCCTGCATGTCTGTATAACTGGACTCAAATAGTAGGGTTTGATCCTTTTTATAAAAAGTCCACCCGGAACTTTCATCTTTTATATCTCTTACCGCGTAACTTCCATCTCCTGAAAGAATAACCTTTTGGTCACTTTGAGGTTCTACAATCATATGCCCAGATACATCCACGATGCCTTCGCCATTTTGCTTTATTTTCCAAAGTCCACTCTGTGGCTCGCCTAACTTGGAATAATATTCATTGAACGAAACAATTAAGCCATCTTGCCTAACAATAGCGCTATGGTTATCGCGGCGGAGCCCCCAATCTAACGTATTACCTGTAAATTCAAGTTTGTTTTTGAACTCTGCAGGTACCACGAGCTGCCCCTTATAATTCATACTTCCCCACAACCCATCGATCTTTACAGGAAATACCCCGGATTTACGATAATCTATTCTATAATCCATTTCTTCGATGTTAAATGTCGTTAGTAATTTCCCTTTGGTATTGATTAATGCCCACTTACCATTCTTTTTGACCATTGCGACTTGATTGTAAAAGCTTGTTCCCTCTTCATATGAAGGAGAAATAACAAATTTGCCTTTCGTATTCATGTAACCAATCTTCCCATTTTTCTTAGCGATTGCGAGCCCATAATCAAACCAACCAATATATTCAATGCTTTTGTCCTGAAATATCACTTTACCTTTATTATTTATTAACTGATTTCTATTTACGACTGCTACACCCTGGTTGAACGCATCTCTTGCTAATTGAAACTGTGGCTTAATAACAAATTTCCCTTCGTAATTGATGAATCCCCACTGCCAGTTTTGACGAACCGGTATGAGTCCATTATCTGCTCGGTCAGTGAACCACAGATGGCTCAATCCCACATGTTCCTGCGCCTTGTCCCACTCATGATAAACTGGCTCGTTTGCTGCTAGCGCAACCCTCGGTATCATAAGTACTGACGCAATGAGTACCAAGAATGAAATGCCCAGAATTGTAGTGAATCTCTGATATGCTGGTCTTTTCTTCAACACTATTCCTCCATATAAAAGTAATGTTCTTACTCTTTTATTAATACATAAGTAAAAAGAACTATCAATATGGGAACCCAGCATTAGGAAGCATTTTTTTAACCAATGTTTTATTAACATGGCAAAATGGATTACAATAGATTGAAAGCAGATTTGAAGGAGGCCTTTTTCAATGAACGAACAAGCATATTTTGAGCAAAACCGGGACAAACATCTGGCAGAACTGAACGAATGGTTATCCATTCCGAGTATTTCCGCCATTTCTGAGCATAAAGAAGACATTCAACGTGCGGCACAATGGGCAGCGGATGCACTTACACGTGCGGGTATGGAAAATGTCGAGATTATCCAAACAGCTGGTCATCCCATTGTTTATGCAGACCACCTGCACGCACCGGGCAAACCAACAGCCCTGATCTATGGACACTATGATGTACAACCTGTTGATCCGCTAAATCTGTGGGAGACACCACCTTTCGAACCAACGATTCGTGGCGGGAAGCTGTATGCTCGGGGTGCAACGGATGATAAAGGACAAATTTTTATACATATCAAAGCCGTTGAAGCACTGATTGCCGAAAATAAAGAGTTGCCGATCAACATCAAATTCTGCATCGAAGGCGAAGAGGAAATCTCCAGCCCGAACCTGCCAATCTATCTCAACGATAATACGGACAAACTGAGAGCAGACATGGTGTTAATCTCGGATACATCTCTTTTGGAAAAAGGAAAACCTGCCATCTCCACGGGCCTGCGCGGCCTGTGCTCGATGCATGTGGATCTGTTCACCGCCAATACCGACCTGCACTCCGGTTCCTTCGGTGGCGGTGTACCGAATGCGCTTCATGCCCTCGTCTCCCTGCTGGCATCTTTGCACGATGAGCAAGGCCGCGTGAGCGTGGATGGATTCTATGACGGCGTTCTACCGTTGTCTCCTGAGATGAGAGAAGAATTCGTAAAGCAAGGCTTCAATGAAGAACAGCTTCGTCAAGATCTCGGACTGGAGCAATTGTATGGCGAAGAAGGGTATTCCTTTGTGGAACGTGTCGGGGCGCGCCCAACCCTCGAATTGAACGGCGTATGGGGCGGTTTCCAGGGCGAAGGCAGTAAAACCGTTATTCCAAAAGAAGCTCACGCTAAAATCACTTGCCGTCTTGTCGCTGACCAAGATCCGCAACATGTGCTTGATTCGATTGAAGCTCACCTGCGTACTCATGTACAACCAGGGGCGACATTGCAGATCAAACAGATTGAGAAGGCTTTTGCTTTCAATACCGATCCGACTGATCCGATCCTGCAAAAAGCCGCAGACGCTTACGAAAAAGTATATGGCGTGCGTGCTCTCTTCACCAAAGATGGCGGCTCCATTCCAATCGTAGAGAAGCTTTCCCGCGTGCTTGGCGTGCCTGCCGTGATGATGGGCTTTGGTCTGCCAGACGAAAATCTGCACGCACCAAACGAGCACTTTAATCTGGAGAACTTTGATAAAGGGTTGCTGACGGTCGTGGAATTTATGAAAAGCTTATAATCGTTAAAAAACACGCTTACACGGAGGTCACTGCGCAGGGAGAATAAGCTTTCGATCGCTGTTATTCCCAGATTTCTTTGATCCCTTTTCTAAAGGGAGAAATCCGGGAATAAAGGCGAGCGCTTCGCTTCTACAGCTTTTTTCTCCCCACTCCGTTTAACGTGTAAATTTTTATTTAACCCCTATAGAGGATAATGTATAAGAGAGGTGGTTCGCTTCTTCAGAATCGATTTCGCCCCCTCCACTACGTTATGCGCGTTCCTATAAGTCGTTTTAAAAACGTAATCTAGCTTTTTCGGGGATGAGCACAATAACACAGGGCGCGCTTGTGGAGGCGCTCCGGTGGCGAACCGTTCTTTTGATCGCTGTTATTCTCGTTTCAATAATGTAATAACGTAAAAACGATGGCCTAAACGGTCATCGTTTTTTTATTTTCTGTATTTTGCAGTGATCATTGCAATACCATATTTAGGTAAAATGTGGTAGCCTTCTTATGTACGTTTTCAGTAGTACACTCAAGTCGTATGATGACCACAATCTGAATGATTCTGAATGATGAGGTGAACGGTAATGTCTGCTTCCCATTTGACCAAAACCGCGCTGGCCCATTCGCTTAAATGCCTGATGGAACACACGCCGCTCAATAAAATTACAGTGAAGCATCTGGTGGATGGCTGCGGTGTAAACCGGCAAACGTTTTATTATCATTTTCAGGATATCTACGCCCTGCTTGGGTGGATTTACGAAACGGAAGCGGTGGAAAGTATCCATGAATACCGCAGTTATGATACGTGGACAGAAGGGTTCTACAAAATTTTCTGTTACATCGAAAATAATAAGGCCTTTTGCTGCAATACCCTTGAATCCCTTGGACGTTCTCATCTGGATGGTTATCTCTATCAAGTGACGCATGATCTGATTATGGGTGTCATTGATGAGCTTGCTTGCGGAGTCAAGGTTCGCGGAGAGGATAAAGAATTTATTGCTAATTTCTATACACTGGCTTTCACGGGTCTCATTATCCAATGGATGCGGAATGACATGAAAGAACCACCCAAACACATTATCGACAAGTTGAGTGAGCTGATTGAAGGAAATGTAGTCAGAGCACTGCATAAGTATGAGCATAAGTATCAGCACTGATTAAAGGATAAAGAACTAATAGGAATGTAGATAAGGCACGTAACAAGCGGCCATCCCGTTAAGGATGTGCGGCTTGTTTTTCTATGATCGCAGATAGCATCAAGTCATCGCTCGATCTACTGACCTAAAACTAGACATTTTTCCAAAAGTGACTAAAAAACAGACAGCTATCTTCTTTTGATCATACCTTCTTTCCCGGTGCAGGTTTACATTGGAAATGTGAAGAATACACCATCTTTTGGAGGCGATTGATCGTGAAAAAAGAACATGGCTCTAAACAGGTTTATTTTGTCGGCGGCGGTATTGCTTCTCTCGCGGGAGCAGCCTATTTAGTCAGAGACTGTGATTTCCCTGGGGAGAATATTCACATCATTGAGGAGATGCCGATTCTCGGGGGCAGCAATGACGGTGCAGGTAATCCGGAACAAGGTTACGTCATTCGCGGTGGACGGATGCTCAACGATGAGGCATATGAAAATCTATGGGAGTTGCTGAAGACCATCCCTTCTATTGAACAGCCGGGTATATCGGTCAGAGAAGAAATTACGGCCTTTGACAACGCTAACCCCACTCATTCCAATGCACGGTTAATTAATCGCGATGGTCAAGTGGAAGACGTTTTGTCTATGGGATTTGATATGGCCGATCGGCTGGCGATGGGCAAACTCATCATTACTCCTGAAGACACGCTGGGTAAATTGAGAATCAACGACTGGTTTGCACCCCACTTTTTCCAAACGAACTTCTGGTACATGTGGGCAACGACGTTTGCCTTTCAGCCTTGGCACAGTGCGGTGGAGTTCAAACGATATATGCTTCGCTTTTTTCATGAATTTCCACGAATTCAAACGCTCGAAGGGGTTACACGTACCCCCTACAACCAATATGACTCCATCATTCTGCCGTTGCATCGATATTTGGAGCCGTACGGCGTAGATTTCACGCTAAAATGCACCGTTACGGATTTGGACTTCAAAGAGGGCGACGGAATCACGGTCACAGGTATGCATGTGCGGCGGAATGGTATCGAGGAAATGATCGACATTCATGAGGATGACCTGGTCATTGTTACGAACGGCTCGATGACGGAAGGTGCTGACCTTGGTTCGATGACTTCCGCTCCCAAACTGAATGGCAAGGGTAGCTCTTGGAAGCTGTGGGAGAACATTGCGGCGAAAAAACCGATGCTAGGCAACCCTTCTTCGTTCGATGATCACGTCGATGAGTCCAAATGGGAATCTTTTACCGTCACTTTCCAGGATTCCGTTTTCTTTGATCTGATGGAAAAATTCACACGCAACCGAGCGGGTACTGGAGCCCTTGTTACATTCAAAGATTCGAGCTGGTTCATGTCAGTCGTGTTGGCCTTCCAGCCGCATTTCCGGAATCAGCCTGAACATGTCAAAGTCTTCTGGGGCTATGGGTTATACCCTGACAACGTAGGGGATTTTGTGAAAAAAAGAATGTGTGATTGTACCGGTGAAGAGATTATGCAAGAATTGATCGGCCATCTTCATTTTCAGGAGCACCAAGAAGAGATCCTGGCTACAGCCAACTGTATCCCTTGTATGATGCCGTATATCACCGCACAATTCATGCCAAGGCTGAACAGTGACCGCCCTCAAGTTGTGCCGGAAGGTTCAACGAATCTGGCATTTATCAGTCAATTTTGCGAGATTCCTGATGATGTCGTGTTCACGGAGGAATATTCGGTTCGCGCCGCACGCATCGCCGTCTACACCTTACTTGGTATCAACCGTCCGGTTGAGCCGATCCATCAATATCAATACGACGTGCGGACGCTGTTCAGCAGTTTCGTGACTTCGTTTAGATAGTAATTGAATAGTTAACTAACTTGAAGCCCAGATTTGATGTAATGTGATTTGAGTCATATCTATGAATGTTAATATAGAAAAAATCAAATGAAACTATTAAAAGAGCCCTGTGAGATCTAAAATGTACCCTTGATAAAAGACATTTTAATTCTTGGACAGGACTCTTTTTTGCGGATGTATCTTTTGTAAAACTATAAAGTATGTAAGAACAAAACCCATAAATAGAAGTGTCAATGCTAGGCATAACCCCTTCGCGAGAGCACCAAACAAAAAAACAAAGAGCAAACCAAAAAACATAGACAAAAACTAGCTACTTGATGCTCTAACGATCACCAGAAACCTTATTTCACACTTTTAGAGACTTCTAAAAATCTAACGATCACCAGGGAGCTTATTTGAGATGAAACGCCTCTTTTGCATCCCAAAACTGCTCATTTACATGAAATAGCGTTTCTGGTGATCGTTAGAATGGAGAACACTGCAAAATATGGAAAATAAGCTCCCTCAGGATCGTTAGAGCTTCAAGCATAATTGTCACAGTCTGACTCGCTACTCGCTACTTGCCGCAACGGTTTAAAGTGTGAACTCTGCGCATTGCGTTCAGCTCCCAGCACGCAGGGCCACTTCATGAGGAGGGTGTGCAGCTCCCAGCACGAGTGCCCTGCTTCATGACGAGGTGGTCAGCCAAAAATAAGCATAATTCGATACTTCTTCGACATATTTGGGTTATTACTTCGTTCCCCACCCTACTGTTCGTCAGGATAAAGTTACAGGCAGGCCTCCATCCATCTATCCATTCTTGACCAACTCTGTCTTTACTTTAACTTTACGGGCGAAACGTAGTAAATTTCAGCATGTGCACCTGCTTGGAGAAATGAGCGATCTCCTGATCTACCCCTCTCGTATCAGTTCCCGCCATTGCCTGATTAGCTCGTAGCGTTCTGCGCGTATTTAACATACCTTCGATGAGTTTCATGACCGTATTGCGTCCACGATGATCCACAATCATGTATTTTTTACGCTCATCCAGTTCAATCCATACGATGTTATTAAAGGTTGTGAACAGATGTTTGCGGTACTGTTCCATATCCGTCTCATTGTAATGCTCGCCATAAAAAGCATAATATCCGTGAATGTGCAGCTTCTCCGCCAGCACGGGGATAAACGGATCATGTTCCAGCATGGCGTTACGTTCCATGATTCATGCCTCCGTTAATGATCCGCAGATCTCATTTTTGAGATCTATTTTAACATATTGTTCAGCATATTTCCTCTCGACAGCTGATCCTTCTGCCCTTTACCCACACCGTATCAATCTCCAAATCCTCATGCAGCAAAACGATATCTGCCTGTTTCCCCTTCGTCAGGGAACCCGTTCGATGGTCGATACCTAGCAAACGTGCTGGCGTAAGGCTCGCTGCTCTAGAAGCAGCGATCAGACTCAGCCCTGCTTCCTGCACAAGATAACGGAATCCACGAACCATAGTCAACGTGCTTCCTGCCAGAGCACCGCCTTCTTTCAAACGCGCTTCGCCGTTCTTCACAATAACGGGCAGATCACCGATCTTGTATTCGCCATCTTCCAGCCCTGCCGCTGACATCGCATCGGTAATCAGCACCAGCTGATCATTGCCTTGTTTCAATTGAGCAAGGATCGAAATCGCGGCGGGATGCACATGAATGCCATCGGCAATGACTTCGGCACTAATACGCGGATCACTTAGCACGGCTCCTGCTGTTCCCGGCTCACGGTGGTGTAGCGGTGTCATCGCGTTAAACGTATGCACGGCATGATGCAATCCCGCCTCCACTGCGCGCTGTACGTCATCGTAAGTTGCATCCGTGTGACCAAGCGCAGCCGTTATCCGCTGTTCCCGTAGCCAGGAGATGACCTCCAGTGCACCTTCACGTTCTGGTGCCAACGTCACCTGACGGATGAGACCGGGATATTGCTTTTCCCATCCTTGTAGCCAGCTAACGTCAGGAAGCACGATATGATCCGGATTTTGCGCACCAGGCCACTTTGGACTAAAAAAAGGTCCCTCTAAATGCACGCCCTCCAGCTGAGCGTACGGCATTTCATCCGAACGGTAGCGATTTACTTCAGCCAAAACATGATCCAGACGTTCCTTCGGAGCTGTCATCGATGTCGCCAGCATCGCTGTTGTTCCCTGCGAACTATGAAATGAAGTGATCTTGTCCAGCACGTCAGGACTGGCATCCATGAAATCTTCTCCATTGCCGCCATGAACGTGGATATCGATAAAACCAGGCACAATTAAGCCTTTCCCTTGGGCAGGAAGTGATCCAGCTTCCCGACGAATCTGTTCAGGCAGACCTTCCGGTATGCCGACATATACAATTTTCCGAGCCCGCCAGGCGATCAGGCCGTCTTCCAACAATTCATTGGCAAGTAGCAGTCTGCCGCGAAGCAAGGTTATGTTTAGCTCACCTTCAGCCTCACTGACTTTAGGATTGGTTTCGGTCATCTAACCAGCCTCCCTGCCGCACGATCCAGCAATACAACCACGTTCGGATGACATTGCAGCAAAGATGCCGGGCAGGATGTGGTAATCGGACCCATGAACGCTTCGCGAATAATCTCCGCTTTCTCTTCTCCACGGGCAATGAGCAGGATCTGTTTCGCTTTTAAAATGGAACCGACCCCCATCGTAATCGCTTGCGCTGGTACTTCCTCGATGCTATCAAAAAAGCGGGCGTTCGCCTTTCTGGTCTCTTCCTTCAGACCCACCACATGGGTGCGCCCCGTCAATTCCGTTCCAGGTTCATTAAAACCGATATGGCCGTTATGTCCGATCCCGAGCAGTTGCAGATCCACAGGCCCACGATCCTCCAAACGTAGCTCGTAATTCACACATTCCTCCTCCAAATCTACTGCCTCGCCATTGGGCACATTCGTGCGGGATAGATCGATGTCGATATGATTAAACAGCTGTTCATTCATAAAACTGCGGTAACTTTCACGATGCTCTGTAGGTAAACCTACATATTCATCCAAGTTAAAAGAAGAGGCCTGGGCAAAGCTCACCAAACCTTTTTGATACAGCGTAATTAACTGTTTATAAATACCGACAGGTGAACTACCTGTTGCAAGTCCGAGTACGGCACGAGGTTTCGTTTGCAGCAAGCTGGCGATCAAGCCTGCACCTGTCGCGTTCAAATCTTCTTCATTTTCAAAAATACGAATATTCATCTGTCAAGCACCTCCGGTGTGATGGAAACGATAGGACTGCACATTGTGATACGACTGCTCAAGTTTAGGTATAAATTGATCAAAATCCGCGCTCACCATGCCTGTGAACAAAATATCAATCACATGTAGCAGCGCAATGCGTGAAGCCATGTCCCCGCGCCGCATCCCCTCTTCGAGAGAAGATGTGAAGAGCGGGATATCCGATACGGCAGCGAGTGAGTTACTGCCATATGACGTCAGCGAGATGGTGGAAGCTCCAGCCTGTTTGGCACAAGTCAGGGCATCGATGGTCTCCGGGGTTTCACCTGAGTAGGACACGGCCATCGCCACATCTCCTGGCCCCAGTGAGGAAGCGGATGTAATCTGCATATGGGAATCGGAAAAGGCAGTACAGCTTTTGCCGATCCGCACAAGCTTTTGGTAAAAATCCTGTGTAACAATAGACGACGTTGCGACCCCGTACAGGTCAATACGCCCGGCCTGGCATAATAACTGTACGGCTTGTTCCAGCCTGCCCAAATCCAGCAAACGTGTGGTATCTGCAATCGAGGCGAGATGATTCGCTTCAATCGCCTCGACGATTTTGGATAACGGGTTGCCTGCAACAATATCCTGATAAGCTGTTTCATTAGGTGATTGCGACAGCTCGGCGGCGAGTTTCATTTTGAGATCGGGAAAACCTTTGAAATGAAATGATTTGCAAAAACGAGTCACGGTCGCCGCGCTTGTCCCGCTCTCTTCAGCCAACTGGTTGATGGTCATCCCCGGCACGTCCGATGGCGATTGAATAATCACCTCGGCGATTCGTCTCTCCTGAGAGGGCAAATTGTGCAATTCTTGCTTCAATGCATGTAAGATGGCTGCCATAAGCACCTCTTTAATATGAAAATTATTTTTATTATTTTATAGTTTAAAAAGAAAATTATTTTTATATTCTTATTTTAAGCAAGGCGCTCTGGCAAAGCAAGAGGATTTTCGCTGGAGTTGATATAAGTCCATTATGTTAATCAATCAGGCTTAGTCACACCTTCAGTTCATTTGAAGTTTTCACACAGTCTGCTAAAGTTAATCGTATGTAATTTAACAACAACAGAACAAATGGATGAGTCTATATGTGATGATACTTTCAAGGATATAAAAAGGGGAACTGCTCATGAATCGTAGACAGCGTAATAAAATCGTCCCAAACATTTGGATCATTGCCGCCAAGCGTAGTGACACCGCCCACAATTACTTAGCTCTCTATGCCATTGACTGGAAACGAGGAGCCCGCTTGAGCTGGGAAGGTTGGACACGTTACGAAGATTTTTTGCAATTTCGTGTGCCGGTCAAACGAAAAGTGGCGGGAGGCGCTAACTCATCACAGCCTGCCGCTAAAATCGCCAAAAAGGCATTGTTTTTGCATTTAAATGAGGCACAGTATAAGGAATTAGAGCAGTTATTTTATCAGCCGTTTTCGAGGAAAAGATGGAAGGTTTTTTCAGAAGCATAAGCAGGCTCCACTAAAGTGATCAAGAGGTGGATTGGGATTATTGCTCCAAAATACAAACATAAAAGCCTTTCCCCATGCTTCATACTGAAGGATAGAGAAAGGCTTTTGTGTTACCCTCATTTTTAACTGTAATTCGCAGGCTAAATCTTAAGTTCTCCGAGCTTAATTAGCTCTACAACAGCCTGCGAACGACCCTTAACATTGAGTTTCTGCATCACATTGGAGATATGGTTACGCACCGTTTTCTCGCTGATGAATAACTGCCCTGCGATGTCACGCGTTGTTTTGTCCTGAACCAGCAATTCGAATACTTCGCGTTCACGGTGGGTTAACAAAAATTTGCTTTTATGATGATCGATACCCTTCAATGTTCACCCCTCCTTGCTCGGGTTGTGTTGGTGTAACAAGGTTAAGGGGATACAGTCAACTCATCTTATGTCAGATCAAGGGCGTTGGTTCAGTTTTATAAGAAAAATGGGCAGGTGGATGGGCAGTTCAGGTGGGTCAGCACATAACAATCCATTTAAGCAATCATTGCTTGCTCCATTTTCATTGTGAAAGAACAAGTGAATTCTGTATGCTTGCAGTATTTCAAATTCGTGCTTACTCTTTTATTCATTTTCTTCACTAGAGAACCGATATACCTAAAACAACTTGTATTACAATTGATAGCGTTCAATAAAAGGAGCCACACATTAATGGACATTATCCAAGCACTAATTGAAAGCATGCCTTATTTTCGGTTAGCCATCCGACAAGATGTGACCTTATCCTTAATTGATCGAGAGAAATATCTGTACTTCTCTTCAGGAGAATCGCTGAAGGAACTGAAATTTAAGACGGGAGATCCACTCCCTGAAGCTAATCGGAATTTTGCAGATCTGCAAAACGGCACAACAACGACATACAGTCACTTTCCGAAGGAGGTATTTGGCATCCCCTTTGATGTTGCTTTCATCCCTGTCAAAAACGTCGCTAACGAGATTGTCGCAGTATTTACCCTCGTATATAGCATGGAAGACCAGGATAAGCTACAGCAGCTAATGAACATCGTTGAAGGACTAACCAGCCAACTGGTGGACAGTGTGCAGCATGTTGCAGCTCATTCGGAAGAGCTGAGCGCTACCTCCGAAGAGATGTTAGGCAATACGAAAAAAGCTGTTCAGACTTCTGGCGGTGTAACTCAGGTTGCCGGATTTATTCGTGAGATCTCCGAGCAAACGAACTTACTGGGCCTTAATGCGGCCATTGAAGCCGCACGTGTCGGGGATGCAGGAGCCGGTTTTGGGGTAGTTGCCAAGGAAATTCGCAAACTGTCTGTTGATACTAAAAACGCCACTAACGAAATTGAGAAGTCCTTACTGACAGTGAGACAGTCCATCCAATTGTTAGATAACGACCTTGGCGAAATTACGGCAAGTTCACAGGAACAGGCTGAGCTCGTCAGCGAATTTATGGAAACGATTAACCACTTGAACGCAACGACCAAAGAGTTAAAGAAATTCATGCATAAATTAATTAGCATTCATGAATCTTAATAGATATTTAGTGTTTTTGGCCAAGTAATGTACTTATGTAGAAACAAATGTGCCTTTGCAGTGGATAGACATCTTCTGCAAAGGCACATTTGTTCATTTCACTGTTTTACCGAGTCACACGGTTCATCATGCCGCCATCATTATGGTTACGATTCATTAGACCATCGTGATTACGATTCATAACGCCATCACCCAGGATACCGTCACGGTTATGGGTATCACCTGCGTTCGTTGGGAAAATGCGCTCCACCATCGACTGGAACGTATCAATCATACCGCTGACTGGCTTACCATTGCGCAGATCAGTTGCATAGTTCTCCACCTGGCCTACGAAATCGGGGTTAGCAGACACATATACGTTCTCCACGTTTGGTGCAAACTGCTTGATTTTGGCTGAAATTTTACCTTTGATTTCCTCAGGTGTGTTGTCATCCGAACTGTCCATCATACGTGGACGCTCGCTTCTTGTGCCATACTGACTTTCGTTTATTGGGCGGGCTTTGCCACTATCCGTCAAACCGCGCATCATACCGATTGTTCCCGTGCCCATCGTGCCATAGATGCCGCGATCATTGCCCATATGGCTACGGTCAGTTGCTGTACCCGTATTAAGTCCCGGAGCGATTCCGCTTGTACTGTATGGGGAATTTGTGCCCGAACCGCCATGAACGCGCATACCGCCCATATCCTCATTCATCAAGCCACCACGCATCGTATCGCTGGCATGGTTACGCATGGTGCCATTCAGACGACTGCCCGGTTGACCAATCGATTTGCTACCCAGCTTGCCTGCATGCCCATGAGCCAGACGCACAGCAACATAAGCATTACGGTCCGTTAACATGACGTGAGCTGACTCGACTTCCTTCATTTCAGTAATGCGCTTTGCCAGTTCATCGCTGGATCTCAGGTCTGTGACATTGTGCATCCGGTAACTTCTTGCACGGATGCCGTCCATGCCGTTGGTTTCAACGCCGTAACGATTGATACCATGGGCTTGTTCACGAACACTTTGGGTATTCATGTTATTATCGCGATTTCCACAACCCGTCAAGCCGGCCATTACAAAAATTGCAGTAGATAATGATAACGTAATCGCTTTTGCCTTTTTGACTGTTGGCATGTAATGTTCATCCTCCAATGTGGTTGGTTTGGTTCACATAGATAGGATGCTCGTATGAAGTTACCGATATGCTGAAAGGATATGGCACTTTAACCTGCCAAGCTGACTCATTTTTATAGGTTTATGTATTTAACTCTGTACTTTTCCCCATGCAAAATAAAAAACAGCAGTGTTGCATATATAGCAACACTGCTCTGTTCTAACTTACCTCACTTCTTCGAAGATGTCTGGGACGTTGCAGGCTCCGAAGACACTGTGGAAGTTTTGAGTTTTTCCGCAACCTTCTCCATTTCTTTCAAACTAGCCGCATCCATCGTATAGGCCCACCCTTCATCCGGAGTGATCACCCAGATGGTATCTGGCTCGGAAGAGGTCGTCAGCAACCGATATACCGTAGTCGTCTCTTTCCCGTTTACCTGTTGCTGGGCTGACAAAGTGGATCGAGGAATCGCATCTTTTAATTCGGACGCCTTACGAACGTCATCGGCGGTAGTCAAATTTTTAATTTGACCGATCAGCGATATCGCATCTTCTGCCTTAATGGATTTTCCATTGATGGTCCACGTATGTTCAGACGCCGTATCCCCTTCTGCTGATGCCTTCAACATCCAGCTCGATTCTTCGCCTTCCCATTCCAGCGTACGCACATTAGATTCATCCATATTAAATGGAGTTGTATCCAGCAGTTGGCGGCGTGTGAGAGCAATGTTGGTCACCGCATCATTTTTCACAGCAACCACCGCTCCCGAATTCACCCGAACGTAATGTGCATCCCCCGCAGGTAACTGGCTACCAATAGCAAGTTTGAATTCACGCCCGTCTTTCACTTTGATATCCAGACGTGTAGCCGCAGTGCCCAAGCCGTACTTCTCAACATCCTTTGGCGACTCTTCGACAACCATCTCCTGGTCAGCACTACTCATCGCATCGAGCCAACTACCAACACTGTACTCATTAAGAGGATAGTTCTTCGGCTCAGTCATATGCCAGATGCCGTCCTTTAGTTCTAACGTTGACACAGCATCTGAATCTGTACCTGTTCCGGACTTATCTTCAGTCCCCTCATGCAGTGTAATCGCCTGAATATCTGCTGATGATATACCAAGAAGTTTGGCCTGCACGGTCTCTTCTTCTCGAAAATAATTCTGATTGGCCGCATACACCCAGCCTGCAATCAATATAACAACGACCACCAACGTTGGTATTAATTTTTTCATACCCGTTTGCGCCTCCACCATAAGAGTACACCGATGATCACAAAGATAAGCGGGAATGCCACAATCGCTACAAAAAAGATCGTTCTGGCCTGCTGACCATTCAGATACGCTATCTCATAACCAGCCTGTACGCGTGGACGAATCGTCAGACCGTCTTGTTTTTCACTCAAATAATTCACGGTATTCAAAATGAAATCCCGATTGCCGCCACTCGCAATTTCCGAATCCTGCATGAAAATGGACGACCCCAGAATGACGGCTTTGGGTTTGCCATCCAACGTATCCGCGGCATAACCGAGTTCGACAGGGCCCTGGATGTCCACCTCCTTGTCATTGTTCGTTTCATTTTGCAGCAAACCGCTAATATTGGTCTCTCCGTAACTTTCATTGGAGGAATGCATTAACGGAGACAGCTTGTATTTGTCCTGCTCCTTGCTGGTTAGTGCAATCGACAGAGACAGCATCGGGTACAGTTTGTTCTGAGCAAGCTTGTCTGTGATCGCATGACTTCCGTACTCAGGGGACACCCACAGCGGGCCCATTGTACTGGCTTGATTGTTATCCACCATAACTGCATGCTCATCAACTACACCGTAGTCAGCGATCAATGCATCGATATTTTTCCAACTGGACTTCATATCTTCTGCAAAACCGAGGGATAATAACAGCTTACCTCCACTGCTCATATATGTCCGTACGGCCTTAAGCTCAGCATCACTCAGATCACGCTGTGGCCCAATAATAGCGAGTACATCGGCATCCTCAGGTACTTTGCCAGCCTGATTCAGTTGCAACTCCTCTGTTGTGACATTATTCTGTTCCAGTGAAGAGCGTAAAGTGCCCATCTGATCCAGACTTAGTTCTTCATGTCCGGTCAGGAATACCATTTTTTTCGTCTCCGTAGAGGAAAGGTTCATCAGTGCCTGTGTTAATTTCTCCTCACCCGTAAACTGGTAAGACCCGTCGCTACCGTCCCCGTTTGCAGTGAACAAGCTGGCAATATCGATGACCTTATGCCGGTCTCCCTGCTCCAGCACAATCGAGCTGCCCGTGATCCCGTATTTGGAGGCAAGCGCTGGTTCCTGCGTCAAGTTATACTGTTTCATTTTCAGCTTACTGCTGCGTTTAGTATATTCTTCAACCATATCCGCCACTTCGCGGTTCAGGACGGTATTGTTTGCATTTTCAACCGTTAACACGAGAATGTTGACATCATCTTTGACATTTTTGATCGCCGTTAGGGACTGGTCGGATAGTGTATATTGTTTATTCGAGGTCAGGTCGAGCTGGAAGCCGCCAAGCGAATTCAGGAACAGGGTTAGCAAAATAAAGATGCCAATCACCGCGACGGACAAGACGGTACTGTTGGTATGACTTAACCATTTTTTCATCTTCTCACCTCCACCGCTTCCGTTCCACGATTTGAATACTTAACAATAAAAACACACCCGTAAGTGTGACATAGTATAGAACATCCGGTCCGCTCAGCACACCTTTGGTAAAGTTGTCAAAGTGCTTTGTCAGCGCAAACGGATCAAGCCATTTCTGTAAAATGGACCCCGTATTACCTGCGAATGAATCAAGCATCCACAAAACGAGCAACATAATAAAACCCGCCACCGCAGACACCATCTGATGCTGAGACAACGTGGAAGCAAACACTCCAATCGCCATCATGCTGGCGCCGAGGAAGAACAAACCAAGTGCAGACAACCAGACGGATGTCAGATCCAGCTTCCCGTAGAAAGACATGATGAATGGATACACTAGACTGCACAGAATGAGCACGAGCAAAATGGCCAGTGAAGCCAAATATTTTCCGAAAATAATCTCGGTCACTCGTGTCGGTGAAGTCAACAGTAGCTCGTCTGTTCCCTGCCTGAACTCCTCTGCAACGAGTCGCATCGTTAACAATGGCACGACAAAAAGTAGCATGGACAATGTATCACCCAAGACCAGGCGATAGTCTACAATGCTCGGCTGAACATATACAAAGCTGGAGTAAAACAACAGACTCGTCATCAGCACGTATACGGCAAAAACAAAATAAGAGGTTGGTGACAGGAAATACGCCTGTAGCTCCTTGTTACAGATTGCCAGCATTCTTCTCATTGGCTTCCCTCCTCTGAACCCGTATTTGAGACCTTGGGATCAGATACGTCCTGCGCGTCTGCAGCATCGTAGTTTTCTGGTTCGGACGTTGTTAACTTCAGGAATATTTGCTCCAAGCTCAGGTTTTCACGTTTCATCTCCAGAATTGGCAAACCTGCACCCGATAACAGATAAAACAGCTCTTCCCGGAAATCCTCGGACGTTTCCCCGGTGAGCCTTACGTGAACAGTAGAAGCTAGATGAGATGCTGTTTCTACTGTATCTGGTGTACCGGTTGTCTCTGCTACTGAAGCCGCTGTATGATCTTCCCCTGCTAGTTCACTTGCTGTTGCTTCTGTGTTACCTTTAGAGGATGAAGACAACGAAGACGTTGATGATAATGGAATAACTTCACTTTTTGCCTTCTCCCAAGGATTCAGCACCTGTAGCAGTTCTTGCTCCGTTGCTTTGACTTCAAGGGACACTTTGAAACGCTCTCCCACTGCAGACCCAAGTTCCTGCGGAGATCCATCGAGCACAAGCCTCCCTTGATTAATAATCAGCATTCGGTTACATAGTGTGCTTACCTCAGGCAAAATATGCGTGCTAAGTAATACGGTATGATTTTCACCCAGTTCCCGAATCAAATCTCTAATCTCGATAATTTGGTTCGGATCAAGTCCAGAGGTAGGTTCATCCAGCACCAGCAGGTCTGGCTTATGTATGATCGCTCCTGCTAATCCCAGCCGCTGTTTATAACCTTTGGATAATCCGCGCACCAGTTGTTTTTCCCTGCCCTGCAATCCCAGCCTGCTGACCATCTCACTAATCCGAAGTTTGACCTCACGCGCCGGAACATCCCTCAGATTAGCGACAAATTTAAGATATGACTGCACCGTCATATCCGGATAAAGCGGCGGCGTTTCTGGAAGATACCCAATCTTCGAGCGAACACTACGCCCCTGATCATGGACCGATACACCATCGACCAGAACTGAACCTTCTGTTGGATGCAGATATCCTGTAATCATTCGCATCGTCGTCGTTTTGCCAGCACCATTGGGTCCCAGAAATCCAACGATCTCGCCTCGCTCCATGGTGAAGTCCAATTGGTGCACACCGCGTTGGCCCTCGTACACTTTGCTCACCTGTCTCACTTCGAGCACGTCCTTCATCCTTTCCCGTTAAAAATACCCATGTAGCGCGATTAAACACAACATGGGAAGTTATTTGTATGATATGGGATGTACGCTAGCCGCAGCTTAAGATCACTTAAAATAAAGCTTAATTTTTTTTGTCTAAATTGTGAACTTTCAACATTGTACCCACACCCCGCCCTTGGGTCATACGTAACATACAGTACAGGAGAATGAGCTCCTGACCAAAAGTCAGAGGGTGAATCGTGTGAAAGTATTGTTCACGTTCTATGTTCCCAGCGGCGGTGTGGATACGCTTAACCGACTGCGAACCGCTGTATTGAAACGTCATGGCATAGAGGCACATCTATTGTATTTGAATACAGGCTCAGGCTTGCAGAATAACAGTGATACTCGTATTTTCACCGCATCCAGTGACCAGGATATTCATCATCTAATCCACAGTCAGCACTATGATGCCATTATTACCACTTCGGATATTGCCATGCCTGGTCGTTTGAGAGGACTGGGTTACAAAGGTCGGATCATTTTTGAAGCACAAGGTCTGGGCACGCGAGAACAAGCACTGGAAACCATTGAAATGGCTGTCCCCTACCTTCAAGCTCATTGCGATGCTGCTGTAATACCCCCAACCGATCATCTACTGGATATGTTCATCCATATTTGCCCTTGGCTTCATCGTTTTGTCATCCCCAACATGCTGGATACGGATGCTTTTGCCCCGATCACTGTGGACACTCCGCCTTACCCGGTTCTTGCGTGGGTCGGACGTCTGGAGCACAACAAAAACTGGCGTGAGTTCCTCGAAATTTCCCATGCGATTATTAAAAAGAAACCAAAAGCCAGGCTGTGGCTCTTCCACGATCCCACCTTGGCTAATCCGGAAGATGAGGTCATGTTTCGGCATCTGCTCGCCGAGTATGGATTAGAAGATCGCATCGGGATCTTTGTGAACGTTCCCCACTCGGAAATGCCAACCTTCTATTCCATGGTTGCTGCTTCAGGAGGGATTATGTTATCCACTTCTTTACTCGAAGGTTTCGGTTATGCCGTAGCCGAAGCCATTAGCTGTGGTTGCCCTGTACTCAGTACAGATTCGGATGGCGTTCGTTCATTTATTACTCACAACAAAACGGGTAAATTCTATCCGATTGGCGATGTGCATGCCGCAGTAAACGAGGCAATGGATCTAATGAACAACAAGAAACTTCGGGAATATATTCGTATCCAGGGAAGACAGCATCTGAGTATATCCTTTTCACCCGACCGATACGCAGCCTCTTTCCGCGAAATGATGACGGCTTTGAGAATTTTTCATTGAGCACGATGGGTATGCAAAAAGGCAGTCCAGAGAGCATATGCTTCTGGACTGCCTTCAATTTATTGCATACTGCCTTTGTCAGGCAGATACCTATTAATGTCCCATCATCATTGCAGGGTCAGGACTATCTCCTGTCTGCAATTCCGGTTCCGATTCAGCTACACGCTTTGGTTTACGCAGAATCAGACTAAGCACACAACCGAACAGCGCAATGCACGCTGCGAGGAAAAACGTATCATTGAATCCGCTCACCAGTCCGTTTACGATATCCGCTTTCTCCGTACCCATGGTGTGACTTGTCACACGAGAGGTAAGAAACCCGGTAAGACCTGCTACCGCAAAGGATACCACGACCTGCTGCGCAGCAGCTGTCAGAGGTGTCACACGTGCCACCAGTTTGCGCGGTGCCGCATTCAATACGTGTGTGTTCAGTGGCATCATGGACAAGCCCATACCAAATCCCATCATAAGCAAGGCTGTAATAATAAGACCCAGCCCTGTCGTAGCTGTAATCGAGGACAAAATAAACAACGCTCCTGAAATAATACCCAGACCTACAAAGGCCAGTGGTCTTGCTCCAATCTTGTCAAACAATCGGCCACCCAGTGGCATGGAAATCCCGGAAGCCAGCGCTTGAGGCAGCAGGATTAGTCCTGTCTCGAGTGCCGTGTATCCTTTGATCTGCTGCAAGTAGAGCGGGATCAGAATCATGGAGCCGAACAATGCCACTTGGGCTACCCAAGCTAGGACAATACCTCTGGAGAAGTCGGAAGAGGTAAACACCCGAAGCTCAAGCAACGGATTTTTTTGACGAAGCTCTACGATAATAAACAGGATAAGCGCTACACCGCCAACAATAACGCCCGTAAGTGTTGTCGCAGACGTCCAGCTCGTGCCGCCTTCACTTACACCGTAAGCCAGCATGGAGAAAGCAATCGGTGCAAGGATCATACCCAGCAAATCCAGAGCAGGTGTGCGACCACGGTCGGTATCCGGTAAGAAGCGAACACAGAGTATGAAAGCCGCAATACCAATCGGCAGGTTAATCAGGAAAATCCAGTGCCAGCTGACCGATTCAATAAACCAGCCGGACAATACCGGACCGAGCGCAGGAGCAAGCAGCATCGGAATACCGAGCATACCCATAATGGAACCTCTGCGTTCTGGCGGAGCCAGACGAAACACCATGGCCATCCCGATTGGAGCAACCATACCTCCGCCAAGTCCTTGAATGACACGAAATAAAATCAACTGCTCTGGTGATTGAGCAATCGAACACAATACAGAGCCAAGGGTAAACATGGCAATCGTGAATAAAAATACTCTTTTGGCCCCGAAACGGTCGGTCAGCCATCCTGCTAGTGGAATTACAGCGGACAAGGCGAGTGTATACCCTGTAACTGTCCATTGAATGGTTTTCAGGTCTGTCTCGAAGTACTGTACCAGATTTGGAATAGCTACGTTAACGACCGTGCTGTCCAGAATGACCATAATCATGCCGACGATAATCGATAGAAGAGGCAGAATAATCGTCTTAATTGAAAATTCTTCTGTCTCCTGTGGTACTGATGTTTGTTGTTTCACGCATTCACTCTCTTTTCCGGCGTCGCAATGGCTTCAGGATGATCGGGCCTGCGGACTGCCTATAATGACGATTGTTTCAAACCATCGTTTTAAATCATTGTTTTAAACTTTCGTTTTATACTGGTTTAATTTTAATGAAAATACCTTTGCTGTCAAGCTATTTTTCAAGGCACCGTTTTATATAAAAAAACGACAAAAAAAGAAGCAGGCCTCTCGCCTGCTCCGTATCGTTGTGTACACATTAATCAGCAAGTTTGATCATCTGATGCTCCGACAATACGCCGATGAGCTGTCCATCCCCGCTGCGACAGTAGATTCGAATCAACAGATGGTTTGGTACTGAACTATTACTTATGATTTTCAACTCACAGATTTCGCCGGACACATTCAGATTATGAATGACATAGCTATTTGCTGCCGTTCCGGAGCCTGGGTTTACATGAAATAAGTTTCGGTACATTTCTCCGTAAATTCCGCCTACTCCAACGTATACATCTGTTCCTTCCCCATCTCCAACATAAGCAACTTCCACATCCATATATTTCACAGGAATAAACGTTTGAAGCAAATTCTCATGCATCTGGATGATATATACGGCCATCTTGTATCCCTCCTGCGGAGCCTGAATTCTTCGCAATTCTCCCTGTAGACAGAATATGTTTCTTCTCGTCCATTGGCATGTACAGTCACCTAATTTTAAGGATTGCAACGGATGCCCGACCTGAACTCCCGTTTATTTCATAGAATAACAGGATAGGAGTTCGGCCTGTGCAGGCCGCGACAAGGAGGTCATTATGAGAGTTCTGCTCGTTACGTATTGGGAACTTACACATATGGGAGGCATCTGGACATATATTAAACAACTCGCCGACAGACTCGGTGCCCTCGGTGTTGAAGTGGATATCATGGGCACAAACAGCGCCAAAAATGAAGTATATGTTCGTAATCTCAATCGTTCTTTCTCGAAAGATCTGGTATGGCCCATGTTGCAAGCCAAGCTTAACCCAAACGACCTTCCACAATTCACAGCTGACTCACTGCTGGCTTATTACGAATTGAACAGATATGCTTTTGAGATGGCTGCTTCCTATCTTGGCGTGGAACAGTATGACGTTATTCATGCTCAAGACCCTGTTGCAGCTGTAGCGATCAAACGGATTATGAAGCGAAACATACCGCTCGTTACAAGTTACCATGGAGCTCTTGCTCGCGAAGCGTTCTACGATGAGCAAAATTCCAATCCACAGTTAACACTATCTGCCTATTTGCAATCCAAACGCGGACGTTATTTCCTCTCACTGGAGCAACGCAGCGCGGCGCAATCTGAATTGATTCTGGTGTCGAGTCACTGGATTAAAAGCACGGTGACTGAACTCGGCGTGCCGGAGTCCAAATTCAGACAAATTCCGTATGCTGTCGATCTGCCGAATTATCGTAAAGCTGCCGCTGCCAGGTTCCCTCATCGCGCACCTGCGGGCAAGAAGGTTATTGCTTTTACCGGAAGACTTGAATATATCAAAGGGGTTCATGTGCTGATCAAGGCGCTCGCCAGCCTGAAGACCAAACGTTCGGATTGGGTGTGCTGGATTGCAGGAGAAGGCAATCTGCTGGATGAGTTACGTGGTCAGGCTTCTAACGCTGGTATTGCCGAAGATATCATATTCTGGGGCAAGCTGGACAACATCCCTTCTTTTCTCAAACAAGCGGACATTTATGTGCAGCCAAGCCTTCAGGACACACAGCCTTTTTCTGTTACCGAAGCACAGCTTGCAGGCGTTCCCGTCATCGTCAGCGGCACAGCGGGCATGCCCGAAATGGTTGAACCGGGGCACACCGGGTGGGTCGTTCCCACGCAAGATGCCGATTCACTCAGCGAGCTGCTGCATGCGCTGCTTGAGGATGATGCAACTCGCAAAAAGGTAGGAGCCGCCGCCAAATCATGGGCTGAACAGCATCGCTCCTTGGAAGAAATGGGATTACGTACACTGGATGTATATCAAGAAGCGATCTATAGAGGAGGACTCCGGGCATGACCTTGCTTGTTCCAAGTGATCTGTATAATCGCTGGTTTTCCGTTCCCGTCTCCACGCCCCACATTGAGGTGGATTACGAGACGATGAACGCACTTATGCAAAAGCTTCCGAAAGGATATGTGTTTCCCGATCCGGTATCCATGGTTATTTTGAATGAAAAGGACTAAAAAATTACTCTCCGAGTAGCCTCTTCAAGGCTAATGTGCAAGCATTACAAAAAGAAGCCACAGATCTAAATCTGTAGCTTCTTTTTTTCATAATCTACTCATACCTCAACACTTTTTCTATTTAGTCGGATGCCAACTTTGAATACATATACAGATCATTAAACGTATCCATCGAACCTGGTTCTGATCCACTTCCTGCTCTCTCGTAACCTCTCAGCGTTCCTTCCCGCGTGAAATCTAGCTTCTCCAGCAGTTTAATAGAGCTCACGTTACGGGGATCAACTTTTGCTTCAATCCGATTGAGTTTCAAAGAAGAGAAGCCGTGAGTTAATAGAACAGATACAGCCTCCATTGCATACCCTCTACCCCAGTAAGCTTTGGCCAGATCGTACCCGATCTCGGCTCTAGCTTGTTCATTATCAAGATAGTTATAACCGCAGGAGCCCATGATCACACCCGATTCCTTTTCAATAATGGAGAAGCGGATAGCCTTCTTTTCCTCAGCCAGATCAGCGAGCAACTGAATCATCTCCAGCGCTTGTTTTTCATCCGAGAACGGGGAAATATTCATAAACATGGCGACCTCTGGGTCAGACCATACCTGAAAGAGCTCAGTCGAGTCGGAAGCTTTCATTTGACTTAAATGTAGTCTTGTCGTGTGTAATTCGGTAATCAATACGTTAACCTCCATTATTAGTAGTTAATAGTCCGGTTATCCAATATTGATATCTGCGCATCATTCAGTCCCTTCTATGTACAAGTCACCGTTCATTATACAGGAATTTCGCTATCTCATCCTTTTCAAAAAAAGAGCGAATACCTGAGTAGCATCTTCCACTGCTGCTCAGGTATTCGCTCCTCATACTCCGTATTTTAGCTAATCATCCTGCTGATCCATGTTGCTCTGCTAGATAGACCTACAATTGCAATCGTCCATCATTTCCAATACCCGCCAACGTGCAACAAATTAAGCAGGATTGGACGGTGTTTCTCCTGAACACGTTCCATCTCCGCGACCAGTTCCTTGAAATGACGTTTCGTGCCCATCGACTCGTGCAGCCGGTAACACATCAGTGGTTCACTAAAGTAGAACAGTTCATACAGCGGGAACAGCCTTAGCCACATCTCATAATCATGCGTATACCGAAAATCCGTGTCGAACACCCCAAAGCGCTCAAACGCCTCCATCTCCACCATTACGGTGCAGCCATTAATCGGGCAGCCTTCCATCAGTACCTGTAACATCTCCAGACGGCTTCCCACCTCAGGCTGCACCGTATCCAGCCATTCACCATGTTCATTGATGTAATGATACGCCCCATGACAGAACGACGCTTTGACATCAAGCATAAACTTCAGCTGTTTTTCCACCCGATTCAGCAGCATCACATCATCCGAGCTGAGCCAAACAAAATAGTCTCCTGTTGCATGTTTGATGCCTTCGTTAAGTGCGGTCGCTGTGCCGCCATTCTCTTTGCGAATATAATGAATCTCTTCCATAAACGGCTGTAGCCGCTCCACATGTTTGGTCGACCCATCATCCACCACGATCACCTCAATATGCGGATACGTCTGGTGAAGGGCACTGTGAACGGCCTGCTCGATATACGGACAATTATAAAAAGGAATCACGATCGAAACCTTCGGCTCCATCCGGGCATCCCCTTCCTCCTCAAATCTCTGCAAACTGTTGCGTCTCCTCCAGTATATGAAGGTTTCTACCGGCCGTATCGGGCGTTCATAGCAGGGTTAACGTACATTTTGTAGCATAGCGCAGAACCGTCACAGCCTCCGGCACTTTCATACACATAGAGCTCATGATTATGCGTACGTCCCGTTCTCTGCCCCTTCTCTCTCTTACAAAAGGCTACGCCAAAGAAGCCGTTAATCAGCACGCAAGCGTGGCTTCATAACGGCCTCCTTCGCTACCCGCCAAGCGTAGCAATACGCTGCAACAACGGTTCGCGGTACCTCGACCAGACCATGGACGCTTCTCTGCCGATCACGTCCGCATGACGCACCGATCCCATCCCCCCATGCCAGCGATACGCCGTTAGCGGCTCATTCAGGTACGGGAAGCGATGACCATTAAGCAGCATTCGCAGCCATAGATCCAGATCATGCGTATAAGGCAACAGTTCATCAAACAGCCCTACGCCGCTGAATAGATCCTTACGAATCATGACCGTGCATCCGTTGACCGGATTACCGCCATTAAAACGGCGTAGACAATCCAGTTCAGACATCGGCTCAGGCCCGCCATGCATTTTGGTCACCGCCGAATGTTCATTGATATAGTGAAAATTCGTATGGGAGACCAGAACATTTTCACGTTGCATGAATTCAAGCTGGTAACGAATTTTATCAGGATAAAAGAAATCATCTGAGCTCAGCCAAGCCACATAATCCCCCGAAGCATGCCGAATGCCGTGATTCAGTGCAGAGGCGGTGCCGCCGTTGCTTTTGCCAAGTACATTAATCCATGGGAGATAGGGCTGGAGCAGCTCCGCATGTCTTGTGGAGCCGTCGTTAACAACGATAATCTCGACCTCTGGATAGGTTTGATCCAGTGCACTCTGAATTGCCATTGGCACATAAGGACAATTGTAGAACGGAATCACAATCGATACACGCGGATTCATCCTGTTGTCCTCCCTTGCTGGGTACGAACATCACTCAAAATATCGCGTAGTGATGCCTCAAATGAGATCTGCGGTTGCCAGCCCAATTTGCGCAGTTCCGACATTTCCTCTTGTTTCCCTGCTCCATCCGGCCCAGATGAAGTACCATCCCAGCGGATCGGTACTTTGGCTTCTGTCATCGACATCAACAGATCAGCGATCTCGCCAAGGCTCCGTTCCACCCCGGACACCACCGGATATACGGTTCCGCTGGTGCCATGCACCAGTAAGGTAGCATACGCGCGAACCGCATCCCGTACATCCAGAAAATCACGTGTATTATCTCGCCCGGATAGACGAAACGCTTCTGTTTTGCCCGTCTGCTCACAAGCAACCACATGGCGGGCAAGCAGAGAGCAGATGCCCGTAGAGGGCCCGGCACCAATCAGATTACCCGGTTCTGCCAGCATGATCTGCTGACCGAACAGGGACTTCCAAGACAGTGATACCATCTCTTCCAGCGCCTTGCTCAAGCTGTATGGATGTGGTGGCTGGGGTATGCGCCCAGGTTCCGGTGTGTACTTGAGTCTGGACCCTACAATTACCGTTCTCGCCTTCGGACAGATGCGTAGAGCATCCAGCAGGTATAGCACCGCCATTACGTTCGTTTCTAGCACTAACAGTGGATCAGCCCAGGAATCCGGTACCGAGTTTTTGCCAGCGAGATGAAGCACATAATCCGGCTCGATCTCCTGAATCAGTTCACGAACTTGTTCCTTATTATTGAGATCACAGACATATACGTCCACGTTTTTACCAAACGAATATACATCCGGCCGCCTTACAACGGCCACAACATCCGCACCGGCACCTTGAAAATAGGTTACAGCATGTCGTCCTGTAAAACCGGAGGCGCCTGTAATCAGTACTTTTTTGCCCGTCAGCTCTGCTCCATCCATAATGCCAGCTCCTTCAGCATAGTTGAATAGTCCGGCAGGTTTGTCTTCACATCCTCACGGGTGGATACCAGCGTGCGATCCTGAACCATGCTATCATCCGGTATAATCTTCACATCCTGTTTATTCCAGACCTGCTGGAACAATACAAGCAGATCATGTTTGCTGACTGGTGCAGGATGAGCAAGATGGATCAGGCCACTGACTGGAGAATCCAGATAATGGTCTACCCATTTGGCAAGTTCAAGTGTGGTTACGCCATTCCAGAAGACACGTGTGTACCCGCCGACCTCACCCGTGCTGGACATAAACCACTGCATCAGACCGATACCACCCTGCCGGATTTCAGGTCCAATAATGGACGTCCGTATCGTTAGATGCCCTTCATCCTGTACTTCACCGAGTGCTTTCGTAATCGCATAGGAGGACGTACCGTCCGTCACATCGTCCTCCCGATATGCTCCGCGATCACCGCTGAATACACAGTCTGTGCTGATATGGATTAGACGTGCACCAATGGAATCGGCCATCCGCCGCAGGCGATGCGGCAGAAAACCGTTGATATGATAGGCACCAATTTTATCTTCATCCGCGAAGCTGTTCAGCACACCAACCGCGTTAATGATGACGTCCGGGTGCACCGCTTCTACAAGCCTGTCGACCATGAAGCTGTCATTCACATCCAGGATCAACCCATTCGGATCAGTCACGTCCCGCGTGGTGTAGAAGACGCTGTGCACACCTTGACGGCGGAAATAGTCGACCAGAATATGGCCGGCCATTCCGTTTCCCCCAAGAATCAGCAACTTCATGATAGAAACCCTCCGCGCTTCAGAATTTCACGAATCTCTTCTTTGGTCATAAGTTGGTGCTCGGAACTAAAGCTGCTGTATGGCACCGGTGGGCAGTTGGTGTAATGTTCACGCAATCCTGGAATGCCGAGCGTAGGCAAAATCACCAGATACTGTTCGTCGTAGACAACCGTCGTCATGCTCTCGAATTCACTCATCAGAATTTCATGGATTTTCTCACCTGGACGAACGCCACGTTCTACAATCGCTACGTTTTCAACACCGGAATCTTCAATGAGAACCTCGGCAAGATCGACAATCTTGCATGTTGGCATCGTCATAACAAAGATTTCGCCGCCAACACTTTCTACCGAGGCTTTGAACAGAAGTTTGATCGCGTCCTTAAGTGTAAGGAAGAACCGGGTCATGCCCATATCCGTAATGGATACCTGGCCTTTTTGGCGAATCTGGTTTTTGAACAGATGCACTACACTGCCGTTGGTGCCGAGCACATTGCCGCCCCGTACCGTGACAAACTTCGTATCACTATGAAGCAGGTTCGCATAAACAATCAATTTCTCACCGATCGCCTTGGTCATTCCATAGAAGTTTGAAGGATTGGCCGCTTTGTCGGTCGAAATATAGATGACTTTTTTCACTTTATTTTCAATCGCCGCTTCAATGACATTCTGTGTGCCGATCACATTTGTTTTGAGTGCTTCATACGGCTGGTCTTCACATACCGGTACATGCTTGAGTGCAGCCAGATGGAAAACATAGTCCACATGCTGGCAGGCTGCCGTCAAGGCATCCTTGTCACGAATATCACCAATGCGGAAATGAAGGCGCGGGTCTTCAAAATCACGACTCATCGCTACCTGACTGGACTCGTTGCGAGAGTACACAATAATTTCTTTTGGCTGCTGGGGCAACAGTTGAGCGACAAGCTCATACCCCCATGATCCCGTACCGCCAGTCACGAGTATACGCTTATTTTCAAACATGCATTTTCCCTCCAAGCAGAAATTTGACCACTTTACTGGACACATCTGTTGCCTTGTAACCTTGCGGACAATCCCAGTCATTTGGCAGTTTTGTCATCACGTTCACACAATCCGCAATGCGCGCGGCATCCAGGCCGGAAACCACATTGCTGCCACAGTCTACCGTTTCCGGACGTTCTGTCGTGCGACGCATCGTTACGGTAGGCACCCCCATGATGCAACATTCCTCCTGAACCGTTCCGCTGTCTGTGAGCGCACAGCGTGCATGTCGCTCCAGCATGACAAAGTCGAAAAATCCAAACGGCTCATGGAATTCCACCAGCGGATGCATCTCCAGCTGCAGATGTTCAGCAATACGAATCGCTGTTCGCGGATGAATGCTGCATATCACGCGTTGCCCATGTTCCTCCGCGACTTGATTTAGCCCTTTCATAATCTCCAGCAGATGAGGAGGGTGATCGACATTTTCAGCTCGGTGAGCGGTAACGAGAAAATATTGTCCGGGCTTCAGCTTGAGTTTTTTCAAAATTTTGCTGGCATTGACCTGTGGACCGTAATGTTCCATTACCTCGTAAATCGGATTGCCCGTAAGCACAATGCGGCGGCTAGGCACACCTTCACTGACAAGATGTTTCTTACTTTGTTCGGTGTATGGCATGTTAATGGTCGAGATCGCATCAATCACGCGGCGGTTTTTCTCCTCTGGTACATCCAGATCGAAGCAGCGATTGCCAGCCTCCATATGAATTACCGGAATGCCCATACGTTCAGCAAGTACCGCACACAATGCACTATTGGTGTCTCCAAGCAGGAGCAATTTGTCAGGCTTCTCTTGCTGAATTAAATCTTCCATTTGAGTAAACATGGAGGACAGCTGTCGCCCCAATGAGGCAGCCTCATCCTGAAGAACGTAATCCGGGGCACGCAGACCCATTTCCTTGAAAAAAAGACCGCTGAGACTTTCTGTGAAGTTCTGTCCCGTGTGCACCAGAATATGTTTGGACGCATACTGGTCCAGCTTGGAAATGATCAGGCTGAGTCGAATAATCTCAGGTCTCGTACCCAGCACCGTCATGATCTTCATCGTCATCCCTGCCTTCTGTCGTGTGTTAGAAACCCCTTTTCTTGTATTAAAGTCCCTCTCTTTTAACGTGCATTATGAACCTTGTCTATTACCGTGACTTGGAACCTTTGCGTGCCGTCCGGCTACGTCGTCTGTTCCTGGGAGAGCGTCTGCGAGTGGACAAATTCGAGGCAGATGTGTGCCGCCTTTTGACTTTACGAGTACGAGCCGAACGGCTCTTCTTCCCGGTTTGAATCGTTCGTTTCAACTCTTTGAGCTTGCGGCGAGAAGTGGGAACCTGTTTTTTACGATGGCGTTTACCTACAAGAATTTCTGGCTCAGTCCGTTGATCTTCTTCGCGGGGTTTCCCTGCCCCCTCTCCCTGCTGTGTTACGGTTATCGGAGGCAACGAAGAACGAGGAAGAAGCTGTACAATACTCTCTGGAAGCAACAACGTTCGAATAAGGGCCGGATCGGGATTCATCACTGTACGCAGTCCGCCTTCTCCCCACGCCAGCACAGGACCACTCGGTGGCTGGATATATGTGAACCATCCGGGAAAACGCAATAACCACTGTGTGACCATCGTATGCAACTTCACCCGGTAGGTTTCGATTCCGTACAGCTTTTCCGCTTCTGTCCGGTTACGCCATCCGGTATCGGAAGCAAGCTCGGGATCATTCAGTAATGTCGTAGCCAGCGTAACGAGTGAATCACTATCCCCAGGCGGAGCCAGAAATGCACCGCTACCTACGGATTCCATCAATTCACTGAGGCCACCCTGGGCAAAAGCGATGACTGGTTTGGCAAAATAAAGCCCCTCCAGCGCAGTCATACCGAAGCCTTCTTTTACCATGCTGGGAATGACCACAATATCCATTGCGGAGTAGGCCAACGATACATTTTCCTCAAACGTGGTAAACGTAAAGCGCCTTGCATACCCGGAGCGTTTCACCTGATAAACACATTCGTCGTAATACTTTTTGTCTGACGGTGCGCCTATGATCCAGAAGCGACAGCGTGAATGGGCCTCACACAGCTTCAGTGCCATATCAACAAAGGGTTTTAATCCTTTGGCATCATATATAAAGGAAGAAATATAACCGATACAGGTGTGCGAAGACTTGAATCTAAGCTCCTTACGTTTTCGCTCACGCAGATGAAGCCAGCGGTCCGGTGCAGGCAGAGCAGGCTCCCATGTCGGAGGAATAATCGTCACCCTGTCACTCATACCTGCTTGTTTGAACGGTAACGCTGCCGTCTCGGAAATCCCGATAATCCAGTCTGCATACCGGCCAATCATCTGGATCGTTTCAGGTGTATGCTCATTCGTTTGAATAATCTCGGTAATTTTCCAGATGACTGGAATCCCGAGCGATTTTGCCGCTACAGCAGGCATGACATTCACGCAGGTATTAGTCAAAACCATATCCGGCTCGTGACTTCGGATCAGCCAGAGCGCATCCTGAAATGCCGGAGTGTGCCGCAGATGTTCCGCATCTTGTGCAATCCCCTGATACGGTGTGTACACACCATGAAGCATCGGCAAATTACATATATGAACCTGAATGCCAAACCTTCGTGCGAGCCCGGTAAGTTTCCCTTCCTGCGGCGCAACAAGCACACATTCAAAGATCGTGCCAATCTCTCTCATAAAATGAAGCAAAAGCTTCTCCGCTCCTGTAATACTGCGGGTATTACACACATGGGAAAACAGCATCAGTTTTGGTTTCATTGCCATGGCCGCACACGGACCCCGTATACAACAGCCAAGCTGATACGGGGCACTGTGCACACCTCCTCCTGGCCGAGATTAAGGGAATATAATGCTTAGCAACTCATTGATTCTTCGATCATACGTGTGATCTTTTAATGTCCGTTCAAGCCCACGCAGGGCAATCTCACGCCGCTCTTTCTCATGTGCGAGGTAATAATCGACTTTCTCAAGCATTTCTTGCGGTGAAGAATACGTTTCGATCTCTACCCCTGGTTTATAGAAACGCGCCAGATCGTCGCGCGCATCGGTTAACTGCAATGTTGTGCTGGCGGCAATCTCGAACGTTCTCGGGTTTGGTGAGGCTGGCGGAATTTTGATCTGATTATTGTTGACTGAGTCATCCTCATGGGAGCGATGCAGATTGATAACGATTTTGGTGCCGTTGTACACATCATTTGTTTCTTGAGGACTCATCCAGCGACCCAGCTCAATTTTCTCGCCATAAGCCGTATAGTCAGGCAGTCGATCCCACCAGATGCCGTTAAAGACTGTATTATGTGACATGAGTTGCGGCATAATCGGGTTGAAGAAATATACGCGGTTCCAGTATGCCGAGCCGATAAAGCTGACATCTCTTTTCAGTGGGGAAGGGGTTGTGATTGGGAAGTAGTGGTTCGTAAAAGCGGCAAAAGGCATATAATGCACGGATGCGCAGCCATGCTGGCGATACAGTTCTACACAATTCAGTTCCAGTGTGAATACATGATCATAATGCTTCACGATCTCCAGAGTCATATCCGTATAATACGGATCATCTGTGAGCCAGATCGCCGTCTGAATACCCGCTTGGCGTATGGCATCGATCTGCTCGATAGGGATATCCATCCCGTCCAGCACAAGCACCAGGTTAGGACGGGTTTCCAGTGCAACTTGAGAGACCGGCTGGCGAGGATCAGACAGCGTCACCTGAGCAACCATCCCCTGTAGCGTAGACATAATGGCTTCATCCAGCGGAGAGTAAGGGAAGCCTTTACCCGAAGAAACATAGAGCACATGAAGTTGCCGGAAAGGTAGCGGCTCCTGAGCACAATTTACAATATAGTTGGCGCGGCCCCGCAGATACCCTTCTTCTTTGCCTGCGTCAAATCCGGCCTGCCTTCCATTTTTACGAGCCTGATCTGCCAGGCTGAGTATAGGTGGTTGATGAACCTTTCTGGTTTTACGGTGTTTGATAGACATACCGCCACTCCTTTTTATTTGGGATAACGTTGCTTCCTGAGGTTGCCCTTCCACTGAAGAGACACTACAGATGTCCTAACAACTCGGTAATGCGGCGGTTAAACGTATGACGATTCATGGTAGTGAGCAGACCTCGCCAAGCGAGAGTCTGGCGTTCTTCTTCATGATGCAAGTAATAGTGGATCTTGCGCTGCAATTCTGCCGCTGAGGAGAACGTTTCAATGTCATACCCTGGCTGATAATAACGGGGCAAATCTCCGCGAGTATCGGTAATCTGCATCGTGCCACAGGCACCGATCTCATAGGTGCGCGGATTGATCGATCTCCCCTGTAAATGATGGGTGTTTCGATTATCCTCACCATTCTCGCAAGTTCGGTGTACGTTAATCACGATTTTGGCGCCATTGTAATAATCAACCGTTGCCTCCGGGTCAATCCATCCTTCGTGAATGAACTGCCCCAGTACATCCAGCCGTGCCAGCCGATTCCACTGACTTCCGGCAATGAACACTTTTTTATCCGCAAGGTAAGGTGCAAGCTGATTAAACAGATCAATCCGGTTCCAAAATCCAGTGCCAATAAAGCAAACATCGTATTGATATTGCGGCTCGGTGCGGCGCGGATGATACATGCCTGGATTTACTGCCAGTGGCATGTAAATGACCCGCCTTGCTCCCTGGTTTGTGTAGAAGGGTACAGCTGCCTCTTCATGAGTAAACACGATGTCGTAATGCTGACAGATGGTCGCAGTATCCTCCGTGAAATAGGGATCATCGACAAACCATACCGCCGTTCGAATCCCCAGTTCACGTATTCCCTTCACCTGCTCCAGGTGATTCTCGGGAAATACGTGCAGACCGTTCATCACAAGAACAACATCAGGCCGGTGTTGGCTGGCTTCTTGCAACATCGCTGCTGGCGATCCAACAACGCATTCTCGAACCGACTGTTGCAGTGCCAGAATGACACCCTGATCAATGGCATCGAATCCCTGCGGGATATACAGTACCTTCATGTCCCGCAGGGTCGGTTCGAACGGTTGCACCCGCTCCATGATGGCCTGACAGCCGCCAAACCTGCGGCCTTCTGCATATCCGCCGCGGTAGGCCGCCTCCGCTTCAGTCAGCGGGCGGTGTCTTCGTTTTGCCACATTCTTCACCCTGTCTTCCTTCAAGGAGATCTCATTCCTGACTCTCCACGAGATTGGTCTTCCCTCTAAAGGATATGCCTCGGGGTCAGATGCATCATGGACGGGTGTCCTGCAAGGCTCAAAATTGGCGTCTGCCCTCCATGTTCGCCTGCACGGGCATGTCCGCTACTGCGGTCATGCAAATAGCCCGGAGGGATCTGTCCCTCCGGGCTGTAGCCTTAACCTGTATATTCTCCATAAGCAATCATCGAGATATGGTTGTCATTCGCTTTTTTCTTTAGCCGAAATATCCGGATCATCTGTATCTTTTATAGCATTGTCAGTATTAGCTATGTCTTGAACAACTCCATCGATTACTGCGCTTTGTATGCCAGTTGATGTCCGTCCTCGAATCCCTTGGCGAAACCCGCGTTGAATCCCTCGTTGTACGCCTCGTTGTATCCCTGACTGTACGCACTGTCCGGGTTTGGATCGGTAGGGGTAACCGGGGCGACAGGTCGAACAAGTTTTTTGTTCCGGTGCCTCTGCACCGTACGTTTCTTTTTTTTCAGCCACGCGCTACGTCCTTTGCCAGTGCGCTTGTGAACGACACGTTTAGATTTCAGCGCACGCAACTTGCGGATCTTACGCAAGCGGGCACCACGCGCTAATAAAGCACGTTTGGATTTTAATCTGGACTTCTTTTTTAACATATCAGCATTCCTCCTGTAGGTCCCCGGCGGTACGAACGACACATCCGGGGTCTTTGAGCCAAGGCAGACCCGGCTCCCCATGGCGAATTCGGGCCAGCCTGATCCCCGTGATCATACGAGACATCTCTTCCTGATAACGACTAAGCAGACGTATATTCTCCGCGAGACTGCGAGCGGATACTTCCGAATGAGAAGACACACTGGCTACACTGTCCAGAATGCGGGCGAGCGCCTGCTGACTATGTGCAATCGATTCGATGAGTGCCAGTTTGACCTCCTGCTCACGCTGCAACAGACTCATTTTCCCAGATCCCCGAGATCCATGCCGCCAAACATGCCCCCGTCCATTCCGCCGCCATCTTCGCTGTCATTCTGGACCATCACAGCTTTAAGGTTGTTGCACAGTCCCGTTTCCATGCGCGTTAATCCTTCCAGCAATTCCACCAGTTGCTCATGCATTTTAAGAGGTTCACCAACCTGATCGCCATGAGTTAAAAAGCTGTCCCCGTTCAGATGATTCAGCGTCCAATTCCGTACTTTTTCCGCCTCAATGGCTTTGGCTTCCAGAATTAACGCAATGTTCCACTGCATTTTGGCTGCAGCATCCAGCATTAGAATGAGACTTTGTTCTCTGCTCATGTTTCATCACCCGCCTTCCGGGCCTATTCTTCCTCTTGTACCGCGATCTCCCGCATAACCTGGGTCAGCGTCTCAGCCACAGCTTCTTCCAGATCCGCAAGCCCTCCCAGGTAGGAGATAATGCTTTTGTTAATCTGTCCCGAGCTGTCCAGCAAACCTTCAACCCCATCTAGTTCCGGCTCGTTATCCGGCAAATGGTGAATGATCTCCGACATGCGCACAGCAACCTGACGTTTGGCGTCCAATACCCGTGCAATCTGCTGGTGGGAATGCGCGATATGATTAATAATTTCATCGATTTTGCTCTGCATGGTGCTCCTCCTTTCGGTTAAGGCCTGCTTCACCCATAGAAAAAAACCGGCCTATCAGCATTTGCCTGCTACAGCATATGCCGGGCCGGGAGCGTCAGTTACTCCAGCTTGCGCCTATATCGTTAAATTGCATAATCCCCATATCCTATGAATTACTTGGCTTCGATGTCCTCAAATTACATACTTCTGCCAGGAAAATAACAGCTGAGGAAATGACTAGGGCAAACTTTTATTCATAAGCAAAAAAGCCACTCTCCTGGACTGAACAGGAGAATGGCTTTGTTCTTGAATTGGGTAATTCATCGTTGTACTTCAAAGTAGTATTTCAATGTTGTTTACTTCGTGCTATCTGCGACTTGCCCATTTGATTTTACGTGCCACTTCCACTCGCTGTAGTTGCAAAACGCCAACACGTTCTTCAAACTTCTTGCGTTCATCCACAGAATGAGCGGCGTGGATCTGATGACACAGACCTGTTAGTTTGCTGTTGATATAATCGAATCTCATCCATAATTCTTCTTCAGGAGTATGTTGCTGCTCCGGTGCCGTTTGAAATATTTTGAGTTGCTGGATAAGGGACTGGCGCCATTCCTGATCTTGAATTTGGATGGCAAAATGCAAAAGATCCAGATAATCATCGATTTGCAACGATATGTCGCAATCAGGTTTAGTCTTCATCGTCGTCTCTCCTTATTTCAATGCTTGGCTGGAATCAGTTACCTCCTATTTTACAGGAACAAGCCCATGGAAAGCGAGTGCTGAAAGGTAAAATTTCGGGAAAATATTTGTTTTTTTTCGTTCAAAAGGGCTTTACTTTTCCATAATGATGATTTTCATCCCTTTTGAGGACATATGTCATCAGATTCATAATAAAAACCCGCAATCCGAGAATAAATTCTCTGAGCGGGTTTTATATCATTTTGCCTATTACAGCAGATTATTACCAATGATTCGCAAGTTATTTAAACTAAAAGGATGCTTTGCTATCGCGCTGCTGTCTCGTCATAAGTAACATTAGAAAAGAGATGATCACAATCGATATCGTCCAAGCCCAGGCCATCGTCTGATTTCCTGAATCCACAGCGACATAAATGGCCGTTGGCACCGTCTGTGTTTTGCCTGGGATATTGCCAGCGATCATCAATGTTGCGCCAAACTCCCCCAGTGCACGGGCAAAACCCAAAATAAAAGCTGTCATCAACGCTCTGCCTGCCAGTGGCAACGTAATGTAGCGGAAGACCTGCCATTCATTAGCTCCAATCGATCTGCCTGCATCCTCTAGGTCTCGATCCACCCCGTTAAAACCGGATTTCATCGTCTGATACACCAGTGGGAAGGCCACAACGACAGAAGCAATGACCGCAGCCCACCACGAAAAAATGACAGGGGCCGAAAAGATCGCCTCGATCCAGCGTCCAAGCAGACTTCTGCGACCCAAAATAACCAGTAGCAAGAATCCAACCACCGTTGGAGGAAGCACAAGCGGAAGCATCAGAATCGTTTCCAGAAAAATTTTGCCGCGAAATGTAGTACGTGACATTTTCCAAGCGACAGCTACCCCCACTACAACCGCTATAACGCTGGATAACAACGCCACCTGAAGGGACAGACGCACCGGGGGCCAGAACACGGACCAATCGATCGCGTTCATATTCATTTCGGAATCGAAAATCCGTATTTCGCAAAGATATCCAGCACTTCAGGTGTTTGCAGATAAGCATAGAACTGTTCAGCTTCCGTGCGATGTTTCGTACCTTCAATGATGCCTAGCGGATAATTGGCAGGTGTGTAACTGTTTTTATCTACTTCAAACGCAATCTTTACCTGCTTGGAAGTCAGCGCATCGGTTTTATACACAAAACCTGCATCCGCATTACCTGTTTCTACATATTGAAGAACCTGTCTTACGTCTTTGCCTTGAACAAGCTTCTTCTCAAGCTGATCCCAAAGCTTCGCATTGGTCAAAGCTTCCTTCGCATAAGTACCTGCAGGTACGCTCTCTGGAATGCCAATGGCTACCGTTTTGATGCCATCATTCGTTAAATCCTTCTCACTGGTTACTGCGCTTGTCCCATCCGCCGGTACAATAGCTACCAATGAATTTTGAAGCAGGTTCTTCTGGTCGCTTAAGGCAATCAGGTTCTCATCAACCAAGGCTTTCATATTTTTCGCAGACGCGGATACAAAAATATCTGCCGGTGCTCCCTGCTCAATCTGCTGCTGTAATGCACCGGACGCTCCGAAGTTAAAGCTCAGGCTGATATTGGGATTGGCTTGTTCAAAATTCGTCTGGATCTCCTTCATTGCATCGGTCAGACTTGCTGCAGCGGATATCGTCAGCTCGACTTTTTCCAGTGGCTCAGTCGCTGCCGGTGTTGTCTTTTCACCGGATGCCGCTGGTGCAGAAGCTGCTGGTTGAGTTGCGGAAGAAGCCGCATCTTGCTTGTTTGTGTCTGTGTTGGCTCCGCAACCAGCCAGTACAAGCGCCAGCCCCAGTGACATAGTTCCAAGTACATATGTAATTCGTTTGTTCATTTGTTCTCCCCCATATTTATGTTTAATATCATGTTTAGTTATAACTAGATATAATTGATTATAACTAATTATACACAGAACATACGAAATAGGAAGGTGACATTAATCACATTCTACATCCGAGACAATATGTCAGCTTTTTATTGTGCGTTCTAAGGTTTATGCGTGTCTTCAAATAATGGTATAGTACAAGAAACGCCATTGTATCGATGGGAATAAGAATTAGAATATGAGTGGACTACACATATAGGGTTTTAATATAAAATTTTAACGCCTTTATAATATAGAGGGAGGTTCTTCACTAATGACGGAGGAGCAATCCTACACAACCGAAGAAATAGCCAAGCTGCTTAAAATATCCAAACTAACTGTCTATGATTTGATCAAAAAGGGAGACCTTGTCGCCTACCGTGTGGGCAAACAGATGCGCATCGATGCTGCCGATCTGGATGCTTACAAACGCCGTTCCAAGCAACTCCAGTCCCCGGCACAGGCGAGGCCAAATGTATTGCCTGGAACGACAACAACCGAGCAACTATCGACCGAGGCTGTCCAGAAGCATAGCCCAGTTGCTGGCTTATCCACAGTCACGGATCAAAGTGAGTCTCAGCATGCGATGACATCTAATCATAGGATAGCGTCCCCTTCTCCAATGATTGCTGCACCTTCATTCGCTAGTTCTTCGGCTAGCTACAGTCAGAACATCGCGGGTGCGGCGCGACATCTCGTTATAACGGGTCAGGATGTCAGTCTGGATATTCTGATGCGTCATATGGAGAAGCAATCCCGAGACATTCGTCCTCTTCGCTCCTTCATGGGTAGTCTGGATGGGCTAATCTCGATGTATCGGGGGGAGTCCGACCTGGTCAGCACTCATCTGCTGGACGGAGACACGGGGGAGTATAATCTTCCCTATATCCGCAAAATTTTAACAGGCTGGTCCTGTGTCGTTGTCAATCTGCTGTCTCGCCCTGCCGGTCTATATGTTCCACGCGGTAATCCCCGTCAATTGAACGACTGGACCGATCTAAACCAATCTAACCTGCGCCTCGCGAATCGGGAAAAAGGTTCTGGCGCCAGAGTGCTGCTGGACGAGCAGTTACGGCTACACGGGATTTCTGCTGCTGGACTACTCGGATATGATGTGGAGGAAACAAGTCATATGGGCGTCGCAGCCAAAGTCAGCTCCGGCGAAGCCGATGTAGGTGTCGGCATAGAGAAGGCCGCTCGCCTTGTCGGGCAAGTCGATTTCATTCCTCTCGTGCAGGAGCGCTACGACTTGGTCATGCTGAGAAAACAGGGGAACGAGGCCTGGATTGAATCCGTTCTGCACATCCTCCGATCTCCAGAGTTCAGACAAGAACTGCGAGCATTTGAAGGATATGACGTATCGCGTACGGGCGAAGTGTTATTCGAGGCATAGCTGTGGGAGAGGTGAGTAGCTTGGAGTGTGTACGAATGAAGGAGGAGTTGTGAACGGGGATAGAGGGGGAAGGATGGCAGTGTGTAGATAGTAGCATGGTTGTATGGTTGTACGGTTGTACGGTCTACGGTGGCAGGAAACCCGTGTACTCTAGTACGTTCAATGTCTTCTCTTCAACAAATGACTGCTACTCCACCTGCACTTCCTAACGCTAACGATCACCACAGAGCTTATTTAGCCACATTTCGCAGTTTGAAAAATCTAACGATCATCAGGGAGCTTATTCGGCTGAATAACACCGATTTTCCCACCAAAAGTGCTAATTCTAGCAAAATAACGCTTCTACGGATCGTTAGAATTTCAAACCCGCTTTTTTGAGATGAATAGCGTTTCTGGGGATCGTTAGAATTTTGGACTAGAAAATTTCAGGTGCACGAGTCGGGCCTACTGCAGCAGTTTCATTCACATACTCCACTTGTTCGCACCATCAGCTGTTCCACCTACTCTCTCACTTCTCTTCTTTCTACCAGCCTGTTCCAGTGTCTAACATTATGGTATTCCATCTCCGTATGTGCAATCTTCCACCATAAACAAACAAAAAGAGGACCCCAATCGTTGTTCACGATTTCGATCCCCGTATAGCCAATGCGAGCTTCTCCAGTTATTTTAGTTATTCCAGTTATTTCAGTTCTATTACCAAGCGCATCATTATTTGTTTAATCACGTTCGCGCCAAAACATCCCGGATTCATCACGTTCCACTTGCTCCAACGCATCCTCGAAATCGAAACATGGCACAACAATGTCCGCCGGACTCCAGCTGTGCTGATCATCGCTAGCGTACACCTTCCACTGGTTTCCCTCCCAGTAAAAGCGAGCGATCGGCATTCGCTCCCACTGATGTCGTTGTCCAGCAGGACGTTCTTCATTGAGAATCAACTCATTATCCTTCATCTCGTAGGTTAACTTCACCATCGTCCGTAGCTCTGCCGGTACTTTCTCATGGACATAACCGTTCATCAAGGATACAATGCGCCGCTGCGTAAACATATCCAACATGGGAGAGACCTCCTTATCGAGTACTCCGCTTATCATCTTACCAGCTGGACTTAGTAACACCCGGAATCTGACCTTGATGAGCCAGTTCACGGAATTTGATCCGGGAAACTTTGAATTTGCGCAGATATCCACGCGGACGACCAGTGATCTCGCAACGACTTTTTAATCGCGTTGGTGATGCGTTACGGGGCAACTTTTGCAGCGCCTCATAATCACCTTTTTTCTTCAGTTCCCGGCGTAGATCCGCATACTTCGCTACGATTGCCTGACGTTGTTTCTCACGCACGACCTTTGATTTTTTAGCCATCTTCAACAGCTCCTTATCCTCTTAAGTTTTGTATAGTATTTGATTAATTCACACAGCCTCGACAGGCCACGGTAACGGATTTTCAAAATGTCCCCAATCCGCCAGCATCTCTTCATCGCTGAGCAGACATTGATCCAGTTCATCTTCAATGATGGAACGCTCCATATCAATGCCGATCATGACCAGTTCCGTTTGGCGATCGCCCCACTCGGCATCCCATTTTGCAACCACATCCGGCTCTGTCCGCAAAATCTCTTGCTTGTCCGCTTCCGACAGCGCGGCAACCCAATGTCCGGCAGGCCCAAACTGAATGGATGGCCCCGCCTGACTCAGACTGGCAGCCACATCTCCTTCAGCGGCAAGCCATACCAGCCCTTTGGCACGTACAACCTCTTCCGGCCAGTAGCTCATGAAATCAGCCAGACGGGAAGGATGGAACGGCTTCCTGCGGCGGTACACAAATGATCCGATACCGTATTCTTCGGTCTCAGGTGTGTGGGACTCTTTTTCCAACTCCTGAATCCAGCCAGCCGACATGCTCACTTTCTCAAAATCAAACCGTCCCGTATTCAGAATCTCTACCGGGTTCACCTGTCCGTTCACCGTACGAATGATTTTGGCACTCGGCTGCAACTTGCGGATAATACCCTCCAGTTTGTGAAGCTCCGCTTCTTCCACAAGGTCACACTTGTTCAGCAACAACACATCACAGGTTTCGATCTGATCAATGAGCAAATCCACTACATCACGGGTATCGTCTTCCCCGGTTGCCTGATTCCGATCCAGCAAGCTTTGTCCCGAAGCATAGTCATGCCAGAAACGGTTAGCATCAACGACAGTCACGAGACAATCTAGCTTCGCCAATCGTGTCAGATCGATGCCCGTCTCTTCATCGGCGTATGTAAATGTCTGTGCCACCGGAACAGGTTCGCTGATGCCTGTCGACTCAATCAGGATGTAGTCATACTTGCCTTCGTTTACGAGCTTTTCAATCTCCTGCATTAGATCATCACGAAGAGTGCAGCAAATGCAACCGTTAGACATTTCCACCAGTTTCTCTTCGGTACGAGAGAGTGTAGCCTCCCCTTTCACCATCGCCGCATCAATGTTGACCTCACTCATGTCGTTCACGATCACAGCGACTTTCAGCCCTTGCCGATTGTGCAACACATGATTCAGAACCGTCGTTTTGCCTGACCCAAGGTAACCGCTGAGAACGGTCACCGGTATTTGCTTTTGTGTCATATAGATCTACTCCTTATAGGTACAGTTCACCTTGATCGATGGATTTCCGAATCTAATAGTAATAATTACGATTAACAACAATGACTATAATCCTGCCTGACGCCATTGTCAAATCTTTTTTCGTATCTCGTGTAAAAAATAATTAAAAAAAGCTTATGAATCCCCTGCACATTCGCATCCATGATGCGCTTCGCAGAAGAACCATAAGCTTTAACTGTACCGTCTCATTACCGTCTCATTTATAGCTCTACACCTAAATCTACATCGTACCTCTGCCTTTCCTTCAGCCTTCCAACTCAATTCACTGATGTAGAAATAACCTTATTCCCGGCTTCCATCCGCTGTCTGAAAAGCACCACGACAATCAATGCCGCAACAGAGAGCATCGTACAAACGGTAAACATCACGGAATAAGAGCTAATCTGTACCACAACGCCCATCGCCAGCCCGCCCAGTGAAAAACCGAGATCATACGAGGACATAAATATGCCCATAAGCACATACCTCGAATCCGCAGGCAATACAAAGGACAAATACGTGGTCAGCGTTGGATACAATAAAGCTAGGGCAAAACCGCTAAACACCGCAGAGATATACACAAATGGCCCCAGCATATCCATCAGGCTAAGCAGCTGTGTCCCCAGTGCCGCAGATAACATCAGACCTGCCATAAGCCACGTATTCCAGCTGCCGTCTGACGGTATTTTTTTGCGCAAAATGAATCGGCACAGGATCACCACGAGACCCTGAATCGTCAAAAAGATACCCGCGCTCGCCATACCAGTCGATACCATATATAGCGGAAGAAAGGTCGCTGTCGCACCAAATACACAGGATGCAAACAGCATCACCACACTGCTGACGAGCAGGGGTGTACTGCGCCAGATGCCACTGAACGAGCGAAGCATATCCCCCAGCGTATACGTTTTGTTCTGCACCGTACTCTGTGGTAAATCCACCTTGTATCCGAGCAACAAGGGGAGTGCCGCCAGTCCAATCATCAACAGCGTGAACGCCAGCTCACTGGCGTTTTGCCAGATTTGCACGGCCAGAATCGGGATGACTAGCGAAGGCACCATCGTAAACAGGGTGTACATCGCCAGGCCTTGCGCACGATCCTTATCCTCCAGTCTTTCTACAATGCCTGCCTGCATCGTCATTGAGAAAAATGCGGTCGCCACGCCCTGCAATGCCCGTAGCCACAGGTACGTTTCCACCCCGGACACGATAAACAGTAGCAACGTCCCGGCATGTAACATCAGCAGCCATCGCATAACCCGGAGCGGTCCATATTTGCCCAGCATCTGTGCAGCAAATGGTCGCAATAGCATACAGGTGAACATGTAACTGCCCATCATCAGACCAATTTCAGCCTGATTTAACCCGGCGGCTTCACTACGCAAAGGCAAAATAATCGTTAACGCCGCATTCGCCGCAAAAAATAAAAAAGCCAGTATGTAAAACCCGATAAAGGAAAACGATACCGGGTTTAATTTTCCACTGGATGTTTTCGTTCTAGAATCTTTCAATAGATCATACCTGCTTTCTCTAACACGTACCCACGTTCTCTGGCCGTCAGCTCATGAGGTTCTGGTAGTCGCTTTACGCCGTTCATAGGCAAAAACGATCATTACCGCTCCTAGAATAGCACAGATCGTGTACATAAATGAATAGGACGACAGATCAGCAATCGGTCCCATGACCACACCCCCGAGCGAAATGCCCAAATCAGCCGTCGCAATAAACAAACCCATGAGTACATTGCGGTTCAGCTGAGGCAAAACAAAGGACAGATACGTCGTGAGTGTTGGATACAAAATGGCTTGAGCGATTCCCATCAGAACAGCACCCAAATAAAAGAAGGGCATGCCTCCCGTAACCGAAAAACTCACACACTGCGCCGCAACTGCCAGCAACAGCATCGTGGTCATCATAAACGGTGAATGCCACTTCCCGTCCGAAGGAATGCGTTTGCGGAGTGCGATTCGAGCCAGCACCACTGTACCCGCCTGCAACATCAAGTATACGCCAGCATTGCCGCCAGGAACCTGACTTGCATACAGCGGAATAAATGTAGTGACCGCGCCAAATACCACCGATGCACTCAGCATCAGCACACAGCAACGGAACAACAATGGATTTCTCACCAGCTGTCCGAAGGACTCCCACATACTCACGTTCTGCCCGGATACATCTGCAGCCGTCTGTGTCCTCTCCTTATTTTGTTCCATCTTGGCGGTATATCCAAATACCCCCGTACAAACTGCAATCCCGATCAGCACCACTGTAAAATAATCCATGCCTCCGGTCTGCCAAACGGCTAAAGCCAGCACCGGGCCAACAATGCCCGGAATGTAGCTGAACAGCGAATAATAAGAAATGCCCTGAGAACGGTCTTTCTCCGGTAGTGCATCAATGATGCCCATCTGTAGCGCCATGGAAAAAAAGGCTGTCGATACCCCTTGCAAAATACGGGCAAGCAGATAACCGCCAAGCCCTGTAAACGTGTAGAGGATCAGTGCAAATCCATTGATTATCAGAATGATCCGCAGGATTTTGATCGGCCCGTGCTTTTGAATCATTTTGCCTGCCCACGGTCTGAAAAACATCGTGGTAAACATATACGCACCCATAATCAGCCCGATCGTCGTACTGCTCGCACCCAGGAATGCCCCCTGCAACGGAATAATCACATTCAGAATGGCATTGGCACTGAAATAGAGCAGCACCAAAATGTACAAACGCAAAAAAGGCCATGACATTGCCCCACTCACAACGGATATTCCCTCCTTTCAATCACAACCTTCTCCCCCACTTCTCCACGCTATAGTGAAATGAGATGGCTTAACAATTGTTGAGCATAGTCAGACTTTACATGTTTTAACTGATCAACCGAAACCGTTTCTTCAATCTGGCCTTCTCTGAAAAAAACAAACCTGTCGCAGATATAGGCTGCCGCCTGAATGTCGTGCGTAATGAAGACATAACTCATCTTGTACAGGCTTTTCAATGATTTCAGCAACTGCAAAACCTGAATCTGGACCGACACATCCAGCGAGCTGACGGCTTCGTCCAGTACAAGGTACTGCGGCTCTGTCGACACTGCTCTCGCGATGCAGACTCGTTGTGCTTCCCCGCCGGACAGCTCATGTGGATACTTGGGTCGGTACGATGAGTCCAGTCCAACTTGGGCAAGCAATATATCTACTTTTGCATGAATCTGTTGTCCTTGTGCTGACTTTTGGAGTGCCTTCATCGGCTCCATAATTGCATCCTGCACCGTAAGGAACGGGTTGATGGATGAGGTATAGTTTTGAAAAACTGCGCTGATGCGGCCCATCCGCACGCGCCGGTCTTTCACATCTTTTCCCTCCAGCCGGATGGCCCCGCGATCCGGGCTTTCCAGTCCCAGCATCAACCGACCCAGTGTAGATTTGCCGCTGCCACTCTCGCCAATAATGCCGAGGCATTCACCATGCCGGCATTCCAAGGTCACCTTTTTCAACACCTGCTGTCGATGCTTCGAGAATAATCCGCCTTGTGCATATGATTTTTCAACCTGCTCTACCGTTAGCATCTATGATCCCTCCTGCATCAATGCTTTGAAATGATTGCTCAGTTCCAGCCGGGTAGATACGAGATAACGGGTATAGGCATGGGTAGGCTCCTGCAAAACAGACTGCATGTTACCCTGCTCAACAATTTTCCCGTCTTTCATAACCATCACATCATCTGCAATCTTCCGCACAACGCCGAGATCATGGGAGATAAAAATCATGGAGCATCCCATACGTTCTCGCAGCTGAATCAGTTGCTCCAGCACTTCGTACTGGGAGATCGTATCCAGCGCCGTGGTTGGCTCATCCGCAATAATTAGATCCGGTTCGAGCACAAGTGCGAGTGCAATCATAATTCGTTGCAACATGCCGCCAGACAGCTGATGTGGATATTTGTTCAGAATGTCCATCGGATTTCGGAGCATGACACTTTCCATTGCGAGCCGCATTCTCCGCTCTAGCTCACGGGTATTCCAATGGTAATGCGTCTGCAACGTCTCCCGGATATGTACACCGATCATACAGGAAGGATCAAATGCACTCATGCCCTGCTGCAAAATCATACACAGCTGCTTGCCTCGTCGACGCCGCATCTCCTTTTCGGAGAGCTGATTCAGATCTGTGCCCTGAAACAGCATCTTTCCCGATTGGCGCATATTGGGCTTATTCAGCCGCATCAGCGCTCTGCATGTGACGGATTTGCCGCTGCCGCTCTCCCCAACAATCGCCATGCAACTTCCCTGCCGCACCATAAATGAACTGTCATGAACAATGGCCTGATTGGTATGGGTATCCCACACTTTCAGATGCTCAACCTCGACTATATTCATAGGCTGCCTTTCTCACCTCTCTTTCACGAGATTTATCCCGATTGTCAGGAGAGGTCATCAATTTCGGGTCTAGTGCCACCTGAAGTGCGTCCGATAAAAAGTTAAAAGCCGATACCACAACAACGATCGCAAGCCCCGGTGCAAGCATCAATTCAGGTCTGGAAAACATGACTTCTCTCGCCTCATTCAGCATCATGCCCCACTCTGCATGGGGTGCCTGAATGCCCAGACCAAGGAAAGATAGCCCCGATACCTGAAGCATCATGGAACACATTGCACCACTGGAGATTACCGCGATATCGGCAAAGGTTACCGGAATGATGTGACGTGTAATAATCGTGCAACTGGGTATGCCGGAAGCTTTGGCGAATTTCACATAATCCATGTCCGAAAACTGCATAACGGAAGTACGAATGACACGCGCAAACCAGGCCCATTTCATGCAGACAAAGGCGATCAGAATATTTTCCAGTCCCGCCCCCAAAATGCCAACCACCGCCAGCGTCATCACATACCCGGGAAAAGACAGCATAATGTCACAGATCCGCATCAACCACGCATCCACTTTACCTTTGAAATACCCTGCGGCAAATCCCGCCGCCGCACCGATCAGTACCGAGAAACCGAGTGCCGCCAGCACCCATAACACACTCGGACGGATACCGTAGATCAGTCTGGATAAGACGCATCGGCCAAGGTGGTCATTGCCTAACAGATAAGGCCAGGAAGGTGAGGCATAGCGTAGTTTCATGTTGACAGCTCCAGGGTCATGAGGTGCAACGAGAGGTGCACAGATTCCCAGAACAAGGGTCACGACAATAACGGCAAGAGAGGTCACGGCGAGTTTGTCACGGCTCAGATTTTTGAATAGTCGCATCAGATTTCCTTTCTTAAACGAGGATTAAGCGCGGCATTGATCAGGTCCGAAAGCATGTTAAATACCACAAACGTTACCGCCAAAATAAGCACATAGGCCTGAATGATCGGAAAATCCCGGCTCAGAATCGACTTTACACTTAGCCGGCCAAGCCCCGGCCACGCAAATACATTTTCAATAACAACGGTACTGCCCAGTACAATCGGAATCGCCATGCAGAAGATGGACACCGCGACTTGCAAGGAGTTACGCAGGATGTGCAGCATGACCTTCCGCTCGCTAAGGCCGCTCGCGCGCGCATATAACACATAATCCTCATTCATGTTGCTTAGCATCGCACTGCGTACCGTCCGAAAATAAATGCCCGTATAACTGACCGTGATCACCAGCACAGGCAGAATGTAACTACGATAAGAATCCATGCCGCTGGTCGGCAGCAGGTCTAGTTTCACTGAAAAGTACCAGATCAGGATGGCGGCAAGCCAATAAGACGGCATCGCTGTCAGAAAAAAGGAGACGCCTCTGACCGATTGATCAAGCAACTTCCCTTCTTTCAAAGCACATAGTAAGCCAAGTAATATGGATAACAGGATGATGAAGACGGATGACACCAGCGTAAGCTTTAACGTATTCAGTAAAGCCGGCCCGATTAAAGACCACACCGACTCACCGGACACGTAAGAATATCCGAAGTCAAACTGTACAACGGCCGCCATCCAGTCCATATAACGAACGAGGAAAGGCTGGTTAAAACCCAGCGCTTCATTCGTTTGAGCGATCAGTTCATCGGTGATCTGCGGTACATCCTGAGCCTGTAGGACAACGACGGCCGGGTCGAGTGGGGAAAGATTGATCAACAGAAAAGTAATTAACGAAATGACGACCAGCAAAGGGATGGTCAGCAGCAGTCGTTTGGCAATATAACTTCCCATATCCCTCCCCCTCTACTCGAATTTCATCTTTTCAAAAGGCAATTCATACTGTGTCTGTATAAAGGTAATGCCTTGCAGGCGTTTCGGAGCAACAATGGTGACACGCCCGTTCGTAAGCGGGATGAACACCGCTTCATCATGTACTATGTTTAAAATATCCGCATAAAGTGCTTTTCTCGATTCCCCATGTTGAGATGCGGTTGTTGAGTCATCGTCGGTCGAGCTCATCACCTGATCGATTTTCCGATACAGTTCATGCGCTTCGGCAATGCCACTTGTCGTATGTTTGTACGCCGAATCCGATGTAAACGCGGCGATGGTGCTCTGCGGGTCATACGCTAGTCCCCAGGTCTGGTTGAACAACAGGTCATATTCCCCGGTCGCTCTTCGGTTCGCAATGGAAGAGGACTCCTCACCTGTCAGATCAAGCTCCATACCGATCTCTTTCATCGCATATTGGATGAACTCCGCCTGCATTTTCTGTGAGGACGAGTTGCTGTCGTAATACAGCTTCATCGCTAAAGGTTTGCCGTTCTTTGTACGCACCGTCTTGCCCTCTGCCAAAGTCCAGCCTGCCTGATCCAGCAGACGTTTAGCTGCTTCCGGATCATACGTTCGAACCTTTAGATCGACATTGGCGTAGTTCACATTCGATGAAAACAACGTACTTGCTACCGTCTGCGTGCCATTAAAAATATCCTTGCTGATCGTCTCCCGATCGATACCGATCCATAACGCTTCCCGCACCGCTTTTTCATGAACCGGGCTGTTCTGCTTGCTGCTATTCGCCACAATCATCGCCGTGTTCATCGCATCACTTCGCACCACCTGATACTCACCGGATGTAGCGAGTTGATCCATCGCTTCTACATCAATGCTGTCTGCCCCGCGGTCATCCGTGAAGACAAAGTTGATCTCCCCTTTTTGCAGTGCCAAATAGGTTGTTTCTCCAGCGGGGAGCACTTTGGCCGTAATTTTCTGAATGGCAGGTATACCACCCCAGTATTCCGTATTGGCTTCAAAGGTGGCGTTTTCTTCGACCTTGTGCCCCGTCAACTTGTACGGCCCAGTCCCATGGAAACCGTTCACCCCGTCCTTGGTTCCACCATTTTTGAAATCCTTTGGTGAGATGAAGACATACGGCCTGGTCATGGACAACTCTACGAGCGTCGGATAATAGGCATCGGAAAGATCCAACTCCACGGTGTATTCATCCTTCACTTTGACATCCTTCAGCTTCGTGGAGAGCTTGATCCAGGCATGTTTCTCGGCATTGGCCTGAACCGCTTCGATATTCTGTCTGACCGCTTCGGCGTTAAATGGCTCGCCGTCATGGAACTTCACCCCTTTGCGCAGATGAAAGGTGTACGTTTTGCCATCCTTGGAGATGTCCCATGATTCAGCGAGCAATGGTTTGATTCCCTCAGCCGTGTTCTCGACCAGAGATTCGTACACCATGCCTTGCGCAGGCATCGAGCCTGTGTACAGATGCGGGTTCATATCGTTAATATCTTTCGCGGAAGCATAGATAATTTCATTATTGATCCTACCGACTGATGATGCCGCTTCGGTATTTTCCTTTGTGGCACGCTGAGCACAGCCCGATATCATCGCAATGACAGCAACCAGTGTTATAATGCGTGTAAAAGTACGCCTTTTTCTCACCATAGTTCCCCCTGATAAACAAATAAGATTCAAGCAGATCATTGCTTGTTACTCCATGCCACTTCGATTGCAGTACCATCTCGCAATACGGCTTTCTTTCAGAAAACTTTGAACTCTGCTTCTTCAGATATAACTAGACCTTACCGCCCGTAAGTCCGTTACAGATCATGCGAACATCCTGCCCAAACGACTGGATCACAAACGCGGTCGACAAACGCTGATCTGGATGTGTACGCGTCACTTCCTGAAGCTTTGCTTCATATGTGGCAATGAAATGATCTATCGTTGGACAGGCGACATTCACATGTCTCGCGATGCCCTGAATCATTTTGATGCGGTAATAGTCTTCCTTGGGCATTCTCGGAACGTCGAGTTCACCCTCGCGGTTTATAAATATTCGGCGGAACGGAACTGCGGAGAAGTCAAAATATGTGCCGTTAGCATCCGGTTCCGAGAACGGATCAATCAATAATGAGGCGTACCGTATGTATAATAAAAACTCCTGATGGATAGCCTCGAATTGATCAAATTGCTCGATATCCTGACGTGATAAACTCTCTGATCGAACCGGATAATTGTCATCCGTCATAAACTGCAGCAGGTTTACTCCCTGAATATGAAGTCTGTCTGTAATCTGCCGGATCTCCTGCCACTGTGACCGCATACTGCGAATGAGCGCGGGTGTAATCGGCCCTTCGGGATAAAGCTTGTAAACATACTTTTGAACACGTTGCTCACCAAAAATCACTTCTAGCGAAAAATCATTCATAAAAAGCGGTGGATGAACGTAGAGCGAAATATTTCTTGTTTCGGCTTCCAGTGGGGAAGACATGACGGCGAGTGAAATATGCAACCGCTCAAATAACTCGCTTAATTGCTGTACATAGGTTGAAGAGGGAACCGTGGAGCCGATGTAAACCTTCCTTTTGACTCCCGTGGTGATCACTTCATTGGACGGTTGTTCATGCACCCAGCGGGTATCGCCCAGATAGGTGGAGAAGCTGATGATTTCCGGGGATACATTCCGCTCAAGCAAATACTGGCTCACCAGAAGACTGGAACCGAAGGTTGGGGAAACCAAAACAACGAATTTCAGTTGTTTAACGAATTCATCATTGATTTCTTGGAGTACATCGATATAAGCATCGGTGGTGACTGCCAATATCAGCGTATCCCACTCCCCTTCAAGGGTGTTGTATCCCTTAAACACCTGATCCACCGTACATTCCCCTGCCAAGGGTCGATGGTTCTCATTTTGAATCGTCACCTGAACGTGTTGCTTGCTCTGTTCCAGTGATGCAAAGAACGATGCTGACCGCACCGATTCCCTACCCGCCATACCCACGTGACAGCCCAGATGTATTTTCAAAGTTACCGCAAGCTGAATGGACACAGGACCCGTGCCGCATAACAGAACTCTTTCAACGCCGCTCATATATACCTCCCTGTAAAAAATCATAGACCAGATTACACTTCACTCGACTTCTTACGCCTTCTGGTACAACGCGATATCGAACACATCATGCGGGCGCAAAATGTTGTCTGCGAGCCTCCATTTACTACCGTCCGTCTCTTTCATAGGATAATTAAACAGTGATTTCAACTCATTGCCGTACCGCATAGCTACAACGACTTGTTCATTGGTCAATGCATATAATTGATCGAGCAAGTCATACTTGTTAGCCACCGTGGAGCTGAAAATAACATGTGTCGCCTGCCTTGTATACGCCAGATCCTCCAGCAGTTGCTGCTCTAAACGAATGTTCAAGCCAGCACCGAGCTTCTCTATAACTTTTCTCCCCAGCGTAATCGCCTCTGCGTCAATATCAATGCCAACGACCTCCGCTCCGGTACGTTTAGCGATCAGTAAAGGGGTCATCGGAAACGAACCGGAACCCACCAGCAGCACTTTGGATTCAGGTGTCACCTGAAAGCTGCCAAACTCTTTGTCGATGCACTCTTCGATATTTTTAAAATAATCCGCAATCTGCACTTCTCCATCCTGCAGCTTCAATGCCCGATATTTCTCCATAATCGCGACACACTGAGCGGACTTTTGTCTTAGCGCTTGAACTAACGGATCAAGCTCCTTCAGTTCTGCTTGCCTCAACATCCCCCAAGCGATCTTGTGATCAGGGTCGGTCACAAACCGTGAATACCCGTTAATCACCGCTTCCAGTTCCGCGCTGTGCTCAAGCGTCTGATCATATCTAACCGCAAGCTTGCCAAATTGTTCGGCAAAAACACGTAGTCTCGTTTCCAAGTGGATCAACGTGATCATTCCCTCTCCTCCTCACCTTGTCATGGTCAACCATCATACATCTCAGTCTCAGGTACCTGCTCAGACCTCTACAACGCTCCTGCTCTGCTCCTGTAAGGTATCAATAAAAGCCGTGCCATAGGCAACAATGCCAACAGTTCCCTCAATCGTTATGGCCTTCACCCCTTGGCTCCCCCACTGAGCGGTCACCTTAATTGCACCTCCAGGTTGCTTGACCAACTGGGTGACTTCGCTCTGCCTAAGCCAGGCCTGATAAGCTCCTAAAGAGGCCGTACCTGATCCGCACCCTCTCTCCCAGATCAGACTATCCAGCTGCGGGACATAAATGAGGGGCGCCATCTCTTGCGTAGCAGGGTGATATAACAACACACCGATCATTTTGTCTCCCATCGTGAGTCCAAGTAACCGTGCAAGGTGTTCTGCCTTTCGCTTCATCAGGTCATCAACGTGTTGCACTTCAATCACGATGTGAATGAATTCGGCATACCGGACAATGATTATCTCCAGCTCCATACCTTCAAACGTAATCTTCCGCCGCTCGATCTGATCGGGAACAGGCATCGTAACCCGGCAATCATACCGATGCTCTCGCCGCTTCACCTGACAGCTGATCAAGCGCTCTGTGCCTGAAACATCCAGCTTGATATTCATGGACGCTTGCTTCTCCAGCCCTGCTTCTGCTGCAATATGAGCTGCCAGCGCCATACAAGCATTGCCACAAAACTCTCCTCCTGCCATCTCCAGGCGGGCAACGGCTTCTGGTCTTCGTGTCTGCTTGATGAACCCGACTTGTTCAGCGTGAACATGATCATAAGACATCAGGCTGGAAGCGATATCACTGTAATGTTCGGATGCGTGATCCGTTCTCACCAGAAGGGTCATGTTCTGTGTCGGACTACATTTGATAAAATCAATCTCTTGTTTCATCGCGGCGGCGGCTCCTGTTCTTTGGATTCGAATTGAAGTTCTCCGTTGCATATTTCGACATTAATAGTAATAATTACGATTAAAGGACGAGAAAAATATAGCACACTCATTGGGGGTCGTCAACAAATATTTCCATCTATACCTGTTGTACAACCGGATTTTATGCGTACACTCCGGTGTTAGAATAACCGAAAAGTTCCTGCGGATTGCCCGATTTTTTGAACATAAAACAAAATAGAGCTGACGACTAGCGCCAGCTCTGAAACAAATGTTACAGATCGAGAATAGGAATATATTTTGAATTCAAAATTAAAAGTCCAACTTTTTTCAACATCACTGCCATTTAGGCTTGCAGACGTTTCAAAGCCTGTTCAGCCAGCTCTGCCAGCAGATGTGCACCAATTGGCAAAGCCTGCTCATCTACATCAAAGCCCGGATGATGCCACTCGTGCGGGCCCGATGTCCCGAGAAAGAGGAACAGGCCCGGCACTTCTTTTTGATAAAAGGAAAAATCCTCTCCTGCCGGCGAAGGCAGTGGTCTGACACGATTCAACCCAAGTTCACTCACGACTTGTTCTGCGTCCAATGCCAGCGATGCATCATTGACCACAGCAGGTGGCCCTTGAATCCAGCGTACCGTCGCCGTTGTGCCGTAGGCTGCAGCCACACCAGCTACGACCTGGTTGAAACGTTCCCGGATACGGGCGCGCACCTTCTCGTCAAATGTGCGCACTGTGCCGTCAAGTATCGCTTCCTCCGGAATAACGTTCCAGGCTGTACCGCTGTTTATTTTCGTAACGCTGAGTACAGCACTCTCCTGAGCACCTACATTCCGACTGACAATGGCTTGCAATGCGGTAACGATATGTGCAGCAACCACAATCGGATCGATGCCTGCTTCAGGTACAGCCGCATGGGTGCCCACCCCTTGCACTTTAACGACAAATCCATCCGCTGCCGCCATCAATGCACCTTCGCGAATACCCACTGTGCCTACTCGCAGATCCGGTTTATTGTGTAAACCAAATATAGCCTGAACATCGGCGAGTGCGCCGCTCTGGATAACTTGGCGGGCACCTGTTGCCTTCTCTTCTGACGGTTGAAAAATCAATCGCACCTTCCCGGGCAAACTGGATTCACGCTGTCTCAGCAACCGTGCAGCTCCAATCAAAATAGCGGTGTGCGCATCGTGCCCGCATGCATGCATTCGGCCCGCAATCTGCGAAGCAAACTCCAGCTTGGTTTCCTCCTGAATAGGCAAGGCATCAATGTCCGCTCGTAGCGCTACGACAGGGCCACTTCCCTGCCCTACCTCAGCAACAAGCCCTGTTCGCAGTTTATACTCATCGGCAAGGCGAACGCCTTCCTCCTCCAGCCAGCTGCGAATGGCTGCTGTTGTTTCCTTTTCCTCACCAGAAAGCTCCGGGTTGCGATGAAGATGCCGTCGAATTGCGGTCAGATGTGCCGCGAACTCCTGCTTTTGCTCGCTCTGCTCAACTTGCTGTTGCTCTTCCTCCGGCTGCAAAAGCTGTTCTCTCGTCTGCTCCAGATCACTTTTCATCTTGAGCCCTCCTTTCATGCTTAATTTATCCAATCTATAACGGTGAAATCTGATTCGCCTTGTCAGTCCATCTATAATTGCCGTAACAGTTCTCCAAAAGGCTCTGCAAATGGCGAATATTCTTCTTTTAAAGTCACCACGCTGATCTGTAGCGACACACCTGCCACCTCATGGACTTGAATCGGGAACAGTTCCTGACGCTGTACCTCTTTCTTCACCGTTAACCCCGGGAGAAAAGCGATGCCCGCACCTTGCATGACCAGTTTTTTCGCTGTTTCCGAATTATCGACATGATATGTAATATCCGGCGGGTACTCCAGGGAGTCGAAGGCCCGGTGAATGCGAAGCCAGTCCAGTGAACCACACTCGAAAAAGACCAGCTGTTCATTCCGGATCGCCTCCATGCTGACATGTCCGCTTTCAATGAAAGGATGTCCTCTGTACACGTATAGCTGTATCGGATCTTCGTAAAAAGCAACGGTACGGATCGCAGGGTGCATGACCTTGCGTACAAACGCCAGATCAATCTCCTGACTGAGCAGTTTAGCAATCAGTTGATCCGTTGTTGCTGTTGTCAGTTTAATGTTGACTTCGGGGTACGACTCTTTGATTCGGGGCAGAAAATCGGGGATGACATAATTGGACACCGATACTGTGCTTCCGAGGCGCAATGCCTCAGGTGTCGTTCTCCGCTGCTGAATTTTCTGTTTACCCTTCTGGATCACTTGCAGCACTTGCTGTGCATACGGCAAAAATTTGCGTCCTTCATCCGTCAGCACAATCTGCTTGCCTAGTCGGTCGAACAGCTTGCATCCCAGCTCCCTTTCCAGTGATTGAATACGTGCCGTAACCGAAGGCTGGGACAAGAAGAGTACTTCAGCCGCCTTATTGAAGCTTCCGTAATGATTGATATATACAAATGCTTCAATGTTCTCAATATTCATAGGCACCTCCGTATCATCTTATTTCCCTATAAATTTACTTGGTTTTAGGATATCGTAATCCCATCCTTTTCCAGTGTCAATCGTAATTCTTCCAGAGAGCGATCTAACCGTGCGGTAATATCTGCTGCAAGTGTAAATGTTCCATCCTCATTGCGTTCAATTCCCTGATCCACTGCGTATACACCGCCAAGGATATATCGTCCGCCGAGTGCGGTAAGCACAGGCTTCAAAGCATAATCAATAGCAAGCAAATGTGCAATTGAACCGCCAATGACAAGAGGCAGAGTCACCTTATCCCGAATTCCTTCTTGTGGTATCAGGTCGAGAAACAGCTTGAGCACGCCCGAATAAGCTGCCTTATATACCGGAGTAGCCACAATAACGGCATCCGCTCCATCCACAATGGCAAGTGCATCCTGAATGGCCTGGCTGTCGAACTTTGCCTGTACCAGATCTTCAGCAGGCAAATCGGTCACCTGAATCACTTCAACGGAAATACCAGCTTTGCTTAACGTATGGCTGCTATAATCCGTAAGTCCTGTCAATCGTGAACGCTTGGACGGGGTTCCGGCGATAATGACAACATGTGACATATTATTTTCCTCCTTGGAATAGCGGTCAAGCCGCTCCTTTTACTTTGGGATCAAGCCTGTCGCGAATATCGTCTCCAATCAGATTGACAGCCAGAACAAACAGCGTAATGGCCAGACCCGGGAATGTGCAAATCCACCAAGCTACTGTCAGATAACCTCTCCCTTGAGACAGCAATGCACCCCAATCCGGAATTTCTTTCAGTACCCCGAGCCCAAGGAAACTGAGTCCAGACCCAGTCAGGATGGATGTACCTACACCCAGCGTTGCCATTACGAGTAGCGGAGACAAGGAATGTGGCAGGACATGTTTCCAGAAAATGCGGGCATTGGAACCACCCAGGGAACGCGTGGCTGTAATGAAAGGCAGATTTTTGACAGACATCACCTGACCGCGCATCACCCTTGCATAACCTGGTATCGAGGCTACTGCAACAGCCAGTGCAATATTTAGCAGTCCTGGCCCAAGCGCCGCAGCAACAGATAAGGCGAGCAATACGCCTGGTACGGCCATAAGAATATCCACCGCCCGCATCGTTACCGTATCAACCAGTCCTCCCGCATATCCCGCAAGGATGCCAAGAGCACTGCCGACGAGACCACCAACAAGCACGGAAGCAAAACCGATCAGCAAGGAATCCCGGCTACCATGCACAACCACACTGAAGATATCTCGGCCGAAATAGTCTGTACCGAACAGGTGAGAAGCAGAAGGAGACTGCAGAATGGCATCCGTCATCATCTGTGTTGGATCATAAGGCGCAATCCAGCCTGGTACGATGGCACAGGCCACAGTGAAGATGACGATGAGCAGGGCGGTATACAAAAACAATTGCGATACTGCGGATGAAACACGGCGCTGCCAAGGCAGGCGGTTCCATCTCCACAGGCGAGCTTTCCCGACAATTCCGGTACTTCCGGTATTTCTGGCATTTCCTGCCCATGTCTTTTTGTGTCCCGTCAAAGGTTTCATGCTCATAAAAATTAACGCCTCCTTCTCCTGCCTCTTCACATTTTGCAAGTTCCTGATGCGGTGTTCCTGATATGGATCATGTACGGACCGCCCGCCGAACTCGAGGATCAATGTACGAATACGAGATGTCTACCAGCAAATTCAACACGACATAGATGATCGATGTAAAAAATACAACGCCCTGCACCACCGGCAGATCCTTAGCCATTAGCGCATCAGCAATAATACGACCAATTCCTTGTCTGGAGAATACCGTCTCTACCACCACGGTTCCTGCCAGCAAATCCCCAATTAACATACCGATGACCGTTACGGCGGGGATCAGGGCATTACGCAGTGCATGACCATACATGATGGCCCGTTCAGACAATCCTTTGGCCCGTAAAGCAACGATAAACGGCTCATTTATCACTTCAAGCATGCTGTTACGCACCATCCGCACAATAAATCCTGCACCGACAAGTCCGAGTGTAGCTGCCGGAAGCACCAAGGAACTGAATCCGTCCGACCCCATCGCAGGGAACCAGCCGAGCTGTACGGAAAACAACAGAATAAGCAGAATGCCGGTCCAGAACGTTGGCATCGAGATGCCGAACAATCCAACGAGCCGAGCCACAACATCAATCACACCATTCCGGTGAATGGCCGACAGAACGCCAAGTGTAATTCCGATGGTGATGGCAATCAGCGAACTGAGTGCCGTCAATGCCAGCGTTGCCGGGAAATGTTCCAGAATTTTGGGCAATACCGGATCGGAGTTAACCATGGATTGACCGAAATCCCCGCGCAGCATATCGCCAAAATAGTTCGCAAACTGGATATAAAAAGGTTGATCCAGCCCAAGCTGTGCCCGGAGATTAGCAATCATCTCCGGGGTAGCCGAGGACGGGTCCAGCATTAACAGCACCGGATCACCCGGCAGAAGATACATGATGCAGTACACCAGCACCGAAGCTCCAAATATAACGAGAAGCGACGTTGCAAACCGTGACAAGATCAGTTGAATCATACCGGAATGGCTCCTTTCTGAAACCGGAACAGGCTGTACGCCATGTTGGAATGATAAGACTGGATAATGCAATTTGCATTATGGCTGGATACGTACATCATTAAAGAGTGGATAACCGAGTGCATCGAACTTGATGCCTTCCACGTTTTTGGATGCAGCCACAGTATACGGAAATACGTAGATTGGCAAAATAACCGCCTGTTCAATGAGATATTTCTGAATCTGACTGTAGATGTCTACCCTTTTCGCCGAATCCGTCTCTACCGCTCCCTGCTCCAGAAGTTGATCAATCTTTGGCTCAGATAAACCGGATAATGTCGGACGCTCCCCTTCCGCACTGGTGTGATAGAAGGCGTACAAGGCATTCGGATCGGAGTTGACCTGGCTGTTACCATACAGATCATAATCCCAGTTCTGATAGATCACAGTAGCAATGTCTTTGGTAATCACCACTTCTACCGCAATGCCCAGCGGTTTCAGCTGTTGCTGGATGATGGCAGCAATGTCATTGCGTTTCTCCCGGTTAGGGGAGCCATCTACATAACGCAAAGTTAGCTTCTTCCCGTCTTTGACACGAATCCCGTCAGCCCCCTTAACCCAGCCCTGCTCTTCCAGTAGTTGGTTAGCTCGGTTGATGTCCGGGGTGATACTCCCTTCAAGTGCCTTGTCATAGCCAAGAATGCCTGGAGACAATGCAGACCATGCGCGCTCGTAGTTACCTAGATACAAGGTTTTCACAATGGACTCGACGTCAACAGCGGATTGTACCGCTTGCCTTACTTTTACATCATCCCAAGGTGCCTTGCGCAGATTGAAAAAGAGGGTATACGGCAAACCAACCGTATTGGCTTGCAACAATTGCTGGTTCGGATCACTTTTCAGCGCAGCGATATTTTGCGGTGGTACGGTCTCTGCGGCAAGCACCTGCTTACTCTGCACACTTCCGATACGTGTTGCTTCTTCCGGTACAATCTTAAACGTGATCGTATCGATATGCGGAACACCTTTGTTTTCGACCGTTTCCGGGCCCCAGTTGTAATCCTTGTTTTTGGCCACTACGATATCCGCGTTTCCATCCCATTTCACAAAGGTATACGGGCCTGTGCCCACCGGATTTTTGCCTAGTTGATCCCCATATTTCTTCGCAGCGGTTGGAGACACGATCCCCAGTAATGCCTGACTCAGGTTACCGAGAAACGCTTGCGAAGGTGCATTCAGATTAACTTTGATCGTATACTCATCAATGACCTCGGAGGAGCTATAAGGTCTAATCAGGGCAAGGGAATTGGCAGCTTTGGTGGCAGGATCAATGACCCGATCCAGATTGTACTTCACCGCTTCAGCGTTAAACGGGGTTCCATCATGGAATTTCACGTCTTCACGCAGCTTGAAGGTATAACTTTTGCCATCCTTCGATACACTCCATTCCTTGGCAAGCCAAGGTTTGATAGAACCATCTGGCAGCTGAACCACCAGATTGTCGTAGATCGTGCGAATCGCTCGTACGGCTACAGCAAGACCGCTACGATGCGGATCGAGTGTATCCGGTGAAGTCGCCAGTGCAAAGGTGAGGTTACCCCCTTCCGCTTTACCAGCCTGACCCCCGCCGGCGGAAGCCTGTGCCGCACCGCTGGTTTTGCCTCCTGATGTTGCTCCGCATCCGGACAAAACCATCACCAATGCTACTGCCAACGCCACCACTTTTGTCCATGAGATAGACCTGTTCATATCGCTTCCCCCTCTGTGTATACAGGTGTCATTAATGTGCTACGCCAAGCAAACTTGTATATATTTTATATTTCCTATGAGAAAAGTAGGTTTTAAGAAAAAAAAGGATTCATTAACTTTATTAACGCTATGATCCAGATGCATTTGTGCTTCATTTTAACGATGAACTGTTCTTGTATTTGATCCGAATGTATTGGATTGTGAGTACAGGTTAGAGTCACCGCGTTTGAGTTAACATGAATTACAACAATTAGATGATGTTCGATTTAAATGACATTTGACATTCGATTAGATGACGTTTGACTCTTCCTGTGTCCTTGCTGCTGTATAACGGTTTACAGGCACCTGGACACCCAAATTGCCACGCAGCGTATCATGCTCATACTCCGTGCGATAGAGGCCGCGTTCCTGCAGAATAGGTACCACCAACTCGACAAAGTCGGACAATCCGCTAGGCAACTCCGAAGCAATAATGAATCCGTCTGCCGCTTCTGCCTCGAACCATTCCTGAACCTTGTCTGCGACCTGCTCCGGCGTGCCCAGGAATTGACTTCGTGGTGTTGCAGCCCGCAAAGCGACTTCGCGCAGCGTTAACCCCTGTTCTTTGGCATCTTTTTTAATCTTGTCTGTTCCACTGCGGAAGCTGTTGCTGCCTATGCCATCCAGTTCAGGGAACGGTTCATCCAGCGGATATTGGGAGAAATCATGATGCTCGAAGAAACGTCCCAAGTAGTCCAATGCTTTATCAATGGTTACCAGGCTTGCGATCTCCTGATATTTCTGTTCCGCTTCCTCTGCCGTCCGTCCCACAATCGGGTTAATGCCTGGCAAAATAACAATATCTTGTGCTGAGCGCCCATAGGAAGCTGCCCGTGTTTTGACGTCCTTATAAAACGCCTGTGCATCTTCAATGTTATCGTGTCCAGTGAATACGGCATCGGCTTCTTGTGCCGCCAGTGTTTTGCCATCCTCTGAGGAACCTGCCTGGAAAATAACCGGCTGTCCCTGCCGTGAACGAGCGATGTTCAATGGCCCCTGTACAGAGAAGAACTCCCCTTCATGGTTCAGCGTGTGTAGTTTCGAAGGATCGAAGAACACACCGCTGTCCTTGTCTCTTACAAATGCATCATCTTCCCATGAATCCCACAATCCTTTGGTTACTTGTAAATATTCCTTAGCAATACGGTAACGTTCCGGATGTGTTGGATGATTGCTTTTGCTGTAATTTTTTGCGGTACCTTCCAAGGGAGATGTCACCACGTTCCAGCCTGCACGACCATCACTGATCAGATCAAGCGAACCGAACTGTCTGGCGACTGTAAAGGGGTCACTATAGGATGTGGAGAGTGTGCCCACAAGTCCAATGCGTGAAGTTACCGCAGCAAGAGCGGAAAGAATGCTGATCGGTTCAAAGCGATTCAGGAAGTGAGGAATGGATTTTTCCGTAATATACAGGCCGTCTGCAATGAATACCAGATCAAACTTGCCCTCTTCTGCCTTCAGCGCCTGACGTTTGTAAAATCCAAAGTTGACACTGGCATCGGATAGAACCTCCGGATGTCTCCAGGTTGTGTTGCTTCCCCCAACACCATGAATGATCGCTCCAAATTTCAAACTTCGTTTTGCTGTCATGTACACTCCGCCTTCCCTGAAATAAGGTAATTTGATGGTACCAAAATGTAGCATATCTAAATAAATGATTGAGTCTCGAAATCAAAATTGATTATTCCTATGAGTTTGGTTTGTTTTAATTTCACACAGCTTATCATTGCCCCGCCGAACCGGTCAACCGTGCTTCTAATAGATTTTTTCTATATGGCACCCTGTAAAAATAACCGTTGTGCTCCTATTGCATTAGCCTTATTAAACTTAATCCATTCCGTTCAGACAGCATTGCTTCATCCTGCCGCATTTTTGGGATGATGACATCGACATACCTCCGATTTCCATAATATAGTTCCAGATCATCAGACAGACCGGATCGACCTATACCTTTAATTCCAATCTGTTAAATAAGAATTATGCCTATAAATGTACTCCCGTCCCTTTGCATCGTCAATGGTTCTGCTAATAGAACAATCCTATAACAGAATAGGAAAAATAAATTTAAATTTTGAGTTATCCATTCAGTATCAATTTTGATTCGAAAAAAGGAGTGAGTTTAGACTCACTCCAATGCTTTTAACTTCTCCTCAATCATCTTTGCTTCTTCTAGATTTGATGCAGGAGCACTTATAACTAACGTTTCATTCTGATATTTTCCATTCGTTAATTTCATGTATAGTTCAGGTTCTGTAATAATAATCGCAAATTGATTAGCCTTTTTATCAAAATAATATCTCCTAACACGGTTCTCTTTGCACCTTCATAAGTTATTAGTAAAGATTTATGCATGAAGATTACCTTTTCGAAAGCCATATCATTGATAGATAAAGATCCCTCAAAAGCATTTTCATTTTTGTTAAAGATTCCATTTAAATTTACTTTTACTTCACTAGCGATCCCGGAGTTTTCGCTAAACATGTAAGATGGTGAATTAATGTCTATTTTTTCAAGATCATTACACCCTGAGAGAATAATAAGATTAAGAAAGTAATAAAAAGTGCTCTTTTCATTTTCAGCCTCCAAGCTTATTAACATGCGTTACCTACGGCTCCCTAGAAGTAAATTAGTCTTTCAACTTCATATATGTATTTACAGATATAATAGTCTTGCTCTGATCACTTAATTATATAACTATTATTGAAAGACCTCACACGGAATGAACAGATCAGCTGAGCGTTCAGCCCAAGAAGAGCGCACCCTTCAGTGTTGTTCATTCCGCATGTTTACATGTTGCTTCAAACCACGAGCGGTGGCCATCACAAATCCTTGTTCAGCAACTGGGGCGGAGCAATAATCGGCCATCCTTCCGGGATTGAATGGAGTTGTTCGGTTGATATTTGATGCACATGTCTGGAGCTTATTCCCCAACGTTCCGCTGCATAGATGGATACAAACTTCCTACGTTTACCTTCGGTGACCAGATACCAAACTTCCGGTGTATCAGCAACAGATACAATACTCAAGTCAGTAGGTTCCACGGCAGGATCGGGAGAGATTACGGCAAGAGGAAAGTCAGGTTCAAACGACCCGTTCCGAATATCTCCAGCGGACACCAGCGGTTCACCCGCAGGTATGCCCAACAGATCAGGTTTGGCGACCAGCACCGGCGAGATGCCGCGCGGAACAGGAATGTTCAGCTTTCGGCGCTGACCGCTTCTTAGTACATAGACATCACCCTTCAGATCAACAAGAAATGCACCTTCTGGATAGAAATCACTGCTTCGTCTGAGCGGTGATGTTGCAGGACTGTTTACAGAAGAGGAACCTGCGGCCCTCTGGCGTAAATCACCTTTTGCCGCTAACGAAGATACGTTCGCTTGAGATCGAGTTTGAGGGTCTGAGTGCGGAGTCTGTGTCAGCCTGGAGGTTTCCGCGATGAGCGCTTGGGGATCTCTCCATTTTTGACTGTAAAATTGTTCATTTCCCTTGTTCACTGTGTTAAAGTCCTGCTCTCCGAGCGCTTTCATGCTGACACTTCCAAAATGATGAATAAAGGCGTCACCTGCTACAGCAAGTCGGTATCCCAACATCCGCACCCGTACAATCCAATCGTCATCCTCAAAGTTACCTACGGCGTAACCCTCATCCAAATACCCTACACGCTCAAACAAATCTCTGGAAAACAGCCAGCAGAATCCGACGAGCCGATCCGTCACTCGATGTTTCTCCGGGTCGGGACGATTCTGGTTCGCGGCGTAAGACCACATGTCCTCTACTTCACGATAAGGCACTTCAATCTGCTGATCTCCGCCAATGTAGTTCGTGACAGGACCCACGACACCAATCTGCGGATCACTGTTAAGACACGTCATCATATTCTCCAGCCAGCCCGGGGTAACCAGGGTATCATTGTTCAGCACAACGATATGCCGTCCCTTTGCCATCATCAGACCCTGATTAACGCCTCCGGCAAATCCCCGATTCTTCTCCAGTGCAGCTACCCTCACCATACCGCCTTTGCGAAGCAGTGCATCGGCCGTACCATCTTGAGAAGCATTGTCTACAACGATGATTTCGTAAGGAGCCGGGGTATGTTTCTCAATGCTTGACACACATTGCAGTACATAATCCCGCTGATTGTAGGTGGGAATGATGATGCTGACACCTTCAAACACAATTCCGAATGAATTCTGTCCCTGAAGAACACCATCTTCGTAACCTCGGTTATATCCTTGCTTGTATAACTTGGTGTTTCGAAGAATACGATGACCCCTTCTGCCTTTCCGTGAAGCATTACGCCGATTACGGCCACCGGCTGCATGAAGAAAAACCTTAGCAGATGCACCTATACGATGAGGATGGCTACCCGATAATTGCGCGCCCACTCTAAGCTGACTTCTCTGCTGTAAGTTGCTCTGATTATTTTTTCGTACACGATGAGGCTGTATTTCCGATTTCTTCATGTTGCTTCCTCCATTCCACTCGTGCCAGAGGCAGGGTCCCGGTGATCCTGCCCCAGACGACTCACTAGAGTTGAAGCTCCCCTGTCACTAATTTGTCAGCCAAATGTCCGAAATCGAAGGCAATGCTGCCCAGTTCTCCAGCGATACGCCTGCATAGCACCACCGCTGGAATGCCCGCTGCGACCAGAGCGATATCAAAGGTGTGCTCAGACGTCAGCTGCATTACCCTCGGAATATCTGCCATGCCTGCTACCGCAGGGATGATGCCTGTAACCTGCACCCCATGCAGTTGTAACAAGGCTCCCAGCTCTGCCGCCTGGCTGCCGATCAGCAGCACACGCCGTCCTTGCAAGATCGGCAGCAACAGACGAGACTGATGCAGACTGTAATTGATGGTGGAACTGGTCAATTTCAGACTGGACCAATCGATTCCGAAATGGCGCAGAACCGGGAATAATAGTCCTTGAAACGTCGGAGCACGTGAGATGGGCACACCCACCCAGTCTGCACCCCTAATCGCTTCCGCAAGCGTCGCGCGGATGTCCGGCGTGGAGCATGGCACCCCTGCATAAGGCAGAAACGGTGCCAGCTCCTGCACTTCTGTAGCTGGCAGCACGGTGTCTGCTGCCAGCGTAAGCAGTTCGCCATCCCCGAGGCGAACGACAGACAGGGGGCGCTGCGCATCCAGCGCCGCCATGATGTGACCAGCCATCTCATGAGGGCTGGTCAGCCGGGTCAGGCTGGGCGCATACTGGCGGAAGCCCGCCGCGATCAAATCTGCCGCCGCGACAGCGGGCAGAATATGATCCGGCGGGATGTGCTGCGCCACCAGCGCCTCGCCCCCGGCGAATACGCCGTCGCGGTAACCCGCGGCGTAACCGCCGGGCCCTGCCGCCTGCACGGCATGCTCCGCAGCCGGCGGCGGCACGCCGTTTGCGCTGCCCGCACTCGCGGCAGCGCCTTCCCGCCCCGCTGGCACGACGACACCCTGCGGGTGTGTCGCCTGGCGCGGGGCGGGGCCAGCACCGCTGGCAGGCATCGCCTGTGGCGAGCTTGTGTGCGGTGCTGGCTTGGGCGCACGGCGCATCGCCGTGCGCTGCTTGGCGCGGGCCGCGGCGCGCCGGCCCTGCGCAGAAGCGCGCCTGCGCGGGTCGGGGCCTTGACGCAGGCGGCTCTGTGCAGGCGGGGCAAGCGCTGCCCCGCCTGCCCTGCTCGCTCTCTCACCTGCGGCTCTGCTGCTTCTTCGCGCTTTGTCCGTCTTTCCCACTCCCCGGGCCCTCGCTGCTTTGCCCACCCTAATGCCGCCTCCAGGCCGACTTGCTTTGCCCACATTGCCCACATTTCCAATCCGATCTGCTTTGCCAGCGACTATCACACTTCCAGCCGTACTCGCTTTCCCAACTCTTTCAGCCGTACTTGCCTTGCCCCTACTCAACACAACTCCAGTCCGGCCTGCCTTACTTATCCTGATCACACCACCCGTACTGCTACCGCCTTTGCTGCTCCCTGCTCTTACGGTACCTTTCACATGCCCCACTTCCCTGCATTATTCACTTGCACCGCTCTGCCTCCACTCTTCACACCACTCGCATTACCCATACCTCTTCTATTCTCTACTCTCACCGTGCCTTGCGCATCCAGCATCACTTCACTGTAATTTACACCTTCACCGTCTTGCCCGAGTGACCGCGGTCGTTGCACAAAACGCCGGAGCTTACTTCAAGGCTCCGGCGAGGATTCTGTTTCCATCATCTGTTTCCATCATTTGTTTACAACATTTGCTCTGATCATCGGTTTCGATCCACGCAACGCACCGCGGCTGTATCATGTTATTTCCGGTTAAGGTAGCTGCCCTTTCATGCGTACAGCTGCCTCCTGGAGCGATTCAAATGTGCCGGCATCGCTCCAATATTTTTGCAAAATGTCATACTCCAATCCGCCGCCGGATGCATAATGGTTGTTTACATCGGTAATCTCCAGCTCTCCACGTGCGGACGGTACAATGTTATGAATCAGGCTAAACACATGGTCATCATACATGTATATGCCCGTTACACAGTAAGAGGTCTTCGGCTGACTTGGCTTTTCTTCAATGTACGCGATACGTTCCGGATGGTGTTCATCAAAGACAGGCACCCCGTAGCGACGCGCATCGTCCACTCCTTTAAGCAACACTCGCGCCGTACCCGCAGGTTGCTGCATATATCGCTCTACATACGGTTTCAAATCATCGCTGAACAGATTATCACCAAGAAGCACAACAAATTTTTCGCCCGGAAGAACAAACGATGAGGCCAGATCAAGCGCTTCGGCAATACCGCCAGCCTTTTCCTGAATACGATACGTCAGCCTAACCCCATGATCCGCTCCGCCACCAAGATACTCCGTATACAAACCAGCGGAATGTTTGTTGATAACAATCAGAATATCCTCAATCCCTGCCTGACGAAGCCTGTCGATACCATACATAATCATCGGATGTTTACCGACGGGAAGCAGATGTTTATTGATAAGCCGGGTCAGAGGGTACAGCCTGGTTCCTGTGCCACCAGCAAGAATTACACCTTTCATTCCTTGTTCCCTCCTTCATCGGATATGTCCATAAATTCACGCGGATCGACTTGCCATTTATTGATGAAAATGGAACGGTTACGCTCCAGCAACTGTTTCCATTCCGTATGATCTGTCTTTTGAAAACTCGCACTGCCTTGATGATGTACAAGGACATCACCGCATACCAACAAACGGAAGCCCTGCAACCTAGCTCGATAACAATAGTCGTCATCTTCATAGTGGCCAGGGGAATACGCTTCGTCAAGCCAGCCTACGGCCTCCAGTACACTTCGTTTCATCAGCATACACAGCCCTACGATTCGGCGTACTTCCTTCCACCTGGACACATCCGAAACATTATTGGCAGCCGCTAGCTCCTGAAAATGTGGCACATCCCGAAACGTCATATGAACCTGCTGAATACCACTGGCATAGTTCGTGACTGGCCCGATGATGCCAACATCATCTTCACTGTACAGTGCTGTGCGCATATTTTCGAGCCAGCATGATGTAACGGTAACATCGTTGTTCAGCAAGAGTAATTCATCCCCGCAGGCCATTCGAAGTCCAGCATTACAAGCGGCAGGGAATCCCCGATTTTCGGGTAAACGAACAAACCGGATGCGTTCCTTGGCACAATATTCGGCAGTACCATCCGTCGACCCATTATCTACAACGATGATCTCATACGATGTTGCTTCTCCCGTGTATGTTCGGATGGCCTCGACACAAGGCCTCAGCAATGAGAGTCCGTTATAAGTGGGTATAATGATGCTGGTCAGCGTCATCTCACATTCCTCCTGTACGCTACCTCTGCACGGGAAGGAAGGTTGGTCCGAAGGGCATATTCACTCGTACCCATCCATGTTGCCAGTGCTTCCAGGTGATCCCCAAGAATCAATCTGGCAACACCATTACCACTACCCGTGTTCCCGGCACGCAGTCGGTTTGAGCGAATGACATCCACTTGGCATGGAGCGGATACCTTAAATCCCTGCTGGATTGCAAGCATCTGTGCCTTCGGCGGAACGGCCAGCGAAGCAGATTTTACAGCCTGAATCATTCGCCTAGATAGGGCATGGGGCACAGCGGTCATCGAATTCGAACCAAGGTCCCGCCGACCTAATGTATGGTTCAAATAAGCTTTGATTCGGCTGACTTCGTCCTGCTTGGAAAAAGGAGGAAGTAAAGAAGTCAAATCGTTTAACGCTACATCCTGCCCCCGGTCAATCGCATAAAGGAACGGCGCCAGCTGCTCCGCAGGTATAACCATGTCTCCATCCACAAACAAAACGGTCTCTGCATCTGTCATTTTGGCTCCAAGCGCCCGACCCACATCATGCCCGGCTCGTTCCGGTTCATACACGAGTGTAATGCCTGAATGTTGAAGCACGTGTTCCAGACTGTTATCCGTCGTACCGTTTAATACAACTACAATATCGCGGAGGGGTAGACGTCTTAGTTGTACCAGCACTTGCCCAAGTGTGCGTTCCTCATTACAGGCACAGACTACGGCAGCAGCAACATGTCGAAGGGGAAGCGGTACAATCTCTGGTACATGGCCTGAGGAATTCGCATAGCCTTGAATAAACACCCTGCCTGCCTGCAATGCAGCTTCGTAGCTAGTCTGTTCCGGCAGATTCGCCGCGTGTACTTGCCACGTATCAGAAGCATGTTTATTCAGGTTGTCGGAGTCTGCCCTGAATTGTTTGCCTGCAAGCCGGCCTGCTCTCCAAAATGGACGTAGATCCGGCATCACCTTCCGGACATTCCGCCGGCTCCACCCAAGATGCTGGGTACGTGGCGCGCGTTTCCCCTCAGCTTGCTTTCTGCTCCGGGGTCTGCCCGCCGCCATTCGCTTGGCTCGCGTCCGTCTCTTTGCCCTTACTCCTGATCGTGTTTTTATCGCTGTCACCTCCGCATGTTGCCGTTTCTATCACATAATCCCTCATTTCTTAAAACTTCTTATTGAGCCAGACTGCGAACACGCTGCAGATCAGGGTAACCCCCCCGTGGCCCCCGTGTATCTGTCATCCAGCGGATCGCCTCCAGATGATCGTTCAGTACGACTTGGCTAAGTAGATCAGCACCGCCTCGTTTCGTCGAACGAACAGCATTCCATTTTCCTACAGGCACATGATGAACAGCTTGCACCCGAAGGCCGCCAAATATCGCTTTGGCATGAGCAAGTGGCGGAATTTCCAGTGAAGATATGCCAATGATCTCAAGTGCCTGCCTACTAAGCGCATGAGGAATGGCTGTCATAGAAGCACCACCAAGATCGGATCTGGAGAGCAGACTGTTCAACATATGTTTTGCTTCAACGACCGGATGAACAGGGCTACGTGTCACCGGACCGTTGTAATTGTTCAGTGCAACATCGACTCCATTTAGCACAGCCTGAACGAAAGGTGCCAGGTGTTCGGCCGGGATCAGAATGTCTGCATCCGTGAACAGCAAAATCTGCCCTCGGGCTGATGCTGTCCCTACTCTTCGTCCTGCATCATGTCCCAGCGCTTCAGGATAGTGGAGTACCCGTGCCCCAGCCCGTTCAGCTTCATTGGCTGTGCCATCGGTTGACCCGTTTACGATAACCAGTACTTCCGCATCGCGGCATATACGTGTCGCTTCACGGACTACAGCAGCAATGGTGCGTTCCTCGTTCATCGCTGGAATAATCACCGATAGCACAGGCTGCGGGAGAACTTCTCTGTCTTGCTCAGTAACTTCTCCAATCATCTCATGTGCTTCTCTTCGATTGTTCGCATGAAATGAGTGGTTAGGTGGTAAGGAGAAAACATAGGTCTTTGTACCCTTTTTCCTTCTCGATTGGATTCGTCTTTTTTCAGATACCCGTCTGGTACGCTTTTTTCTTGTTTTTGTTGCAAAACTGGCTCTATTACGTTGTTTCCGCAACAAATTCACCTCCCACAATCCATCCTGATCATGCCAAGGGAGTACACGTTATTCTATGTATTCGTGGAGCAGTGGAAACGGCGTATGTCCTTATCTTACTTAGGTTCTGGGCAGGAGTGTAAGTACACCCATCCTGTGAACCAACAAGATTCGTCAATATTTTTAAAAATGACATCTCTTCCCTGTCCTTAGACACAATTTTCGAAAAAATTTAAAATTGTATCTTTTCCAATCTTTTACACTGTGATACTATACGATTCAAGCCACACAATTTACATTTTTAACCTTGTCGAGAACTCACGTTCCCAAAACCTCTTTCTGTCCTTTTATTGACCTTCGGTTAGTTCAGACGTTTGATCTCCTCCGTTTTGTACACAAACAGACCTTGAACTTGAAAGGAGTGATGCCGTTCCCAACCCGGCTTCTTCTTCCCGCATTCCACACACGGATTGAACATCCCGGTTCTCCGTAGAACCTTCGGTTTGCCGCAATCACTAGGGGGACAACCCCTGCTTCTTAAACATACTTCTGTTTGAGCCCCTCACTCCGCCCTGCCAGATGCAGACGGAAATCCATCCGAGTTAGGCATAAACCCTTTTTTTCCAAAAATATGATGAGAATGGGAGAGTTAACAATGAAATTTGCCAAAGTTATGCCAACAATTCTTGGAGGAGCTCTTTTGCTCGCTTCCGTATCCTCTGCTGCTGCAGCGCCATCTGATCTATCCATTCCGCTTGAGGCTCCTTATGCCTCCGAGGAGAGTATCCTTTTGAACAACAATCCTGACGAAACGATCTATAATTATTTTGGTCAACAGGAACAGTTCCTGAACTCTGACGTCAAAGGCCAGCTCAAAATCATTAAACGTAACACGGATACTTCCGGTGTAAGGCACTTCCGTCTGCAACAGTACATCAAAGGTATTCCGGTCTACGGTGCCGAGCAGACCCTCCATCTGGACAAAACGGGAGCTGTGACTTCTGCTCTTGGTGAACTTCCGCCTGTTGAAGAACAAGCGATTCCTAATGACGGAATCCCTGGTATCAGTGCAGAGGACGCGATTAAAGTGGCCTCGGAAGAAGCGACATCCCGGATCGGCGAGTTAGGTGCACCGGAGCTTGAGCCAAAGGCTGAACTCCAAATTTATCATCATGAAGATGACGGTCAGACCTATCTGGTTTATATTACCGAAGTGAACGTGCTTGAACCTGCCCCGCTGCGAACCAAATATTTTATTAACGCCGTGGACGGAAGCATCGTATCCCAGTTTGATATTATCAATTTTGCTACAGGAACAGGTACCGGGGTGTTTGGTGACACCAAAACGCTGACCACAACGCAATCGGGCAGCACCTACCAGCTGAAAGATACCACTCGTGGAAAAGGCATTCAAACGTATACAGCAAACAATCGCTCCTCGTTACCAGGAACATTGTCTACCAGCTCTAACAACGTGTGGACGGACCGTGCAGCTGTTGATGCACATGCTTATGCTGCTGCCACTTATGATTTTTACAAAAATAAATTTAACCGCAACAGCCTCGATGGCAACGGTCTTTTGATCCGCTCTACCGTACATTATGGCTCCAAGTATAACAATGCCTTCTGGAACGGGGCACAGATTGTATTTGGTGACGGGGACGGCTCACTGTTCGGTATCTTCTCCGGGGATCTCGATGTTGTGGGTCATGAGTTGACACATGGAGTGATCGAGTACACCGCCAATCTGGAATACCGCAATGAATCAGGAGCATTAAACGAAGCGTTTGCTGATATTATGGGTAACACCATCGAGAGTAAAAACTGGCTGCTGGGTGACGGCATCTATACTCCTAACATTCCAGGAGATGCATTGCGCTCTTTGGCCGACCCTACCCTGTACAACCAGCCTGACAAATATAGTGACCGTTACACGGGCAGTGCAGATAACGGCGGTGTGCACACCAACAGCGGTATTATCAACAAAGCGTTCTACCTTGCAGCCCAAGGCGGTACACATAACGGTGTAACGGTTAGCGGCATCGGCCGGGATAAGGCCGTACGTGTTTTCTATAGCACGCTGGTGAATTACCTGACACCAACATCGAAATTTGCAGCTGCCAAAACAGCAACGATTCAGGCCGCCAAAGACCTCTACGGTGCGAATTCCGCCGAGGCAACTGCCATCACCAAAGCCTATCAGGCTGTAGGACTATAATCGTTAACTGATCGTGTGTAGCATCTGCGACCTTCACAAAAAGCGATACCGAACTTATTATTTCCCCTTCTATTCTTGTGTTAAAAAGTAGCCTCGTTCCGGCACCCCTCATGTCCGAACGGTCAGGCTTATCAAATAAAAGCGGTGTCCGGGACATACTCTGGACACCGCTTTTGTATATTTTTATGCCGATGGCCCCGCTGCGATCCAGGACAACAAACCATACGTATGCTTGCAATCCGCTGTCCGCGTTACTTCCAGCACAGCTTCATCCTCACTCTGGGATAACAGCGACACCTGAAATCCACGGTCATTGCTCATGGCTACAATGACATAATGCTCTGAATCAAACGCCTCTTCGAAAACGATCGTCACTTCGGTACACGTTTCATTCTCCGGCAGAACAAAAGCTTCCATGCCAAACTGCTGCACAGCAGGCTGTTTACTCACGCTACGTACCGGCTGGAATGCCAGATGTTCGGCTTGAACAGCACCAGTCTGCAACTGTTCACTGCCTACAGAACCATCACACAAATGCTCTTGTGTTACCGACTGAGGCTTAAGGGTATAGGAGATTGGCACCTCTGTATCAGTCCCTTGAGGGGTGATAGAGTTGGATAAGTCTGTGTCAGCTACATCCGGCGATAATGCATTTTCTCCATCCGATGCATCTTCAGCTTCAGTGATTCCCGTAGCAGACTCGCCTTCCGTTAATATGGCATCTACTTCCGAATCATTGTGTAGCCCAAGCAGCTCTTGAAGATTCAAATTTCCGGCTTGGAACTCAGCAGGCGCATCCGGCGACGACTCCGCATCATCTCCCCAGGTAAACAGACCTTCGTTAGGCAGGCCAACCGACTGTATAAACTGTTGTACTTCCTGCATGGCTTCTTGCCTTTTGAACTCGGCAAGCTGTTCCAGCGTTTCTGCACTGACCTGACGAATTGCATTCCAGATCTCTTCACTTAGATGTGATGTGCCCACGATTCCATCATTTAAGTGACTGGACGTGATACTTTGCTCACTTAACTTGCTGCCATCAATAGCACGATCAGCGAGATGCACAGACGATATCGTGCCCTCTGTCAGTTTACTGCCGTCCACACTGCCATCCGCCAGTTTAGATGCCGTGACTGCACCATCTTGCAGATGAGCTGTGTTTACAGCTTCTTCGGTCAAATGGCTTGCCGTGATGCTTCCATCCTCGATATGATCCGCACGGATTGCACCTTCTGTGATATGTGCAGACTGCACACTCTCATTGGTCAAATGAATGCTGGATACCGCACCCTCTGTCAGTTTGCTGCCGTCTACACTGCTATCCGCCAGTTTAGACGTAGTAACTGCACCATCTTGCAGATGAGCTGTGCTTACAGCTTCTTCGGTCAAATGGCTTGCCGTGATGCTTCCATCCTCGATATGATCCGCACGGATTGCACCTTCTGCGATATGTGCAGACTGCACACTCTCATCGGTCAAATGAATGCTGGATACCGCACCCTCTGTCAGTTTACTGCCGTCTACACTGCCATCCGCCAATTTAGATGTAGTAACTGCACCATCTTGTAAGATGACGGAGCGGACAGACTCTTCTTCCAGATGTTCAGTTCCAATACTCCGCTCCTGAATATGGTGGGAGAAAACAGCCCCATCCTGGATATGACGAGATTGAACTGCACCTTGCTGCAGGTGTGTAGCACCCAGAGATTCCAACTGCAGATGCAAACCACTGATCAGCCCTGGCTGTAAATGTGCTTCTGTTACAGAGAGCGGAGCCAAATGTTCTGTATGCACCGCTCCGGCCATCAAATGATTGGAAGATATCGCCTGCTCGGTAATATGCTCACTGCGAATGACCTCTTCTCTCAGATGAGCGCTATGGACAGACTGAGCAGTCAAATGATCTGATTTTATACTGCCTTCAGCGAGATGCATGGAATCAACGGATGCTCGTTGCAGATGTTCGCTTCCCACTGCCCCGTACTGTAATTCCTCGCCAGATACCGAGTCGGTGGCCAGATGTTCTGTTGTCACTGTTCTTTGACGAAGCTTGCTACCGGGGATGCTGCCGTTTGCAAATAATTCTGGCGTACGCACCTCATCGGACAGATGCTCCAGCGAGATCGTATGCTGCTTCAGGTGATATCCACGAATCGTTTCAGCAGGGATATGTTTGGCAACGATGCTTTCAGCCATAATCTTGGCGGAAGTGATACTGCCGTCAGCCAGTTTGGCCGAGGTGACCGATAGATCAGCCAGCTTATCTGTAGAGACACTTTCCGGTGAGAGTTTAGGTGATGTCACAGCATGATCTGTAAGATGTGGTGGAAAGATGGAACCGCCTGCCATCTGTGCTGAAGTCACGCTGCCCGGAGCTATTTTGTCCGTCGTAATTGCCGCACGTGATATGGCATCGGTCTGAACACTGCCCGGCTGCAGGTGAGGGGCACCTACGGCATGCTCTGTCAGGTGCTCGGCTCTCACTGCATACGGCCTCAGTGCTTCGGAATCCACACTGCCGGGAGCCAGATGAGCCGTTGATACGGCTGCTTTGGCCAAGTGGGACGAATTGACCGTACCTGAGGCTATAGCTTTGCTTGTAACCGCACTTGGAGCGAGTTTATCAGCCGTGACACTCTCTGATGCCAGCTTTGCGGTTGTGACTGCTTCATCCTGCAATTGGAATGATCCTACAGAAGATTCTGCCAGATGTTTTTCCAGCACAACACCTGAAGCCAGTGCATCCGCAGACACACTTCCCTCGGATAGATGTGTTGTCTCGATGCTTCCACTCGCCAAATGTATGGAATGAATAGCACCATTATCAACATGAACCGGTGTAATGCCTCGATTGGCAATATGTTCCCCGCGAATCGAGCCTTTAGCCAGATGTTTCCCGAGCACAGCTTCATCGGATATTTTGGAAGCGACAACGCTTTGATCTGCCAGTTTCGAAGCCGTCACTGCCTGCTCCAGCAATTTCGCTGTTCCCACCGATTGATCTGCCAGCTTGCTGCTAATGATCGCTCCATCGACCAGATGCTCACTACCGATTTCGGCATTGCCGATCTGTTCGCTCCCTACAGCAGCAGCTCGAATCTGTACTGATCCGATCGAACCATCCACCAGATGTCGTCCATTCAAGGCATGTTCGGCAATATGCCGTGTATGAATCGAGCCATCCTCAATCTGTTCGCTGCCGATGCTGCTTGCCAGCAATTGATTACGTCCAACAGAACCTTCAGCCAAATGAGACTGTTTCACCGAACCGGCCTGAATGTGGCGTGTATCAATAGATTGCTCTTCAATTTTGCTACCTGTCACCGCTCCATCACGAATCTTGGCACTGGTGACCGCATCATCCGCCAGTTTCGAGGTATGGACAGCCCCACCAGCTAAATGACGGGTCTCGATCCCGCTAATCGCGATTTTTTCACCAGTAACAGCTTGATTCTGGATTAATTCCTCTGTGACGAGCAGGCGACTCAGATGCCTTGTGCCGATGGAGCCATCCGCTATTTTGGCTGCATCAATGACCTGATTGCCCAGCTTCTGTGAGGTAATGCTCCCATCCCGGATTTTGTCTCCAGCGATGGATGCATTTCTGATTTTGTGACCTGATACAGAGCCATCAATCAGATGTTCCTCCGCAATCGAAGCCTCAGCCAGCTTAGCAGAAACAATCGCACCATCCGCAATATGAATACTTGTTACTGCATAATCCTGAAGCGCCTCGCTTCCTACAGCTCCTGATTTCAGCTTGGAGGCGTCCACCGAAAAAGGAGCCAGCTTACTTTCCGTGACGGCAAACTCACTGAGGTCATCTGTATAAATATACTGTCCTTCATAGCCTGGCATCTGGTTCTGGTTTAATTGTTCAAGACGCTGCTTGCCTGTTGAACGGCTTGGGTTATCCTGTTCTTTCAATGGAAGGTGCGCAATGCTTCTGATCTGAAGTTCCTTTTCTGCGCTTTCCTTTTCCACATTATTTTTTTCTGCATTTAATGGGGCAATTTGTTGCGGCTGCCGGGGCCGTTGCTCCTGCACTATGTCTTGCGCTTCCACCACAACTTCAGATTTATTGACCGATGCATCTGGCGTCGTCTGATCAGATGTCGTTACGGTATCAGCAATAACTTCCTTGGAGGCAACTCTATCCGAAGTCGAAACCTCCTCTTTTTTCACTGTTTTTTCCGGCTTGCTGAATTCCAGTCGCCGATCCATCAGATCCAGCTCCCTGAATTTGGGACTGATATGACGCAGTTTAGGCGTCACAACCTTTTTTTTGCCTTTTTTACTCATGAGGCCAGCTCCTTCCCCTAACGTTCATCTCCGGCATCATATGCTTTGAGCTGGGCATCTGCCACTTTTCTGGCCCTACTTTTGCACATCCGTGATCAGATTCCTGTCTACTCAGGTTAACGTTACATCTACCCTGGCGTAATTAGGCTGTACGAAGTGAAGAGAGAAGGCGGCTGTCCACGCCCCGCATCCGCTCGTTTCATAAGATAAGATGTCTGGACATCAACGGATGTATAAAAGTGCCTCTGCACACCGGTCTGCGTTATCGCGATGTTAAAACCATGCATTGACAGGCCGGCATACTGAAAAAATTCATGGTTGCGCGATAACAATGAAGGAGGAACGGTCATGCTCCAAGAAACGATCGGCATTATGTTCGATTCACGCATGTACCGGGGGATACCGGCCGGAAGGACCGGTCAGGAATCACTCGCCAATTATGAACAGGCTGCAGCCTGTTACGGATTAACGCCTTGCTTTTTAAGGCTGGAGGATATCGATCTGGATCGTAAAACATGTCTGGCTTATGTGAAAAAAGAAGGTCGTTACGTCCGTGAGCGTATACCGTTTCCTTCCGTAATCCATAACCGTGCTCTCCAGCTTCGCCGTGCGGAACAGCGACTGATTACACGTTTGCTCCTGCAAGGCATCCAGGTGTATAACGTGCGTAATCGTTATCGGAAGGACCATGTGCATGATATGCTGCGGCAAGACTTTTTTTTAAAAGATCATCTGCCACACGCAGTCAAAGCAACGCCCGAATCGCTCACTTACATGATGGAACATCATAAGGATCTCGTCATTAAACCGTGTAGCGGCAGCATTGGTCATGGCATTATGCGTCTCTTCCAGCAGGAGGGACATTGGAGACTAACCTGTGAAACGAGGGCATCGCGTAAAGGCTGGGCCACCTTCAAGCTGAACCGGGGACAGTTGCCTTCCGCTACACTAAGGCGGATATTCCGTCATGCTTATCTGATTGAAGAACGGATTCCGCTTATCCGGTATGAGGGAAGGCCCGTTGATCTGAGAGTATCCGTGCAACGCGGGGGAGATGGGGTATGGAGTGTCACTGGCATGTTTGCCAAGGCAGCTCCGGCGCATACGTTTGTCACCAACATTGCGCAAGGCGGCAAAGTCATGACTGTGGCTGGAGCACTTGGTCTGGCTGAACCGAGTACGGAGCTATTCCAGCTGCAAGCCCGAATAACTATAGTCGCCCTTCGTATTGCTCACACGCTGGCTTCCAACTTGCCTCATCTGGCTGATCTGGGCCTCGACCTCGGCGTAACCCAAAATGGAGGCATTTACTTTATCGAATGCAATGGCAGAGATCAGCGATATGGGTTTCGTAAGGCTGGCATGCAGGAACATTGGCAGATGACATATAACAAACCAATGGCGTACGGACGTCTGCTCGTCAATCACAACTCCAGCATTCCAAGACAGCCACAAACCTATGATCGTGGATTGTATTGATTTCATTCGTGATTTGTGTCAATATTATGCAGAATGGCCGCTTTTGCGGCCTTGAAGTTTGTATTAACCCTAAGGGGGATATTCATGGCAAAAACGCTGTTGCGATTAATGACTGAGCTTTCTTCGCGCAAATGGATCTCCCGGACCGTGGGAGCTTTCTCCAAAAGCCGGGGAAGCAAAGCATTTATCCCTTATTTTGTCCGGACCTACAACATCCCTGTACAGGAAGCCGAGAAGGATTGGAAAGAATATCGTTCCCTGAATGATTTCTTCACTCGCAAATTAAAACCCGGGATGCGCCCGCTAGACCTTTCGGAACATGCATTGATCAGCCCTGTCGACGCTAAAATTACGGCAGCAGGCCCGATTTCTGCAGGAACCATTCTGAATGTAAAGGGACAAGATTATACACTTGCTGAATTGTTAAACCACTCTCCACATCTGGAGAAGTACAAGCATGGTTATGTATTTGTGCTCTATCTCAGTCCGCGCGACTACCACCGCATTCATGCACCTGTCAGCGGTCGTAAGATGGAGAGCGAACATATCAAAGGCAAAGTTTATCCTGTGAATGATTTCGGACTCACCCATATGAAATCCGTGCTCAGCCGCAATGAACGGCTTATTACGTATATTCAGCATGATTATGGTGAAGTAGCTGTCGTCAAAGTGGGTGCAATGAATGTCAGCAGTATTCAATATGCCGATATTGACACCCAGACTTGGGCTCAGGGAGATGATCTGGCCTATTTCGAGTTCGGTTCTACCGTTGTACTGCTTATGCAGACCGATACCTTCGAACCGCTCCCTGATTTGAAACCTGGAGATTCCGTTAAAATGGGAGCTTTACTTGGTCGTCTGAAACCCAAACAACCCTAATTTCATACGTAAATAAAGAGGATGGCTCAGCACCTGCAATCAGGTGTTATGCCATCCTCTTTATTCTCTATCCTTCATTTGCCTATAATTCATGATATGAAATGTTACCATTCTAAATTGCCTAACTAAATATCATTTCATGTATACATGCATGGCGCTGCCTCTCTCCGGTTGGAACGCCAGTTCATTATAAGGTGTAGCCATCTCTCCAAACGTTAAAACCATACGTCCTGCAGTTCTTCAACGGGTTTCAGCCGGCGCAGGCGTTTCCGAAAAATACTGCATCCCTTAATGGAATTTCTACGGCTACGAACCCGTCTTTTTCCGTTCATCATCACGTGTTCCTCCTTGTAAGGTCATCTGGAATGCTAGTTACTTACCCTAGCCATCCAGCATTGAAACGTTGTGATGTTTGCATACGAGACGCTGACATGGTTTTAACGAATCTCTGACGGGCTTTTGCCCGTATATTGCTTGAACTGACGACTGAAGAAAAAGATATCCCGATAACCCAGTGCATCCGCAACTTCGGTCACGTTCATACCGGTATGCACCAGAAGATGTTCTGCCCGTTCAATACGCATACGAATAATATAGGACTGTACCGATGATCCGACAAGTTCCTTGAACTTGATTGAGAAATAACGCGGCGACAGACCGGCTCGCGCGGCCAGATCCTCTACACGATGTGTAATTCCGGGATGCTGGCGAACATAATTCGCTACCTCCTGAATCACATCGGACAACTGATTACTTACCTTTTTCTCCACAGGTTCTTCCGTATCCGCACGCAGTAAATGGATCATCAACTGCTTCAGAATCAGCCTGCTCTCTTCATCACGTCCATACACATCGGACAAAAACAGCCTTACGTAACGTGCAAGTAAATGCTCAAACTCCACAGTCTCCTGCACTTCACGGTAAGACTGAGGCACATCCACAACAGGCTCGTCCACATCGAAATGAATATATGTAAGCACCAGTGGTTTCTGCCTGTTATGCGTTGCGCTTGTATGGTCTCCCGGACGAAACAGGAAACAGCTTCCTTTGCCAACCTCGTAAGGCTGATCATTCAAAATAACCGTGCCTTCACCGCTCCACACGTAAAATAAATCATAATTTTGCATCGGTTTTTCTCGCTTCTGCCACTTCCAGCCCGGTTCACAGACTATTTTGGCGACAGCGGGCAAAATTACAAATGATGACGGCGATGCCTGCAGCATGTCGCCACTCCCCCTTGACAGTTAATCTCTTTAAACACTTATCCCATTATACAGCGGAATTCACTGAAACGAAAATGTACACTTCTCCCACGCGGCTTGCATCCGCCGTATCCCTTCACGAATCTCCGCTTTTTCCAGATGAGCAAACCCGAAACATATTGCAGCATGCCCCGGAGTTAAGCGGTACTGCTCCACATCCCGGAACAAAACGCCCTCTTTATAAACCTCTCTGGTAAACCGTTCATAACTTGCTTTGTCCCCGTTCCAGATCGCATAAATGGTCAAACCGGCATCACCTGGTTGCATGGTGAAGGCTTGTGGCAACCACCGATTCATTTCCTCCACAAAAAAGTCATGCCGATCTCCATATAGCCGGGTTAATCGACGTAAATGCCGCATATATCCACCTCGTGTCATAAATCTGGCTAGTGCACGCTGTTCCAGCAGCGCGGGTGACACCGGTTCATACAGAGCTTTGGCAGCCAGAAGTGGCTCGACCAGACTGCTTGGCAATACCGCATAACCGAGCCGGAACGAAGCAGGCATCGTTTGGGAGAAGGAACCGATGTATATCACGCGTTGCTCACGATCAAGCACCTTAAGTGGTTCAATCGGTCGTCCGCCCCAGCGGAATTCACTGTCGTAATCATCTTCAACAATAACGGCGTTTTGTTTTGATGCCCAGTTCAGTAAGGCTCGCCTTCGTTCCAGCCCTAGTACCGCTCCGGTCGGGAACTGGCGAGTCGGAGTGACAAATAACGTTTGTGCCTGCCAATCTTGCGGGATAATACCTCCTTCATCAACCTCAGCTGGTATCACCTCACCACCGCAGGATCTGACCGCATGCAGAACGCCTTGATAACCCGGACTTTCCAGCACCACCGGGCTTCCCTCGTGAATGAGTAATTGGGACAACAGCGTAATGCCTTGTATCGATCCACTGAACAGTACGATCTGGGAGGCTTCCGTTTGAATACCACGTGTCCAGCGAAGATGTGCGGCAATCGCTTCCCGTAGCTCTGGATCACCCGCTGCACCACCTACATCTCGCCAGCCACTGCGATGAACCGCAGCGAGTGCACTTTTCCACTCGGCTTTTGGAAAATGTTCTGGAAGCAATCGCTGCATCCGAAAATTGATGACGGATTCCTGTTCCAGTTGAATCTCTTCACGTGAACGTTTGTGTTCTGCGGTTAATTCGCGAAGACGCTCTCCCCATCGAGATAAAGACAGCACCGCTTCGCTATGATCGTTGTGATGCACGGACAAGGATTCCGTAACATAGGTTCCTTTTCCCGGATAAGCATGGACATATCCATCCGCAAGCAACATATCGTATACCTGGGCTACCGACCCGCGTGACATGTCGTACTGTTTCGCCAGTAAACGCGTAGAAGGCAACCGTGCTCCTGCTTCCAGTGTACCTGAATGGATCGCATCCCGCAGTGCGTGATATAACGCTTGATATTTATATCGATATTGGAGTTCGTATGAATCAAGTGGCAGCCATAATTCCATGTGGTTCTCCCCCTTAACATGTCTTCTTGATCTTTACTTCTATGTTCACTTCTATCTTTTCCTAGTCTTACTTCCTGCTTAAGATCATCTTCCATCCCAATTGGCCTATAAAAATCAATGTAAATTGGATCTATTTTACTGTCAATATTCGTTTTATGGTTATCTTCATGAAAAACAATACTGCAATCCTATTTCTGACATGTTCTAATACTTACTAAAATAATGGGGGAAATCACATGAGACGCAAAGAATTTTCGGTAGAAGAGGAACAGGAAATCATTACATTTTTGGACCAGTGCTCTTTTGGGTTTCTGGGTACCGTCAGCCCGGATGGAGAACCGAGAGTTACACCGCTGAATTTTGTATATATGGATGGTTGCTTTTATTTTCATGGAAGTTTAGCCGGGGAAAAAATGAAACAGATCAAACAGCACTCGTCCGTCAGCTTAACCGTGGCGGAGGAATTCTCGCTGATTCCTTCTTTTTTCAGTGATCCTGAACTGGCTTGTCCTGCAACCTCGTTTTTCAAAAGTGTCATGGCCTCCGGTCTGGCAGAGCGTGTAGAAGATCTTGATATTAAAGGCAAGGTACTGCAGCGGTTTATGGAGAAACTCCAGCCGCAAGGCGGTTATGTACCGATTGATGCACAAGACTCCCGCTACACCGGGCGACTCAAAGCTGTTGCTGTAGTTCGAATCGTACCGGATCGACTCAGCGCCAAGTTTAAATTCGGGCAGAATCTGACGCCTGAACGATTTGATCATATCAGCGGTGAATTGCATAAACGAAACGAAGGCCGGGATCATGAAACGGCTGAAATGATGCGAAAATATTGTCCGTACCATCAGGAGTAACACGCCAGATCCAGCCTTAAATTTATGCTAATATTGCATTCTGACCCCGCGCAACAACGCGGTGAAGTGATATAACTGTCATATTGCGTAATTTCCGTGACGGGGCCATGTCAAGGTGTTATAATGTTAGGCAGTGAATCACAAAGACTTGGAAGGATGAAAAAAATGAATCCACTGGCTGAACAGTTGAACGAAAGTATTCAGGCCGGCAGCAGTCACGTCTACTCCATGCTGTCACAACTCGGCAAAGAAATTTATTTTCCAAAAGAAGGTATCTTAAGTCAATCTGCGGAAGCAGCAAGCTTGGCCAAGACCTATAATGCAACGATCGGTATCGCTCTGGAGGGTGGAGTGCCTATGCATCTTCCGGTGATTCAGGAAAAGTTGTCCGCATTCCAGCCGAAGGATCTGTATCCTTACGCACCGCCTGCAGGCAAACCTGAATTAAGAACCGTTTGGAGAGAAAAGATGCTGAGAGAAACCCCTTCACTGGAAGGCAAATCTTTCGGAAACCCGATTGTAACGAACGCACTGACTCATGGACTCAGCATCGTAGCCGACCTGTTCACTGAAGAAGGGGACGCTGTTATATATCCGGATAAAAACTGGGAGAATTACGAGCTGACTTTCGGAATTCGTCGACACGGCCAGTTGATTCATTATCCATTGTTTGATGATCAATTGAACTTTAACAGCAACGGACTGCTTCAGGCGTTGCTTGCACAGAAGGACAAAGGAAAAGCCATTGTTCTACTGAACTTCCCGAACAATCCGACAGGTTACACGCCAGGCGGCGCAGAAGCAGATGCCATCGTAGATGCCATTCGTCAAGCTGCAGAAGCCGGTGTAAATGTTGTTGTGGTTACAGATGATGCATACTTCGGTCTGTTTTTTGAAGATTCCATTCATGAGTCTCTTTTTGGTAAACTGGCCAATATTCATCCACGTGTATTAACGGTGAAGATCGACGGAGCAACGAAAGAAGAATTCGTATGGGGCTTCCGTGTAGGATTCATTACATTTGCTCATGAAGATGCTGCTGTTTTGCATGCATTGGAGCAAAAAACACTTGGCATCATCCGTGCAACGATTTCCAGCGGGCCACATCCCTCACAGACTTTTGTTCTGGATGCGCTGAAAGCACCGGAGTTTGAAGCACAGAAACAAGAAAAGTTCGAGATTATGAAAGGCCGCGCCAACAAAGTTAAAGCAATCCTGGACAGCGGTAAGTATGGAGACGTATGGGATTATTATCCATTCAACTCCGGTTACTTCATGTGTCTGAAGCTGAAACAAGTCGGTGCTGAAGCACTCCGTAGCCATCTGTTGCACCAATATGGTGTAGGCACGATTGCACTCGGTGAATCCGATCTGCGGATTGCCTTCTCTTGTATCGAGGAAGCAGGTCTGCAAGAACTGTTCGATACGATCTACCGCGGCGTTCAGGATCTACAAACGATTTAGCATATAAGTAAATATAACCTTCTAATTTAGACGGTTTCAAAAATAGAACCCTTTTCGGCACATTGCGAAAGCTAATGTCATCGCCGAAGGGTTCTTTTGTTTTCTGGACAGAAGCCCAAAACACATATACACGGGCAGAGGCCCAATCAGCCTAACGCTATGGCACATAATATACGATGTACGCAAGGGCGTGCCAAACCATCACTCGAAAGGGGTATGACCCATGTCCCAAGTTGAAGATACAAGAGGCGGATACGGATACTGTGGCGTTGGAGGATTCACAAACATTGGTGCCATTCTCGTACTGTTCATCCTGCTCGTCATCATCACAAAATCCTTCCTGTACTAATACGCCTTCGCTATGTATACGCACAAGACATCATGAGTTTACATCACACATCAAAAAGAAGGGTATTTCGGGACACAGCCCGAAATACCCTTCTTCTCTTGCTCCTACGCATAATTCACTTGTGATGAATAAACCTGACGGCTCAGCGAAAGCTTAAGCTACTTTGGTTCTTCTACTCGTCCTCTTCCTCTTTGAGCCATTTGCTACCCTGCGAACGACGCATCAGCACGATGACAAGTACACCAAGTATGAGTGCAATGCCTGTGATACTCAGTCCTTCCATTCCTGCTGCCAGCATCGGCAACCACATGAGCAATGCGGCTATAGCATGCAGTTGGAAGATGAAACCGAGCACCTGTGAACGGCGGTTCTCTCCTGAGATCGGATAAATCATGATCCAGAAGGATTCACCGTGACTGCGGCGCAGTACCCCCAGTTGAATGCCTGTAAGTAGCAGGAAGAACAGATATACCCCAATTCCGAAGTAACTGCCTGCCGTCCACCAGGAAAGCAACATACCCAGGATGACCAGACGCAGAACAATGGTGAATACTTCCGTTCGAATAAATGTTTTGGTCATGAGATATCGATAAGCCTGTCCCGCATTCCATGGAAGACCATTGCCCCATTTACTGAGCCAGCGGCGAGAATTCACCTTTTGCCCGGACGATGGCACATCGACAAACCAGCCTAATGTACGCATGACTCTGCCTGCTTGTGTCTGCTCCACCTGAATCAGACGTTCCCAAGCGACTCGGTGTTTGACAGGTACACGCAGTGCAACGATATAAACAGCGGCCAGTAGCAACAGAAACCAAAGGCTTCGTAGCGGCGGTTGCCATAACCAGGCTGCAACGGCAAGGATAGCTATGGCCCAGCGGAGTATCCGATATCCTTTGGACGCCCCAGCTTGAACCATCCTCAGTTCTTGCCATGCACCGTAACTGGACAATACTTTCCATAGCACGAGAAACAACATTGACCAGCCCAGTGGTTTGGCATCTACATCTGCCCTTACATAGAGTGGCCACAATGTAAGAAATACAAAAAGTAACAACAGCATTTTATAAATTACGCCACGCACAAAGCTGTTTTTCAAATAATCCTGCATCCGGTACTCCTGCGGCCGCAAGAAGACAATATCTGCCGGAAGCAGATATGTACGATAACTGCTAAACAGTGCAAGCGGAGCCAGCAACAATAAAGCAATCCAGCGAATCGGAAATCCCGCAGGAATATTCTGTACAAAGGATGTATACCAAGCGGAGAAAGCGATGACGAGAAACAGAAATACCATCGCTACACCGCTCTGGATGACATAGCCCACATAAGGTAAAATTCCATTCCAAAAACCTGTCCGACGTTGCTTCCATAACAGCTTGAGATCCATACTAATCCCTGCCTTGCACGAGGGAATAGAACATGTGCTCCAGCGGTGTGTCAGGCTCTCCGAACTCCGTACGCAATTCGTTCAGTGTTCCTTGAGCAATGACATGTCCACGATGCAATACAATGAAGCGATCACAATAATTTTCAATCGTGGACAAAATGTGTGAACTCAGCAGAATAGAAGACCCGGCTGCTTTCATCTCCAGCATAAAATCAAGCAGTGAGCGAATCCCCAGCGGGTCGAGCCCCAGAAACGGTTCATCAATAATGTAGAGTGGCGGTCCTGCCACAAAAGCACACATAATCATGACCTTTTGGCGCATCCCTTTGGACAGATGTGTGGATAGACTTGTGCTTTTCTCATTCATGCGGAACAAGTTCAGCAGTTTCTCTGTCCGTTGTTTGAAATCCGCCTCGGACACATTGTACGCCCTCGCCGTAAATTCCAGATGCTCCATGACGGTCATTTCATCATACAATTCGGGAGATTCCGGTACAAAGGCCATCGCAGATTGGTAGATCTGTGCATCCTCATCCCGTTTTTTGCCCATTACCCGAACTTCTCCCTGTTGCGGAGTCATCAGACCGAGAATATGTTTCATCGTTGTACTCTTGCCAGCACCGTTTAATCCAATCAATCCGACCATTTCTCCGCGGCCTACTTCCAGATTCACGTCATGAAGCACTGGCCGTTTGGCACTGTAACCACCACTAAGCCCGCTGATTTGCAGCACAGGCGATTGAACATTTTCCATCTATCCCTGCACCCCTTTCATCCGATTATTCCTCAGAGCGCGGCGCTCTGTCTTTGCTCCACTTGGGTGCTCCCTTGTTTTTGCGGTTCTGGTCGCTATCTGTGCGGCCTCCATTGCTACTCGGCTTGCCGCTTGCGGGACGCTGACCCGAATTCGAAATGGTTGCTCTCGTCCCTGGTTTCCGGTTCCCCTGAGCTGGTTTGCGATCACGGGACTGTCCCGGTTTCCGCGAGAACGAATGCCCTTCAGGACGCGTATCTGGCCGCGGATCAGCCACCAACACTTTACCGCCGAACAGCGTACGCTCCTGCAATTCAATGCCGAGTTCGCGAGCGAATTTACGCATGATGAAAATTTGCGTTTCATCGACGATGGACAATACAATTCCTGAACGTCCCATTCGGCCTGTCCGGCCTGCACGATGAACATAGTGCTCTGAGTCAAAAGCAGGGTCATAGTTGATGACCATTGGCAAACCTTCAATGTCCAGTCCTCTTGCCGCCACCTCGGAGGCGATCAGCAATTGAATTTTGCCGTTACGGAAGGCGGCGAGTACGTTGCTGCGAGTCACTTTGTCGGCATCTCCGTACAGCGCAGCTGCGGACAGCCCGAGGTGATTCATTTTTGCCTCAACCTCACCGATGTCCTCCGTTGCATTCACAAAGACGATAGCGCGATCCGGGTTATACTGTCTAACAAGACGACGCAACATATCGATCTTGTTGCGGCTCTCTTCCACAAAATAATAATGTTCAAGTCCGGCAGCCGTCGCACGATCCGGTTCAATACCGATATGAACAGGCTCTTTCATCTCGCGCTTTGCAAGTGTAGCCGTATGTTCGTCAATTGTAGCTGACAGGAAGATTAATTGACGGTCGCGCAGCGCGCTTTTCAGCACAAATTCCACGTCACTTACACCGCCGAGCTGAAACACCTGATCAGCTTCATCAATAACAATCGTCGATACATTGTGCATTTTTAGCTTTTTAAGTGTGATCAGTTCCTTCAACCGTCCAGGTGTACCAACAATCAATTCTGGATGTTCACGCAATTTCTCAATCTGACGTTTCACGGCAGCGCCGCCAATCAGACCTTGCACACCGATGCCACGACCCGTACCGTAACGCTGAGCCTCACGTACGATTTGCATTGCAAGTTCCTGCGTTGGTGCAATAATCAGTTTTTGGGTTCCTTTAATATCACTTTTAATGGATTGTAGTAGTGGTAGCAGGTATGCCAGCGTTTTGCCTGTTCCCGTCTGCGACTTGGATACGACATCCTTGCCTTCCAATATAACTGGAATGGTCTGTGCCTGTACCGGGGAAGGTTCGTTAATGCCGTGCTCAGCTAGCAATGCTCCCAGATCCTCTGCTACGCCAATTGATGCAAAAGTTTGATTCGTCATGTATTCCATCCTTTAAATTTATTCGTTTTGATGATTTACAGGCTCAATTTTTTCTTTTTACACTAAACACTTCGATAGCAGAATCACATTCCGATCACTGTTATCCCCAGATTTTTTCTATCCCTTATATTAAGGAGAAATCCGGTGATAAATGCGACCGCTCCGCTTCTCCAGGTTCTTTCTGCTCTCTCCGTTATCGTGTAAATATATCATTTCGCCTATAAACCTGCTTGTACGCTTAAAACAAAGCCTGTCATCACATTATCTTTCATTATATGCGAAAAAAGCCCGCTTACCAAATCTTATTGCCGAAATGTTCAAGTCTGCGCAAAAAAAAGAAAAGCCCCTCTGCGGAGCCCTTCTTCATCCGATATATAGTGCACTCGTTACATTCTACTTCTGATTCATTACACCGTGTGACAAGCGGTCAGCCAGTCTAGGAAACAACTGATACAGCCAAATGCCCGCTGATGCCAGCCGTGGCAGATTCACTTCTTCCTTACGTTTCTTCATGGCGCGAATCATGTGGCCCGCTACATTCTGTGGTGTCAGCATCAGCCAGCGCACATTGTTTACGTAATTCCCTGAAGGATCTGCCCGATCAAAAAACGGTGTATCAATGGGACCTGGATTAATCGTCGTCACAGTGATGCCCGTCTTACGCAGTTCCTGACGTAAGGCATTACTGAATCCAAGTACAGCATGCTTTGTAGCCGTATAAGAGGCTGATTTGGCAGTACCAATTTTGCCAGCCATCGAAGCAACGTTTACAATCTGACCTTTGCCCCGTTCCAACATATGTGGAAGCACTGCTTTGGTACAGCGGACAATGCCCATATAATTCACGTCCATCATCTCATCGAATTCTTGTACAGACATGTCTGTCATGGCAGCAAATTTTCCGTATCCGGCGTTATTCAGCAAAATATCGATTCGTCCGTATTTATGTAACATCGCATCTACAGCCGTCTGAACCTGCTCACTGTCTGTAACATCCAGCGTAAGCAGTTCATGCCGCCCCTGTAGTGAAGCACCAATCTGATCCAGCTTGTCCCGCGAACGGGCAGCCAAAATCGGGATGGCTCCTTCCTCGATCAGCATTTGCGCGCAGAGCGCACCGATTCCACTCGATGCTCCTGTTATAAAAACAACCTGATCTTTCAGCATGGTTGATGTCCTCCCGTAATAAAACACATTGGGCCTCATGAAGGCCTATGCTTCTATTTTACGAGATCATCACCTGAATATCCATCTGTCCAATCCCATCCATCAACAAAGGAATACTAAGCGCCTTCGTTGCAGTAAATGTGGCTAAAATTTCAGATTGCATAACCTGAGGAGGCGTAATATCCACGACAACGCCTTGGTTGGACAGGATTGTACTTGCATTACCACTGATCATGTTACCGAGCTCAGAGATCGCACTTTTACTCATATCGTCCATCTCGGTGATGACAAAACCACCCATCATAGCTGAAACAATTTTCAAGGCCACCGTTTCTTGTATACCAAAAACAATATTTCCGCTCAACTGCCCCGTCATTCCAATCACGATCCAGACATGGTCAGCAATGTACTCTACATTCTTGACGCCAAGATTCCCGGTGGAAGGCGAAACCTGGATGAGCTGTTCAAAAACGTTGCGTGCAGATTCCAGGAATGGGTTAATTACTTCCGCTTTCACTGTATATGTCCTCCTCACACTGGGTTATTGGTCACACACCAAAAGTCCCATATTCATTAAATTTATTATACTTTATCACGTACGAGAATTCATTAAGAATTCAGGAAACCTTGTGTACTATAATTTATCGTCATTAGAATAGCAAATGTTTATAGCTGTTTTTGTCGCTTTACACTTTTGGAAGTAAATATTATTCCCTCATTGACACTGTAAAAAGAAACTAGGACTTTTATACCGGTTATGTATATAGTTAAAATTTTAAATTTTGGCTTACTTCACATTTATTCCATTTATTTAGTCCGTTAGTCTACTTTCAAATAGGCATCTGCCCTTCATTGCTCTGATCTCCGTAATCCCCTATAATTTAAGATAAAAGAAACATAACCCGTCACGGAATTCACTGCATGACACATGACATACAGAGGATATTTTGTTGCAAGGAGGCCGTATATGAACATCAGCCAACTCGAAACGCTGATTACTATTTCCAAAACGATGAGTTTTCGTAAAGCGGGAGAACTTCTTAACTTGACACAGCCGGCTGTCTCCGCTCAGATCAAAAGTCTGGAAGATGAATTCAACACCGTGCTTGTCGATCGGAACCAGCCAGTAACCCTCACAGATCGCGGACAGGTTTTTCTGGAACATGCTGAACGGATGCTCGATATTGTAGACGAGTTGAAACAAAAGCTGTCCGATCTTGATGAAACACCACAAGGACGTATTGTACTCGGAACAACAACGTCCATTGCGATTCAAATATTGCCCAGGGTGCTCTCTTACTTTCAGGATCAATTTCCACTCATTAAAACAAGCATACAATCTCTGCCTTCCGCGCAGATTTATACACAGGTCGAGAATGGTCTGGTGGACATCGGAATTGGATATCTGACAGAACGGAACCCTAACCTTAGTACATCCGTGCTATACTACGATACATTTGAACTTGTTGTATCCCCTTCCCACCCGCTGGCGAAGAAAAAACATGCCGCGGTTGATGTACTGCGGAGCACACCTCTGATTCTCCTGTCCCCGGATACGGTTGGGCGTCGGTTTACGGAAGCCGTTTTCAAAAAATATAACATCGAACCCAATGTTGTCATGGAGTTGTCGAGTAGTGAAGAAGTGAAACGAATGGTGGAGATTGATCTCGGTGCAGCCATTATCTCCAAACAATCCGTTGCACAGGAGCTGCGGCAAGGTACACTCCGAATGATTCCTTTAAGTGAACTGGAGGTCAGCCATCCTGTAGGTGTCATCTATAAATCCAGTCGTTATCTAAATTCGGCGATGCATCAGTTTCTGAGTGATCTCAAAGGCATGCCGGAGACTCAATTTATTAGCTCGGAATAAAAACATAGGCAAAGAAAGGGTAGGGATTCCATATGAAATTTGATCTTCATACACACCATTTCCGCTGCGGTCATGCGGACGGCAACATCAGAGATTACATTGAAGCAGGCATTGAGGCAGGACTTCAGGCTATTGGAATCTCGGATCACACCCCTTACTTTGGCAGTGAACTGGAGCAGGCACATCCACGAATTGCGATGGGTAAATCCGAATTACAACATTATGTAGCTGAAGTGCTCGCGTTAAAAGAAGAATATGCCGGAAAAATTGACGTTTTGCTTGGAATCGAATCCGACTACTTTCCAAAACATGCTGAATTGTACCGGACAACGCTGGGACAGTACCCGTTCGACTATATTATCGGTTCCGTGCATCACACGGAGGATATCAGTATTTTCAACAAAACTCGCTGGAACGGACTAAGCAATGCTCGCAAAATTGAAGTGAAAGAAGGCTACTATGCTTTAATCGCAGAATCGGCCCGTAGCGGCATGTTCCAGATTCTTGGGCATATCGATGCGATGAAAGGCAATTATCCACCGTTCTCCGAAATTATTGCAGACCATGCGATTGACGAAGCTCTCCAGGTGATAGCCGGTGCCAACGTTGCGATTGAGATCAACACCTCGGGCAAAACCAAGCTTAGTGGCGGTTGGTACCCTTCCGATGCTATTCTGGAGCGTGCCAATCACTACGGTGTAAAAGTGACATTTGGTTCAGACGCTCATATCCCGGGCCGGGTAGCAGACGAGCTTGACCTTGTGCGCACACGTCTGCGGGAGATCGGTTTCACCGATTGGGTGTATTTCAAACAAAAGCAAATGCAAGTTGTTCCTCTATAAAAGATGGCGAAACACAAAGATCCCCACGCAGCAAGAATACGCGTGAGGATCTTTTCTTTTCTTGTTTTATCTAATTCCCTAGTAGATTGAGCACAATATTTCTATAAAAAAAATGAACCCGCTCATCGCGGGTTCCAACAGCATTATCTATTATCAAAAAGGGGGTCATGAGATAAGTTTACCCCTTGTCTGTTAGAGTTCAATTGCAACTATATTTCAATTGTGTAACAAATGATTGAAGTTCGTTTCAGTTACCTTATCTTCTATTACGTTATGAAGTTCCCGGCTTGTTCGATGCCAACTTATGAAGCCGTTCGAGGTACAGATCATGCTGGAACTGTTCCCGGTACATACCATACACCTTAACATCCATCGAGCTTTCGAATGCGTTGTCTTCTTCATCGTTCAGTCCATATGACGGAAGATTCCGCTCATAAGTCATGCCCATTTTAAGCAGCACCCGTTCAGAGGAACCATTGGCCTCATAACAGCGTGCTTCAACCCTCCACAGATGAAGCTCATCAAATCCGAATGTCAGCAAACGATGCACCGCTTCCGTTGCCACGCCTTTACCCCAGCACGCCTTGTCCAAGATGTAACCGATCTGTGCAGTCCCTTTTTGATCATTCCAATGCTGAAAAGAGGTAATGCCGATCACTTGCTCTCTGCCTTTCCAACAGATGCCATAATGCAGTGAATCCAGCTTGGCACTGCTGCTCCGAATCTGGTTTAACAATTTTCTCGCCCGAATGGGTGGAGGCTGGCTCCCACGATTGACGTACCGAATCACTTGAGGATCAGATAAGAGTTCCGATAAAGTGATGTAATCACTTTGACGTAATGACCGAAGTACAAGACGCTCTGTCCATAAGGCTGGTAGCCCTTGGATTAGCATATTTCGATTAAGCATGACAATCACTCCTTTGCCTAACGGGCTTTAGTCCGGTAAGACAAGCAAGCTCTAAGGATGATCCGGCATGATACTACTGATTGAATGACATAAATTGTAGTATGTCCTGTCATTGTTCAGCTTTATTCGGTCATGACACTCCATTTACTCTTGTAATCCACGATAAATGCCTGAGCGTATTTCACGAATATATGCCTCAAGCGCCGGTATTTCTGCTTTTTGTGCGATCCGTACTTCATGTTCAATGTCGTAAGGAACCCGAACAAACTGAAGATTAAACGGTTTTTGACTATCATCGCCGTATTCCCCTTCAAGAATGCAATATGAAGCCTGCGGAAGATCAAGTGGATTCCCTACGCTGCCAGTATTAAATAGCATTTTTCCGTCCAAATATTGCAGAAATGCATTATGCACATCGCCATAACCCACCACGTCAGCCGCACCAGCCTCTGAATCATCCGTCGGAGGATCAAACATCGCCAGTCGCTTCTCCATCTCATCCCATGGCTGTACGCGATGATATACACTTTGCGGTGAAGCATGAACTAATCGAACAGTGCGTCCGCTTAATTTGAATTCATAACTGAAGGGAAGGCTCGCCAAATAAGATACTCTGTCTGCTCCCAGTCGCTCAGCTTGCCATGTGAAATCACGGACATCCTGATTGACTGCGATCAGTTCATCCCAGTTGCCACGAATGACCACTTCACATGCCGCTCTGACCTGATCCACCACTTCAGCTGGTTGAGGTCCTTTGCCCACAAGATCACCCAGACAAAATATCCTGTTCAAACCACGATGCTGAATATCTTTCATCACAGCTTCCCAGGCAGTCATGTTGCCATGAATGTCGGATACAATTGCTATACGTTCCATCTGGTTACCCCCCATTCATGTTTGTTAAGCCTCATCTTTCACTTACATCATCCCGGCTTAAATGAAGCACGGTTAGTTCAGGTCTGCATAGAAAACGAATGGGAAGCTGCGTCATACCAAATCCCCGATTCACGTAAACGGGCATCTGGGGTTTAGATGTATAATGCAATCCCTGAACATATTTGCGTGAACCCCGCGGAGTTGTCATTGCACCGAACCAGGGAAATCGAACTTGACCACCATGACTGTGACCGGAGAGTTGCAAACCAAATCCATGCGGAGCAGAATAATCGGCATAATCCGGTTCATGCATAAGTAGCAGTTTCCATACACTCTCACTTAACCCTGTAACGGCCTCGTCCAAGTCGGGCTCTCCTGTTAACGCATCATCCAGACCTACTACTGCAAACTTCTCATTTCCACGTTCGATAACGATATGCTGGTTGAGTAAAAGGGTAAAGCCCGCTTCACGGAACATATCTATGACGTCCTGCTGTTGCCGTCCTCGATAATCGTGATTCCCGAGTACCGCAAACTTCCCATACCTTGCTGTCATAGAGGCCAGAATCGGTACACACTCACGCATCGGCTCGGATTGTCTCTCAACGATATCTCCGGTAAAACAGATGAGGTCCGGTTGCTGATCCTTGATCTGTTCTGCCAGCTTGCTCAACTCTCTTCGTCCTGTATGGAAACCAAGGTGTACATCACTGAAATGAACGACACGCAGTCCATTAAACGCTTCAGGAAATGAAGGGAACTTAATTTCAATATGATTGACTTGTAGACGCCGAGGCTCCCAAAGCGCGTATCCCAGTGTCAGCACACTAGCTACCACAGTCATCACATGTTTTCGTAGTTGGAACATTCGACGAGAAGGGTCATGATCCTTTTCTTTTCCAGGAAAAAGAGGTGCATTCGAACGGTTTGGCCCGTTCGAGTGTCGGGACGGCGAGTTGCCGCTGTTCAACCGTGGTGTCTTTCCCATCATTCCCCTCCTCGGGTCAGTTTTCTTAAAAGTTCTTATAGGTAATATCCATCCCTGTAGTATACCATATTCTGCCTAGGATGCCCGCTTCCTTCGGTTGATGACAAAAAAAGCCGTGACCCGCCAAATTCTGCGCGGGATCACGACTTCTCGAAGAAGCAGAATGAACCTCTGCCTCTCGTTTACAGCATTATACACCCAGCCAACGTTTGAACATATGCTTGGTGGTTTGTTTATTCATCTCAGCGATGGACGTTGTGAGCGGGATGCCTTTTGGACATGAACGCACACAGTTCTGCGAGTTTCCGCAACCTTCAATACCGCCATCGTCCATCAACGCTTCCAGACGTTCTTCTGCGTTCATCTCACCTGTAGGGTGAGCGTTAAACAGACGTACCTGGGACAGCGCAGCTGGACCAATAAAATCAGTTTTTTCGTTAACGTTCGGACAAGCTTCGAGACATACGCCACAAGTCATACACTTGGATAGCTCATAAGCCCACTGACGTTTCTTCTCAGGCATCCGAGGCCCTGGACCAAGGTCATAGGTACCATCGATTGGAATCCATGCTTTAACGCGCTTCAGAGCGTTAAACATCCGCGTACGGTCAATGACAAGGTCACGTACCACCGGGAAAGTTTTCATGGGTTCAATGCGTACGGGTTGTTCAAGCTTGTCGATCAAAGCTGCACATGCTTGACGCGGTTTGCCGTTAATAACCATGGAGCAGGCGCCGCACACTTCTTCAAGACAGTTGGATTCCCAACAAACCGGCGCAATGGATTTACCATCCTTATTTACCGGGTTCCGCTGAATTTCCATCAGGGCGCTGATGACGTTCATGTTTGGACGGTACGGAAGTTCAAACTCCTCGGTATACGAAGATGACTCCGGGCTGTCTTGACGGGTGATAATAAACTTGACGGTTTTACTCACTGTTGCTTGTTCCGCCATATCGTTGTCCCCTCCTCTGGTGACGATGATTGTATTGCTGGTGCGCAAAGCTGGATGTTTGGGTGCTCGGGTAGACGCTCCGGTCGCGGAATGCCCTTTGGATCGCTGTTATCCCCGAATTTCTTTGACCAACCCTTCACAGGATTGAAATTCGGTGATAAAGGCGAACGCTTCGCTTCTTTCGGGCATTTCCGCTCTCTTCGCTACGCCTTGCACCTCGTGCTGCTTTGCTGGAAACTGCAATCCATTCATGCTGGATTGATGTAATTTTTTGTGGAAGCCTGCTAATGCTGGGCTTCCTTGAAATGAACGAAGGTGCGCAAAGCTGTGTTTGGGTGCTCGGGTAGGCGCTCCGGTCGCGGAATGCCCTTTGGATCGCTGTTATCCCCGAATTTCTTTGACCAACCCTTCGCAGGGTTGAAATTCGGTGATAAAGGCGAACGCTTCGCTTCTTTCGGGCATTTCCGCTCCCTACGCTATTAGTCTTTTGAGTAGTCCCGGATACGTGGTGGAATCAGGGATACGTCGACTGGCTCGTACGAGATTTGTGGGCCTTCTTTCGACCAGCTCGCGATAGTCGTTTTCAGGAACTCTTCATCGTTACGCTCTGTGAATTCAGGTTTGTAGTGCGCTCCGCGGCTCTCGTTACGCAGCAATGCGCCAAGTGTCATCGCTTCAGAAAGCTCAAGCATGTTCCACAACTGGCGAGTAAATGCCGCACCCGGATTGTTCCAGCCGGAGTTGTCGTACATGTTGATTTTGCCATAACGCTCTTTCAGTTCCTTGATTTTGCCAATGGTTGCTTCAAGCTTGTCATTGTAGCGAACCACCGTCATGTTGGCTGTCATCCACTCGCCCAGCTCTTTATGAATCACATAGGCATTTTCCGTACCTTGCATTTTCATGATGCCTTCGTATTTGTCGGTTTGGCGCTTGGTATAACCATCGAATACAGAAGAAGAGATATCAGCGGATGATTTCTTAAGACCTTTGATATATTCAGCTGCCTTAGGTCCTGCCACCATACCGCCATAGATTGCGGATACGAGTGAGTTTGCACCCAAACGGTTTGCACCATGATATTGATATTCACATTCGCCAGCTGCAAACAGCCCTGGAATGTTTGTCATTTGATTATAATCTACCCACATGCCACCCATGGAATAGTGAACGGCCGGGAAAATTTTCATCGGGATTTTACGCGGATCGTCACCCATGAATTTCTCATAGATTTCAATGATTCCGCCCAGTTTGACATCCAGTTCCTTCGGATCCTTGTGAGAGAGATCGAGATATACCATGTTCTCGCCGTTAACACCAAGTCCCATGTCTACGCAAACGCTGAAGATTTCACGTGTTGCGATATCACGCGGAACAAGGTTACCGTAGGATGGATATTTCTCCTCAAGGAAGTACCAAGGTTTGCCGTCTTTGTATGTCCAGATCCGTCCACCTTCACCACGCGCAGATTCGGACATCAGACGCAGCTTGTCGTCTCCTGGAATCGCAGTCGGGTGAATCTGAATGAACTCACCGTTGGCATAATTCACACCTTGCTGATATACCGCGCTTGCAGCCGTACCTGTATTGATTACGGAGTTTGTTGTTTTACCGAAAATGATACCCGGACCACCGCTTGCCAGAATAACGGCTTCGGCCGGGAACGTTTGGACCTTCATCGTTTTCAGATCCTGGGCTACGATACCGCGGCATACCCCTTCATCGTCCACAACGGCTTGCAGGAACTCCCAGTTCTCATACTTGGTTACGAGACCCGCTGCTTCCCAGCGGCGTACTTGCTCATCGAGTGCGTACAACAGCTGTTGACCCGTTGTTGCGCCGGCAAATGCCGTACGGTGATGCTTCGTTCCTCCGAAACGGCGGAAATCAAGCAAGCCTTCCGGTGTACGGTTGAACATAACGCCCATCCGGTCCATCAGGTGGATGATGCCAGGTGCTGCTTCACACATCGCTTTAACGGGTGGTTGGTTGGCAAGAAAGTCTCCGCCGTATACCGTATCGTCAAAGTGTACCCATGGGGAGTCGCCTTCCCCTTTCGTATTTACCGCACCGTTGATACCGCCCTGGGCACATACGGAGTGGGATCTTTTAACAGGAACCAGTGAAAATAAATGAACATGGACTCCGGCTTCAGCCGATTTGATCGCCGCCATCAAGCCTGCGAGACCGCCGCCCACAATAATTACATTCGATGATGCCATTGCTAGTTCACTCCCTTAGTAAGTAAGCGTTATTCATAAAATTTAAGATCAGTAAATGTTAGACCAAAACGGATTTTACCGCGTCAATCATTGAAGTTGCTGTTTGGAAATCAACGTTCCGGAAAGCAAACAACGAAGCGATAAACATGATGGATACGAGTACGAACAAGCTCATGCACACATACGAAGATACCCGCTGCGCACGAGGTCCGACCGTAATTCCCCAGCTAACGAGGAACGACCAGAGTCCATTGGCAAAGTGATATGACGCCGCAACCACACTGATCAGATATAAAATAAATGTTACCGGATTCATCACGATGTTATGGATAACACCGCCCAACTCTTCGTGTGTTACGTTGCCGAGAGCCACTTGTACACGCGTCTCCCATACGTGCCAGATCACAAATACAAACGTGATGACACCACTGATCCGCTGCAACGTATAACGCCAGTTGCGTTCATTGCCGTAACGACCCACGTTAGGCTTGGCCTGATAAGCAATGTACAGACCATATACACCGTGATAGAACAGCGGCAGCCAGATCAGAAACGTTTCCAAAACAATAACGAGCGGCAGGCTGTTCAAGAAGGCAACCGCACCATTAAAAGCTTCTTTGCCGCCTTCAACTGCTGAGAAGTTCGTCACCAGATGCTCTAGAAAAAACAAACTGAGCGGAATGACGCCAAGCAAGGAGTGCAGCTTTCTCGAGTAAAACCCTTTCATAAAATGTCGATCCCCTTTCGCTAAATACAACGTTTTCATAAATCCATTCTTATATCATGACACGAATCCTTCTTACATGGGAAGGTTCGACAAATTGTTCCGTTTTGATCAGGTGTGAACAACTTGTGTCACAATTCATGTTACTCCTTTTTTTCTTATAAGGGAATTGCAATATAATTATTAAATGTTATAACCTATAGGTATAAGTGTTGAAACAAAGGTTTTGTAAGGGTTATACCATTGAAACTACGATTTCCCTAACCTATGTAACCATTCAAACAACGAGACTAAACGCCATACAATAAGGCAAACAATTAATCAAGGGCAAGAATCACACTCATAATGAAGAGAGGTTTGTGTTCATGTTCGAAGAATTAAACGCATTCGCAGCGGTTGTAGAGCAATCCAGTCTAAACCGTGCATCCAAGCTACTGAATCTGTCTCAGCCTGCACTCTCTCGTAAAATCTCCAAGCTGGAAGATGAACTGGGCGTATCCCTCTTTCATCGCCGCGGCAAACGATTGGAATTAACCAGCGTAGGCCAACTAGCTTACACCTTCGCCGTCGAGCAGAAACAACAGCAACAGAAATTTCTCACCATGTTATCTCAATACAAGGACGAGGAACAGAGCATTATTACGTTAGGAGCGAGTTTGACGACACTACAGACCACTTTACCTCCACTCGTCAACGCTTTTATGGAGAAGCATCCTCATGCAGAATTAAAGCTGCTAACAGGCAAAACCCATGAGATCGTTTCTTTTGTTCGTGATAAAAAAGCCGATGTGGGCATTGTAGCCTCATCCATTAGCGAAACGGGACTCAACTGTGTTCCACTATTTGACGATCACTTGGAGCTGGTTGTGCCGCTAACGCACCCGCTTGCAGGCAAGGAAGCAGGTATGGAGCATCTGCAGGATCTGCCGATGATTACGTTCTCCAAAGGAACATGGTACCGCAAACTGACAGACGATCTGTTCCAGCGTTGCACCGTAATGCCTGACATTCGCATGGAGATTGATTCATTTGAAGCCATTATCCGTCTTCTGCCGACCTGTAAAGCCGCCGCCCTGCTTCCCAAATCTTATCTTCGTCCTCAGCTGCTGGCAGATAACGACCTCGTTGCCGTGCATTTACCTCAGTTGAAACAGACCCGAAGAACAACTTGCATGATCTATGGGGAAAAAGAAAACCTCAGCGAAACCGCCAGACAATGGGTCAGGGAGACTGCTGCATTTTTTACAGCAAAGGCGTCATTGCCCTCACGAAGGACAACAACGCCTTGATATAATCCAGAAGAAGCAGCTTACTGCTCAGCTCTCTTGACTAATAACTTCTTCTTCAAATCGGTCGATATCACCATTATTGCCGATAATGACCATAATATCCCCCATTTGCAGGGAATCCATCGCCGTCGGGGCAATAATCACCCCGGCTTCTTTTTGCAGGGCTACAATGCTACAGTTAAAGCGTACACGCGCATTCAAGCTAGCGAGTGTTTTATTGTGGAGACAGGCAGGTACCTTCATCTCTACAATACTGTAATCATTGGACAATTCGATATAATCCAGCAGGTTTGGTGTAACCAATTGGTGAGCGACCCGGATGCCCATATCCCGTTCAGGGTAAACGACACGGTCAATGCCCAGCTTATCAAGTGCTCGTCCGTGAAGAACCGATATAGCTTTGGCTACAACCGTTTTGACTCCCAGCTCTTTGAGCAGAATGGCAGTAAGGATACTCGTCTGAATATCGTCGCCAATAGCAACAATGCCACAGTCAAAATTACGAATGCCGAGGGAGCGTAGCACCTCTTCATCCGTAGCGTCCGCCACGACAGCGTGAGTGACCAGGTCACTCATGTCTTCGACAAGTTCCTCATTTTTATCAATGCCAAGCACCTCATAACCTAGTTCCATTAATTCCTGTGCCAGACTGGAGCCAAACCGCCCAAGTCCAATGACCGCAAACTGCTGTTTTTTCATCGTTCTTCACGAACCCCTCTATCCTAATAATTACTAACCAATTATCATTTTGCCTTCCGGATACCTGTATAAATCCTTACCCTTTTTCTGCCCCAGTGCATACGCAAGTGTAATTGGTCCAAGCCGTCCTGCAAACATGGTAAAACAGATCATTAACTTGCCAAATGTGGTGAGTTTAAGCGTCAGGCCAAGAGAAAGCCCTACCGTACCAAAAGCAGATGTCGTTTCAAATAATATCATTAAAAAATTACTGTCTTCTGTCGTACTCAGCACCATCGTCACCGTAATAATGAACAACAGCGCCAGTAGCGTGATAGTGAGTGCTTTGAAAATACGTTCCTGCACAAGCCGATAACGGAAAAAGACGATATCCTCCCGACCGCGCATCATGGCAATGACTGCCCCGGCCATAATCAGAAACGTTGTTGTTTTGATACCGCCCCCGGTTGACCCCGGTGATGCACCGATAAACATCAATATAATCATGAAAAATTGCGTGGCCTGCCGCAGTCCGGCGATATCGACCGTGTTGGCCCCGGCTGTACGCGGTGTTACCGATTGGAAGAACGATCCGAGCAACTTGCCGCCCCAGTTCAGACCACCTAACGTTCGTGGGTTGCTGAACTCGAATACAAAAATGACCAGTGCACCAAACACAATCAATAAGGCCGTCATCAGCAAAACAACTTTGGAATGTAAGGATAGCTTCTTCGTTTTATGATATTCCACCAAATCGGACAACACCACAAAACCGATCCCACCCGAAACAATCAGAAACATGGCGGTAAAATTAACAAGCGGATCGTAGACATAGCCCGTTAGACTGCTAAAATGACCAAACATATCAAACCCGGCATTGTTAAACATAGAGATGGCGTGCCAGTAACCGTAATACACGGCCTGCCCGATCGGCATATCAAATGACCAGCGCAGTGCAAACAATGTACCGCAGATCCCCTCCAGAATAAGCGAATAAATCACAACCTTGCGAATCAGCCTCACAATGCCTTCCATCGTGCTTTGATTCATTGCCTCTTGTAAGATCAATCGCTCCTTGAGCGATATTTTCCGTTTGAACGCAATCGCAACCAGCGTAGACATCGTCATAAAACCGAGACCGCCGATCTGAATCAGAATCGCAATAATCACCTGACCCAGCACTGAAAAATAGGTTCCTGTATCCACAACAACGAGCCCTGTCACACACACAGCCGAAGTTGCTGTGAAAAGTGCATCGATAAAGGCCAGGCTGTCGCCGCTTCGGCTGGATGCCGGAAGCATCAACAGCAGTGTACCCAGCAGAATAATGCCAGCAAAACCTAACACCAGAATACGGGGCGGCGATAATCGCATCCATTGAACATTTGCTTTCACTTCAGTATCATCCACCTCTGCTAAAAAAGAAAATAACTCCACCCTGTGGAGCTCATGTATGATTCATAAAAAAACATCATATAATTGGAGTTGATATGCATCCAACTAGAGTTAGTATACTCTTTTACAGGATGCCTACTCTGGATGTCTACTCCGTTAGCTTTGTTAGCTCTTTCCGTTCTATTCGTTCCCTTGTTAGACCCCAGACATGCGGATTTTTGGATATTTGCTTCAAAATTATAAGCGCTGCAACGAATGCACACAAAACGATTTTTGGGTAAATAACTTCGAATTCGTTCAAAACGGGAAAAAAGTTCATGCCCGGACAGCAAGATCGGATTTTTTCGATCATTTTCATTCGTTTTCAAAGATTTACACCTGTTTTCGCCCTATCATTGGCATTGAGGACATGCCCTGTGCTATCTTTACAGTACGATGTAATTGAAAAAAGGAGGAACACCATTCCATGAATCCCTTAGGGCAGCCTTTACAGCTTAAGGCTAACTTCAAACGTTTGGGGTTGCTTGCGGTGATCGGCCTGATTTTATTTTTTGTCTTTCAGATCTTTCCTGCGACTTCATCACAAACGACAGAAATTTCGTCAACATCCTTCATTAGCAAGGATCAAGCGATCCAATCTGCACGTTCATTCGCGGCTTCCGTTGATGACTATACGCTCCAAGGCAATGCCAGTAAACCCCTAGTAACGTATCAGACCCATTCCGATATTTACGGTTATATGGCAAAGACGAAACAGCTTGCCACGTACAATAAAAAATGGGAAACAACCTATCCTTACGATGTATATCGAGTGCGTTTGCTTGATCAGGACAGTGGGGGTTACCTTAACGTTGACGTACATATGAAAACAGGCAAGGTAGTTGCCTTCAAGCGGATATTGCCTTCCTCCCTGTATACGGCCGTTGAATCAGAGCAAGAACAGGGCATCAGAAGAACTTCAGAGTCGCTTGCAGAAGGCAATATGCCATTGAACGAAAAAGAAAAACTCGCGGCTGGAGTTTTGAAAGAATTCGGATATGACATCCCAACACTTCAACTGGATACACGAGATGGCGAGCCGGGTCTGAAGTACACGGATGCAAGTAAAACGATTGGCAACTCCAAGCTAGAATTGAATTTTACATTTGAAAATGGGGCTGTCCGTTCGTTCGATCCGGAGTTCTCCGTACCGAAATCCCACACGGATTATGTTAAAGACCAGACCCAATTAGCCAATTGGTTAACTTACGGTGGTTACGCTTTTCTGACGTTTGTTCTTGGTGTGCTTGCCATTATTTATAGCATTCTGGCTCGTGCAAATACATCGTTCAAACGAGGCGTCGTATTGTCACTGGTGTACTTTGCTGCTTCTATGATTGGTACACTGAACATGTTGCCTCTCTTCCAGGCACAAGGACTTTCAAGCTTCATGTTAGTGTTCCTTATGCTCATTCAGACCGGCATAACCATCGTGATGAGTGCTACGATCTATCTATCGCTTGTCGCTGGTGACGGCATGTGGCGCAAAATCGGATTTAATCCATGGCCTCGTGCCAAGGAGCCGGGTTACGGCAAATATGTGTTGCAGAGTATGTACACCGGCTATCTATGGGCATTCATTCTGCTAGGTGTACAATCCGTTCTATTCTTTATTCTTGAACGTAGCATCGGCACATGGTCCACCACCTCAGCAGATCAATCGACATATAACATGACGTATGCCTGGATCTTTCCGATTATGGCTTGGATGGCTGGAATCGGGGAAGAGGCCGTATATCGACTGTTCGGTATCCGCATGATGCAAAAAGTTGTGCGTAACACGTTTATCGCCTGTCTGATCCCTACAATTATTTGGGCACTTGGACACACCTTATATCCAATCTATCCAGTCATTACACGACCGATCGAACTGACTGTCATTGGACTGTTGTTCAGCCTAATTATGTTGCGTCACGGCTTCATTGCTGTTGTTTTTGCACATGTCATCTTTGACAGCCTATTGATGGGGCTCAGCTTGATTTTCATGGGAGACGCACTGAACATCGGTGCAGGAATCTTTTGGATTGTGTTGCCTGCTATTGTTGGATACGTGGTCTATCGTTTCAATCCAAAACAAAAAGAGAAGCCGTATGTCACGACTCCTCATCACGAAGTGCTGCAATAATCTGAGTAGCTAGTTTATCTCCAATAGATAGAGGCCGGAAGTCTTCAACGCTGGCCTCTTTTATTTTGCGTAAAGAGCCAAAATGCTTCAATAGTAGCTTACGCCGCTTCTCCCCAATGCCTGGAATGGCATCGAGTCTAGACGTAACCATCGATTTGCCGCGCTGCTCACGGTGAAATGAGATGGCAAACCGGTGAACCTCTTCTTGAATCCGCTGTAACAGATAAAACTCCTGACTGTCCCGCGGCAGGGCAATCACCTCTGGCGGATTACCAATCATCAGCTGTGATGTTTTGTGTTTGGCATCCTTCACCAATCCACACACCGGAATGAATAGCCCAAGCTCGTTCTCAAGCACGTCTACAGCTGCGGAAATCTGTCCTTTACCTCCATCGACTACGATCAAGTCAGGCTGGGCCAAGTTTTCCTTAAGCACTCGCTCATAACGGCGACGGATAACTTCACGCATTGTTTCATAATCATCCGGCCCCTCGACAGAGCGCACTTTATATTTACGATATTCCTTCTTGTCCGGTTTACCGTCGGTAAATACAATCATGGCAGACACCGGATTCGTACCCTGAATGTTCGAGTTATCGAAAGCTTCAATTCGTCTTAACTGCTCCAGACCGATCCAGCGCCCCAATCCCTCGGAAGCCTTAGATGTTCGCTCTTCATTACGTTCAATGAGGCGGAACTTCTCCTCCAATGCCACCCGTGCATTGTCGAGTGCCATCGTAATCATCTGGCGTTTCAGTCCGCGTTGCGGGATATGCACTTTAATGTCCAACCATTCTTGCAGAGAAGCAGCCATTTGCGACGGGTCCTCCATCTCGGATGGCAGTTTGGCATTGGATGTTTCCTGCAATCCGGTAGCATTGCTCTCTTCTTCCTCAGTTACCTCCGCCCCATAAGCTGCAAGTGTCTCGGCAACAACTGGCATCGAAGCAGCGGTCTGATTCATCCCGATTTGTAATTCTTCTTGCGTGGATTCAACCGTTCCCTCAGAATGTTTATCCTCGGATATATTCGCATGATCCACTTTTGTGGAATCGCTTGTTTCCTGACCAGAGAGCAGTTCCTTCGGCATCTCCGGTAGCAAAATTTCCTGTGGCAAAGCCGGGTTATCACTATAATACTGGGTTACATAGGACATGAAATCATTGTAGGCCTCACCGTAGAACGGGAAGGTGGATACATGGCGTTCAATCATTTTCCCCTGACGCATATATAGAATCTGGACACACATCCAGCCTTTATCAATCGCAAATCCAAAGACATCACGGTCTCTGGCATCCGCCATCGTAATTTTCTGTTTTTCCATGATCGCATCAATCGCAATCACCTGATCACGCAGCTCTTTGGCACGTTCAAAATACAAATCTTCAGCGGCTTCCTGCATTTTACGCTGCAAGTCCTTTTTAATCTCCTCATGTCCGCCGCTCAGAAATGATCCGATCTCCTGCGAAATCTCGTCATACTGCTCTTTGCCAACTTCCTTCACACAAGGGGCAAGGCATTGGCCCATATGGTAATACAGGCAAACTTCCTTCGGCATTACACCACATTTGCGGAGCGGATACATCCGATCCAACAGTTTTTTCGTTTGGTGTGCCGCATACGAGTTCGGATACGGACCGAAGTATTTGGCTTTATCTTTCAGCACACGGCGGGTCACTTCGAGCCGCGGATGCTTTTCATTCGTTATTTTAAGATAAGGAAACGTTTTATCGTCTTTAAGCAATACATTGTAACGCGGCATATGTTTTTTGATCAGGTTACACTCCAGAATGAGTGCTTCCATGTTGCTGCCTGTCACGATGTATTCAAAATCACGGATTTCGGATACAAGACGCTGTGTCTTTCCGTTATGACTGCCAATAAAATATGAGCGCACGCGGTTTTTGAGCACTTTCGCTTTACCAACGTAAATAATGGTGCCTTCACTGTTTTTCATCAAATAACAGCCCGGCAGGTCTGGAAGCAATGCAAGCTTGTGACGAATCTGCTCCAGTGCCTTCTCCTGTGCGTCTAACTCCTGCATAAATGGATCCATAATTCGGTGGGTCCTCCCTTCCGAAAAAAGTAAAAGTCATGGTTACACAAAAAAATTCACACCGACCACTCCAATGACAGAACAACCTTTCAATCGCTGTTATCCCCAGATTTCTTTGATTCCCTTTTTAAAAGGGAAAATCCGGTGATAAAGGCTACAGTAGATGCTTCCGATGTAGCTTTCTTTCAGAAAGCTTTTAGCTTCGCTTCTCCAGTTCTTTTCTGTCCTCTCCGTTAATCATGTGAATTTACAGTTTCATTTTATATTCAATTATATAATATAAATAATTTATCACATCATTTATATATTACTTTTATATTGTCCTACATATCGCTTATCGACGCAAAACGCCCCCGGCATGTAAACCGGAGGCGATGTGTCAGCCTGCACTTAATTATGTTGTGACTTGCTGCTTATTGATGTTTTTCGATGATTCCTTTGAGAGCTTCTTTAGAGTTCAGACCAACCACTTTATCAACCGGTTGACCATCTTTGAAGAAGATCAGTGTTGGAATGCTCATTACGCCAAAGCGGGAAGCAGATTCTGGATTCTCATCCACGTTTACTTTAGCAATTTTTACGGAATCGCCAACTTCTGTGGACAGCTCTTCCAGGATTGGAGCGAGCATTTTGCAAGGACCACACCAAGGCGCCCAGAAATCAACCAGAACCGTTCCTTCTCCTTCGACTTCCGTGTTAAAGGATTGATCGGATACGTTAACAATAGCCATGAAATTGTCCTCCTTATATATACTTACGGTTTTATTTTAACCTGTAACGTCGTGAACGACACTTCCAGTATAACACATGTGCGTTAGACATGTGAAATGAACAGATAATGTTCATCTTCCCAACATGAAATCTTCACAATTACAGGTGAAGCCAGTCGTCTGCAAAATCTTTACAAACGCTTTCTTTTCCAAGTATACTAAAATTACTCTGGATTGTAGCCCTGCTTGCAGGCCAAGCTGTCAATCCTCAAAGGAGGCAACACAATGGACGCTAATATTCGGATGACCGACCCGCGTGAACATGTGAACGAGGAGCCGCGTAGCGATCTCTTTGATCTGATTATGGGCGTTGTCGGCATGGGCGGCCTGATGACTGTTATCTTTTTTGGTATGGTAATTTTTAAATTCCTGACCGAATAGGATATTCAAATCAGTACTCAGGCTCCCGCAGACCAGAAAAGCCCGGTTCTCGCATATTGCGAAAGCCAGGCTTTTTTTGGTTCATCTATATCTTAGCCCTTCCCTCGTTGATTCTCGCCCCGAACCTGAATAACATCCACAAATGGACGAATTCGATCCATCAAACGTTGACCTTTGTTCGATTCCTCGCCATCCCGGTTCGTAAAGCTCAAGTGTTTCTCAAGCCCTTCCAGGTTGTAATTGGACGTATAGAACGTTGGCTTGCGATTCATTCTATAGTTAAGAATAGAGCCCATCACATGATCCCGTACCCATGGGTTCAGGTTCTCTGCACCAATGTCATCAAAGATGAGCAGATCACAGCTTTTCAGAACATCCGTCATTTCCTTGAGCTTCTGTCCTTCACTGATCATGGATTTCAAATCCTCTACGAAGTCAGGCATATAAATAATGACACCTGTATGACCCGCAACCGCGAGTTCATGTAGCAGATAACACATCAGAAACGTTTTGCCGGTTCCAAACGAACCTTCCAGATACAACCCCTGCGTTGAAAGTCCGTTGGCTTTCGTCTCGCTAATATAACGAAGTACACGGTTCACCGCTGGCGCACGCATGCGATCTTTGCCCATAATTTCCACATCATTATATCCAGCGCTTAGAGCGCGCTCATCCACATAAAAACTGCGAATCCGCTGTTTGATGATATGTTCATTTTGCCGGGCAATCTGTTTGGAGCAAGGTGCTTTGATATCTATAATTTCGGGTTTACCGTTGAAGTTCTCTACTTCCAGTTTGCAGAAATGACCCTGAAAATCGTTGGGACAGTTGTCGAGTCCCGGACAATTCGCGCAGTTCTTCGAATCTTTAGCATACTGAAACAGCTTGCTCAGATCGGGCATGAGCTGTGTATCTTTCAGTTCAGGATGACCTGCTCGGAACTCGCGCACATACGGATCTTCCAACAAATCCGCCATAATTCGCCGCGACTGCTCACGAAAGGAAGGGTTCAGCTGCTGAAGCAATTCTCCCAAGGATTCCATGGCTTCAAGCCCCCTTTTAAAATATTAATATTTATGAAGACATGAGACAATTTCATCTCCAAATATTCAATCATTCGTACTGTTCATTCTATAGAAAAGCACACAATAACTCAACTGATACATTTGGAAAAAACACCTCTCCACATTATACGTGTATTCATTTAACCCTTATATTCTGGAGTTTCATGTCTGGAGCACCCGAATAAATAACATTTGGAGCTTAAAGATGTGGTGAAAATAAATGGTGGAACAAAACCCCAGGCAATCTGTTCGAGAATATGTTCATACTCCTTTTTCTCCATTTGCAAGCGAGTCACATATGCCTCTTTATCACTTTCTGTCCAATTCTCATCGCAATCTTCTGCCTGTGCTTCCTCAATGTCCCCTTGTTTTAACCGAATACATTCTGCTGCAATTTCAACTGCACGTTCCATTGCATTCGTCTGAACTAGAGCATAAATATATCTACACACCCAGTCGGGCGATTTATAATATGTGTCCCAGGATTTTTCAAACCAATGCACCGCTTCGGAAAAACATGCAAGCTCCAAGTACAGTTCTGCCACATGTACCTCTCCGACAAAATCATCATCACTTTCCAAGAAGGCATCCAGTTTGTGTTTTGCTTCAATCGTATGTCCCAGCTGAATTAAACAGTGAACATGACTATACATGGCGTAATCAGAAGGCCCGGCACTCTTCAAAAATAAAGCCGTGGCCTGATCCAACTCTCCGAGATGATATTTGGCAATTGCTAAGTTATTGTATGCCTCTTTGGAAGGCTCCACAGCAATAGAGTCTGATAGTACAACCGCGGCTTCTTCCCATCTCTCCATCTGAACAAGTAATTCACCAAGCAGACTGTAGGGAAAATGAGAGGTTGGTTTCAACGCCACTGCTTCCTGAGCCAATTCAATAGCTGCTTCGATATCCCCCTCTTCGTGATAATAAATCCAGGCCAGATTCGTCAAGGACTCAACGTCCCTTGAATCGTTCAATGCTTTCTGAAATAAAGCCAACGCTGCATCATAATCATTATTTTCAAGGTATTCGATGGCTTTCTGATTCGTGTTCAACGGATCTGCCCCTTCCCTCTGAATGACTCGTGTCCCTAGCTTTCGGACTCCACCACACACCTATTGAGTAAAAAAGCGAGTCACCTCTCCCAAGGGACCCGCCTGTATCGTACAACTATAACGTTCCTTTATAACGTTCCTTTTTGCTTGCTCGCCTGCATCTCCTGAGCAAATCGCATCATCTCTTCAAACTCTTCCTCCGAAACGTTATCCCCATCATGGCTTATGTCTTGTACAATCGGAATTTCGGGTTTGGCTTTGGTTCCTTTACCGTATGTACGGGTACGGGTTCCAGCTGCTCCTGCAGCCTGCTTGCCTTTCACCTTCGCCTGATCACGGATATATTGCACAGCCTTCTCATACGTATTAACCTGCTTCAGCAACATATTGGAGGCAATTGCCTCAACAAAATTACGGTTAATCCGCTGTTCGCCGCCAGATACGAGCAATGCCATCAGATAATGAATCAATACGTTGATTACTTCACCAGGCAGCTTGTAACTCAGATCAATTTTTTCGAAAATATCAACCAGATTATCCGGTACAGCCCCCGGGAAAAATGTCTGCAACAACCGAGTGTACGGCTCGTTACGAAGCATCATATTGTATTGATGAATATCACACTTGGTTGCAAATTGCGGTGGCACCTCGACATAATACTCCATCTGAACAACATGCTCCACTGGTGGTTCACCGGAGTCATTATATGCCTGTGGCTCCTCCATATGCTGGCGAAGAGCAACCACCTTGGCGGCTTGCACTGTCTGCTGTTCCTGACGTTTCTTCGTTTGTCTGAATTGCATGCTCGCCTTGTGTTGAAGATCATCCAGCAATAGTTGTCCTTGCGGGCTAAATACACCATCCTCGTCCAGCAGTCTGCACACATCCTGCACGCTAAGACTAAACTTGTTCACTACAAAATTGACGATCCCGAGCTGTTCATGATCAAAACGAAGTTGTTCCACATAACGTCGGTTTACCGACTCACGCGGGAAGCGTAAAATAATGTCCGCATAATTCAGTGCATTTTCTTCCACAGCATCATTCGTGCCTGTTCGCTGTGCCGATGTGGATACTTCGGAGAGTGCCTGCTCCAGCTCGTAATCAATGACATGCGTGTTAAGCTCAAATATATCGTAAAAGGGAACTGAAATATTTTCTTTATTGGCTGCAACGTAAGGTGCATCCCCATTTTCAATTGCCGAAAAGCCAGCTCGTAGCGACAACACAGCAAATTTGCCAATTTTGTCCCGAAGCAGCAATGTCAGATGCTGTGTGCGGAAAAACTCTCCTGGCGAGAGCGGAGGCTGCAGTTCATACTCATAGATGTAATCATCATTCTCTGGAATATAGACCCGCGACGTCTGAAGAAGCCCTACTGCCTCCAGCTTCGATGCCTGTTCAACGAGATATTTACGTCCTTTCTCGCTAGGTTCCAGCCCCAATGTCATGAACAGCCTTCGTTGCTGCTCAAGCGGGGAATAACCGACCTGTTCTCCGGGGAGATGCTGAAATAACAGCCGATACAAGCCAACCGCAAAAGCACCTACCATAGGCTGGTAAGCTCCTGTGAGCATGCGGTCGTCCAGGGCGCTTAATCCAAACTCCCTGTATACGCAGTAGCGATGATGTTCCGTATAATGATGCAAATTCTTCATGCGCATAGCCTGATCTCCTTCTTCCCCAAAGGTTGTTTTTCTATTCTATCATAAATGTCCGATCCTCAAATGCTCAAAAACAGGTAAAAAACCAACCCGTTCTCTCTCCGTTTCGTCCTAGGTCGACATCGTTCACGTTTTCGCAGAATTGGGCGAATTTTCAAATAAGCACACCCATAGAGTCGCTAGAATACTATAAAAGCTACAGAGCCAGATTACAAGCGAAAATAGTTGATATCTATTCATCTTATGCTTATGAAAAAAAGCGTACAAACATTCCCGTACCCCGTTCGTCACAACAAAAAAGCCTTGCCTTTGCACGCGTAAGCGTTTGCGTCAAAGATAAAGACTTTTCCAAGTTATTGCGGCAGATGCCTTCACTTTCCAGTCATCAGAACATCCGATATCCGCCTAAACGCAGTTTCTGAATCGTCCATCCGCTGATTATCGCACCCGCGAGGCCTGCAACCCCTGTCATATAATCGACCAACTGGAACGATCCAAGATGTGACACGAGCGTAGATGAATGATCCCATAAGGAATATACCACCACAGGCAAAATAACGATGACGAACAGATAGGAAGGAAACCAGGTGGTCTTCATAAGCATATTCAAAATGAAACCGATACCAAACATCATCACAAAAAATAATACCATTAATACAAGCACAGGTATAAACTGCATCGGCTGACGTTCACCTCTTCTTTCACACTTTCGGTTTTCCCTTCTGGATAGTAGTAAGTTTACCGCAAAAAATGTGGCGAAGCAACGAACTTTCTGGACAAATCTACCGATTTTCACGAGAAGATCATTTGCCCTCCTGCTTCATATTGGGATACAATATAACGATAAAGCACTAAACCATCCCTTACCGGGATTTGGAAATATAATCCGCAGGAGGAACAATATCCATGAACGAAGCCGCATCAACCCTGGAGGGCTGGTATGCCCTGCATGATTTTCGCTCGATGAACTGGACCGCTTGGAAAGCAGCCGACGATGAAGAGCGTGCTGTTGCCCTGGACGAGCTTCAAGAGTTTTGGAATGATTGGAAAAAAGTCGAGGAGGCTTCCCAAGGCAGCACTGTAGTTTATACAGTCGTAGGTCAGAAAGCTGACTTTGTGATGATGCATCTGCGCGAAACGCTGGAAGATCTGAAGGCAGTAGAGAACGCCTTCAACAAAACAACGTTTGCCAAATACACGACTAAAGCTTATTCATATGTCAGTGTAGTTGAACTGAGCAACTATCTTGGCAAAGAGGGCGAAGATCCGATGCAAAATCCGGAGATTATTGCCCGTCTTAAACCGGTTTTACCACAGCGCCAATACATTTGTTTCTACCCAATGAACAAAAAGCGTGAGTTGAACGACAACTGGTACATGTTGTCCATGGACGAGCGCCGCACCATGATGCGCAGTCACGGCATGATCGGCCGCAGTTATGCGGGTAAAGTGAAACAGATCATCACGGGCTCTGTCGGATTTGATGATTGGGAATGGGGCGTTACGCTGTTCGCTGATGATGCGCTTCAATTCAAAAAACTCGTGTACGAGATGCGCTTTGATGAAGTAAGTGCACGCTACGGTGAATTTGGCTCCTTCTATGTAGGAAGCTTGCTGAACGAAAGCACACTGGAAGAGATGCTGAAACTGTAATTTTGTATACATGCAAGAATCGTCCAGCCTTCTATTGAAGCAGGCTGGACGATTTTTTTTCGTTACAGCAAAAAATCGCCGCCGGACGTATTGCTCCGCGGTGATTTTTTGGTGATTAAGAATTATATCACTTTAAGCTTGATTTAGATTTATTTTAGTTAATCTAATTGTTTACACCAAAACGGAGAGGACAGAAAAAACCTGGAAAAGCGGAGCGGTCGCCTTTATCACCGGATTTTCCCTTTGAGAAAAGGGAATCCAAAAAATCTGGGGATAACAGCGATTGAAAGGTTATTCTGTCATCGGAGTGCGCGAGTGTAAACGCTTTTTAGAACTTAATAAAATCTTAATCCTGCTCCTCTTCATCAACTGCTTTCAGAGATTCGAGGAATTCAGCAGTTGCACGATCACGGTCACGGCTCTTTTCCTTCAGCCGTTCAATCGCCGGCAGGATGAGAATATCTACTTCTTTCTGAACGATATAGGCCAGGTCATATTGATTCTGTTCCTCCAGATACCCGCCGACCTGCATCAAGTCGTTGTAACGATCCAGTTCCTCACGGGTTAACAGGCCACGAACCTGCACACTGCAATGTCTCATCCGAAGAACCGTCCTTTCCTCAGGACCAGCGGAATACCTCCAATGATAAACAAATAGCGCATATCCACTAATTTTTTCAATTGTGCTGCCTTCCAGCCCTTGTATTTCTTATCCCCAACGACAGCAATCGCTTCCCCTTTACCCAAAGAGGCAACAGTACCTTTGCTGGTGAATTCAAAAGGCTGAGGCTGCTTGTTGCGAATGGCTGCGACAATATTTTTGGCACAGTTCACACCTTGCTGCATCGCAATCTGTGCTGTTGGCGGATACGGTCTGCCCTCCTTGTTAAACACAAGGGAGTTGTCCCCGATCACATACACATGTTCATGCCCAGGAGCACGCAAATATTCATCCACCTTCACACGACCACGCATCACTTCAAGCCCCGCCTGTTCAAGTAAGGAATTCCCTCGAATGCCTCCTGTCCATACGACTGTGGCAGCGTCGATTTTCTCGCCTTCACCAACGATTACGCCATCAGGAAGACATTGCTTGATCGGAACACCAATTTTAAACGTAACCCCTTTTTTCTTCAGTACGTTCATCGCATGCTCCACAAGTTCCGGATCGAACCCCGGCAATGCGGAAGGCGCAGCTTCAACATTATAGATGTGTACATGCTTCGGATCCACGTCAAATTCTTTGCACAGCTGCGGGATACGATCAGCAAGTTCTGCAACAAATTCTACGCCGCTAAAACCTGCTCCCCCTACAACAAACCGAATACGGTTTCGTTTATTGTCGTTTTTGTACATTGCGAATTGATATTCGATATGTTCCCGAATCAGCCTCACAGAGTTGATGCTACGAATGGTCATCGCGTGTTCCAGCATACCCGGTATACCAAAAGTTTCCGGCTCTCCACCTAGTCCAATAATCAGGTAATCATAGGACAACGTGCCATCCTCCAAAATGACTTTACGATCCTGAAGCCGGATCTCCTTCACGGATGATTTTACCAGATCAATCTTGAATTCATCGATCAGTTTGGAAATAGAAACTCTCGCATGCTCTATTTTATCCGTGCCGGCTGCCGGCATATGTAGATGGGTTGTAATATAGTGATAATCATGCCGATTCACCAATGTGACGTCAGCTTCATTATAGTTGAGTTCCTTCTGCAGCCGCTGCGCTGTCAGAATTCCGCCATATCCCGCTCCGAGAATGACGATTTTGGGAATGCTACTCATATCTGTACTCCTTCCGGTTTCGCTCGCATCCTTCCTGATAATTGAGGTGGAATGCAAAATGCTCTTACTTACAAGTATTGCTCAGGTCTTATCCAATATGACGACAAATGTAAAATTCGTAAGTGTATATTAACTTCTGTACGTATAATATCGACGATTATAGTTGTGAAATTAACCACAAGTTTCCACAAAACGAGGTTGTTTCTTAACCTGATGTTATGACTCTAATTTTGACAAAAAAACACATAGTACAGGTCAAGGATATCTGTATTTCTCGTAAAGATCAAGGTTTTTTTTGTTATTTTTCATAGCCTTTCATTTCCAATTTCATCCTATTCTCACCAGAACTTCATCATTTATTCTCAGATTAGTGATCCAGCTAACTTTGCAACCCAGATTACACCGTTTATAATAGGAAAGACAGTTTGGCACCCATGCAGATTATGTGACGTAATTTGCAAAAATAATCACTGTTCTCTACCTATTAAAATAAGAAAGGTGTTGTTGATTTTTGACTGCACAGACGTCCGGTCATGAAATGACCGATTTACTTATTATCGGCGGCGGTCCTGCGGGCCTGTTCGCTGCATTTTATGGAGGTATGCGTCAGGCTTCCGTTACACTGGTTGAAAGTATGCCACAGCTTGGTGGACAGCTCGCGGCCCTCTACCCGGAAAAGTACATTTATGATGTAGCCGGTTTTCCGAAAGTTACTGCTCAGGAACTCGTGAATAACCTGATCGAGCAGATGAGCCACTTTAACCCGAACATTCGCTTGGAAGAAAAAGTGGTGTCGGTGGAGAAAAAAGAAGAACAGCATTTCATCGTAAAGACAGATGAGAATGAATATCATGCCAAAGCGGTTATTATCACGGCGGGTGTTGGTGCATTTGAACCTCGTCGCCTTGAACTCGAAGGTGCAGCGAAGTTTGAGAAAACCAACCTGCATTACTTCATCAGTGATTTAAACGCTTTTGCCGGTAAAAAAGTTTTGATTAGCGGCGGGGGAGATTCTGCTGTAGACTGGGCTCTTATGCTTGAGCCGATTGCTGAACAGGTTACTCTGATTCACCGCCGGGACAAATTCCGTGCACATGAGCACAGTGTGGAAAACCTGATGAACTCCAAAGTTAACGTTGTGACACCGACTGAAATTACGGAACTTCACGGAGATGACACCATTACCAAGGTTACTCTTGCTCATGTTAAGACGAAAGAAACACAGGAAATTGAAGTGGATGATGTCATTGTTAACTTTGGTTTCGTATCCTCCCTCGGTCCAATTGCTGAATGGGGTATCGAAATTGACAGCAATTCCATCGTTGTCGACTCCCGCATGGAAACGTCTATTCCTGGTATTTTTGCTGCCGGCGATATTACGACGTATCCAGGCAAGCTGAAACTGATTGCTGTTGGCTTCGGTGAAGCTCCAACTGCAGTAAATAATGCAAAAGTATACTTCGATCCGGATGCCAAATTGTCTCCTGGACACAGCAGTAATATGAAACGCTAATTCAAAGCAATCACATAATATGGTACAAAAAAGGGTATCTTACTCCTGAGCAATCTCATGATCAGGAGGGATACCCTTGTCTTATATATGCCCGCTGTGTAACGGTCTGGTTGTACCGGAGCAGGCTTGTCCCCACTGCTTTCAGGGACTGTCAGAATGCGGCAAATTAGACGACTACACCGGACCATACAGCCCCTACGAACTTCAAGCTTCCTCTGACATGGCAGACGAAACCGAGAGCGTTTGCAATCACTTGATGTATTGTCACCATTGTCAGACAAGTATGCTACTGCCTGTCTCTTTATGGGACTTGTCCGGAAACCTGTAACATTGCCTGCAATGAGGATCTCTAGTGAAGTATGGCAGATACGTCAGTACCCAGTTTGCGCTTATGGATTTCTGCCAATAGCAGCGCGATGAAATCTCTTTCGAGATCCAATTCGATCGCTTTATGGTAGGAATCCAACAACATCTCATCGGATAACATAGCCATTTCCCGCCACAACCTTTCCTTTATTTTCCTCAAAACTATCATATCAGAGATCGGACAAGAGAACAAGCGTTCTTGTTATCCACAACGACGTGTGGAAATCCTGTGTATAGTTTGTTGATAATTGGAAAAAACATAGAATATATATCAGTGGATAATGTGGACATTAATTATACACAGGATAGATAACATCTCTATGAAATTCGGGATTCAAAGAAAATTTAGAGCAATTTTCATATTTTCCACGAACGCTCCGAATGTATTACCCAAAAGTGAAAATTTTCAAACGCTTTTCATCCAATTTCTCTTGTATATACTATCGGTTTTTCTCCCGTTTTCTTTAACGTTTCCAGTAATTTTCATTGAGGTCTGGTATTCACTTCCAAAATCCATATTCTGCCCGAGTGATCCAGTCCATAATCAAATCCCAACTGTCCTATGCCAGGGAACTGACTTTCCATGATATGTGTGCAAGTCAATGTTAAAGAACGCATCTCCTGCCGCTTGTATCGATTAGCAATGTGAGGCAGGGATAAGGCAAGTGCTCTTTTGCCTGACAGCATGGTTCCCCCCTTACTCAGATTCGTTACACACAGACCTGGACGTGCAAGTCTTCCAACCAAAGAACGAAATACCCAACCCTGTCCCGTCTTTACTACCTTAACTCTGTAATCCACAGGTCTTCCATGAATGGTTGCGAGATGAATTCCTTGTTGAATGATATATCTTCGCTTGGCCTTTACCCTTACAAGGGAGCGATACATCTTAGTAAAGCTTGCAAAAGAACGAGTAACTTTCATATGTGTATATCTAAAAACCCCGCCGCTGCTGGATACCCGGATTACGCCGTACCCACCGCCTCCAACAACGGGTTTAACATATACCATTCCATAACGTTGCAGCATGTGCAGCAGGTTACCTGGATTAAACACTTTTGTTTGCGGGATATGAGCAGCAGCTACCGGATATTTCATCAGTGCAGCAGTTTTCCGCCATTTGCTTGCTAACTGTCTCGACATAGGTTGATCTCCTCTCTCCAAACCATGATCCTTCTTTATACATACTCACTCCAAGCATGGTTTTCTTGGATGATTGTCCAAGGCAAAGGCCCCTTTTCTGTGGAACATGTCCTGCTATGCTAAATGGATTCCAGGACAAACGCCGGTTTACTTTTCAAACGGTTCAATCTGTCGTATGCTACTAAAGAATGACTTGTTTTGGCTAAAAATGAGGATCTAAGGAGCGTTCAAAAGACATGGAAGCATTTTTCAAATCACTTTATGGCGTGGCCTATTTCGCAATGTCCATTGTATTGGTCGCGGTGACGGTACTTCTCTTCGTGATCGGTATTCGTCTGTTTATCAAAAAACGCAATCGTGGCTTTGCCGTAAGTTGTATTTTATTTGCCTGTTTCATCGTCTTTATCATCGTTGTGATGTTCACCACGCCCTTCTCTGCCACGCCTCCAGGCTCACCGGAAGCCCTGGCTGCCCTGTTACATTACGGGTAACCGACCTTTGTAGAAGGAGATGCTTATGACACGAAATAATAAAACACTTGGAATTGTTGATATTGGCTCAAACTCTATTCGTCTAGTGATCTATGAGGTGAGTGAAGACGGAGCGTATCGCATTATTCATGAAGACAAATATGCTGCCCGGCTAAGCGGGGTTGTGGAATCGGATGGCAGTATCCTAAGATCATCTCTATCCACTGCCATAACCGTCCTTCGGCAATTTAAAGCCACCTGTGAGACTTATCAGACTGAACTAATTCGAGCGGCAGCAACTGCCGCGATCCGCAATGCGACCAACGCGGAGCAGATTATTGCATGGCTGGAAAATGAAACTGGACTTACGATTGAATGTGTCTCGGGAGATCGTGAGGCCTATTACGGATTCCTGGGCGTGATACAGTCGATTGACCTGACCGACGGTTTTGTCGTTGACATTGGAGGGGGCAGTACGGAGATCACCGTGTTCCGCAATCGCGAAAGATTGCACAGTGTCTCGCTGCCAATCGGTGCCGTGAATTCACATGCCCGTTATGGAGGCGAGGATCAATGGACCGAGGCCAATGAACAATCCCTTTGCAATGAAGTTATTGAAGCATTACAGGGACAGACTTGGACTCAGGAACATCCCGGTTTGCCACTCATTGGACTGGGTGGTACAATGCGTACACTCGCAAAAGTAGAACAAAAGCGTACGCAATATTCTTTGCCGGTAACGCATCACTATGAAATTAGAGAGGAAGCGATGGATAATATCGCCCTTTCCTTGCCCTATCTTACTTCCGCTCAACGCAAAAAAGTGCCAGGTCTTGCTAAGGATCGAGCTGACATCATCGTACCAGGCGTATTGATTCTGCGTACTGTCTTCCGCATGATCCAGGGGGATCGTTATGTGGTAAGCGGAGCAGGACTTCGCGACGGGCTTCTGAGGGATTATCTCGCTGCTGGTCAGCCTTCCGCACCTGATGCATTAAAGGATAGCATCCGTAATTTCCTTTATTACGGCCCACCGATCCCGGAGAAACGTCTGAACCGGATTCATCAGGATACGGTTACCTTATACACCGCTTTACAAGAGGCTACGCCTGATGCCTCTGATGAGCGAATTTTGTACACATCCTCTATGCTTCATATGGCTGGCAAACAAATTAACTATTTCCGGTACACGCAACACTCGGCATACTGGATTATGAATGCAAGCATTTACGGTCTGTCCCACAGGGAAACAATTTTAAGTGCCATTGCAGCCGACTATCATCCGAAAAAAAGAACGCCTCAACTGCTACAGAAGCATGAGGACATTCTGAAAGATTCGGATACACAGCATGCTCACCGCATCGGCTCGTTACTGCGTGCGGCCGAAGCGATCCATCGTGCAGAGAGCATTGCCGCCATTCACGCGGTCAAAGAAAAAGACTCGCTGCAGGTCACGTTGACCTGTACAGACGAGCCTTTACTGGAACTGAACGGCCTGGAAGATGCCGTCAAAGATTTGCAAGAAGCCTGGGGAGTTACGTTAAAACACTCCATTGTGCGGGCTTCCAAGGGATAATTCCCATCGCCTCCGTCTGACTTCTCAGCGGGGGCTTTTCATTTTTTACAAATATATAATTGCCGTTTGGCATAAGTTCTCTGGCCTTCACATTGTCATTCAATGACAGATTGAGGATATCCACCAGCATTTTTTTCAATGAAGGATCAAATACAGGACACATCAGCTCAATACGTCGATTTAAGTTACGTGACATCCAGTCTGCACTGGAAATGAAAACATCGGGGTTACCGTCATTTTCAAAGTAAAACAACCGGGAATGTTCAAGAAAACGGTCTACAATACTAATGACTCGAATGTTCTCGCTCAGCCCTTCTACACCTGGACGTAAGCAACATACGCCGCGGACAATCAGGTCAATCTGCACCCCTGCCTGCGAAGCTACATATAATTGATCTATCATTTCCTGATGGGATAAAGAGTTGATCTTGGCAATAATTCGGGAACGTTTGCCTTTTAATGCATGCTCTGTTTCTCGGCGAATCAATGTGAACAACTCGTCCTTCATGCCATCTGGCGCAACACGGAATGCTTGCAGTGCCTTCGGGCCGGAATAACCGGTAATCTCGTTAAACAGTTCGGATGCATCCTCACCAATGATCGGGTTAGAGGTGAACAAACCTACATCCGTATACACTTTGGCGGTGCTTTCGTTGTAGTTCCCCGTACCAACGTGAACATATCGGCGCAGCCCTTGCTGCTCCCGGCGTACAACGAGAATGATTTTTGCATGTGTTTTCAGACCGACCAAACCATAAACGACATGGCAGCCTGCCTTTTCTAGCTTCCGAGCCCATGCAATATTCCGTTCCTCATCAAATCGGGCTTTCAGTTCCACAACAACGGTAACTTGCTTCCCGCTCTCTGCAGCGAGCGCGAGCGCTGGAATAAGACGCGAGTCACCATTGACTCGGTAAAGCGTCATTTTGATCGCCAGAACCTGTGGATCTTCTGAAGCTTCCAGTATAAAATCTGTCACCGGTTCAAACGATTCATACGGGTGATGAACCAGCACATCCTGTCTGCGAAGTAGCTCAAAATGACTTTCTCTCGGCAGGAACTCAGGCGGATATACAGGTTGTACAGGACCATATTTGAGATGTGAGAAACCTTCGAGGCTATCCACAAATCCAGATAAAAAGCTGAGATCCAGCGGTCCATCAATTTCAAAGATCGGGTCCTGAATTTCAAACTCCTCTTGCAGCTCCTGTAGCGCGTCACTACGGAAATCCTTGCACACTTCCAGTCTGACAGGGGCTCCGCGACGTCTGCGACGCAGCTCTTTTTCGATGGCCTCCAGCAAGTCTTCCGCTTCTTCTTCATTAATGGAGAGATCTGCGTTTCGAGTTACCCGGAACTCCTGCACAGCCAGCGATACATATCCGCTGAACAAGGTGTGCACATGCTGTTTAATCAGGTCTTCGATCAGAATGAAACTTTTTTTCTTGCTATTGGCCCTCAGAGGAACCTTCACAATGCGAGGAAGATTGGAAGGTACCTGCACGATCGCCATAAATGGCTCGCCATCCTGCTCATCTTCTTTTTGCAGCATTACGGACAGATAAACGGACTTGTTGTGCACCAGCGGAAAAGGCCGACTCTGGTCGATAGCCATCGGCGTAAGCACCGGGAAAATAATGTCATGATAATATTGATCCATTGCCCGTTGCTGCGTCACATTAAGATCCACATACTCCTGGATGTGCACGCCTTTCTTGGCGAGAAGACGAATGAGCTCACGGTACGTTTTATATTGCTCCGCGACCATGGCCCCGGTTCGTTTAATGAGTCTGCGGTACAGCCCCGAAGGGGTATAACCCGTGAAATCTTTTTGTGTGAATCCAGCCTTGATTTTCTCCTTGGTCTCTGCGAGCCTGACACTGACAAACTCATCCAGATTGCTGGCAACAATGCCAAGAAACCTCATCCGCTCCAGCATAGGCGTTGTAGCGTCCTGTGCCTCTTGAAGCACACGCCGATTAAATTCAACCCAACTCAAATCACGATTAACATAGTTGCCTGTTTTAATATCTTTATGCATGTATGGCCTCCGAATGTGATGCATGTCAATTCTTATTTGAACTTCTACTATAATTGTACTATTCGTAATCGACTCCAAGCGTCATCGGAATGTTAACGCAGTGTTAAATTTATGTAAATGATAACTCATGACCGCAACTTTTTCCATCCCTTTACAAAGCACAATAGACAAGGTAAAGTGAACTACAGTGTGATTTGATCGGCTGTCGTTATTATTCCAAATTCACGTTATTTTAAAGGAGTATCTCATGAAATCGAACAAACCTAGAACGTTGCAAAAAAACATCGAGTTTTTCACCGCTGCCCTGTCCCAATGTGTGGTTACCGCATGGCAGGAAGATCCCGCAGGTGTGTATTGTGAAGTCGGTCACGGCATTGTCGAGAAGATCAGTGATGACAGCGTGCGAATTCGCAATGAGGATGGAACGAAAAGCCATTATGCTCGGGACACGACGATGTTTCAAACCGAAAAATAATTTTTGCGTAAATATGAAAAAAAGACTAGCTTTCCGAAACAGAGTGTTGTATACTCTTGCCACAAGGAAAGGAGGTGCGTCAACATTTCTAATGTCATGTTGAACGTGTCCCTTACCCGATCCACTACTTCCAAATAAATTGGATGGTAATGGAGGCGCGGGATACGGATCAATGTTTTAAAAAGCGCCACGGGTAGAAAAGCCGTCTTCGGACGGCTTTTTGTTTTGTCTTTTTCTATATAATACATAGGAATGTAACATGGGAAAAAGATGAGAAGTTAAGAAAACAACCAAAATATTGGAAACGGACCCTTTAGCACCATGATTTCGGAAGGCTATAATGAGGATGCATCTCAACTTATAACCAAGGAGGCATGTTGTTATGTTTAGAAATGTAAGGGGTTTCAAGACAAGCATTTTGCTAGCTTTTGTTTTATTAATCACTTCGATCCTGCTACCTGCAGGTCAGCACGCCAGTGCCGCACCGAGTTTTGCCAAAGGAGCAGACATTAGCTGGGTTCCCGGCATGGAAGCTCAAGGGTACAAGTGGAAAGATAAAAACGGGGTACAACGGGACATCATTGATATCTTGAAAAAGGATTACCAGATTAACTCTGTTCGCATCCGTGTTTTCGTTAATCCTTCGAATGATTATGGTAACGGTTACATGAATAAAGATCGCGCTGCCGCTCTCGCACAACGTGCTAAAAATGCAGGTATGAGTGTCATGCTGACACTGCATTACAGCGATTCCTGGGCAGACCCAGGCAAACAAACTAAGCCAGCCGCATGGAAAAATTATACGTTCCAGCAGTTGATGGATGTTGTCTGGAGCTATACCCGTGACGTTATGACGACCATGCAGAGCAAAGGTGTCACTCCAGACTGGGTACAGATCGGCAACGAAACCAGCAACGGTATGTTGTGGGATGATGGTAAAGCTTCGGTTAACATGAAAAATTATGCTTGGCTCGTGAACACAGGACATAACGCTGTAAAATCCATAAGCAGTGGTACCAAAACGATAGTGCACCTTGCAAACGGAGATGACAATTCCCTGTTTGTCTGGAATATCGGTGGACTGATCAACAATGGGGCCAACTTTGACATGATTGCAATGTCTCTCTACCCTTCTGCTTCCGGCTGGAATACAGCTGTGACAAAAACGGTCAACAATGCAAAAGATATGATTAATCGTTATGGTAAAGAAATTATGATCTCCGAAATTGGCATGGACAATAATCAGCCCGCGGCAGGAAAAAGCTTTGTCGCAGCGATGAAAAATCAGATTCGCAATTTGCCAAGTGGCAAAGGAAAAGGTGTATTCTACTGGGAGCCACAAGCTACTCCAGGTTATAATGCTGGTTACACCAAAGGCGCTTGGCAGTCCAATATGATGCCAACGGCTACCATGGAAGGGTTCATTGACTAAGCACAGGAGTTAGAAGCATTTTTGGGGAGGAGACTGCGAGTGGACGTTCCGGGGGCGGGGCGTTCTTTCGATCGCTGGTTGTCCTCGGATCGTTCTGGAATTTCCCCCTCATAGGAGAAAATCCGATGACAAACGCGAACGCTTCGCTTCTACAGAATCGCTCCCGCCCCCTCCACTACGCGCTACGCCTTAAGGGTGGGCTTCTAAAACGTGCTTCGACTTTTCACGGGAGTAAAGGGGAAACATTTATAAAAGGCGCCCACCCATTCGGATGGCGCCTTTGGACGTTGAAGAGCGTTATTGCACCCTATTGACTGGGTGCTTGGAGATATCTACGGTTGAGCGTTTCGAGGGGCAAGTTCAAATGATCCTGCTCGAACTTACATGAACACCATAACAGCTATAAGAGATACAAAAAGACTGAGGATAGCAATCATCGCTTGAATACAGCTAAACGATATATTCTCGATCAGGATCATGTGTTTTCTCTGTACAACATACGAAAATAGAAATGAAGGAAGGATAACCGGAAGATATTGATGAAGATCCGCAACACTCGTACTTGGCAATAGTGTGCCAAGATATCCGTTTGTCGTTTCGTTCACGATTAACCACGTATAGATCATGCCACTGATTACTGAAAAAAGAAACGGAGATATGAAACGAATCCTGTTCCCCGGTAGAACGAAACGACCAGGCTTGTGCTCTGACAACTCATCATTAACCATCATCATTCTCCTCCTAATTCATCATTTGATGATTTTGTTCCTGAAATGCCCTAAAATTCAGCAAACCAGCAACAATAGCCAGAATCGTTAGTACAGCTGCAAACAAATAGAGGTTCACGATTCCTATGATTTCAGCAAGCCATGCCATGCCTAGCAAAGATATGCAAAATATGAGATGCATCATGGAGGCTTGAGCTGATAAAACCTTGGGTAACATCGGATTAGCCACACTACTTTGAATCAACGTACGTCGGTTAATCATAGCAAGCTCAGCAAATGGACCCATTAACATGACCAGGAACAACGCAACAAAAGGCTGTGAGTTTAAAGCATAAACGGCAGTTAGGATTCCATACCCTGCCATCCCTATCATCATAACTGAAAAATATCGACGTCCAATGATTCTGCCTAGGGCAAGTACCAGCAAACCACCACTAATGGTTCCAGCAAAATAAGCTGCATTGATGAAGCCCCACCATTCTTCCCCCTGTCCAAGCGCCACTTGCACAAACGCAAGCGTGAAAGCACCTACCCAAATAGAGCCACCAAGCATGTCGATCATATCCATGAACGTAAGCACTCGCAGACGAGGTGTCCTCCATATCATCTTCCAACCTTCGGTTAACGTGTGCCATCTACTTGTGCCCAGATCAGAAGAAATATCTGCTGCTGCATTCACACGCTTCTCTGGTATCCCTCCAAGCGTTGGTTCCTTAACACCAAGTGTAAATACAGCTGCCAAGCCATAAATAACAGCTGCGATTAACAACGTTGAACTTGATCCAATAAATGCAACAATTACGCCGCTTAGGCCCCAACCTGCAAATTGTACAACTTGATCGCTGACGCTCATGAGTCCATTGGCTTTGAGTAGACCTTGTTCATGAGTCACCAGTCGTGGAATCAGCGCATTTCGAGCTGGTGTTGTCCACCCATCGAGAAAAGACATCACAAATATAAGCGAAAACACAAGTACTAATGAGGATTCTACGCTATTAAGCTGTATGTACACTGCCAGACAGATGAACAACAGGAATTGCCCGGTTTGTGAAAAAAAGAGTAGACTGGGCAACTTAAATAGCTGAATGAATAGTGGTGCAACTAAACTACTCAACAACTGAGCCCCACTGCGAATCAATGGCAAAAGTGCCGCAGACACAAGCGAATTTGTACGATCCAATACCATGACCGTAAGGGCCATAATATACAATACGTCCGCGGCATTGGCTGCTGTTTGGGTTGTCCACAGATAATAAAAAGCACGGGTTAAATACGAGGACTTCATGAACATCTTTCTCCATTTCTATAGCATGCTGTGAAAAAGCATTAAGGGATACTCTCTTTTAGTAATTATATTATCCGTAATCTGCAACATCACTTCGCGGTCGCGCAGTTCCAGCAATTCTGTGTTAGACAATTCTTCAGATGTAATCCACTTCGCATCTGCAATTTCCAAAGCATTCGGACGCAGAGAACCACCCGCAATTTCACCGATAAAATGGAACAAAATTACCTGCCGCTGAAGACTGCTTGTGAAATTGTAAATTCCTGTTGTGGCTGTAAGTCTAACCTCATATCCCGTCTCTTCTCTGGCTTCTCGGCGTGCCGCATCCATGATGTCTTCCCCATACTCTACTCGACCCGAGGGGAAATTCCATGTATCTCGAACAGATGCTTTGTTCTCTTTGATGATAAGTACTTTGCCCTTATGTAAGATCGAGACACTCACAACCATGATAATTCCCTGCTGCCCCATCACCCTAACCTCCACCGTCGCACAAAGCTTCTTTTCTATAATTAGAACACGTGTTCCTTTATTTGTAAATAAAAGAATCCATCAAATGATCTCCATAACTTTGAACTTAAAATAAAAAAAGCCCTCCTCATCCCCGAGGATGGAAAGGCCACATAAACAGAAATGATTAGACTCTCTCTAATCATTCCATCGCTGTGAACATATTGCATTGATGAACATACGCCGCCACTTTCTGTTTCTAGACGGACTTCGCCAGTTTTGTAGCACGCATCGAAGCAATAGCATAGACGATAAGTGCTACCCAAATGAAGGCGAAACCAACCAGCAACACAGGAGAAACAGTTTCCTTAAACACAAATATGCTCAGGACCAACATAATCGTTGGACCGATGTATTGCACAAATCCGAGCGTGGACAGCGACATGCGGGCAGCTGCACGTGCAAAAAACAGCAGCGGCAATGCGGTTACAACGCCGGAAAGCAACAATTCAAAAAACATTGGCGCTGGCAATGTCCAGGCCGTTGTTTTACCCACAATGCCAAGATAAATCCAGTAACCTAATGCAACAGGCAGGACAACTGCCGTCTCTGACAGCAAGCCTACTGACGCATCTTGCTTGATCTTTTTCTTAGCCAGACCATATAAACCAAAGGATGCAGCCAGTGAAATGGAGATCCACGGGAAACGTCCGTAGTCGATCGTAATAATCAGCACAGCAATCGCTGCAATAGCAATGGCCAGCCATTGCCCCCGGTTCGGTTTCTCATGAAGGAAAACGACGGCAAGCAGCACATTCAGCAAAGGGTTCAGATAATAACCAAGACTAGTCTCCACCACATGACCGTTGTTCACAGCCCAGATGAAAATCAGCCAGTTGATCGCAATCAACAGTCCACTAGCCGTGAGCGACAGTAAAGTTGAGCGGCTGGTCCAGATTCGTTTTACATCACTCCAGCGGCGCTGGATAGCTACTAGAATCCCCATAAATACAAATGACCACACCACCCGATGTGACAAAATCTCACCAGCCGGCACGTTGTTAAACAGCTTCCAATAAAGTGGGAGGATTCCCCACATAACATACGCAATAATGGCATTAATTAATCCGCTATTCATGAAACATACCTCTCTTTATGTTCTCTGTCTGTGTCTCTATTTAATCTCTGATGTCTCAACGGATTATACGCCTCGTTCCTTACATAAGTAAAGAAATACTTATAAAAATACAATTTTGTAACAATATACATAGCAGTCTAAACACACAGTTTCATTGAAGTGCATTGCTTCTCTTCATAATAGCGTATAATAAGATAAATTCTTTCTCTATGGGGGCCATGACGATGTCACAAGATATCTGGTTTAACTTGCCGGTCAAAGATGTAGAAAAGGCAACTTCTTTTTTTAATGCAATAGGATTTAAAACGACGAACGTTGGTAGCGAGAGAGCCATGATCTCCATAGGCCAAACTACAATTATGCTTTTTCCTTATGCAACTTTCGAGAAATTTACCGGAGCCAGAGCTGTGGACACTTCGCATAGCGCAGAGGTTATCATCTCCATTGGTGCTGATAGCAGAGAAGCAGTCGACTCCTTTATTCAGAATGTAGAGCGTGCCGGAGGAGGCATCTTTGGCAAGCCAGGAGAGACGGACGGTTGGATGTATGGTGCAGGGTTTGCGGATTTGGATGGTCATCGCTGGAATCTGCTGTACATGGATGAGAGCAAGATGCCAAAGCGTCAATAATGAGCCCAATCATAGATAACATCTGATAGATCATAATTAATTTTACATCAACAAAAACGGACACTCGCTTATCCAAGCAAGTGTCCGTTTGTTTTTAGTTTATCCTACAAACATATCTAATTATTACTTCGCTTCGCCAACTACAGTAAAGCGTTCATTTTTATGCTGCGGGTTCTCAATTTCATCCACAAGCGCAATCGCGTAATCGGCATAGCTGATGTAGCTGTTGCCTTCACTGTTTACCATAATTACATCGTTGCCGGACTGGTATTTTCCAGTACGTACGCCTTCCGGATTGAAGAAACCAGCCGGGCTAAGGAATGTCCATTGAATGCCGGAAGATGCTTGTAAGTCTTGCAGGTTCTTTCCTTGGTTGGATGCTGTTGCTTTGTACGCATCAGGGAATCCAGGGGAATCGACAACACGCAGCGTTTTGGACTCGTCCGTGAACAAGCTCCCCGCACCACCCACAACGATCAGACGAGTGTTAGGAGCATCTTTCAAAATGTTGATCAGGGCTTGTCCAGCTTCCACGTGCAGGTTTTCTTTGCCTGCTGGTGCACCAAACGCATTCACAACCACATCAAAGGCCTGAACATCTGAAGCCGTCAGATCAAATACGTCTTTTTCCAATACATTCAGGCTTTTGTCTTCTAATTTGGATGCATTTCGCACAATCGCTGTTACTTCGTGCCCGCGGTCTACCGCTTCTTTCAAAATAGTACTTCCCGCTTTACCTGTTGCACCAATAATTGCAATTTTCATCGTCAATCTCTCCTTCAGTATCGTTTTTTTACTAACTATTATGTTAAGGTTGTTTCCCTAATTCATAATGTAACTATAAATGTTACAACTTATCTTGTCAATACGTTTTCTTTTATCTTTTAACCATACATCCTCGAAAGATGTGGAGCTGGAATGAAGTTCATTAGATAACAATGAATACAGTTGATCCTTGCACTAAAAATAAACAGATGAATATCCTCCTGCCAATATTCTTAATGCCATAATAAGAAGCCTTGTTCTCAATAAACAAGGCTTCTTTCCTTTCTTCTTCACACCATCAACTTAGGCGCTCCTACGTCCCAATCTCCAAGGGAAGCATGGATAAATTCTACTGGCAAAGATGTCACTGGGCTGTCACCATTACTTGAAAATGTTGCTCCCGCTGGGGCTCCTGATGTGATGACACCAGCATGATAAGTGCTTACCCCAAGAGGAAATACATAATTGCGACCCCCGTTGTTATCCCAAGTACCACTTCCGTTGTTGAAAACGGCCTCCAGTCCGGTCGATGTACCTACATCAATTGTAATTTTGTTATACCCTGGCAGGTCTGATACTGGGATTGGAACACCTGGAGGTGTCGTCCATGTCCCTCCTGCGGGACGGTAATGAATGTTAGGCTGCGCGTATCCCTGCTTATAGTAGAGCGTGACACTATTGCTCTTTGGTGCAGTATCGGTCGTCACACGGACTTCCGCACTCGCTGCCGATTTGTTCTGCGCTGCATCATAAGCTACAACATAGTAAGCATGAGCTGTTGCAGCGTTCAAACCTGTATCCGTATACGCAGTTGTTGTGCTTGTGCCAATGTTGACGCCATCCCGAAATATTTCGTATCCGGTTACACCTGTATTATCTGTTGATGGACTCCAAGCAAGGGATACACGATCGGAAGCTTTTGAGGTGACTGTCAGATTTGTGGGTACGCTAGGCGGAGCCGTATCTACTTGTGGCCCACCTTGAGTGATGACCCCTGCATTATAGGTGCTCACCCCTAAAGGGAACTGATAGTTCTTTCCACCGTTGTTGTCCCACGTACCGCTGCCATTGTTGAAAACCGCTTCAAGTCCGGTAGCAGTGCCTAAATTCACGGTCATTTTCATGTATCCTGGCATTTCAGCTGCCGTCATTTTTACACCCGGAGCCGTCGTCCAGGTTCCACCTGTCGGACGATAATGAATATATGGATTGGTGTAACCCTGTTTGTAATATATGGTGACCACATTGCCTTCTTTGGTCTTTACCGTGACTGACTCACTGACGGCCGAGACATTTCCTGCCGCATCGACGGCTTTGATGGTGTATACATAATTGGTTGCGGGAGCGAGAGAAGAATCGGTATACGTCAGTCGGGTTGCTTCTCCAACTTTACTTCCATCACGATAGATGTCGTATCTCGCAACTCCGTAATTATCCTGACTTGCTACCCAGTCCACAGTTACAGTGGATGAAGTAGACTCTTTAACCACAACGTTCGTCGGTGCTGTTGGTGGCTCAGTATCTGCAACGAGTGTCTGCACTTGTAAAGTTTGACTGGCATCAGATATGTTATTGGCCTTATCCCTGGCTTTAATGCTGTACGTGTAGGTTTTGGCAGGTTCAAGTCCGGTATCTGTATACTCCGTCGTCTGGGAACTGCCCACTTTGGTGCCATTCCGATAGATATCATAACCATCGACACCAACATTGTCCGTAGCTGCTGTCCATTGAAGAGTGACACTGCGATCCGTTACACGTGTGGACTTCACCTCGGTTGGAGCGGAAGGCGGCGTCTGATCCACCACTAGGAACGGGTGTATGCCCTGGATTGTTCCGTTTGAGTCTTCCACGATTTTACCGGAAGCATCCTTTTTGTATTTTCCCGTACCTACATATACCGTCTGAATCTCACTGCGAGTCACATTGCCGTTTCCGTCCGTAGCCTCGATATAATAATCAACCAGTTGATCCCTGAAATCGTTGAAATAGGTATAATACATATCCCCGATTTCTTGAGCCGGTACACGTTTGAACATGTCCGTACTGCTTGGTTGCCAAGCCACCCCGTTGATGTCCGGCTTCAAATCACGCTTGGTCATCGGATATTCCTGCCATGGGCTCACTTTTGAAGGATCAATGTTGGACACACCTTTGGCTTTGAGCGCTGCCGGATCATACACACGGAAAGTGTTATCCTTTGCATCCGCCTGCTTATCCCGATGAGTCCGTACTTTCACTTTGATATCACGAATCCCGCTCACATCATAAGCGTAGGTGTAGATGCCAAACGTATTGTCAAAATAATGAAGCGTCCATCCCTCTGCCTTACTGACATTGGCACTCCCTGGATTATACGGATAACGCTGCGGCCACCATACCGATGGACCTGTGCGATCCTTAGCTAGCTGACCATTAACGTATGGCTTGGAGAAAAACAAAGACTGATTAAATGATAGTGTCGGCTTCACACCGTCATCCACATTTTCATCATAGTATCCAAAACCGGAATCCAGCGCTGGCAAAAGGAAATACCAGCTCAGCTCTGCCGGGTTCGCCCCACCCTTATAATTGTTTGCCGGATCTCCCTTGACTGGGTAAGCCATCATCCATGGATTCAGCTGATTGCCTTCGTAGGTGATCTCCCGATCCAGTGCTGTAGAAGGTTTCCAATGGTTCGGGTTGGCATCCAGCCATATTTGTTCGGCTGTCTTTGCATAATTGAGCGCTGCCTGTTCCAGGGCAAAGTTACGCTCCAGATAGTGATAACCGTATTCAAAGGATACCGTCATGCCTTCCTGAACCCCGTCCAGATTCTTTTTGGGCTCCAGTTGAAGACCGGTAGCTTTGTTGAACGCATCAAACTGTCCTTTCCAGATGCCGAAAGGTAGACGCCAGTGATACCATGTCGGATCGGATGAGGAGTCACGCGTATCGATCCACGAGCCATCCTGCACATGTACCACATCGTCGGCTTTTGGCGTATTCGTACGCAAGTACTCGTTAATGCTCTCTCCTTTTACCCCGGGTTGTGCATAAGTCACATCGCCTGCATTGCGCCAAGTGTCCTCAGAACCTGCACGGCCTGAAGAATTATCCCCATCATGCGCAATAACAAAAAACTGCTTCTGATCCACTAGTCCCTCAAATGGTTTGAGTGCATCTGCCTTCACCGAGCCTTGGTAGCCTTCTTCCCATGATTCTGCCTGAGCTACAGGGATACCAACAATCTTCTTCTCTGCTCCGGTTTCGGGATTCACGTGCCGCACCCAGTGCGGTGTAGAGGCGAACGGGTATTTGTTGTACACGACCTGTTTTTCATTGAACATCGGTGCAGACACCCACGCACCAACACTACTGGTGTTTTGCAGATCGGCTCGATTTGGTGGAGAAATCATCGTATCCTTGCCAGGATCGTTCAAAAACGGATAATCCTTGAGGGTACGTGAAAAGTGATTGTTGCCGATAACAGACCACTCAATGCCCAGCTGATCTAGCACGGGAATAATGCGTTCCGAGAAGCCAAGCTCGGTCGGGAAGAAACCTTTGGATGATTTGAAGCTGTCCCCTAGGAAGAAGGGTTGAGCCATGACTGCATTTTGGTATATCAGATCCTTGAGCAAATATTCATTACCCGCAAGTGGCCCCATGGAGTGGTGCCCGGAAAAATGAACGAGGTCCATCGTGCGTTCTCCATGGGTCGTTTTCAGATTGTTGTACGCGTTCTTCCAAGGAGTACCCCAAGATTTGTTATTGTAACCGTTTACATTGTTAGTATACATAAAGCTGTCTACATTGTTCAGTAGGGAGCCTGACATGGTTACCTGCATGCCTGCGGCTGGATGGTTATTTTTGAGATCGCCTGCTACTTGCCATGGCCAACTGAGATAGGCTCCTGTTTTCGCATGATGCGTGTAATAAGCGACCAGATCGTCATGTGGCATCGGTGCACCACCAGGCAGAAAATACGGATAACCTGCTGGGGGATTCTTTTTCAATTCTATGACTTGCCCGTCATAGGTGTATCGGATGGGTGATCCTACAGGTGTGGAAGCATACTTGGACATATCGTAGTAAGCCCAGAAATTCGGCATATGGTTATGGTACACATGGGAAGCGGAGATTTCAGCATAAGTTGCTGGGGTATGTGTGGAAACAACGATGGATAATGCCAACAGAAATGCGCCTAGCCTGCGCACAAGCTTCATGTTTTTCCTCCCTTATCTGTTGCCCCTGTGGGGACCATGAATTTGAATTCATTTGAAAGTCAGTAGAACCTTGCTAACGAATCTTTTGTTTGAATGTGAAAATGAGCCTGCTATCGCACCTCCTCTCTCCTGTAATCCTGTCATTCTTTGATTCTCTGCTAAAATAATCTTCGAGCGATCCAAGCAAGATAACGCCTTTTTTGCACAAACGTTTGCATATTTAAGAAATGAATAACCTCTTATAAACCAACGATTATCGGGTATGACACCGGCAAATACGTTGATGATAAGTTCAATTATTGCAAACGTTTGCACAAAATAATATACCTATACATGGAACAAAATGTCAATATCGCAAATGCGTAATCAACACCCCCACTTCAGAGCGGCTTAAAGTACCTATCCAACTAACTACACAAAGCACAAAAAAGCACACTTCCAGCGAATCCTCTTCGCCGAAAAATGTGCCTTAACCGTTGTATCTTTTTGAACGCTTTAATGAATTGACACGCTCAACCCCATACTATTCGCAGATTAACAATCTTTATCCGGTACCCCTGCTTCTTCACGTGTACGGAAGGATGAGCCGCAGCCGCATGTAGCTACTGCGTTCGGGTTGTGAATGGTGAATCCGCCAGACATGCCGGAATCTTCAAAATCAATTTCAAGTCCATTCAAATATTTCACATTTTCTTTCTCCACAACGACTTTCATGTCCTGAATGTCCATATATATATCCTCATCGGACTCTTTATCGTCAAAGCCCATGGCGTACGAAAATCCGGTACAACCGCCCGGTGCTACGCCAAGACGCAGGAACATTCCAGGGGTCTCTTGCTGTGCAAGCATCTCTTTCAATCGGTCTGCAGCCGTTTCGCTGATACTAATCATGCCAGGTCACTCTCCTTTTCATCACTCTTCCTTCAAATTATACTCCACTCCGTCAAGGGGCTCAAGTCATGTTTGCCCGCTTCCGCGTTCCCCCTGAACTCCTTTTTCTTCCCAGTGTATTGAACCCCTGCGACACGAGGTTTATAATGGATAGGTGGTCACTCTGAAAATGTCAATATTTTGTCATGAGATATTCGGATGTTGGTCATATATGGAGTTGTAATTTTTTTCACATTTCGAGACTGTTTCTCAGTCCCCAATGCATATAGAGTCACTTTGACTCCTTTTGAAAAAATAAACTTTTCGATTGCAGCATACGCTGCACCGGGTAATAAGAGTTAGTCTTTCACAGGAAGGCGGCAGTTGACCGCATCTTTGCTATGTATTTCTGTTTATTGGTTCAACACACCACAACTCGAATTCCGGTAAAGAACAGGAGGAAACAGCATGTCTACATTGGTAACACCGTTCACCGACAAAAGAATGGCTGAAATCGTTGAGAAAGTACAGAACGGCGTAAGGCTGAGCGTAGAAGACGGCGTATATCTGTATCAAACAGATGATCTGCTGACTTTGGGCCAGCTGGCCAATGAGGCCAATCTGCGGAAGAACGGCAAGAAAGTCTATTTTATTGAGAACATGAGCCTTTATTTCACCAACGTATGCGAAGCTCGCTGCGCATTTTGTAATTTCCGCAAAGACCAGGGTGAGGAAGGCTCTTATACGTTATCCGGTCCGGATATGATCGACTATGTGGAACAGCATATTCATCCAGGCGTGCGTGAGTTCCATATTGTAGGTGGACATAACAACCATGTTCCTTTTCAATATTATGTCGATTCACTACGTGCTTTAAACGAAAAATATCCGGATGTCACGCTGAAAGCTTACACTGCGGCAGAGATTGATTTCTTCACCCGCATTAGCGGCCTGAGCATCAAGGAAGTTCTGCAGGAGTTGCAAAAAGCCGGCCTGAAAACACTGACTGGTGGCGGCGCTGAGATTCTCTCGGATGAATACCGCAAAAAAATGCGTGTAGACAAAGCCAACGTGGATCGTTATCTTGAGGTGCACCGCACAGCTCATGAGCTCGGCATGCGTACACATACGACGATGTTGTATGGATCGATCGAATCCTATGAGGACCGTGTCAATCATATGGTGCAGATTCGTGAACTGCAAGACGAGACCAACGGATTCATGGTCTTTATTCCGCTTTCCATGCAGCCAAAAAGTAAAAACGCAAGCATTATGCGTCGTAACTCGGCTTATGAGGATCTCAAAACAATTGCGATCAGCCGACTGATGCTGGATAACATCGATCATATCAAAGCATACTTCATTAACATCGGTCCACAGCTGGCTCAAGTTGCCCTTGGATTCGGTGCTTCAGATGCACATGGTACGATTGTTCGCGAACGGATTAGTCATGCCGCAGGTGCTCTCACACCTGAAGGCCTTACACGTAAAGAGCTCATATGGCTTATTAAGGGTGCGGGACGTATTCCAGTAGAACGTGATACGTTCTACAATGAAATTCAAGTTTACGAATAGCTCTGATTAGTTTCATCGATCTAGGCAAAGGCTACAGCAGCAGAAGCATCACTCATCAAAGAACGATACTTTCTTCAATCAGGGGGGGACGTTTGATCAGAGTGATGCTTAACTGTGATCACATATTTCAAATTTTCATCTTTTCATTATGAATTATTCAAATTATTTAAACTAAAACAACACACGGAGCAGCTATGTGAGGACATAGCTACTCCGCAGGTTACAGCCCCAGCAATGGGACTGATGCAGAAAGGAAGCCGAGTCATGAAAAATTTCGTCATTCTTGGAGGCGGTTATGGCGGCCTCACGATCATCAAGGAACTTCTGGAAGGTAAAATCCCGTCAGATACGCAAATTGTACTGGTGGATCGCAGCCCCTTTCAAGGATTAAAGACCGAATATTACGCACTCGCAGCAGGAACAGTATCCGATTACGACCTGCGTATCCATTTTCCGGTAAATGAGAAAGTAACACATCGTTTCGGTGAGGTTACAGCCATTAATCTGGAGCAGCGTCAGATTGAATTCGAAGGTCAGGAACCGCTTGAATATGACAAACTTGTGATTGGACTAGGTTGTACGGATCGTTTCCACAATACACCTGGTGCTGAAGAATACAGCTGTACCATTCAGAGTTTCAGCAAAACACGCGAGACGTACCTGCGTCTGAATGAGGTAAAAGCTTATGGGCATGTTCACATTGTGGGCGGTGGCCTAAGTGGTGTTGAGATGGCAGCCGAATTACGCGAAAGCAGACCGGATCTGAATATCAGTATTCTGGATCGCGGTGAACGTGTATTATCCGCATTCCCTCAACGTCTCTCCTCTTATGTTCACGAATGGTTCGGCGAACATCAGGTTGAAGCACGAGGACATATTGCTATCTCGCGAGTCGAGCCTAACGCCATCTACAACCGCGATGAACAGATTCAAACGGATGCTGTTGTATGGACGGCAGGCATTCAACCAGTCAAAGTCGTTCAAGACCTCGATGTAACGAAAGACCCTCAAGGTCGTGTTGTATTAAATGAGTATTATCAGATTCCGGATTATACCGACGTTTACGTGGTAGGTGACTGTGCCAGTGTACCTTATGCACCGAGTGGTCAGGCTGCGGAGGTTCAGGGTGAACAGATCGCTCATATTCAGCATGCCCTCTGGAAAGGCGAAAAGCCCAATCCGCAGCCTCTTAAGCTTCGCGGCACACTGGGCGCGCTTGGCAAGAAAGCTGGATTTGGGCTGATGGGCAAAACGTCCATGATGGGACGAGTGCCTCGTATTCTGAAAAGCGGTGTGCTCTGGATGTCCAAGCGTCATCTCGGTTAATTGAGGTTAATCGAGATCCAGCGCGTCCCAGGCATCCGCTTCGGCTATTTTGGCTAGAATGGCGTTATATAGATCTTCTACTTTATCTGTGGTTACGACTTCACCATTGACCAAGGCAAAAGGTGTCATATAACATTGACCACAATTGGTCAGGCAGCCGTATTCAATCACGTCATAGTCTGGATTTTCATCCAATTGATCCATGACTTCATCCGTGCCAAAATGCATATTGTTAGCACAAAATTCAATAATTGGTCTCATTTCAGTTCACCTGCTTTGTTTGACCATTTTAATTTATGGTCATTTGTAATATAATATAGGAAGGAAAGGAGTTGAACAATATGAGCGAAAACGCACAAAGCACCATGTATGATGAGGTATCTGATGTGCTTGATAAACTTCGTCCGTTCCTGCAACGCGATGGCGGTGACGTGGAACTGGTCGATGTGGAGGACGGCATCATTAAGCTGAAACTGGTCGGTGCCTGCGGCAGTTGCCCAAGCTCCACCATTACCTTAAAAGCCGGGATTGAACGCGCCCTTCTTGAAGAAGTTGAGGGTGTACAAGAAGTTGTACAAGTATTCTAATCAATCCTTCACGAAATAAACCTCAGAGAGCCTTTCGCTTCGCAAGAAGCGAGAGGCTCTTTTTTTGTAATTCCATCAGATAGTAGGCCGGATCGGATCAAGTCCTCCAGATACATCCATAATGTTACCTGTTATAAAATCCGAATGATCCAGACACAGGTACGTGATCACTCGCGCAATATCTTCACCACTGCCAGGCCGACCTCTTGGTGTTTCTTTATCAGTTATGCCCGCAATCTCATCAATCATTTTCTCTTTGTTCGCACCACGAATATCCCCGGGGCAAACCATATTGACCGTAATCCCATAAGGTGCCTCTTCAACAGCAAGAGTCTTGGTAAACGAAACCAGACCTACCTTGGCAGCAGCATACACGGCACGATGAGGCCAGGATCTTGCTTCACCCGCGTGACTGAAGCCAAAATGAATAATACGTCCCCACTGCTTGCGGCGCATTTCCGGCAAAACAAGCTGATCCAGAATCATTGGCCCGAGCAGGTTGCCCTGCACTAACATCTGCACTTCAGCTTCAGAATAATCTGCGAACACCCGACGCTCTCGTACAAATGGACCAGCATTATTCACCAGAATATCTACATGACCCAGCTGTGTCTCTACCTCTGTAACGAGTGTGTGCATCTCTTCTACTTTGGATATATCCGCCTGAACGGCAATGCAACGCACCCCTTTGGCGATTATCTGAGCTTGCAACGATTCGGCTTCTGTTCCGCTATGCACATAATTAAGGGCAATGTGGCATCCCTGATCCGCCAGACTGAGGGCTGTCATTTTACCAAGACCTTTGGCACTTCCCGTTATGAGGGCAATCTTTCCCTTCACGTTCATCCCCCTCTTCAAAGAGCAGTCACTTATCCAGTATAAAAGATTTATCCGCCTCTCACAACTTGTAGCTCTTCACAATCTGTTCCAGTTGATTTACTGTGCAAATATACCTTCATATCCAGAAATGCCTTGATCTAAATTCAATTGCTATGATAATCTCAGTAGGTCATTGTGCCTTATGATAATAACGGCATGAAATACTAAGTTGTAAATTGCTGCTTACATCGTCTGAAAGGATTAATGAAATGAAAAAGTTATGTATCCCCTTCGTCTTCACCTTGCTTCTCCTTACCTCGCTTCCATTTTCAACCATGAAAGTTGCTGCAGAAAATTTTGGTTCAGCCGATGGATTTGAATGGCAGAGTGGCCCTACAACAGTATCTTTGGAGGATATAGCTTCAGTAAACGTACCGGAAAATCTCGTTTTTTTTGATAAAGAAAATACCAAGAGGTTTATGAAAGAAAATCCTCCTCCTCCGAACGGTACTGAAATTGGCTCTCTTTATAACATGAACATGCAGTTGTATTGGAACGTCATTTTTGAATACCACGACATAGGAAATGTCGACGATCATGACAAAAATGAATTAGATGCCGATGAACTCCTGGAAAGTTACAAGCAGAGTCCTGAAGGACAGCATGAGAAAGCGAGCTCAGAAAATCAATCCTCCGTGCTACGTTGGGATGTTGAGCCTGTGTATGAAGAAAGTAAACATCAATTACGCTATTCCATAGGTTTGCGAGATCCTCTACAGGGAGGAGTCGTATATTATAAAGTAAACTTGTTAACACGTGAAGGGTATATTAGCGTCATACTTGTAACTCCAAGTTATTATTTTGAAGAAAGTCGAAAACAGTTTGAAGAAATGGTACTCCAAAATATTAAAATCAAAAACGGTCATACATACCAGGAATATAATGCTTCCCTTGATAAAAAATCAGAGCTTGGTCTCATGCATCTTATTCCGGGCGGTGATGGCATAGCCGCTACCAAGAAAGAGGAACGGCAGACTCTAATCAAAAAAGGCATGATCTTCATTGTTACTGCGTGTGTTGCTGCATTCATCTTCATAAAACTTCGGCGGAAGCCCAGAACTCAGAAATAGTAAAGCCCCGCAGGCCTCTTTAAGAGATCGTGCGGGGCTTTCAGCTATTTAAGATCATGCGCTCGCTTTAACAACTTAAAATGCAGGTTCAACTGCACCTTGGTAACGTTCTTTGATGAATTTTTTCACCGTTTCGGAGTGGAGAGCTTCTGCCAGTTTTTTGATAGCATCCGCATCTTTGTTATCTTCACGGGACACGAGAATGTTAGCATATGGGTTGCCTTGCAGATCTTCGATCAACAATGCATCTTTAGATGGATTGAGGTTTGCTTCCAGTGCATAGTTGGCATTGATAAATACCAGATCGGCTTCATCCAGCTGACGAGGCATCATGGCTGCATCCAGTTCGATGATTTCCAGGTTTTTCGGATTCGCGGTAATGTCCTGTTTAGTGGATGCGATGTTTGTATCATCTTTGAGGGTGATCAGACCTTTTTTCGCAAGCAACAAGAGTGCACGTCCACCATTCGATGGGTCGTTTGGAATAGCCACTTTAGCGCCATCTTTCAGTTCATCCAGGGATTTAATCTTTTTGGAGTAACCACCGAAAGGCTCAACATGGACTGGAGTCACAGCAACAAGGTTGAATCCGCGCTCTTTGTTCTCTGTATCAAGATAAGGCTGATGCTGGAAAAAGTTTGCGTCCAGTTTCTTATCTGCCAGCTGTTGGTTAGGTTGCACATAGTCGTTAAACGTCACCACTTGTAAACGAATGCCTTGTGCTTCAAGTTCAGGTTTGATGCTTTCCAGAATTTCAGCATGTGGTGTAGGCGAAGCACCGACTTTCAATTCAACGGTACGCGGAGCACCTGCTGCGTTATCCGCACCACTGTCGGATTTCTTGTTGTTGCCGCAAGCTGCGAGCACGGCAATCATCATCAAGCTGAGTAAAATAATAGACCATTTTTTCATCTGTAAAACCCCTTCGCATTTTTATTTTTCAATCTATCTGTTATTTCCGGGTGAAATAAATGACCAGACGATCGCCAATCATCTGTAAGAGCTGAACCAGTATAATCATGGATACAACAGAAATAATCATGATCTCATTCTGATATCGATAGTATCCATAGTTAATGGCCAGTGTACCCAGACCTCCACCGCCGACCATACCCGCCATGGCCGTATAGGACACCAACGTAACGATGGTAATTGTAATTCCGGCAAGCAAGCCAGGTAAAGCCTCAGGTAACAACACCCGTCTGACGATCTGAGCTGTAGATGCCCCCATTGCCTGAGCTGCTTCAATGACACCGCGGTCCACTTCACGTAAAGTATTCTCCACCAGACGTGCAAAATACGGAGCAGCCGAGATAACCAGCGGTGGAATGACACCAAGCACACCTGTAGCGGTGCCCACCAGCGTACGCGTAAACGGAATAAGAGCAACAATTAATATGATGAAAGGTACCGAACGTAAAATATTAACAATAACAGATAATATGATGTAGGTTAGCTTTGAACTAGGTGAAGCCGAACGGCCTGTCATAAACAGAATGACACCAAGGGGCAAACCCAAGAGAACAGTAAACAAACCGGATACAGCAAGAATCTGCAATGTTTCAATGGAGGCCGTACCGACCTCTTCCCAGCGTACTTTGGAAAAATCCATTATCGGAGCACCTCCACATCAAGTCCTTCTGCAGTTAGTTCAGACAAGGTCTGTTCAATCGCAGCGGAGTCACCTTCAAAACGTACCGTCAGTTGACCGTAAGGAACCTGCTTGATTGTAGAGATTGTACCTTGCAGAATAGCGAAATCCACACCTGTTTTACGAACTGTTCTCGACAGAATCGCCTCATAGGTTTTATCTCCAAGAAATGAAACCTTCACTAACTTGGAAGAAACACCTGCTGGCAACTCCGTCCCTGCATTTGCCATAACCGTTTCCTCCAGTGCCAGTCCACCTTCGCTGTCACGTGAGACAAAATCCCGCGTGATCGCATGTTGCGGTTTCAGGAACACTTCCGTCACTGGGCCTTGCTCCACGATGCCACCTTGATGGATAACGGCTACCCGGTCGCAAATGTTCTGGATGACATGCATCTCGTGTGTAATCAGCACAATGGTCAGATTATACTTTTCATTAATATCCAGCAATAACTTCAGAATCGAATTTGTTGTTTGCGGATCAAGTGCCGAAGTTGCCTCATCACAAAGAAGTACACTCGGGTCACTTGCCAGAGCTCTCGCTATCCCTACCCGTTGCTTCTGTCCGCCAGACAGCTGTGCCGGATATTTGCTGCTATGCTGCTCCAGACCAACCAGAGCGAGCATTTCCTTCACCTTGCGATCAATCGCATCCTTAGGTGTGTTGACCAGTTTTAAAGGGAAAGCCACATTGTCGTATACCGTTGCAGAAGACAGCAGATTAAAATGCTGAAAGATCATACCAATCTTGCGTCTTTGCTGCTGTAGTTCACTTTTGCTAAGCTCAGTCAGGTTAATACCATCGACCCAAACCTCACCTTCTGTCGGGCGCTCAAGTAAATTGATACATCGGATCAATGTGCTTTTCCCTGCACCTGAGTGACCAATAACTCCAAAAATCTCACCCTTCTGAATCTTCAGATCAAGGTGTGACAACGCCGTCGTTGTTTTGGCACGTCTGCCATATGTTTTGGTTAATCCAACCAATTCAATCACTAATACTGCTCCTTCCCCATCACCTACATATATCTTTACCCGAAGGAAGGGAAAACTCCCCGTTCTACGCAAAAAAAGAGCCCTTTGCAGATACAAAGATGGCTCTTCACGTGAAATGACCTTCTCATCTGCCAAAATCATGTGCAACATGATTCTGTAGGAATTAGCACCTAACATCAACAAGGATAACCATTCATGTCATCATCGTTGATCGGTTGCCGGGCTTCATCGGGCCTGTCCCTCCGCCACTCTCGATAAGAGAAATATAAAGTTGTAGGATTATATAGTTTCATGTAGTTCGTCAAGTATAATGACCGAACTGCATCAAATGCTGTATTGAAGACACGATTCCATGTAAGATTCGATCTGGAACTCAGTATAATCAAAGTATTCCGATTTGTCAAATAGTATTATTTAAAATCATTGCTATACCTAATGTTTCAAAATCTGTTTACGCCAGATTCGATTGATGTATCGATAGGCCATATTCAGTGTTTCACAGACCATATCTACACCTTGCTGCATCTCGAGAAGATGCTGATCCAGATCCTCCAGCTTCACTTTGCCACGCAACGTCTGATGTAACTGCCACAAATCATCCTGCATTTCCGAATTCATGTAATGAATCTCCATATTACGTCGCTTTCGCAATCTGCTCATCGGTTCTCGGTACGCTTCCTTAATCTTAATTAATTGCTGCGCCAACTCATGATGATCCCGATAATATTCGAATTGCCTCAGAACGGTATAATAGGAGAAATGCACTTTGGTTTTGGATGTATTTAGTTGGAAAACTTCATTCAAGACCGTACCCAATTTGTCCAGAATCGCGAAGCACCGAATAAAGGCATCTTTATAAAAATAAACGTACCGGGCATACTCAGATTTCTCAGCAGAACTCATATCGCGCGTTGAACCTGCAACTACTTTTTTACGAAAATGTGCGGCGGCAAAATAACTCTGCTCCAGTTCATCCAACGAAGAGATTAGTCCCTGTGTCCATACATACAGCTTCCGATAATCATGGTTCGGATCATGATCCACATACATCTGTTTTTCAAAAGACTCCAGTGTAAACGCCATGGTATCCATGGCTTGTTTCAGTTTCCCTTGATTCACTCGTGGCTTTTCTCCCAGTAACGTACGTAGCATAGAAGACCTCCTCTTTCCACTGATGATGCAAAATATATATGTTTTCACAGCTGTTGAACAGCTGAAGATGAATTAAAGCGCTATGTGACGTTCGGTTAATCGTTACAACTTGATTTAGGTTGCCCTGCTACCTCCGACATCAAACAAAAGTCCACCTCTCCAATGATCTACATCACCGGATGGTGGACTTTCCAACATGGCCCAGCGCAGCTTCAGGACAATGTAATAAACTCACTTTTTTTAAACACTAAATTCATAAGCTGTTTAGAAACGGTTCACCGGGCGGTGCAGCTTGTACACAAGGAAGCTCATATAGGTCAAGATACCGAACAGTATAGCGATATCCAGCATATGTGCCAGCGCCACAAACATGTAAACTTCCGGGCGATTAATCGTCCACATCATGAACATACCGATAACCACTTGCAACAGAATTAAAACGACGGATAACACACCGAGTGTCCGCAATTCACGGTTGTCCGGGTGTTTACGGTAAGCAAAATGTCCTAGGATCGCGATTACGATCACGAGTGACACAGCTGCCAGACGATGGGCAAAGGCCACAGCTACCCCGCCAGAAAGTTCAGGCACAATCTGCCCATTACATAGCGGGAATCCGGAACACCCGCCAGCCGAATTCGTATGGCTTACAAATGCGCCTGTATACACGACCAGGTACGTATAGATGGTTGAAAACCAGACCAGGTTACGAAATCCCTTACTAACGCGCGGATACTGGTTCAGACGTTCCAAACCGCCATATCTCGCCTCTTGCCTAATCCCGAGAGCCATCATCAATGAACTGGCAAAAGCAATGAGTGCGAACCCAAAGTGTAGAGCCATGACCGCGGAAGATTGCGAGAACACAACGGCGAAAGCGCCCATGATTCCCTGAATAATCACAAATAAAAGGGTTAGAAACGAGAACAATTGCAAATCACGACGCTGTTTGCCAAAGCGTAAGAAGGCAACAAAAGATGCGATGGACAGTAGTCCTGCCAGTGCGCTGACAGCACGGTGGGAATATTCAATCAGAGAGGCAACAGTATGTGCTGGTACAAGCTTACCGTTACATAAAGGCCACTGTGTTCCGCAGCCAAGGCCCGATTCGGTTTTCGTCACGATCCCGCCGCCAAAGGTAGCCAGGAACATAACGAGACAGGTCAATACGGTTAACCATTTAAACAATGTTAAGTGCTTCAATTTTTTCTCACCCGCTGTTGGTTTAAGATGGCGAAGAAGTTTCTTCGCTTGATAATCAATGCCGATTCATTATTGTTGCTAGTGTTGTTTCCATAAGAAGGCTCATTACAGCACTTGTTTTGTACTTTGACACTAATTTCACAACTAAATCCATTATACCGGATAAAAGCATCATTGACGCCGCGCTTTGTGACAAAATGTTAACGTCTATTAAAATTTTGACCAGCAGGTCATTATATTTCGAATTTATGTATGTAGGCCCCTACCCATCTCGGTAGCCTTAAGCTACTCACCTCAAGCCAAATAAAAACAAGGCAGTCTTAAGCCTGAAGACGGCTCAACCGACAGCCTTGTATTTGCATACCTATCTTACAGTCTACCCTGTCTTGAAGACATTCATTCCCTGCGATGCACTTAGGCCTTACTTGTGAATGGTATTGTAGACCTCAACCGCACGATCCAAAAACTGCTCAATCTCTTCTCTCGACTTACGTAGCTTGTTCACGTAGCGCACCAGTTCACGTCCATCTGTGTAAGCTACAAAACTTGGAATACCCAAAATATTTTGCTCCTGACTTACTGTACCCACCTGATCAACATCCACTTCAATCAGGGTCAAGTCACGTGAATACTTCGTTTCCACCTCAGGCATAAACGGATCGATGTATTTGCAATCCCCGCACCAGTCTGCCTTAAATACGGCCACTGTCAAACGTGGAGATTGAATCGCCACATCAAATTCCGGCTTGGATGTAATCTGTTCCATTGTCACATCTCCCTTTCTGTACCTCGTCTCCCTCTAAGTGAAGCAAATTGGTGATTGGAAGTCAAATGTTCAGCGCATACTTAGAATAACCACAAGTCCTGGCATATCAAACACAGATATTCATGAAAGGATGTTCCATTCATGACTTCCACCAGAAATGACTCTTCGGAAAACCAGCATTCAGGCTCCATTGTACAGATCATTCGCTCCATTCCCGGAGCAGCCCTGGAAGTATGGCGAGGTAAACAAGCCGCCTGGCATGCGTCCGCAAGGCTTAGACATCCTTTGCGTGACCTGAATTGGAACGCAGATACAGCTGCCGCTCTGCAAGCTGAGGTGGAGAAGTTAATCCCTACAACAGGCAAGCCATCTCCTGCACGCAACATTCAGGCACAACGTGCGCTGGTGTGTGAAGAGGATTGCATCATTCTCGAAGAGATCAAAACCTTAACGCAGCAGCAGAATCGCAGTAATGTGACTCGAACCGCCGCTTATCTGGAATGCTACGAGCAGTATCCCGAGCTACATTGGGCGCTACTGGCGCATATGGTATCCCGCAACGGCGGATATCATATGACCGACCTGCACAGTGACCTGATGCATAATCTGCAAAATCAGAAGGATCGTGAGCATATGTATCGCTTGCTGGAGCGGTGCAATGCCCTTATTTTTCAGGATGCCTATCCTCAATTGCAGCTGTATATCCACAGTCGGCGGCTTGGACGAAGCTGCTTCCATCTGTTATCTCATTTTCACGTATCGTCTTTTATGACCCCGTTCTGGGAGCGGTTTTGGCTCGAACGTTGCAGTTCCATACTGAGTGTGGCCTTAATTATTAATGAGCAGAACTATATCGAGAGCCGGGTGGTACAACATCCTTATTTTCAAAAAGTAGTACTCTCCAAACCTGCTTTTCATCTGCACAATCTGGCCGGGCTGAACCACATCGTTTTCCCTCTTGCACAAGGAGGTGGACTTACCGGACGGGTCATTGAGCATTTTGGCAAATTGAATGAACGTATCCAGTTCGGCAAAGGGCTGTATGCCCTGTTATTTGGTGTAGAGCAAGTGCTTCAGCAGGTGCTGGACTTCGCGCGAACAATACCTCATCGTGGCTCACGAGCCGAATATTGGCCAGGCCTGTTTACCAAGCACCATGAAGGGCCAACAGACCATACCCTGTACACGGATGCTTTATTGAATGAGGAATGGCTGCCGGAAGGTCAACGTCTATATTCTCCTGAGTTGCTCGCCGTGTGGGAGGACACACCATATGAACCGATTACAAGACATGACTGGCTGGAGACACGAGATTGCCTTGGATATCTGACTGCGCCACGCAGACCTTGGCTGTTTGAGATGAGTCATGAGCATCGGTACGGCATGTTAAAAACAGCACTCGCTCATGATGTACAAGTTCTTACTCACTAATTGGCAGGAAAAAAAACGGTGTCCCGATACGGCTTTAACTGGATCGTAAAGTCACTAAAGCAGATCGAGCAGATTCTGCTGTGTAAGGCCAAAGTAGGAATAACGTCCACTTTCACGGAAACCAGCCTCTTATGCAATAACAATAAAAAAGCGCGGTCTGCTACAAGTGCAGACCGCGCTTTTTTACCTAAATTTATCCTCGTTGTCCGGCGCCGCGTTGCAGACGCATAAGCGGACGGAGAATTTTTTGCAGAATTCGCGGATAACTAGCCAGCTCGTCCTTACGCAAGACACGGAGAACCACCATCAGCACGAGATATACCACAACGACCAGCACACCCACGACCATGCAGGTTAACAGGAAAGATACCCGTGCAGGCAGGAACGCACCAAAGATCTGGTTTCCACTCCAATTGGCCGCAAAACCGACAGCTGCCGCGAGAAGCACCGTAATGATAAATCCAATCCAGCGATCCCCCATAATTGAAAAATCAACGATTTTACGTAACACACGCAGATTCAGATATGTGATGACTAGGAAACATAGCGCTGTTGCAATGATGATCCCGTAAATACCGAAGATCGGCGCCAGGATAAGACTCGCAATCAGCTTCACGATAATTCCTGCCGCTACACTAATCATCGTGATTCGTGGTTTCCCAACCCCGAGCAACATGGAGTTCGTTGTCATCATTGTAATCTGGAAAATAGTGCCGAACGTAAGCAATGCAATAATCGGCGTGCCATCTGGAGTTGTGAAGAGCAATCCGTTTACCGAATAAGCCGCTGCACACAGGGTAATCACAATCGGCATTCCCGTCAGAATGGAAATACGTAGCGCCAGCGTTACCTGATTTTTCAGATGTAGCTCATCTTTGCGGGCAAAAGCCGCCGAAATGACAGGCACAAGGGACTGACTGAGCGCTATGGCGAGAATAGGCGGAATACCGGCTATACTCTGGGCTTTGGCACCCAGAATTGCCAGTACGCCTGTAGCTTCTTCCAGACCGATCCGTCCACTAAGCAGGGGAACGACGAGGGAAGAGTCGATAAAGTTGATTGCCGGAACAGCAAGTGAAGACAACACAATCGGAATTGAAAGTTTGAAAATATCAGTGTAAATTCCGCGCATCGGCAATTGCTCTGCACGCTCATAATGTAGCTGTGCCGCACGGTCACTTTTGCGTAGCTTTAATGTGAAGTACAGCATCACCGCAAATGCACCGATACTACCGAACACCCCACCGAAGGATGCCCCGGCTGCAATCGTCTGATCATCGTAATTCCATTGCAACATCACATAGGCCACAATAATCGCTACACCTACACGCGCAAACTGCTCCACGATCTGCGAGATACCACCTGCGGTCATATTGCCGCGTCCCTGGAAATAACCACGCATCATTGCGATCGCCGGGAAGAGTAACAGGGCCGGAGCAAGCGCCCGGATGGCACTCACGGATTCCGGCACTTTGGAAATATGGGTGGCATAAAATGGCGCTGCGAACCATAACAGAACAGACATGACCACACCGGCCACGGCCGCAAAGATCAAGGCTGCACGGTATATCTGCTGCGCTTCGCCCGCGCGTCCGAGCGCGTAGCGTTCCGAGACCATTTTACTCAGCGTACTCGGTATGCCCGCCGTTGCGACAGTTAACAGCATTAAATACACCGTATTGGAGATCGTGAACGATGCGTTACCAATATCCCCGAGGATATGCTCCAGCGGCACACGTTGTACCAGACCCAGTACCCTTGCAATCAATGCGGCAGCCGCCAATATGAGCGTACCTTTAATAAATGTTTCCTTCTTAGACAAAACGGATTCCCCTTCTTTCCCCCACACCGGACCTCTCCGGACCTTAGCTAGCTAACCTGATATTCTAGGCGAATCGAACCACCCAGATTATAAATAGAACAATCATCACAAGTTGCAAAATAATTTTCATCACCGTGCTGGTAAACAGCCCGACGACAGAGCCAAACCCAACTTTCGATGCTTTGGAAGGCGAGGAACCGCCGATCAGTTCTCCGATAAAAGCACCGATGAATGGCCCCAGTACAAGTCCAAAAGCCGGAATCACAAACGGGCCAATAATTACTCCGATGGTACTCAGCGTTGTAGACAGCTTAGAACCGCCGAACTTTTTGACTCCCCAAGCACTCACCACATAATCCGCCACGAACAGCACCACCACAATTAGAATCTGGATGATCCAGAACCATACCCCGAACGGATCAAAGCTGAAGAACCAGCCGTAGACCAGAAACGCGAAGAAAATCGCGATTGCACCCGGCAGAATCGGATATACCGTACCTGCCATACCTACTGCAAACAGCAGTACAATTAAAATCCAGCCAACGGTTGCGAGCAAAGGTTACTCCCCCTTCAAAATATGTTCACGAATCAGATGTGCAATGCCATCCTCATTGTTGCTTCCAATAATTAAATCTGCCGCTTGTTTCACTTGCTCCTGTGCGTTGCCCATCGCAACACCCAGACCGACAGCTTCAATGACAGCCAGATCGTTCAGACTGTCGCCAACAGCAACTACCTCGGACATGTCGATGCCTAGCAATTGGCATACTTCAGCTACACCGGTAGCTTTGGATACGTTTTCCGGGTTTACCTCAATGTTTACAGGAGAGGAATTGGTCATTTGCAGACCACCCAGTTCTTGCAATTCCATCATAATCTGATGACGAATCTCATCATCCTCGGTGGTAAATCCGAATTTCAGCCATTCTAATCCTTCAATATTATCCGTCCAGCGATCACGGTTAAACAGCTCTTCCACGGAGTATGCCCAGTACCAACTGTTATATTTCTCCCCGATCTCATGCATCTTGCGAATTAACGCCGGGTCCATCAGATGGCGCAGGTGAAGCTCATGTGGAGCTTTCCAGACCTCGCTACCGTTGACCGTAACCATGGGTGTTTCCAGGCCAAGTTGCACCGCATATGGCATGGCGTGGTATACGGCTCTTCCTGTAGACAAGCACACATGCACTCCGCGACGAATAGCAATCTGTATCCATTTGGCCGTCTCCTGTGTAATTTCATGATTATCATTCAGCAACGTGCCGTCCATATCCAGGGCCAGCAGTTTATATTTCAGTTCACTCATGTTGTAAATCCTCCTCCAGTATGTCTCTCTCCTCTAAAACAACAAGATCGCCCGGTATCCGCGAAATGGCGGACGCCCCGGACGTCACAGCTAACGACATTTTACCACAGATCACGCGTATGCAACAAAGTAACCTAAAAACCAGAACGCCAAAAACCGCCTGCGATGCAGACGGTCATCTAAATTTATGAAATCATGTTCAACGTGCGGCATATTTACGGCGAACATAACGAAGTACAATGCCATGTTTCGGTGACAGAAGTAACGCAAGTACAAACAGAATGCCGGCCACAGCCACCATGCAACCTGCAATAGAAGCATCCATCGCGTACGCCATCAGGTAACCACCGACAGAAGAAGCTGCACCGATCAGTACCGCATAAAGAATCATTTTACCAAGCTGATCCGTGAGCAGATAAGCCGCAGCCGCAGGTACAATCAGCATACCTACTACAAGAATAGAGCCTACACTTTCAAAAGAGGCAACGGACGTCATGGACACAAGTCCCATGAGCGCATAGTGAAATAAGACCACCGGAATACCGCAAGCCGCAGCCAAAGCCGGGTCAAACGCGCATAATTTGAACTGCTTGTAGAACAGTCCTACAACAACGAGAATAACAAGTAACGTAATGCCCAGCATCCAGACCGCTCTAGGTCCTACATCCATTCCCCACAGCGTTAACGTATCCCATTGCACATAGGCAATCTCACCGAACAATACACAGTCCAGATCCAGATCGATATGCTGTGCATTCAGGCTGATCAGGATGACCCCTACAGCAAAGAGTGCTGTAAATACTATACCAATCGAAGCATCCGAAGACAGGCCTCCAGCCTGGAGGGTCTGAATGAAGAACACCGTCAACAGTCCAAACACCGTTGCACCCAGCAACATCCACAGGGAGTCTCTGGAGCCGCTCCACAGAAACGCAATTGCAATCCCCGGAAGCACGGCGTGACTGATCGCATCTCCGACCAGAGCCATGCGCCTCAAAATCAGGAAGCAACCAAGAATGGCGCAAGCGGAGGAGACTAGTATTGCGGTGAGAATAATCCAAAATGTGGCCATCTACATCTCCCCCTGTTTCTGTGTTTGAGGCTGTGCAGCATGCACCTGTAGCGCGGCTTGCTCTTCACGCATATAAGTCGACTTCGCCTGGATGCTCCGCAACTTGCGGGCAAGTAACCCTCGCCTTGGTGCGAACAGCGCAGATCCAACAAACAGCACCGTAGCCGCAAGCACAGTTACTGGACCAGTAGGCAGATTAGGGACAAGCGTGCTGAAGAGTGTTCCTACGGCACCGCTTAATGCGCCGAACAATCCAGCCAGCAACACCATCAGCGCAAGCGAATTGGTCCAACACCTTGCTGCTGCTGCCGGAGTCACTAGCAGTGCCGCAACCAGCACCACACCTACCGCCTGGATTCCGGCGACAACAGCTATAACCGTCAGTAGCAGAATGAATTGCTCCAGTACTCCGACGGGCAATCCCATACCTCTTGCAAAACCCGGATCAAAGCTCACGAGCTTGAATTCCTTGAACCAGACTAGGCATGCGATGAGTAATACAAGACTTACCCCGCCCATCACATACACATCCGTAAGTACCATCGATGCCGCTTGCCCGAACAGGTACTTGTCAAGCCCGCTTTGGCTTCCACTTGCACTGTGCTGAATACGTGTCAGCATCACGACACCGATACCGAAAAATACCGTCAGTACGATGCCCATTGCCGCATCCTGCTTAATCCGTGAAAACCGGGTTATCCACGAAATACCGAAAGTGGCTACAATTCCTGCAATGAGTGCGCCAAACAGAAACAATCCAATCGACTTCGTTTCCGTCAACATAAACGCAATACAGATTCCAGGCAATGCCGCGTGTGCCAATGTATCGCCCATCAGACTTTGACGACGAAGAAAGGTAAATGAGCCGATAATGCCACTACTGAATCCGAGGAGCAGACAACCGAGCAAAATCCAGCGTGTGTTCGGGTCTGACAATATAGAAACAACCCAATTCCACATAACTACACCTGGCCTTTCTCCGCTCGGCTGCCGATCATCGCGATGCGACCTCCGTAGGTTTCCTGTAATAAATCCGGTACAAATACTTCTCTTGTTGGCCCAGCGGCAACCAAACGTCCGTTGAGCAACAATACATGATCGAAGTATTCCTCTACCGTTGCCAGGTCATGGTGAACAACTAGAACGGTTTTGCCCTGCTTTTTTAATTGCTCTAGCAGGGAGATGATCGCTTTCTCTGTCGTTGCGTCCACTCCTGCAAAAGGTTCATCCATGAAATACAAGTCTGCATCCTGTACCAGTGCTCTGGCCAGGAATACGCGCTGTTGCTGTCCGCCGGACAACTGGCTGATCTGCCGATACATGTAATCCCCCATACCAACTTGCTCCAGGCACTGAGCCGCAAGATCCTTTTCCTTTTTTCCCGGGCGGCGGAACCAGCCCAGATGTCCATATCTTCCCATCATGACAACATCTAATGCATGTGTCGGAAAGTCCCAATCTACGGACTCCCTCTGTGGCACATAACCGATACGCCGCCTGGTTTCACGATAAGATCCTCCAAAGATCTCAATGTCACCGTGCATTTTCGGAACAAGCCCCAGAACCGCTTTGATCAACGTTGACTTGCCTGCACCGTTCGGTCCAAGAATGCCGATGAGTTGCCCTTCAGGTACATCAAAGGAAACATTGCTGAGCACCGGCCTTTTGTGGTAAGCCACGGCCAGGTTCCTCACACGAAGAGGCGAAGAGACCGTTGCTTTTTCCTGTCCGAGCTGACTATTATCTATAGTTTCTAATGCTTGTTTTGTTGTATTGGTATTTTTCATCATCATAGTTCTCCTCCCTTCTGATGATATATTATTTCAAAGCCGCCGCGATCGTTTCGACATTGTGCCGCACCATTCCAATGTAGGTGCCCTCTACGGTTCCCTCAGCCCCCATAGCGTCAGAGAACAGTTCGCCACCAATTTTTACGGTATGGCCCTTCTCAGCTGCCCCAGCAATAATCGCTTCCATCGCTTTAGCAGGTACACTAGATTCGATAAATACGGCTTTGATTTGATTTTCCACGAGAAAATCTCTTAGTTCACTTACATCTTTGGCGCCATATTCTGCTGCCGTACTGATGCCTTGAAGACCCATCACTTTAATGCCATAGGCTTGACCAAAGTAACCAAATGCATCATGTGCTGTTACCAGCACTCGGCTTTCCTCAGGGATCTGCCCGATTTTTTCCCGAACTTCCGTATCCAGCGCTTGTAGCTTCTCCAGGTATGTTGCTGCCTGCGTCTTATACTGTTCCGCATGATCCGGATCTGCTTCCACCAGCGTGTCACGCACAGCTTCGGTTGCACGCATCCAGTGCTTGACGTTAAACCATACATGAGGATCATACTCTGTTCCACCTGTCGCTTGACCGGAATGCAGTTCCTCTACCGGGATTTTTTCGGCAACTGCGGTAACTTGTTTGCTTTTGGACATTTTCTCCAGGATACTGGTCATTTTTCCTTCCAGATGCAGGCCGTTATAGAAAATCACCTTGGCTTGCTCCAGTTTGCGAATATCCCCTTGGGATGCCTTATACAGATGTGGGTCTACTCCCGGTCCCATCAATCCGGTAACCTCAACATATACTCCGCCCACCTCTCGTGCTACATCCGCAATCATGCCTGTGGTTGCTGTAACCTGCACTTTGCCAGTACCGTCTTCTCCCGAAGTACTCGAACAAGCTGTAAGTACAATGACCAGAACAACGCCTATCAGCGTAATGACTCCACGTTGGATACTCCTCATCTTCACCATTAACAAATTGACCGTCCCCTTTCCCTGTCCTAAAATATTTGTCCGTAACTAATTAAGTTGTACAAGGTACCAACTTTTAAACTCGTCTAATAATGTTTCCCTTGTGCAAATTTTAGCCGATGGAAAAATAAAAGGCAAGGGATATTTTCCCCTGCCTGTCCTGTTACTTATGAGTTCAATCTAAAGCCGTTTATTCAATACTTTTATGAGCATGCCATTGTTTCCTATTATTTTATGCCCTTAATCATTAATCTTGTTCTTTATTCTGGTCCTTCTTCCCCTTTGGGATACCATCTAGGCCATACACTTCATCGTATGCATCAAAAATTTTGCGTGCGATCGGGGAAGCACTGACCGATCCAAAACCGCCTTCCGGCACGATAACCGCTACAGCCAGTTTCGGTTTGTCTCTTGGCGCAAAGGCGATAAAGACACCGTTCTCCTTTTTATTCGGTCCGGTTCCTTGCTCGGATGTTCCTGTCTTTCTGGCAAAATCATAAGGGAAACCGTCGAAGGAGCTTACTTTGGTGACCATACCCTTATGCACTTCGTTCCAGTGTGCATCCGCAAACTGCACCTCATTAAGAACCTTTGGCTCAAACTTCTTCACCACATTGCCATCCGCATCACGGATTTCCTTCACCAAGTGTGGCTCCATTCGTTTGCCCTTATTCGCAAGCATTGTGGTGTACTGGGCAAGTTGCATCGTTGTATATTTGGCTTGCTGACCAAATGACGCAAACGCAAGACGTGTCAGTGCAGACTCATTATTGTCTGCTTTATACTCCAACTGACCAAGAAATTCTTTGGGCAGATCAATGCCTGTCGAGACACCCAAACCAAAATCCTTCATGTATTCGTCCCACTTAGCAAGGGCTTTTGTGGCACCATATTTATTCAGCAAACGCTTGCCCACCATATCAATCATAAATGCATTGGACGACTTTTCAATCGCTCTCCGTGCGGTAATATTACCGTTGTAGGCCGAATGTGAGTTCTTTACTTGTCTTCCATCCTTGCCTAATACAGCGTAACCTTTATCAGGATAAGTACTCCCCGTAGTGAACAGTCCCTCTTTCAGGCCGATAAGCACACTGAGCGGTTTAATAACCGATCCAAGCAGAACAACGGACTCTGCACGGCTTGGCTTATTATCATTGGGCGGGAAAGACTCTGTCGTCCCGTTTCGGAAAACATACTTGATTTTGTCATAATCCCAGTCATTCGGATCATAGTCCGGCATACTTGCCATAGCTACCACATTGCCTGTATCCACTTCCATAGCTACAGCGTAACCTGTAATGGCCTTTGGAAGCTTTCGTAATTCATCCGTAATAGCCTTTTGCGCGGCAAGCTGAACCTCCTTGTTGATCGTGGAGATCAGACTGTACCCCTTCTCTGGTGGAGTCAATTCCATCGTGCCTGTAGGTAAATTCCTAGAGTCAATATCAATGGATTGATATCCGCTTCTTCCGCGAAGCTCCTGCTGATATTGCAGCTCCAACCCATCGAATCCAACCCTCTCATCCTGTGAATACACCAATCCTGGATCACGTTGAGAAGCCGATTGCTCTATGATCGTTTTGTATTGCTTCAATGCCCCTGCTCCCTTAAAGTCCCGCGTATAACCAATAACCTGCACAGCAACACGATCAGGGTCATATCTCCGTACATTCTCTTCCAGCACCATTACGCCAGGATACTCCGTTTTTTTCTCTAGAAAAAAAGCAATTTCCTGGGTCGTCAGATCAGACTTGACCAGTCTTGGCACATAACCGAATGTCTTCTGATGATCCAGATCCAGTCTTTTAATAATCTCCTCTGCATCCGGCTGCTTCTCGTCTCCCGGATTAAATCGTTTGAATATATCTGCAAGTTCACGGGCCAGTCCCTCGGCTTCCTGCCTACGATCATCATTACGATAATCTTCATATAACAGCACATACAGTGACTGTACCGGCTCCGAATAAGCAAGCGCCACTTTCCCGGTCGCATCATAGATCGGGCCGCGCACCGGGGCTAGAGGGATATCTTTTGTATTGCGCGTAGATTCCATGTACGTCAGTTCAGGCCCTTCGACAAACTGCACAAATGCCAGTCGGAAGATCAGAATGCTGAATATGACAAATGCCACGAAAAAAAACACATTCAGCCTCGCGCTGGTCGATTGATTTACCGCTCTCTCATCTTCGTTCGGCGGTTTATTTTTAAGTCGATTAAACATATGCTCCCCTCTCCGTTCTTTGTATAAGTTTAAAAATCACACGATCTATACATACCGAAACGTCATAACAGACCCCAACAGACAACAGACCAAAATGGCAAACTCTCACTTCTTAAGTGTAGCAAATGCAGACTGTAACGTCTTTCTAATTTTGGTTACATTTTCGTAATAAGAAGCCCTCTGTATATAACGTAAGAAGACTGCCTGGGTTCCATAAAAAAAGCAACAAAAAAAGGCCCCGTTCTGGGGGCCTTTTAACATATGGAGAACACGATCTCCATCACTGCATCACTGTGTACTTGTTTCTGTTTCTTTATCTTTATTTTTTTTCGGAACACCATCCAGGCCGAATTCCTGGTCGTAAGCATCGAAAATCGCACGTGCAACCGGAGCCGCACTGTTGGAACCAAAGCCCCCTTCCGGGATCATGACCGCAACAGCCAGTTTTGGATTGTTACGGGGTGCAAAAGCGATAAATACCCCGTTATCCACCAGTTTCCCTCCAATATTCTGTGTCGACGTACCTGTTTTTCTCGCAAAATCATAAGGGAAACCGCCAAAGGCAGAAACCTCGGTAGCCATACCACGCTGTACTTCATTCCAGTATGCATCACTGAAGTCTGCTGTGCTGAGCACTTTCGGTTTCACCTTCTCCACCACATTGCCTTCCGAATCCCGGAACTCTTTAACAAGCTGTGGTTCCATGCGTTTTCCTTTATTCGCGAGCATCACGGTATACTGCGCGAGCTGCATGGTTGTATATTTTCCTTGTTGTCCAAAGGAAGCATAGGCTAGTTTGGTCAAGGAACTTTCCGTTTCATTTTCATATTCTTTACGCCCAGCCCATTCATTCGGCAAGTCTACTCCTGTTTTTATACCAAGACCAAACTGCTCCATGTACTTATCCCACACGTCAACGCCCTTAGCACCATATCGTGCGTACAGCTTCTTACCAACTTCGTCAATCATAAATACGTTGGAGGAATGACGAATGGCGTCGCGAGGGTACATGGCACCGTAAACGTGACCCGATGAGTTCTGTACGCGTCGGTTATCTCCACCGAATGTGGTTGAACCTCGGTCGATATACACTGAGTTAGTGGTAAAGAAACCTTCCTTCAAACCGATCAACACACTAAGTGGTTTAATCGTTGAACCGAGCAATACGACGGATTCTGCCCTTTTCTTGGAATCACTAGGCAGGAACCCTCGGATCGTACCATTCTGGTAAATATATTTGATTTTGTCGTAATCTTCTGTGCTGATACTGCCTGTTCTCCACACATTCGTATCGTAATCAGGCATACTGGCTGCCGCTACAACCTTCCCTGTATCCACTTCCATCGCTACAGCAAAGCCTGTTTTGGCATTGGGATGCAATCTGCCCGATACCGGATTACGATGCAGCCAGCTCAACTGATCCATAATTGCCTGTTCGGTTTTCACCTGCACATTTTTGTTGATGCTGGAAATCAGGTCATAGCCTTTTTGCGGCGGGGTTGTACCCGCTACACCTTCAGGCAAGTTACGTAAATCAACGTCAACCGACGTATAACCACTTTTGCCCCGCAGCTTATCCTGATACTGTAGCTCCAGTCCATCAAATCCAACAAACTCATTTTCCGTATAGACCAGACCTGGATCAGTCTGCGTTTTGTTTGCTTCATCTACTTCTTTATATTTTTTCAACGTTTTGGAGCTTTTGAATTTTTTCAAATAACCAATGGATTGAACGGCCACTGTATCCGGATCGTAGTAACGTACACTTTCTTCCACAATCTGAATACCTTTGAATTCATCCTTATGCTGGAGGAAATAAGCAACCTCCCCTTCGGACAAATCACTCTTGATCAGACGTGGCATAAACCCGTTAGCCTTGCGAGAATTCAGATCCATTTCCTCCATGATTTGATCCACGGTCAAGGATTCGGAATTCGGGGTTTTATACTTTTCAAAAACATCATGCAGACGCGTAGCCATCTCTTGAACTTCACCAATTTTCGGATTTGGCTGGCCATCCACATCCCCGTAGTTTTTGTACAATGTGAGATACAGCGACTGAATCGGCTTGGAATACGCCAGTTTCACCGTCCCCGTAGAATCGTAGATGGTTCCTCTCACCGGAGCAAGCGGCACATCCTTCGTAATGTTACTTGCTTCTTCCTGACTGAGCTCAGGTCCTTCAACGAATTGTAAAAACGCCAAGCGTACAATGATTACACTAAAAATAACAAAGGAAGCGAAGAAAAATACGTTCATCCGGTAACTAAAACGCCGTTTGTCCGCAAGTTCATCCTTCTCATTGGAATGCTTTTTCATTCATCCTACCTCTTTCATGACTTGATGCATACCGCAGAACCTTAACTTACCGGCATGATAACCTGGCAACGTCGTCATATTCCGAACCATATCCGTGTCCGGTGTACTATCAGGCTGACTGATCTTTCAGATGCGTGTCGGCAAAGTTAGGTGGGTTAAACCAATCTCCGCTGATGGCCCACGTTGGATCAAGTGGAACCCAGCGATTCGAATCACTCAAATAGACTTCATTCCATGCATGAGGGCCGTACCCTCCCTGACCGTTATATCCCAGACCTGTAACAACCCTGACATCAAGCCCCTGAGAACGTGCCATTACCGCATATAAGCGGGCATAATCGATACATACCCCTTTGCGCGTATCAAAAGTATTCTGAGGGGTCTGTTCATGCCATATTCCCCTCTGTTCATAATCATCCACTTTCCCGTAGTCGTATTGAACCCGGGTGCCAACCCAGTCATACAGAGCTCTGGCTTTTGCCTCATCCGTCGATTTTCCTTTGACAATCTCCTGCGCGGCTTGCTCAATATCGGCTGGAATATTGTGGTCAATCACTTCATATTTCCGTTGCAAAATACCTCCGAGTTCCTTCTGCACAGCCTGCGTGAATACCGGAAGTTTGTCCTTGATAAACGTACCAGACAAAGGCTCAATCACCGATTTAGCACCCTGCATATAGATCGGAGATGCCTCCACATAACGGCTGAACATACTACCCGGATAGAGACTTACAATCATGAACAATACGGCAATCACAATGATTCCTCGGACCGAACCGATGACCGTGCCGATCACTGCGCCTGTCAGCCGGCTAAAAATCCCTTTTGGCGCAGCTTGCTCATCTCCTGCATGTCTTCTGCGAAATATGAAGGATGTTAAAAATCCAAGAATCATGCGAATCAAGCCGTAACTCAATACAAATAATACGGCAAACCGCATAAGCGGGAAATCTGCGATCGCTGTAACCAGCGTATAATACAGCTGTTCCCACCGGTTTAACTCACGATTAGGCATATCCCCGGCATGTACAGATAACCATTGCTGTACATAAGGCGCAAGCCATAACGTCAGACCGATAGATAACAAAATACCAATGACCGCCATAATACCGTCCATCAGGAAACCAAAGAGTCTCCCCGCAGAACGTGAAGCCCCTCTGGACCATCCCTGTAATAAGGATGCTGCTACGATCAGCAACAGCAGAATGGTAATCCCATTAAACTCCTTCAGGCTGTCCAGCCAAGTTTGCAGCACGTCTTCATTCCTCCTTTAAACTACGAAGCAGGTGCTGTTTTATTTTTTTGTGCCTGTTCGACAAATGTGCGGATCGTATCGTTGTCGAGTTTCCACTCACCAACAGAAATACCGCGGAAGGTCACATCGACTTTATCCGACTTCGTGCTACCCTTAAGCTCAACGTTAGGACTGGTTATCGTAAATTCACCATTTTTCCCCGCCGCATAGGTGGCCTTGGAGGCTTCCTTCAGCATGATGCTTGTTGCTTCTTTCTTGAGTGTGTCCATCGTGCTGGACTGCACGTCTGTGACGGTTTGTTTGATCTGTTCAATGGAGATGCCGCTGTATATCAGCAGAGCCGCAATAATGATGATGGCAATCGCCCATTTTAACATCGTTTTGACCACATTCAGAACAAAGAACAAAATGATCAGTGCAACGACGATCACCAGCCAGTTCTGCATCACAAACTCTTTGATTACTTCTATGTTCATGATTACACCTTCCGAATTAGAATTGATTCATGACTTCCCGAATATTATACATGATTTCCGAACCTGCTGTCAGCTAAGCCCTCTCCGGCAAAAATAAACGGTCTAAGTTCGTCCTGCGGGGCGTACAAGTAGTACCATGAGGATTCGTCCGACGAACGTGGACACGTTCAAGACCTGTGTACAAACAGGCATCGCCTAACAAGGAGGGGCTCTAGTGAAAACGGCCATCTGGCTATACCTGTTTTTGTTTCTAGCTGTGTTTGATCTGCATGCCCAGTATCCCATTCTGACGCCATTTGCGATATCGCTCGGTGCGGCTCCAACCTTTATCGGCTGGATGATGGGCATCTATTCCTTAACCCACCTGCCTGGCAATCTGATTGCTGGAACACAGATTGATAAACACGGGAGCCGTCGATATATTGTGTTCAGTCTGGTCGGTGCGGGGTTCATCCTACTTCTGCAGGCTCACATTCATACCCCTTGGCAACTGCTCGCGCTACGTTCTATTAGCGGCTTTGTATTAGCCTTTCTATCTCCGGCATGTCTGGCCCTGCTCGCTCAACTCTCCAATGACCCGGTGAAACAAGGAAAATACATGTCGGGTCACGGTGTCGTGCACACGCTGGCTTCGGTGGTGTCACCAGCCGCAGGTGCCGTGATCGTCGGTGCCATGGGGTTCTCTGCCACCTTCTCGAGTCTCGGCTATCTACTCATTCTGACAGGTGTCATTGCACTGCTTACCATGCCGCGTGGCCTCGTTCGCCAGCCGCAGCCATTGACCGAACCCGCAAAACCTGGCCTTGCGCCTTCCGGCTCGGCTAAAGCTAACTCTGATCATTCGCCATCAGAAGCGCCAAAAGCATTCCTGCCCGTTTCCTGGCGTTATTTCATGCTACCCTTGGTTATTGCCTGCGCTCAAGGTATTCTCTTCTTTGAATTACCGCTACGGGGAGGCGGGCATTCCTCCATGATGTCGACAGGTTTACTGTTTTCAATCATTAGCATCGGTGCGCTCTTTACACTCAGCATGCTGTTTCTTAACCGTTATTCGCCCAAACTGCGTTTAGTTGCTGGTGTACTGCTGATGTCCTTGAGTTTTTTCGTGATGGCAGCCGTTCCGCAAATTTCGTTATCCATCGTGTTATTTGTGCTCGGGATGTCCAAAGGTATCATTTTCCCCGCGATGGCTACACTTTTTATTCACTTAAGCGGTGGTAGCAAGCTTGGGCGTATTTTCTCTCTGCAATCGATTGCCACCTCTATTGGTTCGTTTATTGGTCCGATTACGGCTGGACAGCTGAGGCTGGGGGTATCTCCTTATTTCATTGCTTTTATTTTGCTGATGATCGGCATCTTGGTACTCCCCTATTATACGTCAAGACATACTGCCCCGCTCTCATCTTCCGATGCGAAAAGCATCCTGGGGTGAAGTATCTAAGCTTGTCCTGACCAACTTATACGTTAGAGCCTTCTGCAGAACAATTTAAGCTTTGCATCATTCCCCTATTTCCAGATACACTATAAGTACATTCAGTCGATTTTCGCTGTAACATTTCCCGGGGAATGTCGACATCAGCTCTCGAATCAGGGGTGAATAAGATGCCTATTCATGTCATTGTGGAAGGTAAGAATGATCGCAGTAAACTCAAACGTTTAGTGGGTCCAGAGATCAATATTTTGTGCACATTCGGAACGCTGAACTCCCTTAAACTGGAGACACTGCGCAAGCAAGTCGGATATGATGAAGTTTATTTATTCATGGACAATGACAGCTCAGGTAAAAAGATAAGAGGTGTACTGCGCGATGCTTTTCCCGATGCGGTACAAATGTATACAAGACGTGGGTACGCAGGGGTTGAAGGCACACCTGATGAATACATCATCTCGCAATTAGAGAAGGCAGGGCTGGAGGAATATATCCAGTATCCTGACGAACCTTCGTATTAAAAGGAATAACGACAAAAAGGCTGTTTCTGGTTATAGGAACCAGAGACAGCCTTTTCTAAAGACTTCGTGCTTAACATTTTACGGTGTTATTCTTTAATCAGCCTGCGAATGTCCTCTGCGATAGCTTCCGGCTGCACATCTTCTGTATTAAAAGCGTTATAAACCTTGCGAAGCTGGTTATTCTCATCCACCAGCCCAATCATGTTCATATGGGCAAAATCATCCTTGTTCTCGCCTTCGATCAGAATCTGGAACGATTCTTTGGCGAACTGCTTGGTTTTATCCATATCCCCACGCAGGAAATACCAGCCAGAATAATCCGCGTGGAAACGGTCGGCAAAGGTTTTGATCTTTTCCCTCGTATCTACTTTTGGGTCGAAGGAAATCGATACAAAAGATGCCTTATCTCCGAATGTTCCATCTTCTTTCAACAAGTCCTGCACCTGAGACAGTGTAAATGTCGTAATCGGGCAAACATCAGGGCAACTGGTGAAATAAAAGTAGAACAATCGCACTTTGCCTTGCGTATCCGCCAGCGATACGTTACGACCATCCACATTTTCCATGGAAAACGATTGGATCTCCCGAATCTCGGGTAATTTCTCCTGGCTGGCAAATGCCGTATTCCACATTAAATATACCGCCATAATCAGTGCAATACCGAGCAAAATCCACGTCCATTTGTATTTCTTAATGACCTGCATCCTCTTCCCTTCCCCCTAACAATGTACTAGTGAATGCGCATACATATTTGATCCATAAAAACCCTCTGTTAAGCTGCCCTGGCTTACTGATACAAAATGATTTCGGTTAACGTGATAAATTAAATCTACGTTATCATTTCAGCCAAGGGATACATATGTATAATACAGTGCCTTCATTACGGGACATATCTTGGCTTATGACAAGGTCGTTGTTCACAAAATATGTCTCATCGCGACATGTTTATTAAATCCACGCGACTTCCGATATAAATTTTATCACAAGAAACCACGGAATAGTTTGACAATGTTCGTACATTTGTTGGGAAATGGACAGATTGTTACCAGGGCTTAGCATGTTTTGCATCCATGCGGGTGGATAATATACACTAGAATTGGGTATCACCTAGATAGAGAAGGTTAATTTTGATGACGATACACTGACGTTACACCTTATAAAGGAGAGATTTATGGATACCTCTACACATTTTGTTATGGGCATTGGTTTGGCGGGTCTCGCCTATGTTGATCCTGTCGTTGCAACCGACCCCATGCTGGCAGCCGCCGTCATGGTAGGCACGATCGCCGGCTCCCAAGCCCCTGACATTGATACTGCACTGCGTTTTAAAAGTAATTCGCTCTATATTCGAAATCATCGGGGACTGTCCCACTCGTTGCCGTTTCTGTTGTTATGGGTACTGCTAATTACGGGTGTGATCGGATTGATTTTTTCAGGAGTTTCACTTGGTCATGTTGCCCTCTGGACTGCTGTAGCTGTAGGCATACATGTCTTTACCGACTTGTTCAATACGTATGGAACACAGGCTGCCCGTCCTTTTACGGAACGCTGGATTGCCTGGAACATCATTCATATCTTTGACCCGTTCCTGTTTACTACACATGTGATTGCGATTCTATTATGGGCTTTCGACCTTATCGCACCTGCCCCACTCTTTACTACGCTGTATATCCTGATTGGAATATATTATGTATGGCGTACCATCGCGCGGGCACTGGTGGTTCGAAAAGTGAGACGTATGGATAACAGTCCGGAACCAGCCAAATACATTGTGATTCCAACGATTTCCTGGAGCCGCTGGCATGTTGTCAAAACGAATAAGGATGGAAGTTATGAGCTTGGTAAGATCGATGGTTCTGAGCTGACCTGGAGCCTGCATGCCACCTCTTCCACTCATGCAGCCGTTGTAGCCTCACGCAAGGCACCGGAGGTTAGTGCATTCCTCTATTTCACTTCTTATGCTGTAGCCGAGGTGGAGGAACTTCCTGCCGGATATAAAGTTCGCTGGGCTGATGTTCGGTATCGACACCGGAAACAGTATCCCTTTGTCGCCGTAGTGGTCATGGATCGTAACTTCAAAACAATTGATACTTACGTAGGCTGGCTAAGTGATGAAAAAATGGATAAAAAACTTTTATCTGCTCGCCCTTGACGCAGACCTTGGTTGCAGGGCACAATCGTTATAGGAACGATTGCGCGGGAAAAGCCCGGAGCGTTATCCGCTCCGGGCTTTTACTGCTTTGGTATATAAATTATTTGCCAGACAGAGACTGCTCAGCGATTTGTACCAGACGTTTGGTGATATATCCACCCAAAGATCCAGTCTCACGGGAAGTGTAGTTACCATAGTATCCGTCTTGCGGGATAGTTACACCCAGTTCTTGTGCAGCCTCCATTTTCAATTGTTGCAGAGCTGCTGTCGCTTGAGGCACCACCAAGTTGTTAGAAGAGCGAGATCCTTGAGCCATATTTAAAATCTCCTTTCAATCTGTGTCTGTAATGTATTGCAAGCTTGCAAGATTATTATGGCTCGCACGCTTCAGGTTATACGAAAATTCAATAAATTTGTACATGGAGGTTTTTCCCAATGAGCAAAGGCTTATCCTTATGGTTTGCATTTTCTTCGATAGTTTTGTTAACGGTTACAGCAATCACGATTTCTTACAACGGCTGGCTTGCAGCCCTGCTGTTTGTTCTATCCATGGCTAATATCGTTTGGGGATTTGTCATCCGGGCGAAAAAAGAACGTCAGGAAGCCCGCTCCGCTTCCGAATCAGCTTCATAAGCTATTGTTATCATATGAAGTTAATAAGTCAAAAAAGAGGAGGCGGATGGATTCATCCGTCTCCTCTTCTATGTTAACAATGATTAACCGTTCATGGTCTTTATGCTAAATTGACTTTGCTGAACCTGTATTCCCAATTACAGCTTACGTCTAGGAACGAAACCCATCCGCTCTTTCACCGCATCCAGCGTCTTCGCAGCATCCTCTTCAGCACGACGTGCCGAAGTCTCTAATACATCTGCAAGCTCACCAGACTCACGAATTTCGTTGTATCTTGCTTGTAACGGTTCGATAACAGAGACAACGACTTCGGCGAGTTCCTTTTTGAATGGGCCGTACATTTTGCCTTCGTAACGCTCCGCCACCTCATTCAGTGTCATACCCGCACATTCCGCATAGATGCTCATCAAGTTGCTCACCTCTGGCTTATTCGCCGGATCATAGACAACTTCACGACCGGAATCCGTCGTAGCACGGCTAATTTTTTTGCGAATGACATCCGGCGGATCTAACAGGGCGATATAACTTCCTGCATTGGGGTTACTTTTGCTCATTTTTGAGGAAGCATCATCCAGTGACATGACACGCGCACCGACCTGTGGAATATAAGGTTCAGGAATGGTGAAATATTCTCCGTAACGATGGTTAAAGCGCCCTGCCAGATCACGAGTCAGCTCCAGATGCTGTTTCTGATCTTCCCCGACAGGCACGAGATCTGCATTATACAGCAATATATCTGCAGCCATCAGGGATGGATAAACGAACAGTCCTGCGCCGACAGAATCTTTGCCGGAAGATTTGTCTTTAAACTGGGTCATACGCTCCAGCTCACCCATAGATGTGAGCGTTGTCATCAACCATCCGAGCTCTGCATGCTGTGGTACGTGAGATTGCAGGAATACGTGTGATTTGCTCGGATCAATTCCTGCCGCGATGAACAATGCGGCCACAGCCTCGGACTGTTCACGCAGTGCCGCTGGCTCCTGTGCCACTGTAATAGCATGAAGATCTACAACCATAAAATGACACTTATAGTCATGCTGTAATTTCACAAAATTTTTAATCGCACCAATGTAGTTGCCCAGTGTAAGCTTACCGCTCGGCTGAATACCTGATAATACCGTTTTCATCTGATACGCCTCCCTAATTCACACATCATCTAGAATTCAAAAATTTGGCATCTTCGCTCTGCGAACGCAAAAAAGCCCCACATCCGCAAGGGACGTGAGACCGTGGTGCCACCCTTATTCGCTTTCCTCTCCGCTATCCTGATATGCAGGAATATAGCAGGGAAAAAGCCTTCATTGTTCCTTAACGTGGAATAACCGGCATAACCTAATGAGATCTCCCTGTATAGCTCGATCTGTTCAGTTATACACTCAAGGGTCCATTCAAAAAAGAGTTCACACCAGTTCGCATCAACCACTGGCTTTCTGAAGAGAATACTCCTTGCCTACTTGTCCCCGTCATCGCTTTGATATCATTCAGTTCATAAAAAGCTTTTAGAATTCCATATTAATGCCCTTAAGCCTGAATGTCAAAATGAGATGAGTTTTTTTTCGCGAAGCTTGAAAATCTGTTATGATGGTATTGCTTATCCTGTGAAGGCTATGATGCTGATCGCAGGATGTCTTAAAAAGTTGGAATGATCACAATGACACGCCTGTAGCAGTTCAGCAAGCCCAACTGCATGCAGACAGATTTCAAGTGGGAAAAGGAGCATCGATATGAAACAAGTGACCAAAGGTCAATGGAATGGTTACGACACGTATATCCTACATAGCCGTGAATTGGAAATCACCCTGCTGCCTCGTCTGGGAAATAATATCATCTCGATTCGCGATTTGGTGCAGAATAGGGATGTCGTTCGTCGCCCGGACGAAAATGATCTGGCTTTCTATTTACAGAAGCCCTATCATTTTGGAGTCCCGTTGCTTATACCTCCAGGACGTATCCATAAGGGACAATTCGAGTATGAAGGTGTACGTTATCAGTTCGATCAGAATACGGCGAATGGCAACCATATTCACGGTCTCCATCGCAGCCAGTCCTGGTGTGTCAGTGATATTGAAGAAGATGAGGACGGCTGTGCAATCACAACCGAACTATTAACCGAAAATGAAAAACATTGGATGGAACAGTTCCCCATCCCTCTGAAACTTGAAATGACATTCAGCTTGAAAAATGCTGTACTGACCCAGCGGTTGCGTGTCACCAATTTGAGTTCAACACCTGCTCCCTTTGGGATGGGATATCATACATGGTTTTTGCTCGACGGTAAACCTGAAGATTGGACACTACAGCTACCTGTTTCCGGATTGTATGCACAAAATGAAGATCAGCTGCCTACAGGCGAAATAGAAACGTTACATGATGAATGGTCCTCTATCGGGGAAGGAATCAACATGCAGGGAAGAGACTGGGATACGTTGCTTCGTGCGGCGGAAGGTCAGCCTGCAGTTGCTCATTTGCGGAGAAATGATGGATATGCACTGAAATATTCAGTAGATGAAGCATTTTTCAAACACTGGGTTTTGTATACCAAAGGAGAATCCGATCAATTCTTGTGTATTGAACCTTACACCTGGTTGCCGGATGCGCCGAATCTGCCATTGACTGAGGATGTAACTGGACTGATCCGGCTTGAACCAGAGCAACCTGTAGAGCTGTTCACCCATATCGAGGTTGTTCCACCAATTGACTAAGCAATACTTTTTTTACAATAGATGAACTACCTCGACTTTTGCTATTCTCGCAATGATGCAAAACAAGCCGATCCGCACTGGATCGGCTTTTTGAGTTGACATGCCTTCGTTTGATTATCCATATATTCCCTTACGCCATATCATGTATATTTCCTCATTCTCGATCCATACTAACATCACTAACCCACAAGGAGGTGAGACATATGTACGGAAGCCAAAACCAAGGTGGCGGAAGCCGCTCTAACAATCTGGTAGTACCTCAAGCGAACGCAGCATTGCAACAACTGAAAATGGAAGCTGCGCAAGAGCTGGGTGTAACTATTCCTCAAGATGGTTACTACGGTAACTATACTTCCCGTGAGACTGGATCTCTGGGTGGATATATTACAAAACGTCTGGTACAAATCGCTGAGCAGCAATTATCGGGTCGTTCGTAAGCTCGTAATTATTGCTTGAGTGTTGCTGAAAATGAATGGCGGCCTTCTTCGGAAGTGCCGCTTTATTTCTATTTTTACTAAACATGTGTAACAAACTTAACGATATCATTCTCTGGTTTTGCTAAATTATGAGCCAGATCCCATCCCCGAATCCAGATATGTATTCGTTCTAGGGTAGCGAATCATCAAGTTCGCCATGTTGTAATTGGATTCCATCGTCGCATCGATCATGATCATGCCTTGTCTAACGGTAAAGTCATAGCTAATTTCGCCATGTGTCCAATTCCGCTTAAATTTCAGTGTCTCCAGTGCCATAGCGCGGAAGGAAGCACGTTGCGCATGATTAAGTCCCTCACCCTCCATCTCCATCCGTCCATCTTTACCGGTTATCGGATTATGTCGAATGCCGAATTTCCCAATAACGTTATTTCGTATTTGCACAAAAACTACCCCTGAATCTAATCCTGACAGTTCCTGATCAAGCTCTTTAAACACCAGATCTAACTGTCTTGCTAATGAAAGTTGCTCCGTTTTCACGTTAACACTCCTCCTATTATGCTTTTAGTCCTATAAAGCAAGGACTTACGACTCATTATATGACATCATATACGCTTACTCAACAAATATAAACAACTTTGGGTAATTATCCCTATAATTTGCACAATTAATTGCCAATCCCCCTCCTTAAAACGAGTTTTTTCATTTATTTACGACAAAATATACATTCGACTTTAAGGCGCATTACAAATAAAAGAAGCCATAATAGATGTCTGTCAGACAATCCACTATGGCTTCTCTTTTCTCGAAATAGTTGGCTACGCTATTTTATATCTGAGGTCATCTCTAAAAATTGCTCAATATCGGCAATAACTAAATTCGCAGCATTTTGCCAGAAGTCCGGTTGTGTCAGATCTGTACCCAGATGTTTCTGAGCTAGTTCCTCCACAGTCATTCGTCCAGTATCACGCAGCAAATCATCATATTTCCCCGCAAAAGCCGTACCTTCTTGTTGTGCCCGAGCATAGATTCCCGCACTAAACATGTACCCGAAGGTGTATGGGAAGTTATAGAAAGGTACACCTGTCAGATAGAAATGCAGTTTCGATGCCCAGAAATGAGGATGATTTGATGCCAGAACGCCGCAGTATGCCTCTTCTTGAGCCTCCACCATTAATCTGCTCAACTCGTCGGCACTTACCAGGCCTTTCTTACGTTGCTCATAGAAACGATTCTCAAACAGGAAACGGGCATGAATGTTCATAAAGAACGCAACACTACGCTGTATTTTATCTTCAAGCAACGCCAGCTTCTCCTGCTCATCACTTGCAGTTTGCACCAATGCATCGGCAACGATCATCTCTGCGAATGTAGAAGCCGTCTCAGCTACGTTCATCGCGTAACGCTGATTCAATGCCGGCAGTTCTTCCATGATATGCTGGTGGTATCCATGACCAAGTTCGTGCGCGAGTGTGGATACATTCGACGCCGTTCCAGAGAAGGTCATAAAGATGCGAGTCGCTTTGCTTAGTGGCAGTGAAGTGCAGAATCCCCCTGGACGTTTACCTGGACGATCTTCGGCTTCAATCCATCGTTTCTCAAAAGCCATCTCTGCAAAGCTCGACAGTTTGGGACTGAACTTGGCAAATTGCTCCACGATTGTCTGAGCTGCCCCGTCATACGTCACTTTACCAACAGACTTGCCTACCGGTGCTTCTACATCGCTCCAGCTTAGCTTATCGACACCCAGCAATTGGGCTTTTCGCTCCAAATACTGTACAAGTACCGGTTTGGCTCCGTTGATGACTTCCCACATCGTATCCAGCGTTTGGCGTGACATCCGGTTGATGGAGAGAGGTTCTTTCAAGATATCATGCCAGCCACGCTTCTCGTACAATTTTAGACGGAAACCCGCAAGATGATTCAACGTGTCTGCGCAGAAATCCTCCACATCTGTCCAGGCCTGCTCCCAGGATGCATATACCTGCTCACGCACTGCACGATCACTGTCACTAAGCTTGTTAGCGGCCTGTCCTGCGGACAGCATAACTGTCTCCCCATCCTGTTCAAACGGGATATTCACTTTACTTACAATTGTATTGTAGAATTTGCCCCAACCATGATAACCATCCACAGCCAGATCCAGAGCAAGCCCTTCCAGCTCCGGTGACAATTTTTCTTTCGCTTGTGTACGACTCTCGTTTAACACAAAGGACAAAGGTTGGATTTCAGGACGTTCAAGCCATTCCGCCCATACATCTTCTGGCATCTGGCTAAGTATATTGTCGAATTTGGATTTACTGCTGCTGAGCATCGCAGCAATGGAACTAACAGTCCCTTGAAGTTGAGTCGCTTTTTTATCTTGCTGATTTTGAGCGGACAGACAAGATACGAACGCAGACCCTTCAGAGATTCGAACATAACAATTTTGCAACAGTTCAAGAATAGGATCAAAAGTCTCTGTATCTTTCAATGTTGCTGGAGCAACCGTTTGATTCAATGTTTCTTGCAACTTTCGCACATCCGTTTCCAGCTTACTCAGATATGCGGCGAATGCTTCGGAAGAAGAACCTCCACTAAAGATGGACTCCAGATCCCATACAGGATGTAATGGCATTTTCATCTAATAAGGCACCTCTTTCTATAGATTCGGGTGAATAGAATTGAATTAAAAACTGGTTTTATACGCAACGTATCTCTATACTAGAGAAATAATAAGCAACTTTTTCAGGAGGTAAGTGTATGAAACCTTTACAAGTATCGGCTGAAACAGCCGTCAAATTAGCAGCATCTCTGGGCGTGCCTCTGGAACATCTGATGCATATGCCTCAACATATTCTCATGCAGAAGATTGCAGAATTGGCCAAGGAAGAGGCCGCTAAATCTTCAGATCAGGAAGACAAATCCAAATGATTCCTTTTGAGAACAGTTGGCCATACGATGTCATTATGGGGGATATCTATGTACAGCAATGCCCTTTTTGCGGTGCAAACAATGTGCTACTTCCCCTCAAACCCAAGGAACTCATCCGTATCCGTGAAGGAAAAAAGAAATTGCTTGTCTTTCCCTGCTGTAATAGCAGCATGACCGTCATTGATACCGATAACGATTACCTGTTGTCCAGTCGTCCTGTTCGATAAATACATCCTGCAATACACTTAGAGAGGGCTGCGCTTTGCAGCCTCTTTTTCTGCTTCCAGCATCTCTTGTGGCAGTTCCATTTTTCCTGATATCATCTGTTCACGTAGCAACGCCCATTGTTCTCTTGACGCACGAATCATCGCTGCATCTGTAATGCGTTTGTCATGAATGACTCTACCGAACCATTGAACCGCTTCATGGAACCTTCCTACTCTGCGATTCAGTTCTCCAAGCAGATATAGTAACTTCGCCTCATTACCGCCTGTTCCTTCCCGTTCAAACACCTTGATATAAGCTTCCAGGCTGAACTCGAGAAAACGATGCTCCTGTGTATGATCTTCCATATACCGATACAACCAGGCTATATGATGCAACAGGCCAGCAACGACACGATCCTTTTCCTGAATAACCTGAGCACATAGCAGACCCAATTTGTACGTAGCAAGTGCCTGTTCCAGATTTCTTGCTCCACTATAATCTCGCTTAACCCAACGGTTTCCGATCTGCTCAATGAACGCCTTGCGCTGTATCTCATTCAGATTACCTGAAGAATTTTCGGTAGAGGCAAATCCACACGAAGGACAGATTCGGACAACATAAAAATCCGGATTTTCCTGTTTGTAATAAGCACAAAAATCAGAATCCGTTCGGTAAGGCCGTTTCAAGCTCGGTCTTACTCGTGACGTTTCAAATTCATTCTCGCAATAATGACATGTCACCTTCACCTTATACAGCGGCTCTAATTCCACTTGTTCCATCCCTCTCCCGTAAGGCTTGTCGTATATTTGGAACTATGGCGTATTCACAAAATGGTGAGCTGGCCCCGATAAACGCTGCAAAATAAACGAATGCAACGGTTCTTCCACACCAATTTGTGTTAACGCTTGATTCATACATGCAAGCCATGCCTCTGCTCGCTCTACCGTCACCTCAAAGTGCATATGACGAGCACGCATCATCGGATGTCCGTAGGCCTCAGAGAACAATGCAGGACCACCAAAAAATTGAGACAGGAACATGTATTGCTTGTCCATTACCGGAGTAATATCTTCCGGGAAGAGCGGTGCTAGTTGTTCATTCTGCAATACGATTGGATAAAAAGCCTCCACCAGCGCCCGAACACCTTGTTCACCGCCAAGATTGTCATAAATACTTAAACTGGAATTCATACTTCTTCCCTCCTTCAATATGTCGAATTTTGTAATATAACACATGCTACAGGAACATGATAAACAACAGATCAACAAGCTGGCCCTAAAAGCCAGCATCTTCATTCTATCAAAAAAAACCAAAAAGTCCTATATCACATGAAAGATCAGATTTGACCAGAGCCTTACGTACCAAGGAGTTCCGGGCCAAAATGACAAAAAAAGCGCCAACCTTCAAGGCTGGCGCATCACATATTCCATTAATAACTTCGCCAATCTTCCTCTTCAGTACGCACCAGCGAGGCACGTATCACATACACAAATGCACAGACCAGGACTCCGGCGACAAGACTCATGATCATCACTCCATCCTTATTGATTCCACCTTTATGGCAATTAGGTGACGTTCAGGCGTTTTTACCATTTTAGCATACATCATTCAAAAACACAGCCACTTTTGCAAGCGCTTTCCCATTATTATTTTGTACTGTTTGTCCGATCTTTTTCATATATTTATGGCAAAAGCTCCATCATGGACTGTGATTCCTGCATCTTAACCCTAAAAGGAGAGAAATTCATGAACGTTTCAAAGCGCATCATGCAAATCCTGGTCATCCTTGCTCTCCTTTTCTTTTGTGTTCTGATGGCTTTGTACCCATCTGAAACTTGGCATGCCAGTGTGAGGGGACTATCGATCTGGTGGGATGTTCTGTTCCCTTCCCTTTTTCCATTTCTGGTTTTATCCGAGTTGCTACTCGGTTTTGGTATTGTGCATTTTTTGGGTACATTGCTTAATCCACTTATGCGCCCGATATTCCGCGTTCCCGGAAGCGGCGGGTTTGTCTTTGCCGTAAGCTGTGCTTCTGGTTACCCTACAGGGGCTAAACTGACCGCACAATTATGGGAACAGAAACTGGTTACAAGAGAGGAGGGTGAGCGCTTGGTTGCTTTCACTACCTCATCTGATCCGATCTTTATGATTGGGGCTGTGTCTGTCGGTTTTTTCCACAATACGTCCATCGCTCCAATTCTTGTGGCCTCCCATTACTCTGCGGCTATTCTTGTAGGTGTGCTCATGCGTTTCCATGGCCGTCCCGCTGCAACTCTACCGTCTGAATCCCCTCCCGCTCACGGAGAGCATCGCAACCGTTTCCTGAGTGCGATCTATGCGATGCACGAAGCGAGACAAGCCGATGGGCGGACCTTAGGGGAATTGCTTCGGCATGCTATATCCTCTTCCCTCCGGCTTATTATTATCGTAGGCGGGCTAGTTGTATTCTTCTCCGTCATTATGGAATTATTGGTTCAGACCGGATGGCTAGGCATGCTATACACTCTAACGGAACAAGGACTTCAACTTGCCGGTTTACCACCATCCCTGTCCCACAGTCTGGTCGGCGGATTATTTGAAGTGACACTTGGAGCCAAAGAAGCTGGAGCTGCATCCACCTCCATTCCTCTTGTCTTTAAAGTTGCTGCCGCTGCATTTGTACTTTCCTGGGGCGGGTTATCCGTACATGCGCAAATTATGAGCGTGTTAAGCAATACGCCAATGCGATACGGGCCTTTTTTACTGGCTCGAGCAATTCATGCGGCAATTGCACCTCTACTCGTCATTTTGTTATGGCCGCTATTCATGAACATATCGGCCTCGCCTGCATTTCTGGAGAACACGCTGAACCCTTCTGTCTTCGATCACACACCCGGATGGAATGTCATTGGAATAACAGGAATAAAGATGTTCGTCGGTATGCTCGCTACTCTCTTATGTCTTACCTGGATTCGTTCGTTACTGATTCCCAAACGGAGCGAAAAATAGGGCTTTGTCCAAATAGTTTGCCCAGAAGTTGAATCGGACGTTGTGTTCTGGCGCGGAATTGATTATCATCGGTAGTATAATGACCACAAAGGAGCTTTCATCTTGAGATACTATGTTCAAGACCGCGGAGACCAGTTATCGATTGATCTCAGTCAGCAGTTTCATGCGCTGGCGAAGGAAGAAGGATTCAAGCTGGATGCAGAATCGCCGGAGATTGTCATCTCCATCGGAGGCGATGGAACGATGCTTCAAGCTTTTCACAATTTCATCGACCGCATTCCGGATATTGCTTTTGTTGGGGTTCATACGGGCCACCTCGGCTTCTATGCCGATTGGAAGAAGGAAGAATTAAGGGAATTGGTTCGACTTATGAGCGGTAAAGGGGATCCCGATCTCCTTAAACCTCGTATTGTGAAGTATCCATTGCTCGAACTGGAGATTCGTAAGAAATCAGGTAACGCCTCGTACATCGCCCTGAATGAATTCACGTTAAAAGGGGTAGATGGTACCGTCGTAGCACAAGTGGACATCAACGACGTTACATTTGAGATGTTCCGGGGGGACGGGATCTGCGTTTCCACTCCTTCAGGTAGTACGGCGTACAATAAAGCACTCGGCGGAGCCATGGTACATCCAACGATTGAAGCTATTCAGATTGCTGAGATTGCATCCATTAACAACCGTGTCTACCGGACGCTCGGTTCACCTGTCATTTTGCCCAAGCATCACCATTGTGACATTTTCTCACGTAAAGATCAGCGTCTGTTGCTAACCATTGATCATGTCAATGTAATGGTGGAGGATCTGATCTCCGTTCGTTGCCAGGTCTCGGAGCAGAAGGTCAGTTTTGCGCGTTTTCGCCCATATCCGTTCTGGAACCGGGTTCGCACAGCCTTTCTTGATTAGGCAACATGTCTGACCAGCCAAAAGTTTATGTATACGCATCAAAAAAGCGGTCCTTCTCAGGAACCGCTTTTTGCTTTGGCTTGTGGCTGCTCTTTGCACTTCTGCAGTACGAAGTATGCACAGCCAAAGTTACAGTACTCGTTAATGTAATCCACAAGATAAGAGATGGTTGAATCCTTCGTTGCTTTGGGGTGATTGTCTCGATAAAAGCCTTTGAGTCTAAGCTGGCTATAACCCCAGTCACCAATAATATAGTCGTAACGCTCCAGCACTTCGCTGTACCGGTCACGGAACACTTCAGGGTTCCAACCCTGCTTGTGGTTCTGTACAATTTCATAATTTTTACCGCCGACTTGAACAATGACGGGTGCCTTAGGCTTTTCCTGCTCCTGTACAGACTCCTGTTCCGTTTCCTGCAGCTGTTGCTCGTTCTGTTGCTCGTTCTCCAGCTGTTCTTCCGTGTTTTTATTCTGTTCCAATCCGGATTCCTCCATCACGCGTGTGTTGCCGCCTGTTCCGTATGCTGATTCGCTGATTTTACCTGTTCATGGGCATGATAAGAACTGCGTACCATCGGACCGGATTCGACGTGACTGAATCCACGCTTCAATCCTTCTTGTTTCAATGTTGCAAATTCTTCAGGCGGATAATACTTCTCAACAAACAGATGTTTCTCGGATGGCTGTAAGTACTGACCAATCGTCATAATGTCACAGTTCACCGCACGAAGATCATCCATCGTTGCCAAAATTTCGTTATATTCTTCACCTACACCGAGCATAATACTCGATTTCGTTGGGATGTTAGGTTGCATCTCTTTGGCACGAGCGAGCAATTCCAGTGAACGTTTATACTTGGCTTTGGCACGCACCTTGTCTGACAACCGTTCAACGGTTTCGATGTTATGGTTCAAGATGTCCGGTTTAGCATCCATAACGATCTGCAGTGAATCCCGATCACCCATAAAATCCGGAATAAGCACTTCCACACTGCACAGTGGCAGACGCTTGCGTACAGCTTTTACCGTTTCGGCAAAAATGGTTGCTCCTCCGTCCTTCAAATCATCCCGGGCCACACTTGTAATGACACAATGTTGCAGATTCATTTGTTCAGCTGCTTCAGCTACACGTTCCGGTTCCTGTAAATCGAGTTCCGTAGGCAAACCGGTATTGACCGCGCAAAATCGGCATGCTCTTGTGCAAATATCGCCCAAAATCATAAAAGTCGCTGTTCGATTCGCCCAGCATTCATAAATATTCGGACAACGTGCTTCCTCACATACGGTATGCAATGTTTTGGAACGCATCATGTTTTTAATTTCCTGGTAGTTATCTCCGGTTGTCAATTTGATCCGAATCCAGTCCGGTTTCGGTTCTTTAACACGTTTAGCCAATGCATAAACCTTCTTTCTACTGAAGTTAGGCTGTTGCTCGGAACATATTATACCATGAAAGGCTTGGAAAAACCCCCATTTGTCACATCTTGTGCTTACACAACCAAATGGATAAAAACAGAACGTTTGAAGAACGCTAAGATATAGCTTGATTTATCGGGCATAAGTGCATCATCTTAACGGAAAGGGGCTGCTTCCCTGTGCAACATCAGTGGATACTCCGAAATACGTACAGCTTTTGCATCAAAACGTTACTCGCAGGCGCGATGCTTCTCCCATTCCTGCCTGCTGATGTTTACGGTGAGTCTGTCCATACAACAATGACCCAACCCCAAACTGCAGAGACCAAAGCAACCGACATTTTTGCCGCACGTCGACATCTGTATGAAAGTATTGGTCAGATGACCCAAATTCCATGGTACAGGCTGGCCGCCATTGATCAGTATGAACGAACGATTACACGAGCACATCCCAAAGATCGCAAACACCCTGAACGTTTGACTGGTATTTTCTTGACGTCTCCGGCTTGGAGAGGCTGGCTGAACCCGGATGAGACAGACCAGCATCCGCAATCGATTCTTTTTTTCAATGGAAAAGGCAGAGATGGTTCAGGAGACGGGATTGCCGACTCCAACAACGATTTGGATGTACTCTACAGCATGGCCTCAATCATGCAACAATACGGAAACAAACAGGAGGACTTTGGCATAGGCCTGTGGGAGTACTATCACAATTCAAGAGCCGTGCAGCGAATTCAGCAATTTGCGAAATTATATGAGCATTTTGACAATCTGGATCTATTCGGACATGCCTTTCCCGTTCCTTTGGGTACCAATTATTCCTATCGCAGCACATGGGGAACCAAACGAAGTTGGGGTGGATATCGCATTCATGAAGGTACAGATATCTTTGCTCCACATGGTCTGCCTGTTCGCAGTACATGTTACGGCATTGTGGAGATCAAGGGTTGGAATCCATTCGGTGGATGGCGGATTGGTATCCGGGATTTGAACAACCACTATCATTATTACGCTCACTTGTCCGGCTTTGATAAAGGAGTTCGGATCGGTGATGTGGTCACTCCCGGGCAGGTTGTAGGCTGGGTTGGCAGCTCTGGCTACGGCAAGCCGGGAACTCAAGGCAAGTTCCCCCCGCATCTTCATTACGGCATTTACCGTGACAGCGGTCTGCATGAATGGTCTTTCGATCCCTATCCGTTACTCAGACACTGGGAACAGGAAGAACGAAGCCAGAGAAACAAGAAGAGCAAGTAAAGGCGGACAGCATACACCTTGTTAAATACGCGCTCTGAAAGGGGAACCTCTACGATTGACGAGAGGTTCCCCTTTCTCTTTCTATGGTTAAGCTTGATGGAATATTGCCTGAGAGCAAGCAATCCAGCGCTTCGCGCCTAATGCCCATTTTGTCCGGACTGAAAACTCCCGTTCAGATCAGGCGGGTCCAGTTCAAGTTCCAGCCCGTTTGACTGTGTATTGTTTCCCGGCGCTTGCTGCGGATTTGGAATCTGTGGCTGATTACCTGGTGTCTCACCACTATTGTGCGCGCCGTTTCCATTGCCATTACCACTGTTCGTACCACTTCCACTTCCCGTGTGACCGTTACCGCCGTTAGATACGCCTGCCTGCCCTGAAGGCAAGGCAATTGCGGGAGCATTACTACCGTTGCTTCCGACAGGCCTGCCCTGATTATCGTAATAATACATCGGTACATCACCCACAACGAGTAAATATGAGATCGGGATTTCGGTATCTACGGTCTCAGGTTCCATGTCAAAAGGCACTACAACGGCAACCTCGGCAATAATGTGGATGTATACCTCGACCAGAATCATGTTAATACCTGCATTCTGCTGACGGGTGTTCAGGTCAACCTTCACCGCCCCCTGAGGTTCAATACGAACGGGGATGCTTGGGCCAAAGGAAGCCATAACCGGGCTACCCAGCGCCTGCCCCAGCGGTATTTTTTCCTTTAACATATGCACGTTCTGAAGGGTAGACTGCACGACATTCATCGTACTTGCCGTGATGCGCATATGTTCGTTATAGTTCAGCATGAAACCTGAAACTTTGCCCGCCGTATCGGTTTTCCAATCAATCAGACCTTCCGTTGTCTTGCCTTCAGCAACCTGAGCCGTAATCGCTTTATTAATCGCCTCGGTTGCAATCTGCTTCACCCTGATCTTGGCCAGATGCATAATGGGCGGCTTCATCTTTTTGTCCACGTATGCGAAGCCCTGCATCAAACAAAATATAGCTACGAGCAAAGCAATTAACCATACTTTCCGCTTACCGCTTGGCGGCTTAGAGCGTCGTCTGCGGCTTCGCCATCTCTTTCGCATCATCGGAGCTTCCCTCCCCTGCGGGATGAGCCATAGGCTTATATGATATCCATATGCAATGTTGTCCTGAAAAAGAAGGACAGCACCCTGTAATGCACGTTGGAGTGGCCTGATCGGCAAATCCGCAGGATGTGCACATCAGGCTGCTCCAGGCACAAAAAAACCTTCCGCCCGTAACAGATATGTCATCTGCACAGGCGAAAGATTTACTTTTTACAAATAAGGAATCTTTAGGTTTGTTCTAATGAACAGATTAGTTTTTTTCCACCGCATGTCCACCGAATTCGTTACGCAATGCTGCAACGACTTTACCCGTGAACGTATCGGTTTCCAGGGAACGGTAACGCATCAGCAAGGACAGGGCGATAACCGGTGTAGCCGTTTGAAGGTCAAATGCTGTTTCAACGGTCCAGCGGCCTTCGCCGGAAGAGTGCATAACCCCTTTGATTTCATCCAGGTTCGCATCTTTGGAGAACGCACGCTCTGTCAATTCCATCAGCCAAGAACGGATTACGGAACCGTTGTTCCATACACGCGCAACTTGTTCGAAGTCGAAGTCAAATCCGCTTTTCTCCAATACGTCGAAGCCTTCACCGATGGAAGCCATCATACCGTACTCGATTCCGTTGTGCACCATTTTGAGGAAGTGACCGCTACCTGCTTTACCCGCATACAGATAACCGTTTTCTACGGAAGTGTCTTTGAAAGCAGGCTCAACGATCGCCCAAGCTTCTGGATCTCCACCGATCATGTAACATGCACCGTTACGCGCACCTTCCATACCGCCTGAAGTTCCTGCATCCATGTAATGAATGCCTTGTGGTTTCAGCTGCTCGTAACGACGGATGGACTCTTTGTAGTGAGAGTTCCCTGCTTCGATGATGATATCACCTTTGGACAGCAGCGGGCTCACTTCAGCCAGTACAGCGTCCACAACGTTGTGAGGAACCATGATCCACAGCACGCGCGGAGATTCCAAGGATTCAACCATTTCTTTGTATGAAGACACGCCTTGAGCGCCGTATTCTTTCATTTCATTAACCGCTTCTGCATTCAGGTCAAAGGCAACCACTTCGTGTTTGTGATCAATCAGGTTTCTGCCCAGGTTCAAGCCCATTTTTCCGAGTCCGATAAGTCCAAGTTTCATGATAAAATCCTCCTGTTTTGCGAATGTTTTGAGTAGAATCAGGATACAGAACACATTCCGCTTTTGCCCACCAACCGTTCCGGTTACGGATCGTTCTTTCGATCGCTGTTGTATTCCAATTTTTATAATTCCCTAGCTGTACGGGTAAAATTGGACTACAAAGGCGAACACTTCGTTTCTGCAGAATCGATTCCGTCCCCTCCACTACGTGATCCATGATGATGTGTGCTTAAGCCGTGATGCTTCTGCCATCTATATATAAAATGTTTGCGGCCTTCTGGCTGAATAAGTCAGAAGGTCTTATGCAAAATTGGAACGGTATAATTTAAAGCAATGAAATATTTAGAAAATAGTTAAGGAATGTTGCCTCTCTTACCACCAACGGAATCCATTCTCCGCAGTCAGGCGATCGGCTGATTCAGGTCCATTCGAACCTGCACTGTACGTATCCAGTGGAATAGTACCTGCCGCAAAGGCTTCCTGAATCGGTTGTACCCACTGCCATGCCAGTTCAACTTCATTCCAGTGTGCAAAGAAAGTAGAATCTCCACGCATCGCGTCAAAGATCAAGTTCTCGTACGCTTCAGGAACGTTACGTTCTCCTGAGTTAAAAGTCATATGCATCGGTTCTACCTCACCGTGGTTCAGTGGGTTCTTCGCATTTAATTGAAGAGAGATACTTTCGCCAGGACCAATTTCCAGCGTCAACAGGTTTGGAGCCATCGTGTTTTCAGACTCATGATGTCCTGTTTTGAGCGGCGCCTTGAATTCAACGACGATTCGGGTTGATTTCTCAGCCATGCGTTTACCTGTGCGGATATAAAATGGAACCTCGTCCCAGAACGGATCATCCAACCACAGTCTTGCGGCTACATATGTTTCATTCTGTGAGTTAGCAGGGATACCTGGCTCGTCCAAATAACCAACGACTGCGGAGCCTTGAAGCTCGCCTGCACCATATTGGGCGCGAACCACTTCAGATGCTACATTCTCTTTGTTTAATGGGCATAGCGACTCAGCAATTTTTTTCTTTTTATACTGAATTTCTTGCGGTGTGCAACGTTTCGGCAGATGTAATGCAATCATCATCAGCAATTGAAGCATATGGTTCTGGAACATGTCGCGAAGAGCACCACTTTGATCATAATACGCAGCACGTTCCTCAACACCTACAGTTTCACTGGCTGTAATCTGTACGTTCGCAATGTAACGGTTAGACCAAAGTGCTTGAATCACCGGGTTGGCATACGTCAATGTTTCGATGTTCTGTACCATTGGTTTTCCCAGGAAATGGTCGATCCGATAAATTTCTTCTTCCGCAAAGGTATTGCTCAGCTTCTCATTCAGCTCACGAGCAGACTGCAAATCATGTCCAAATGGTTTTTCGATGATTAGTTTCTTCCAGCCTTTTGTGTTACCCAGGCCGCTTTCTTGAATATTCAGTGCGATTGGCTCGAAAAATTCAGGTGCAACCGACATATAGAACATGCGGTTTTCCGGGATATTCAATTCTTGTTCACGCTCTTGCACCAGCTGAAGCAACCGGGTGTAATCTTCAAGCTTCGTATTGTTCAGCGAACAGTAACGGAAAGCTCCGATGAAATCGCGTACCTGTGATGCCTCCTCCGGCTTCTGACGGGAGAATTCCTGTAGTGACTTTTCCACATTCGCTTGGAAGTCTGCATCCGATAGTTCACGACGGCCCAAACCGATGACGGAGAATGCCTTCGGCATTTTCTGATCTACGTACAGATTGTATAATGCAGGGTAAATTTTACGTTTGGCTAAATCGCCTGTTGCCCCGAACAGGACAAATGTCATTGCATCCATTGGAGTGCCTCCTATGATCTGTGCAGTATAGTATATGATGTTGCAAAATGGTCAAATCCAAGCATGACAAAAGACGGAATAAGTGGGCACGACGCCCGCCTTGCCTCCGTTTATTAACGTTGCTTCAATCCAACCATGGGAACATTCCTTCTCTCCACAACCTCAATCAACTTTGATCAGGTTATAAATTGTAACCTTAAGAATTAACGTTACCCATATTACACCTGTCGTCACAATTCGTCAACATTCGTGTCTAACCTGTGAACTCCAGTGTTTACAGGGGTTTTGTTGAATGTTAACGCTTTATGTGGTAAGTTTAATAGCAATTGGATTGTGACATTTTATACATAAGACCTGTGGACAAGAAGGTTACAATAAGTATACTAAGTATAGTACAAGGGATACTAAACCAAAGGAGTACAGTTATGAACGATGATGAGAATGCCAAACAGATGTGCTCAAAAGTGGAACAATCTTATCAGATCATTGGCCGAAAATGGGTAGCTTTAATTATCCATGCGTTGATGGAAGAACCCAAACGCTTCAGTGAAATTCATGCTTATATTCCCGATCTGAGCAAACGTGTATTAAATGAACGTATGAAGGAATTGGAAGAAGAGGGATTGGTCGTGCGGCATGTCGTTACTGAACGTCCTGTTCGGACTGAATATATGTTGTCCCGCAAAGGAAGCGAACTCGGGCGCGCGTTAAGCGCTGTCGAGCGATGGGCGGAGAAATGGTTGTAAGTTTCATTGTACCAACTCACCAATATAATGGCAGAGGTAAGGAGCGTTCATCGCTCTTTCACCTCTGCTATTTTATTCCTATTCTTTACATCATAAGATAAGCAACCGATAAATTATTATAGCTACAATAAATTCCAACAAAGGAAGGTACATAACTTGAAAAGCCTTAAACGTATGGCCGCTTGCTCTATTTTAACTGCATTATTATTAGGTTCCACAACCGTAACAGCTGAATATGTAATTCAAGACCAGTACAGTGAAAAATTAACTGCTCGGACGTGGGAAGGAATATCGGACAAGGATTAGCCAATAGCAAAGCAACTTCTCCGCAACAGTTTGATGGTGAAAGTACACTTACGAGGGCAGAGGCACTTCAATGGATACGCCAACTTGCTTTACATGGAAAACTAACCATTGAGCAAAGACCAAAAATCCCTACGGACCTCGGTCTTCTGCCTGAAATGGCGAACACACCTCCTGAGGTGATTCCTGATTTTAGTACAGAACCTGTGACGGATGAAGATTTTAATTTGGTTATTCAGGGCAATAATTCAGAACTCAGATTTGGAGACTCGAAAAAATCCATTGATGCACAATTTGGTAATTCTTCAGGGAAGAGTATTTTTGATGACGATATGTATCCGTTATTCAATGCTCATTTTAACCAAAATGGAGAATTAGATGGCTGGAAAACATACTTATATGAAGAAGATTCCATTCAATCAGGTGTTTCACGACTTACGAAAAAAGGAATCGTATTGGGTGAAAGCACCATAACCGATGTTATAAGCCGATATGGATCATCTGGAGTAAGAGGAAATGGGATCATCGATTATCACTATAAAAAGATGAATGATGGTACTTATCAGGATATTTCAATCTATGATCGTATATCAAATATGGAAGATGTATGTATGATCGCATTTCTGGTTGATAATAAAACACAGGTAGTCTACGAAATCATCGTAAAATCATCACTAAAGGATGCCTTTTAGCTAATTTCTAGAGTAACATTTTTAAGAAAAGATCCCCTTTCGGTTACTCGAAAGGGGATTTGATTTACATAAGACGATTACTCTTCATCCAATCGGCGTCCAAGCGTAATACCTATATCCTCAAAATTTTCAACAGACGACTTTTTCTCATAAAAGTGAACCACATGCCTTATCATACTCTCTCTGGAATAAAATGTATCGTCCGATGGTATTGGAAAAACCACCTTCTCCCCCGTACTTGCAGACTTATATATCCCAACAATTAGCTCCAGTGTATTCCGTCCGCTCTCCCCATCAACAACTAGCGATGTCCCATACTCTATAGCATCCAACACATTCTCAACCTGTCCGGCGTGGCCTGAATGAATAACTTCCGGCAATGCATCATACTCCTGCTGAAGCTTACGTTCAAGATCCGGATTAGGTTCGGGGAATCCATTACTTTGCGAAGTGGATGCGACCACTTTCCAGGGAACGGACACGCGGGCTTCTTTTCCTTGAAAAATCAACTGCTGCTCCTCTCCGTGATGTACCACGGAACTTGTAATCATGCCCACTGCTCCTTGGCTGAAGCGTAGCATCGCCATAGATATGTCCTCCACCTCGGCATTATCATGCGCCGTATTGGCCATCATAGCCTGCACTTCGATGGGCGCCCCCATCATCCAGAGCATGGCATCTAAATGATGTACCGCATGATTAAGCGTACAGCCGCCGCCTTCTTTTTCCCAGGTCCCGCGCCACCACAGATCATAATAGGAATGTCCCCGCCACCAGTAGGAGTCCACTTGAACATGGAAAATTGGCCCCATATGCCGGCTATCCAGTACACTTTTAAGCTTCATCATGGGAGTGGTAAATCGATTCTGGGCAATAACCGACAGCAGTGTGCCTCTATCCTGCGCTGCTTTCAGCATCTGGTCCGCTTCCTCCAATGAAGAAGCCATCGGTTTTTCAACTAATACATGCTTGCCGGCCTTCATGAAATCACACGCGATGGAAGCATGAGTATATGGAGGTGTACAGATCGATACAAGATCAATATCGTTTTGAAGTAGTTCATGATAATCCGCTACTGCCACAGCATCGTGTAGTCCGTATTCTTCAATTCGTTTTTGCGCTTTTTCCATATACACATCGACTACTGCCACAATCCGGCACCGCTCCGGGAACTTCATATACGCAGAGATATGCGCATTACTAATCGCACCCGCACCAATAATAGCTACATTAATCATCACTCTATCCCTCCCTTAGTTTCTTCACAATACCTCAGAATAGAGCGCTTTTATGCATGTATTCTGTGATAAAATATAACTATCTTGCGATGGTAAGGGAGGTCATCTGATTTCTATGCCACATATAAGTGATAGACAATTCAGCCTGGTATGTCGCCGTACATCCCGTGCAACCTTTCGTGAGGTTTTTCATGCTCATTCACAGCTTGAATTAACATATATTCATGACGGTTACGGGCAGTTGATTACCGAGGGACAGGTATTTCCGCTTGAACCGGGTACACTTATGATTTTCCGCCCCTTTCAGATGCACCATGTGCAAATTCAGGTATCCGAAGCACACCCATTTGTACGCACGGTGCTTATGGTGGAGTTAGAGTTACTACACGCCTATTGGCCACACTTCATAACCACGCATCATTTTACCGAGCACCTTCTCAACGAGCAGCATTCTATTCAACCGATCTTTCTCTTACCGGATTCACTACTCATTCAGCGAATGGAACATTTCGGCGAACAATACCCTGAGTTATTACCTCATGAGCTTGCTGAAGATGCTTGTCTTTTTGTACTGGATGTACTGACGCAACTACGTCACATCTGGAACACACTAGCCCGTCTCCCGGATCAGTATTTGTCAAACCAACCAACAGGTCATTCAGAAATCATCGATCCCCACGCCCAAGCAACCATGCAGTGGATTGAGCAACACTACGCGGAACCTTTTCGTTTAGAACACATTGCGAGTGAGTTGCATCTCTCTGCCTATCACCTGTCCCATGTGTTTAAAAAGGCGACCGGCACCAGCATTATTGCATATGCTCAGGCCACCCGTATTCGTCAAGCCTGCGTACTGCTTGGTCGTACATCTTTATCCGTTCCAGAGATCGGCCACCGTGTCGGCATGTCTAGCCCCTCTTATTTTTGCAAAGTATTTCGTAAAACCACCGGCACCACACCACACCAATATCGGTTGAGGATGAGAGGTAGCCATGAGATGGGACGGACGGAAAAAGAATAGCTAGCATAATCAGCGCACATGCAGCCCGATCTTTTCCAAATACACACTCATACGTTCTGTTAATTGATCCAGTTCAGCCCGCTGTTCATTGGATAACCGATCCATGTGATAGCTTCCGTCCGTGTCTTCCACTGTCGTCTTGTACGTCTTCATCTGTTCATATACAGATCTAAAATCGGCATATTCTTCCTTCGTAAATAACTTTTCTGCCTTGGTAAACTGTTCCGCCCAAAATTCATCCTCGTCCATAAGTCTCGGTGAAACAGGTATAGCTGTTGACGAATTATTCTCTAACCCTTCCATTTTATTAAAAAAGGGTTGCAACTTTGCCGTGATCTGCTTGTATTTTTCCTGCTCCTCCTTACTCCAGCTATCCGGATTCATTTTCCCCTGGGCATCAGCATGGGTCAATGCCATCTGTGCAAATTGTTTGAGCAGTCCCATATATAATACGAATTCACTTTCCGTAAAATGAGCCTGTGCCTGTTGCAGCTTTGCTTCCAATCGCTCATAATCCGCTACAGTGCCTCCTAAGGCAGTGATGTTATGTGGCGAGCTGTATATACTGTCAGCCAGATAGGTATACCCTGCGTAAGCTCCTGTAGGGATAATAAGTACGGCCGCGAGCAATGCAGTAACCCACCATTTTCTGCCGCGAGTTAGGAGAGACGATTTTTTTCGAACGTCATGGAGTACGTTATGTTTGACACGAGCCGAGATAATCCAATCTTTCGTTTCCTCCTGATATGCCGACCGTAACTGTTCATCCAATTTCATTGGCATTGTCCACCTTTCTCGCAAATTCGGAGTGCAGTTGTTGCTGCTGTCTCAGCTTGGTAAGTGCCGCATGGATTCGAGATTTGACCGTCCCCAGCGGGATATCTAAAATGTCAGCGACTTCTTCCTGGGTATACTCGTTCAAATAGTGTAATGTAACCACCTGTTGCAACTTGTAAGGCAGACGCTGTACTTGCGTCAGTAAGGGACGATTGGCCAATCTATGGATTAGTTGGGACGAGAAATCAACTTCCATGCCCGTATCGGTATCCATCTGTTCAATCCGTTGCTTGAAGCGAAACTGCATCATTTTCCTGCGTCGATAACTCTTGACCTGTCGCATGCTAACCCCCATTAACCATGGCCGAAAAGCACGTCCAGTATCATATCGTGCCAGGGATCGATAAGCCTGAATATAAATCTCCTGCACCAGATCCTCGGCATCCGCCGCATCATGCACTAGAAAACGAACCGTACGATACACATCCGTTACCGTCTTCTCATATAACTCTCCATAAGCTTCATGGTCTCCAGCCAAGGTCAGTTTCACCAATGTTATGTACTCATTCTCTTCACTCATTTCCCATCCCCCTTTCTGCTGATACTATATATTGGTTTTGGTCTATGATATCGTTCGATTTAATTTGGTGAATTCAATCCTGAATAAAAATAAAACCTATTCCAGACACTTCATATTGAAGGTGGAATAGGTCGTTCAATGCTTCACATCATCACCAAAAAGACTGAAATCTGCTGAGGGAAAACCCTCACTTGTTCCAGTCTCCATTCAATTGGTGGAGGTAATAGGGGTGGATAATAAGGGTAGGTACTATTTCAACCCATCCGCTGCCGCATCGCTTCAAACAACAATATCGTTGCTGCCATCGCGGCGTTAAGCGACTCTGCTTGCCCTTGCATCGGAATCGTAATTGCGTCATCTACGAGCTGTGCCGTGGTGTCTGAGATGCCCTTGCCTTCATTGCCAATGACAAGCCACACCGGCTGGGTAAAATCATAACTGTAACACGAATGCTCTGCCTGCAAAGAGGTGCTAACCAGCCTCACACCTGCGGCTTTTGCCTCAGGAAGCAACGTCTGCAATTCTCCCTCCACAATGGGCAAATGGAACAAAGAGCCCATCGTTGATCGAATCGTCTTCGGATTGTACACATCCGCACAACCAGCGCCAAGAACGACACCTGCGGCTCCGGCAGCATCCGCACTGCGAATGATCGTGCCCACATTTCCTGGATCTTGCACATTGTCAAGCACAACCACCAAACCTTGCGGCTCTGCAATCAGACTTTGTAGCGGCTCTTTGCTTTTTCGCACGATTGCAAATACCGGCTGAGGGGTCATCGTATCCGTACATTTGGCGATCACGGCAGGAGACACACTGACCCACTCGACTCGCTTCAGTGGATTCTCCAGTCCTGCCAGCTCTACAGGCACTCCTTGCTCACCGTCGTACACGATACACTCCAGATCAGCTCCGGCACATAGCGCTTCCTGTACGAGATGAATGCCTTCGATTATATATTTATGTTGACGGGTTCGATGCTTTTTCTCCAGCAACTGTGCCCACTCTTTTACACGTGTATTTTGCGGTGATACAATATCCATCGTTCCATCCTTCCCATTTTCGGGCTCATTATTATTCCTTAATCATTTTGGATAGGCCAGCTCCAGCTTGGTCAGATGATCCTTGTGTCCGACAATAACCAGCACATCTCCATCTACAATCCGATCCTCGGCATAAGGGGAGATGTTCATTGAACCCCCGCTCTTAATTGCCATGACGTTGCAACCAAAGCGTGCCCGAATGTTCAGCTCCAGCAGGTTTTTGCCAATCATCTGTTCGGATGCTCTGATCTCCAAAATGCTGTAATCCTCGGATAATTCAATATAGTCCAGAATGTTGGGTGATGTTAAGTGATGCGCTACACGCAGACCCATATCCCTTTCCGGGTAAATGACTTTGTCCGCACCAATCTTCTGCAACACCTTGCCATGTAACTCATTTTGAGCTTTTACAATTAGCACGGGCACACCCATATCCTTCAATATCAAAGTAGTCAATATACTCGCTTGTATATCTTCACCAATCGCTACAACAACAACATCAAAATTACGTATCCCCAGCGCTCTCAGCGCTTCTTCATCCGTTGAGTCTGCCGATACTGCATGGGTTACCACATTGGACATCTCCTGCGTCCGCTGCTCGTTCGCGTCAATCGCCAGCACGTCAAATCCCATGCCGCTCAGTGCATTCGCTATACTTGATCCGAATCGTCCCATACCGATTACAGCATATTGTTTCTTCGCCATCAGGGTATTTAACCTCCCGCTGCATTACGGCAAGACGCACCAGTTCTGGTACGATGCCAACGTAAATAATCCTTCGTAGTATACCACAAAGACGGAAAAACTTGAATGCGCTCACCCTCCACAGGGAACAGTAATACAGCAGCCGAATAAACCGAGGAGGGAATTGCGATGCCCATTACATTAAGCCTGCGTGAAGCGATTGTTCATAAGGTTCATGACAAAAGTGATGACCAGCTCCGGGAGATGATCGAAGGTTCAGTAGACGGACCCGAAGCAGCGTTGCCTGGACTTGGCGCCATTTTCGAGATGATCTGGAAGAACACAGAGCCTGCCAAGCAGGAGGAACTGATTCAGATCGCGCAGGAGCATCTGCACACCATTCCCGTACAACCGCTTCGATAATCGAAGCACTGACGGGTGAAGGGAACCATCAAACCGTTTGTTCTGTCTGCAAAAAAAAGCTCCCCTAACCCGGCAGGATAAATTCTGCCGAGATCGGTAAGGGTAAAGCAAAAAAATCCCTCCACCACCCGGCGGAGGGATTTCATTATATCAAGATAACATTAAGGCGCGGTTTCGAGGAACTTTGCCGTTGGATTTTTATCGATCGCCGTTCTCATCGCATACTCATTCTCGAACAGTACAACGTAATTGCCCTTTTTATCTTTTACCAGGGCAGAGTTAATCCGGAATTTACTCGGGTCTAAGTTCTCGTCCACGATCCAGCGGGCAAACTGATACTGCATCCGTTGCAACTGCACATCTACCCCATATTCACCCTTCATCCGGTATTCGAATACCTCGAACTGGAGCTGACCGACTACACCCAGAATGGTCTCATCAAAGCTCACCGTGTTAAATACCTGAATAGTACCTTCCTCCGTAAGCTGATCGATCCCTTTTTGATACTGTTTGTGTTTCAGGGCATTTTTAACCGTCACTTTGGCAAAAATCTCTGGCGAGAACGTTGGCAATTCATCAAATACGACTTCACTGCCCTGACTCAGCGAATCACCAATCCGGAAAATTCCCGGATCGAACAGACCGATGATGTCGCCAGCATAAGCCTCTTCGACGATATCCCGATCCTGTGCCAGGAATTGCTGCGGTTGGGACAGCTTAATTTCTTTGCCTACACGATTATGCTTCACGCTCATGCCGCGCTCGAACTTACCGGACACAATACGCAAGAACGCGATCCGGTCGCGGTGTGCAGGGTTCATATTCGCCTGAATTTTGAATACATAACCCGTGAACTTCTCATTCGTTGGTTCAATTTCGCCTGCGGTACTGCGGCGCGGTTCCGGCTTCGGAGCCAGCTCCAGGAAATTTTCGAGGAACGTCTGCACACCAAAATTGTTGATGGCACTACCGAAGAAAATCGGTGTCAGTTCACCCTTCTGTACCTTTTCCATATCAAATGGGTCACCTGCTACATCCAGAAGCTCAAGCTCCTGACATAGCTGATCATGCAGATACTCACCCGCCATCTCGCGGATAATCGGATCCTTGTATCCATCGACTTTTTGCACTTTGATCGTCGAATGATCGTCGCCTTGGAACAGCTCCACCTGATTTTTCATCCGGTCATACACACCGCACAGATCACGGCCTGTACCAATTGGCCAGTTCATAGGGACGGAGCGAATACCCAATACGTTTTCCAGTTCTTCCATCAGGTCAAACGGACTTTGTCCCTCACGGTCCAGTTTGTTGATAAACGTAAAGATCGGAATGCCACGCTTCGCACATACCTGGAACAATTTGATCGTCTGTGCCTCGACACCTTTTGCCACGTCAATCAACATCACCGCGCTGTCGGCAGCTGTCAGTGTACGATACGTGTCCTCACTGAAGTCTTGGTGACCTGGAGTATCCAAAATGTTAACCCGATGATCCAGATAATCGAACTGCATGACAGAGGACGTAACCGAGATCCCCCGCTGTTTCTCGATTTCCATCCAGTCACTTGTCGCGTGTTTGCTTGCTTTCCGGGCTTTAACCGTTCCTGCAAGGCGAATCGCGCCCCCGAACAACAGTAGCTTCTCGGTCAAAGTCGTTTTACCCGCATCGGGGTGAGAGATAATGGCAAACGTGCGACGTTTGTCCACTTCCTTTTGAAGAATGTTATTTGCAGCTTTGCTCATAGCGTCTATCCCTTTCATCCGTTCATTCACGTTAATCCGGCCAGCGCCGGTCGTCCATAGAGTCACTTGGTAAACTTTCAAACGTAGTTGTAAAATCTAAAACTTTATGCCACCCGGCTAAGCCGGTTGATTATAAACTCGCATGTCATCCTCATCATCAGAGGTACACGATAAATTCATTTTACACATTTACAATGGAGTTCATCCTTTCAGATCGGTGCTTCCATTCATGCTTTTTCCCTCGTTCTCAATTCAACTCTCCTATTGTACCATAATCTGTGCCGAAAATAACCGATTACGTTCCACCAATTCAACACTTTTCTTCGCAAAAAAAAGAACCCTTCCGCCATGTAACTGGCATCCGGGTTCCTCTCATGTCTTACAGATCATTCGATTTTAGAAAATCAGTGCATCCAGCGCATATTGCCCGCCGCCTGTCAGAGCCAGAGCTACGCCCACCACAAGGATGGCGAGGTTATACTCGAATCCGTTCTGTGTAGACCAGTAACCGTTAGCACCATGTACTTTAACGATGGCAATCACCATAGTCAGTGCGATCAGGATGCCACCTACCGGTGTCAGCAGACCCAGCGCCAGCAATAGTCCGCCGCCGAACTCTGCAAGTCCTGCCAGCAAAGCAACGAGTGCACCAGGTTTCATGCCCATCGATTCAAACCAACCGCCTGTACCTTTGATGCCGTAACCCCCGAACCATCCAAACAGCTTCTGTGCCCCGTGCGCCATGAACGACAAACCAATCACCAAACGAATCAACAACAACCCTACATCCAACATCATTTTCTTTTCCTCCATTCGATATATACAAAATAGTATTCTTAGATTAAAGATATTATGCGAAAATTTTTTCATGATACTGTCTGCCCGCAAACCCCTTCAACTGGTTTACCTTTTATCTCATGAATGTTCCTCTGCGTCGGATTTATATATCATTTTTTTTGACCGAACGCAGCAGGTCTTTTGCTTAACTCTTTAACTCATGTGTTGAGTATAAGTTATTAACTTACTTTTTGTCAACAACTTAATTTAAATTATTTATTTCCTTTTGGTGGAACCTCTTTGGATCTACTTCTATGTCCGTGACTTCGATTCACTATCAACAGAAAAAAGCCTGAAAGACCGCATCTCTCATGCGATCTTTCAAGGCCCTTTTCAAACACAGATAGTTGAACTAAAGGGAGTTACACAGAGCATTCCGATGGAAAACCACCTGAACATTCGTGTTATCCCTTAATAACCTTTAAATTCCTTTATGGTCGATTCCCTCATGAGCTTAACTGTTCACATGCCAAATGACGCTATCCTCATCCTGCCCATTCACCGGCCACCAGTGGAAACCATCCTGCTCCAGCAACTTCGCTGTCTCCTCCGGGCCCCATGTTCCTGCCGGATACGTGTGCAATTCACCCTGATTACGGCCCCAAGCAGCCGCGATTCGGTCGACAAAAGACCATGCGGTCGCCACCTCATCCCAGCGGGTGAAGTACGTGGAATCGCCTTCTGCTGCATCATGCAGCAAACGCTCATAAGCTTCGGGCGAGTTGATTCCGATCATGCAGCTCTGACAGAAGTCCATCGCCAGGGGCTGAATCTCGGAATCAGAGCCTGGCTTTTTGGCATTAATTTTAATATAAATGCCTTCCATCGGATTTACCCGAATCACAAGCAGATTCGGCTCCAGCTTATATTTTTTACCGAGGTATACGTTATTCGGCATCGATTTGAATTCAACCACAATTTCTGTTGTTTTCACCGGCAGACGTTTGCCTGTCCGAATGTAGAACGGCACACCAGCCCAGCGAAAATTATCTACAAATACGCGTGCTGCAAAATACGTCTCCGTATTGGACTCCGGTTCAACCTTGTCTTCCTGACGGTAGCCCGGAAGCTGTTTGCCTCGGGACTCTCCTTCTGAATACTGAGCACGTACAACGTTGTTACGCACATCTTCATCCGACGTAAACTCACGCAACGAACGGAGCACCTTCACCTTCTCATCCCGGATATCCTCCGGGAACAGACGGCTTGGCGGCTCCATCGCAATCATCGTCAGCATCTGCAACATATGATTCTGACCCATATCACGGAGTGCACCGGAATGATCATAATATCCTCCACGCTCCTCTACACCAACTGTCTCACCTAGTGTAATCTGAACATTGGCGATGTGTTTATTGTTCCAGAGCGGTTCGAAGAAGGCGTTCCCGAAGCGAATCACTTCAATATTTTGCACCATTTCCTTGCCCAAATAGTGGTCAATCCGATAAATTTCCTCTTCCTTGAACACCTCGCGGATCTGTTCATTCAGCTTCTCGGCCGATGGCAGATCATATCCGAACGGCTTCTCAATCACCAGACGATTCCATCCACTGCCCTCCAGCATGCCGCCATCTCTCAAACTGTACGACACACTGCCAAACAACTCAGGCGCCAGTGCCAGATAGAACAGCCGATTTCCCGGTGTTTTGAACTTAGTCTCCAAATGTTCGGTCTGCTCCCGCAGTTCCCGGAACCCGTCCACATTGTTGATGTCCAGTGATTTATATTCAAAATGCTCGGCAAAAGCGTTCCACTCCTGCGAATCCCCTGCCCGGTAACGGCAGAACTCCTGGATAGATTCAAGAAGATCGTCCCGGAACTGTTCCTGTGACCTCGGACGCCTGGCTACGCCAATAACCGCAAAGTCATCAGCAAGCTTGCCTTCACGGTATAAACTGTAGATGGCCGGAAACAACTTCCGGCGGGCCAAATCTCCCGTTGCTCCAAAAATGAAAAACACTGCACCTGGTGTCTGTACTTCATTTTGCATCTGTTTATTGTCCATAGGCTCCTCTTTCCTCCGGGAAGACCTTCTTATCCGCTTCCCGAGCTATGTAATAGTGTTCAGTTCAGTCGATCTCAACAAACCAAATAACAATTACCAGCAAGTCCCAACTTGGATGTGATGATATTTTAGCATATCCCCTGCCGGGAATCAGCTACAATATCATTACCTCCATCAATTAATATTCAATCGTGATCACCGGAAAACCGACAGTAACACGTGCATCATTCTGTCCACTGACTTGATGTACCGCAAGCTGCATATTTAATAGGTGCGAGCCGCTCATAATCTCCAAAGATAACTCTGTCGCCTGATACGAAACACTGGCTGTAGCTCCATCCTCATAACGCTCAACTGCTATCATTTCCAGTTCATCAGAGAGCTTGGCTTCGAGCGCCGCTAACTGTTCACTGGCCTTTATCTCTGCACCAGCCTGAACCGGACTTGATGCATCTATAGTAGATGTTGTGTCATTCCCTTCATTCATCTCACTTAACTTGCCCTGTACGGACATATTCCAGCTTGCTTCGTTCAAGTCGTGTTCAGTCATTGCCTCTGCCACCTGACCATGTAATGCAAGCAATGCCTGACGATCCAGTTTTGCTCTTCCTGCCAGCTGCACGATCACATAATATTCATCCTGTTCTGTACTCGCTACATTAAGCAACAACCCTATTGGAGATTCAGAAACGCCAACTTTCCCCTCGCTTCGATATACATCATGTCCGGTTTGAACATCCTGAACGGGAGCTTCAAGTCCCAGATCTGCTGCCAGCTTCATAGCTTGCATACGAGCATCTCCGTGGCCTGCGACTTGCCATTTGATCACCCATTGATCTGCATGTTTGATAACTGCATCTGCTGTATGTAACAATTGCTCCAGTTCTGCCACTTCGGTACCAGAACCTTTCGTTTCTACTTCTACATTCGCTGCATATACCTGTGTAACTCCGATTAAAATTATAATGGCTATGGCAATGACCCCTGTATTCATCCAACGTTTTACCAAGTGAATTCCCCCATTCGCTCTGCCAATCTATGAATCTATCAACAGCATGCCCCCTTCCAACGTGACCTAAACCCCATTACGAGACTCTTTCTATGAATACATACAAAAAAAAGCCCATCCACCACGTTAGGGCAGACCGAGCTTTCCGTTATATTCAACCTTGATTCTTTCATCTGAAATTTTTCAAAATTTTGTTTATTTCCATTCCAGACACATACCTTGCGGCTACCTGGCTATCGTATTATCTTACTCGGCTAATCCATTCTTATAGGCATAAATCGCGGCCTGTGTCCGGTCATCCACATCCAGCTTCGCCAGCAGGTTGGTTACATGGAACTTAACCGTCTTAATACCGATGATCAATTCGTCCGCAATATCCTGATTGGACTTGCCCTGGGCCAGCAAACGCAGAACATCCATCTCACGATCGGTCAGTTCTTCATGTAAAGGCGCCGCCGCTTGCGGCTGTCTGAACCGATTCATCATCTTGGATGCTACCTGTGACTCCAGAACAGATTGCCCGCGGGCAGCGGCACGAATCGCATCAGCTACCTCATTGGCTCTGGACGTTTTCAGCAGATAGCTGAATGCTCCTGCTTCAATGACCGGATACATTTTCTCATCGTCCAGATAACTGGTCAGCACAATGACTTTGCATTCCGGATTCATTTTGAGTACCTGACGTGTCGCTTCAATGCCATCCATACCTTCCATGACAAGGTCCATCAGTACAACGTCCGGCTTATACTCCTGTGCAAGCCTGATGCCTTCCTCTCCGCTTCCGGCTTCACCGATTACTTCAATGCCGTCTTCCGTATCAAGAACCGCGGCAAGACCTATCCGCACCATCTCATGATCATCCACGAGCAACACTCTGATCGACGTTTCCGTCTCCGTTTCGACTTCCGGTTCCATTGACATGTTCTACCTCGCTTTCATCGTTCATCAGAGGGATGGTAATCTCAATCCGTGTTCCTTTGCCAGGTGCCGTCACAAATTGGATGGCTCCCCCAATCTCCGTAACCCGTTCACGCATATTCGCCAAACCATAGGAGGCCTGCTTCTGTTCATCCAGATCGAAGCCCTGCCCGTCGTCTCGAATCAGTACACGAACCGCATCCATTCGGCGTTGCAATCTGATCTCCATTTTCTCCGCTTTTGCATGACGCAACGTATTCGACATCGCTTCTTGCACGATCCGGAATAAATGGTTCTCGATTCCTTTAACCAGATGAATATCCTCGTCCATCTCCAGCACGATCTCCATCGGTACTTTGGTTTTGAGTTCCATCACCAGATCACGCAGACCTTGCTCCAACTGTTTTCCCTCCAGATAGACTGGCCGAAGATGCAACAACAAAGCCCTCATCTCGGACTGAGCCACGGAAGCCATTTCTTCAATTAAAGCAACCTGCCGCTGTGCCCGTTCAAAATCCTTCTCCATCTTCCGGCCTACCGCCGTTGCTGTCATTGAGATCGCAAATAGCTGCTGTGATACCGCATCATGCAATTCCCTTGCAAGCCGTTGTCTCTCCTCTACAATGGCTGTAATTCTGGCCTGTTCGGCCAGCTGTGCATTGTTCGTGGACAACCGCTGGAGGGAAGACACCTGATCCTCCCACTTTTTGCCTATGCGACCCAGTTGTTCACTAAGCCGTCCGACATCATCCTGACCGAGATCGGGTACCGTACGGGAGAGTGATCCTTTTTCCCATTGCAACAAGGTTTCCGTTAACAATTCTAGCCGCCTTTTCACCCTATAACTCTGATAAAATCCAAATACCGCCCCAATCCCGATCAGAAGTAACAACAGAGCCAGCCCGGATTGAATAAGATGACGCCAGCCTGCAAATGGAGCCAGATAACCATATGTATACAATACATATAAAATAACAGCAAACACAATGAAAACAAGGAGGATCCCTTCACGCATACTTCGGGTAACCATATCGGTATGTTTTCTATCCTTCATCCGGGACCTCCTCCTTTTTTTCATCCATTTCTTAGTACTACGGATTATGAATATTTAAGTCGCCAACAATATACGAAATAACAAATTTCACTTTATATTCACTGGATTCATATCCAGGAGTTCTCCATACCAATTGATTCATCATGCCGCTATCCTGCTCGCCTAACAGATTAATTCGGCCAAATAGCACCGACGCCTCAATCTCAACTCCGTAATCCTCAGGTAGCGTTAGACGTACATTGCCCATAACGCCTTGCAACAGCACAATCGTTTGCTTCTCCTCAGGAATAGAGAGGGACAGATCCGCATTGACCTCGCCGATGGCATGCCATAGACTCATACTGCGCAGCCTCCAGGAGGACTGATCCCAGTAATAACGGGCCATAAAATTTTGTTTTTTCATGACATCATCATGTAGATGAATCTTTTTGTTCTTGGAATAAAAATAAGCTAATGATGCGAGTACAATTATAAAGACAATCATCAAGTTATCTAGCAATAGCAGGGCTGCACCAACACCAAGATAACGATACCCTTTTTTGGTTTCTCCTTTTCGAATCTGAAGCATTCCAACCGTTAACAGAATAAGTGCGGCAGCCGTCAGCAGGTTCATATTCCGGTTAAAGAGCATTAGAAAACCAACCACAATAATAATGACTGCAATCCAGTGACTTTTTTTACTCATTTCTGCCGCACCTCCTCTGTAAGTTCATCTACGATCTGGATTTTCTTCATTCGACGGAAAAGCCATAGCAGGCACTGAAGTCCTGTATGGCTTAACTTTTGTTCTACGAATCGTATAGGCTACACGATCTATAGAATATCATATTGTCCAGCATGCGAACAGTTATTCTTTAGAAGTATCGATCGCTTCGTTCTTGGAACCATTGCCCATTTTGTTTTTCAGAGCCTGCAATTGTTGATCTACTTTGAATTGTTTCTCCAGATCAACCGGATTGGTGTAGGATGCTCCAGTATTGCGGTATGGTGCACGGGCTACATCTGCCTCAGCTTCAAGTTGCATGATTTTCTCTTCCATGCGGTGGAATCCAAGGGATGCGCTTCCGCTCTCAATGGAATGCAAGCTGTTGATCGAAGACATTTGTTTCTTAGCTTTAGCCATCTGTGCACGGGATACAAGCTCATTACGTTTGTTGCGCATTTTGTAGAATTCATCTTTCATATCATGCAACTGTTGCAACAGATCTTTCGCTTGTGCTTCAGATTGAGCGTGCAGTTCACGGTATTCCTCAATTTTTTGATCAAAATAAATTTTCTCTTCCAGCAATTTGCGTGCTACTTCTTCCTGACCATTCGACAGAGCAGCTTCAGCTTGGGACTCACGTTGTACCGAAGTACGTTCTGCTTCATCCAGACGTTGCTTCATGCGGCGCTCGTTAGCCATTTGTTTAGCAACAGTCACCTCAGCCTCATGAATTTCGGCCTCCATATCACGCAAGTACTGGTTCAACATTACAATCGGATCTTCCACTTTATCCAACATATCATTTACAGATGCCTTCGTCATATCCTTAATCCGTTTAAATACTCCCATTTTACTTTTCTCCCTTCTCGTAACGAGATAATTTTTGGCGAAGCTCTTCAACTTCTTTTTTCAATGCCTTCTTCTCAATATCTTTCATCATGGAATCCAGTTCACTTTCGTGCTGGCTTCCTGCGCCATAAGTGTTGTTATCATAGGAACGCGGGCCGGAATGCGGTCTGCTGTTGTATCCTGGACCAGGGCCAAAGCCGGGACCCGGTTGATTAGGGTTGCTGTTAAAAGGATCTCTTGGAGGCTGATGGTCATAACCACCATAACCTCTGCCAGCCCCCGGGCCGTAACCATATGGATCATATGGTGGGAAAGGCTCTTTTGGTACGACGAGAGCGGCGATGAAGTAGATTAACAACGTCGTGCCCCCGGTTGCAAAGATACTGATGACGAAGATGATCCGTAATAGCGTAGAATCCATTCCAATTGCCTCGGATATGCCGCCGATTAGACCGGTCATCATTCGGTCACGCGTTGAGCGGTATAGTTTGCTCATGTGCTTGCTCCTTTCGTTTACTTGTAACCTCTACTGTGATCGGGACCATATACGTACGGATCTGCGTAGTTAGGTTCCTTAGGTACAACCAATGCTGCGATGAAGTAGATGAATAGAGATGTACCACCCGTTGCGAAGATACTGATGAAGAAAATGATCCGTAGCAGCGTGGTACTTAATCCTAGATTTTCAGATATGCCGCCGATCAAACCTGTCAGCATACGGTTGCGCGTTGAGCGGTATAATTTATTCATTTTACTACTCCTTTTTATCGTTATTGAGCTTTTGCTTCAAGCGCTCCAGCTCTTTGTCCAGTGCAGAGGATGACATGTTACCGGATAAGCCGGAACCATCCTGACCCATTCGCCGGATTTCCCGAAGACTCTGTGCCTCATATTCGAGATCGGAGACTTGGTCATCAAGCTTGTTAAACATACCGGGTACATTTTGACCACTGTAGTTTCCACGTTGATTCATTCGTTGTTGCAACTGAATGGTTTGCATTCGAGCGTAGTAATATTGGCGTTTGCTATACACATTCTGATACTCTGCCTTCAACTGATTGATCTGTTCATCGAGTTCCTGCAGTGCAGCAGCGCTTTGTGTGTACAATTCAGTGTATTGATCCATTTTTTCCTCATGGAGAATTTTCTCCTGCAGAGCCAGCTTGGCGAGATGTTCCTCTCCGGCTTTCAAAGCCATAGATGCCTGTTCCTCTCGTTTGTTAACCATAGCGGCGGCTTGATCTGCCTGCTGTTTCATTTGTCTTGTATGACTCGCATACTGGTGTCGAAGCTTCTCGGCTTCTCCTATGTCTTGACGGGTCGAGACCAGGAACTGATCAATCAGTTTAACGGGGTCCTGACTTTGCTCCAGATGTTCGTTCAGACTAGCTACGGTGATATCCCGCATTCGACGAAATACACTCATTATGTTCTGTCCCTCCTTTTAGTTTATCGTGAAAATTCTTAATAACGGCGACGTGAATTGCGATTGTTGCTCAGCATCGAGATACCGAAGATAATCAATCCGATTGCGATAATCGGCCCGATCAGCCAAGCCAGTTTGCCCATCAGAGATACGATACCGATGATCAGAACGATCCATCCGAGCGTTACATTTCCTCTTTTAATTCCGTAATACCCTAGTGCAATCATCAAGACCGGAATCAGGTAACCCATCAGATGTCCAAGCAATGGTGTTAACTTTCCGAAGAGAATCAGAGCACCAAGTACAATCAACACAATCGCCCAGCCATTTCCCTTGTTCATTCTCATAATTGTTGTTCACCGCCCTTCCCGATTTTACTTTTTTGTTTTTGAACTTCAATCCTGATGTGCTCAGCACACTCGTGCTGTGTTTAGCTTCATTCGTGTTTCTGTTCAATGCATCGTTTAATCCGTTTGTTGAAAACTTGCTTGTTTTTGTTTCCGTGTTTCTTGTTTAACCTTATGTCCTTATTCTAGGGGATTCAGCAACTTTTCAAAACAGACTGCGGACGGTTTTTGATCCTAGACTCAGGTCGGGGATCTGCTTGGACCTTGGACTGTCTGCGGGCAGGACTCAGGGTATTTTCGTCAAAACACCACACTTCGGATACCTGTTATTACCCTTATAACGGAAACATCTCATGGAAGCCCACCTTCTAATATGAAAAAGCCGTTATCTCTATACGTACGTGGATTACACGATTTCGTTTCTGGAATTACTTTTTTATCCAAATAAACAAAAATTAGATTGTTCTAATTGTAAGCGTTTACTAAAATAAAGAAGTAATGAAATCTATTTTCCATCAAGGGGTGGACACGTGCGATCACTAAGCTATCTCCATAAAATGATTATCTTCGGACTTCTGTTAAGTACAGTGCCAATTCTGCTCACGGGAATTGCTGCTTTTATTTATTCTTCTAACCAGACAGAACTGCACCGGACACAAGCGAATCAACAGCTTCTCGAACAGATCCAGTCCAATGTAGAGCACAAACTCGCTACGGTTAGTTACATGCTAGACCAAGCGGTGCGCTCTCCGATTACACTTCGTTCTCTTACGGACTCTAATTCACTTCAACGAGTCAGCAAGTTACAAGCGGGCGACCTGCAGACAGAGTTCCAGCATATGAAGTCATGGGAACCTCTGCTCGATATTATTTTGGTGAACCAATCCAAGGATTGGCTTATTAATCATGCCGGCTTTTATACCAACACTCGCTTCCCGTTATCACTGCCCATGAAAGATCTAATTGCGGATACACTAACCTCGGGATGGCAACTCGCACCCTCAACCATATTTAGTAACGAAGATGAAGACAAGCAAAGCATCTCAAGCGAGCGTCTTTCAGATAAAGGCTGCATTTATCATATTACGCTCGCAAGAACGATTCCCGATGCAAGTGCATCGTCCAATGCAGCACTGATCGCTGGAATTCCGGCATGTTATATGCAAAATCCGCTGGCGCAATCCCCGACAACTGAAGCCTCAGCCTCAGGTCTGATCATTATAAATCGGGAACAACGGATCATTGCCCACCCGAATGCATCCTTTATTGGACAACCTTTGTCTGCGATAGGCCTGCGTGATCGGAAAAACGGAGAACACATTCAGGCGTTACCACCTGTAATGTACTCAGACGCTTATGCTGAGCGTGAAGTGCAACTTGCCAATGCAGATTATTCGTTAACTTATAGTCCTTCTACATTAAAAGGATGGACATATATTCTCATTTCTCCGGAGAATACATTGACTCAAGACTATATTAAAATCGGATTCCATACGCTATATATCAGTATGGCCATACTCTTGCTTTCGCTGCTGCTCGCGTGGCTGGGCTCCCAACGAATGCTCGCCCCTATCAGACGGATTCTTACTCAATTAGGCGATCATATCATCCACAAAGGCTATTCCGTGGTACCAAAACAGTCTATGATTATGCCTGATGAACTGGAGCAGATTCGAATGGGTGTTTCTCAGTTATCCGATGCACATTCTCAACTGGAATCCACTTTAAATCAGCATCAGAACCAGATACGTACCTACGCTATGATGCAGTTGCTTCAAGGCAAAACCAGCTTTAAAACATTACACAGCACATTAAGAGAACAGGGGTACGTCACACACGCTTCTACGTGGCAACTAATTGCCGTCATTGCGCTACAGCCTGAACTAATAAAACACTCTAAATATAGAATGGAGGATCGCTCTCTGCTCTTATTTGCCATCCAGAACATGCTTGAAGAAACGCTTCAGCCTGATCAGCAACTACTTCCTATTGTATTGGAACAACATGTTGTAACCGTGATTGGCAGTACGGAGGGAGATCTACTGCTGTTCTCGGAGCATATTTCAAAATTAACAGAACGATTACAGCAACAGATCGGTGAGGTTTTGGATTTGAAGGTCAGTATCGGTCTAAGTCAGCCACATCCATTCATGAGTCATATTCCACAGGCATACAACGAAGCTATAGATGCGCTTAAACATCGGATGCGGCTTGGGACAGGCATTATCGTACAATATAAGCAACATGATTTGGCTTCAGCTGCATGGGCCATGACCTATCCAGAGGCAATAGAGTATTCGTTGCTTCAATCTATTCAGCAAGCAGACGAGAGTGTTGCTACCCAACAGTTGACTGAACTGTTAGAGACTCTATTTTCACTGGAGTGCACTCCAGAAGAGTATCAATATGCCCTCATGCGGCTGTTAACACATATCTTGAAGCTTGCACAGGACTCTGGCATTCGACTTGCCCAGATCAGTCAGAGCCACCGTTCCCTTTTCCAAGAACTTCAAGTTTTACAATCCGCTACTGAGGTGGAGCATTGGTTCAGCCATCAGGTGATCCTGCCTGTCATTCAAATTTTTAAAGAAAGACAGGTCGTACAGTCTCAGAACATTTCAGAGAAAGTGATCGCTATTATCCAGCAAGATTACGACAAAGATCTAACCCTGGAAGAATGTGCAATGCGGCTTCATTACAATGCTAACTATTTAAGCAGCGTTTTTCGTAAGGAAACGGGCGCTTCATTTAGTGAGTATTTGACGAGGTACCGGCTGAATATCGCCAAAAGATGGCTGGACGAACGGGATTGGACGGTAAAAGAAATTGCTGAACGGCTTCGTTATACCAATCCACAAAATTTTATCCGTTCTTTTCGAAAATGGGAGGGTATGACTCCCGGAAGATACCGGGAGTGTAAGAAACATCCCGAACGGGCTGTTAAAGGATAGATAAGAACTCCATTGGAAAGAGGGCCATTTATTAAACCTTGAAGATGCATTCAAGTTTGTTTTATATCTACTTTTTGACTGCAGACACTGTTTTCATATGTGCTTGTTCTAGCTGAATCAGCATTTTACCAAATCTTGCTCCGCGAGAAAAGGGAATCAGGCCGTTCGTATAGGTGTCACGAATATATGTTTCAGCTTTACTTAACGCTACCGCATCGGTTGGTATTTCATAGGTGTGTAGCCACTCAGGGAGCTGTTGAATCAATTCTTCTACCTGAATCTCAAAATCATTCACTTCTCTCGTAATAATCATTGTATATGAATATCCCTTAAGGTATAGCAACTGCTGGAGGTATGCCATGTCCCCTGCCTTGTAAGGAGCATCCACGCCAAGTACTGTCCTGAGCTCATCCATCAGTGTATGCTCTTTTGCACCGGCAATCGTACTGACGTAAACATACTTTCGGGCACAGTGTATAGCTTGCTCAATCGTTTCCCAATCAGACATCGCGGGGCACATCGAGGCAAAAACGATATCATATTGTTTCTCCCAGCCTTTATTCGATATAGAGATTTCTTCAAATCGCTCGGATACAATCGTAATGTTATTCTTCAGTTCAGCAGGAATGGTTTCCTGCATTAACGAGACAAGCAAAGCAGAAGGCTCAACTGCAGTAACCCTGGCTCCCTTTTCTGCAAAAGGAATCGTAAATATACCAGAGGCCGCACCCACGTCCAGCACCGAGGCTCCTTCAAACGTTACACCCTGATTTTCAATCCAGCCCATTATGCGTGCCGAGCGGTTCTTGCCTTCCTCTGTAAAAGACTGGGCATGATAATTCCGGGCCCAACGTTCGAATGCTTCCTCTGTATCAAAAGGGGCACTTTTTTGCTTATATCTTGAACTTCTCGGGCGGTTCTTCCACGCTTCTTCCCATACACCCAGGTCAAATAATAGTTCTGCATTCGCTGTACTCGGTTGAGTCGTCAGCTTCTTCACGTCCTTTCATATTATAGACTTAATATATCTACAATATATTGAATCAATTTGTACGTCAACCTTTATGTTACTTATCTTCAAACGTAAAAACAACACAGAAGGGGAAAGCCCTCTCCTGTGTTGTTTAACACTATGGCGCTCAATGGTACACGGATTTACAACAATCTCTTCTCCCCTGCTTATCTGACCTGTTAACTTGAACGAAACATCTGCGGACCACGCGGGACAAGTCCCGTAGAATCAGGTTCCAACGTAATCGCAATGGAATCATAGGCCCATGCCTGGTTGCCCATAGGAATTGCGAGCACAGCAAGCCCCATCTGATTTTCTACTCTCAGCTTGCCTGCGTTATGGTACGCCTGATCCTTGTTCAACCATACCTGGTAAACCTCATTCTTCTGCGTCTGTGGAGGGTTGAACAGGTAGACGACAAACTGCTGATCTTTGCCGGTGCCTACAATACAAGCTACTCCATAACTCGTTCCAGAGGTGAGCGACTCCAACTTCATAACCTTTTGTATTTCAGAAGCAGGCAAATCCATCGAATTCATTAGCGTTACAGGTTGCTCGATGCGCTCTTGAATTAAAACTACATTTCCTATCAAACTAGCACCAAGAAGGATAAGTACAGATGCTGCTACAAGATTCACTTTTGGATTGTTATAGCGCTTCGTAAACCGCTTGAATCTGCTACTCCTTTTATGTTCAATAAGATCTGGCGCAAAGGATTCGTTGCTTTTCCCCCATGCGGCTTCCATCACCTGTTGTTTTAAATCAGATGGCAACTTCACTTGCTCCATATGTGTTGGAATCGCCTCCCAACCTAGCCGTAATTGTTCTAATTCAAGCTTACATGACGCACAATCAGCAAGATGCCTTTCGAAAGCTTTGCCCTCCTCTGAGCATGGATCCGATAGATATTCCAGCATGTATGAGCAGACGGTTATTGACGACATTACCACTCTTCCCCTCCCGCAAGCAAATGCTTACGCAGTATTTTCAGTGTCTGGTGCAGTCGGCTTTTAACTGTGCCCAAAGGCTCCTGATAGTGTGCAGCTAACTCACTCAAGCTGTATCCCTGCCAATAAAAATGTTCGAGCAATTGAAGTTGCTGCTGAGACAGGAATGCACGCATTCCTTTAATCTGCTCCTTCAACATTTGTTTTTCAACCTGGCTTTCGACCGATAGTTCAGCAAGCTCTGCAACTCTCTCCAGCTTCTCAGATGTATAATAAGACACCACCTGGCTCGACAGACTTCGTTGCTTACGTAACCAATCGATAGCTAAATGACGTGTGATCGTGATGATCCAGTTCCTGCAATGACCCTTGTTGGGGTCATATTCGGCCTCTGTTGTCCATATCCTGACAAAAACGGACTGCACCACTTCCCGAGCACCGTCCTCCTGTTGAAGAGCCTTCCAGGCGAATGAGTATATGAGAGAAGCATAACGGTCATATAGTTCTGATAATGCTTCTTGCTTTTTTTGTTTAATCAGCAGAATTAGCTGGTAATCGGAATACTCCTGCATTCAAAAGTCTTCCCCTCTCCTGTCAGGTCGAGCAATTTCAATCACAGGACTACTTGGAGAGAACTTTAATTACCCCTTTCATACTTGGATGAGGCCCACAGTGATAATTGATCTCGCCTGCCTTTTTAAACGTAACCACTGACTTCTCTCCCTCGCCTATTAGTCCTGTATCGAAAGAATCGTCTTCTGCAACAACGGAGTGCTCAACTTGATCCTTATTCACAAATTCAACACGATCACCAACTTTGATCTTCAGCTCTGCAGTTTGAAATGCAAAATCAGAAATTTCAATTACATACGTTTTGCTTTTCTCTACTTGGGTACCCGCAGGTTTTTTAGTATCTTTAGAAGATTTGGACGTATCACTCTTCTTCTTTGTAGACTTTTTCTTATCTGTAGTCGCAGGCGCTGATTTCTTCGGTTTGGCTGGCTTAGTTGGTTTAGATGGCTTGGTCGTTTGGTTAGCTGTAGAACCCGTCGTTTGCTTGGACGATGGCTTTACGTCCTTTTTGTCTGTTGTTCCCGTCATGTGATGGTGAGCCGATGCTTCTGCACCTGCCAACTGTGGCAATGTTAAACATAGCCCCAATACCAAAAGTAAGGATAAATATTTTGCTGATTTGTTCATTATTGCTTTCCTCCCTAGAATAAAAAAATTAAAATGTCGCATAAATGCGTTCAATCATAAGAAACGAATCATATCCTTAATCGGTTTGATATCCCCGAATTTTTATTTTAAAGAGTCATCATGCTAATCTTCTTAAAGAGTACTTAATACACAGAATACAAGATCCACTTATATATCAAATGGAAGAGGCCATAAATGAAGCCATGTACCTAACGTATCATTTCTTTATTTACTGAGAGAATATAAATCACGAGTAGAGTATTAAAACTCAATACAAAAAGAGTTCACTAGAGATAAACTCTAATGAACTCTTTAAATAAATACCGGCGAGAGGACTCGAACCTCCACGGTTTCCCACTCGATTTTGAGTCGAGCGCGTCTGCCATTCCGCCACGCCGGCTTATTTGATTGTAGCATATAATAAAAATATGCTGGAGGCGCCACCCAGATTCGAACTGGGGATAAAGCTTTTGCAGAGCTGTGCCTTACCACTTGGCTATGGCGCCTTATTATGGAGCGGAAGACGGGAATCGAACCCGCGACCCTCGCCTTGGCAAGGCGATGCTCTACCGCTGAGCCACTTCCGCATAATGGCTGGGGATATAGGATTTGAACCTATGCATGACGGAGTCAAAGTCCGTTGCCTTACCGCTTGGCTAATCCCCATTAGATAACAAAGGGGCGATCGAGGGGAATTGAACCCCCGAATGCCGGATCCACAAACCGGTGCGTTAACCACTTCGCCACGATCGCCATATAGAAACTACTATTAAAATTAATTGGCAGGGGCAGCAGGAATTGAACCCACACCAACGGTTTTGGAGACCGTTGTTCTACCTTTAAACTATGCCCCTAAAAACTGGTGGAGGATGATGGATTCGAACCACCGAACCCGTACGGGAGCAGATTTACAGTCTGATGCGTTTGGCCACTTCGCTAATCCTCCAGGATTACATGGTGCCGGCGAGAGGACTTGAACCCCCAACCTACTGATTACAAGTCAGTTGCTCTACCAGTTGAGCTACACCGGCATATTAAGTTTTCTATCAAGGTGGCTCGGGACGGAATCGAACCGCCGACACGAGGATTTTCAGTCCTCTGCTCTACCGACTGAGCTACCGAGCCATAATAAAGTTTAAGCTTGAGTCGCTACACTTTATCCAGGGCATCAGTGCCATACAGCAGATGTAGTGAACAACTTGCCTCATGTTAAGAATTAAATGGCGGAACCGACGGGATTCGAACCCGCGATCTCCTGCGTGACAGGCAGGCATGTTAGGCCAACTACACCACGGTTCCAGATCACTTTCGGTTAGGAAAGTTACAATTGCGGGGGCAGGATTTGAACCTGCGGCCTTCGGGTTATGAGCCCGACGAGCTACCGGGCTGCTCCACCCCGCGTCATTAGAAAATTTTATATGGTGGAGGCTGAGGGGATCGAACCCCCGACCCTCTGCTTGTAAGGCAGATGCTCTCCCAGCTGAGCTAAGCCTCCGAACAACACATTTATGATCTTACCATAAACTCGATATGAAAATCAACTTTTTTTTTGAAGTGATGAGTTTCTCATCTCAGTTTATAGTTTGAAAATAATAATGACCCGTAGGGGATTCGAACCCCTGTTACCTCCGTGAAAGGGAGGTGTCTTAACCCCTTGACCAACGGGCCTTACTGAAGAAGAATTATGGCGGAGAGAGAGGGATTCGAACCCTCGAGACGCTTGTGACGCCTACACGATTTCCAATCGTGCTCCTTCGGCCAGCTCGGACACCTCTCCATGGCTCCCCGAACAGGACTCGAACCTGTGACAACTCGATTAACAGTCGAGTGCTCTACCAACTGAGCTATCAGGGAATATGTTTCAGAGTTATTGTACTCTGAAAACTAGATTCGAAACGAAACGTACGCGATCAAAACTTGCTATTGGATAAGCCCTCGACCGATTAGTACTGGTCAGCTCCATGCATTGCTGCACTTCCACCCCCAGCCTATCTACCTCGTCGTCTTCAAGGGGTCTTACATACTGGGAAATCTCATCTTGAGGGGGGCTTCACGCTTAGATGC
>NZ_JAURUN010000007.1:0-287708 GCF_030803945.1 Paenibacillus intestini | reverse complement strand
AACAAGTATTCGGTATTAGCTACCGTTTCCGGTAGTTGTCCCAAGCTTGAGGGCAGGTTGCCTACGTGTTACTCACCCGTCCGCCGCTAACCATCAGAGAAGCAAGCTTCTCTTCAAGTCCGCTCGACTTGCATGTATTAGGCATGCCGCCAGCGTTCGTCCTGAGCCAGGATCAAACTCTCCAATAAAGATGAATTCCGTCAGCGTCGTTAAACGCTGTGAAACTCATCGGGGTATTGAAAAGAGCGATAAGCTCATTTTGAATCTGACGAGATTAAAATCTCATTTTTGTTCCAGTTTCCATACAGCCAGATGGCATGTACCAAAAACCTTCACGTCATTCTGCAAGCAGAATGTTTACTCACTCGTTGTTCAGTTTTCAAAGATCAAACTTGTTCTCGCTACCGAAACCAGTTCGTTTCAGCAACTCTTATATAATATCATGTCCGAACCAACTTTGCAAGCTCTTTTTTTCAAGTTTCTTTCGAAGCTTATTTTCATTTGCTTGCCGCACCGTGTAAGCTGTGTTTTCTTGGCCGGAATAAGAATATACCACGTATCGACTCCACTTGTAAAGTTTTATTTATTAATTTCAGTTATCCACTTTTATCCAAATGAATATCAAGCTAAAGATTAGCACAGTCTATCACTACCCTCACTCTCCACCAACTGTAACCGACCAATCATCATTAGATAATAAAGACACCTACTCATAGAAAGAAACCCTTTCAAACTAAGCGTCTGAAAGGGCTCCTACGTGCATTCCTTTTATTGAAATAACTAAGGTGAATCATAAAGAGTAAACCACAGATACCTTACCTACCTAGTACTCACCTTACTTGCGCTCTACCTTATATCCTTTATCCTCTAGCAACTTCACAACCCCGTGGTCCCCTAAATAGTGTGCTGCTCCAACTACGATAAAGTACTCTTCGCCTTTGCCGTTTTTTAGGTAACCATCGATCTTGTCGGCCATACCGATATTGCGGTCTATCAACATCGCTTTGTTATACTCTTCATCATCGGAGAAGGTGTTGGTCAACTCCAGCAATTGCTCGTCATTACCTGTTTTCCACATCTCAGCCATCTGATTCGCGGAATTGTCCAGTACATCGAAGTTATCGATTGTGGAACGCAATGTTTTTTCCTGTAATTCTTTTGAGAAATTATCGAACATTCCTAATTGAGACTGGTAGGATTCAAGTTCAATGACAGGGATTTTACGCTCAATCGCTTTTTGAATAAAATACAAATCTACACCGGACGCTGCTTCCAGTCCAACTGATGACATCTTCAGACTTCCCAGCGTAGTTTCCACCACCCAAGGCTTAAATGCATCAAACGCATTAGGCTCTAACCCCTTTTTCTTCAAAATATCACCAAGCTTGCTGTATGTCTCACTGGAAATATGATCCTTCAACGTTGTGCCATCCTGATATGAACCCAGACTTAACACCAACTTCTGTTGCTCTTCGTCTGCCGCTTTACTCAGATCTATTTCTACGCCAAGATAGTCAGCTTCAGCAAACGCCTCTTCAAATTCAGGACGCAATGGATAAAAACTTTTGTCTGCTACATGCATCGACCCTACCAAATATACGGTATTGCCGTTATTCTGCACTTCCCACATGAAGCCGCGTCCACCGTTTTGAGCGGTTTCAACCGTGCCGTCACCCTTGGATACGAGCAACACAGTTCTTGTAGCCTTATCCCAACGAACCTCATACCCTGCGGCATCGCCAACGATACGAATTGGTGCGTAAGTAACACCATTGATGCGAACAAGTTTGCTTTTCAGCGTTATGGTCTTGCCATTGACGATTGCTGTGATACTGTCATCGGTTGTACCCGCCAGTTTGGCATCAAGTGCATCCAGCGTTGTACGGAGTGGAACGAGAGTCGTTCCTTTTTCAACAATTGGTGCACCCGCAGTGTATGTAACAGCTTTATTATCGATTTTAACAGCCGTGTCTTGCGGAGCAGCCATTGCCGGAACTGCTGATGCGAGCAATCCTACTGAGACGGTAAGAGATAAGAGTACGCGTTTCCATTGCTTCATATATTATGTATTTCCCTTCTTCTTCTAATTTCTACACTTTTGATGTAGACAAAGATCAACGAGATCACTTTCACCTTCTATATTACGTTCTAATGTGAAGTTCGTTCCAGAAAATTTTCCAAATATTCATAGATTACTATAGTTTATAAAAAAAGCCCTGGCTTTAGCCAGGGTTTCAAATGGTTTTGTTATGTACCTTTTCACGACGGATTCGTTTTTTGATAAGCATGCATTGCCGTTTGAAATTGATCTAACGCCTCCTGATATTTAAGACGATCTTTGTCGTTCGCTGCAAGTTGTTTTCTCATAATTAAATCGTCCTGCAATCGTTGTACCAGGTCTTTGATCTGATCATTTGGATTTGATTTGGCTGGTTTGGGCAAAGCCTCCGTTCCGGTCTGCACGGTCAGTTCTCCTTTACTATCCACCTGACCGATCGAAACTTGGCTTAAGGTCAGATCTAGCTTACGCAGTTCTTTTTTGACCCAATCCTCACTCACTGCAGCAGAATTTAAAGTTTCAGGTAGAATGCGACCATCCATAATGATCGTTCGCGGTTCCTTTTCCGAAGAAAGACGATACCCCAACATGTCCGCGGTGAGAGGTTGATATTCCTTTTTTAATAACACACTAATATCTCCGCTCTGTTCCATTACCGCAAATTCCACATCGGCCACCCGAAAAACATCTTTCTTACGAAGCTGTTCCAAAAACTCATCAATCGTCAGTCGTTCCTTTTTCAGATTTTTCTGAATAACAGCTCCATTTTCAACAAGGATCGTTGATTTTCCATCCACAATATCACGGAACTTTTTACTTTTCATCGTTAGGTACTCTGCACCTGCCGAGAAAGAAACCCACACCAGCACAGCAAGAAAGCCCAAATACCAGCTTGTGTCGGTATCCAAAGAGATGTAACCTACCAGGTTCCCGAGCGTGATACCCGTTATATATTCGAACAAGGAGAGTTCAGAGATCTGCCGCTTACCTAAAATCTTCGTAATGAGAAACAGCATAGTTACCGCAGAAATCGTTCGTATAATAACCTCTAACCAATCAGGCACGTCGCATGCTCCTTTCCGAATGAAGTCCATATTCCTCGGATGACATAACTTCATTATTAAAGGTTATAATTAACATGCGCGTCAGATTGTATGCATTGGATTGTTCAGTTTCTTGGCAATCTGATAGACCATCTACTTTTTTATCTTACTTGTCCAAGATGATATGAAATTTCTTTGGATGTCTCTAAAATTTTGTCGATCATAACACTCTTCTCTTCCTCTTTATACAGGCTCAAAGGGATTGCGAAAATAATGCTTCCGACTACATTGTGCGCGGCATCAAAGATAGGAGCACCGAATCCGATCGACTCATTTTTACGTTCACTGAACGTATAGGAGTATCCTTCACTTCTGATCCTCTCGATCTCCACTATAATTTGCTTTGCCTCATTTAATGGCACACCTTCCTGACTCAACACTTCCTTAATTTGTTCATCTGTTAAAAATGCTAAAATTGCTTTCCCGCTGGCTCCAATATGAATGGGTTGAAGCACTCCGAGCTCCAGGCGATACTGAAGGATGTTGGAACTATGAATACCTAAAATGAATGATAGCTTCTGATACTGCTCTTGATATTGTGCCAAATACACGGACTGTCCCACTTCATGCGACAAGGTCTTAAGGTAAGGTTCAGCTACGGATTTCAATCCAAAATTAGCACTAATAAATGATGAAAGTCGTACCCACTCATTCCCAATCGTGTACTTATTCGTTTCGGGGATAGTCTGTAAAATGTTCTCTTCTTTTAATGTCTTTAAAATACGGTGTATGGAACTAGGTGGACTTTCCAGATATCGTGCAAGATCATTGACTCCCCATACCGCTTGTCCATCAATGAAAGCCTTCATAATGGTTAATGTTTTCAAAGTTACGTTAGATTTATTGGTCATTAATAAGGCACCTTTCATCGTTAATCTTTATCTTGATTATAATGTAAGCGTATGCTACTATTCCAATCATACAACACACCCATTCCACATTCAAGAACACCATTCCATTATACGGAATGATAATTCAATTCCACTCATTAAGTTGAATGCCATTCCATATAGTGGAATGATAGGGGTGTGCACACATCAGGGGGGACAATATGAAAATTCACTATGCTTGGGTCATTTTTTTGGGATGCTGTATTATATCCTTCGTTGGTTTCGGATTAACAATCAATACAGCCGGTTTATTCTGGGGAGGGATGAGCACAGATTTAAATTTGACGCGTGCTGAAATCGCTCTCAATGCAACCTTTGGCGGGATTGCCGGTGCAGTTTCTTTGTTGTTTGCTGGTACAGTGTTTAAAAAGGTCAATACCAAACTGCTGCTCAGTCTGTCTTTCGGAATAACCGGTCTTTGTTTTATAGCATGTTCATTCATTCAAAGCGTCACTCCTTTCTACGGGATCAAAGTAGTCTTGGGAGTCGTGCAGAGTATCTCCATTGTGATCTCCATCCCTATTTTGCTCGGTAACTGGTTCGAGAAAAAGCTGGGGATTTTGTTTGGAATTACAGGTGCGCTGACCGCTGTCGGAGGCTCGTTCTTTAATCCTATAATCAGTCATCTTATTCTTGAACACGGATGGAGAACAACTTATATCATCGTAGGCATTATATGTCTTGTCGTGCTTTTACCGACGGCCCTTCTGATGAAATTCAAACCTGAAAACGGTTTGTTTCCTTATGGTGCAGAAACGAACCATACAGCAGCAGAATCAAATCAAGCAGTCAACAATGTGGAAGCGAACGGTCTGTCGATAAAAGAGGCATCCCGTACACCTATCTTTTACAGCTTTATCATAGCTATTATCTGTTTTCAGGCAGCTGGCTCTCTGGCACAACATGTACCGGCACTTATTCAAAGCTTAAACTTCAGTTTACAAGTAGGTGCAAGTGTGATGTCCGCCCTGCTTATTGGAGCCGCCATTGGTAAACTGCTTATGGGCTTTATGTTGGATCATGTTAAACCCGTCATCGTACTACTTATTTTCACGCTCCTTGGAGCTTCTGGATGGTATAGTACAGGCGTATTCAACAATGTAGTCTTTTTGAATGGTTCTGGATTTCTGAGCGGGATGGGACAAGCCATCGTACTTACTGCAATCCCTCTATTGATTCGTGGATCTTTCGGAACGAAAGACTATAGTCAAATCCTTTCTATTATTCTCATGTTCGGTGCATTTGCCAATGCTGTTTCTGTATATATACATGGATCGATGTTTGATCAAACCCATTCCTACTCAGCCTCATTGATTTTGAACGTGGTAGCGTATACAATTGGTTTCCTTTGCCTTGCATTTGCTATTCAATTCAGAAAAAGAATGACCACATAATAAATTCGTTAGAAGGTGTAAAAAAATGAGATCATTCCAAGTAAATCCCCAATGGGAAGGTTTAACTAAAACGATCGAACAGGAAAACCCACCTTGCAAATATGAAATCCACGGTATGAGTGAAGCCATAGTTTCGATGCGAGATGGCGTTCAGCTTCATACTAGGATTTACCGGCCTAATCAAGGTGATTCTTGGCCATGCATTCTCGTACGTAATCCCTATCCCAATAACCAAGACTTGCTTGAAGCAACCTATACACAATTCGTCAGGCATGGTTATGTTCTAGTTATTCAATCCTGTAGAGGAACAGGACTTTCCGAAGGGGAGTGGTCTCCCTTTGTGAATGAACGCGAAGATGGCATTGATACATTGGAATGGCTAGTCCAGCAATCTTTCCAAAATGGAAACATTGCACTCTTCGGCCAATCGTACTGTTCATTTACAACCTGGATTATCGCTGATTCGTTGCCTAAAGAAGTCAAAACCGTATTTCTAGATCTTTTTGGAGTGGATCGCTACGGACAGATGTATATGAACGGTATGTTTCGGCATGACATATATACGTCCTGGGCGTTTGCGAATTCCGGGGTTGAAACGACGACCGATGCAGGCGAGCTGTATCAAGACTCTCTCAGCATTCTGCCTCATAACCAAGCAGACGAGAAACTTTTGGGCCGTACCCTTCCCTTCTACCAAAGCTATATTTCAGAGACGAGCCGTGAATCAAAATACTGGCAGGAAGGAATATGGGCAGAGCTGTTAAATATTCCTGCCAAGATCAATATTCCAGTGTTTATGGTAGAGGGATGGTTTGACCATCATCTGGAGGGAGCCTTCAAAGGCTACAACCTGCTTCAAGATCACGTAAAACGTAAAAGCAGATTTGTAGTCGGCCCTTGGGATCATGTCGGGAATTCACCAGGTGAACGAACGTATCCTGATGCTAACCTTCTGGGAGCTTTTCGAATAAAAGCGGCCTTGGAATGGTTTGATATACATCTAAAAGGGAATCCTGGCACATTCAGCCCGATTTCCTTTTATCGTATTGGAGCTTCTCGGTGGGAAGAACGTCAGTCCATAACGGATCAGGATACAACCTGGCGTTTGTACTTTTCAAATAATCCTGAACAGCAACTAACCGACAAGCCATCGCAACCGTCAACAGTGAAGTATGCATACGATCCTTCCTCCCCCGTACCTACCCATGGAGGAAGTGCCTTACTTGCATGGATCATGCCTTCGTTTAAGGGTGCACCGCATGGTAGTTTGGCCCAACCTGACTTTTCTGATCGCCAAGATGTCCTGAGGTTTGACTCTGCTGTACTGGATGAAAACACACAAATAACGGGCGGTATTAAAGTGTGCTTAGAGGTTAGTACAGATGCGGAGGATACGGCTTTTAGTGTGAAAATCTGCGAGGTATTTCCGGATGGTCAAAGTTTTAATATCGTCGATGGCATAACTTCTCTGAGATATCGGAATAACATTGATCAACCCGTGGATTATACACCCAACCAACCTGCACAGGTCATTATAGAGATGTGGCCAACAGCGTGGGAACTGCAAAAAGGTTCTTTTATTCGAGCAGAAGTATCTTCTTCTAATTTTCCTGCTTACCATGTACATTCCAATGTGAAAGAACCTTGGGCTTCCACATCCAAATACAAGATTGCAGCTCAGACCCTATATACAGGCTCTAACTATTGTAGTTATATTGAATTCCCTAAATAGATTGTATTTTTAAAAGGAATGCAGTCTAGTTAGCAAATCATGCTTGCTTTAATTGATCGGATCAATCCATCGAATCGAAGATAAATAGGTGCCACTCCATTGCCGAGTGGCACCTATTTCAGTTACATGTCCCATCCATTTTGAAAATACATTCACTAATTATGACTCCCAGAATCCCATCATTTGATTTCCCCTTATAAAAGGTTATAGTTTATCGTAGGAGATAAACGTTGTCAGTGATATTAATTCACGTACTACTATGTAAGATGGTGCTTCTATGTTCTGTCTCACTTTATCATATTACTCGTATGGGGTGACTAACCATGAACAAGCAAGAACAGGTTATGCTGAATTTCAGGGACTTATTTAACAAGTTAGTCTGGATTAATAAATCGAAGATGGAAAGCAGTCTTCAAGGGTACAAGCCTTCTGAAGTCCATTGCATTGAATTTATAGAGAAAAATGTAGATTCCAATGTAACCAAGCTGGCGGAGTCCATGTATATGACCAAGGGCGCTATAAGTAAATTAACGAAGAAACTCATTGAAAAAGGCCTGATCGAAGACTATCAGAAAACGAATAACAAGAAAGAAGTCTTTTTTAAACTCACCCAGCAAGGCAGAGTCGTATTTGACATTCACGAGAAACTGCATAAAGAGTTTCAGGAAAGAGATGAATCCGTATTCAAGCATGTAACGGAAGAACAATTCGATCACATGCTGGACTTCATTGAACTGTACAGTAAACATTTGGACACTGAAATAAAGAAACAAGGTTTAGATATAATGAAGTGAAACAACTATAAATTAAGAATAAAACCAAGAGCAACCTTCTCTAAAGAGATACGGATGCTTTTTTTATACCTTTTTTATTGTTGACAAGGAAACTAAAAGTGGATAGAATTTTGGTTGACGAGGAAACAATATTAATTAAAGGAGTGTAATATGCGTACAAACAAAGCAAAAGAAACCGACATACCTAGACATATCCTGATTACCGCTTGGGCCATTGCTCTTGGAGCAATCGCTCCTATGTTAGATTCTACAATGGTGAATATCGCTGTAAGTCAACTCACAAAAGATTTTCATACCACATTAAGCACCATTCAATGGGCCATTACAGGATATATTTTAGCCCTTGCCATTGCAGTTCCGGTATCTGGTTGGCTTATGAATCAATTTAATAGCAAAAAGGTCTTCATTGGAGCGGTCATTGCTTTTGGCGTAATCTCTTTACTAATTGGTGTTAGCTGGGATATATCCAGTTTTATCGTCTTCCGTTTGCTTCAGGGATTTAGTGCCGGAGTCATTACCACCCTCATGTTCACCCTCTTGGTTAAGACAACCGGACAAGAGTACTTAGGCAGAGTCATGGCGATTGTAAGCACTCCTATGATCTTTGGTCCTATTTTGGGACCCATCCTCGGAGGGTTCATTGTTCAAGTCGCATCTTGGCCGTGGATCTTTTTCATTAACGTGTTCGTTGTATTGATCTCTGCACCACTAATGATCAGAAAGATTCCAAACTACGAGCCTTTTAACAAAGAAAGCAAGCTCGATCTATTCGGAATTATCGTTTTATCCATTATGAGCATAGCTTTAATATACGGAATCACCAAAGCAGCGGATTATGCCACTTTCAACAATCAGGAAACCATTTTGTGGATGGGGATTGGCCTTGCTTCGGCTCTCATTTATCTCGTTTATAATCGTATTAAAATGAATCAAACGGTTCTGCCCATGAATTTGTTTAAGCATAAGAACTTTGCAGCCTCAAGTGCCGGGCTATTCTTCGCTAATATCGCCATCATGGGTCCGATGTTAATACTCCCTTTGTTTTTTCAAACCTTTCGACACTTCACAGCCATTGAAACAGCCGTTGCACTCATCCCTCAAGGCGTTGGTATGCTGATCACCCGACCTTTCATTGGAAAAATGATCGACCGCATTGGTGCAAAATATGTGCTGATCGTCAGTCTCTTCCTTTCCCTTATTGGGTCCATTCCTTTTATCTTCATCACAGATCATACAAGTATGATCTGGATTTCAGTAATCTTATTTATTCGCGGTGCCAGCGTTGGGGGCATTAGTCTTCCACTAATGAGCGAAGCCTACAATGGACTGGGCAACAAGCAACTTCCGGAAGCGGGTGTTGGGATAAATATCATTGAAAACCTCGGTTCAAGCTTCGGCTCAGCCATTATTCCGACGGCTGTTGCTACAGTCATACAAGGCTTGCATCCAACCATTGCAAATCAATTGCAGGCGTACCATATCGGTTTTCTTTTAGCCGCGATCGTTCTGGCACTGATCTTGATCCCCGGCCTGTTTCTTACGAATAAACAGAAGCAAAAGACAACTTAAACTAGATTCACGAACTGAAATCGTAAATAACAAAAAGGTGCTACTCTATTGCCGAGTAGCACCCATTTTTTCATCAAGCGTTAAAACGAATCCAGGCCAACACAACACATACAATCCCTGATATCACAAAGACAGACGATATCCGGATATTACTTCGAAATTTAATGCCATTGAAGAAAACTCTGGTAAATAAAAAGCAGTCCCAGATGGGCCGCTTTTTTACTTACCAGAGTAAGCACAGTCAATAGATATCGAGACTTTATATTGCAAAGGAGGGTTACCATTCTGAAATGATATCCTATGCCTTTCCTTACTTCTTCATTCACTTTTTACTCCCAGCCATCCATAGACCTACAGCTGCGAAAACAGCTCCAGCTCCCATCATCACCCCTTGAACGGCATCCTTCACTACAGAGCCTTCTCCACTGATGACTGATGCTAACAATAGAACAACTACTCCTGCACTCATTAACTTATAGGACTTTGTATTTAATTGATTAATCATATTAACTACCTCCATAGTGTGTATTTGAATTGTTTTTAATTTTTATGCCCACTACAACATTATTCTAGCCAAGAGGTTATATTACGTTGTTTTAGGTAAATAAATATGCATAAATATACATTTATCATAAATTTTGAAAATACTCTCACTAATTATGACAACGCACAAGGGCTGCGTAGTTTGAAATATTAAATCTTGTACGCCTTCATCGCTTTAAACAACTCTTTGAAGGTTGGACGTTTGCCGTACATCAGTACGCCCGTGCGATAGATTTTAGCTGCGAGCCAGCCAAAGACCAGAATGGATACAGCCAGAACGGCAAGAGATGTAAGAATCTCCCAGGTCGGTGCAACGCCTGCCCCGATCCGTACAAGAATCGCTGTTGGCGAGGTGAACGGAATGAAGCTTGCAACTTTGAGCAATAAAATATTCGGTGCAGAGATGCTGAAGAGTGCAATATAGAATGATACCAGGGACAGCATCGTGATTGGCAGAACTGCCTGCCCCAGCTCTTCCGTACGGCTGACCATTGAACCGACGGCTGCGAACAGCACTGCGTACAGGAAGTAACCCAGGATATAGAAGATCAATCCATATACAATTACAGCGATATTAATGTCGCTAACACTTAAATTGAAATCATCCAGTACTGCGCGGTTGTGCGGTAATAGAATATTCCCCGCAATAACTGCGCCGAAGATTCCGATCTGTAACATACCTACCATGAAGATACCGATGATTTTACCAAACATTTGACTGAGTGGAGATACACTCGTAATCAAAATTTCCATGATTCTTGAGCTTTTCTCAGCAGTAATCTCGGAAGCAATCATATTACCTGTCATCATCGTAGATGTGAACAGCAAGATGATTAGCAAGTACACAACGATATAGTTGATCGGACTCATTGATTTTTCCGCACCAGCTCCAGCCTCACCATCATCGGCGCTTAGACTCTCTGCAGTCAGCTTCACAGGTGTTGTAATCAACGCCTTCTGTTCAGGTGTCAGTACATCCTTGACTACGACATCCAGCTTCACACTTTGCAGAGCAGATTCAATAGCCGTAGTGATCTGAGGTGAAATGTCATCTGTGGAATATAAAACAGGCTTCGGGAACTCCTGTCCTACTACCGTTTCAAGTTTCAAATAACCATCAATCAGGCCTGCCTTCGCATCTTCCTGTAATGCAGCTTCGTCCTTATCCCCACTCACGATGAAACGATACGCCTGATTTCCCTGAGCAGATGAGAAGTCTTCCAGCTTCTGTGCTACATCCTGCTGTTCCGTTGTCAGAAGACCGATGTTGACAGGATTTTTACCGGAAGCTCCGCCGCCAATTGGGCCTCCATTGAATAAAGTAATGAAATATGGAACATTGAGTCCAATCGAAATTAAAAGTGCAAGTACAATGGTAGTAACCATAAATGACTTCGTTTTTACTTTGTTTTTGAATGTGAAACCTGTAATTGTGCCCATTTTATTCATTCGACTCACCTACCTCACGAATAAAGATTTGGTTAAGCGTTGGTTCCTTGATCTCAAAATGCTCCACGGTGGTCTGTGCCATTGCCGTTTTCAAAATCTCCTGAGCGGCTGCAACCTCACTGACCTGAATCTGATATCCACGTTCGTTTTGCTCCACTCGTTTCACACCTGCCAGCTGCTCAAGTCCTTCTACCTGTCCAAGAGTATTGAGGTAAACTTGCTCACGCGGATAACGGCTCTTAATCTCCTTAATCTCACCTTGCACTACCGTGTTAGAACGATGAAGTATCGTGATCTGACGACATAACTCCTCGACATGTTCCATCCGGTGTGTAGAGAACAAAATGGCTGTACCTTCATCACGCAATTCTTTAACCGTTGATTTGAGCAACTCTACGTTAACCGGATCCAGTCCGCTAAACGCTTCATCCAGGATCAGAATCTGAGGTCTGTGCACAACTGCGGCAATAAAACCCATCTTCTGCTGGTTTCCTTTGGATAATTCCTCAATTTTTTTATCATAATACTCCGGCACCTCGAACCGCTTCAGCCAGTACTTCAGACTCTCATCCGCATCCTTGGCTTTCATTCCGCGAAGGCGTGCCAGGTAATTAATCTGTTCGCTAACTTTTACCTTGGGATACAATCCCCGTTCCTCCGGAAGATACCCCATAATCTCTTGTAGCTCTGTGTTGTATGGTTTGCCGTTGTACAAAATGTTACCGCCATCCGGGTGGATCAGACCGAGCACCATGCGCATCGTTGTTGTTTTACCAGCACCGTTGGCTCCAAGTAATCCGTAAATCTCGCCCTCTTTTACATTAAGCGTAACTCCATTGACAGCTGTTTTGTCTGCGTACTGTTTGACGACTTGCTTTAATTCCAATCGGTTCATTCAGAATCGTCTCCCTTCGGTTTATCTCCACTGTACGGGTGCATACCCGGCAATCCAATATTCCAGCACTTCTCCCAGTTCCAAATTACGGATTTTGAGCACCTGATGATTGGACAACTCCAACCTCTCCTGCGCTTCGCTCACCCGGGTTGTAATCACACGGATCAGGCCATTCTCTTCCTGAAAAGATTCAACTACACCAGGAATATTCTCGGGCCGCAAATTTCCTTCATACCAGATCTCCTTCCACTGCTCTAGCACAAGGTCTTTCTCCGCCATACCCAGAACCTGCCCGCGGTGCATCAGTACGATGTAATCTGCCAGCCGCTTCACTTCATCTGCAATATGAGTGGCAATAAGAATGGTCGTGTCTCCACCTTCCATATAATTGCGGAACTGTTCAACCATCACCTTCCAGGCAAAAGGATCAAGACCGGACGAAGGTTCATCCAGAAGAAGCAGTTTAGGCCGAGCAGCAAGTGCTGCGGCTATTTCAAACTTCCTCCGTTCTCCCTTGGACATCTTGGTCAGCTTCACATCACTTGGCACGTCCATGTCTGTTATAAGCTGTTTGAACAGCTTCATATCCCACCTTGGGTACCAATGTGATCTGAAATCGGCTGCCTCCTGAGGCGTCATCCGATTCTCTTCAATACCACTGTTATCTGCCACAAAGCCAATCTGTTGTCTCAGCTCAATCGGAAGTATCCCCGAATGCTTCTCCTGTCCAAACCATATGATCTCACCACTATCCGGTAGTACAATTTGTTGCAACATGTTAAGCAATGTGCTTTTGCCAGAGCCGTTATGCCCCAGAATGGCAACAACGTATCCTTCTGGAATCGTCAGATCAATCGGACCTATAACCCTGCGTTTACGCATCTTGGATACACCATTTAATTGAACGGCTATGGATTCTACCATACTTCTCCCTCCTTACTTTGAATAATTCGCTCTCAGGGCTTCCCGGAACAAAACTTCCATTTCCTCTTCTGTACACCCTACAGCTTTGCCCGACTGCACCGCAGCTTGCATCGCTTCCTCCGCTGCCTTCAGCCTGTAGTTCTCTCGTTCTCCCGCCTCAACCTGGGCCACAAATGTTCCTGTCCCCTGCTTCGTACGAAGCAGACCTTCATTCTCCAGATCCTGATAGACCCGTCTAACCGTAATTACACTGCAATTCAGCGCTCCGGCAAATTCGCGAATGGACGGCAAATGTGTCCCCTCCCCCAGTTGACCCGTTATAATTAACGACCTTAATTGGTTCTCAATCTGGTGATACAAAGGTTCAGCGCTATTCTCATTTATTTGAATGGGTATCTTCACATCTTGCACCTCGCCCTCCGGTACACTTCACTCACTTGCCTGAACGTGCCGGTTTCATCCTTTATTCTTTTTATCACTAATTCTGCCGCCTTCTAACTCAGATCTCTCACGGCAAGCTTCTTCAACGTCACTCGACTGAACCCCCATAATGCTGCCAAACCTGCAACCACCGCAATCCACATGATTGGAGATAACAAGCCCCACAGTTTACTGTAGTGTATTACATACCAGAATCCATAATTACCCGAGAGGCGGATCAGAACAGATATCACAACAGCCATCGGTAAGAACATGAAGCTAAGCATCAAATATTTTTTACCACTGAAGAGAAACTCTCCGTAAATATACAATCCTGTAATTAGAAGTCCATATCCCGTGCAACTCAGCGCAAAGGCTAAATACTGATCCCATGTGAAGCCTTCCGTGTGTAATCTGACTGCATATAATGATCCGTAGAAGAAAAAACCATTATATGCGAATGCAATCAGAGATTGCTGCAGTCTCGACCACATCACAGTTTCATTCGGAATCGGGAGCCTTCGATAAAAGGCGAGCAACTGTGTGTAGGAATCTTCTTGTATGTAGCGGAAGGAACGTCTGCTGAAAAGAAATCCTAGGAACGGGAGCATAATGAGAAAAAACGCATCTACTACCGGGTTAATAAAATTACTCTGTTGCTGCCCAATCAGCATTACGCCGCTCATACTGCCTGTGTAGATCATAAATATGGCAGACCATAACCACTGCAGCTTATCCTTACTATAATCGTTACGGGTTAGCCACCACGCTTGCTTCCATGCATCCATATCTATGCCTGCCTTTCAACTGTCTTCCTTCATCTGGTTGACTGTGCTTTTGTTTTGATCACTGTGTCTAGTGTGTATATCAATATACACAGTATACAGACCTATTGCATGTCCCGTCAACCCCTTTTTTTCCTGAATCAGGAAAGCAGGATAGGAAAAGAATCCATTCTGCGATAAGATATACACAGCGATTTTAGTTGAGAGGAATGATCACCCTATGGGATGGCTTATTGAGCCCATACTTGTATTTGGTTTTATCCTTGCGATGATCTGGCTCATCATTCGAAGTGAGCCAGGTCGGGTTAAGAGCAAAAGTGACAGCAAAAGGCATTCCAGACAGTCCAGACAGCATCATCATTCGTCTAGCTCGGCTACGTCTTCTTCTATGATGACCTCTGACTTTTCGACGGACTCGCATACCAGGCCCACTCACGACCACCGACTCCATCACGATCACAAACATCACGATATAGATTCTTCTTCGGGCTCTCATCATCATTCGAGCAGTGATCACGGAAGCAGCGACAGCGGTGGGGATAGTGGCGGAGGTGGAGATAGCGGTGGCGGCGGAGACTAACAATTCCTGCTCTGTCTCATTAGAAAAAGAGCTGTACCCGGCACTGTGAATCAATCACAGAAGGGCACAGCTCTTTTTCTTTTTCTTTTCCGGTCACCTGATAGCAGAAGAAGCTCATGTCTTACACGAGGTTGTAGCCTGTTGGCAAGCTGCGGTTTCTACGGATGGCGCGAATCTCAGCCAAAGTGAGACGCTGATTGGTGGAGATCAACGACTCTACATCTTCGCCGCGGATCAAGTCATCCAAATCTCTCAGATTGGTGTTCCCGCGATAGACACGGAAGCCTCCCTGGAAGTTTGGCCGTGTAAACACCACAAGTGTTGCATTCGAACTCGTTGAAAAGAAGCGCAGGCTCTCAACCCCGTCCAAAATATTGTCCAGGTTGCGAAGTCCAGTGTTACCACGATAAATGCGGCTTCTTCCTCTGTAGTTCTCTTCGGAATACACGGTAAGACGAGGATACGTCTGACTGATGCTGACTGTTTTTTTCATTTTGGTTCCCTCCTCTCAAACTCATTCTATGAATGAATAAGAGAGATGGTATGGACTAATCATCTGCGAGATTCATCCATTTAAGCGCCGAGGATAACTTCCCATACCGGACTTGTGTGTCCCCCCGGATAGAGCAGATATAACAACACATATACCACCGTACCTGTCAGTGCAGAGCCAAACCAGATGATGGAGGTAAATTTCCCCCAGCGGCGATGTTTTCCAAAATTCTTTTTGAAGCCAAGTACCAGTGTCGAGATACCAAATACAGCGGCAACCGTGGCCAGAATAATATGAAAGATCAGAAAGATGCGGTAAAAGATCTCCATATCCGGGTCTCCGCCCCAAGCCGTATTACCAACAAATACAGTGCGGGACATGTAGATTACAAAAAAGATTAGAGCTGCGATCGCTCCCGCTACCATAGCAGACTGGTGTGCCTCACGTTTACCACGAATAATTAAAGCCCAGCCAATCGCCACAAGTATCGCACTAAGCACAATGAACGAAGTACTGATTGTAGGCAGCCAAAAATACATATCCATCGTGTGTTCCCCCTTTTGTCGTCACATTAAACTCACGATTTGGCGGCCGGATTGAGCGGCCCCTGCTCTTTACCGCCACCAGCAGGCGAGAGATCATCATCCTCTTCCTGTCTCTCTTTCCGATACCATTGAGAAAACACATAAGCCAGCATGGAGACAAAGATACCCTCCTGGATAAACTTCATAAGAATCCCACCCACCTGCTGATCCTCCTTCGTAGAAGACAGGACATTAAAGAACGCCGGCCCTCCGAATGAACGAAGAATCGCCGAGGAGTCGCCCGATACGCAATACCTCATCGCTTCAGCCCATACAGCCGGATTGCTATACGTCTGATACAGCGGTTCGGAGGCAAAAATAATCAATCCACATGCAGGCGTTAATAACACCATGTTCAAAAAGATAAATCCAACCTTCGACAAACCTGACGCTTGTCTACCCTCTGGCAGAGGGTTAAGTAACGTCCACCACATCAGCATGGATGTGATAAAAAGTACGATATAATACAACCGGTGAACGGTAAAATTCAACATGACATAATCATGCACAACGGGCAGATGATACAAGGAAAACAGTCCGTTGAACAACACTGCCGCTACAATGGGATGCGCCAGGAAGGCTAGCTTGCGAGTAGGCAGCCAGCGCACAATACCGCGCCATACCCAAGTCGGCAAACCTTTCATCATCAATGGCGGAGCAACAAGGTAGGATAATGCCATGCTCACCATATGGAAACTGAACATCACATGACCTAGTAGATTGAAGGGACCCGCTTGTGCCAGATATAGAGCGAATAGACCTGCGAGAAACATGACCTTCTGTCCGGTAGTTGCCGGCTCAGCACCCCGTACTTTCTCGCTGAACGGACCCACTAATACAAGATAGGCTGCCGCAATAATCAAAAATAAAGCAAGAATAAGCGGACTCCATAAGTCGTCAAAACTAAAATATTGCAACCCGAGCATACGGGAAACCTCCCCGTGACCTGTTTTGGTGAACATTTATTTCACTTACCACGATGTCATACTCTCTTGATGACGGTACATTGGAACGATCCAGAGATGCAAACCTCCATCATTCATCATTCACTCGTATAAAAGGGGAAAAGACGGCGGCATTCGCCGCCGCCATCTCTCTTACCACCAGACCCAGAAGAGGGCCATAATAATACATGTAAAGGCTACGAAAAATCCAAAGGCCATAAATAGTATTGGCATCAAGTGGCCTTTGTCCTTCAAGTGCATCCAGTAACCAAGTTGCACAAATACCTGCAGAATGGCCATGACAACCATAATAATAATGGTGAAGGTTGTGTTAACCCCTCCGGCTGCAGCAGCTGCAAAGGCAATCAACGTGAGTATAATGGAGAAAATAAACACGACGACATGCTTCGAAGGCCCTTCCGCACGGTGACGGTGCTTCACCGGCTGTTGATCACTTTGATCCTGAGCGGACATGTGTTACCCCACCTTTCCGAGCAGGTACACGACCGTAAAGATGAACACCCACACAACGTCGATGAAGTGCCAGTACATGGCTGAGACATAGACTTTCGGTGCGGTTACGACCGTTAATCCTTTTTTGAACAGTTGCCCGATAATGATTCCGATCCACACAATACCGAATGCAACGTGGGCTCCGTGGAACCCGACCAGCGTGTAGAATGCCGAACTGAAGGCGCTCGTGGTCATGCCAAACTCTTTATGTTTCACGTACTCGTAGAACTCGTAAATCTCCAGACCAAGGAATCCCAGACCTAGAACAACTGTGATCCCCAGCCACAAAGCCAGTGAATTTCGGTTCCCTTTGTGCATCGCCTGAATGGCGAATACACTCGTCAAGCTGCTGACCAAGAGGATGAAGGTTGCTGCTGCCACAAGCGGCAGATGGAACAGTTCATTCGCTGTAGGTCCATCATTGGTCTGCCCGCGAAGTGCGAGGAAGGTCGCGAAGAGTGTACCAAACAGTACCGTCTCACCGCCAAGGAACAGCCAGAAGCCAATCAGCTTGTTGCGTCCTTCCAGCGTTGCCTTCTCTGGTTCGTGCGGCAGTTTGCTGTTTACCGGCTCGGCATGTGAGGTTGTCATGTTCTCGCCCCCTTCTCGTCCTGATCCTCGGGTTCAATGTGCCAGCCGTGATCGTCATATAATGAGCGCAGTGCCATCGCACCAAATGTAATGAGAAGACCGATAATAAGCACAATATAATTATTGAAAATAAAATTCATGAATTCCATTTCGAATTTGTCTTTGCTGAACATTAGTCCAAGTCCGGCGATAAAAATACCTACCGACATCACAAACGGCAACGGTGTAGCAGATGGCATATGAATGGAACCTACCGGCTCCGCCGGAGTCATCTCCTTGTTGCCTGCCATCTTTTCTTTCCAATATGCATCGATACCACGTACCAGTGGTGTTTGTTTGAAGTTGTACTCTGGCGGCGGCGATGGAATCGTCCACTCCAGTGTACGGCCGTCTTCCCACGGATCGTTTGGTGCATCGATTGGTTTCTTTGTCGTGATGACGATGTTCACCAGGAAGATAATGACCCCTACGCCCATGAGGAACGCCCCGATGGAGCTAACCAGGTTAAGCAGGTCAAAATCCTGATTCGGCAAGTATGTAACAATCCGGCGTTGCATCCCCATCAGACCGAGGAAATGCTGTACGAAGAAGGTCAGCTGGAACCCGATCATAAATGTCCAGAATGTCCACTTCCCGAGCGACTCACTTAGAATACGACCAAACATCTTCGGCCACCAGTAATGAAGTCCGGAGAATAATCCGAGAACCAGTCCGCCCACAATAACATAGTGGAAGTGAGCTACAACAAAGTACGTGTCATGGAACTGGAAGTCTGCAGGTGCAGAAGCCAGCATGACACCGGTAACCCCACCCATAACGAAGGTTGGTACAAATCCGACAGCAAAGAGATTGGCCGCCGTAAAGCGAATCTGTCCGCCCCACATCGTAAAGAGCCAGTTGAAGATTTTGATCCCTGTCGGAACCGCAATCAGCATCGTTGAGATCGAGAATAACGCGTTGGCCACGTTACCCAGACCTGTCGTAAACATGTGATGCGCCCATACCATGAAGCCCAAGAAGGCAATCAGAATGGTTGCAAATACCATGGAGCTATATCCAAACAACCGCTTACGCGAAAAGGTTGGAATAACCTCCGAGATAATGCCGAATGCCGGCAAGATCAGAATGTAAACTTCCGGGTGTCCGAAAATCCAGAAGATATGTTGCCAGAGCACGGGGTTACCGCCACCTGCAACATCGAAGAAATTCGCACCGAGAATACGGTCAAACGTCAATAATACAAGGCCCACCGTGATGGCAGGAAAAGCAAACAGGATAATGGCTGATGTAATAAACGTGGTCCAGGTAAACATCGGCATCCGCATATAGGACATGCCTGGCGCACGCATGGTGATAATGGTAGCCAGGAAGTTAATGCCTCCGATGAGTGTACCCAGACCGGCGATCTGAAGACCGATCGTATAGAAGTCTACACCGTGTGTTCCGCTATACTCCGAACCGGAGAGAGGTGTATATGATGTCCAGCCTGCGTCCGGCGCGCCTCCCATGATCCAGCTCAGATTAAGCAACAAACCACCGAACAAAAATGTCCAGAAGCCCAGAGCGTTAACAAAAGGGAACGCTACGTCACGTGCCCCGATCTGCAAAGGGACCACCGCATTCATAATGGCGAAAATAATCGGCATCACGCCAAGGAAAATCATCGTAGTTCCGTGCATCGTAATCAATTCATTAAACACTTGCGCCGATACAAAATCGTTCATCGGCTTCATCAGTTGAATCCGGATCAAAATGGCTTCAATTCCGCCAATGCCGAAGAAAAGTCCGCCTGCAATCAAGTAAAGAACGGCGATTTTTTTGTGATCGACGGTGGTGATCCAGTCCATCAAGCCCTTGTACCGCTTGACGCTATGCGCATGAGCCAAGGTTGTGTACCCCCTTCTTCATCCTTGCTGTTCTATTCGTAGTCCAATTTGTAATTGGCCAAATATTCGGCAATTCCGTCGATTTCTTCATCCGTCAGTCCCAGACTCTTCGGACTTGGCATCGTATTGCCCGGCTTCACAGCTTGTGGATCATGAAGCCACTCTTTCATGTTATCCAGTACCGGTTTACCTTCTTCCTGACCTTCACGTTGATTCAGCAAAATACCTGCGACGGATTCCTTGCCACCAATACCTGTAAGGTTAGGTGCAACAGGTCCGCCCTGATCGCCTACAGCGTGGCAAGACAGGCAGTTCGTTTTGAATTTCTCAGCAAGCTGTGTGTCCTCAGGAAGCACAGCTGGCGCTTTCATCGCGTTAACCCAGCGGTCAAAGGACTCCTGGCTAACAGCCTTAACTTTGAATTCCATGAAAGCATGAGATCTACCGCATAACTCGGCACATTTACCACGGTAAACGCCTTCATTTGGAGCAGAGAAGCTGAATTTGTTCAGTGTTCCATCCGGGTTTGTGTCCATTTTGCCCGCAAGTGACGGCACCCAGAAGGAATGAAGCACGTCCGCGGTTTTCAATTCGAATGCAATTTTCTTTCCGGTCGGGATGATGAGGTCTTGAGCGGTGGTTATGTCATACTGAGGATAAGTGAATTCCCACCAATACTGATGTGAGGTTACCTGGACCTTAACTGCGTTTTTGTCGCTCGACAAATCTTCACCTTGGGCGAAAATCGTCTGAACTGTTGGTACAGCCAAAATAATGACCAGCAATAGAGGAATGGCTGTCCATATTACTTCCAGCTTGAAATTGCCTTCAACCTGTTCGGGTACTTCATTCTGCCCGGCTCGTCTGCGAAACTTAATCAGGACATAGGCAGCAATTGCAAATACAATGATGAGCACCACGATCATAATCGCAATAGACAGCTTCATCAGATCATATTGGCCTTGCGCCACAGGACCCTGAGGTTTCATTACTGACAAGTCTTCCCGCCCGCATGCGGATAGCAGCAAAGAGAACACCGCCAGCAAGGGGAGAATTCGCTTTGCAACCTGCCACTGTTTCATCATTGATCTACCCCACTTTTTTACGTTTTCGTAGATTACGTTGTCGTCGGTACAAAGGCAACACATGTACGTTTCAGCACGATACACATAATCCTCTTCATCATATAGGATGCTTACAAAAATAACGCTTCCAGTACTCCCGTCATTTCCTGTCCAGGGCATGTCTGCGCATTCTTCCAATTCATTCTATATGCTTCAATCACTTATTAAATATAAGTTGAGGGTATGATTTTGTCAATCTTTGGACACATGTTCACAAATTGTTCACTTTATGTATAAAACCGCATCACAACTTGGTTTGCAAACGATTTCACTTAAAAGTATTACAATTAACCACTGAAAAATTTTGCCAAATTTCGGTGATGATATCAGATTTCTTGGCGACTTTTATCACAATAAAAACATGCAAGATTATGCAAAAAGATTCTTCGCCTTTTCAGGAAACGATTACCACACCAACTGGAAATGGACGATTCTGCCCCATGGATCTTCAAGTCGATATTTGCATGGAGCATTCACGCCAGCTTTACAGCATTTCAATTATTCAATTATAGAGGGAAAATTTTCGTTTAAGTTCCATCCGTTAGGATCAACGGCCCATCCTTGGTAATGGCTACGGTATGTTCATACTGTACGCCCCAGCTTTCATCCAGCGTTCGGACTGTCCAGCCATCCTCATCCCACACCACAGCCCCGGAGCTACCCTTCGTGAATATGGGTTCAATGGTTATGACCATGCCTTCAGTAAGCATCATTCCTGTTTTTCGTTTTCCATAAGGCAGTACATTCGGTGGCTCATGGATATATTGCCCTATGCCATGGCCGATAAGCGGTTTAACGATTCCATATCGGTACAATCGTGCCGTTCGTTCAATTGCGCTACCAATGTCTCCAAGTGTATTCCCTGGAACGGCCTGTGCTATCGCCTTATAAAGCGCCTTCTCCGTACGTTTCATAAGCCGACGAATAGATCTGCTCGGTTCATCTATGGCATATGTCCAGGCCGAATCAGCAAGCCAGCCGTCTTTGTTTACTACCATATCAATCGTCACGACATCTCCACTTGCAAGTGCCTGGCTCCCAGGAAACCCATGACAGACCACATCGTTGACGGAAGCACATGTAGCATAGGGATAACCTTTATACCCTTTCTGCTCAGGTGTGGCTCCATGATCCGCGAGAAAGGCTTCAACGTGCTCGTTAATCTCCGCTGTTGTGGTGCCTGGAACCATGTACTGTTCAATATGTTGATGGCATTCTTTTAATATCCGTCCCGCTTCTCGCATGTAGCCAATCTCTTCTCTGGTTTTCAATATAGGGTCCACATGCCTTCATCCTTCCTGCTGTAGGTATACTTCCATGTATATGCAGGCAATTCAGAACAAAGCCCCTAAAGTGATACCAAATCCAAGATAATATAGATACATGCTAATTGACTCCACAAACGCAAAAAAAACCGTCTGCCGGAGCCAAGGCCCGAGAGACGGTTCTATTCATATTGGAACAGTATAATCAGAAGTTGGTGTTGTTTCAGGATACGGAAGAATCCATCTTGACAAGTTCATGCTCAACGACAGAAGTCAATTCTTCCTCATATCCACCCGTAATCCGGTATTTTCTCACATACTCCTTCACGAATTTTTTTGGATCTTTAGGACGGAAAATCCGAGTCATTTCCCTCAAACTTTCTTTGACCTCATTGTGACCTTTCGTTGCCATTGTAATTCCCTCCCAAAACGTTGAAAGTGAATGCTCCGTTTAGAGAACGCCGAATAAGTCTTAAATGCCATTCATGAAGTTGTGTGCGCGGCTTAAAGCAAGCTTTAGGTCGGGAACCTCGCCGAATAGCAAGTACCTGACACTATAAATACCCGATATGATTCAGGTTGAATCATAATCTTATTGTATCATATTCGGAACCTCGTTACGACTTGACGATTTTTCCTAATATATATAACGGTTTTACTGCCCAAAAAGTTTAATTCCGAATCATATTTTATAAAATGTTTATTCTATACGGATTAATCTATCCAGCATAACCCGCAACTATTCGGGGGATATTATCTTGGATCACCAAATTAGTTAACTATATGGAATTAAAAGGAGGACCTGTTATGGAACGAAAAGAACAGGATATGTTACCCCTTTCGCATGAAAAGGTTGAGGTCGACGGCGTTTATGTCAATGAAGCCGGGCAGGAAGAGCACCTTCACCGGGGGCAAGAGTTTCCTGCCGACCTCGTACTCGGCAAGACCGAATGGAAGCTGACAGAGTATGCATTTGATAATCATCATGAAGGAAAAACAGATGAGCGTCTGGTGCCCAAGGAAGATGATGAAGATAAAAAAGGGAAAATAACCAGTCCTCGCAGACAGATTCAAACTTAATCCATTCATCGGTTCAGTTCTGTCCACCTCCTACATAGCCTATATAAAAAGGACAAAGGAGGCTGGGCCGAATGTCTCCCATGAAATCGTCCAGCGGTCTGGATGAAAATATAGCCGGCATGTTGTGTTATTTATTCACGTTTGTAGGCGGCATCATCTTTCTAGCCGTGGAGAAGCGCAGCCGATTTGTGTTGTTCCATGCCCTTCAATCCGTGACGGTTTTCGGACTGATTATGGTTGGGCATGTACTGTCGGCCTTTCTCCCACTGTTTGGTCCACTTGTAGCTTCACTGTTATCCCTGTTAGGTGTAATCGTATGGCTCCTGACCGTCGTTACAAGTCTGCAAGGAAAATGGCTTAAGCTACCTTGGGTTGGTGATTTTGCCGAGAAGCAGATGCGGCACCTATAATATCGTATCGTGCAATAACAAGAAAACACCGAAACAATGGTTTTTGCTGAACCCATTGTTTCGGTGTTTGCTGTGCGTAAATTATGTTAACTGTCCAAAATAAAGGTTAACTTATACTTCATCGCATTGATATTTTATAACATGAATAATATAAGAAATAAATCATTCATATGCTGAGTCAACATGCTTTATGACGTGAATCATTCATCATGTACGCTTTACATAATAACCCTTCTGACCAAGCATCAGGCTAAAAGGAACAGCGATTCCGGCCAGTTTATGAAGGGATAGATCCCACTCCAAGCCATAATCCTATCCAGCCTTACATTACTCCTTACCTCACCTTTATGCAGTCTTGGTGTTCTCCTGAGCCATCTCATCTGTATGCTGTGCAGCCAGTTGGGCAGCTGTTTCTTTACTGCCGAGGCCATTAAACAACAAATTCATAAAGATTGCCGTAAAGCTACCTGCAATGATACCATTGCCCAGCATAATCTGAGCCCAGGCTGGTGCACCTGCGAACAACTGCGGTACCACCGTTACCCCTAGTCCCATGCCAATAGAACATGCAATGATGAACAGGTTCTCATGACGGTTCAGGTCCACCTGAGTGCCAATGATGCGAATACCCGACGAAATCACCATACCGAACAACGCCACCATGGCACCGCCAAGCACTGATCCGGGAACAAGCTGAGCTAGAGCAGCAATTTTTGGTACAAAGCCAATAACGATCAGCAAACCGCCTGCAACAACGATGACATCCCGTGTCTTCACACGAGTCATCTGTACAAGCCCTACATTTTGCGAATACGTTGTATAAGGGAACGAGTTAAAAATCCCCCCAAGCACAATAGCCAGTCCCTCTGCACGATATCCACGCGCCAAATCCTTGGAGGTCAGATCCTTGTCCAACATTTTACCCAGAGCCATAAATACGCCCGTAGATTCGGCCACACTGACAATCGCGACCAGAATCATCGTCAGAATAGGTACAATCTCAAAGGTCGGTCTTCCGAAATAAAATGGCTGAACCATATGGAACCAGCTTGCATCAAGAACGGGAGCAAACTTCACCTCACCCATGAAGCCAGCAGCCACTGTGCCAACGAACAGACCGATTAATACAGAGATGGAGCGTACAAAACCTGTAGTGAAACGAGTCATTAAAATAATGAAGATGAATACACCGAAACCGAGCAACAGATGTACACCGCTGCCAAAGTCCTCCGCATTCTGACCCCCACCCAAATCGGTAAATGCTACCGGAATCAGGGTCAGACCAATAATGGTGACCACGGAACCTGTAACCACTGGCGGAAAGAGCCGAATGAGTTTGCCAAACAAACCCGAGAAAATGAGAACGAACAGACCAGAGGCAATAATGGCACCGTAAATGGCAGATACGCCGCTGCTCTTCCCGATCATAATCATCGGAGATACGGCCTGGAAGGCGCAGCCCAGCATAACTGGCAGGCCAACGCCGAAATATTTATTGCCCCAGACCTGAAGCAGTGTAGCTACACCGCAAGCAAGCAGGTCGATCGCAATCAAATAGGTAAGTTGCTCCTGTGTGAATCCAAGTGCGCTACTAACAATTAGAGGGACAATAACAGCTCCTGCATACATCGCAAGTACGTGCTGCAAGCCAAGTGAGAAGGTTTTGGCCGGATGCCGGTGACGTTGAAAAATACGTTCGCGTGCCATACTAGTTCGTGCCCTCCTCATCTGCAAAAGTTACTTGTCCATCGGACAGTGCTCCAATACGAACTAAAGATTCCACGCGGTAACCCGCTTCTTTCAACAGACGGCCTCCCGGCTGGAATGCTTTTTCAATCACGATCCCGATCCCAACGACTTCGGCGCCAACCTGTTCTACAATACGAGCCAGGCCAAATGCAGCTTCGCCGTTCGCCAGAAAATCATCAATGATCAGCACGCGGTCGCCGGGGTTCATAAACTTCTTCGCTACTGTGATTTCATTCGTCTCCTGCTTGGTGAAGGAATACACTTTCTCCACCAAAATATCTTCGGTTAGGGTAAGTGACTTCTGCTTACGGGCGAAGATCAGCGGAACATTGAGTTCCAGTGCGGTCATAATACCCGGCGCAATGCCGGATGATTCAATCGTCAGCACACGTGTAATGTTCTCCCCTTCAAACCGACGAATGAACTCTTTGCCAACTTCCTTCATCAACACGGGGTCCATCTGGTGGTTCAGGAATGAGTCTACTTTGAGTACCTGCTCGGACAGGACAATGCCTTCCTGTCTTACTTTGTCTTTTAACAATTGCATCGTTTTTTCCTCCCAAATGCCCTCTACCGCCATGTACAGTCTGCTCCACAATATCTCTTCCGGGTAAAAAAACAAAAAGCCCGCCTGTCCACACCTGCGGCATGAACCGGAGACGGGAAAGACGGACTTGTTCCTGTACGGACACAAGCCGCTCGAACACTGCATACGCCACAGGGTGAGGCTCAGGAAGCCATACCTATGTATTTAGGCAGACCTAACCTTAACCCACGCAGAGCGTAGAAGCATCCTTCCCGTAGTCCAATCATTCCGGTGATCGGGTAGAGACATGCAGGCCTATTCCTGCACATATACGAGTAACGGCTATTCAATTCATTTTGGCTTCACGATTCGTATCCATGTATAATTGCGAACCTGAATGTAAAAGTGTAATCTCACTGACAATGTTAGAAGTATACCGAATTGGCGGCTTGAAATAAAGAGGTATTTTCATGGAATTTGCGGAAACGATGTTTCTTTTGCATAATGGGGGATGATTGATTTTCATTTTTTATGTACAATATGAGAACAAAAGCGTATCCTGACGGGACTTACCTTGGAGGATGCGTTCCGAATCTAGTCGTTAAAGGAGATTGTTACATGAAAGGCATACTGAAAGAATTTAAGGAGTTTGCTGTTCGCGGCAACGTCATTGATCTGGCGGTCGGTGTAATTATCGGAGCTGCTTTTGGAAAAATCGTTACGTCCCTTGTGAATGATATCATCATGCCACCGGTTGGAAAACTGCTCGGCGGAATTGATTTCAGCCAAAAAATCATTAACCTGGACCCTGACGTAAAGACAGCCGGTGGACAAGACATCACGACACTGGCTCAAGCCAACGAAGCCGGTGCCACCGTCATTGCTTACGGTCAATTTATCAATGTGATGATTGATTTCATTATCGTAGCGTTCTGTATCTTCATGTTGGTTAAAGGCATTAACTATCTGAAGCGCAAAGAACATGCCAAGCCTGAGCCGAAAAAAACAACGAAAGCCTGCAAGTACTGTCTGTCTGAAATTCCGGCTGCAGCTACTCGTTGTTCCCAATGCACTTCCCAGCTCGAGGCTGAAGGAAGCAACGCTCCGGCATAAGGGTCTGATCTATTATTGTGTAGAGCAAACAATTAAATAAAGCAAAACGCAGGTTTGATTCTTGATACAGCGATGACATCTAAGCCAATGTACGCTTATGTAATGATTATTGTCTGCATCTATAGAGCATTTAAGCATACTCATTCTTGTTTGATCGAAAACTATTTTAGCTATGCATACGCGTATAAAGTACATCAAACCTGCAAATGTTCAGGTTCCACCTTAATGGTGGGACCTTTTTTTATTTACTGTGATTGCTGTATGCTGGTCATGCGTCTCTTATTTAGAAACGTTTTGGCAGCAAGTGTTCCAGAATCGATTTGAGATCTTTGTCTTCCTTGTAGACCTCTTCCCCGGTATCCAGTTCAGTAACCCGAATGTATTCAAAATTGGCGCTGGCATCCGTCGGTTTAAACAACAACTGTGCTTCGTCTTCCAAACGAACATGAAATCCCATGTCTTTGAACATCGTCGTAAGCTGACTCGTGGCCGGCTCCTGACCTTGCCCTACAAAGATAAGTCCCCTAAGCGCTTTACGCTCCTGAGGTTGCGGATAAATCACCTGAAAGTGTACAATGCATTCCATACAATCGTTCCCCTTTCGTTAAAAAGATACTTTGTGAAATTTTGAACTTTAAATTCTGCTATATAAGGAGATACGTTTCATGACCCCAGAACGTTTCGACATTTATGACGATCAGCAACAATGGATCGGTACAGCACCCCGAAATGAGGTCCATGCCAAAGGATATTGGCATCGTTCCTTTCATTGCTGGATCGTGCGTGACGAAGGCGACAAGCGCATGGTTCTGTTTCAGCGAAGACGGGATATTAAAGATACTTTTCCCGGATATTATGATATCACAGCGGCAGGCCACCTCGTAGCCGGTGAACAGCTACAGGATGCACATCGTGAACTCGAAGAAGAGCTCGGTGTGCATACCTCATTCGATGCACTGACTTATTTGTTCACGGCTAGGCAACAGCTACAGGGTGAGGTGCGTGGTATTCCGTTTCTGGATCGGGAATTCAGTGCTGTCTACGGTCTGTGCCTGAACCAGCCACTGGAGTCCTATGTTCTTCAGGCTAGCGAAGTGGATAGTCTCTATGAAGCGCCACTGGATGACTTGCTCGCCCTGTTCCGCCAAGAGAAAGATGCCGTGCAGACATCTGGTGTGCGTGCGCAACAGACATTCGTGCAAGAAGGTGAAGCGTTATCTACCCCATTAGAGGATGACACACCCTTAACCGCATCCCTACGAACTGGTGAGTTACTGTCTGAGTGCACCCAAGAAATCACAATGACATCAACCGACCTTTCGTCCAATCATGGCGATTATGAGCATTCCGCCAGTGCTGCACGCCTCATATGCGAAGTAAGCACGGCGGATTTTGTGCCGCATGGCTCCACGTATTATATCGACGTACTCAAAGCTTTGAAACGAGTACATGGGGTCTAACTTCATTTTCTCAAAAATAGCATCATTTCATACGTTTAACTCATCCCTAGACGATTACCTTCATTATTCCAATCACATTACCCTTTAGGTATTCCAGGAGCATTCCTTTACTATCAACCGGATGGCAAACCAATGCTGTAACAAGCATCACTGCATTTGGGTTCTGAATTGTATCGTTGTACCCATGAACCACCTAAAGTGAATGTGCGCGAGCTTGGGCTCAGAAAAATTCTAACGATCACAGGGAACGTTATTTGCCCCATTTCGGGGTCTCGTGAAATGTAACGATCACCAGAGACGTTATTTAGGCAAAAATGGCTCTATTGGCGGTGAAAAGATGTTTTTTGGACGAAATAGCGTTCCTGAGGATCGTTAGAATCTGAAAGAGGTCGATTTCTCCAAAATAAGGCTTGTGGTGATCGTTAGCGCTCAAGCCGTAGGTTTTCGAGTATGTGCTAGACAAAGAGGCTATAAGGTGCCACGATCAGTAACACAAAACAACACAAAAAGAACGAAGCCGCAACGAACCCTTCTGTTCGCGCCTCGTCCTTTTTGGTATTTCTTATTTCTCCCGTAAGAGCTCTCCTGCTACTGTAGTGTTACTGTTCATGATCTGGTGCAGGGGTAGACCAGTACCGTGCAGCAATGTCTGCGTACCGACGTCCGTAGCGATCCTCCAACTCCTCGCCGATATCCTGCTCCAGTTCATACAGCACCAGTTCTTGTGCAAAATGATTCAGTAGCAATCCGGTCATTACCGGATGAGCTGTGACCACGGCCTGCGTAGGACATGACTCCCCACGCATGCCCAGCATGCACCAGCGGCGATCTACAACGAGCGAGAACTTACGCCCGTTACCCATGCCATGTGAGGGCAATCCCGGCAAAGGAAGCGGCTGATCTACCATACCTTCCCCACCTTCACAGGACCACAATAAGCGTACACCCCGAGCCTCAGCCTGTTGCAACTCCTCTCGAAGCAGTTCTGCTTCCTCGCGCCACACATCCACTACAATCTCGTGCTGCGCTGCGGCAAGTTCACGACTCAGATTCTCCAGAACATTTTTGTCGCCTTCGACATTGTAAAACACAGGTTTCTCCGGTTCGCTCTTCGGCATGCTTCGCTCGACGTAATCCAGAGAAGTATGCATCTGATCCGAGATCATGCGTGTCATCTCTTCCGGTTTCAACATGCTGTACTTCGCAGGTTCTCCCGGACTGCACCGGAGAAATCCTCTTGATTCCAGTCGTTGCAAGGTTGCATATACATTGGAACGGGACACACCCAGCCGTTTGGCTACCTCATATCCAGAGGCTGATCCCTGGCGGGCTAATTCCACCATAATTTTAGATTCCATCTCGGTGAACCCGAGATGACGTAGATGATGCAGCAGTTGGTCCATATTTCTGTCCCCCCATGCTGTCAGCAACCAGCACTGCCTAACGGCAGCACGTCTACTGCATCAAATCTGCTCGGCTCCGCAACGCGGGCACCACTTCGAGCCTTTTGGCAATTCGGATGCACAAATCTGACACTTCACCATTTCGCGTGGCACTTCCGTCTGCACATCTACGGTGTTCACGATCGGATTGTTTTCTTTCCAATAACGAATACGCTCATCCAGCTCCTGCTGACGCTCACGTTCCCGCTGCATTTCCTCTTCTCTGCGGCGTTCCCACTCTGCATCGAACGCTTCCTTCTCTTCCAGCGTAAACTCGGTGCTGTTATATCCCGGTTCCGTATCCAGATCCGCAATCGAAGGGATAACCGTATGATACGGCTCGGTCTCTTCATGTTCTTCCACAGCCGGCGGTGCATCAAAAATCGACTGCTCCGTAACCGGGTTCTGTGCAGCTGCCGTCTCATGATTTGCCGTTTTGGCAACCCCTGCCGCTCCGGCCATTCCCGATGCAGCTGCACCCGGTTTGGATTCGCCCAATTTGCGTCCACACTTCGGACAGAAATTGGCATCCAGTGATGCAACGTGTCCACACTCACACAGGCGTTCATTTTTCAACTCGGCAATCTTGCTACGCAGAGCGTCGATCTCATCCTGTAACTCGTCACACAGATTAGACAGATCTACCATTTCCTTTTCAGCGAGCGTCATATCCTGTGCACGATAACCTTCATAGAAGATGCGGCCCATATCGGTAAAATGGACTTCCTGTTCCTGTTGCAAGCCCACAATCTGATTGTTCAGTTTGCCAATCTCAACGGCGTGCTGTGCACGCTCTGTTGCTTTGTTTGCTCCGTTTTTGATGCGCTGAAGCAGTTTCATCACAATTCCTCCTCTGTCCCGTCAAAACAATATCATTATTATTCTTCATTAGTTAGTAGGTGAGCAATTCGCAACATGCGAGATGCTCTGGATATATAACTTATACGATATGAAGCCAAAAAGTTGCGAAAAATCGCGCTGGTACCCCATTTTATGCGGATATTGGATCAAAACAGGGGCTTTCGTCAAGACCATACGTTCGGTATAATGGAACTTTGACTCCATATGAATGGAACACGCAGGATTCGCAACTTACTCTATCTTACCAATTTACAATGCGATTGTGAAAAGGGCAAATTCTTTACTCTTGAACGGGATTATTCAATCCCTGAATGTATACAGAGGTGGATGAAACATGTTAAGTCCGAACTCAACGTTCTACCCCCGTCCGCTCGGGGTGACCCCCGCGTCCTCCTTGCCTCAATCTCCCTCGGCGCCGCTGGAAACCAGCCGGCAGCTTGTGGGTGATGATCAGCAGGACGCCTATTATTTCCGCTCGCTTGAAGAAGCCGGCATTAAACTCAATGGTCCGCAAATTTCGGCTGTTCGTCATGGCAGAGGGCCTATTCTCACCCTCGCTGGTGCTGGCTGTGGCAAAACAACCGTGCTGGCTGCAAGGGCAGGCTACTTGATGGAAGTCAGCGGTGTACACGCGGGCAGCATTCTGCTCGTAACGTTTACCAACAAGGCAGCGGCCGAGATGAAGGACCGGATTTCTGCTTTGCCAGGGATCAGACCTGCTGCAGCAAGAGCGGTACAGGCACGCACCTTTCACTCGTTTGCGCTGACTTTGTTGCGCCATTACGGGGTGCAAGAAGACATTTTTGGTGAGTCGCGGGCCCAGCATACGGTGCTAAAAATGCTTCTTCGCCAAAATGGCATGAGCGAGGCATTTCAGCCGGAGAGTCTGCTTGCGATGCTGTCCGCCTGGAAGATGCAAGGTTCAGACACGGCAGACTTGCCGGAGAAAACGCAAGATGAGCGCGATGCCAAGCGGGTATTGCTCGGATACGAAAGCTGGAAACAGGATCGCGGCAAAATGGACTTTGATGATATCCTGTTGCGCGCGGCTGCGCTACTTCGGGATCCGGCGGTGTTAAAGCCGCTGCAGCGGCGTTTTCAATATATTATGGTTGATGAATTTCAGGATACAAACCGGCTGCAATACGAGATTGTACAGATGCTCGCTGGAGCACACCGCAATCTGATGGTTGTTGGAGACGATGACCAGACGATCTATACGTTCAACGGCGCACGGCAGGAATCGATTTTGGAATTCGATAAAGTATACCCAGGTGCACGTATTGTGACGCTGGATATTAATTATCGCAGTGATGCGCGTATTCTGGGACTTGGAAGCGAGCTGGTCGCACGCAACAAACGCAGACGTGACAAACGGCTGCGTGCCGCAGGACAACGCGGGGATGCGCCCCGGTTCGCTACGCCATCTAACGCCGAGGAAGAAGCCGCCTGGGTCGTGAATCAGATCTGTGAGCAGGTGGAGGAAGGACAGTTTCCATATCGGGACATTGCTATTTTGCACCGAACAGCCAGTAGCAGCCGGGCGGTATTTGAGCAATTGGTGCTGAAGGATGTGCCCTTTGTACAACACGGGGCCGCTCCGGTGTTCTATGATCAGTCACTGATTAAGCCGTTAATGGATCATATGCGCCTGTCTCTGAACCCACGAGCGATGGATGCTCTGCCAAGCGCACTCGGCCCGCTGTATGTGTCCCGGGATGCCGGTCTGGAGTATATCCAGCGCTGTGAGCAGGAACAGGCCAAGAAATATCCGCTAATCCATCTGAGCAAATGGGACAAGTTGAAGCCTTTTCAACAGGAGCAGGTCAAGGAACGCATCAAGCTGATCAAATCTCTGCACAAGCTGAAGCCGATTATCGCGATTCAGGAGATGCGCCGCCAGTTCTACGATAAGTATATGGAGAGCGGCGACCCGACTATTTTTACTCATTATAAGGAAACGATGCTGGAAACACTGGATGAATTCGAAGCGGCTGTCAAAAAGTTCGAAACCGTGGAAGAATTCGTGCAATTCGCAGACGAGTTGTCCCGCAGACATCGCGAGATGGAATCACTGCGCCGGGCGCAGGATAGTGATGCGGTGCAGCTCATGACCATTCACCGGGCCAAAGGACTGGAGTTCCCATGTGTGTACTGGATCGGAGCCAGTGAAGGCATTGTGCCGCACAGTACCGCCTTGCGTCAGGATATTCCGGAAGATCAGAAGGCAGCACTCACCGTGCAGCAGACGGATGCTGAATTGGATATGGCTTTGGAGGAAGAACGCAGACTCGCTTATGTAGCCATTACCCGTGCGAAGCAACACTTATATGTGACATCACCCGCAAGCCATCACGGCAAACCTGCTGATGTGTCGCGTTTCTTGCTTGAAGCCTTTGGCATGGAGGTTCCAGACAAACGTAAAACACGGGAAGAGGCACGCAGCGGCAGCACGTCGTCATCTAGTAATGATGGACACGCAAGCTATAACAGGAACAACAACGGAAATAGCAACAACCGAAGCAGCAACGGAAACTGGAAAAGCATCGGTAACGCTAAAGATGCCGGCAGACGTGAAAATGGTAAGGGTGGTACTGCACATCAAACTTCATCTTATGTGCAGCACGATCGGCAGCGTAGTGCAATTAACCATAAGGATCATCGGGAAATGGAGATGCTGGATGAGCGGGATGAAGATCGTCTCAGCGAGAAACGCGGCAGCGGAATTATTAGAGATCATAAAGCATTTAGTACACCCGGACTTCATCCAAAAGTTGCCTCTACAACCTCCACTTCCAGCACTTCCACGCATCCTGATTCTACTCGATCTGGTGTGAACAAAGCCGAGCGGACAGAAACGGTGGCCGTCTGGAAATGTAGTTCTGTTACATGCAAAGCATGGTTGAGGCAGAAACCGGCTGTAGCGTCCAGTAAAACGTCGAAAAAGGCCAACTCTGGCCCTCCTGTCTGTCCACTATGTTCAGGAACGATGATTGCCGGCACCCGGCAGGTTCCAATGACGAATCGATTTGGAAAATAGAGAAGCATCTTCTTCGTTTCAGGGCGCTTGCTGCTGTTTATTAACAGTAGAAGCGTCTTTTTTCCAATTCAACAGTAAAATGGTCTTTTTTTCAATATTGAAATGGGGGTTGGATTATGCAGGAAGGCAAACAACATCTGTATGTGTCGGTAACTCATAACCTTATTGAACGAACGAGAAACGAATCTACTCCGTTCGAAGTCCTTGTGGATGATGGACAATTGGCAACATTGCAAGATCTGATGAAAGTGCTTGAGGAGGGGGACGACTACTCGTTACAGCGGGCCCCCGTACCTTACAAATCGGCAGACCACGACGATGGAAATGAACGATTAACAGACGGCGTGACGATGCTGTACACCTTCCTCTACGATCATGGTACAACGGAGACCAGACAGGCTATAGAGGACATGGACGTGCTTCCAAAGCTTCAGAATACGGACTACGATGACCCGGGATATGAAAACTCACCGATGAATAAATGATGAAATGCAACCATCCTATAACCAAAGCAATAACCCTCCTTCTGCTCCATTTACCATTTAGAAGGAGGGTTATTCTGTCAGCGGAATTTCCCGCGAGAATAGTCATGATTTAACTTTCCGTTATTATTTATTTTTTATATTCCTTATATTCTATATTTTCAACGTCTAATCCAAACGCACTTCCTGCCCTTGTTCGGCAGACTCATAGATGGCGCACAGCATACGCGTGGAGGTCACCCCATCCGCAATCGGGCTGATGGGCGGCGTACCGTTCAGGCAACATTCTACAAAGTGATCGATCTGATTCTGGAATGCACCGTGAATATCCAGACCGGAATGATCTGTCTGCGGTTCGATGTTCATGATGGTGTCATGTTTCTCGGTGACAATCAGTGTTTTGGGCTCCAGTTCAAATCCGCCGCGCTCACCGTACAGCTTAACAAAGGATTCATCCTCACGGGCATGGAGGGTAAAACTCACATCTACCGCCAGAGAAGCACCATTTTCAAAACGGATCAGGGCATTGGCCATATCTTCGACATTATTGATCGCAGCACTGTAGTCTGCCGCTTTGTAAAATGAGAGATGTTCCACATTCGCACGATTGCCGAGTTTACGATACGTATTCCCGCTGACGGAAACAGGCTTCGGTCTACCCATAAGATACCAGCACTGATCGATGATATGTACACCCAGGTCAATCAATGGGCCACCTCCGGAACGAGCCTTGTCCGCAAACCAGCCGCCCGGGTTACCCAGGCGCCGCAAAATCGACGCTTTCGCATAATAAAGCTCGCCAAACTCGCCGGCATCAATGAATCTGCGCAGCATCTGCATGTTGTTATCGTACCGCCGTACAAAACCCACAACAAAGGTACGCCCGCTTTTTTTCACCGCTTCCTCAATTCGCAGTGCGTCTTCCACATTCGTAGCCACCGGCTTTTCCAGCAACACATGCTTGCCAGCCTCCAATGCCGCAATGGCAAATTCCGCATGCGTATTATTCCATGTACAGATACTGACCGCATCGACATGCGGGTCTTCCAGCATCTCACGATAGTTGGTATATACGGACTGAGCGTCATATTTCTGTGCGGCTGCTTTGGCCCGTTCCTCGTTCAGATCACAGATGGCATAGATGACGGCATCCTCATTTTTGGCATAACACCTCATATGAAGATCCGAGATCGAACCTGTGCCAATCATACCGATATGCAGCATTTGCTTGGTGCTCATCTTCGTCCTCCCTCCCTTTTCCAAAACTTCGTTAACGTCTAGTCTGCCCGCAGCATGTCTTCGTAAATACCTGGTGTTGAATTTTCAATCTCCACTGCGCCCAGCGTTCGTTTGTAGAAGTCCATCGGCCCGGCCGATCCGATAATCGCGTAACCGTAGCCATCCGCTCTCATCGCATGCATACAAGCCAGTAGCAAGGCAGTCCCAACACCCTTTCCACGGGCATCCAGGCTTACGCCAGTAGGGCCGAAGAAATTACGACAGGTCGCTTCATAACAGGCAAAACCAATCATTCTTCCATGCTCCAGCGCAATATAACAGGTCACAGGTTGACGGGCAAAGGCGACATCACATTCATCTACCCAATGCTGGTTAAAATGGGTTCTCACCCAGTTCAGCACCTGCTGTTTCTCCGGAGCAATAGCTCTGCGAATGACAATGGATGCGGCCTTCAGTTTTTCCAGCCCGCCGTGTTGCTCAGGCAGACGATAAAGCGCAACCAACATATCACTCATCGGTTCGTTTCCTCCTCATCTGGCACGGAATGATCCGCATACTTTGAAATTAACCTAATCCTACTGCTGATAACCTGCTTCTTACGCAATATTTCGAATTGAAACGAACATACGGCGCTTACAGTGTTTATATCCTACTGCAACACTGAGACAGGTTATCCCGTCAGTAAAGATGAGATGCGGTGATCTGTATAAAAGTTTACCGCGACACAACGCAGATGAGAAGGGATGATTACGAATGAAAAACAACATGAAAAAGGTAAGCTCCATCATGGCTCTATCAATGGCACTAAGCGGCGGGGCTGCTTATGCTGCTTCAGTAGATAACACGGTACAACCTATGCAGGAAACCGTCACTTCTGCCCCGAGCAGTACTACAGGAGTTGTACATGTATCCGTCAATGGTGCAGCGGTTGCTAACGGATATTGGACTCAAGACGATAAGGCTGCCATGATCCCGCTTCGAGCGCTAACCGAAGCTCTCGGAATCGAATTGAAATGGCATAAGGAAGACAAGTCCGCAGAGCTGACTCGCGGCGCCTTGTGGACTCAGGTTTTTGCGGGTAAAGATCGTTACTCTGTAAACAAAATGCTGCTGACCCTCGGTACAGCACCTGAAATCAAGGACGGAACACTTTACGTACCTGCTGTTTTTGCGGAGAAAGTCCTACATGCCCAAGTAAGTACAACGGGAAATCAGGTGGAGATTAGAAGTGAGGAGGACATCAAAACGGTTACAGAACGCGGTGTGATTACCCGGATTTCAAATCAGGATAAATATCAATCCATTCAGATTGGTGGCGCAGGGCCAGATGGTGTCGTGCTGAACCTAAGCGAGAAAACAACTTTCACTTCCGCAGAGGGAAAAGAGATTAAACTAGCCGATCTGTCTATCGGTATGATGGTAGAAGCTGAACACTCCTTGATGATGACCAAAAGTCTGCCTCCACAAACACCAACCTATAAAGTAACTGTCCTGGATACAGCAGCTGAAACAGCAGCGCAACCTCAAGAACTTTTTGGAACCTCCGGTACGATTGAAAATGTAATTATGAAGGACGGCACGGTATCCCAGATTGAGATTAAAGGTACACGTCTGGCTGAGACTGCACCAGATCATGTCATTTTGAATATCGAAAAAGAAACTTCGCTAGTGAACCAGAGGGGCGAAATTGTAAAAGCCGAGCAACTGACTAAAGATGCCAAAGTGATGGGTTTCTATAGCCCGATGCTGACTCGCAGCCTGCCTCCAATCGGGACAGCTTGGAAAGTGGTTGTAGAAATTCCGGCAGTTCAGCCCAAAGCCGAGTAAAGGCGGTAGGATGTGCCGATAGGAAGTTAGAATTAGCCTATAGGCAAGTAAAGTAGAGTACATGTGGAATGACGCGTAAAGGCTAGAAAAGCTAAAAACCTTTCCCTCCTGTCTTCTGCCAGGGCGTGGAAAGGTTTTTTCACAAATGAGTAAGTATCAAAACTTCTAAGGTATGCATTCTAAGGTAAGTATCTGTTATCTGTTATCTGTTATATTTCTTCTGTTTTCCGGATAGAGAAAATATGATCAAGCCTCATCTGAAGATTCTATAATTGCTTCAGCCTCGATCTCCACCATTAGCAAAGGATCAATGAGCGCATTGACTTCGACCATCGTCGCTACAGGCTGGATCTGTCCGAAGAATTCGCCATGTGCTTTGCCAACCTCTTCCCACTTCGAAATATCCGTGACAAACATACGTGTTCTAACCACATCGGTCAAGTCTGCACCAAGCTCTTTCAGCGCTTTTTCGATCGTCTCCAAAATAAATTTGGTCTGCACATACGGGTCACCCGCACCCACAACGACGCCATCCTGCATTGCTGTTGTCCCAGCAACCTCAACCCGGTTACCTACACGAATTGCACGACAATACCCAACCAGTGGTTCCCAAGGGGAGCCCGTAAATACCTGCTGTCTGCTCATTTTCCTAACCTCGCTTTATGTGACCCCTGAACAAGTCAATTTCACCTTGATTAAGGCTTGGTTTTGTTCAGGGGGCTTAAATAACGTACCAGCGAATTACAGTTTAATATTAGCCTCGTCAAAGTAATCTTCCAGCGTTAAACCACTCTTTACAACATCGGATGCAATATCTGCACCAACATAACGAATGTGCCAAGGCTCATACACATAACCCGTCTTGCTCTCTTGGCCTTTCGGATAACGAATGATAAAGCCATATTCGGCAGCATGTTCATCCAGCCATTTGCCTTCTTTGGATGAGCCGAACACCTCTTCCAGCACATTGCCCACGCTTGGACTGGATACATCTATGGCAAGACCTGTCTGGTGTTCACTGCGGCCTGGAACGGCACTTACACGGGAAGCATACTCTTCCCCTTTGGTTTTCACATTATTGTTGTAGATGGATACCTGACGCTTGTAAGACCGGTATCCAGACACGGCACGAAGCTCAATCCCGTCTGCTTTGGCACCAGCAAACAGTTTCTCCAGCGCTTCCGCAGCTTCTTTGCGCATATGACGTTTCTCATGTGGCCCCTCGAATGAGAACGGCACGTCAGGCTCGACCAGATCACTCGGCTCATAACCTTCCGGCAGACTACGCTGTTTGTTGACAATGACCGTCATGGCCTCCGCATTAGTAACCACCGATTGGGAGTCAATCGTGGTCTGCAGAGCGCTGATGCTGCGTTTCTCCATGAGCGGATCTTCTGCTGTTGCACCACCACTTCCATTGTCCGCAGAACCCTGCCCTTCTCCGGTAGATACGCTGCCTGAGCCGTTATCTGTGCCTTCATCGCTACCCGAATTGGTTGTGTTATTGCCCTCCGCATTACCTTTGCCATCTGAGCCAGATTCATCGGTCAAATGCACGGTTGTGCCATCCGTTCCCTGCTCCGTGTTAGGTGTTCCGTTCGCGTTCTGATTCTCGTTCGCACCGGAACCGCACGCAGCCAGCAAGGCTCCACATATCATAAATGAGGACAGCAGAACCACGATTCGGCGCTGTCTTCCTGTTCCTGATTTCATCATAAAACTCCTATCACCTTAGTAGAATGAATATCTTTTTTGCGTTTTCTCATGGTTACTATGATGTTCCCTGCGACAGTATACCTTAAATGTACGATAAGCTCCACCAGTAAAGAGTTCCTTCTCCCAGTCTCTATGCAAGGATATACCCTTTATACAGCTCGTAGCCTTTATTTCTGTACATTTAATGCAACATCCCAATCTTAGATAACTTCAGATGGAAACTGGAAATGAAAGCTAAGCTCCACAAAAAAGCAGGGGCGATCTGGTGATCTCCCCTGCTGTACTTGTGTGATGCCTCATTTGGTTGCCGGGCTGTCCTTTTGCTTCTGGACAGCCTGCCACATCCGCGCAGCCACGCGCTCGCGGATGAGATCCAGACCGGCTGCTGCGGGCACACCCGGCAGCAGCGCGGTCAGCTCGGGCAGCGCAGGCGGTTTGCCCGGCTGCGCAAGCCGCACCTCCACGGCCCCGAAGCCCGGCCCCGGCTGGTGCATGGCGCCGTCCGCGGCGGCCTCGGCGATCCACTCGCCGACGGCCGCGCCGCCTTCGCCAGCCCGTGCCTGCGGGCGGCCCGCCGTTTCCGCTGCGCGGCCCGGGCCGCTGGGATCATGGGCAAGTTCCTCTGCCCATGATCCCAGCACGCCGGCGAGCAGCGCTTCGCGCGGCAGGCCGGCATGCGCCAGCTGCAGCAGCGGCTCGGCCGCGAGGCGCGCAGCAACGGCGCGCTCCGCCGCCGCGGCATGCGCGCAGCCCGCACGGCCGCAGGTGCACGCCGCTGCAGGCGCAGCGCCGAGCGCGGCCTCGCTTGGCGTGCCAGCAGGTGCCGCCGCGGGCAGTAGCCCGGCGAGCTCCTCTGGCGCCGGGCCACCGCGCAGCAGGGCGTACAGCGCCAGCGGGCGCTTGCGCAGCTGCGCAAGCACGGCCTCGCGCTGCGCCTCGCTTAGCTGCGGCAGCGTGCCTGTGACCGTGAACACGCCGGATGCGGCTGTTCCGGTCTGATCTGTATCAGCGGACCCGGGCACAGTCTCTCCCGAATCCGCCGCTGCATTCACCTCTGCTGTCCACACTCCGGGGGACATATGCAGCTCTACGTTCCATTTTTCGCTCATCATCATCCCCCTCTCTTCATTGATCATGCAAACCAGCTTTACCAACAACAAGCCGATTTTGCCTTCATTGCCAAACATTCAAATGTAGTGTGAATAACCTTATCCACTACATACCTCAGTGTTAATCTATAACCAAGTCTCTCCTTGAAGCGAGATCAGACTACGCAGTTCATCGTCTGACATCTCGGTCAGCCAGTTTTCACCCGAACCTACAACCTGCTCGGAGAGAGCTTTCTTGCTCTCAATAAGCTCATCAATTCGTTCTTCCAATGTACCCTGGCAGATCAACTTGTGTACCTGAACGTTGCGATTCTGCCCGATACGGAATACCCGGTCTGTCGCCTGGTTCTCCACCGCCGGATTCCACCAACGATCATAGTGAATGACATGGCTTGCCCGTGTCAGGTTCAGACCCACGCCGCCTGCACGAAGAGACAGGACAAACATAGACGGTCCTTCTCCTCTTTGGAATGTCTCCACCATTTCATCCCGCTGCGCCTTGGAAACTCCACCGTGCAGGAAGTAAGGCTCTTCCTCATAACGCCGGTTCAGTCTGGAAACCAACAGATCCCCCATCGCAACATACTGGGTAAAGATCAAAGCCGATTCTCCATTATCCCGAATAGCATCCAGCAATTCGAGCAATCGTTCCATTTTGCCGGATGCCTCGGCCTTGCCATGCTCCTTCCGGCTGCTGTCCGCCAGAACAGGGTGATCACAGATCTGCTTCAGCTTGGTCAGCGAGGATAATACGATCCCTTTACGCGCAATACCGTTCCGTCCATCCAGACCACCCATGAGATCATCCACGACCCGTTGATACAGAATCGCCTGCTCCGGTGTTAGTGAACAATAGGATTTCAGTTCCAGCTTTTCTGGCAAATCTTTGCGAATATCCGGATCACTCTTCAGCCTGCGTAACATAAACGGCGACACCAGTCGATGCAGTTCCCGGAGCGAAGCTGCGTTCTCTTCCGAAGGCGCCAGACCTGTATACCGCTGGCGGAACGAAGAAGATGTACCGAGATATCCCGGATTCAGGAATTGGAAAATAGACCAAAGCTCACTCAAACGGTTCTCCACCGGTGTTCCTGTCATGGCAATCCGATGAGAAGTGGACAGCCGCATGACACTCTGAGCCTGCTTCGTCCGATAATTTTTAATATACTGTGCCTCATCCAGTACAACGGTCGACCAGTGCAACGAAGCCAAATCCGGGCCATCACGGCCTGCCAGGTGATAGGTTGTGAGCACGATGTCATGCTTCTGCGCTTCCTCTTCGAAAGCATCTCCATGTAGCCTTTGTCCACCATGATGAATATACAGTGACAGGTCTGGAGCAAAACGCTTCAGCTCACGCTGCCAGTTGCCCAGTAGAGATGTTGGGCAGACAATAAGTGTAGGACATTGACCTTCCGGCATATCTGTATCTGGATCACCAACGGACTCCTGAGCTTCTTGCAGTGCAGCCTGGCGCTCCTCCTCTTTGCGATCCAGCAGACAAGTGATGACCTGAACCGTTTTTCCAAGTCCCATATCATCGGCAAGACATACCCCGAAGCCCAGTTCACCCATGGCAGATAACCACTGAAATCCACGTTCCTGATACGGTCTCAGTTCACCATGCAACTCCGCTGGCACTCGGCGAGGTTCAATGTTACGAAGCACCTGTCCCTCTAGTAGGAAAGCGAGCATGCCTTCAGATTCAGCACCAAAAACAGACATCCCTTTCCAAATGGAATCTTCCCCTTCATCTGCGGCAAGATGTAGCCATTCGGAAAGCGGCATGTATTGTTCTTCTTCTTTTTTCATATATCGAAGCACTTGGCGAATCTCTTTGGTATCCACTTCAATCCATTCCCCGCGAAACATAACATAGGGAACGGTGGATTCAGCCAGTGCGGCAAGTTCCTCTGCCGTAATCGGCTTGCCATCCAGCATCGGCTCTGCTGTAAAGGCTACGAGTTGCTCCATGCCGAGTGTAGAACCAGCTCCAGGTTGACGCTCCGGTGCTCCGTTCATCATCTGCAAGCGCAGACCTGCACGTCGTTTCCCCGCGCGACTCCATCTCGACGGCATTAGAACCGTTACCCCAGCCTTCTGCAACTTGGGAACGGCATGGGTAAGAAATTCAAAAAAACTCTGTTGCTGCAACTGCATCCCCTCGGGACGAGCATGCAGCAAAGCAGTCTCCAGTTCTGGTGCCAGCTCAGACGCCTCACCGATGGCCATCAGTAACTGTTCTGCCACAGAGGCGTAGTAGACTTTTCCCCGATCCAGATCACGCTCAGGATGTGCCCAAATGCTTCGTGCAGGCAGCCTGAGACCTGCCTCCTGATCGCTATCCACCCAGAAACTGATACCCCAGGTCGTCTCCTGCTCCCCCAGAGGCGGCTCCAAACGCAGGACCAGTCTGAACTTCCCTTCCGCAGGCGGCATTTCTTCGACACCAAATGCAGGCATCGTTGTACCCCCGGCCTCATGGATCGCATCCACGAAGTCCGCCATATCCTCTGTCGGTCCTTGCACAGTGACTGGGCGGAATATGGAGATCAGACTGTTCCACCATAGCTCAGACACCGGTGAAGAGCCGCGCCTGAACGATGTCCGGTAACGTGAAAGTTCACTATCCATGCTCTCCAGTTCATTCGTTACCACCGCATGAATGATGCCACTCATAAATGAAAACAATACCGTGCCTGCCGCTTCCTCACGTGTCTCCGGCTCCGTGGAGGCGTAGGCCCCCGGCGCTGACAGCGCAATGGGAGGCATCGATTCGGCAAGGCTTCTGAAACGCTCCTGATCTTCTTCAAGCTGCAAACGCGGATGCCACACCCCTGTAAGGGTCTCCTGACCCGTTCGCCGTCTTGCGCCTGTTTTAGCGGCAAATGCCGCCGCCGGAGCAATTGCCCCTCGTAGCAACAATTCCTGTGTGAACTGTGCTGCCTTGACCCAGTAACGCATCTCTTCTCCAGCCTGAATCCCAGCTGCATGTAACATCTGATCGTCCCACTGCAATAACAGTCTGAAAGCATCCTTCGGTGAAACCGCCAATCCTTCAAGCGTGCGTCCAAGCAACTGCCTCCGCTTTACGTTTTTGGCTTCTGCCGCATTTCGAAGCGGATTCGGCCAGCGCAGTTCGGCAAGACGTAGCGCGGCAGGCTGAAACAGACGACCCCCGTCGCCAAATTGCAGCCTTCGCACCACGTGACTCCATGCATCTACGCGCGGTTCCGATGTTTCACCGGAAAAACAAAAAAATACGTCTCCAAGCCATACTCCATACAGCGATTGCATCATTACAGTCTCCCGTCATCCCTTCGCATTGTTACTCTCCATCATATACGAAAATGGACGGATTTAAAAACCTTTACGTATAAAAAGTGCTGATCATGCTCTTTTTCTATACAAAAAAATGCCCCTTCTCCATTATTCGGATGAGGAACATTTTGTTTAAACATTTAATGATGCGGGCCGTCAGACGGTCACCATTTTTGATCCGATCAGGATCTGACCAGACTTCCGAGCAGCACATCCAGGTTCAGAATACCCGCGCGGTGATCCGCACAGAATCCGATTTTATCAAAAACACCAAGCATAAAGCGGCGGTGTTCTTCTGCAGGCTCTTCGAAACGATCATACGTCACAACCGAATCTACCATGTCTACAATTAGAGGCACATACCCGTTCTTGTAAGGGACTACGATAATTCGTGTAGATGAGGTATCTTCCTTCTCCGGCATGCCGAGCAACACACGAAGACTCACGACAGAAACTACCTTACCGTACAATGAAGCGAATCCTCTGATCTCTGGACTTCCGAAAGGAACCGTTGTAACCTCTACCATTCTAATAATTTCATGAACCTGATCAATGCGAAGTGCAAAAATTTGATCTCCCACCGAGAAATTAATATATTGCATTACTTCATCCATAATGTCCCCATACCCTCTCATTCCGTAAAATCAGATCATCAACACGCTTTTGGCTGTCGAACTTTAGACGATGAGTCGTTACATGTTGTATCGGTAATTTTGGCGTAATTGTTTAGGCTTTCAAGAAGAAGAATCGCAGTTACATCTCTTTCCCTGTTTTCTTTGAAAAATAAGCGATTTAACCCTCATTTCTGTGGATAACCCATTAAAAAATTCTAAAACTTTGCTTATCTTGAATAAAAATATAAAGTTATACCCCATTTGTGGATAAGTTGTGCACATGTTGCTCACAATCTGTGGATAGATACCTTCATTTATGTGGATATTCATAATTTTGATGTGGACATGTTGTGTATTTGTTTGTAAATCTAACGTAAACTTTGTCGTTTTTCGCCTGCTTATCCTCCACTGTGGACATATTGTGGAAAGCCTTTCAATAACAATATTGGATTTCACACTTTCTACCTGTTGTTATTCACATCGCTTTCACCAGCCCAACCAAGAAGGATTTCCGCTGTACGTTCAACCTGAAAAACTGGAAAATAGTGCCCATAGGGGAGTTCCACTTTTGTATAACCCGCATGTAAACTAGCAGGAAAATGATATTCTCGATCCTTTTCAGCCCAAACAACCAGTGGGTCTGCGTTATACCCTGCCTGCTGAAAGCTTCCGAGTTCATCCCAAAAGCTTATCATCTGCTTATGTCCCAAGTGAATCCATCGCAACAAATCTACATGTGCACCCGCTATACGAGGTGAACGGAGATAGGCTTGTACCCTCTCAGCCAGCCTCGTAACGCTGATCTTATCCACCACTTCTTCACCGCTCGCACTAAACACCCGCGCCCAACTGCTCCGGGACTTACTCCGCAGTAATGTCCTCACAACACGCCTAGGCAGATGAAGCACCTGTTTTAAACGTCCATTATTCCCCTCATTCACATTGTCCGCAACAGGCTGGAGTAACGCCAAACGGATATCGGTACGTCCGCTTCGCTTCAACGCTGCCGCCGCGATAGCTGCACCTACAGAGTGACCTACTAGTTTGATTGGACCCTGCACTTCAGATAAGGCTTCCACAAGAGCGTTAACCTGACCTGTAAATGCATCTTCTGCCTGGTGAACAGGTGAACGACCAAATCCTGCGAGATCAACGATCCAGACAGGATTACCCGTAAGTTTCCGCAATTGTGACCCTAATGGAAGCAAATCATCGGCACTTTGCAACAAACCATGCACGATCACCCACGGCTCCCCCTCCCCTTCCCAGCCTAAACTCGCCAGATTTCCCAAACGTACACGGATATAATCGTTTAGAACATGTTTATGCTCAGCTTCAGCCTTGGACAGAAGCCGGTAATCCAGATCAGCAATAATGAACGGAAGCTGCTCCCGGATATCTGGCCAGTTTCTCCCCATTCGTTGCATCAACCCCTCAGTCTCCTCTACCGGAAATGTCCTGTCTGTAATAAAAGCAAGTGACTGTGAAGGTATACCGCTGACGCGACTTCCACCAAGGCTCATAAGGCGTTGAATCCAGGATAACGGCAATGATCCTGCCGGTCTGGGCACATCCAGTTGCTTTGTGATCAGATGCAGCAATTCCTTCATGTCTGGACTCTCTTCTTTACGGGCGAGCAGTGGATAAGTCCCTCCGAACGGTGCCTCATCTCGAATTAGAAAGACAAGTGTTTCTGCCACCACATCATTCTCCACGAGTGGCAACCAGTACGACGATCCACCAGGCACAACCGGCATAAAACCTTTCTGAACGGCTCCAATAAGTAACCCGATCCCGCCAGTCTGCTCGGTTTCACCTGTTGGGCGTGGCCCGACTACCGTACTGGGATTCACCACGGACAACGGGTAGTCATACTGTTTTGCATGTGCCCTTATATAAGCATCGGCCTTGAATTTCATCTCTTCATAAGCACTCTCTTGGTTACCGGCATGATTCATTTCAACCTGTTCCTGTTTCTCTTGCTCATTCCCTTGCCCATAAGGGCTCATAAAACCAACCACATGAATGAAATGTCGCAGACTTCCGCCAAACTTCATCTCCTGAGCCAGCTGAGCAATCTCTCTGGCTCCATGCATAAAGGTTTTTTCTGCTGTCTCTCGTCCCAGCGTAATGTCCATCGTTCCCCCTGCATGAAGAACGACATTCGCCTTCCTGATGCGTTCACGATCTGCTCGAACAAGCCCTAAACCTGTCAAAGATAAATCACCTTCGATAAACGTAATCCGTTCAAAGCCTCTCACACCGTAACTCTCCAGAACTGATCTGGCGCGCCGCTCGGAGCGAACCAGCAGCAGCATATGTATATCTGTTTTCTCCACAAGTTGTTTGACTGTTTCCTTTCCAATAAAACCGGTACTACCTGTCATAAACAGAACGGTTTGCTCTAATCTTGCTTCGTTCATCGATATGCCTCCAATTTATCTTGATCTCGTTTATTATCAAACTACATATTAGTACTATTTAGTACTAATTAATCTCAAAAAAAGAGCTTCGTTTAACGAAGCATCTGACAAAACGTACATGCGGACTGCTCTATAATACCCAGATCACGAGAAGTTCCAGCCAAGATCAGCGAACCTTCAAGTGCTACGACAAATAAGGAAGCTGCCGCCCCCGGCTCAATCCCTTTGCGGAATTCGCCTCGTTCTGCCCCTTGCTGGAACAGCTTCTCCACCATAGGTACAAGTTCTCGGAAAAAGATCGAGATGCTTTCCTTCGCCAGGGAAGCACTTTCCGGTGCCTGCATATAAAGAGTGACAAACGGGCATGTACCTTCAAAGTTTCTACTTTCTATACCTGCCGAGAGCAATTCCAGGAAAGAGTTGATGCGTTCCTCCACTCCCCGCTCACGCTGACTTAGTAGCAAGTACAGCTCGGATTCATATTGTGCAATCCAGAACTGCACAACCGCCTGAAGCAGTTCCTCCTTGTTTTTAAAATGATAATAGATATTGGATTTGGATACGCCACTGACACGCACCACCTCATCCATGCTGACATAAGCATAGCCTTGCCGGAGGAATAACTGCGCAGCAACTTCCACCGCTTTGGTACGGTTAACTGGACTAGAATTTCTGGGACTGGAGCTTCTAGGTTTGGATGGTTTAGAAGATTCAGGAGTCCCTTGATGTGATGTATGGTTAACGTTATTCATAACTAGAACTATATAGTACTATTTTAACAAAAGCAAGCATGGCTGTTTATAAAAGTAGATCAGAAGATCATTTTCTGAAAAGTTGTCCACATTTAGATCATATACACACAGGATATCCACATCTAGTATTAAGCCGATGTAAAAGTTGTACTTTAACATTTATAAACGAGCAAAGTTATCCACATTTATAAGGTGAATACTGTACTATAATAGGTAATGCAAAGAAGCCAGTTGCAAAAGCCGCAACTGACTTCAAGTAAACATACTTTATTTATTTTTTAAGACTATCCCAGTTCTGCTGCAATGCATCAAGCAATGCTTTTTTATCCGATTTACCTGCAACATATGCTTGGATAGTGCTACCGAACTCTTGTGGAACACCCTCAGGGAAACGGTTGAAGTTCCAGCTTAATGTTTTATTTTCCTGACTATATTTCATGATATCTGTTGCGAGGTCCCCGAGCTCTTCCTCCGATGCCTGAATGGAACTGAAGGCCGGAATGAACTTGAATTCTTTAGTTAAATAGTTTTTACCAATGTCGGAGGTAACGAGCCAGTCCAGAAATTCTTTTGCCTCCGCCTTCACTTGAGAGTTTTTATTCACAACCCAGTAGTTAGGCACACCTACAAACAGCCTATCATTCGGTTCATTCGTAATCGGCATAGGCAGAATACCCAGATTCAGATCCGGATTGATGCCGTCAATCTGTACTTGTGTCCAGTTTCCTTGTTGCATCATCGCCGCTTCGCCACTAGCAAAAAGAGTTACCTGCGTGTTGTAGTCTGTGGTGAGCGGATTTTTGTTGCTGTATTTGAGCGTCAGATCAAGCAGGTTGATCCATTCCTCGAAGACTGGGTTACCCGGGATTTTCTCCGTACCCTCATTCAGACCTTGAATGAATTTTACCGGATCGGCCTGATTCGCAAATGCTACATTGACGTTATGATTCCCGAGCACCCACCACTCCTGATAACCGTTCGAGAACGGTGTAATGCCTGCGTCCTGAAGTTTCTTTGCTGCTTGATCCAGTTGTTCCAATGTTGTTGGGATTTCAGTGATGCCTGCTTTGGCAAACAGATCTTTGTTATAGATAAAACCGTACCCTTCCAGCGCGAGTGGCTGTCCATAAAGCTTGCCATCCTTAGTCATCGGCTCTTTGGCCACTTCCAGTACATCCTTAGCCCAAGGTTCACTAGATAGGTCTTCGAGATATTCGAGCCAGGTATCGAGTTCACGGTATCCACCGACGTTAAAAATGTCCGGTTGCTCACCTGCGGCAAACTTCGCTTTTAATGCAGCCCCGTAGTCACTTCCACCGCCGACCGTCTGAATGTCCAGCTTCACGCCTGGATGGGAAGACTCATACTCTGCTTTGAGACGATTAAGCGCTTCGGCAATTTCAACTTTGTATTGGAAAATTTTAATCGTTTTGGCGCCACCCGCTGCGTCACCACCACCCGTTTGAGCATCTGTATTCACGGGACTACCGCTTTTGTCCCCGTTTCCGCAACCTGCCAGCATGACTGAAAAAGCAATGAGCATCAGCAATGTTAACTTTGTCATTCTTTTCATAGATACACTCTCCCTGTAAGTAGTTTCACTTTTACCGTCTGCATCTCTTGCTTACCCTTTTACTCTGTACTTCGTTTGTTTAAAAATGACCCAGTTTTCGCTTTTACTTCTTTCGCTTACTATATAGATGAACTAACGCAATTCCCACATAGGGTATGCGTAGTTGATCACGGATTAACGATCAAGCCAGCTCTTGTCTCTTTGCCTTTGATATCGGTAGGGCCAGTTTCTTGTGCTTGGCCTTTTACAGGATTCATTCTTTGTTTCCCTTGTTTTAATCTCGTCTTTACTCTGTCTTTTCATGTTCTGCTGCTCTGGCCCATCTGCCCATTCTTGCAGGCAGATGGGCCTTTTGCTCACCCCCGTGCGAGGCAGGAGCGGAGGCATCATGATGCGCTGGAGGAGCGGAGCGTTCGCCTTTGAACCTCGGGGGCTTCCTTGCCTCAATCATTCAGGCCCCCGAGGAGCAACAGCGACCGAAAGCGCACATGATGACGGAGCGGCTTTCCCCGCACTCTCCCCGGAGCGACCTACCGCACACCTACCCCTTAACGGACCCGGCAGTAATCCCCTGAATGATATACCTCTGCATCAGCAGGAAGAAAATAATGATTGGCATGATCCCAAGTACCAGAGCAGGCAAAGCCAGATCCCACTGCTTCGTATATTGACCAAACAGCGCGAAGGTTGCAATCGGAATGGTCCGCAGATTGGAGCTTTGCAGGATCAAGGATGGCAACAGGTAGTCATTCCAGATCCAGAGCGTATTCAGAATAATGACGGTAACATACATCGGTTTCATCAGCGGGAAAACAATCCGGAAGAATACCCCATAGGCCGAACTGCCGTCCACACGGGCCGCTTCTTCGATCTCAAGTGGCACCGATTTAACGAATCCGTGAAACAGGAAGATGGACATCGGTGCTCCAAACCCGAGATAACAGATAATGAGTCCGCCAAGGCTGTCGATCAGTCCCAAATTGCTGGTTACCGTAACCAACGGGATCATGATAGACTGGAACGGAATCACCATTGCGGCGATAAACAGACCGAATAATATCCGGTTGAACCGTGTATTGCTGCGAACCATGCGGTACGCGGCCATGGAACTGATCAGCACGAGCAACAGATTGCTGACGATTGTTACAATCAGCGAGTTCATGAGCGCCGATGGAAAGCTAATTTTCTCCCAAGCGTTCGCGTAGTTGCCCCACTGGAACACTTCCGGCCAGGCAGCCGAATTGGTAAGCAGGTCACCAAAGGTTTTAACCGAATTCACAAACAGGAAGTAAAACGGAATCAGGAACAACAATCCGATCAACACCATAACAATCTCGGTAATTACGGTACCGAAGCGATAATTTTTCGTTGTTTCCATCAGGCTTCAACCTCCTTGCTCTTCGTCAAACGAACCTGAACCATGGTGATGATGGCAACGATCACGAAGAATATAAATGCTTTGGCGGTTCCAATTCCGTACCGGTTGTTCACGAAGGCTTCATTGTAAATATTGAGTGCAACCGATTCGGTTGAACCAAACGGGCCACCCTTGGTGAGCGACAAGTTGAGATCGAACATTTTGAACGACCAAGAGATCGCCAGAAACAGACAGATGGTTACACCAGGCATAATGAGTGGTAAAATAATGCTCCGTAGCACTTGTCCGCGGCTGGCTCCGTCAATCTCGGCAGCTTCCAGCAGATCAGGTGATACATTCGTTAAAGATGAGATATAGATGACCATCAGATATCCGGCGGTCTGCCATACAAACACGATGACAATTCCCCAGAAGGCCGTCGGCTCATCTCCCAGCCATGGGAGGTTAAAGAAGGACCAACCCGTCACGTCGCCTACTGCTGAAAACCCTTTCACAAATATGAATTGCCAGATAAACCCGAGTAACAATCCACCGATTACGTTAGGCATAAAAAAGATCGTACGCAGAATATTTCTCGTCTTGAGCGGTTTGGTCAGGAAGTAGGCCAAGAAAAAACCGATGACATTGGTGAGGATCACCCCTACAACGGTGAAGCGTACTGTGAACCAGAATGCATTCTGGAACTTGGGATCGTTTGCAAAAATATGCACGAAGTTATCAAGCCCAACCCAGTTAATGCTGGCAGATACTCCGTTCCAATCCGTAAAGGAATACATCATGCCAAGCAGGAAAGGGACCACGATGATGAGAATAAAAAATACAACGGAGGGACCCACGAACACAAGCTGCTGTAACAGCTGTGAAGATTTGCGATGCTTCATATCGTTCTCCCCTTCTATAGATGGATGATATTGGTCTCTTTTTCTATTAAACTCCAAAATCGTGAAGGGAAACACCGACACTCGTGAACAGTTGGGTGTAAAATATTGTCCTCTCTTGACGAGTCACCAGAAGGGGTGTACTGATGTCCAAATACTACAGTATCCGCACCAAGCTCATTGCCTTTATGCTAATTGCAACAACGATTCCGCTGTTGGCATCTATAAGCATGACCTTTATTCAGACCAAAACAGCCTTGCGAGAACAGGCACTGGAAGAGAATAAACGTCTTATTTATCAGGCTTCAACCAATCTCAACAATTACGTCGATAACGTGGCAAGGGCATCGCTCGCCATATACAATGATCCCACTTTCCTGCGGAATTTGGCTAAATTGCCGGGGGATTATCGGGCTGTTGCCGAGGTGTATACAACGTTGCAAACGATCAGAGCCGCTGTACCGGATGTATTCCAGCTCTATCTGCATTCTTTTGTATCCAACCAATCCACCTTAATTACCAACCCTTTCCCGAAGCGGGAGGAACGTAAGCAAGCCTATTCCGATTCACTGCATGGTAAAACAGGGGACGCAGGATCGGATATCTGGGTAGAATCTGCACATATGAGTCACACCTACGGTTTCAAGGCAGCTTCTCCTGACGATTCACCAAGAACCGTGATTACCTTGCACCGGATCATTCGGGATATCCCATCCCCTGAGCGGCTGGGCGTTCTAGCGATTGACCTCAACATGAACAGTATTGTTGCGATCTGTAGCAGACTGTATGATCCCGCTAAAGAGCAGATCTATGTCGTCGATGGGCAGAACCGGATTGTTTATCAAGGACGTACCGAGGTACAAGCCACCAATGAGGCTGATCACTTGCAGCAAGTGGCAGGAAGCACGCTCGAAGATGGACGAAACCTCGCCGGTTCGGCAAGGAATGCTGCTGGACATTTTGAACAAGATCAGTCCATGTATATATATCAGCAACTTGGAAGCAACTACGCGGACTGGACCATAGTGAAGCAAATTCCGAATGAAACGTTATATGCGAGAGCCACAGCGTTAACCTGGAACAATGCAATGATTGCTATTGCAGCGTTGATCCTTGTGATCGTGGCAACTTTATTCATTTCCATACGTATTACAGGTCCGCTCAAACAGCTCATGCGATACATGAATCAGATTCAGGCAGGACGCCTGCATGTGGATATCCGTCTATCGAGCCGGGACGAATTCGGGGTACTCGCGAGGCATTTTCGGGATATGATGGATACTGTGAATAATTTGATCTTGCGAGAGTACCAGCTTGAACTTGCGAACAAGACGAATCAGCTCAAAGCATTGCAAGCACAGATTAACCCGCATTTTCTATATAACACTTTACAATCCATTGGAACTCTGGCGTTACAACAGCAAGGAAAACGAGCATATACCTTACTATCTTCCCTATCCAAAATGCTGCGCTACAGCATGCGGGATCAGACCTGTGTAACCCTCCGCGAGGAAGCAGAGCATGCTCGGCTGTATCTGGAGCTACAGCAGGAACGTTTTGGTGAACGCCTGGAGGTACACATGGATTTTGCAGAGGATACATTATCTGTTCAGATGCCTCGCATGACATTGCAACCATTGATTGAGAACTATTTCAAACACGGAGCCGATGTACAGCCGGGAAAAGGATATATCTCCATCACTAGTCGCCAAGTAGACAAACACTGGATAGTAATTGAATTGATCAACAACGGTCCAGCTATTCCTGAGGATAAACTGATTGAAATACGCGAATGGCTACAATCCCAAGAGACAGAATCTTCAATGTCCTCCCAGGATTCTGCCATGTCCGAATCCATCGGTCTTCGCAATGTGGTACGCAGACTTGCACTTAACGCTCATCCCGGCATGCCTGCCAGGATCGAAATTGATAATTTGGAAGCAGGCGGTGTAAAACTTCAAGTCAAACTATACGCGGGAGAGTGAACAACATGAAAGCACTGCTTGTTGATGATGAACAGCATGTCCGCCATGCGATCCAGCTTCTTGGTCATTGGGATGACCTGGGGATTGACGTATTGCTCGAAGCAGCAGACGGAAATGAAGCGATCGAGGCAATTACAGCGCATCAACCTGAGATCATACTGAGCGATATGCGAATGCCCGGCAAGGATGGAATGGCATTGCTTGAATGGATCTCAGCACATGCTCCACATTGTAAAGTCATTGTTATTAGCGGATACGACGATTTTGAACTGGTAAGACATGCAATAAGGCATGGCGGCATGGACTATTTACTGAAACCCGTCGAAGCAGACGAACTGAATGCCTCCTTGATGAAGGCAGTGAAATCTTGGGAAGAGGAGCATACCTTACGCACAGAGTCCACCAAACAATCCATCGTGGTGAATCGTATGCGCCCGCATTATCAGGATCGTCTGCTCACCGAGCTGGCCATTGGCAGAGGTAATACTTCCGCACATATTCAGCGATTACAGGAAGAATTGAATCTCCCCCGCCTCATTCCGATGTGCTGTGTAGCCGTCACCAGTCTGTCTCATCTGGATGCGGATTGTTTAGCGAAATATCGCAGTCAACCAGATCTGCTCGTGTTCTCCGTGCTTAACATCTGCGCGGAGATGATGCGCACACCAGATGAAGGCGTCACCTTTCGTCAGCTCAACCAGCCGGATGAAATTGTTCTGTTGCATTGGGGGGAACCGTCCTCACTGGTACGCATCCTGGACAGCATTAACGATGGATTGGAGCAGACGATTCAGCGCAGGCTTCATTTTGGGATATCTACTTGTGAAAACTACCCTGCCGGTATTTCCGGAGCCTATCTGGATGCCAGCTCTAAATTGTGGCGACGCAACACCATACTTACGCAGCGGCGTATTCACTCTACCCTTGAATCTTCGAGCAGGAATAAGGGTCAACGTTTGACTGTTTTTGAAGAGCCTATGCGTATAGCTGCCTTGAGCTGTCATGCTACCAGTGTAACCGATACCGTCACAGCGTGGCTTGAGCCGTTTACCAAGCTGGAGGTGATCAGTGCAGAGCAACTGCAACAATGGATGCAAGAGCTGGAATGGATGCTCAGCCGTTGGCTAGATGATGCCGCTGGCCAGCTCTCCCCCGAGGAAGAAAGTGCCGAGGATCAGTTTCCTCCTTTTGCCGAATTGCCTTTCGACGCTGAAGGCTTGCTTTCGTTCCCGCTTCTTCGCTCTCTGTTAGAGCAACGATTGCTTGCCGCCGGAAAAGCACTCACAGCTCAGCGTCACGCCGATCCTGATCCGATGCGCGAAATCGCTCGCTACATGGAAGCTCATTATCAGGAGGACTTGTCATTGCAACAGATTGCCGCACGCTTTTATCTGAGTAGGGAGTACATTTCTCGGAAATTCAAACAGCAGTTCGGGTTGAACTGGTCAGAATATCTCGGCAAGCTGCGGATTAACAATGCTAAGCTCCTGCTACAAAACCCTTCTCTGCGAGTTGCCAAAGTCTCGGAAATGGTCGGTTTTCAGGATGAAAAATATTTCAGCAAGGTGTTTAAAAAAATAGAGGGCATCACCCCCGCAGAATATCGCAAAACCATATCAGGAACCGGGTAGTTAACATCCCTGTTTCGATTAAAAAAGAGGACTTCTCGACATGATCTGTCGGAAGTCCTCTTTATGCCTTACTATACATCAATGCAAGTTTAGTCAGGATGGCTTACTCGCTCTCTTTTTTCTAAAGTAATATATCATTCGAAAGACTGCTCCTATTACAAAAACGGTCATAAACACATAAGGGAGGTTATCCCCTGTTTTCTGAGCCATGATGGGGAAATAGATTACACTGAACAGCAATATGGCAATATCCAGATAGAACAACACTTTCCAATACGTATTGACGATTATCCCTCCTTTTATTTACCAAATATGGTGCCCTTAAAAGTATTGTATCATATCAATCCATATTGGACGGGAGCGATGGTTACCGATCTTTCAGGATCACACCAGGCACAAGCCGGATATAAATCAACTCTCCTGCAAGCTCCACTATCGTCTGTGTGACGATAACTGCCGCAGCAATGGTTGCCCACTCTGGCGAGAGGGATAATGCCAAAGGTAGAACAACCAGTGAATTACGGGTTGCCGCACTAAAAATCAGCGCCCGACCAGCACCTGTATCGAGTCGGAAAAGCTTTGCAATAAACCTGGATATGAAGGGCATAATGATGAGGAATGCAGCATAGATCGGAATGACATTCACAATACTGTTCAGATCATTGTAGACCTTGCCAATCTGGGAAGCTACCACAACGAGCAGGGCGAGTGCCATCATCGGAACCGGGAGCCATGCCGTCGCATGAAGCAACCGCTGCGCACCTACATCTTTTTTACACAATACTTGTGTCATCACTGCGAGCAATAGCGGAACAACAATCAGCAGCAAAAAAGCCTCTACAAACGGCTCTGCCTTCATTATTGTGGCTGCATCAGTGCCCATGAATAACCAGAGATACCCCGGAAGCAAAATCATTTGAACTACAAACAGCAGCGGAGTTGCTGCCAGCATCAGCTTCTCGTTCCCCTTCCCGAGCTGTGTAAACACAATGACGTAATCAATACAAGGAGTTAACAAAACTAGATAGACTCCTATCAACACATCAGGCGATTGCGGAAAAACAAGCGTAAGCAGCCAGACCACAATTGGAACAGCGATAAAATTCGCGATGAGCTGCGCAGCCATAAAATGCAGATTGGACCAGGATGCCCGAAGCTCTGTAAACGGAATCTGCACGAACATGCTATAGAGAAGTACGGCAAGAACGGGTGATACCGCATAGTGCAGTGCATTGCCCCAAGCCGGAGCGGCTAGCCCGATCCATGCACCTGCAAATAGAGCCATCACATAGAACCAGGTCTGTTGTCTCTCCATTGTTTCTCTTGTTATCATCTCTCTCCCCCTATTGTATGAAAACACTCCTATGAGCATATTCACGCCTGAAGTTGCGTACATTGGGACAGAGTACACTCCGTTCCAATAAGCTAGACCATGCGAGGTCTCCGGAAGGTGAGCGTTCTCAAATTTTGAAAACAGATTATTAAAACACGTCTTTAGTGGGTATATTTATTGTAGACTGACCCACGGTTCATTACATTTGTTAAACCAAGGAGGAAACGTCATGTCCCGTAACAATCCGTATAAGTGGTTAAACGCCCTCGGTTTTATTGCTGTGATTATTGTAAATTATCTCTCCAATGCCCTGCCCATTGGCGGCAAAACCAACAAGGAAGTTTCGGATATGTACCCTGTACTGCTGACACCTTCGGGTTATGCCTTTGCAATATGGGGGCTGATCTACCTGCTTCTCGCAGGTTTTATCATCTATCAGTTCACCCCTGCCTCCTGGAAAAATAATTCGATTACCCGCCTCGGATACTGGTTTCTCGCCAGCTGCGCCTTTAATGTCGCCTGGATTTTCGCCTTTCAAAATCTCAAGACTGGACTCGCGCTACTGATCATCGTATTGTTGTTGCTTACTCTGATTATGCTGTACGTCAAAACACGTGCGATCACTATGCCAACCACGGCTGAAATCTGGCTAGTCAAACTGCCATTCAGCATCTATCTCGGATGGGTTAGCGTAGCAACCATCGTTAACACAGCCGTTTATTTGTACAAAATCGGATGGGATGGATTCGGCATCAGTGAAACGGCATGGACGATCATTATGCTGATCGTTGGTATGGTTCTGGCCGTGCTTGTCAGCTTCCGGTACCGTGACAGTGTGTACCCACTCGTATTCACTTGGGCATACATTGCTATCGCTCTCAAACAAAAGGATGTCATCTCTGTCTACTATACGGGGATTATCATTGCCATCGTTCTGGCGATCTACGCCGTGTGGCTGTTCCTTGCGCGCAATCAAGACCGTGATTGAGTACCCTTTTCTATCAGTTGAACTAAAGACTTTACACACCCACTTCGATGACAGAATAACCTTCCAATCGCTGTTATCCCCAGATTTTTTTGATTCCCTTTTTAAAAGGGAAAATCCGGTGATAAAGGCGAAGCCTATGCTTCCGATGTAGCTTTCTTTCAGAAAGCTTTTAGCTTCGCTTTTCCAGGTTTTTTCTGTCCTCTCCGTTATCGTGTAAATGAATCGTTAAACTGATATATTATAAAATAAACCGTAAACAAAAAGCCGATTTTCAGGTCAAACGACCCTAAATCGGCTTTTTGCTGTAATTGTAGGTGCTACAGGATTCGATCGCTCATCCTGTGGCAAGGCTGAAATATGATCCTATTTCAGCGCGATCACTTCAATCTCAACCAGTGCATCCTTCGGCAAACGCGCAACTTCCACAGCACTGCGTGCAGGATAAGGCTGCGTAAAGAAGCTGCTATATACTTCGTTGACAGGAACGAAGTCATTCATATCTTTCAGGAATACAGTTGTTTTCACCACTTTATCCATGCTTGTGCCTGCTGCTTCGAGAATTGCTTTAACATTACTGAGAGACAGACGAGTCTGTTCCTGTACATCCGCACCAAATTCACCGGTTTGCGGATTAAGGCCAAGCTGACCAGACGTATAGATGAAATCACCAGCATCTACGGCCTGACTGTATGGACCAATGGCGCCTGGCGCCTGTTCGGTCGAGATTGCTTTTTTCATTCGACAGGTACTCCTTTGTGTTCGCTACCCCGCCACGACATGGAGACAAGGCGTGCTTTTATTTTTAAAACCTATTATACCATGCACCTGTTCTGACAAGAAACGTTTGTCTCCCTGCGCCCTTGCAAGTCTTAAGCGTCCTGTACCCCAAGCGCATGAATCACTTCATTGGGATAAACATGATTGCCCTTCGTCTGCACCATTGCGACATTTCTCATCGCTTGAGCAATCGTTGACGCTTGAATGGCCCGATATTTGTCTAAACGGCCTTTCATCCAGCGATCCAGAAAAGTCATCACATGTGCAGCGAACTGTTCACCCGGACGTTTCTCGCCTCGATCCCCCAGAATAAGAGATGGACGAAAAATGTGTAAGGCACGGAACCCGATACTCGAAAGTGCATCCTCCATCTCACCCTTGGTTCGACTATAAAACACACGCGAATCCGCATTCGCTCCCATCGAGGAAATCACTAGCATCTGCTCCACACCATGCTGCTTTGCCAGCGTCGCTGCGCGAACCGGATAGTGATAATCCACTTCACGGAAGTTCTCCTGACTGCCTGCTTTCTTGATCGTCGTACCCAGACAGCAGTACAGGTCATCGATTCCTTCAAACAAATGCCCTTGACCCTCAAGCTGTTCCCAGTCTACAACGTATTGCTTCAGTGAGGGATGTTCCAGATCAAGTCTGCGTCTGACCAGAATGCGAACCTCGCTGTATGCGGGGTGCCCGAGCAGATTGTGAACCAAAAGCCCACCCACCAGTCCAGTAGCCCCGATCACCATCGCTTTGCGTTCAGGATGATGCATCTCTCCAACCACCCCAATCTATTCATATATAGCTGAGTATTATATCAAAGAACATCGTAATCAGCTTTTTTTGTTGTTATTTTAAAAGAACCCGACGTCCCAAAGTAAACGTAAGCAGCAACATCACTGCACCAACCGTCACTTGGAATCCGTAAGTGGATATCCAGACCATCGCTTCCGAGAGAGTCTCCATCTTCTCGTACAGCCAGCCTCCAATCAGCGGGCCAATAAACGATGTTACGCCAGTCAAAGCTGAATAAACGGCTATAAACATCGGTCTTTCACTTTTCGGTGTGTCGCCAATCGTAAAATTAAACGCGAGCTGGTTGAAACCGCCAACACCAATCCCAAGAAAAATGTGGGACAGGAACAACGCAACCAGTACCGGAGTAAAGGACATCAACCCCCACGACAGGCAGGACAAGGCGATGACGGGTAACGTCCAGAATAACAGCGTTTTGTTGCTGTATCTGGCATTCAGGTTGCCCCAAATATAGAATCCTCCCATCATTACCAGTGTTTGCACGACCGTGATCAGTGAGACCATCTGATAGCTGACTTTCAGCAGATCGAGCATAACGTAAGAATAGAGAGGCACAATTAATGTCTGGATCAATAGCCATGCCGCCAGAAAAATAGTCGCCTTCAGAAAAACCCGATCCTGAAACGGTTTGATAAACATCCGTGAGAACGACTTTTCGGTCGACCGTTCAAAGGGCAGATCCGGATAAAAGAAATAAATGACCGTATTGGCGATAGCACAGATCCATACAGGAATAAACAAAATCAGAAAACCGGTCTCTCCCGGATAACGATCCAGCAAAATCCCGCCACCAAATAAACAAACGCTTCCAAGTGCATTCAGAATCGTATTTCGTATCCCGAAATAACGTCCTCTTACCTTGGCAGGTACGATATCCCCAATCAGGGATGTCCAGATCATACCGCCGATGGTATTACATATGAATGCAACCGTGTATAGGCCAATAAAAACACTGACCCACCATTCCTTAGGGAAGATGAACGGAATTAATCCCGTTGCACTCCACAAAATACGGTGCCCTCCGACGAACAGCAAAAGCGCGCGCTTACGGCTCCGAATACGTTGCATCCAGTATGCTGCGCCGATCTGCGCGATGTTTACAAACGTGGTAATCGCGAGCACAAAGCCGATATGCCTCGACCCGGCCCCAAGATACAGCAAAAACCCGGTTAGAAATGGACCACCCAGCAACGTTTGCAAAATAATTGCCGGTACGCCCTCCCATGTTGCAATTGATAAATTCGTGCGTTGTGTCGAACCCTTGCGCCGTGGCTTGCCTAACGAAGAGGGGTTCATCTTGACCATCTTCTGTATGGGGATACACTCCTTAGACCGGGTAAAGCTTTGCCGGCCGATGCTAGTTGTCACCCCAAATTCTACTCACGGCACAGAGGTTGTCAACTCATTTTTTCACGGTGAGTGGAAGCCGCAGACGAAAGATACTCCCCTTGTGCTCAGCACTTTCAAGTTCAATTGATCCACCCAGTAATCTTGCCAGATCCCTGCTGATCGAGAGGCCAAGTCCGGTACCCCCAAATTTACGGCTAATCGAACCATCTGCCTGCTGAAATGCTTCAAATATAGAATGATGCTTGTCCTTCGGAATGCCGATCCCGGTATCCTGAACCGAAAAAACGAGCCATTGACTTACCATATCCGCCTGTTTAGTCTGTTGGGTACTCACGGTCAGAGTGACCTTCCCCTTCGGAGTAAACTTGATGGCATTGGACATTAAATTCCGCAAAATCTGCTGCACGCGCTGCGGATCAGACCAAAGTGTATCTGGCAGTCCCTTTTGCTTCTCAAGCACCAGCTCAATTCCTTTTTTGTCAGCAACGAGCCCAAAATGATTCATGGCATCTTCGATCAACTGACTCAGACTGATGTCCTCCAATACAATATCCAGCCGTCCAGCTTCAACTTTGGACAAATCGAGAATGTCGTTGATTAGCCTGAGAAGTTCTTGTCCGGATTGATCAATCATGCCTGCAAAACGCACAATCTCATCCTGATCCATGGTATCGGCATTCTCACCAATCATCTGGGCGAAGTTAATCACGCTGTTGAGCGGTGTACGCAACTCATGAGACATATTCGCCAGAAACTCCGACTTGTACTGTGAAGCAATTGTCAGCTGTTTGGCTCGTTCCTCCAGAACAATCTGTGCTTTTTGTAACTCTTCCTTCTGCACAGATAAGAGGCGATTCGTACTCTGGATCAAGAGAATCCGATTTTGTTCATTCTGAAAATCACGTAAGATAAATGCAAATATAAGACTAAGAGCAATTCCGGTAGGAAGCGTATAAGGCATAATGTGTGAGAAGAAATAGGCTGTAGGAATGACACCCACGAAGGCGATATTCACACTGTTGACAACGTTCACGATCAGTGTAACGATGATTCCTTTGACAATAAGTCTGTAGCTACTGCGTCGCATCCATATATTGAGTCCCGCACAGAGCAATCCCAGAAGAGACATGTTAATTACCGCGGCTACGGTCGCATCGGAAATACCAAAGGTTAGCCTCGATAGTCCAATCCCCACACCTATAATCATGACACTATACGGTTGTCTGTATGACAGAACAGCAACAATTAGAGGTACATAACGAAGATCAAAAACGACTTCATCATTCAGCTGAAATCCAAACACGGTACTGATCCAGCCAGCAAAAATCAGCACTAGCACGGAACAGATCTGTTTTACCTGGGAAGAGGCACGTATTACGATATATTTATAGAAAACACTTGCAAGATAAGCAATCGTAATAAGCATCCCCATATTGAGTACGAACATTTTCGAAAATTGCATGCATTCACTCCTGTTGTTCGACGTTATAACCCAAGTGCTTATTTCGTTCGTATTTTTACATCATATCACGCTAGGCCCACCTCGGCATGGAAACCTCATCAAAAAGAAACAAAAAAATACACAAAATGAGGATTCAATTTGTGTACAAGACATAGTAAAATATATTGTTGTTTTATTTTTTTCATTTACCGCTATGATCATGTTTGCTTGAAGCATGATGAAAGGAGATCTACAGCTGTGCAATTGTTAAAAGACAAATCCTACTGGCTGTCGCTTAGTCTGATGTTATCCCTGGCTGTCATGGGACTTTTCTATGATATTCTGAACAATCCGGGTCGTGGATATGTTATCCTAAATTCTCCAATTGACCAGATGCTTCCTTTTATACCCGCGATGTCGATTCCCTATCTGGGATGGTACCCGTTTGTATTCGGCGTGCTGGCCTACCTGTGTGCCAAGGATCGGCTTATGTATTATCGGGTCTTGTTATCCATGAACATCTGTGTCTGGATCTGTTACCTGATCTACTTCAACTTCCAAACCATGGTTCCACGGCCGGAATTAACTGGCTCTGGCTTGGGTACAGTCGTCATCGGATGGCTCTACAGCCAGGATCGTCCATATAACTGTTTTCCCAGTATTCACGCGCTGCACTCTTATCTGGTGATGCGTGCCGTTCTATCGGTTTCAACCATCCGTAAATCCGTCAAGGTGGCGGTAGTTGCCGGTGCATCCCTGATTATCATCTCTACACTGCTCATCAAGCAACATGTCATTTACGACGCACTGAGTGCAGTTATTCTCGGTGAATGTATCTTCACGATCATTACTGGATTAGCGCTTTATCGACGTCGCAGAAAAGCCTCCAAATGGACTGAGGGGATCAACTAACCCCCTCTTCAGGCTTCTTGTCCAGTTGCTTCTGTCTTCTCCACTCGTCAATAAACAAACCTGCATAATAGGGGTCCCACTGGGTCCCCTTTCCTTCTTCAAGAATCATAAGCGCTTTCTCATCGCTCATTCCATTCCGGTAAGGTCTGTCTGACGTCATGGCATCAAAGGCATCCGCTACCGCAATAATACGCCCGAACAGCGGGATCTCTTCGCCTGCCACGCCATCCGGATAACCTTTGCCATCATACCTCTCATGATGGGATCGCACGCCCGGTAGAAAGTCAGCCATGGCATCCACAGGTTCAATCTGAAGCAAAATACTCTCTCCTAACACGGGATGCGTACGGATGATTGCAAATTCCTCATCACTTAGCTTGCCATCTTTGAGTAATACCTCGTCAGGTATACCGATTTTTCCGATATCATGGAGCAAAGCTGATTTGTACAACAAGTCGGCCTGTTCGTCATTCATGCCGCTAAGCCTGCCGATCAGAATGGAATATTCCGCCACACGCATCGAATGTCCCGCCGTATATTTATCACGGGCATCCAGTGCGGCCGCAAGCAGGGAGAAGTAACTTTGCAGCAGTTGCCGATTGCGCTCCTGTCTCATCTCTAGCCGACTAATCATCATATTGAATCCCGAGATCAATTGCGAAAATTCATCCGAATACAGATCCGGCGTTCTTCTGCCGAACTCACCGTCCTGAATCCGGTTCATCTCTTGTGTCAACTCAGACACCGGATCACGGACATCCCGAATTAACAACCAACTGCCTACCATGGAGAATCCTGCACCCAAGATGACGATGAGTACACCCCATAACGTGTATTCTTTTGCAAACACCGGGTCTATGTACTGGAGCCGAATATAAGTAGCCAGAAAAAATAAACATAACGGAAATAAACCGATAAGTGCAGTGCTCGTCTGAAACTTCCGCTGTATTGAGATCAGGATGCGTCCGCCAAGCGAAGGTTCCATCCTATACAGCATCTTGCCTCTACGGCGAACTTCGAGTAGTAGCGGCCTCACCGCCCTCACCGTAAGGTAATATTCAATCAGGGCATGCATAATTGCAATCAGGAATGCACACATAGCCGCAACAACGACATATCCATAGGGGATTTCTAGCCAGCCTGTGGAGATCATCCATAGCGTAAGTCCAGCCGCAGGCAGAGAGAAACCTAGCATATGTGGTCCAATAATGCGATATATGGTCTGGCCCGGAAAGCGGTGAATTCGTTCATACATCCGATTTAGTTCAGCCATTTCATGATGCTCGGCAGCGAAAAATTGCCTTATTGGACCCAATTGAGCCCACAATGTAATCAACTCCGCAACCAGCATAAACAGAATCGATATGAGTACAATGAAAATCAATCGAACATATTGGATATTGGGTACCTGTAAGGTTGAAATCATCACCACGGAACCCACAACAAATACGGCTGATAATGAACCAATTAGATAATTGCGTAGCAGACGGAAGATAAATGCACGATATACTTCCAATCCAATCCCTCGCTCTCTATGTCTAACCCGTTCCGCCCTGATAAAAAAGGGAGAATAAGGATGTTTTCTCCTATATATTTATCGGTTATTCCCACTAAAAAAATTAATAAAATCCTGCGAAAAATACTACATATTCTGCTTGGCTGTCTTCGGGGATTGCTTCATAGAAAAGGCCGCTCCTTGGGGGAGCGGCCTTTTTATGAAGGTTTTTGTTACATATATTCCATTAAAGCTCCTTTTGGCGACTTGGCATCTAACTCGTTTTAATTTTAGCCGCCAAAATCATTGTGCCGCGTGGTTGATCCCCCAGCGCATCCGGTTCAAGCGTGATCGCTACGGTGTCATAATCGTTTGCGGAATCCAGCGTGTAATAGACCGCTCCTGTACCGTCGTGACTTAGGAACGTCCCGGCATTCTTAGGAGTATCCCCCTTAATCAGCCATACCTGAAATGCCTGATTACCTTCCAGAGCAGGCAGTTTCTCTGCCTGCACCACGAGGTGCGTGCCTTTGCTATCGATCACGATGGTCGCCAGACCTTGTGCAACAATATCTTGCGTTGCCGGGCTCAGCTTGACGGCCTCGCCCGTTTTCATGCCCTGCGCAGGCGCCACAGCTGAAGCGAGTTGTTCTTGCAGCTGCGCATTTTGCGCTTGCGCCTGAGCCAGCTGCTCCTGCGCGGCCGATACGCCTTCGGCTTGCTGCGTCAGCAAGTCGATGCGGCTCTGCAGCTGCGCCGTGTACACGCCGAGCACCAGCGCCGCTGCCGCGAGGCCCGCACTGGCTGCGCGCCATGCGCGGCCACCGCGCACACGTGCGCGCGTACCTGGCTGCCCCAGCTGTGCCTGGGCAGCCTCTTCGGCCCGGGCCGCAGGCACCGCCGCTGGCGGCAAGCCAGGCCCGGGCTGCGCCGCACGCTCATGCTGCGGCGCAAGGTCTTCTTGAAGCACCGCGGATGCGGGTGCTTCAGGTTGCTGCGCAGGAGTCGCAGCCGGCGTCGCGCCGGTGCTCTCCTGCGCCTGACCGAGCACGTTGCCCAGCACGCGTGCTCGCATGCCCGGCGGCGGTGCCACTGGGTCCGCCGCAAGTGGCAGGGAGCCGGTTACCTCCTGCAATTCCCTTACCTCCTGACGACAAGCTTCGCAATTCGACATATGTGCTTCGAATGCCGCCACTTCCTCTGCTTCCAGTCCGCCCAGCACATACATCGGTGCCAGATCAGACCACTCCTCATGTCGTTCTATCATGGATGTATGCCCTCCCTTCCCGCGTCCGGATGCAACTCAGCATCAGCAAGTAACTTCTGGAGCTGACGCATGGCAAGCCTGACACGGCTCTTCACCGTACCCAGCGGAATCCCGAATCGGCTGGATACCTCTTGTTGCGTTAAACCTGCATAATATATCGATTCAATCACTTGCTTCTGGTCCTCGTTCAATTGGGTCAACGCCTCTTTAATACGTGTGCCTTCCCATTTGCGCTGGACCTCTTCTTCTGTATTTGTATATTCGTCAGCATACGCCGCCAGTGTCTCATTCTCAACTGGAGTGGTTGCTGCTCCTTTCGATCTCCGCCTCAGCATGTCCACTGCGATATTGCGCGTAATCGCGAACATCCACGTGGTCAGCTTCCCCTGTGAGGCATCAAATCGTTCCGCTTTGTTCCAGATGCGCAGGAAAAGTTCCTGCACGGTCTCCTCTGCCGTCATCGAATCACCAACAATTCGGTAAGCAAAAGAATAGACGGCCCGTTCATATCGGTCATATAGCAGTTCCAGTGCAGAAGCATCACGCTCTGCAATTCGTTGCATCAACCTGCTGTCCTCTATCGATTCAGTCATCCGAGGGCCCCTTTCTGTATCTTCCCTCATATTATAACCTACGCAGAAACGTTTGAAGAGGATTACCCTCAATAACATTTTTTTGAGATATTTCTTCTAAACTCCGGACTCAAATGAAGGCTTAAACCCGTGCCTCAGGAGTTATCCTTCCTTTTTATTGCAATAAATTACAGACTGTGGTATGATATAAAAGTTGTATAAACAACCTCATATGATTTTCTGTCTTCTTTTTAACCCCGGAATATTTTCTTCATGCTGCGACCGCAGCGAATATGCTAACTAACCTATGGAGATTGACGAACCTGAATCACAATAACCCGGTAGACTAAGGGTTTACAAGATGTTCCCATTCACACTGGCGCGGTCATCGGAGCCGCAAGGACAAAAGAGAGGTAGGGCTTTTGTTGTTTTGGATATCATTTATTCTTGAGAAGATTGAAAACATACATCAAGCACCCGGAATTGGGTTCCGGGTGCTTTTCTATATCCAATTCTCTTTATCGCTTTTGGAGAAAACCGGTACACGTTCCCCGCTCCCTGAGAAAAGCACGCCTTAAAAAAAAGATAACCCCGGCTTACTGCCGGAGTTAACACGTTAATGATTCCGTTATATTCTTTCGAGAAAGATTCTTATAAGAAACGGATCTGAATTGCATGATCCAGTCAGGCTTTCCGATCAGCCCGATGTTGCAGTCCACGTTTGGACCGCGGCCTCTCAGCAGAGGGATTAGATAAACATGGTTTTAGAGATGATTACGAGCAGAATGAATAAAACAAGAATGGTTCCCATGGAGCTCCACACGCCACCACCACAGGCAGGTGAACAACCATGGTGGTATCCTTGCACCATCGGTGCTTGATTTGGCTGGTAGCCATAAGGCATTGTTCCGTAATTGTACATGTCTTGACCTGGATATTGGTATCCGTACATATGTTCATGCCCTCCTTGTTGTCCGTAAACTTGCCCCTGTCCGTTCGGTGAGTTCGGTTTAACTTCGGTCATCGTCATGCCTCCTTAACATTTGCCTACACCTTAAGCTATGTATTTGCCCTATACGGTGACCGGGCTATGGCCCTCATGATCTCAAAATAGGCGTTTAACCACTGATAAATAAACTACACCTTGCTTCCGTTACAACGATTAGGGGACTGAACTCTCTTTCCTTCCCCAACGGTGCTTGTCCAGTCTCATAAAACCCTGCCGGTTACCCGGCAGAGCAAGACACATTATACCCAGAAAGACTTAGTGATGATTACGAGCAGAATGAACAACACCAGGATTGCTCCAGTGGAAGTCCAGCCGCCGTATCCCATTCCTCCTACTTCACCCATCTTAAACCCTCCCTTACGTGTGAATTTACAAAACCGTTTATTAGATCAGGAATGCTTTAGAGATGATCACCAGCAAGATAAAGAGAACCAGAATCGCGCCAGTCGATGTCCATGCACCGCCGTATCCACCAACTACTCCACTCATGTAAAACCCTCCTTTGATTTGAGGTACAGTTCACTATATGCATCGGACGCACAACCGACCGGGCGCAGATGTAAAATGGGCTGACTTCCAGTTTTGACTACATTCTTCACCAGGAAGAATAGTATTAATTGAGCTTATAAATATATCCTTTATTGTCTTTCGCTTACCTTAATTAATACTTAGTGTTATAATTTATTAGATTTGTAGCCTTTATGTTCCTAATATTGATATATGCTATCCATTTATTCAGAAGGGCTGCTATTCTAAAATCTATACGGAAGGGAGTATTTCAGCTTGTCTTGAGCAATGTGTCCATTATTACAAAATACAGTAGTTTCTAGATTGAACCATTCGAACCATTCAATATCAATCATTAAATGTCTGATTAGATTGAGTAAGTAACCTACAAATGACCAACATTTATTTTGCAGAATAAAAAGTACAAATTTTAGAGTTTGGTATTTCACCTGATGACCGGAGTAAAAAAACCCAACCGATGGGAAGCATACTAGGGGATTAGAAAAATGAAAAAACGGGTTATGATTCTTGCTTTAACTGTATTGCTCAGCGCTTGTGGTAATTCGGAGACAACTAAAACAGCTGACAACAAGCCCTCGGAAACAACGAATGCTGCTGAAACTGTCAAAGCTGAAGCTAAAGAAACAAAATATACTACATATAACGGTGAAGGATTTTCGTTCTCATATCCGGAGTCTTGGGAAAGTGTAGATACAAGTCAAATGCACGCAGCAGTGAAGGGCGCGTTCTCAGACCAATCAGGAACAAAGAAGTTTGCAGATAACATTAATCTAACGATCGAAGCCAACACATCAGGTTCAATCAACCCTGAGGAATTTGCTAATAACACAGCTGACTATTATGTAAAGAATGGCGCATCTATTGGTATATCTGATTATAAAAAGACCAATTTTAGCATCAAGCCTTATAAAGACATAAATGCAGGCGTACTGGAAGGAAGTTATACTCATTCCTCTGGAACCAATGTAGTTCTAGTTCAGTACATGATTCCAACAAATACAGACCTGTATACCTTGACGTTAACTTATGGCAAAGAATCATATCATTCAGATGAAGTGAGTGATATTCTTAATTCCTTGAATATTACTTCTCCACTGGCGCAAACAGCTGTAAATACATCTGCTGCAGATTCATCGGCCGCAGCAACTGCTGCTGATTTCTTTAACGATCTTACATCATCCGTCTCATCTGAGACAGCCGTGATGGAGCAAGCATCTTATAATTTTCTCGCAAAACATACCGACCTGTTCCCAGCAGATACTGCTGAGCTTCGCAAAAAGGTCAAAGGACTTGTTAAAGCCGATGTAACCACCCGACATCTCAATAAAAATGTAGCCAACTACTATGAAAATTTTGTAAAAATAAGCGGACAGGTTATTCAGGTGGAAGAAGACAATTCACTTGGATCACCCATTTCTATCTTGCTGTTAGAGGACGATTACGGAAATTATATTACAGCCATATATCCTGCCTCGACCGGAGACTTGCTTGATGGGGACTATGCCACTGTTATTGGCGCACCTATCACTAACTACTCCTTCGACAATGTTAGTGGCGGATACACCAATTCTACTATAGTAGGTGCATCTTTAATCGTTGCTGAATAATAAAAACCAAGAATAGGTACAAACAGGCCAGCTTAATTAAGTTTAAGCCGGCCTGTTTGGTGTAAAGTTCTTTTTTTGAATGCACATGATCACAAAACCTTGAACTGTTTTCTCGATGTAGATACCCCGGTTTACATTTGGCAACTGGCTTATCGTTCTTGATATAGGACAGAGCACCGCGTAGTTTGAGTCATTTGTCAAAACTCAAAAACGGCAAGCCCCTATTGGGACTTGCCGCGTAAAATGGGTTTTATTCCGTTTCTCAATTCGGCCTGTTGTGTAGTGAAATCAGCTTATCTTGTACGGATTGCAGTTTCTGCACACTGGAAGCGTCCGGTTTATCACGCCGGTCATCAATTTTCACGGATGTGGAGACACGCTGGGCTCCTGACAGAAACGGAGCTTCATGTAAAGCCGCGATGGCGGTGAAAACTTCGTTCAGCGGACCTTCAATAATGGTGCTCATCGAAGTTAACTGATATGTAATGCCACGTTGTCTTTCCAATATCTTTTGCATGTCTGCTACATAACTGCTCAGACTGGTGGTTCCTGTTCCAATCGGAATAACGGTTACTTCTGCAATTGCCACTTCGCTCTGCCTCCTCTGGGCACCGTTCGAACCGTTGCCGCTCAAGTTTTAGTCGAGTTTTGACTGATTTTATTTTACCAGTTTAAAGTGCTCCAATTCAAACTGACGTGATGACGTCATTCCAAATCCCTTAAATTTTTTTTCGCAGAATCTTCAAATCTTCCAGTCCTTTTCCTTTGCGGATTTCTGGCTTAGATGGTATACTCGGAATTACGTTTTAAGGTTTCCGCCCTGTTTACAAACACTATATGTTGGGGTACATTAGTATAACAACAACAAAATATAGTGAAACGGGATACCCCACTTCTTATAACCAGCATCTGGAATCTATCGAAAAACAAGATGAAATCACCTCCAAAGGCACGTCCCTGTAGGTGTAAATCGCTTTCTCGAAGACAGGGCTGGCATGGAGGTTAACGGGGCTGTTTGGACTGCGTCCGTTAACATTATTCACAGGTATGAAATGATCAGACAAAAGCTTACATACAGCAACTTGTTCTGTCGAAGGCATGCATAGATAAGACTGTCAAAAACCAGAACATGAATGGGCATTTTCAGCCGTAAGGCAAGGGGAATGCTTTTTGTATGAGCAGGTTCTGTCCACTCCTTGTCGCATGATTTCATCCCAAACGTATCTGGTTACTGCCACTGTAGTCCGCAAAATCCGTATTTACTCACCGTTGTAGACCTCCAATTCTTATTTTCAAAGAATTGTTTTATTTATTTTTTATCATTATCTTTTTATCATGTGAAAGCGAGGAATATTCATGCCACAAGTTGTGACCAAGCCGAACAATCGCCAGCTTGCCTTTGACGAGATGCGTATCTCGGTATATGCCGACCGTATCCTGGAAGGACTGGACATGCTCGACAAGGAACGTCTGGTTCGCGGAGTAACGAGCAAACTTCGTCGTGACGAAGTTACCGGAGATGAGATCAGCAATGCTTTTATGATGAGCGCTCTGGAACTGGTAACGAAAGAAGAGCCGAACTGGAAATTTGCAGCAGCGAGATCCCTGCTTACTTCCCTTTACAAAAAAGCGGCAACCAACCGCAGATACAAATCCTACCCGGACGAACCTTACGGCGCATTCCATCCGCTGATCGTTGACCTTGTCAAAAAAGGCATCTATCGCGAAGAGTTGCTGGAATGTTACACCAAGGAACAGATCGACGAACTTGCGGAGTGCATTGACTATCGCAACGATCTGCTCTTCGATTACATCGGTTTGCTCACACTGGCTGAGCGTTACCTCGCCAACGATTTTGATGGAAAAGTCATGGAATTGCCGCAGGAGCGTTACATGGTTATCGCCATGTACCTGATGCACCAGGAACCTGCCGAGAAACGTATGGATCTGGTGAAAGAAGCCTACTGGGCGATGAGCAACATGTACATGACGGCAGCTACGCCGACTATGTCCAACGCAGGTAAAAAGGTAGCCGGACAGCTCTCCAGCTGCTTCATCGACACAGTAGATGACTCGCTCGAAGGGATCTTTGATTCCAATACAGACGTAGCTCGTTTGAGCAAAATGGGCGGCGGCATCGGCGTGTACCTCGGTAAAGTCAGAGCACGTGGTTCAGACATCCGCGGTCACAAAAACACCAGCTCAGGCGTTATTCCTTGGATTCGCCAGTTGAACAACACAGCAGTAAGCGTAGACCAGCTTGGCACACGTAAAGGTGCGATTGCGGTTTACCTGGATGTTTTCCATAAAGATATCCTGGCATTCCTCGACCTGAAGCTGAACAACGGCGACGAGCGGATGCGTGCGCATGACGTTTTCCACGGTATCTGTCTGCCTGACCTGTTCATGGAGCGTGTCGAAAGTCGTGGCGAATGGAGCTTGTTCTGCCCGCACGAGACGAAAAAAGTGATGGGCTGGAAAGATGAGAACGGCCGTGCACTGGGTCTGGAAGACTTCTACGATGAAACTAAGGGTCAAGGTACATTCCGCGAGAAATATGAAGAAGCCGTGAATCATCCGCTTTTGTCCCGTATTACGGTACAAGCAATCGACATCATGAAACGTGTCATGAAATCACAGCTTGAAACAGGTACACCGTACATGTTCTACCGTGACACTGTAAATCGTTCGAACCCTAACCGGGCACATGGCATGGTGTATTCATCCAACCTGTGTACTGAAATTATGCAGAACCAATCCGCTACCGTGGTGGAAAAAGAAGAACTGGTGACCAAGGATGGTCAGACACGCATCGTGATCTCCAAAGTTCCTGGTGACTTCGTCGTCTGCAACCTGAACTCGATCCACTTGGCTCGCGCGGTACCTCATAACGTACTGGAGCGTCTGATTCCGATTCAGGTTCGTATGCTGGACAACGTTATTGACATCAACAACATTGAGGTGCTTCAAGCCCAATACACGAACAGTCAGTATCGCGCTGTTGGTCTGGGAACGTTCGGATTGCATCACCTGCTTGCGCTCGAAGGCATTCGTTGGGAATCCGAAGAAGCTGTTACCTATAACGATAATCTGTATGAAAAAATTAACTATTTGCTCGTTCAAGCCAGCATGGAATTGTCCAAAGAAAAAGGACATTATCCGAAGTTCAAAGGCTCCGACTGGGAAAGTGGTCATTACTTCGATCAACGCGAGTACACAACGGGTGAGCGCGTAGGCGAATTCGTAACTACAGATCAATGGAAAGAACTGCAATCACAAGTCAAACAAAACGGCGTACGTAACGCATGGATGTTTGCTATCGCACCAAACGGTTCCACCTCCATCATCGCCGGTTCAACAGCAAGTATTGATCCACTGTATGAGCTGTTGTCCTATGAAGAGAAAACAACATACAAAATTGCCAACCCGGCACCGGATCTTTCCGAAAAAACGATCTGGTACTACAAAACGGCATTTATGGTGGATCAACATGCTTCCATCAATATGGCCGCTGCCCGTCAGCGTCACGTTGACCAAGGTCAAAGCTTTAACCTGTATGTTCGTCCAGATATCAAGGCAACGGAGTTCCTGGAATTGCATCTTCACGCTTGGAGAGCCGGCATGAAATCGACTTATTATGTTCGTAGCCGTGCATTAACGATCGAGGAATGTGATTCCTGCGCAAGCTGATCCACATAAGAATGGTAACATCGTGATGGATATGGGCACCTCCATTCTGTCACGCTGATCTTGATGACCACCGGGGCATCCCTGTTTTGAATGCAAAATAGCGTTGCCCTGGTTCTTTTTTGCCCAAAACCTGACCACAGCATCGCAAGATGTTAAATATATGCCAGCCAAAACAGTACAAGCTTGTTCTGTCATCGTCGTTATATAGTTTAAATTCATTCAAGGAGTGAACGGATTATGCAAGTACAGAAAATTTTCAATACCGAAGCGCCTAACCAATCGACACGTATTATTGAAGGTGAATGCTCGGGTATCCTGAACTGGAACGACATTCGTATGCCTCATATGTACAAATTGTACAAAGTATTGTTGCTTAACCACTGGATCGCTGACGAGATTCCGATGTCCAAGGATGCTTCCCAATTTGCCCAACTGGACGAAGAAGAGAAACGTACGTTCAAAATTAACATCTCCCTGCTGGCTGTACTGGATTCCATGCAAACGATGTTTGTTGGTGACGTGAAACGTTATTTTACCGACTCTTCCCTTGAAGCGATCTCGGCGATCATCGGACAACAGGAAGTTGTGCATAACCAATCCTACTCCTACGTTCTGTCTTCCATCGTTTCCGATCAGGAGCAGAAAGAGATTTTCGAATATTGGAAACATGATCCGGTGTTGCTGGACCGCAACCGTTTCATCGCGGATATTTATCAAAGCTTCCGGGACAACCCGTCTCCACAGACGTTCTTCCAAGCGATGGTTGCTGACTTGATTCTCGAAGGTATTTTCTTCTATAGTACATTTGCGTTCTTCTATAACCTGGCTCGTGACCAGAAAATGATGGCAACCAGCCAGATGATCTCGTACATCCAGCGGGATGAAAATCAGCACTGCTACTTCTTCGCGGAAGTGTTCAAACAGTTGCTGGTAGACTTCCCTGAACTGAACACACCAGAAAACATGGACTACGTGTACAAAACGATTGACCGCGCAGTTGAGCTGGAAACGAACTGGGCACATTATACACTCAGCAACGTTCGCGGCATCGACCTGAACGAGCTGGAAGACTACATTAAATACACAGCGAACAAACGCTTGCGTCTAATGGGTATGGAAAAGGCATATGAAGGCGTTGACGTGAACTGCATGCCTTGGATCAAACCTTTCTCCGACGAAGCGCTGAACGCAACGAAAACAGACTTCTTCGAAGCCAAATCCCGTAACTACGGTAAAGTCGGCGACGATAACGGATTTGACGATTTGTAGAATAACGTCTAACACTGCACACTCTCTCATGCTGGGAAGCTTTACGGCTACCCGTATGAGAGAGTGTTTTTTTGTCTCTAAACCTTGTAAAATAGTGGGTAGAGTTGCCTATTCTTTCACGATGAAATGAGGTCTAATCATGGATAGAGAGTTGCTGGAACAGATTAATGTTTGGCATGAACAGGAAGACTATGCGCTCATCGTAAAACGTATTGAGGCATTACCCGAATCCGAGCAGGATGCCGAAACGATCGGACAGCTTGCAAGAGCATATAACAATTTGGAAGAGTATCGCACAGCCATAAAACTATTACAAGGCGTTAAGGAACAAGGCCAACTAGACCCGTTATGGCACTTCCGGTTAGGTTATGCCTACTGTTACGTCGCTGAATACAAGCTGGCACAGGCAGCTTTTAAAGAAGCGAATCGACTTGAGCCCAATGATGAGTCTACCCTGGAATATCTGGACTGGATTCGCCCCAAAGCAGCTAAAATGGATCGGGATCGCATTCGCTGGGAGACGGAGCAGGCAGAGTGGGAGCAAAGCGGAACACTAAACCAGCTTCAGGTTGCTTCAGGCACATACGATCCCGCAACATTCTGGCGGTATAGCGATTATGCGCAAGATAACCATGTGTCTTCTCCTTTTGACGAGGAATTAATTCAATCCATTGAACAGGAACTCGGCTACAAACTGCCAGCTTCCTATATCCAGCTAATGAAAACGCAAAATGGCGGTTTTCCTGCGCGCACAACGTTTCCGACCCAAGAAGGTACAAGTTGGGCAGAGAATCATATCGCCATTACAAGCATCTTGGGTATTGGACGGGATAAGATGTATTCCCTTGGTGGAGAGTTCGGCAGTCGCTTTATGATCGAAGACTGGGGATACCCTGACCTCGGGGTTGTCATCTGTGATTGCCCGTCTGCCGGTCATGATGTCGTCATGCTGGACTATCGCTTCTGCGGCCCTCAAGGCGAACCTTGTGTCGTTCATGTGGATCAGGAAAGCGATTATGAAATTACTTATCTGGCACCGAATTTCGAAGTTTTCATTCGGGGCTTGCTGGACGAAGAGGATTTTAATTTGCTTGACGAGGAAGGCTCTGACTCTCTTGATGAAGAACAAGCAATTACTGCTGTATTCACTGAGAACCAAAGCGTGTCAACATTCTCTAAAGAAGCCATTGCCCCTTTTAGGTTCATTGATGCGGGAACCAATTCCTATTCCGTGATTCTCAATGCAGGTACATATCTTCAGGACGTCTTTGACTCACGTGCAGATGAAGGTTTCGAAGGTGGCGGGTACGATTGGGCCTCCCTCGCAACTGTCTTTCTTGAAGAAAAGATGCCTCATCTGACTTCGGTTATTCGTTTCGATCCGGAAGCGGATATGTTCTGTGCCTATACAGATGACAAAGAAGCGCTCATATCTTTTATTCTCGGATTCAAGCAGGCATGTGAGCAACGCAATCTTATTCTCGACCTGTTTTCAAGAGCGGAGCTGGACTAAACAGAAAAATAAGGAGCCTTTTTATGACGACTCGCATCTACTTTGCTTCCAATAGTCTCGGTCATGTCTCGGAGCCCGATCTGCAACGGGCACTTGATCATTTCAATCTCGGGGAATTAGTCCATTTTCACCGGACAGCTGAAGGGGTGATGGGGCAAACCCTGCTCGTTCAAACTACGCTAGGCGAGTTTATTCTGAAGGGCAATCCGTTGTACAACGGACAGTTTCAAGAAGAGCAATTCTTCGTGGAGCAACTGGCGGCGCGCACTACCATTCCTGTGCCTGTTCCCTATCGGATTCAGGAGGACACGCAGCTACTGGGCTGGAGTTACGTAATCATGCCCAAGTTGCCTGGAAACCATCTATATGATCCTGTTTTCCAAGCGACTCTAACTTCACAAGATCATAAAGACATTACAGATGTACTGGCTGAAACGTTAGCCGAGTTGCATCACTGGAAAGTTCCGGATGCCGGAGAATACGATCCTGTGGCAGACAAAATCATGCCTTTTGCCGGCTCGTATCTGGACTGGCTGTACGGAAGCATCCGCCACTGGTTACATGATGCGGAGAAGTACTCCGTGATTACTGACGATGATGTATGCTGGGTGGATGAGCAATTGAGACAGTCCGAATCTGCTTTTTTAGTCTCGACGGTTCATGAATTTGTCATGGGAGATTTTAAAGTTGAGAACTTTCTTATCCAAAAAACAGATCCGCCTGCATCCTCTTGGAGAATCAGTGGATTATTTGATTTTACGACTGCTTATTTCGGCGATGGCACAGCCGATCTGACGAAAATGACTGCGAGATACCTCCGGGAAGACCGGCCTGATCTGGCTGCGAGATTTCTTCATTCTTACCGGGAAAAGGTCTGTGCAGACGATGTGGAAAAATGTAAACATTTTCGTTCACGCCTTCTGATTCACCTATTGTATCAACGTATTCTATGGTGGGGTGAGGCGAAGGCGACCGGACAAGTGACCTGGGAAGCTGATCTACCTTTTGCTCCGTGGGCAGAGCGGTATATCGAGAAGGTACTCTCTTTGCTGGACTGAACGTTCTGATTGTAAGACAAGCATGCGGCTTGTAGGTGCTAAAGGAATCCGTGACTACCAGATGATATATAAATAACAACTTCATGTGATTGACTTGAAACAAAAATAGCCAGTGATCACAAGGATCACTGGCTATTATTTGTTGCTCTATAGTAGACTCCATGTCTGTATGAGCTACCTCTTGTCACCCTCATACGAATGATCCACTGAAGTCTATGGTGATCAAATGATTCGAATTAAACTTGTGCAACAGGAGTCTCTTGATGCTTTTGCAAAAACTCTACCATTTTACGATAAACTAATATTTCATTTGTTTTTCTGGAGAAACCATGGCCCTCATCATCCAATACAATGTACTCCACGTCTACACCTTTTTCCTGCAGTGCGGCTACGATCTGGTCGGATTCAGCCTTGACCACCCTTGGATCGTTAGCCCCTTGAATGACTAGCATCGGGTTTACCATCTGATCCAGATACGTAATCGGGGAATCTTTGGTTAAGCGTTCACGGTCACGTACCGGATCACCTAGCCATCTGTCCATCATTGGCTTCCAATCCTCCGGTACAGATTCCAGAAAAGTAAACAGATTGCTTGGGCCAAAGATATCAACTGCTGCACGGAACAGCTCTGGATGACGACCTGCAAGTAGCAGCGTCATGTAACCTCCATAACTACCGCCTACCACAAATAAACGCTCTGGCGAGCTAATCCCCTGATCAAACAACCACCCAATGCCTGCAACACAGTCCAGTCTCGGTCCTTCGCCCCAATCCCGATTAACCATCTTCACGAATTCAGCACCATATCCCGTGCTACCCCGGAAGTTCGGAGCGAAGATATTGTACCCTTGTGCAAGCAACAACTGAAACATCGGACGGAAAAACTTGGCTTCCGATGCCTGTGGCCCGCCATGTGGCCAGAATACACTGTATCCGTTCGCCTGCTCCGGCTTCGCTTTGAACAGCAATGCTTCAATCTCCAGCCCGTCATAGGAATGGTATCGCACGACATCTGGATATACGAGATCATCCGGGTTCAGACCGGTTACTCGATTGGCCGTTAACGGCTCCCAGGACTCACTATCTGCAACAAGTCGATAGATATTATGCGGCTGCACAGCACCACGTCCGAGAATATACACGTTACCGGATTTAGTCACGTTCACCTGTTCAATCGTATCGAGTGGCATGTCCATGCGGCGAGGTTTTCCAGCACCTTTTTCCAGCGCATACATGTGATACTCCGGCCCGGTCAGTGTCCAGATATATAACGTTTCAGTTGCCTCATGCCAGCGGATTTCATCTACATCTTCACCCTCAATATGACACAACGCACGGAATTCTCCCGTATCTATGACATACTCAGCTACATAGGCATATGCCGAATTATCGTTGGTAATCAGCAACAAACGGTCATTACCTGCAAATAGAACATATGGAACCTGACTCTGCCGCTCCGTAACCGGTACTATGGCATGAGATTCCCCGTTCCGGTGCAGATGAGCAGTCTGATACGTATTGGAGTACATTTTCAAAATAACATAGGCTTCTTCATTGGGACTTACCGCAATCAGGCTGCTGGTTACCTCTTCTCCCTGATACAAAAGCTTGTCTTCCCCAGTCTCCAGGTCACGAAGGCGTGCATTCATATAATTAGGATTGCCTGAACTGGTGTTATAATATAACCGTTTTCCGTCCTCAGATAAATGAGCATAATAACAGCGGTCATTCGGATCAGCTGGGACAATCGGAAGCGGAACTCCCCCCTCCGGTGGCAACGCATAGAGGTGATAGTTTTCGTTCCCATCTCGATCAAAAGCGGTAAGAAGATGACGCCCTTGCGGATCAGCTTTAATAAATTGACTGCTTTGGTTCAAATACGTCAGTGGATACGGATACCCTCCCGGCAAGTCCATCGCCCAGATATTCGGCTGACCATTCAGGTTGCTATCCATATACAACTTTTTCTCATCCGCTGATACGGCAAAATGCGAAATACGATACGTCTGGAAATACTGCTCTACATCCGGTTTCGGAAACTGAATCATGACAAACCTCCTTAAGATTAAACCCATGAATTTAACATTGGTAAATTAAGGTTCCATTTGTCCAGTTTATCGTTTATTCCATTGTTTTCACAATAGATATGTGAGCTTTAATTCCATTTATTTTTTATTTGTGCATACCTCATGAATAAAAGGTCATATGCGGTTTAGCCTCACGATAATAGTCCAACCGCTTCTTCAAGCTGCCTGTATGTAGTTCAAATAGATGCCCGTCCGGGTCTGTAAAATAAACCGATCTCCCATCCCGCTCATCTCTCGCTCTTCCTGGAATAATATCGGCTCCTGCAGCTCGCAGTTGCTCCACGGATGCGTCAAACTCTTCTTCTTTTACCGTAAATGCGATATGGGTATAGGTTCGTTCCGTATAATTCCGAAGCACATCCTCCTGATTCAAAGCAATCCAGAGGCCCGCCAGTTCGAAGTAGGCCAGTTTGCGTCCTTTCACCTGAATTCGGGCACCGAGAGCCTGCTCAAAGAACGTAATAGATCGCTCCAGATTCGATACGGAAAAGCACAAATGATTAATTCCCTGAATGTTCATAGGGCTCCTGACACCTCCATCAAATTTAAAGGGTTACTCCCTTATTATGGTATATATTTTCGGTAGAACACAAGCTTATAGCACGGCCAAACTGCATCTTTTTCGGGATGAATGCATAGGGTAGGCTTATCAAGGAACGTTCGAGGAGGATATGCAAACCATGAACCCTGTCTATCCATTTTACGGTGAGAAGACGGTATGCAAACCACAGAAGTTAGCTTTTCCGCCCCAGCATCAGGATCAGCAGCCCGGTCTGGAATCGCTGATGGTGCCCGAACCGATCAGTGAAGACCCTGCTTATATTGGCAGTTGCAAACTGCAAGGCAAAGTTGCGATTATCACAGGCGGCGATAGTGGTATCGGTCGGGCGGCGGCGATTGCTTTTGCCAAAGAAGGTGCAGATGTTGTGATCGCTTATTTATATGAACGAACGGACGCGGAATGGACACGTGACCGAATCGTGGAGCTGGGTCAGCGCTGTCTGCTCATCGAGACGGATCTTCGGCTAAAACCAAACTGCGAAGCCGTCATTCGCAAGACAATGGAAATGTTCGGGAAGATCGATGTACTGGTCAACAACCACGCCGTGCAGTATGTACAGCAAAGCATTGTCGACATCACCGAGGAGCAGCTCTATCATACGTTTCAAACAAATGTGTTCTCGTATTTCTTCCTGATCCAGTCTGCCCTTCCCCATCTGTGCCAAGGGGCGTCCATCATCAACACCGCCTCCATTACAGCTTACAAAGGTGATGTGCGACTCATTGATTATTCATCGACCAAAGGCGCTGTCGTCTCCCTCACTCGTGTTCTCTCCCAATCGCTCGCTGACAAAGGCATCCGTGTAAACGTCGTGGCTCCGGGACCTATCTGGACTCCGCTTATTCCTGCCAGCTTCTCGGCTGAAGATGTGCAGGTGTTCGGCACCGATACACCCATGGGCCGAGCAGGTCAACCTTACGAGCTAGCTGCAGCCTATGTCTATTTGGCTTCACGCGATTCCTCCTATGTTACGGGCGAATGTATCCATGTCAATGGCGGCGATATGGTGACAACTTAAGGGCTACTGGCATGAGTATGTGTACATTCAAACGGCTTTGCTTATATTCTATGTTCTTGCCCCTTGATGTCAGGTTGGATTTGGATGTTTTAGCAGGAGATTGGCTTGTCGGTTGCGAAAAGGGTTAGAAGCTACACTCCGGTTAAACAACGGAATCTGACATCTCGTGACAAGGAGCTGATTGACGAATGAACTTTGATCCCCTCTATCAACCTTATTCCTCGTACCGTGTGCCGGTATACGCCAAGCAAGGCATGGTTGCTACGTCGCAGCCACTTGCTGCGCAGGCTGGTCTGGATGTGTTGAAACAAGGCGGCAATGCGATTGATGCCGCTATCGCCACAGCGGCAGCACTCACCGTGCTGGAGCCGACCTCCAATGGCATTGGTGGCGATGCCTTTGCCCTCGTCTGGACGGAGGGCAAGCTGCATGGCCTGAATGCCAGTGGACCTGCGCCTCAGAGCATTTCGATTGAGGCGCTACAGGCGGCAGGCTATACGGAGATGCCGAAGCTGGGGGTTGTGCCGGTGACGGTGCCTGGCGCACCGGCGGGTTGGGCGGAGCTGAGCCGTCGCTTTGGACGGCTCACGCTGGCGCAAGTGCTGGAACCGGCCATCCGCTATGCGGAGGAAGGTTATCCGCTTGCGCCGGGGCTGGCCCGCCACTGGGCACGGGCAGCCGAGGTCTATGCACGCCAGGGCGATGCGGAAGCAGGGCGTGCATGGTTTGAGACGTTTGCCCCTGGCGGGCGTGCACCCGCGGCGGGGGAACTATGGCGCTCGCCGGGCCATGCGGCCACGTTGCGCCGGATTGGCGAGAGCGAAGCGCGAGACTTTTACGAAGGAGAACTGGCGGAATGCATTCATGCTTTTATGGCAGAACACGGCGGTTACCTGACACGAGATGACCTGAAGGCTTTTCAGCCGGAATGGGTTGATCCGATCTCTGTTTCCTACCGGGGTTATGATGTATGGGAGATTCCGCCGAACGGGCAAGGACTCATTGCCCTATCCGCACTCAATCTACTGAAGGGATTCGACTTCGCCGAGAAGGAATCCGTCCTCAGTTATCACCGGCAGCTGGAAGCGATGAAACTGGCTTTTGCCGATGGAGAAAAATACATTACGGAAGAACGAAAAATGGGCGTATCCGTGGAGGATTTGCTGTCCGAAGCCTACGCGGCAGAACGGCGCAAGCTGATTGGGGATACCGCACGTGCGCCCGAGGCAGGCGATCCACGCGGAAGCGGAACCGTTTATCTGGCTGCGGCAGACGGCCAAGGCAATATGGTTTCTTTTATCCAGAGTAACTATATGGGCTTTGGTTCAGGGCTGGTTGTGCCAGGTACAGGCATTGCACTCCAGAACCGCGGACATAACTTCTCGCTGGACCCGCAACATGCGAATGCACTGGAGCCGGGTAAACGCACGTATCATACGATTATCCCCGGATTCCTCACCCAAGGCAGTGAAGCCGTCGGACCTTTCGGGGTCATGGGCGGTTTTATGCAACCTCAGGGTCACGTGCAGGTCATTATGAATACGATTGATCATCATCTGAATCCGCAAGCCGCTCTCGATTCACCTCGCTGGCAGTGGACTAAAGACAAAACGATACTGGTCGAGCAAGACTTCCCTCCCCACATTGCCCAAGCGCTGGCTCGCAGAGGACATAATATCCAAACCGAGCTCGATTCGTCCCAATTCGGACGGGGGCAGATCATATGGCGTAACCCGGATACAGGTGTGTTATGCGGTGGAACGGAAAGTCGGACGGACGGCTCGATTGCGGCATGGTAGGAAATCCATAACGTGATGAATGTAAAGGTTGAGCAAGGCAATGTAAAGCAAAGCAGAGTAGAGTAGGATTCTCGCTCTACTTTGCTTTTTTTGTTTTTTACGGCATTACGATGCCAACTCATAAGTTCTTATAAGAATGATTAAACAACATAATTGTAAAAACTATGTATAATTCATGAAATAGATTTATATTTCTGTAAATTTTCATTAGAGATCGTAAAAAAACGGCTTTTTTCGCCGATATAGATAAAGGGAAAAACTCGTTGCATAGATGATTGGGGTTCATCCATCTTCCAGTATATTTCCAGAATTATTACATAAGAAACTTACAGAAATGAGGGCATTTCACATGAAAACAACGATGTTCATCCGTTTAGGGCTCACCATGCTTCTGGCCCTGACACTGATCATGTTAGCTGCTTGTTCAACCAGCTCTAAAACAGCAACCACTGACGTAAAGACCAGAGTGGGAATTGTACTTACAGAGGTCGGTCTGGGAGACCGATCTTTTAATGATGCGGCTTTTAACGGACTGGTCAAGGCGAGAGACGAGAAAAGCATTGTTTTTGACTATCGTGAACCAAGCAAAGATTCGACTGCAGAAGCAGCGTTTGAGGAATTTTCCCAAGAAAAGTTCGATCTTATTATTGGTTTAAGCGATACCGTTCAAGCAGATATGGAGAAGGTTGCTGCCAAATATCCGGACCAGCAATTCCTTTTAATTGACAGTACCTCTGAGCTTCCTAACATCGCTTCCATTTCATTTCGCGCGGAGGAAGGCAGCTATCTGGCAGGTGTGATCGCAGGCATGGCTTCCAAGGAGAAACATGTCGGTTTCTTGGGCGGGATGGAAATTCCGGTGCTCAAAAATTTTGAGCAGGGTTTCAAACAGGGTGTGCTTGCTGTTAATCCAGAAGCTGCAGTAGATATCGTCTATGCTGGTGATTTTGGAAATGCCGATCTGGGCAAGCAACTCGCTGAGCAAATGATTCGGGAGAAAGGTGCCGACGTAATTTATGTGGCCGCTGGTCTTACCGGTGTCGGCGCACTGAATGAGATTCAAGCACTCGGCAAATACGCCATTGGTGTAGATACCGATCAGTTCTTTTTAGCGGAAAAAGCAATTCTGACATCCATGCTAAAAAATGTGGATGTCTCCATCTACAACGCCGTGAAGTCGTTTATCGAAAACAAACATACCTTCCCGAAAAGACAAATTGTAGAAGGACTTGCCGAGAATGCTGTAGGCCTAACCGCACTGCATAACATCACGCTGAGTGATGAACAACAGCGGACCTTCGATGATCTGAAAGCCAAAATTTCTTCAGGTCAAATCAAAATTACAGTGAATCCATAACCCATGATTTGAGGAGGCTCGCATATGAAATTACAGGGAAAACTTATTGTCAACGCTCTGATCTCACTGCTTCTATGCCTTGCGCTGGTCGCTTATATTATTATGGAACTGCTCAGTATGAATGCAAAAAATCAAAATCTGGTACCTGCGATGCTCAAGGTAAGCGAGCTGAACTCCAACCAGATTCAGACCCAGCAGGCGCTGGATGTCTACTCCTTCTCGATGACTGCAGGCAATCAGGAAGCTGTAATGCTTCTTTTAAAAGAAGGCCAAGCCATGATTAAGGAACTCACGGGTGGCTTGTTAGAAACGGATCAGGAGCTGCAGCTCATCCAAACGGTTCAAACGAAGCTGCAAGCACTGGATCAAGGTGCAACCCAAGCAATGAGCAATATGGACAGTGCAGAGGCCAAACGTTACAGTGCACGGGTTCGAGGCATACAAAATGACATTTACTCACTGAATGAGATAACCCGGGAGCGCTACACTCAATATACGCTCGATCTGGAAAGTGGCATCCAGCAGACATGGCAGATTGCCCTTGGCGGGGCTGCCCTTTTGTTCATCGCGGTCATGCTGTTTAACATGTATACTTCACGTCAGATAGCCAAACGTATTCGTCTGATCAAGGATGCTGCCGGGCATATTGCCAGTGGTGACCTGACCCAAACGCTGCCGGAACCTCGGGGGAAAGATGAACTGGATGATCTGAGTCGTTCCTTTGGACAAATGACGAATAATATTCGCGGAATCATCCAATCCATTGACACGGCGGGGCAGCGAGTCGATCAGATGGCTCAGGATATTGATCGCGGTAATGATACGGTGCAAGCCATCGTACAGCAGGTGTCACGTACCACAGAAGAGCTGTCCGTTGGCAGTCAAAAAATTGCGGAAGATCTCAGCGAAACGGTTATAGTCGTAGACAAGATGCAGTCTACCTTTAACCATAATCTGGAGGCCACTGCCCAATCTGCCAAGGATGGACGCGATGTTCTAACCACAGTTGAAGAGGGAAACAGGGCGATTGAAGAACAGTTGCGACTCGCCGAAGTAAATCGCCATGCCATGTCCGAAGTGGAACAGACCGTGCTGGAGCTGGAAGAGAGCGCGGCTCGCATTACAACGATGACGGGATATGTATCCGAGATTGCCAAGCAAACCACCATGCTCTCCCTGAACGCTTCCATTGAAGCTGCACGTGCCGGGGAAGCCGGACGCGGATTCGCTGTTGTGGCAGGTGAAGTGAACAAACTGGCGGAACAGTCTGCTCAATCGGTCAAACATATCTATGCCGCCGTTAACGAGATTACAGCCTCGATGGAAAAAGTAAAAAGTTCCGTGGTGCAAAGCATGCAACTCTTTGGGGAACAGGAGCACGCCACGGGTCAGACGCAACAATCCTTCTCGGCGATTCGTGAGAGTGTGGAGCGCATCAGCGAAGGCATTCAGCAGCTTGCAGAGGACATGTCACAATCCAACAAACTTAGTTCACAGGTGCAACAGGCGATTGAAAACATCAGTGCCATCACCGAGCAATCTGCAGCCAGCAGTGAAGAAATCACTGCTTCCACCGCAGAACAACAACGTTCTTTCTCCGAAGCCAGTATCAAGGTCAAGTCACTTCGTGATATCAGTGCTGAGATGCATCAGGAACTCCAGCGTTTCCGTCTGTAAGAGGAGTCCACGAGATGTGTGTACCTGTAGTAAAGTAATCAATGAAGCTGCAGTATATATGCGCGCGGAGTATGAGGATTATGTGAGCGAAAGGTGAGTGAAAATTTAATTTTATCCTAACGATCTCAGATGAGCTTATTTGCATGATTCTGAGTCGTTTGAAATTCTAACGATCCCCAGAGAGCTTATTGGGGCCAAAATGGAGGGAAATGTCTCCTTTTTATAATAAATGATTGAAATAAGGTTCCCTGAGATCGTTAGAAAATAAAACGGGTGGATACGTGCCCAATAAGGTTTCTCATGATCGTTAGAAATGTTCACCCTGAAAAAGAATGCAGATCGGCACTAAGAAACGTTGTTCCGTCAACACTTGAATAGGCAGTAGGTCATGTTAGTGAGTTGGAACGATAGAATGTGCGATGGTCAGGTTAATCAAGTTGGGCTGATGAATGTGCAATGGGTGGGTAGATGAGTTGGGTAGATACTGTAACAATGTTTCCAAATGGGTGGTTCGGTGCTTTCAATAAAAAACGATATAGACTGTTTTTTATTTATAAATTCACTTTATATGAGAAAGGAGCCCCTCGAGATGATGGCGGGCTCCTTTTTCATATGTTTATACTTTCATGTGATAGGTATTTAAACATTATCGCTTCCGTATGATCCTGCACGCTGGATTGAACACACCTCTACAGTGCATCGATAATATCTCCTGCCAGCAAGGAAGATGGATCGCCTCGCCGCAATGCTGCCCGTTCGGCAGCCTGTCCGTGCAGGTATACACCGAACGCGGCGGCTTGTTCCGCGCCTAGCCCTTGAGCAAGCAGACCGGCGATGATGCCGGTCAACACGTCACCGGCACCGCCTGTTGCCATGCCGGCGTGGCCGGAGGTGTTGATGTACGCCTCGCCGGAAGGCGTTGCGATGACCGTTCGTGCTCCTTTGAGCACAAGGGTCACGCCCTGCTCGCGGGCGTACCGTGCAGCGTGTCCAATTCGGTCACGCTGCACTTCAGGGGTCGACATGCGCAGCAGTCGGCCCATCTCGCCAGGGTGCGGCGTCAGTATGGTCGCCGCACTGCGCTGGCCCCAGGTGCGTGGCCCATCTGGGCCTGCATCTGCCAGCATGTTGAGGGCGTCCGCGTCGATGACGAGCGGACGATCCGTCTGTTGCCACAGACGGCGCAGCCAGTCGGTGTCGCCTTCGAAACGACCAAGGCCCGGGCCGGTCGCAAGTACGTCGCGGCTCTCCGCAAGGCGCAGCACCGCTGCGGCGGAAGCCGCGTTCCATTCGCCGCTGGCGCCATCGGCTGCAGCGGCGAGCATAAGCTCGGGCACGGTGCCGATGACATGCGGCAACAGTGCCGCGGGCAGCGCCCATGTGGCGAGCCCGCAACCTGCGCGCAGCGCGGCTTTGGCCGAGAGCAGGCCAGCGCCGCTCATCGGCATGCTTCCTGCGGCCAGCAATACATGGCCGTAGGTGCCCTTATGGCCGTCCGGTGCCCGGCGACGGCCTGTGTCCACGCGCAGCGCACCCCGCAGCACCTCGTCCGTCAGCAGACGGACAGAGGGGCCATGCTCTGGCGCAAGGCGCGCGGGAATGCCGATGGCGCGCACAACGATGCGCCCTGCGGCAGAAGCGCCCGGGTACTGTACCAGACCACGCTTAAGCAGCGCAAGGCATACAGTTAACCGGGCTTCAATGCACGGCTCGTACACCTCACCGGTGTCGGCGTCCAGCCCGCTTGGCACATCGGCGGATACGACTGGCTTACCGCTGTCGTTCGCCGCGCGAATCAGCGCCGCGTATGCTCCGCGCGGCGCACCACGCGAGCCGGTGCCCAGTAGCGCATCGACGATGCCTGTGCACCGGCTAAAGTCCACGGCTTCACGCCCGTGGACAATGGCAGGGATGCCGAGCTTCGCGGCGGCATCCCGTTGCACTGCGGCTTCGCCCCGCAGTGCCTCCGGGGCATCGGCGTAGACTAACGTCACGCCAAGCCCCGCTTCAACCAAATGGCGCGCCGCAACCAGCCCGTCGCCGCCATTGTTGCCCTTGCCGATCAGCATGTACCAATGCTGATCACCGGGATGCGCCATCACCAGCGCCGGATCGGCGATGATGTCACCCCCGTAACCTACGCGGTCGCCGGGCCCGGTATGTGCCCGCAACGCCTCTTTTGGCTGGCCGCGATCAGGCCAGCCACCCCCACCCTCACCAATGTTTCTGTGCCGTGCTTCATCACTTTCAGCATGGTCGCCTTCACCCCAGCCGCGATCATCCCGCCTGCCACCCTCTTGCCCTTCCCGGCACAGCTTGATAACTTCCTCGGCAATAGCTCTGCCTGCATTCTCCATCAGACTGGCCGCAGGAATACCAAGCTGCTGAATCGTATACTCGTCCATAGCCCGCATCTGATCAGCGGTTACGATAAACAACACTCATCCCTCCCCGGTCGCGTTATGAATAACACTGCTTAGAGCATCACACTCATGGGTATTCTATTCTCATAAGTTTTCCATTGCCATTAGTTTCCCAATCTATCATGTGTTACTCGTTTTCCGATCATTCGTGCCTTACGAGTTTTCAATCCATTTATGTCTCATTGGTTCTCCACTCACTCGTGGTTTGCGCCAAGGGCTTATCTGTCACATCTATAATTATCCCATTTGCTTATCTATCCTCAGTTAGTACCCCACCGTAAATCGCGCTTGAACAAATTGCGGATCATCCAGTTCGTCCACCAAAGCTGCGGCAAAATCACCTACAGAAATGCTGCTTTCGCCCAGATCATCTGTAATGACACGAGTCATGCCAATCCGAAATTGACCTGTTCTCCGCCCTGTCGTGATCGTTGCTGCCGGACTCATATACGTCCAGTGAATATTGGATTCTTCCAGAAGTCCATAAGCATCCGCATGAGCCTGTGCAAGAGGTTTGATTTCCTCTGGAAAACCCGGGGTATTCATCAGCATTTCACCTGAATCGGTCATCAGACTACCTGCTCCGCCTACAACAACCAGACGCCCGGCATTGGCACGGCGCACGCCTTCGATCAGTGAACGCGTTACCTCCAGCAGTTCCTCTTCCTCGCCAAACTTCGGCCCGTAAGCACTTACTACCGCTTCTTGTCCCGCTGCAAAATCAGCAACCTGATCCGGGTTAAGCACATCCCCCTGCTCTACACGCAAGCGCTCATGCACCATCTCCACCTTGGACGGATCACGCACCACCGCGGTCACTTCATGCCCACGATCCATCAATTCCCACAAAATCGTCTTACCAATCGCTCCGGTCGCTCCAAAAATAGTTACTTTCATATCTGAATCCCTCTTTTCTATCGATGTCATCTAAATAAGCTGTACCGTTATTTTAATACTTAATCCTGTTGTTATATACCTTAAACGGCTCACGCCATCTTAAACCGGATAAACCTACTTGTAAACTCGAATCTTCATCAGCGGTACCAACACCTCAGCTGAGCGTTTCTATTTCATTCACATATTGTAGATTTCTTTATATATGTTCTTCCAGGTTTCAACCCATTCTTCACCCTTCTTCTCTCATCTATAATAGTTCCACGTACGCCAAAAAAAAAGCCGCACGGGCGGCTTCAACAATTCATCTTGTTTATCTCTCCTGGTCACGTATGCTTAAAGAACTTATCTTCGTTGTTTATCTTGGCTGAGTTACCCTGTTTCGGGTTAGAAAATGAACTGCCTTCGCCGCCCAGATTCGCTCTGCATACACCTCATGCTGCAGATCATCAATGACGTGCATCTCAAGTTGCCTATCGACCGCCTCTACAGGCTCTTTCCGCTTCAATATCTCCCGATATAAGCGCTCCGTCTGTTCCACCGGGCAGAGCTGATCATTCCGTCCATGGACAAGCTGTAGATCTACTTCACACAATCCAGACGCATAGGTTAACGGGCTTCTCTCCCGCAGTGCGGATTCATCCTGTAACAATCCTCCAATTTCCATCTGCAAAAACGATCTTAGCTTCGCCCCACCACCAGCATACAAGCTGCTTAAGTCCGTAAACGGTGCGCAAGCCACAACGGCGCTCCACAGTTCCGGGTTTCTACCTGCCCCTAACAGCGCTAAATAAGCCCCATAACTGACGCCATACAGTGAAACTGCCGAATATGAACCCAAGACCTGCTCTCGAATAATCCGAATAACATCTGCATCCACACCGCCCCAATCATTCTGAATACGTTGCTTGTAATCAGAACCGAATCCTGAACTACCGGGATAATTCAGCCCAATCACCCTCACTCCAGCCTCACATAAACGCGCAATAACCGGGCTGTAACTGTCCAAAAGGCAATTATGTGGCCCACCGTGCAGATAGATGACTGCCTGTTCTTCACCTCCCGGATGGATATCCATATAAGGAATGAACTCGTTCCCGTAACGCAGGTGTTTGTACCTGGTCTCCGGTTGCTGTACGAGATTACCTACAAACGTATCCCCATGCCTGACCGAAAGTGGCGTAATGTCACCAAACGATTCAGATATTTTATATCTGGCGGGCACCGGGGCAGTCGTAATGGACTCGAATTTACCAATGAGACTCTGCTTGTCCTTGCTGTGAACCGCTTGCGTTAACGTTCCGGGATAATCACACAGCTCAAATGTCTTTTTTCCATCCAGCGTGTACTGAACGTATTGCCACTTACCACGCCTTATTCCCTCGCATAAGATATGCTGTCGATCCACATCCAGCTGGATACGAATCATCTCAGAGAACGGCTCAGTGTGCTCCAGACTACCTTGAACAACATTCTCCTGAACGCTCATCCAGCCAGGACAAAAACCATCTCCCGCCGGAATGCAGACAGCAATCTGATCACCTTGCTTGTCCATCACCGGATAAGCATATTCCTTATAAGGAATTTCCCGAGATGATCCGGTATCTTTCCCGTAAAAATATACTCTGCCAACCCCGCCCACATTAACACCAATCTCTCGCTCGGGCTTGGCCCAAAACACAAATTGCGGGTTATCCAGTTCTGGAGTAACCCACTCGGCTTTTTCTTTCACGGGATCATACAGCCCGATCTGCACCGTTCCTGAACGATGCCGAACGGAAAAAAGTAGCAGGAGTTGTTCATCTTGCCGGGCAAACTGCATCACCGGAAACGGTAATTTTAGAGAGAGCGTTTGAATCATGCTTATGTGCTCCCGCTCTTTTTGGAAGACATAAATCCATCTCTCCGTCTTCTCCAGGGTGATTGCCACCACTTGGTCTGTTGCGATGAATTGAACATGCTGTACAGTCTGGCCCCGTTCTGTCCAATGATCGGAAAGACAAAGCACACCTTGAACATCGCCAGCATCGTCAAGCTCACACCATTCACATGTCTGGTCGTCATAACACAAGACCATGCTTGTCCGATCCCGGTTCACACTCATTCGGTTCAGGAATGGATTGCCCAACCGGATTCCCTCCCCTCATGCCAATACTTGAATTGCTCCCAGGTATCAAGCTGTAGTTCCAGCTTGAGCGTAAGCTGATGCTGTGTGGCCGTTGCTGCGGGACTCTCTGTTCCCAAACTACTTAACGCTTGCCGGATCAAACGGATTTGCTTCAGATTGGTTGCTGGCAATCCCGCGATCAGAAGACGATACACCTCCGCAGCACGTTCCTCTTCCCCTTGCTGGATGAGCACGCCAGCCATTTCGATTGAACGTTGCAACAATTTGGAAGGAATTGAACCCGTCTTCATCCGTAACAATTGAATCAACATTTTGTATTCTAACTCCTGCTCTCCGAGTTGTTGATATACCGACATTTTTAACTGAAGTATATGCCCCAGCCAAACCGAGTACACATCTGTGCAGAGTTTTTCGGCAGCTATTAGTGTCGTTTCTGCATCCATGAGAAGCCCTGCCCGGATCTGCAACCCTGCAATATTTAGAGCGGTTTGAATCTGAAAAACATGCCGATCCGGCCCTGGAGGAAGCTCACGAATACGCATCCCGGCTCGCTTCTCCAGTTCGATTGCACGTGAGATGTGGCCTTCCTGCATCTCAATTAATGCTTCACCGTTATCTAGTGCCGCCTCTTTTCCAATACGATAAACTTCGTCCAATTCCTCATGCTCCAGAACGGCCCGAGCGTGAGCATAACATTCTCTTGCCGCGTCATAATCATCCCCATTTTTGGTTAATAACTGACCCAGTTCAAACCATAGAATGGCCTGCTGCGAAGCTGATAATTGTTGGAATATGGCGTTTTGACTAAAAAAGCGAAAACAAGCCCTGTACCGCAGGTGATTATCCGATTTGCACAACAAAATCCAGGCCAGCCTGTTATATAGAGCCAATGCTTTACGTTGTTGTTTACCTTCCGCTTCATCGTGCCTACCAGCCATCCGCAACTGTTCATTTAACAAACGCCGGGTATGTTCCGGTGTATCTCTCACCAGAGAAATAGCCAGCCTCGATACATGTTGGGGAAGGTTAACACTCACGGGATATTGATGAAAAAATAACAATACGCTTACGTCCTTTAATTTTTGACGATAGAGCAGATGATGTATGGCTCCCAAATCTGCAGGATGCAGACCGGAGACCACCTCAACCAAGATCCATTTCCGTGGCCCCGGTGCCCAGCCGGCTCGATGGAATCGGAGCAATGCATTTTTGCATGCCACCAGATCATCAATCGGGTGAACCGGGTTCAACTGATAAATGAATGGCAACGTGCGATACGCATCATCAAGCACAAGGCGAATCGCCTGATCCTGCCAATGCATACTTAACTTGCGTAGCTCTTGCTGCACAATATCCGAACGTCCTTCAACCACAAATAACCCTGGTTCGTGGCTCGCACGAAACCATGTACTTCTCAGATCATGATAGTCCGTACTTTCCAGCAAAACAGGTTTCATGAGGACTCCCTCTCTTTCCTGATCCGGCATACATGTATAAGTTCAGGCACCTGCTGTAAAGGCAATGCACTCATCAAGCGATAGCTCCCTTGATTGTTTGCATCAAGAGAAGCCTTAATCTGCTTTTCCGGGTCGGAACTGCACTGATGTAGAGCATAAGCAACAAGCCACCGTGCCCAGCCCTTGCGTTTTGCCGCAGGCATGGTGAATATATGTGACAGAAGGATGCTATCAAACTCATCACTTAACAGACAGCCTCCGATCTTCGTTCCTTCTAGTTCCACAAGTCCCGACCCTTCCAGTAAACGTCCATACAGCCCTTCATAGATATCATCCACTGCCTTGCGAGCAGCTTGGATTCCGGGGCATGTTGGATCACTGCTTTGAAGCAAATGAGCCATAACTTCCTCTTGCCCTTCTGCAGGCAACCACTTCCCGTTCAAATCCGGCATAACCGGAACAGAAATGTGCTTCAGATCACCGTAAAAGCGATATCGATGGGCAAGCACATCTGCCTTATACCCGAGCCTTTCCCATGGAAACGAGGCGGGTGCAGTTACATATATAGAGGAGTAGGACAACGTATCCAATAAGGATGTGATCCGTCCTTCCCAATATGCATGAGATGAAGCTTCACTCCATAAATCCATCATATATTGACCTTCGCCATGATCTATCAACAGCATGGAAGAGATCGTTTCTCTTTTCCCAGGCTCACTGGCATAGTATCGACCCCCGACCTTGCCGGGTTCATGCTGACATTGTGGCAGGATATCAGCTATGGATGTTTGCATCATATACCTGTACCTCCCTGGTCTGGTCGAAGCCTGAATATACCATGGGTTCATAAGAAACCGCAGGATAAAATCGACGAAGCAGAAAAGAGTAAATCCCCATGTATCCCGTCATATAGTCCGGGGAGAATGATTCCATATCCTCCAGTGGCCACATCCACAAGTCTTCCTGCACATCACTGCGAAGCATGTATAGACTCTGTGTATACTCTTTCAATTTGGCTTCGTATCTGCCAGGGAAACTCCGATTGGCCATGATCAAAAAGTCCCCGTTACCCGCTATCCCATGACACTGGCTAAAAGAAGCAAAAATGGTCGACTGGGCTACCGCATCTGCGGCCTGCTGACCAAGTCTGTAACATACCGGATCTTGCAGAACCTCGGCTGCAGTCAGTAAAAACCGTCCTATACCCGCCGAACCATTACACCAATGAATCCAGAGAGCATCCGGCTTTTCGGGGGAAGCAGGCCATAACCTCACCCCATTCTTGCCTTCGTAACTCGCATGTTCCAGCGTGTCCACAATGCGCTTCACCGCCGAATAATACTCGCCCTTCCCCGTCTGCTTCGCTAAAGCAAGCAAGAAATATCCGATCCCTGCCATGCCATGCGAAAACCCATACGAGTGGTGGCTTTTTTTATCCGACTTGTCCTTCACTTCCCACATGCTCAACCCGTCTTCCGTTCGCTTTTCCTGCTGTAAAATCATTTCACCGAGTTCATCAGCCCTTGTCAAAAGTTCGGAACAACCTCCAAGATGATGTACCTCCATCAGCATTAATCCTAAACCTGCCGCTCCATGACTGATATTGGTTTGAACCGGTTCATGTCTTGTCATCTCCAAGGCCAGATTTTCAGCAATGCGAAGTAACGGTTTATCATCCAGCGCATCCGCTGTCTGTGCCAGTGCCCAAGGAACAGCCCCATAACCGAAATACAGGCTTTCTGGCGTTTCTCCGGGAATATAAGGCGTATGATTCAATATCCACTCCAATACTTCACGAGCATACTGATGATACTTTCTATTCTGCGTAATCTGCCCAAGCTGATGAAAACCATAGGCCATGCCCGTCCATCCAAAGTTGAAATTAGCCGGGTGGAACATTTTGCTCATCCTATTTTCGGGATAAAGTTGGTGAGCATTGTTCAAATCAAGGGATTGAACCAACTTGTTAGCCATAAGCTCGGCTTGATGAAGTACTTCCTCTGCCGTCATGTCTGCTTCATTCGTGCGCGAAGATTGCTCGCACCCTGTTAAATCGCCCTTAGCTTGTTCACACATACGTATTAGCTGTTCACGTATTTCAGATAAATCATTATATCGTGCAGACATGATCTCGATCCCCAGACTCCCCAGCCCAAGAAGCTGTTTATCATTGAGATTGTCCAAATAGGCTTGTCCAGCAGACAGATGAGACTGTCTGTATTTCAGATAAGGGTCCATGGAGGTTGCCATGTAATAATAAACGGCTCCCAGCGCGTAGAGATCATCGGAGTATTCCGAGCGCTGACTGTGCTCTCTTCCTCGAAGCACATAACCAGGCGTGTGCCCTGTTAATGGTTTCACCTGACTTTTGCTATCTTTCACATAGGCTAATTCCAGATCGATCAACCGCACACTTCCGTCAAGCATCACAACAATGTTATTCGGAGTTAAATCGTTGATGACAATGCCTTTATCGTGAAAATGTTCTACAATATCCAGAATATCCGAGCCGATTCGGTAAAGCTCTTCCTGATTGTCATCGGTAGCTACATGTCTGCGGTGGATGTACTCGCGCAAGCTGATGCTTTCGAAGTATTCCAGAATCAGATATCGATTCCGTTCAGCACTGAACAGATCGATAGGCCGCGGAGTATACCCCGTATCCTTCATCAGATCAAGCACATGATACTCGTTATCCAGATAATCATGGGCAGAACGCCCGGCACCATCCACGCGCATGAGATGAACCGCTTCTTTCATCACAGCTTGCTCATGCCGGGACGTGGAGACAAGAAATACTCCTCCTTTGCCCGATTTTTTGAGCACCCGCTTCACACGGATTTTACGTATTCCGAACTCATTGTTACTGGAATTATTCGGATTGTTTACTGCCTCATTTTCTTTCTTCCACCCGGCCTGTATACTCACCAGCTCTTCCGGCTCGTCTACCCACTCGGGCTTGTATCTGCCTGGTATTCTTCGGTCTTCCTCCAGTCTACCTTCCGGGTTCTGGATCGCATATACTTTTGCCGCAGAGTAACGATCATAATAGAACCGGTCTACAAAGGCTCCATAGCGATAAAATACACATGAACTTCCCCGGTAAGCCCGATCTGTAGGAATCGCGGGGCCTTTCAGATCCCCCGTACATGCATACATCTCCTCAAGCAATTGTATAAATTGTTCATCACTGCGTGCATAGATCGTCACACACTTCCCGGTCTGAGGTAGCGGTGTAGAACCATTGGATGCCTCAATTAACTTCAGCCCGCTATTTACGACTTTCCACATCACACCATACGTTGTCAGAATGGGTGTAATCCTTCGTAGCAGTTCAGCTCCCTCTACAGGCACAACCGATAAATGAATCTTCCATCCCTGTGGGGGAAGTGTTAATCGGTCCGGTTTAAAACAAATCCAATGGCCGTCATTCGACCATTGGATGGATTCCGGTAGATCCCGGATTATATATTGCAAAGCGTTCTCATAGGCGTCCTTCTTTTCAGTCAGGCTTGCTGATTTCAATGAGAATCACTCCTTTTTTGAAGTAGAGTAAGAGGGGGAGGTACAATTATTTTAGTTTAGTAATGCGAAATCAAAGACTTATCTTAAAGAATCATTCAGTGGTTCGAGACGATGAAGAGTTCTAAGCCTCTACAACGATTGTTTGTGAGCTTGTCCAGCTGCACACTGTACACAAGCTAGTTTCCTCGAACATGTTGTTATCCTCTTCAACCTCCAGAGCCATCAAATCCTGTACAGATAAAATTTCCTTGTTTTCCATGATAAATTACCTCCCATTTGTCTCCCCCTCTTATAAACCAAATTCTACATAAAATTTTAAATTCCTTCTTTTTAATTGAATTTTTTTACAAAAATTATTTATTAAATCCATATATAGTTGTAATACCTGTCATACCCTTTGTTTTTTTCGCAGAAAAAGGAATGATCTAACATCAAACTTCAGAAGAAATGGAGGACTTTCTGTGTAAGGTGTGTCCTGCTCGATCTTCTCGAAAAGGTCTGACGAACAGGCTTGCCGTGCCCATAAAAATAACAAACATGCCGATTCCCATGTACACCCAGGATGGACTATAGGCTTCAATTAACCATCCTCCGAGTAACAAACCGAGCGGGTTACTAACACCACTCATAAGTACTCCCATACTATTCATGACACGTCCTCTTTTTTCTTCCGGTGTAGATAACAGAATAGAAGTGATTAACGGTACATTTACAAGAGCTAGCCCCAGCATTAACAGGAAAGAGCAGGCAATGGCAAAATACAAGTTAGGGTACATCGGCATGAGCAGCAAGCTTGCGCCCGAGATCAGATAACTGATTAGGAACCAATGGGCCAGTGACAGACGTTTGGCATATTTTCCACTGAGCAAAGAACCAACGATACTGCCAGCGGCAAATGCAGATTGAAGTAAACCATATCCTTGTGGCCCGGCTTCAAGCACCATATTGGCAAAAATCGGCGTGAAGATATGTAGCGGGGCCCCTGCAAAATTGATAATAGCACCAAAGATAATACAGCAAGCCAAAACTTTGTTTGAAAATAAAAAGGTAATCCCTTGCATGCTGTCTTTGACAAAACCTGAAAATCCTTTTTGTTTGACCACTTTGGTCACAGGGATACGAATGAAGGCAATCGCAAGTGCGGATAACAGAAAAGTGATCGCATAGATGAACAGGATCGATTGTACGGAAATAAAGGCAATTAAAATTCCCCCTAAAGCATAACCGAGCAGTTCTATCGTTTTGGAGGAGGAGTTCAATAGGGCATTGGCTGGAGCGAGTTGCTCTGTCGGTTTGGGCAGAATCGCCGGAATGACCGTTTGAGTGGCAGGGTTGAACATGAAACCGAGAATCGCAATGAGCAGATTGGCTACATAGATATGCCACGGAAGCATGCTACCCGTCAGAAATAGAATCGCTAAGATACAAGCAATAACGGCTCTCCATATGTCGGTCCAGATCAGCAATTGTTTCTTTGGCAGCCGGTCACTGATCGTTGCAAGCGGGATACCCAGAAAAGCATAGATCAAGTAGGGAAGCATCGGAATTAATGCCGCAGCAAGTGCGGATTCAGTTAACTGCAAGATGTACCACATCGTGGCCATGGAAAATAAAATCTGACCTGCACCTGAGACAAGCCTGCCTACCAGTAGCACTGTAAAGGAAGGTATTCGTAACACGGCAAGATAGCCGTCTTCGCCAGTTTTATTCGTTTTATTTGTTGTTTTCTGGTCCATTTTCATCGCCTCCATTTGCAATCTCTGTTCGATCCTCCGCTTGTTTTAATCGTGCAACCAGACCCGATTCTTGTATTCTGCGCTGCATTTTGGCTTTGACTTGTTCCAGTTCTGCAGTGTACTCCTGCAACTCGTGAAACAGCGTCTGGTGAGTGCGAATTCCTTCCCGAATCAGCATCGCTGTCGCATCCGAGCGGTTTTTGGCGAGTTCCAGAAATACCATCTGGTCGATCACATCAATCTCATCTTGACTTAATCGAACAGAAACTACACCCTTGGTACCTGAAAGATTTTTAGCAGCCTGCTCCATCGATCGCTCGATCATTTGATTGAACTGTATTTTTTGATTTTTGTTCAACATATTTCCTCCATATTTTATAATCTGTAATTCGTAAATCGTAAATTGTATTTATTTTACATTATCATGTAAAAATATGGTTGTAAAGCAAAAAACCTTTGGTTTCCCAAAGGTTTGCGGTAACTATTTATGTCGTACCTGCTGTATTGGTGGGTTCCGTTCCGGTTCAAACTTTATTCCCCCTGCCTCCACCACATGCCTTCCGATTTCGGGCTTGTATATTCAAAGCCAAATTGAGCATACAGGCGATCCGCAGGAACATCAGCCAGTAGACTGACCAACCCCCGCGCAGGCACAGCTTCACGCAAATAGTTCATAATTTCGATCATGATCAGTTTTCCATAACCCTTCCCCTGAAGATCAGGATGCACTGCAATATCGACCACTTGAAAAAAACAACCACCATCCCCAATGACACGTCCCATCCCGATGAGGACATCCGCTTCTCGCAAACATACCGCAAATAAGCTACGCGGTAGCCCTATCTCAGCACCCTCCCGGCTCATCGGACTTAGTCCCGCAATCTGCCGCAGTGCCAAATATTCAACCGCAGCAGGCGGTGCATGTTCAATGTTCACCTCGTTCATACAATGCTCCCCTCTCCTGTTAGAACCTCTATAACCAGAATAAATTCTAAATCTTAGCTTTTAATTCCTTCATAACCTATGACATTTTTTCTGATGACTTGGCCTCATTCCAGGATTCCAATAACAAGACTGGTGGAATATACATTGGCATCATCCATTGATAGGACAAATCTTTCAGCAACTCACCCAGCCATAATTGCCCTTGATGATCCAGCTTCATTTTCCATCGCCCGCTGATCATCGTTTTCCCCTGATCCACAAGTTCACGGGCATCTTCATAGGCATACTCTTTTCCTTTGTTTTGTTCTATCAATTCAAGTGCAGCATCATACAATTGTTGCTGCTCATCTTCCTTCTCTTGAGTAAATTCGGAGTCAAACACCAGCGTGAAATCAAGCCCTTTAAACTTATGCTGTTCCACTACCGCTTTAAATTCTTCTGTTACATAGATTTGGTGAGATGCTGTTTCCTTCACCTTAAAAATCGCCGTCCCAGGTCGTATTTTAGATACGTCGAAGAATATTTTATTGAATCTGGAGAAACGCCCCTTAAAACTATACATCACATCTGAACGTTTCCAATCCACACAATCAAGGATAGTGACCACATTAACAGCGTATAGATCCAAGCTGTCATGCAGCAATTCAAGAAACTCTACATGTGACTGTAACAAAGAAACCAATGCATCTCTTACTTCACCTGTCACAATGAGTTTTCCTAGCGTAAAATCCGGGAAGTCATGATAAACTCTTTTTTTTAACGTGACTACCTTAACTGGCTCCCAAAGCTCTTTTAACGGGCTACCATTAAAATCAGAATTAAGCAGGTGCTCTGAATTTTCTAAATTTATATCCATACTTTTCTGATGGCCACTCAGTTTGTAGACTTTCAGTATCCTCATCTTCTTTCTAACATTTCTATAGGGTAGGGGCATAGTAATAGGTTAATTTCACGTACTTATTGTTCCAGAAGATCGGCCTCATGCCAGGATTTCAATAACAAGACTGGTGGAATATACATTGGCATTATCCACTGATAGGACAAATCTTTCAGCAACTCACCCAGCCATAATTGCCCTTGATCATCCAACTTCATTTTCCATCGCCCGCTGATCATCGTTTTCCCCTGATCCACAAGTTCACGAGCATCTTCATAGGCATACTCTTTTCCTTTGTTTTGTTCTATCAATTCAAGTGCAGCATCATACAATTGTTGCTGCTCATCTTCCTTCTCTTGAGTAAATTCGGAGTCATATACTACGTTGAAATTCAAACCTTTGAATTTATTTTCTTCCACCACTTGTTTGAATAGATCGGTAACGAACACCTCTACGGTGGCGGTCTCTTTTATTTTAAACATATATGTATCCACTGGAATTTTGGAAAAATCAAACACCAGCTTGTTAAAGTCAGCCCAAGAACCATCACTATATGTCCTGATATCTGAGCGATTCCAATCTACACAATCCAGTACATTAATAACATTTACTACGTATAGCTTTAGTTCTTCATGCATTAAAGGAAGAAATTCTACCTCACGGAAAATACGAGGTTCAAGTACCGTTCTAACGTTTTCTTTCATAATTGGTACCCCTGGTAACAATCTAGGAAAGTCACTATATCTTTTTTTGCACAATGTTTTCACTACAGTTGGAGTCCAAATTCCCCCTTTCATAACCCCTTTAAAATCTGAACCCAGTTCATGTTGCCGATCAATATAATTTATTTCCATACAACTATCTTTATGTCTTAGTGCGTATACCTTCAAAAAATCCCCTCCTTATTTCTTCTTGATCTAATGATTCAACTGCTTGAATTCATCTACTTCCTGTGTAATAGTGAGAGAAGGCTTGCGTAAAAGCGTGTTTAGATACGTCAAGTTGGTTGTAAAGGAGGAAATGTTGTGTTTCAACGTTGGTTGGATAACCTGTCATCACATCCCGATGCTACGTTTATACTGCTTGGTGTTGTTGCATTGCTTCTGGCAGCTTATCTGTGGTCGGCCACAGAAATTCGGCGAAGCCATGAAAGGCATATGCAGAGGATACGAGATACATTATACATAAGCACAGGCCTTTTGGGACTACTTACCATTTGGGAACAACGAAAATATGAAGATCCCGCACAGGAACATCATGAGTTGTTACAAGCCATGCAGGCCTGCAAAGCGGCCTCATGCCTCTCCCCGCAGCTTCAGGATCAGATTCGTGACTGCGTTAAAAATGAAGATCCCGCCAGGCTTGCTCTGATGCATAAAGCACTTGAACGGGAGTGCACTGCACTATCGGATGAATTCAGCCGAAATACATATTCGGTGCACTGGGGCCGTGCCATCTGGAACATTCTCAGGCCTGCAGCTGAACCTGCCGCACTCACGGCCACAGCACTTTTAATCGGATACCTGTTCTACACAGAGCGTATCACTAGTACCCCCGTAGATTCCTGGGATAACCTGTTGCCATGGTTTCAGGCCATTTCTCTCATGCTTACGATACTATACGGTTACATGCTTTGGTCCAGCCCCAAGCGTGGCACTTCAGGAGCTCTGGTCAAATGGCTATCCCTCTTGATCGCACTCTGCTCTTTGCTTCATCTGATCGGACTTGCGGCGGCCCCTTATGCCCTTGCTCTGCAACTCATTCTGTTTGTCTCCGGATTCGGATTAACTGGATCACGCTCCCGTAGCGAGCGCCCATATGCCGGACATGCTGAAACAGATGAAAACAGTAGCAATATCCGTATGGCTACGCCAGTACATGAAGCTGTTGTAGAGGATTCCCCTCCCCCTGTGACACCTCGCAGATCTGTATCGGCGTCCGACTAGTTCACACAAAAATGGCTATCCCTAAGTCATCACGACGACAGGGATAGCCTGTTTATTTTTTAAAATCAACCATGTAACACACAGGATTTTCATATGAAATGCTCTTAGGATAAGATGAAAAGGGTTATCCTTTTGCACTCGCGTTTGTTCCACGAACGGAACGGGCGGAGTTGCTTCTAGCCGTATTGCCAGATTTGGAGGTGCTACCGGAGGACGTATTTTCAAAACGCTTGCGCTCGGTTCGCTCCATCTGCACGATCTGTCCCTCATGTACCACGATGTGCAATGAACCAAATTCCATGTCATCCAGCTGCCCGGCAATTCGGTTTAACCATACCTCATCCACTTTTAACGGCTTAGCCACTTGAGCCGCCTCCTCTTCTCGGGCTATAACCCGTTATTCATCCTGTACGTACCTGTCATTTAAAGTGTTGAATTATAATTCATTCTTATCCAACCCATATACTTGGTTTATACAATATCAGGGCTTCCAGCAGCTGTCAATTGATATTTTGATCCACACTATGCCTTTTCCGATACGGCTTTACGACCAAGCCAGCTCTTGAGTAGCAACGTAGCTAAAGCCAGGATTAACAGTAGGGAAGCAACGGCAAATGAGGCCGAAAACTGATATTCGTTATACAAAATCTCGACGTGAAGCGGCAAAGTATTGGTTTCTCCACGAATATGTCCGGATACAACCGACACTGCTCCAAACTCACCCATAGCACGTGCATTACACAGGATAATTCCGTAGAGAAGCCCCCATTTAATATTGGGTAATGTCACACTCCAGAAGATGCGCCACCCGGAGGCTCCAAGTGTTACAGCCGCTTCTTCTTCTCGCGTGCCTTGATCTTCCATCAACGGAATCAGCTCTCTCGCCACAAAAGGAAAGGTAATAAATAACGTCGCAATCACAATTCCCGGCAGTGCAAAAATGATTTTGATATCATGCTCGGCCAACCATGGGCCAAACCATCCGTTTGAGCCAAACACCAGGACAAAGATCAAACCGCCAACGACAGGCGAGATGGAAAAGGGAAGATCAATCAGTGTGATGAGCAGTCCTTTACCTTTGAATTGGAACTTGGTGATGACCCAAGCCGCTGCCACGCCAAAGATCGTGTTGAGTGGAACAGTTATTGCGGCAACCAGCAGTGTCAGCTTCAGTGCAGACCAGGCATCCGGTTCCGTCAGCGCAGCGATGTAGACCCCCCAGCCTTGTTTCAACGCTTCCATAAGTACGATGACCAGTGGCAGGATCAGCAACCAGATCAGGACGAGACTCGCAAGTCCGATCAGTAGCCATTTTACCCAAGGTGCTTCTGTTGTGGCGCGATTTGTACTGCGACCGGTTTTTACAGGTGGAACAGGTCTAAGGGGAACAGAACCCGCCATATGTACACCTCCTTCGGTTTGGTGAGTGCGCCACATTGTGGCAATGTAAATCCATCCGGGCCGCCACGAATGGGCAAGCCGCACGGACAGAATGTGAAGTGATCAGGCACCCTTCTGGCTCTACTATTGCTGCGATCACACTCTCCCGGCCTTCCGACTCCAGCGCTGGAGAGAGTTGATGATGAGCAGCAGGATAAATGAGATCAACAAGAGTAACAAAGCTACCGCTGTAGCCCCTGCATAATCAAACTGCTCCAGCTTGGACATGATGAGCAGCGGTGCGATTTCCGTTTTCATCGGCATATTGCCTGAAATAAATACGACCGAACCATACTCACCAATGCCCCGTGCAAAAGCTAGCGCAAACCCCGTCAGCAGCGGTGGGACGAGATCCGGCAGCAAAACGGCACGGAATATTCGCCATCGCCCCACACCCAGCGTCGCCGCTGCTTCTTCGACCTCAGCTTCAAGCTCTTCCAGCACTGGCTGTACCGTACGCACGACAAAAGGGATGCCGATAAACATAAGTGCGAGTGTAATTCCCACTTGAGAGTATGCCAGCTTGATGCCCAAAGGTTCTACAAATTGTCCGATCCATCCATTCCCGGCATAGATCGCTGTCAGAGCCACCCCGGCTACGGCTGTGGGTAACGCAAACGGAAGATCAATAACCGCATCGAACAATCTCTTACCAGGGAATTCATACCGAACCAGCACCCAGGCCAGAAGAAGGCCCAGGAACAGGTCAATTAGTGCCGCCGCACCAGCTGTCAGGAAACTGACCCGGAACGAAGTCAGCACCCTTGGATTGGTAGCCACCTCCACCATCGTTGCCCAGGTCAATCCCGTGGAGTTGAATAACAGTGCCGTCAGCGGGATCAGCACGACCAGACTCAGGTAAAGCACGCTGTACCCCATCGTTAATCCGAATCCCGGCAATGTCCGCCTTCCCCGGGCCGCGATAACCTTGCTCATGCCTATTCATCCTCTCTGCCGTCAGCCGGTCAGGCTGGTTGGCCGCGTACAGCCCAATATGTTTACTTTGATTGGTTTGATTTGATTGGTTTCTTTTGCTCGCTTTTGATGCTATTGTCCTTTTATTCTTAGCTACCCGGCACGTAGATCTGATCAAAGATGCCGCCGTCTTTGAAATGTTTGGCTTGGGTATCCCGCCAAGTTCCAAAGACATCTTTTAACGTAAACAGCTCCAGCTTCGGAAACTGATCTTTGAATTTTTCCTTTACGCTATCCAGCGTAGGACGGTAGTAATTTTCGGCGGCAATTGTCTGGCCTTCTTCGCTATATAGGTATTTGAGATATGCATCTGCCACGTCGCGAGTGCCTTTTTTATCCGCATTTTTATCCACGATCGCTACAGGAGGTTCAGCCAAAATGCTGATAGAAGGCACGACAATGTCAAATTTGTCTGGCCCTAACTCTTTGACGGAAAGGAATGCCTCATTCTCCCAAGCCAGCAATACATCCCCAATGCCGCGTTCCACAAATGTCGTTGTCGCTCCACGAGCACCCGAGTCAAGCACAGGGGCATGTTTGAACAGCTCTTCCACGAACTGCTTAGCCTTCTCTTCGTCGTTGTTGTTATGCTTCAGCGCGTAACCCCAGGCCGCTAAATAGTTCCACCGTGCTCCGCCTGATGTCTTCGGATTCGGAGTAACGACCTGCGTATCTCCTTTGATCAGATCATCCCAGTCCTTGATGCCTTTCGGATTGCCTTTGCGCACCAGAAATACAATCGTGGACGTGTATGGTGAACTGTTATGCTCGTATTTTTCCTGCCAGCCTGCATTAATCAGACCTTTATCTTCAATCGCATCGATATCATAGCCCAGTGCCAGTGTCACCACATCTGCATCCAGTCCGTCAATGACCGAACGGCTCTGTTTACCCGAACCTCCGTGAGATTGTTTGATCGTCACTTCCTGGCCTTTCTCTTTCAGCCAATGGGCGGCAAATGCTTTGTTATATTCCTCGTAAAGTTCCCTTGTCGGGTCATAGGAGACATTGAGCAGTTCAACTGCTTTGCTGCCTTCTTTATTCCCATCTGTCCCCGTTCCTGTTGATGCACTCGCTGCACTTGACCCGTCGTTATTTGATCCGCAAGCTGCCAGCACCCCCGTTAACACCAATGCCAGCCCCATCAGAATTCCTTTGTGAACTCTCTTTTTCATCATCTTACACTCCCCCCGATATAAACTTGCATGATCAACTACAGGTCGGCAGAACAGCGGTACGCACCAGAAAAGAACAAAAAGACGGAGGAACCCCCTGCGCACTCTTCCCTCATCAAGTCATACCGACCCCTAAAGTCGTGTATGCTTCATCGGTAAAATGCACTGCGGTGTTCCTCCGTCTATACGGTGAGAACGTTATGCTGTTCAAGTGTTTGCAGTCATTTTTATTATTCCTACCTGTTTAGTAAGTTATATACGTATAATAAAGGCAGTCTATATGACTGTCAAACGTTTTTTCCGTTTTTTACCGAAATACCGCAACATTGACTCCACTTCCCTCCCTCACCATAATATAAAATATGAGACCAACATACCGACCACCCCTGTTACGTAAATCAGACGGATTCCGCCGGCAAAAACTAATGGTGCTACCCGAATCATTACTGATGGAAGCGGCTGCTTCCCCGGTGACATCGGGATTGTATGTTACGGATATTGGATATTTCCATGAAGCAGAGCATCATTATCGGGATCGCCCGGAAGGATGTGACTCCCACATTCTGATGTACTGCACGGAAGGCTCAGGCTGGTATGAACTGGAGCAGGGTAAAACCTGCAAGGTGCAACCGGGGAACCTGATTATTTTGCCCGCCCACGTTCCTCATATCTATGGTGCCAACACGGAAGAACCGTGGAGTATATACTGGTTTCACTTGCGCGGTGAACACGCCCATGCATATATCGAATCTTTGATCTCGCAGCAAATTACAACAATGCCACCTGCGAAGGCACAACGATGGCTGGAGCTTTTTCATGAGTGTTACGGCGCACTCGAAACCGGATATTCGCTGCAAACGATGACCTTTGCCTCACAGATTATTGGTTACATGCTGGGCTTGCTTGCTTACGGTTCCTATGCCTCTGCGACAGATAACGGAGTGATGACCAGCAAACAAGCAGCCGAGTATTCTGTACAATATATGCTGGAGCACCTGGAGAGCGGGGTTACACTCAAGGAACTGGCAGCGCATGCCCGCTTGTCCGTGCCGCATTATTCCCAAGTGTTCAAACAGGTGACGGGTCATTCACCCATCGATTATTTCTTACGGCTCAAAATCCAGCATTCCTGCCGTTATCTTGATTTTACCGATTGGACGATCAAACAGATCAGCTCCGAGCTGGGGTTCAGTGACCCGTACTATTTTTCACGACTTTTCAGCAAAATGATGGGACAATCCCCCACGGATTACCGGAACCAATCCAAAGGATAAATTTGTGGGAAATTACAGCAACCTTTTGAACAAAAGGGTCGTCTATAGGGGCAAATCACTTTAAAACAAAGGGATATGAACTTCCTGGAAAAGCGAGGCGACACCGAAATGAAGAAAAATATTATAGCAACTCTTACAGTAGGAGCCCTGCTTACACTCTCCTTAAGTGCAGGCCCTCTCCATGCTGCGCCGTCCAAATTTACGGATATTCAAGGTATTCCGGGTGCAGACAAAATCGAATCTCTCCATCAGAATGGATTAATTAAAGGGGTTAGCGATAACTTGTTCAAACCAGAAGAACAGCTGAGTACCGCGCAAGGCGTTCAATTGATCGTAGACGGACTGGACTTAAACCTGAATGCTATTCGTTTTATTAAAATGCCTGTGCCTAGTGATTATTTCTCTGCTGTAAAAGACGGTGTCTGGTACAGCGATGCTTTCATCCGCGCACAGTACAACAGTATCAAGCTTCCGCAAAATATTGATCCTTCCAAACCGCTCACTCGTGAGCAGTACACTCTGTTCCTCATGCAAGCGATTGAGGCCAAAGGTGGTCTGCCTATGATCAAAATCCAGCCGGTAGACATTGCGGACGAGAATGAGCTTACACCAGAGTACCAAGGTGCCGTACAACGTTCTCTGGTGCTGAAGATTAGCGCGCTGGATGCGGAAGGACAGTTCCATCCGAAACAAACCATTACTCGTGCTGAGGCTGCCGTGATGATGTACAATGCCATGGAGCACATGAAATCCTTCTTCACACCGCAAATCCCGGAAACACCGGAGAAGTAAATGGTATCTCAGGATAAAAGAATAGAATGGCAAACCCCGCATCTTTCTTCTTTAGAAAGTGCGGGGTTTTGTGTACAGCCTCAGTGCGATTCTAAGACACTTGGGGAAAACCTCTAAGAAAAACTGGTTTCCCAGGTCGGCTAAATCCGAGCTTCGTAGGATCAAATCTTCCTTCAGCGAGCCATCCTCCTGAAACGGATCTACAACAATCAACTGGTGTTCTACTAGAAATTGCGTACCGACGGTCTGTAAAATAGCAAAAAAGCGAGTACTTTCCTCCAATAAGAGGATGTACTCGCTTAGAATATTACTGCCTATAATTCACGTTTAGATAGACTTAGAAAGAACCTTTTACAACCACTTCGGACAATGGGAAGCGACCTGATGGACGAGCTGGCTCAGCAGCTTTACCTACAGTAATCAGCAAAGTTGGTACAAAGCGTGCAGGGATGTTGAATGCTTCGATCAATTGTTGTGGGTTGTATCCGCCCATTGGGCAAGTGTCATAACCCAGGGAACGTGCTGCCAGCATAATGTTTTGGGAAGCAAAAGAAGCGTTGCGGATTGCTTCATCACGAGCGATTTGCGGGCTTTGGTAAGCACCGTTAATTTGACCCACCAACGCGTCACGAACTTCAGCAGGCAATGCGCCAGCTTCAACAGCTTGATCGTAGATGAATGTATTGCGGTTCGCTTCCAGATCACCGAGAACGGCAATCGTAACAGAACTGTCCATTACTTGAGTTTGTCCGTAAGCGATCGGGAGCAATTTTGCTTTGTCTGCTTCGGATTCAATCACGAGGAATCTCCAGTGTTGCAGGTTCCAGGAAGACGGGGCTTCAGAAGCTGCAGTCAAGATTGCGTTCAGGTCAGCCTCCGGCAATACAAAACCTTTTTCATACTTTTTAACTGCGTGGCGTTCGCTAATAACGCTAAGTGTTTCATTTTTTTCAGTAACGGACATGTGTTCCACTCCTTAGTTCTGTTTGGAATATTATATTTTTACGTTCGCAAAGCACGCCTTGAAAGCCATTCCGCCCCAAGCACAGGCCTTCCGAAAATAACATCAGCGCAGACGAACGCTCCCCATCTGTGTTCACGTTATGCCCGGAATTACCTCAACTTTCAACCTCTTTTACACCGGAGCATACGTATCTCTTACACTTCTCTCCCATGAGCCATGACTCTGACAGCACGCATTCAGATCTTCTCTTTGGTAGATACCCCTTCCATCGGAAAAGGACCTTCTCCACGCTCAATGCTTTGCATCACATCAAGGATGGATATGCGGTCGAAATAAGCGCTCAGCGCTTCTTCCCCTCCATCGTATATAGCCCCCATCACACCCTGCATATTAGAGGAAACTTTACACGGTGAACCCGATTCACCTGAACACCAGCTTGGCCCGAGCGAACCTCCAGCAACTAGTCTGTACACTTCTCCAAGCTTGATCTCTTCACTTGGTCGACTAAGCAAGTATCCCCCATGAGCACCTTCTTTGGTCGTCAAGTAACCATGTTTGCGCAGAACACTCAGTACCTTGCGGACTCTGGCCGGATGTGTGCCCACACTTTGAGACAGGTCTTCACTGTTGGCCATACACTCGCTTCTCATCGATAGAAAAACAAGACAATGCACCGCAATGGTAAATTCGCTGTTCATAACTTACTCCCTTCCCGGCATACAACACCGATGAACTTCATTCCAAGGTAAGTATAACTGTCATTATATGAATAACAGTTATGTTTGTCAACACTTGCTCCTGAACGTCATTTGATCTTAGATTTCCCTGTTATATCAATACTTACACTCTCTTGGTAATCTGCCGAACGCTGATTCAAAACGGTTGTTGAAAACGTTCTATGCATAAAAAAGTGAGCCTTTCGCTTCGCGAAGGGCTCCAATAAGATAGACATATGAAAGGGCTTACGTGATTATTATAATCGCTAATCTTCATTTTGAAAACGCTTTTTTTGTAAAGTTTGATTTTAAGCTGATTCAGGATTTATCCGGATATGATGAAAATTTATATTGCATAAACTAATGTCATTAGTTATATTGCTAACATCATTAGTTTTAGGAGGATTTCCGATGCGGATCACCCGTGAATTCGATGTTTACCAAGTCACCTTTCTTCCCCGCCTCTTCCCTGTAAATGTCTATCTTGTTGAAGAGGAACAAGGCCTGACCCTGATTGATACAGGCATGCCATTCAGTCTCAAAGGTATTCTGGAGACAGCCGCTTCCTTGGGGAAACCCATCACCACCATCATCCTGACCCATGCCCATGCGGATCACGTTGGGGCGCTTGATGGTCTCAAGGATGCGCTCCCCGATGCTGAGGTATGCATCTCCAGCCGAGATGCCAAGCTATTAACCGGGGATACATCGCTGTTGCCGCACGAGCCGCAGACCCCGGTACGCGGCAGTGTGCCCAAAGGCATCCGTACGCAGCCGGATCGCCTGCTCGAAGATGGCGACCAGATTGGATCGCTGGTCGCTATTGCTTCTCCAGGCCATACGCCCGGGCATATGGCCTTCATGGATACACGCAGCCGAGTGTTGATCGCCGGCGATGCGTATCAAGTGCGCGGGGGCCTCGCCGTGTCCGGCCGCGTGCGCCCGCTCTTCCCGTTCCCTGCGCTGGCCACGTGGAATCGCGAAGCGGCACTAGCCAGCGGGAAGCGCCTGGCGGAGCTGGAGCCGTCCGTGCTGGCCGTTGGCCACGGACGAATGTTCCGCCAGCCCGCGGCGGCCATGCGCGCGGCAGTCGCTGATGCTCATCAGCGACTGCAACCAGCCGGGGGGCAGCGATGAGCCCCCGGCAAGGTCTGGATCGCGGCGCACTACTTGGCGCTGCGATTCAGATCGTGGACAGCGACGGCTTTGAGGCGCTGACCCTGGCCGCTCTTGCGAAGCGGCTGGATGTGCGCTCGCCGTCGCTCTATAACCACATCAGCGGGCTCCCCGGGCTTCGCCAGGAACTGGCGCTGATATCAGTTCAACAGCTTGGCCTTGCCGTAAACGAGGCTACGGCGGATCGCACCGGCGACGAGGCCATTCAAGCCATCGCCGCTGCTTATATAGGCTTCGTTCGCCAGCATCCCGGGCTCTACGAAGCCTCATACCATGCGCCTGACCTGAATGAACCGCAGCTCGCGGCATGCAAAACAGCTCTGCTGGACATGCTGCTGCATACCTTGCAGCCATACCCCCTCACCGAAGCGCAAGCATTGCATGCTGTTCGGGGGTTGCGCAGCCTCTGCCATGGTTTTGCCTCTATTGAGGCACAAGGCGGCTTCGGCATGGATTTCAGTCCGGACGATAGCCTGCGTCTGACCGTATCCGCTTTTCTCCACGGGCTGCGCCACCTGCCCGAAGACGTATAAACGAGAGCAAAGCTAAGTTTCCTAAATACCCGAGCAAGAGAAAACCGCCGAGACACTCGTAAGTAACCGAACGAAACAAAATACTCTCGCTCGGAAGCCGAGCTACACCAAGTAATAGAAGTCTGTCTAATCAAACGAACGAAGTTTCCCGCACCGCTTGTAGCTCCGGCTCACGCGGTGCCCCTCTTCATGCGAAGCATGCCTACAACTAAGCTAACCTCCGTCGCCTGATCCGTTGAATCTGTCCGACCTACTACAATTTCCTCTCAACAAAGTGAGACTTCCATGCGTCTGCCAGAATTCTAACGATCACTACAGACCTTATATGCCCGATAAACAGCCTTTTGGAATTCTAACGATCACCAGAGATGCTATTTTCTCAAAAAACGGTTAGAAACCATATAACAGACCGAGAATTCACAAAATAAGGTTTCTCCTGATCGTTAGAATTAAAAGAAGCAGAAAATGCGGCAAATAAGCTTCCTGGTGATCGTTAGCCTACATAGCTTGTGCCCAGGAACAGGAGCAGGAGGTTAATAAGTTTAGATACACCATCCCACGCCTGTCCATCTGTTGCAGTAATCCCTTCTTAGTGCAGCCATTAGTACATCTGTTAGTACATCTGCTTAATTTCCTCTTATTCGAATAAACGACAACTCAGCGGGAACAATACTAGAGCGTGTCTTGAAACCTACTGAAGTGCATCTTTCCCCCTTTCCGCCCCCTGCTACGTCACTTTCCCTTGACGTGTCCCGATACGCCTGCGGGAAACTTCCTTACTTGGAATGAACATTCGGCAAAATCAGCTTTCTTCAGAGTTTTCAGACACTTCTTACATATTTTCCGAATAAAAAACGATCAACATTGCCTGCATTTTTAAAAGATATGTATTCTATCGATTTCCTGTGTTTGTGCTATAATAGGAACTGAAAAATCAGGTCTTTTTGTATCTTATCCGGTTGAACGGATTACATATCATTGTAGAAAGAGGGCGTTTACGTGGCTCAAATCTCTCCGTACTATCTTCAAATCGGGGCGACTGTTGGCATGCTTGTCATGGCCTTACTTGCCATCTTCATTCGTATGAAAGCCAGCCACCGGCCGGTCACCATCCGTAAAATTATTATTCCGCCGCTCGGCATGAGCACAGGCTTTTTTATGTTTGTTGTACCGGAGACCCATGTTCCATGGTTATGGGCATTCATCGCTCTGCTGGTCGGCTGGTTTATTTTCTCGTATCCTCTCATTCGCAGCACCAAGTTTGAACGCGTAGGAGAAGAGATTTTTGCCACACGTTCCCGCAGCTTTGCCTTCATTTTGCTAGGACTTCTGGCTGTACGCCTGATTCTGCATGAAGTTATCCAGCGATATGTCAGCATTCCGCAAACAGGCGGCCTGTTCTTCCTGCTGGCGTTCGGTATGATTGTGCGCTGGCGTGTATATATGTACAAACACTACAAGGAAGTGCTCGCTGTTCAGAACTAAACGGTAGCTAAAATCTCCCGGCACTACCCTGATTTTTATAGGTCTAGAGCAATAAGAAATTAGACAATCAAGGTATTAAGCATTTACCAATCACATTGATCACATCAACTTATCGATAACATCAATCGACATCAACATCATTTTAAAAAGACACGTTCAACACACCATCAAAAGGTGCCAAGAACGTGTCTTTTGCTTGCAGGCTGCAACGACTTAATCAGAACTGTTATGCGGAAGTCGCTTTAATCGTTGGAATGAATGTACTCATCCATCAACCCAAGTTTACTCGCTCAATCCATCTATTCAGGGTCTGCAACCTTCACTAGCTGCTTGCCCAGATTATCTCCAGAGAAGAGTCCAATGAAAGCTTCCGGCGTCCGTTCGAAGCCGTCCACAATATTTTCTTCATACTGCAGCTTGCCTTCCTGAATCCACTTAGCAAGCTTAGCACGTCCTTCCTTGAAAGACTTCGTGTAGTCGCCCAGCAGAAAACCTTTCATCAGCGCCGTGTTCGTTAGCAGCAGTGTTTGTGGACGCATGCCGATATCCGGTTTCTCCAGATTATAAGACGAGATCTGTCCGCACAGCGGAATACGGGCATTCCGATTGATATGACGCAGTACAGCATCCGAGATATCGCCGCCAACATTGTCGAAGTATACGTCGACTCCGTCAGGACAAGCCTTTTCAATCGCTGCCGACATATCTTGCTCCGTCTTATAGTTCAGCACAACGTCGAAACCAAGCTTTTCTTTCAGATAGGTACATTTATCGTCAGAACCTGCGATACCAACCACACGCGCACCGACGATTTTACCGATCTGACCTGCGATCATCCCCACAGCTCCTGCCGCGCCAGAGACCACAACGGTCTCTCCATCTTTGGGTTTGCCGATATCCTCCATGCCGAAATACGCGGTCAAACCTGTCAGACCCAATGCACCGAGATAAGCTGTAATTGGAGCCTCGTCCGAATCAATCAGCGACAGATCCGTCGTATTGACCGCAGCATATTGCTGCCAGCCCCACATCCCCGTCACCAGATCACCTTTGCGTAAATTGGGCTCGGATGATTCCACAACCTGCCCGATCGCTCCTCCCTTAATGACTTCATTCAGGGCGTACGGCGGTGCATAGGATTTCGTATCTTTCATTCGTCCCCGCATGTACGGATCGACCGACAAATATAATGTACGAACCAGCACTTGCCCAGCTTCCGGTTCAGGTAGCGATGCCTCAACGAATTCAAAATTCTCTTTGGATGGAGCCCCTTCAGGACGGGACGCCAGTACGATCTGTTTATTTACACTCATTAAAATAACCTCCTGATTCCCAGTGGCTCCAAGGTCAGCCCTTGTCATCTGCAGTAACACAGGCACACCACTGGCTCTATGTTGATCTTCATAATAGTTTAAACCGAAACAGGCGGATCACAAACGTGGGCCGCCCGGAAATATACAAATTTCGTCACATTATAGCTCTAAACCAACCTTACAGCACAGTGAAAATGAATTAGCCAATAGTGAAATGACACAATCTTTTCATTCTGGGCGAATAGCCTTACATCTGTGTGTAGTCCACCCATCTGAATCCCTACCCCATCTTATTGCGCAGTCAGAATGACCGGTCCATCGGCTGTAATGGCAATGGTATGTTCATACTGAGCGGACAGACTTCCATCCAAAGTGCGTGCAGTCCAACCATCCGAATCCAGCTTGCTGCGGAATGTTCCGATATTCAACATCGGTTCAATGGTGATGACCATGCCCTCTTTAAGCCGCGGACCGCGATGCGGTGGGCCGTAGTGAGGAACCTGCGGCTCTTCGTGCATCTTCTCTCCAATACCGTGTCCAATAAATTCACGAACCACGGACAGTCCTTCTCCTTCAGCATACGTTTGAATGGCATGCGAGATGTCTCCGATCCGGTTACCGACAATAGCAAGCTCAATGCCTTTGTATAGAGAGTTTTTCGTCACGTCTAACAAATGTTGCGCTTCAGGACTTACATTTCCGACTGCATAAGACCAAGCCGAGTCCGCCAGCCATCCATCCAAATTCACGACCATGTCGATGGTAACGATATCGCCGTCTTTCAGCACGTATTTTCCCGGAAAACCGTGACAGATCACGTCATTAACCGACGCACATGTCGCATAAGGGTACCCGTTGTAGCCCTTTTGCTCCGGTATAGCGCCATTTTTCTTCATAAATGCCTCTGCAAACTGGTCAATCTCCTGTGTTGTGATTCCCGGACGAATCAGTTTTGCAATTTCTCTATGGCACGCAGCCAGAATTTCTCCAGCTCTTCTCATTTGTTCAATCTGTTCTTTCGTCTTTATCATGATCATGCCAACTACTCCTTGTCCGTTATGATCTTATCCTGTCTTCTATTGTAACGCGAAACGCTCAAAATAAAAAATTCCGATAACTGAGGCAACATCCTATTATACGCCAAGCTGTGAATGAATGAGTATTTTTTTCTCCAAAAACACGAAACCCCTCTTGGGCAAGCCACGTATTAGCATAAAAATAACTGAAAACGAAAGGATGAACGACTCATGTTTAAGAAACTCATAGGCAAACTCATCGACTCCAAGTCCTCATCTCAACACAAACGTTACAGTTCTTCCAATAGACGTTCCTATAAAAAATACAGCAGTTCCTCTGGCAAACGCGGCTACAAGCGCTATTCCTCATCTGATATGAAGTACAGGGATCAGCGCCATGGATCAGGATATTACAAAAGCAGAAAGTATAGCTCCAGCTAAACGATTGAATCTGATATGACTCTACGTCGGTCCCGAATTCGCTCTCGCTTGAACCTGACTCTTTACCACCAGATATAACAAAGGGGTGTTCCATCGATACCGTACACACGGCCTTCGGAACACCCCTGCTTTTTAGTTTATAACACTTCTACTCCGCTCTTCTGCTTCTACAGCAACGGTCTCAACCGATCCATCTCACGCTGCAACTCTCCTGCCCCGCCCTCATAACCCGGACGAAGCCCGAGAAGCCGCTCCAGCATCTCATGCAGTGCAGGCGTAAGCTGGAGCTCTTCCTGCCAGCTGGCAGGTGCGCTACCCTTCTGAGGCTCATAGGCCGAATACAGCATGAAAAGCAGAAAATGACCGATATCCTGCAAATCCTGATCAGGTATAGCCGGTTCATCTTCAGGCTCAGGCACATCTTTCATTCGGCGTTTTAACTCTGGCAACAACGGCTCCCCCAAGCGTCTCGCCAGGCCAAAATCAATCAAATGTACTCGTCCCTCTCGTACAATGACGTTAGGGATACGCACGTCGCCATGAATGAATCCCTGCTGATGAACATGAGCTACAGGAGACAATAGCTGACAAGCGAGTTCCACGCATTCACGCTCTGTATATTGCTGACCTTCTTCGAAGATCAATTGTTCCAGCGTCTGTCCCCGGACATACTCTGTCACCATATAATTCCGTCTTCGCACGTTAAAGGTATCCAAAAGCTTAGGAATTGCTGGATGATGCAAATGCTGTAACACATCCGCTTCCCTGCTCAGCAGCCGCGCAGCAAGTCTGCCCTTACTCGGCTTCGATTCCTTCAACGCGACTTCCCTTCCCGTCTGCTGATCCACGCACAGATAGGTCAGTCCGTAACTCCCCATGCCTAGAAGCTCCCGTATCACATAACGATCCCCTATGATTATTCCTTGCCGCCCAGGACGGTCTGCAAATAATCCGATCAATCTTTGCCAGCTTCTCTCCAGCTCCACGTTGCCTCCCACGCCAGCTATCTGATGCCTGATCCGGTTTCCTGTCCTGTCATGAGAAACGGCTGATCAGCGGCTGGACTTCATGTTGTATTGGAGCTAATTATAGCAGGCTGTATATGTGAAATCACGATTATCCCTCATGTAGAATCACTTAAGCTTCTTTATGTTTCTTTGGCATCAAACCAAACAACATACGGAGTGAAGTGATTTTGGACTTTCGTTTTCGCCCCTGATAGCTGCGCAAATTGGTCACGAGTTCGCGATCTCGTTCTTCCTCCAGTTTTTCGTTCATCCATTGACGTTGCTTCTCCATCTGTTCCTGGAGCGCAAGATGAGTGTCCGCCAGATGCTGGAGTGTCAGTTCCAGTTCATCCACCCGGTGCTGTAACACCTGCACGCGATCGTCCTCTTCCGGCTTGGGCTCAACTGCACCGTAGGTAACCTCACTTACAAGCTGGCCGAGTCCTTCATAAGATCTCAATTGACCGTACTGATCCACTTCCAGCGGCGGTAATGGATTAGCTCCGGATAAGACCGTACTGGTTGCAGCACACTCCTGCTCTGTATGCTCACGTATGGCTTGGACAGACTGCTGTTCTGTTTTCCCTTCTGCCGGGGATAGCACCGTAACCACTGCATCAGCCAGCGGCAGGTTATGCTCTCTAAGCTCCGTCATCAGACGTTCAATGCACTCGATATCATCGGATTTGAACAATCTGGATTTATTCGCAGAACGTTCGAAACGATATCCCTGCTCCTCAAGTGCTGCTGCATATTTACGAAGAGTACTGGCACCTATACCCAGGCTCTTGGCCGTTTCCGTCGTTGCTCCTACTTCTTCAATCATCATGAATTCCCTCCCGGTATGAAGTCTTTTGGACTTGCAAAATAACGACTTTAGCGCTCCTGCAACGAACTGTCATCGGATCGGGTGACCTTTCTCTTTGCCAACAATGGACTGTGCACATGAAACCTTAAACGACTCCCAAACAACCTTCCTCAATGTAGCCCGCCAGTGCTTCTCTCTTGCATGTCGGTAAGTATTCGTCAATCCGCTTACAGAACCCTTTGACGGTTTAGTTCTGTTTCTGGGGATTCATAAGAACTTTTGTCAGGTATATATTCCGCATAAAAGTCCCTTCATCCGACAAGCTAGAGGAATGCTGTCGTGTCGAAAAAGGTACATGCAAATGCCGTCTAAATTTCGGAGTGCATCGAATTGATGTCAATTTTGTTAACTCCATTACTCCAATACGCTCCCGCGACAGAGGGAATCATTGCTGTATTGCTTTTTCATGTGTTATCTTATGTAACGTAGAATTGAATTCCAGCATAAAATAAAGCACTATACTTAACATAACAATAATCAAGTAATGGATAAATCCAATGTAAACGGAGGCTGAAGGCAGTGTTAGGCAAATCAGGGAAAGTGGCGGTCATCGGGGCGGGTCTTGTAGGTTCAAGTTGTGCATATTCGATGATCAATCAATCGATATGCAGGGAGATTATGATGGTCGATCGGACGTATGACCGTGCGGTAGCACAGGCACTCGATTTTTCCCATTGCATGGACTTTACACACAACCGAACGAAAGTATACGCAGGAACGTATGCCGATTGCGGCAGTATGGATGTCATCATTTTGACCGCTGGAGCCAATCCAAAGCCTGGACAGACAAGACTGGATGTTCTGGAGGAAGCAGAGTCCATTGCCAAAGATATCGTGGTTCCGATCATGAACAGTGGTTTTAACGGAATCTTCGTTGTCGCAGCCAACCCCGTGGACATTGTTACGTATATGGTATGGAAACTGTCCGGGTTGCCGCGTGAGCGTGTCATCGGGACGGGAACTTCGATCGACTCTTCACGACTCAAAACACTGCTCTCCGAGGTATTCTCCATCGACCCGCGCAGCGTACACGGCTACGCGCTCGGTGAGCACGGCGAGTCCCAATTCGTAGCCTGGTCCCATGTTACCATTGGCGGCAAGCCTATTCTGCACATTTTGGATCAACACAAGGAACGGTTCAAACATCTGGATCTGGACGATATCGCCAAAAAAACGAAAGATGCTGGGTGGGAAATTTTCACACGTAAAGGTTCAACCCAGTTTGGCATCGGGAATGCACTTGCCCATATTACTCGCTCCATCCTGAATGACGAGCATAAAATCATTGCTGTATCCGCGATTCTTGATGGCGAATATGGACAGCGGAATGTTTGTGCAGGAGTCCCTGCAATCATTGGGGAGGGCGGCATTCAAGAGATTATCGAATTAAATCTCGATCAAGCGGAGGTTGAGAAATTCGAGCGTTCCTGTGAAATTTTGTCCGGTAATATTAACCGCCTGACTATAGCCTAAGCCTTCGTAAATTCTGAGTAGGAACAGGTCTACACTGCGAGCTTGTTCCAAAATAGAACACAAAAAAACAACCTTCATTTCACCACACCGTGGACATGAAGGTTGTTCTGCTACACTATCTTTTTAATCCGTTGGGCTCAATCCAATGATCCACATATGAATCTCTACTTAACTAGGCCCAATCCGCGGCTCATCAGACGGTCCCCATTGCTGGAGGACCCGCTTCAGTTCACTTAGCATCACCGGCTTGCTGATAAAGTCCCGCATGCCGATCTCCAGACAGGCCTCTTTATCTTCCCGCCTCGAATTGCCCGTAACGGCAATAATCGGGGGAATCCGATCCTCAGGAATTAACCGATGTAACAGATTCGTGGCTTTCAGACCGTCCATTACAGGCATATGGATATCCATCAGAACAATATCATAGGCATTCTGCGAGATGGCATCAATCGCTTCTACACCATTCGTGCACACATCAGCCTCATAGCCCAATTTCTCCAAATATTCCTGTAAAATCTTCCGGTTGACCGGATGATCTTCTGCTACGAGAATACGCATAGCCACCTTGTCACTTTGACGTGTACGGTCATGCTGGAACTCACTTGCTGACTTTTCACCTGATGCTTCAACTCGCGTCGTCGGAATAGCAAACCGGAAAACGGAGCCTTCTCCTTCCGTACTCTCCACACTGATGCTTCCACCCATAATCTCAACAAGTCTCTTGGAGATCACCAGCCCAAGTCCTGTTCCGCCGTATTTGCGGTTAATTACTGGATGTAGTTGAGAGAACGACTGGAACAACTGATCCTGCTTGTCCGCAGGAATACCAATCCCCGTATCTTGCACAGCAAAATCCAGTACACTATCCTCAGGTTTGCTTCCTTTAATGATGTCCACCGTGACATCGATACTTCCCTGATCTGTGAATTTCAGCGCGTTGCCAACGAGGTTCACCAGAATCTGCCTTATTCGCATCGAATCCCCCGCCATATAATCAGGAATATTCGGGTTCAGACGAAAACGAATATCCAGATGTTTCTCGTCTGCTCGTGGCTTGAACAGCTCCGCAACCTGCTCCAGCATCTTGCGGAGCGAGAACGGCTCGTAGGCCAGGGCCATTTTACCAGACTCCAGCTTACTGAAGTCCAGAATATCATTCAGGATGTTCAGCAATGCATCGCCGCTCTCTTGAATAATCTGGGCGTACTCTCGCTGCTCCTCTGACAAGTCTGTACCCACCAATAGCTCAGTCATTCCTACAATGCCGTTCATCGGTGTCCGGATTTCGTGACTAACGCGGGAAAGGAATTCGGACTTGGCCTGTGCAGCCAGTTCGGCTGTCTCCTTGGCACGGACAATTTCACGTTCACCGGTAACGTCATTAAAGACAACGACCGCACCACGAATCTGGCCCTCGTCAATAATCGGAGTTACTTGATACTGTACGAGGAAACTACTGCCGTCTTTTCGCCAGAACACGTCCTCCGTCACTGAACGCGCATGTCCATCGAGCACCGTCATGTGAATCGGACATTCTTCTTTTGGAAAATAACTTCCGTCTGCACGCGTGTGATGGATAATCGGGTGTGAACTTTTACCAATGAATTCATGAGCTTCATAACCGAACATGGATGCCGCAGCCGGATTCATGAACATGGTAATGCCATCCGCATCGAGACCGTAGATTCCTTCGGTAACGGTATTGAGGATCAACTCATGCTGCTTGCTCAGCTCCTGAATACGCTCCGTGTACTCCTTGCGCTCCGTTATATCTGATACTATACCGTAGACACCAACTACTTCGTTATCTATAATAATCGGCACATTCGTTACCGAAACTTCGATCTTCCGGCCACTGGAATTTACAACACGAGTCTCATAGTATTGAGGCTTCCCCTGCTTCACGAGCTCAAATCCAGTTTCCCCCTTCTGCCGTTCTCGTTTATCCAGGTTCGACAGAAAGGACTGTCCGATGAGTTTGCTACGCGGAATATCAAGCATTTGCACCATATTGCTGTTCACAGCACTATAATTCCCTTCCAGATCGAGGGAGTATACCGCAGCTGGATTATATTCAAACAATGACTTGTACCGCTCACGGCTTTCGCGAAGACGTCTGTCAGCATCTTTCTGCTGGGTAATATCCCTGCTAATGCTCACAATTTGCGTTATTTTGCCATGTTCCCCGGTCACGGGCTTCGCCAATGTCTCCATCCAGATGTAATGCCCATCTTTGTGTAACACTCTCATCTTGCAGCCATGACCAATATTAGAAATGAGCAAAGGGTCCGGATAATCTCCCGGGTAACAGTAGGATTTAAATGATTTCCCTGCGACTTCCTCCGGCTCATAACCAAGCAGTGCACGAACAGATGGAGAGACATACAAGAGTTCACCATCTATAGCACAGGTTGTAATCAGATCTTGCGCATGTTCGGCCAATACCTGATATTTCTCTTGAGTCTGTTGCAGTTCCTGTTCGATGATTACTTTATCCGTCACATCCTTGGCAATACCATAGATGCCAACGACATCATCACCTTCTGTAATCGGTATATAGGTCACCTGTGCATGTTTCACAGAGCCATCTTTATGATAAAAAGCCATCGCTTCGCTGACTGAACGTCCAGCCAGAACATCTTCGATGAATTGCACTCTTCTATTTTCACTCTCAGGCGGGCTGATGCGATCCCGACTCACCCCTGCAAGCTCTTCAATCTTGTAGCCAGATAACCGTTCAAACGAAGGGTTAGCATCGATGTGATTCCCTTTAATGTCCATCACATAGATGGCATCCGGGTGATTAAAAAACAATGATCGGTAAGAGCTACCCTCAGAAATAATTCGTTTCAGGGTTTCCGTTTTATTATGATCCAAAGGCCTACCCCTCTTTTCTCAGCCAAAATCTTCTTTCTTCATCACATTACATATGCGCCATTTTCGGCTGTAACAGTCTTACCCTCGAATAACCATGTTCGCCTGACTAGAAACAGCTTTTTTTATTTTACCAGATTCTCGTCTCATTTTGCTTATCAAATAGGATGAAATTCACATCAATAGGCATGAAAAAGATGGGATTTGACCTTTATCGCATAATATAAAAAAAACTGAGACTGTCTGCATACCAACTCTTTGGATGCACAGCCTCAGGAAAGGTTCATTTGTTATTCTCATCGAACGTATACTTTATACTTCCTTCTTCGAAAAATAAATCATGCCCATCGCAATGAATAACACGGCGCTGCCACCAACTACGGATAAAAGTGTACCTAGTGGAACATTGAACGCACCAAACCCTGTTCCCTCAATGGGAAGCATCAGAATCATCGGCTGTGCCCATGGATAATACGGGCCATACGTTGCGGAGTTTGCAACCAGAATGTTAGGTATCGTTAGCGCGAAGTTCAGGGCAAGCGGCGCGGCGAAACTGCTCCAGATCAGAGACACAAACATCTGTAATGCCGCCAATGGGATACAAGCCAGAAGTCCAAGCAACATTTTACTGACAAGGAATCCCCAAGGTACCGGTGATGCCATCCCATGGATTAATCCTGTCAAAACGATACTTCCGAATAGAAGTAACTGTGTACCAGCGAGGAGCAGTAACACCATTGTGAATTTGCCTAAATACACACCTGTACGTGTAAGTGGCAGAACCAAGAGCTGTTTCCATCCACCCCCTGCATGTTCAAAACGGCAGACAAATGAGGTGAACACCCCTGTCAGCATCGGTAACAAAAGCATACCGTGAATCATCACCATGGCTGACATCAATGCAATCCAATCACCCGATGGGGAAGAGAGCAGACCGATGAGCAGTGCGATCAAGGGACTGATTAGAACCAAAAGCGAGATTGGCGATTTGGCCATTTTCAAACGTTCCGCAGATAAGATACGAAAATAGGTTGTAGCAAAATTCATATCAGGCCACATCCTTCCGGCTGAAGTGCATCATGCCTATCAGCAGAATGATGATTCCTAAACCTGCACCCATTGCTGCGTATAAGTAAGCGTTAGGCGCACTCCAAGCCATTTGTGCCCAAGCGAGTGGAAACTGTGGAGAGATGCTGAGAGAGAACATACCGGTAATCGCAAGAATAATGCCGAATGTAACCGGTAGCGCCTGATTTTTGGATACCAGCGTAAACCATAATTCAATGGACAATACAGGCAGTGCGCCAGCTAGCGGCATAAGCCCCAGCTTCAGTGCCTGTGCCCACGGTATATCTTTGGCATCGAAACCAAGCACAAGTCCCAGTCCAACAACCCCCGCGGTTAACAACAAACATGAGATCATTAGTAGCACACAAGCCAGCAGAAACTTCGCAAGATAAACGGCTGGCCTTTTAATTGGCATCGCCAGAAGTTGCTTCCACGACCCCTGCTCATGCTCTATTCCGGCGATCATCGAACTCAAAATGGTTGCGCCCAGCATTAAAGCGAGCGGAACAAAAACAACTACGTTACCGAGCAGACCTCCCCACAAATTATCGGCATACTGCTCTTTCAGATAATCCAGTCGCAATCCGAAATTCAGAGCCTGCATGGCCGTCAAGCCGATTGGGGCCAGAAACACCAGAAACCAGATGCCTTTGCCACGAATTTTAAGCCAGTCGGCTGATAATGCACGTCCTGTCATAGGGAAGCCCCCTCGCCAATGACACGCATGAAGAGATCCTCCAAAGACTGTCTCTGTTCTTCGACCCGGTATACATCATGATCCTGTTCAATCAAACGACGTACCAGCAGTGCAACTGCGCTGTTATCCATGTAGGGGAAGGTAAGCTCAGCACCCTGTCTCTGACCAAATTGCCCCTGCTCACGAGCAAGCTTCATGGCTGCCTCCGGTTCAGACACCGTGAGCCTGATTGAGCTGCCTGTCTGACTATGGAGACTCGCCATCGTGTCCTGCATCACCATTTTGCCATCTCTTATAATACCGACACGACTCGCCATCTGCTCCACTTCACTCAGCAAGTGACTGGATACAAGAACGGTGATGCCATGCTCCAGCGGCATACGTTTGATGAGTTCCCGAATCTCCTGAATCCCCGCGGGGTCAAGTCCGTTCGTTGGCTCATCCAAAATAAGCAGCTCCGGTTCACCGAGTAGTGCGCTGGCAATGCCCAAACGCTGTTTCATGCCGAGGGAATACCCTTTTACATTTCGTTTAGCATCTTTTGTCAGATCAACAATAGATAACACTTCCGCAATCCTTGACTTGGGTACATTGATAATGCGGCGCAGTACCTCAAGATTCTCTACCGCATTCAGATGACCGTAATAGGAGGGGTACTCCACCAGAGAACCTACACGCCGTAAAATGTCCATACGGTCCTTGCGAATATCTTTGTCGAAGACCCGGATGACACCTTTGGTCGGTTTAATCAATCCAAGAAGCATACGGATCGTTGTTGTTTTGCCGGCACCGTTAGGACCAAGGAAGCCGTAGATATCTCCTTTTTTAATATGAAGGTCAAGTTCACGAACCGCTGCACGGTCCTTATATGTTTTCCATAAATTCGCTGTTTGAATAATATTTTCGCTCATTCATTATCACCTCGGAACTATCGTAACCCTCCAAGGTTAAAGCCAGCGTACATCCAAGTTTAAGTTTAGTTTAAAAAGAAACCTCTTCTATCTGCGTTCAAACTTCCCGATCAATCCCTTAGCCGCTGTATAGATAGGTACGGACACCCGCATCTGAGCTATCTACCCGCTTCCGCAAGCCCATCTCACGAATCAGCAGATCGACAATGGATAAGCCAAGTCCTGTGCCCTTCGTACCCGAATCCGGCTGAATTCCCGGTCCGCGATCCTCGATCACTACGGCAGTTCGACCCTGAATCTGCTCCGTGGAAATGCGAATATATTTTCCGCTTGCCGCATGACGAACTACATTTTGAAACAAATTATCCAGCACACGCCGCAGCCCTTGCGCATCTACATCCCAGATTAACGGAGTTTCAGGCAGGTCAATATCGATCTCAAACTCTTCCTTCTCCCACACCGGATACCAGGAAGCAGCAGCTTCCCTTATCATACGCAGTGCATCTTTCTGCTCCAGTTTTAAAGTATATCTTCCACTAGTCAGCAGATTATACGTGAGCAAATTGTCGATCAGTTCACCAAGATCCTGTATCTTGCCTTCCATCCGACTCAGTGCGCGCACGCCTTGATCACTTAGGTTCTCTTTATTCAATGCATGCATATGCCCGCGAATTACCGTAAGCGGTGTTCTCAGGTCATGGGATAACCCTGCCACAAGCCGTTTGCGAAGTTGCTCCTCTTCCCGCTCACGCTGAAGGCTATCCGTTAACTGATGTACCATCTGGTTAAAGGATTCCTCCAAATGTCCAATCTCATCCGATCTCTTAATGTCCACTGGAAGTGGTATACCCTCCTTGCCCGGGGTAACCATAGCAGATTGCAAGTGAATCAGTCGTTTGCGAATTTTGGCGAAGAACAGAACGGACATCACAATAAAGATCACAAACACAATCAGCATCACTGCCCCGAAATAGATGAATTCTAATACCCCGTTATTGGTGATGTTTTGAATGAGCTCACGAGGGACTTCAATCACCATAAACCCTTGTCCCTTATTCACATTTACTCCGCCAATAAAAGAAACCACGGTTAGAGGATCGCGATACAAGGCTTCCTTCATGAACTGAACCGTATCATTTGGTGTCCATCTTGCCGGGATTCGGGTCTCTGCTTTTTCTCCAGTTGCGAGCGACCACTTCAGAATGACGTCTGTATTTAAAGACGCCGGCTCCCCTTCCGAGGTGACTGAAGGATGCAATGATTTAGACTTCAGTACATCCGCCTCTTCACCGCCAAGCACTAACTTCGTTCGGCCTGCCGCATCTACACGATACATAGCCGATTTAGGGTATTTCTCCTGCAGTTCTTTTATCCGTTTATCTATGATTTGGTCAGAAGCCCCGCCCAGCTTTTTGGATTCCATAGCCCACAGTTCGGTAATTTGGTCAGCGTTTCCGTAAGGTGCTTCTTCACCAGAGCTTACGTTATTGATGACTACAATAAAAACCGTTGCTACCATCGGTACCACAACAGGTACAAACAGAAAAGCTGCCAGAATCAGTAGCATGTATCTGGACATCAGTGATCGCCCAACCTTTATTTTGGGACGGATAGACTGTCCTGTTTCACTGCCTCTGTTCTGTTCAGACTTCCTTGCCTTCCGTTCTCTATACCATCTGATCATGGCTTCTTCACACGATAGCCAACACCGCGTACTGTCTGAATAATGACAGGATTGGCCGGATCAATCTCCAGCTTCTCGCGCAGATGCCGGATGTGCACCATCAACGTTTTGTCCCCATCCAGATAAGACTCGTTCCACACCGCTTCATAGATCTGCTCTTTGGTGCGAATCATGCCCATATGCCGAAGCAAATAAGCGAAGATGTGGAACTGTTTACCGGATAAAATAATCTCTTCCCCCGTCTGCTCATTCACGATCCGGTTATCCTGCTCATAAATCGACAGATGATCCAGCTTAAGTACCGCTTCACTTGAAGCTACTTTGCCTGCTTTCCGCAGTTGAACCTCAATCCGCGCTGCAAGCTCGTCCGGATGAAAAGGTTTGGTCACATAATCATCGGCAAAATCAAGTCCATGCAACTTGTCATCAATGGATGTTCTGGCCGAGAGCATAACGATGGGCACAGCAGGATATTCTTTTTTTAATCGCTGACCTACCGTGAATCCGTCGAGCCCTGGCAGCATGACATCCAGAATGACTAGGGAGCAGTCTGCCACAGCCTCGGTGGCCCCTTCACCGCTCCCAAGCCAGACGACCTCATATCCACGCTCCTCCAGATCTTCTCTCACCCATGTTGCAATTTCCGTATCATCCTCAATGTATAACAGTTTGTTTTTCATCTATGTACTCGTTTCCTTTCCGTTCCCTTTGGGTTAATGATATATCTGGGCGGCAATGCTTATCTTTATGACTTTTGGCTTTAAATTTTGAATGGGGCGAACCTCCCCGCGAGTTTAAATGCAAGCCTGGTTGCACAAGCTACAATGTCCGTTGCCTAGGCCTCAGTACATTCCATGTCGCTCGTTTAGAGCCTGCCCTATCTTTTCATACCCTCATTATAACGCAATCTGCAGTCACGTAATATGAAGCTATATCTTTCAGCAATAATGTCTACATATCACCTGTATTACTGTACTACTAGCATATTTAATCGAATTTAAATGAATTGGTCTCTGCTTACTTCATTCATATCTGACAGGAGGAATTACATATGCTGCTTGAAGCCATCTTTCACCAACCAAAACGAAACTGGGCCTATGCCTATGATCAGGATACGATTCGTCTACGTCTGCGTGCCAAAAAGAATGATCTCACCGAGGTGTATGCCCTGACTGGAGATAAATACGCGTGGGAGGAAACAAAAGATATGGTTCCTCTGACCAAATTGACGTCAGACTCTATGTTTGACTACTACGAGGGGGAAGTGAGACCTCCGTATCATCGATTGAAGTATGCTTTTTTGCTCAAAAGTGGAGATGAACACATCTGGATGACCGAGACGGATTTCCAAGAGGAGGAGCCCGATGACCCAGGCCGCATGTTTCAGTTCCCATATCTTCATGCCGGAGCTGTGTTTACACCCCCAGCATGGGTGAAAGATGCTGTGTTTTATCAGATTTTTCCCGAGCGCTTTGCCAATGGCAACCCGGATATCAATCCCAAAGAGGTTGAACCTTGGGGCGGTGAACCTACACCCTTTAATTTCTTTGGCGGTGACCTGCAGGGCGTAATCGACCACCTTGATTACCTCAGTGAACTGGGTATTAATGCGATTTATTTCACTCCGATTTTCGAAGCTACAACCAATCATAAATATGATACCGAAGACTATCTGCGCGTCGACCGCCATTTCGGTGATGCTGACACAGTGAAGCATCTGGTTAAGCTATGTCATGAACGCGGTATTCGTGTGCTGCTGGATGCCGTGTTTAATCATTCAGGCAAAACATTTGCTCCTTTTGTCGATGTACAAAAGCTTGGTGCCAAGTCCAAATACAAGGACTGGTTTCACGTACATGAATTCCCGCTCGACGTAAAGGATGGCATTCCAACCTATGAGACATTTGGCTTTGAGGCTCACATGCCCAAGCTGAATACAGAGAATCCCGATGTGAAGGCCTACTTGCTCGAAGTAGCGGAATATTGGATCAAGGAAGTTGGCACGGACGGCTGGCGTCTTGATGTAGCTGATGAAGTGGACGATGCTTTCTGGAGAGATTTCAGGCGGGTTGTTAAGGAAGCCAACCCGGATGCCTACATTCTGGGTGAGATATGGAACGAATCTTCTTCCTGGCTACAAGGGGACCAGTTCGATGCTGCCATGAACTATCCGTTCACCGCCGCCGTAAATCATTTCTTTGTGGAAGATAAGATGCACGCTGAACAATTCGCGAGTGCCCTTGGCAGGCAGCTATCTCGCTACCCACTTCAAGCGAGCGAGGTGGCATTCAACTTACTCGACAGTCATGATACTCCGCGCCTGCTTACCTTGTGCGAGGGCGATCAACGCAAGATGAAGCTGGCTGCCTTGTTCCAGTTCAGTTATATGGGAGCCCCATGTATCTATTATGGTGACGAGATCGGGCTCGACGGAGAACATGATCCAGGTTGCCGCAAATGCATGGAGTGGGACGAAGCGAAGCAGGATCGGGAGCTACTTCACTTTTATCAAAAGCTGATTGCTCTGCGTCATGCTCATCCTGCACTGCGTGCAGCAGGAACCATTCGTTTCCTGCAAGCTCAGGAAGGCGGTAGCCAGCTTGTGATGGAGCGGCAAAGTGACGAGGAACGCATCCTCATTCTGTTCAACCGTTCTGAGGAAACCGCCATCGTTGAACTGGATGCAGGTGAGCAACCTTGGACGGAGCTGTTTGAGGGTAACCATCGCACCGCTCTGGAAGACGGTGTGCTTGCCATTGAACTGCCTGCTTACGGATATGCCGTGATGCGCACAGAAGTAAAGTAGATGCCTTTTTGAAACAACAATAAATGACTGCCTTCTCCAATTCTGATTGGTTGACTGCTATCTTGGCGGTTTAGGCAAACTGGACAAACAAGCGTCTCGCATAACCTGAGAAAACCAGGTTCGCGGACGCTTGTTTGTTATGAAGTAATAACGACTAACATGCTCTAATTACTACTTGCTACTTGCTAAATCGGAACCTGGTTTTGTACTCCTAAGCTATCTGACCCTGTTCCTGTATATGATCCACTTGCTATTCTGCCTCTGAGCCTGTTGTTGATGTTTCGGATGACTCATCCGGCAACCGCTTGGCCTTTGGTTTCGCCAGCTTCTCCATCATCTTGCGGCCTGTAGGTGTCTGAGCGAGCCCACCTTGCGCTGTCTCGCGGTGACGGCTTGGCATCGCACTGCCTACCTCCAACATCACGTCAATGACTTCGTCAGACGGAATGGCACTGCGTACACCAGCGAGTGCCATATCTGCGGCAGCCAGTGCAGTAACGGCACCGAGTCCGTTGCGCACGATGCATGGAATCTCTACAAGGCCAGCAACCGGATCGCAGATGAGGCCCAGTGTATTTTTCAAAGCCAATCCTACAGCATGCACTACCTGCTCTGGCGTCCCTCCACGAAGCTCCACCATCGCACCGGCAGCCATGCCAATCGCTGAACCTACTTCTGCCTGACAACCGCCCTCGGCCCCTGAAATAAATGAATTGTTGGCGATCACGTATCCAATAGCACCGGCGCAGAACAATCCATTCACCAGATGTTCATCCGTCCAGCCAAAACGTTCCTGCGAGCTTATAAATACGCCAGGAATGATGCCACAAGAGCCCGCTGTTGGCGTAGCCACGATCCGTCCCATGGAGGCATTCACTTCCGATACGCAAAGCGCATAGGCCATGGCAAGGGCAGAAGCATCACCAGAGCATGTTTCGCCTTGGCGAATATATTCGGCCATCTTTTTCCCGTCCCCACCCGTCAGTCCGCTACGTGAGGTTGTATCTTCTGTAAGTCCTTTACGAACCGCTTCTTTCATCACTTGGTAGTACTCCGACATCTGCTTTACGACGTCTGTTTCGGGTGTGTTAGTCTCCTGCACCTGCTCTTCAATCATCAACTGTGCAATTGTTTTGGACTCCGCAGTGCAGATGGTGTTTAATTCATGTAGATGTTTAAACCGCATCCGGATCACCCCCTCTCTTCAGATCAATCACACGAATATCCAGCATATGATCCAATGAACGCAGTTTGTTCAACGCGTCTTCACTCGGCGGTGCATCCATCTCCATTGCTGTAAGTGCCTCACCATCACGAGCCTTTCGATCCACTTGCATATAGCCGATATTCACTCCGGACGAGCTAATGGTTGAGGTCACGGATGCCAGAACTCCCGCTTTATCGGCATGACGCAAAACAAGTGTCGGAAACTCTCCACTGATCTGTACGCGAAAATCATTTAATGCATGCACAGATACACTGCCGCCACCGATGGAAGCACCTATTAAAGAGCATGCCCGTTCGCCGTGCCACAATTCAATCTTGACCGTGTTCGGATGAGGAGCCGGTAGACCGCTGGTGTAAAATTCAACCTCCATGCCTGCTTCATCTGCATATTGCTCTGCATCCGGTATACGCGGATCATCTGTAACGTAACCCAGCAAACCACCGATTAGTGCCAGATCTGTTCCATGTCCCTGATAGGTATCCGCAAATGAGCCATATAACGTAAGCCTTGCACGTTCCGGTGTACATCCCAGCCACTGACGCGCAATTCGTCCCAATCTTGCAGCACCGGCTGTATGTGAACTGGATGGTCCCGTCATCGACGGGCCAATAATTGAAAAAACATCTTTAAATCGCACCTGTTAACCCTCCAATTGGTTTTGTCATCGATATCTGGACAAGACCCACCACAATGTTCCTGATTTACTGATTGATGACATCAAAAAAGGACAGAAGAAGGCCGTTAGCCCTCTCTCTGTCCTTGATACCTGAGAGTTTCATGATTTTAAGCCAGGAAGAACAAGGCCGAGTACACGCAAGCACTCATCTGTTCAGCAATCTGACAATCATATACCCCTTGGGTGGCGCTTCTTCCGCGCACTCTCCAGAGTTGCGTCCAACGACGGTACATTTACCTGAGAGATTAACGGTTATGCCGGGTGCATAACTGCTTGCTCCTTCGGTGCCCAAGCCATCTGTACAGTACAGTTCTACATCTTAAATTGCATTAATCATGCCTACTTGTACTGTATTGCATCATCCTGCTAGGTCTCTCCCGCTCGTTATCATTCGCTATATTCTGTTATTTCCTTAATGAAAGTTCACCATTCTGCCATGCATTCAATCATATACAGCGTAATATGCCATACGCTATATGTCAATAAAAGTGACGTAATCTCGAAGCACATCATTTCTATATACGATATGCTCCTTTCGTTCATATGGTTCAAAGCTTGTTCATTTTTCTCTATCCGCAATATTATTTCGCTTGCTTCGTTATTTGCAACTCATCTACCCACATCTGTAGTTGTTCTTCTGTCCAAAAATCATTTTCGCCCATGACCGAATAACGAAGACCATCCTCGCTCCACGACAAGTTCCGAATGATAGACATATATGAACCTTCTGTATCACGAATGTTAACTTTCTTTTCCTCTGGAAGCAGTTTTTCATTACCGTTTTCCCCTGGTGCTTTAAATACGGTCATGCTGATCTCTGGTTTGTTATCCTTCACATAATACAGTGTCACTTCATCCCGGCCTTGTTCACCCATAGATGAAATGAGCTCAATTCTCGATAATTTCATATCCGCTCCGATATACTGTAGGAAGGGCTGACCAACGGCCTGCACTGCCTCTTCTCGTGTGATTTCTCGGTTATTCATCACGTCATTCATTTTTTTCACTTCAACATCTGCAGGAATATCCAGCGTGAACGTCTGGTCTGTGAACTCAGGATTGTAATTGATCTGGTCATATAGAAACTCTGACTTGGTATCCCCATACGTACTCGTGGCTTTCACAACCATCCATTCTTTCGGGTTTATCCAATACTCCGAAGACATGGAGAGTGAATCCTTATCCTTCGGAGTTAGTTCAATATGAATGACCTCCTGGTCCTGAAGCTTTTCCTGACCCAGCATCTTCACATTATGGTTATCACGCATACGTTCCAGTTGATCCACCAGCATCTGCTTCTGGGTTTGGTTGGGTTCCTGCTGGAGCGCTGATGAATCCATCGCAATAGCGGTCTTCGCCTCTTCTTCATAGAGCAGAATCTCTGAACCGTTATGAACCGCATAACTCACGTTTCCGTTTTCATCGGTCTCGATCCGCTTTTTCCCTGTTTTTCCGTCGACCCATTCCTTCACGTGTATCGTGCTCGTAATCTCACTATCTGTCCACATCTTCATCGTACCTTCGGCATAGTATGACCCTGGCCCAGACTCGGATGCAATTACTTTCTCAATCATATCCGCTCCTGACATCCCAAGCATATCTTTCTCTGCGCATCCAGCAAACAATGAACCTGCAATCAAGGCCGCTCCCATCAGCTTCCATCCCATTTTTATCATCATTCTCACCTTTCCTTAAGTTATATCCTGTGTTTCATCCGGGTTCCTTCGTTCCGGCAATCGACAAACAGCTACAGTCCCATATCGTTCAGAGGACCACATGCGTATATCTCCTCCATGCTTTAATGCGATTCTCTTTGATATGCTTAATCCTAATCCAGAGCCTCCTGCATAACCGCCTAGTTGCTCTTTGTGATATTGAACGTACGGCTCAAAAATCCGCTCCAGCTGTTCTGCCGGAATAGGAGGGCCTTCATTTTGAACGATAAGCAATGTCGCACCATTTCTGTACGCATCCAGTTCTGCCCCCAGTGATGGATCGATCCATTCCGCCAGTTCTGATGCTGAATCCATTACAGCGAGCCCGATTCTACCTTGGGGAGGAGTGTAGCGAAGCGCGTTATGCACTAGATTATCGGTCAGACGCATCAGGGATTCAGGATGAATTCGATAGCAATGATTGGTCCGAACAGACATCTTCATGTCATACTCATCACGTTCCGCAAGACCTCCGTAACTGCCAAGCAGCATCTCAAAAAACTCTTCCCCTTCTACCTCAACCATAGCAAGCTCTGAATCTCTGGAACCCAATGCTGTGTACATCTCCAGCTCACCGATCATCTGTTTCATACGCTCCACATTTCTAGCGATGACATCTCTATACTCTTGTCTCTCTAATTGTCTAGAATCTCTCTCCATACTAAGTGCTTCCGCATAAGCACTGATGGACATGAGAGGTGTCTTTAGGTCGTGTGACAGAGAAGCTACAATCATCTCTTTTTCTTTTTGTTGCCTCTCCACTTCCTTCTGGGTCTGCCTGATGGTTTGTTGCATCGCATCAAACTGCTTTAACAACATACCCATCTCATCACTGTGACCGTTGACCCGGATCTCATCTGGTTCTTCTCCATGGGCAAATCCATGCATCCTGTTTATCAAAACTTTCATAGGGAAGAAAAGCTTGCGGGATAACAACCACAACACTGTTCCGTACAAGAGAACAAAAAATACCACTGATCCACCGATAACCCATGTCGTTCGAAGCGATATTCCTTCAAGCCGATCCTCACGCAACATCGTTATTTCATAAATCCCTACCAGCTCCCCTTGATCCCAAACTGGTTTTTTCAATGAAAATGTGCGGTGTCGAATCTGAAGATGATACAGATTTCGATATAATTCAGAGCTTCTTACCGTATATCCACCTGTTGACCAGGTAATATCCCCGCCAGATGTGTACACCCGAATCCCAGAAGGTAGATAAAGATTGAAACTTAGCTGTTCGCTGGCAAGCGCAGGGAGGGTTTGATCACGCTCAGGCGAATTCAGCTGATACAGCGTTGGATCATTTAAGACCTTTTCTATCGGTGCAATGCGTCCTGTCATTTCAACATACTCCGCTACTGCACGGTGATTTTCATAATAGCTATATAAGGAAAATAAAGCCCACCCTGCCGCCACAGGCAAAAACATCACGATCAGGAACGCAATCATCAGCCAATATTTCAGTTTCATTTAACCCGTTCTCCAATAAAGCGGTATCCACTGCCCCATATGGTTTGAATCCAGCGCGGCTGGTGCGGCTCATCTCCCAGCTTGGCCCGCAAACTTTTCACGTGCACAGTAACTGTAGCGGCGGAGCTTCCTTCTGCCGATTGACCCCACACATGTTCGTAAATCTCTGTTTTCGTAAAGGCTCGGTTGGGGTGCGAAGTCAGCAGCATTAGCAATGCTCCTTCTTTAGCTGTGCACTGCACCTCTATACCATTCAGTCTCACCTGCTGATTCAGTGGGTGAATCGTTAACCCATCGTTGTATTGCTGAAGCGATGCATTGGACTGACCACCTTGATATCTACGATATCTGTTCAGGTGGGCTTTAATTCGAGCCGTAAGCTCCGCCAAACTAAAAGGTTTGGTGATATAATCATCTGCGCCTAAGCCAAGTCCTTCTAGTTTGCTTTCTTCCTGGGTCCGGGCACTCATGATCAATACCGGAACATCGCTGATCAACCTGACATGTTTGCATACTGTAAATCCGTCCATCTCCGGCAACATTAGATCAAGTAGTACAAGATGATATAATCCGTTCTTGAAATCTTCCCAGCTCTCCAGTCCACTTGATGCCCAGGTCACTGCATACCCTTCACGACGAAGATGGTCCATTAAGATCCGGGCAATTTCTGGATCGTCCTCTACTAACAGTATGTTATTCTTGTCTGTCATTGCGCTTTCATCCTCCCTGGATTAAAGTGTAGCGAAAAATACTCGTGATGCTGCAAAGTTTATAGTTTCTTTAGAATTACAAATCGTCTATATCCCAGATCTCTAAACCGCACTCTACAACAAAAAGAGCACCCTGAACTTCAGGACGCTCCGTCTCATAATGAAATTTCAAATAAGTTGCCGCTTAACTCATGTAATGATTTCTCGATATTTATTTATCCTAGCATGGTGCATCCTATCCGGCAAACATTTAGATAGAGCAAAACAAGGCTCCCGGATAGACTAATCCAGAAGCCTTGTTTTTGTTTTCAATTAACCAAAACGCCCCATAATATATTCCTGAGTCAAGCGGTTGTCCGGGTTAGTAAAAATGTGCTCCGTCTCCCCGTGCTCAACCATACTGCCCAGATAAAAATAAGCGGTATAATCCGAGATGCGAGCCGCCTGCTGCATGTTATGGGTAACAATAACGATGCGTAGCTCCTGCTTCAACTCCGAGATCAATTCCTCCACTTTACCCGTAGATACAGGGTCAAGCGCAGATGCAGGCTCGTCAAGTAATAGGATCTGCGGGTCTACAGACAGTGCGCGCGCGATACAGAGACGCTGTTGCTGTCCACCTGAAAGTGCCAAGGCTGACTCATGTAGCCTGTCTTTCACTTCATCCCAGAGAGCAGCACGGCGCAAGCTTTTTTCCACGATTTCATCCAGTGCCTTCTTACTTTTTGTACCGCGGTAGCGGGGGCCAAATGCGATATTGTTGTAAATAGACTTGTGAAAAGGGTTTGGCTTCTGCCACACCATGCCGATTTTCTGACGAAGCTTGATTACATCCGTCCCCGGTTCGTTAAGGTCATTGCCGTCCATCCAGATATGTCCTTCCGTGCGGGACCCGGCAATCTCATCATTCATCCGATTTAACGAACGAAGGAATGTGGATTTCCCGCAACCGGACGGCCCGATCAGGGCCGTTACACTCGCTTCGGGGAAAGTCAGGCTGATCTGCTTCACGGCCTGAAAATGTCCATAATATATGCTTAACTGTTCCGTACCAAAAGGTATGGCCATGTGGATTTCCTCCTTATTTCGAAGCTGTCATACGGCGGTACACAACCCGGCCGATCCAGCGCGCGCTCAGATTGAATGCCAGTACCAGAATGACCAGCACGGCAGAAGCCCCTGCTGCAACTTCTTTTGAATCTGGTCCGATGCCTTCACTGTTGACTTTCCAGATGTGTACAGCTAGTGTTTCCGCAGGACGAAGTGGATTAATTGGTGATCTCGGACTTGTTGGATTCCAGTCCGTAAAGTCCAGCGGTGGACTACTCATACCCGCAGTGAACATCAGGGCCGCTGCTTCACCGAAGATCCTACCGGATGCCAGAATCGTACCAGTGATCAAGCTTGGCAGTGCCACAGGCAACAGGATGGACGTAATGATCTTCCATTTGGACAAACCAAGAGCAAGTCCTGCTTCCTTCTGCTCTTTGGGAACGGCTCGGAAAGCTTGCTCTGTCGTCCGTACCATAAGTGGCAAGTTGAAAATTGCCAGTGCCATCGCACCCGATAAGAGTGAGAAGCCCAGGCCAAACGTATTTACGATCAGCAAAAGTCCGAACAAACCGATCACGATCGATGGGAAAGATGACAATACTTCGACAACCAGTCGAATGAAACTTGTAATCCGACCCGGTTTGGCATATTCCGCCATATAAATACCTCCGCCCCAGCCGAGCGGGATGGTAATAATCAGCGTTAGTACAAGCAAAAAGATAGAGTTAAAGAGTTGCGGACCAATACCACCGCCACCTTTGAGCAATTGCGGCGCACTCGTCAGGAAGTGCCAGTTGATCTGACCGATCCCCCGGAACAGAATAAATCCGAGTAAACCGAGCAAAAGTACAACAATGAATAAAGCCAGAATCACGATGACTACTGTTGCAATTTTATCCGCTGTTTTTGGCTTCATTCTCATACCCGGTTCCTCCTTTCAAGCAGGCGAACCAGAATGACGAAGACAAAGGTCATTACCAGCAGGACAAGCGCCATGCTCCACAATGCATTGTTATGAACAGAACCCATCGTGGTGTTACCCATACTCAGGGTGATTACACTTGTTAATGTTGAAGCGGATTCGAGCAGGGATGTCGGTACATGCGGCGCATTACCGATGACCATCTGTACAGCCAATGCTTCACCAAATGCACGAGCCATACCAAGGACAATACCTGTCAGCAATGCAGGTAGCACCGTCGGAATGATTACCCGATAAATCGTCTGCCAGCGTGTTGCGCCAAGCGCATAAGAAGATTCACGCAAGCCCTTAGGCAAAGCAGACAACGCATCTGCCATGATACTCGTAACTGTAGGCAGAATCATGACGGACAACACCAGACATCCGGCTGCAATCCCAATGCCGGGTCCTCCGAAGATACTGCGTAACATCGGAACAATTACGCTTAGACCGATAAATCCGTATACAACGGATGGAATACCGGAAAGCAATTCAATCGCGGGCTGCAAAATCTTTTTACCTTTACCCGGTACAATCTCGGTCATAAAGAGTGCTGCACATAGACTAAGCGGACTTGCGATCAATGCTGCAAGCAAGGTGGTTGTAAAGGAACCCGTGATAAACGGTAATGCACCATAAACGCCAGGCTCACCTGTAGGATTCCACGTTTTTCCGAAAATGAACTCACGCAGGCTGACGCCATCCTGGAAAAAGGTTGATAACCCTTTGGATGCGACAAAATATACGATGGAAAACATGACAACGATCAGGAAAACGACACATATCGACGTGTAGATCCGTCCCGTCCACTCTTCCCAGTAATGTTTCTCTCTCAAGGGCCGGCGTGGTTTCAGTTTATTGTTCATCACCGTTCCCCCTTCGGTCTGTTCCATAACAACCATCCTTCTATAGTAGAATTAGTGCAAAATATGGGATAATTTCTGAGCAAACCGCGCAAAGAGGCAGGACCTGGGTCCGCCTCTTTCGCTGTATGCGCAAGTTCAAAGAATGTTACTGAGTCACATTACCTGCTGCATCGCGTTTTACTTTCATGCCGGATACCGGAATGTAGCCCAGTTCCTTAACGTCATTTTGTTGAATTTCATCGCTGAGCATGTAGTCGAGGAATGCTTTTGTTGCTGCATCCGGCTCACCTTTTGTATACATGTGCTGGTAAGCCCATACTGGATACGTTCCTGCTTCTACGTTCTCAACTGTAGCTTCAACACCGCCGTATTTCAGAACTTGCAATTTGTCATCCAGGTAAGACAGAGCCAGGTAACCAATTGCTCCTGGAGTCTCAGATACCAGTTTCTTAACTGTACCGGAAGAATCTTCTTGGATTGAACCTTGAATATCTTCTACTTTCGTTCCCAGCGCGAAGTTTTCGAAAGTTGCACGTGTACCGGAGCTACTTGGACGGTTAACGATAACGATCGCTTGATCTTTACCACCAACATCTTTCCAGTTCGTGATTTTACCGGAGAAAATATCTACCAGTTGTTCTTTTGTCAGATCCGTTACACCTGCATCTTTATTGCTTACTGGTGCAATTGCTACAACTGCTACCTGGTGGTCAACCAGTTCTTTAGCTTTTGCTTCGTCTTTCAACTTCTCTTCAGCAAATACGTCAGAGTTACCGATCGTAGCTTGTCCGTCAGATACTTGAGTCAGACCTGTACCACTACCGCCGCCTTGCACTTGTACCGTCACGTTCTTATATTGATCAACTGCCATAAATTTTTGTCCAGCTTGCTCTACCAGAGGCTGCAGTGCTGTTGATCCAACAGCGAGAATGTTACCGCTGAGTTCAGCAGCAGTATTATCTCCTGATCCATTACTTGCGGCACCATTTGTAGTACCTGCGTCGTTTTTCGATCCGCATGCTGCAAGCACCAGTACGAACGTTAAGGTCATCAAAATAAACGGCAACTTTTTAAACATTTTTTGTTTTCCTCCCCCAATGTAGTGATGGCGTTTTGTGAATTTGTGTGATCACCATCAACTCTTTAATCATTGTAGTTTCGTTATGTCATCTGAAAATCAATGTTTTGTAAACGCAATGTTAAAAATATGAGCTAGGGATTAAATAGTTGGAACGTACTTAGGTGCGCTGGGAGCCGCTTCGAGAACGGACGTTGTTTCAATCGCTGTTACCCCTGGATATATTTGATTGTATTTGTAAGAGGAATATATCCGGAGATAAAGGCGAACGCTCCGCTTTTCCACAATCGTTCCGTTCCCTCCGCTGCGTCAGCGCTCATCTGTTTCTAAAACATTTATATTCCTAGCTAAGGCTGAGGGCAGTAAAAGAACCACTCCGTGCTGGGCGTTCCGGTTACGGATCATTCTTCCGATCGCTGTTGTCTCCAAATCGTTATGGATTTCATTTTTCATATGTAAACATTCGGAGACAAAGGCGAGCGCTTCGCTTCTACAGAATCGATTCCGTCTCCTGCACTTGATCACTTCGTTGGAATTCCAAAAGCTTTGATTCCAGCTATGGGTGGTAGCAATGAAAGGCCTGCCTCAGACAAGGCTGGCCTCAAGAATACATGAAGATAAGAATGTTTTTTCTTTCTAACTATAAGAAACGTAGAAGTTGATCAAAAAAGGCGCCTCATATGATATGTATTACACATATCATATGAGGCGCCTTTTCATTTCTATCTCTATTTGTAAGCTCGATGCTTATTGTTATCCCAAGATCCACAGCCATAATGCTAAACCGGCCAATGTAATCAACAACGTTGGAATGGTTAGAATAATGCCTGCCTTGAAATAATATCCCCATGTAATCTTAACGCCCTTGCGAGACAATACATGTAGCCATAACAAGGTTGCAAGCGACCCAATCGGCGTCATCTTTGGACCTAGATCCGAGCCAATGACATTGGCATAGATCATAGCTTCCTTAATGATACCCTCGGTGTGTGCACCTTGAATGGCGAGCAGATTAATTAATACCGTTGGTAAATTGTTCATCACGGATGATAATACCGCAGCGGTCAGGCCCATACCTAGCGATGCTGCGAACAGACCATAATCCGCTATAGCATCAAGCCAGCTGCTCAGATGATCCGTTAATCCAGCATTACGCAAACCATAAACAACAATGTACATCCCTACCGAGAAGACAACAATAGACCAAGGTGCTTCCTTAACCACCCTTTTCAAATCCACCGCTTCGCTCTTGCGTGCAAGCATACCGAAAAGCAGGGCCACCGCACCTACAATAACGGAGACGGGAATCGGCAGAAATTCACTGGAAGCGTAAGCTACGAGCAATAGTCCCAGCATAAACCATGCAATCTTGAACACCCGTGGATCACGGATGGCTTCCTTGGGGTCACGAGCGGCCGTGACATCATACGTCTGCGGGATGCTTTTACGATAAAACAAAAACAACATCGCCGTACTCGCTGCAATAGAGAACAGATTAGGCACAAACATACGTATCGCATACTCTACAAATGTAATGCCAAAGAAATCGGCAGAAACAATATTCACCAGATTGCTGACCACGAGTGGCAATGAGGTCGTATCCGCGATGAAACCACTTGCCATGACAAATGCCAGCACCATGCGCTCATCAAACTTTAAAGCACGAACCATTGCCAGAACAATCGGTGTCAGAATCAACGCAGCGCCATCATTGGCAAACAAGGCAGACACCGCAGCCCCCAGTAAAATAGAATAAAGGAATAATTTACGTCCGTTACCTCCGGCCAGCCGGGCCATATGAAGGGCAGCCCATTCGAAGAATCCAGTCTCGTCCAAAATCAATGAAATCATAATAATGCCAACAAAGGCCAGCGTAGCATTCCACACAATCGAGGCCACATCCGAAGCATCATTGAAACTAACTACTCCTGCTGCCAAGGCAAGGATTGCCCCTCCCGAAGCGCTCCAGCCAATGCCGATGCCACGAGGCTGCCAGATCACCATCGTAATGGTCAAAACAAATATTAATATTGCTACATATACCATAGTTCCTCCTGCTGTCCTGTACAATTGCCCATAAGAACCAGACGATATATTTATACAGGGACGCAAGAGGAATGTCTATATTTATTTTTTTCTATTATTTTGATAATGGTTGGTTGACCCTTTATGGTCAGGATTTGCTATTATCTTTTGCGGGATCATCCATCATTTTGAACATGCCCAGCAATCCTTGTAACTGTTCAGCCATACTATTCAAATGTGCAGAAGACGAAGCAATTTCCTCAACAGAAGCCAGTTGTTCTTGCGATGAAGCCGATACAGATTCGGTACTCGCCGCAGATTCCTGAGTGACGTTCGAGATATCCGTCATCGTCTGAGCCACATGAGAGGCACCATTCTCCAATTGTTTCGTCGTTTCGGATAGTTCATCCAGCGTATGAACAGCATCCTCCACCGCTTCACGAATTTGGGCGAAGGATTTTCCAGAAGTATTTACAGCCTGTATCCCCTCACCAACACGGCTTTGGGCAGCATTCATCGCTGTTAGGGCAGAGTCCATGTCCTGACGAATATTATGCACAAGTTCACCAATCTGAGCCGCGGAACTACCCGATTCTTCAGCCAGCTTGCGTACCTCTCCAGCTACGACTGCAAATCCACGTCCTGCATCCCCTGCTCTTGCTGCTTCAATAGATGCATTCAGTGCGAGAAGGTTGGTCTGTTTGGAGATAGATGCAATGACATCAACCATACTACCAATCTCAACTGAACGGGCATTAAGAGACTGCACAACATCTCCTAACTGTTCCACCGTTTCCTGGATGATATTCATCTGTTCAACAGCTTCTCCCGCTGCTTCATTCCCTGAAGATGCTGCCCCGGATGTATTTCGCATGGCTGTAGTTATGGATTGTACACGCTCTGACATCTGACGGACGTCTTCTGCCATACGGCTCATCTGTCCAGAACCGTCCTTCACACTATTCACTTGTTGCTCTGCACCCTCGGCCAGTTCTTGGATCGCCATCGTTGAATGTTCAATGGCTTTGGTTGTTTGGTCTGCACTCGCAGACAACTCTTGTGAAGAAGCGGATACTTGTTCTGCCGTTTCCTGCACACCCAGAATCATCATGCGTAAGTTATCCACCATGCGTTCAAAGTACTTCGCGAGTTCGCCCATTTCATCTTTACGTTTACTATCCATCTTCACGGTGAGGTCGCCTTTACTTACAGCTCTTGCATTTTCCTGCAACCGTTTAATCGGGCTCACTAACGAACGAGTGAACCAGATAATAAAGATAAGGGCTAGGAATACAGAAGCCAGAAGAACGATAAGCGTAGCAAGTCTTATTTCCTTACTTGCGTCGGTGACTTCACTCTTGAACATCGTACCTGCAATTTTCCAACCCGTTGCTTCATTCGTAGAGAAAATCATGGTTTTGGAACGGCCTTCGTAATCATAGTCAAATTGACCTTCCTTGCCATCATACATTTGATCCAACACGCCGCTCTTTTCCTGTGTACCTACTTCTTGTACAGGAGAAACAACAACATGTTTATCTTTATCCAGAATAATAACGTACCCTTCTTGACCAACCTTAATCGCAGCCTGATCCCGTAGATCGGTCAAATCAAGTGACAAGCCAATTACAGCGGATTGATCCTTAAGCGTTTTGGAGATAAAAACAACCGCTACGCCATCTGTATTTTTGGTGACAGGTGAAATAGCAACCGTACCCGGCTTATCCATCGCGAGCTTATACCACTCACGCTCTCTTGGATCATAAGCTTCTCCTCGCTGGCTACTCTCTGTTGGCTTGCCGCGAACCATGACTCCTTCTGTCGACCCTACAAAAATATTTAAAACATCCGGATGCAGTCCCAGATACTGAGCAAGCTTGGTTTGAAGCTCCGTGCTATCATTTTCTCCTTTGATCAAGGACGGTTCGAGTGAATCCGAGAAGAAATTAATGTCAAAAATTTTGTTATTAACCTGACTTTCGACAATCTTATTAGCCGTACTTACGCTCTGAAGGGCACTGTCGTTCAGTTGTGCTTGTACTGTATCTTCCGCGATATACAAAGACACCAAGCCAATTGCCAAACTTGGTACCAAAAGAACAACCAAAAAAGAAACGAGCATTTTATTGCGGATATTCCAGACAAAAGCTTTCTTTTTACTTTTCTTTTTGTTCTTAGTCTCTTTCAATCGGTTCTCCCCCTTGTATTATGTCACCATGCTCCCAGCTATGTATGAACTTCTATTGGTCTATACTATATATCGGCTAATGACAGAGTTTTTTTGAATAAAAACAAAGTTCACGACAAACAAGTCACTTCAAGGGGAAAGTGACTTGTGCTGTAATGTTAATGTTCAATGTTAATGTTTAATCCAAAGGTGAACGACAGTTATCTCGCTTCTCTGTACGATGGATCTGAATATGGACCATCGGGAGGTCGTGCTGCGGGTTTACCAAAATAATATCCTTGTGCAAGTTCAATTCCAACCGATCGGCAGAAATCAAACTCCTCCATTCGTTCGATCCCCTCGGCAAGCACTTTGCCTCCAAATCGATTGGATAACTGAACAATATTTCTGATCTTCTGTTGCTTCACTTCATCCTGATCACAATAGTCGATCAGGCTGCGATCAATTTTCACAAAATCCGGCTCTAAGCGGTTCATTAGTTCGATCGTCGAAAATCCAGCGCCTACATCATCCAATGCTACGGACATACCGCGAGATCGATAAACTTCAAAAATATGCTGCAATGTAGACAGTTGCTGGATCTGTTCAGTTTCAACGACTTCAAAAACGAAATCTTTCGGATCGAGCGAGAGACGTTCTATCGCCTCAAATGTATGTGTCAGGCAATATTCGGGGTTATAAATAGAGGAAGGCAGGAAATTAACAAAACGTTTCACACCGCGAGGCAGATATTTGGCGCTTGTCTCAATGGCCTTAATACGGGCAGTACGATCCAGAAACGAATGCAGTCCCGTTTCGCGAGCTACTTCAAACAATTCATAGGAACTAAATGCTCTCCCATGTTCAGCCGGACGAAGCAAAAACTCATATCCGATAATGCACTTTGAGGCATCTACAATCGGTTGCATATAACTGGTAAACTGGCGTTCTAAAATAGTAGAAACGATATCAGCATATTTGATTCTGGCATGTTGCATGGATAGACTAATCCACTCACTCTTAAAATCATCGGTGAATGGTTCCGTTACAGACTTTAACAGAACGGCCAGCGAAATCGACAATATCTTCTCCATATCTATAATCTCTTCCATCCGATTCTGTAACTCCTGTACGTCTGAAAAATGGAACCAAAACATCTCTTCTGAATAATCAACATACCTTCCCTTGGTTTGCAGCGCTTCCAGCAAAGCAGGGGAGACGGGACGCAGGTACAAGGTACCTTGGCTCTCTATCGGATAGATCGGACTGCAGCCACTGCAATTCATGTAGAACCCCCTTGCCAGTTTATCAAGCTACATCATTAATGTTACCAAGTTTTATACCCAAAGTTTGTAAATAGTATATCATGGGTCTAGAAATTAATCTCTAATGTTTTAATGACTTCCTATATGATGTATACAGAAACATTTGTATTCTTTCTTGCCACAAAAAAGACCAGCAGTCTGATGACTGCCAGTCTTTTGACTATACCCTTTATTAGAATCTATGAAACAGGAATGACAATTTTTTGTCCAACTTTCAGGTTATACACATTAGTGATTTTGTTTGTTTTGACAAGTACACGCCAGTCCACACCATGTTTTAAACCGATGCGATACAGGTTGTCCCCTTTTTGCACCACATATACGACTTTATGGTTCGTAGCTGGTTTCTCCGGCTGTGGTTTTGGTGTTGGTGTAGGTTTTGGCGTCGGCGCTGGTGTTGGTTCGGGTTTCGGTGTCGGAGCCGGGCTTGGTTCAGGTTTTGGTGTTGCTGCTGCCTCACCTGTCAGTTTCAATCCGTACTCTGCGAACCCATCTTTATTGGTACCAATAAAGGACATAGCCGGATTCGCCTCTACCAGATCCTTCGCATCTGGCGAAGAAGCAAATACCACCTCAAGGTCATTCAGCGCTGCCGCAGTTACACCAGCAGAAGGTTTAATTGGTGCTAGCGACCAGTTGCCATCCGCTGTCGGGTTAATCGTTTTGTTCTCACGGATATAGTCGATAATCACTTGACGGTTCTCATCCGGTGCAGCCAGAACGATACGTTTACCGTCCGGGTTAGCCAATTTGGATGAAGACGCACGATAGTTATTCGTTGCTACGATGAATTTTTGTGCTGGATCTACCGGCTTGCCTTCGAAGCTCAAGTTTTTGATCCGGCTGGCCGATGCATTAACCACTGTCGCTTTACTATCGTACTTAGCTGGTTGTGTAACATCAATCTGGTAGGTTACACCATCGATAACATCAAAGTTATACGTTGGGAAATCCATATTAATTAATTGTTGCTGACCGCCTTTAGCCGGATCAATCTGGTTAAATTGGCCTGCTGACCATTCTAACCACTCTTTCAATTCGGCACCATTCACCATTACAGCGTGTACCGTGTTTGGATATACATAAAGGTCTGCCACGTTTTTGATGGCAATCGTACCTTTAGGAATGTTGGTGTAATACGAAGCACCAGAACGTCCACCTGCTTTGAAAGGTGCACCCGCAGACAGGACTGGGACATTCTCATAGTCAGTGCCTTGCAGTTTCTTTTCCACGTACCACTTCTGTGCATTCGTTACGATCTGAATGGATGGGTCATCCTGCACCAGAGCGAAGAAGCTGTTGATCGGTGCTGTCGTTTCGCCAACCGGACCACGTACATATTCCAGTGTGCCTTCGTGCTCGTCATGGACAGCATCAACGATTGCCTGATCCGCATCTACCAGCGGTTTTTTGTTCGCGGTATCGTAGATTGGACGTGCTTCTGTTTTGGAATCAACCACTTTCCATTTGCCGTCCACTTGCTCCAGGTCCAGATCAATGATTCCGAGGTGATCACCCCAGAAACCAGGCTCTACAGCAGGAACACCATTGATTGTACCCTTTTCCAGATCGACTCCTTTTTTACCTTTAAAGTCTGCACTAGGGAATACTTTGTGGGCATGTCCAAACAGAATGGCATTAATGCCTTCCACCTGGCTCAGGTACAGCACGGAGTTCTCCATCAGGTCGGTTTGCGGAATATCCTCGAATCCCGAGTGAGGGATCGCTACGATAATGTCCGCACCTTCGGCTTTCATCTTTGGAACAAACTTTTTCGCAGTAGCGATGATATCCTTGGCAATCACCTTACCTTCAAGGTTAGCACTGTCCCATTGCATGATTTGCGGCGGCACAAATCCGATCACGCCCACTTTAATGGTATGCTCCTTGCCGTTCTCATCCGTTACTTTTTTGTCCAAAATTTTATAAGGAGTGAAGTAGTTTTTGTCATTTGTTTCATCTTTGTCACCATCGTCTACATAAACATTGGCATTGATGTAAGGGAAGTTTGCTCCCTCCAGCGTCATGTCAAGGAAATCGAGACCATAGTTGAATTCATGGTTACCGATGTTACCTGCATCATAATCGAGCAGATTCATCGCTTTATATACAGGGTGAGTTTCACCCTTTTTCAGAGGATCAATCTTCGCAACATAGTCTCCCATCGGGTTACCCTGGATCAAGTCACCGTTGTCGAACAACAAGCTGTTCTTCGCTTCCTCACGGGCTTTCTTGATCAGCGTAGCCGTTTTGGCCAGTCCATATTGATCCGTCGCTTTGTCTGAATAATAGTCATAGTTGATCAGGTTGTCATGAATGTCCGTTGTTTCCATGATCCGCAATTTGACTTTGGCCGCATCGGCAGCCGATACAGGTACTGGAAATACCGCAAGCACGTTAAATGCAACGAAAGCGGCAGTCAGGCTTGATAACAACTTCTTACTTTTCTTCAAAAATAACCCCTCCCGGTTTATGTACATTAAATCATGCAATACCGCAAATACAGGCACAGAAAATAATAGATTTCATGGGTTGTGCGTACTGATGATCCAATGAGCACTCATCGGCGTCTTCAGGTAAGTTTATCTCACATGAACATCTATTCATATCTGTGCGTGTATTTACATATCAAATCATAACGTAATGTTAAAACAATGAAAAGCATTAATTTTTACGTTATCCGCACATAACTAGTCCATTTTACGTTTTCATGCGTGATTTCGACATATTTTGCAGTGAATAAGGAAAGGGTTAGGGTATAATTACTCAAAATCACGTATGTTACATCAATGTTACATAAAGTGCATATCTTGCTGTTTTGGGATAAAATTAAAAACCGCGAAGCCTTAGAAAAGGCATTCACGGTTGAACATTCTCTATATTTTCGTCGTCTGACAACGAGTATTCGCCAAGATAATTTGGTAATTGGCTTTACCTTGAAGCTACGCCTGAATTTATTGCTCCCACACATGATGCTCATGGTCTTTGCCTGTATATTCTATGCGAGCTGGGGTAATATCCAAGATTACATAGTTGGGATCATTAGGTCCATCGAACCATGCCTTCAACTCATCATTCCACACTTGCTCACGCAAGGATTCATTTTTAGTGACCTCACAAGTACCCTCGATCTCCACCACTTCCTTGGTGCCTCCGGCTTCGTAACCAAGCAGAAGACTAACATTCGGATTGTTCTCCAGTTCCTCTACTTTGTGCGTCTGACGGTTGGTTGCCAGATGAATATTCAGCCCATCATTGAAAATAGCCATATAACGGGATTTCGGCTTGCCATTCTCTACGGTGGAGAAACTGCAATACGGGTTATTTTCCAAAGCCTTCACAATGTTTTGTTCCAATTCGTTCTGGTTCATGGGAGTTGCTCCTTTCGGGATGGGGGAGTGTTTGAAAGCTTGGCTTTGATGCTAGCTACCAACATAGTTATGCAGTGTGACCGTTACAGTGACGAATCGTTCTTTCGATCGCTGTTATCCCCGGATTTATTATTGAATATGGTTTAATGGTAAATAATCCGGTGATAAAGGCGAGCGCTTCGCTTCTTCAGAATCGACTTCGTCCCTTTCACTACTTCTGCAGTTCTTTCATTGGTAGAAGCAGTTTCAAAGCCCAAAAGCTTTGAACTATTCTTTTAAGATTAATTGTATACAATCTATGTCTCTAACAGTCGACACAGATTCCTAATGACACAATGTACAGATGTATATTTAAGCACGATTCCTTTAACATACGCCTGTACTTATAGTGTACCCGCCTCACCTATGATGAATCCCTGAACCAGAACATATGCATGACAATTTTGAGAATGTTAACTTAATTAAGGTCTCCAAGGTAAATGCGTTGCTCTCCCTTTTTCAACAGCAATTCACCGATGGTTTTGGGATACAGGCGGATGTTGGACAGCTCCTCGAGCGCAATCCATTCTACAGCAACCTGATGATCATCCGGGTTAGAGCCTTCAAAGACTGAAGCTTTTGGATCAACCAGACTGCACTCGAAATAAAACTCCACCTGATGGATATCTGCATCCCACTCAGCAAACTCATGATTGGCACCGATGTATTCCCGGATATGTAATAGCTCACCTACCTGCACCGCCTGTCCAATCTCCTCCAGACATTCCCGAGCTACCGCATCTTTCAGTTCTTCACCCTTCTCCTGCCCACCGCCTGGAAAAACATAAGCATCACCATACTGATCTTGTAGACGAATTAGTAACAAACTTCCGTCCTGAACAATGACCGCTTTGGCCGAATTCCGTATCGGTTTCATGGTGTACAACTCCTCCATTCTCCATCTTTATCTCGCTTCATATGCTGTCAGTGCAACACCCTCGGCTTCCAGCATGCGACGAATCTCTTGAGCAAACGTAAGCGCATGTGTGCCGTCACCATGGATGCAAACTGTATCTGCTGTAATGGGAACTAATGTTCCATCCGTAGATACGACCACTCCGTCTTTAACCATGCGAATCACCTGAGCCAGTGCTTCTTCAGATCGTTCTATGAGAGCACCTTCGTGACTGCGAGGCGTTAATCTGCCATCAGAGGTATACGTCCGATCTGCAAATACTTCATTCACGCCGCGTACACCGATTCGCTGAGCTTCCCTGATCAGCTCACTGCCTGCCAAACCATATAAATAAAGCTCAGGTTGCACCCTATAAACCGCTTCGGCAATAGCCTCAGCGAGCTTCGAATTGGTTGCCGCCATATTATAAAGTGCTCCATGTGGTTTTACATGATGCAGATGTCCCCCTCTGGCATAGACAAAAGCCTGCAAAGCCCCAATCTGATATACCACCATGTCGTAGGCTTCCCGTGGTGTAATCTCCATATTTCGTCGTCCGAATCCTTGCAAATCAGGCAACCCGGGATGTGCGCCAATGGCTACCTGATGCACGATTGCCCGTTCTACCGTCAGCCGCATGACGGAGGGATCACCCGCATGGAATCCACAGGCAATATTAGCCGATGTGATCAATGGCATCATGGCTTCATCGGAATTCATCATCGTCTGATAAAAACCATAACTCTCACCAAGATCACAATTGATATCCAGTGTATATGAAACGCTCATGATATCACCTCCATTTCGGCCATTTTCCTGCGAATCAACTGATCCAGCAGTCTTAAGTTCCGCTCACGTTCGATGTAGAGATCACGCGCTTCTTCATGCGTAATCTCTGCAAAAGAAACGCGACTTCCGGGCCTGGCCTGAGCCAGAATGGGCAAATCAACCGCAGCTACCTGTGCAATCACAGGATATCCTCCAATGGTCTGGTGATCCGCCATCAATACGATAGGCTGCCCATCCGCAGGTACCTGCACCGTGCCAAAGGTGACCGCCTCGGATAAACGATGCAATGGCCGATCCAGCTCCAGCCGTAACCCCTGCATCCGGTATCCCATACGATCAGATTGGGGAGAGATGAGGTAATCTTCGGTACCAAATCGATCCAGGCTCTCTGCGCTGAATTCCGCACAGTCTTGACCTTGCATCACTCGAACGACAGCTTTACCGTAATAGTTGGGTCTCTCCCGCTCTGATAATAGCCATGCCGGAGCGACCATGGATTTGTTATCACCTAATTGTTCTTCCATAAAACGCATCCATTGTCGAACCTGATCTTGGATGCTTCCCGTATCTAGGACATCTGCCGCACGCAGAGCTCTCCCATGAAAACCACCAAACCCGGTCTTAACATCCGTACTACGGCTGCCCATTACTTCTGGTACATCGATCCCGCCAGCAAACGCCAAATATGCACGCAGGCCATGCCGGCATGCGCCAAACTTCAATACACTGCCAGCCCGCAACAGCACAGGGCGCCACAAAGGTACAGGCTGCCTATCTACCGTGGCACTGAGATCTGCACCACATAGCGAAAGCAGTTGATTGGTTCGCACTTGCAGTTCCGGCCCAGACATCGTGATTTCAAGTACTGCATCGTGCCGAGAGTTACCGACAAGTATATTGGCTGCTCGCGCCGCGAACATGTCCATTGAACCGCCTACGGGCACACCATAACGGCGATACCCGATTCTACCTTCATCCTGAACGGTTGTTAACAAGCCAGGACGAATGATCTGTATACTCATCACTCCTCCTCCTTCCGCGCCAGTTCCAAGTATTCTTGCATCGTAATGGGCTTGAAGTGAACAAAGTCTCCCGCTTCAAGCAGACTTGGAGGATTCGTTTCCGGACGGAAAAGACGGATAGGTGTCCGTCCAATACACTGCCACCCACCTGGTGTCGTTATCGGATAGATCCCTGTCTGAGAACCACCTATGCCTACCGTCCCCACCTCTACTTGAAGCCTCGGCGTTACCCTCCGTGGCGTGGCTATTTGTTCAGGCAGTCCTCCTAAATATGGGAAGCCGGGGGCAAATCCAATCATATGTACCAGGTAATCAACCGATGAATGGATCGCTATGACTTCCTCTATTGTCAGCCCATGTTCGTTAGCCACATGTTCCAGATCCGGCCCGAACTTTCCGCCGTAACATACCGGAATAGTCACAATCCTAGGAGAATTCCCCATCCCAATGGACTTCAAATCTTTAGATTCGTCATTGAGTTGACGCAAATGTTGTAGCAGAAGCCCACATGTGTCCTCATAAGACGATATCCAAGGATCGTAAAACAATGTGACAGACAAGTAAGAAGGCACCCAATCCACCGCAGCTGTCACAGATCCCTTTTCCAAAAGAGCACATACTGACACCACTCTCTGATGTACCACCTCAGACAGCGACTCGCCGCAGCGAATTACAATTCCACGCTCTCCGAGTGGAGATAACCTGTCCTCTGTCCAGTTATAGGAGATTGTGTCCATGGCTTTACCTCACTCCAGATGCGCACTGCAATTGTACAATTCACACTGCCATGCCTGATCCCGATGGTTCACCCGTGTAATGGAGGTGTTCCCCAGCTTCACGCTGATATCCAGTTCCGGTACCAGTGCCCGCAATGTATTACGAAGCACAGCCCCGTGACTCACCACGATGACTCGTCCATTCGAATGCTGCCGAAGGATATCTTCTAACGCCGCTTTCCCTCGGGAAGCACCTGTGTCCGGTTGCTCTTTTCCTAGATCGAGCAAACTCCAATCTGCTCCCCATTTCGCGACACGTTCCTCTTCTGTTGTGCCCTCCACCTGACCTCCGCCCATTTCACGTAATCTCGGGTCGAGATGAATCTCCTGAATACCAAGCCGATCTGCGATAACACGAGCCGTTTCACTTGCCCGCTCCAAGTCACTGGCGTAGATGGCATCCCAGGATTCCTCCGCCAGCCTCGCCGCTAACAAAGCCGCCTGTTCTCTGCCCTCCTGATCAAGCGGGTTGTCTGTCTGTCCCTGCGAACGTTTTTCTTTATTCCATGCCGTACTGCCGTGACGTATCAACGCAATTTGTGTCATCGTTTGTAATCCCTCTTTTCTCTAAAACTCATTCAAGCTCGTCCTCTGTGAAATGTTTTCTGGTCTTTGGTTTCAAAAACTTGCCTTCGTTATAAGTATTTGACCCGTTTCTGGGGATAGAAAGACTATCCCACGACGTTTCTTTTAACATTTTGGCCGTGTGCACAATCTGCCCCACATGGTACGGATAATGCGCCAACTGCCGCATAATCGCCTCCATAATGGTATGGCCCTCATTCCGAATATATATGATCTGAGACATGTGATCCGGAGTAAACGAACGCAGCGCTCCCAGCAGACAGTCCCAGCCCTCTTCCCACTTGGCAAGCAACTCTTCCCTCGTATGAAAATCACCCACAAATTCGGCATCACGCTCACGCCATGGCTTCTCACCATCCGTTGTCAGCACATCCGTCCAGCGGGATCGCATATTGCCCCACAAATGCTTCACGATGACTGCAATGCTGTTGGTGTCCTCGTTCCACGTTTGAAACAACTGCTCCGTCTCCAATTGCTCCATTGCGCGTTCACCAAGCTGCTTGTAGTAAAGGAACTGTTTCTCCGCTGTTTCCAAAAAAGCCTGATTCATGTCCATCCGTCTTACCCCCATTTCAGAAAGTTATGCCGGGAAAGAAAACGTGCCGTCTGCATTCGGTTCAAATTTCAATACCTTACTTACTGCATCCAGATTCAACTCTCCATAGATGTGTGGAAACAGCTCATTTAATTCATACAAATCTTCATAGACCAGCTCTGCCTTCAACGTTCTCTCTTCAATCCCGAGCAGCAACAGGTCGGTACGTCCCGCATAATACTGTTCAGCTACCCATGGAATCTGCTCTGCGGTGGAACAATGAATAAAGCCGTCCGTTTCTAAACTCTCTGGTGCATATGTGTCTCCTTTGGACACTTCCTCCCATACGGAACGGGAAATAATGCTATAGATCATAAGGTTTCCTCCTTGGTCGCTGTAAGACAGCTCATGTTAATCTAATATTATAGATCATCCCGGATGCGGGCGTACATTTTCTGGTCGGTAAACACACCTTTAATTTTCAACTGCTTGCGTAACACCCCTTCTTGCACCATGCCCAGCTTTTCCATCACACGCGCAGAGCCGATGTTGCCCGCATTGCATTTACCCTCCAGCCGGTTACACCCCAGTTGCTCGAAGCAGTAATCAACGATAGGTTGCATGGCTTCCGCGGCAAGCCCCTTGCCCCAATAGGCGCTACCAATGGCGTACCCCAGTTCCCCGCTCTGCATGAATTCATCCAGATGGAAAATGCCACCTCTTCCAATCAGCGTTCCCGTTTCTTTCAGCACAAAAGCCCAGAGATATACCGTTTTTTGCTCATAGTTTCGCAGCACTCGCTCCAGATAACCGATGGAATCATCCTTGCTTTGATGGCACTGCCACAAGCTTTGCTCACTAACTTTCGGGTCAGATGCAAATGCATAATATTCATCGAGGTCATCCATCGTAAGACGTCTGAGGTACAACCGTTCGGTTTCAAACTCAGGGGATGCTGCAAAAAGTTTATCGATATTCATTCAGCGTACCTCCTATTTATGAATTGACTCTATAAACGTATAAATCTAGTCAAGATAAAACGGTCTATAAAATAAACACATAATATGCCGATTAGGTATCGGATTAAATCATTAACTAGAAATCCACGACCCAATATCAGAGCTCCCAACAACGTCGAACGCAGATCGTTCAGCCAAGGTACCTGAATCATTTGAGAGAATTCAACGACCCAACTGAATATAACACTGATCCAGACTGCTCTCGCACGGCTCAAGTGAATGAATACCATACGTACGCCAAAATAGATCATGCCTGCCCATAGCGCATCTCCAAAATGCTCATACATCCATTTCGGCAAAACCGCTCCATATGTTCTGGAAGCTAGTCCCGCTGCCATCGTGATGATCACGGCGATGAAGTAGACCCATCTATTTTTAATGGACAGCCCGTTCTGATGCTTCACAGCCGTCCATCCAGAACCTTTAAGATGAATTCGGTTTTGGCAGTGGTATACGATTCTCTGTCGTCTTTATTCTCATCTGCAAGCTTGATTTTCAGTTCGGCGTAGGCCTTCACCAAATCCGGCCGAGATCTCAGTGCATCCCGAAACCGGATCTGTCGCTCCCAGCGTTCCTCATCTGGACGCATGAGATGCAGATGCACAGCTCGTTTCCCATCTTTAACTTTGACCCAGAATCGTCTGTATTCCCGGCCATCCAGTTCAGGCGGAACGTAGTTCCAGCCTACAGGGTTCAACTTCTCGGCAATGCGCTCCATGTCATCCCAGGACTGCACCTTCCCCATCAGATCAATAATTGGCTTGGCAGACAAACCAGGTATGGATGTGCTCCCTATATGTTCGAATGTATGTATTTCCAGGTGTTTCAAAAGCTCTCTTAACTGCGCAATTTCTTCCTCAGCCTGCGCACTCCAAGCGGGGTTAGCTTCTACAACTTCTACAGGTTCCGTGGCCCATGCAGGCCAATTCTCCGGGTTCATCTGATCGGTCATTTCCATAATCACTCCTCGAAGCTCGATTCTATGTTCAAAAAAGGAGACGCATAAGTACGCCTCCCTCATAGTATACATGGATTCAATTCGATCTGATCAACACTTATATGGAAAAAGGGAACATTATTTTACCGTCACAGGTATCGTCACTTTTTTATTGCCCCACTTCGCGGTAATGCTTGTTTTACCTTTGGCTACAGCAACGATTCTGCCATTTGTTACGGTGGCGATATTCGGCTTAGAACTGCTCCACACCGCACTTCCTGTCACCATCAACGTTTTCCCTGTATCATACTGAGCCATTACCCCTAGAGCCGAGCTGGACTGCGGAGACAAAACCAAACTCTTCTGACCTATAATCAGCTTCTGGAGGGTAGGTACTACGTTGACTTGTACAGTAACGGTCTGACCCTGATACGTACCAGTCAAGGTGGCTTGTCCTTCGTTCATCCCTCTGACCGTACCATTTTTCACTGCTGCCACGCCAGGATTGGATGACGTCCATATCACAGATCTGGATAGATTGACTGTTTTGCCACTGGAGTACGTCCCCATCACTTTAAGCGGGGTAGATTTTTTGATCGTTAACTGGATTGTTGCAGGCTTAACCTCTATCTTGCTAATGGTGTCTGTCACCGTTATCGGTACTTTAACGAGAGTCGACCCGTACTTCCCTTGCAGCATCACTTTACCAGGAGTGACGCCTTTGATCTTTCCGTTCTCAATCACAGCCAGGTTACTGGACACCGTCCATACAATATCAGATGTGACTTCCTCTTCCTTGCCATTAGCACGCGTAATGCTGACTTTCGGAAGCGTGCCTTCGTTTCCTTTTACAAACGTATACGCATTAGGTGAAGCCTTGATGCTTTTGATTTTATCCTGCACCTGAACAACCACCTGTGCTTTAACCCCGCTCACTTGAGCAACAATCGTAGCTTCGCCTGCAGCGATCGCTTTGACTTTACCTTTTGTGATTGTCACCACAGCAGTATTGCTAGTGGACCAGTTTACTCCCCCGGTAACATCCTGTTTATGGTCCGCGCCTTCCACCGTCGCCAGCACCTGATAGGATGTAGTCTCCCCCACATTCATCTTCTGCGGACTGCTACCTGAAATCTCAATTGAAATGACATCACCTGACGCTGCCCAAACTGACGTAGGCAATACAACCGTAAGTGCGATAATTAGAGCAAGCATACCTCGTAACGACCATTTGATTCGACTCTTGTCCATGTCCAGTCTCATTCTCCCATCATCCAACCGTTTAATTTATTTTTCGCCTAATATTTTACTATCTACTATACTTTATATCGGACATGGGATGGTTAAAGTTAAATGACAAAGTGCAATGAGAGCCATTTCCACTTCACCATCCACGAAGGTGCGCTCAGAAGATGAGATAGTCTTACTGATGAAAACTGCCCGCAATCGTTCTGAAAAGGCACTCAAATCCGGAAAGATCGAAATTATTAACGAGCGTGAATGGAAGCTGCGTTAAAAATACAGGTGAACTATGGAGCGTATACAAACACCAGAAATACAGAAAAAAAATTCAATGGGCTATTGATCATATGTTTGAATAAAGAGGAACCCGATAAGGGCTCCTCTTTATTTGCTTCTTTCATTTCATTAAGTTGAAACCACTGTATTTCTTCTATTCACCCTGCTCATGCTCTGGCAAAATCAGGCGTTCGGCCCCGCCCATATATGGACGCAAAGCTTCCGGAATATAAATGCTGCCATCTGCCTGCTGATGGTTTTCCAGCAGTGGGATCAAAATGCGCGGTGAAGCTACGGCAGTATTGTTGAGCGTATGGCAGTAGACCAACTTGCCCTCCTCATCACGGCAGCGAATGTTCGAACGCCGAGCCTGAAAATCATGCAAATTCGACGACGAATGAGTTTCCCCATATGCTTCGCGGCTTGGCATCCATGTTTCGATGTCATACTGTTTGTACGTTTTCTGAGACATATCTCCCGTACATACCGCCACTACACGATAGGGCAATTCAAGCCGTTGCAGCAATTCCTCTGCATGTCCCGTAATCTCCTGTAACATCCGTTCCGATTCCGCCGCATCCGGCGCACACAGGATGACCTGTTCTACTTTGGCAAATTGGTGTACACGGTACAAGCCCCGTACATCCCGTCCTCCCGAGCCTACTTCACTACGGAAACATGTCGATATTGCGGCCAGCTTTACGGGCTCTTTCACATCAATCACTTCATCCGCATAATAAGAAACCAGCGGTACTTCCGATGTGCCGACCAGCCATTTGTTCTCTCCTTGCAATTCATATACCTGATCCCTACCTGTCGGGAAAAATCCGGTGTTTACCAGTGTATCCTCCCTGACCATGAGTGGAACCTCCAGCGGGGTGAATCCCTGCTTCAGCAACAGGTCCAGTGCAAGTTGCTGTACCGCCCGGTGTAACAACAGACCTGCCCCCTTCAATACATAGCTTCGCGTTCCACCGATCTTCACGCCGCGCGGAATGTCGATCAGTTCGTGCATCTCTCCCAGCTCGACATGATCTCTGGCCTCGTAGTCAAACACAGGTAGCTCTCCCACTCGCCGTAGCTCTACATTATCTTCATCCGACAAGCCCACAGGCGTATCTGGCGACACGATATTAGGCAACAGCCATTGCAGTCTGGTCACTTCCTCCTGGATTACCGCCAGCTTGGCTTCCTCTTGCTCCAGCTGTTCATTCAATTGTTTAACCTGTGCCCGCATCTTCTCCGCTTGCTCACGCTCACCCGACTGCATGAGCTTCCCGATCTCAGCCGATAGTGTATTACGCTGACGACGCGATTCTTCTGTTTGCTGCAAAAGTACCTTGCGCTCGTCATCCCGCTGTAGTAACACAGCAATATCCACCTTGATCTTTTTCCCGTCTGCCGCCGCCTGAACCTCTTCTGCATGTGCACGAACCCACTTCATGTCTAACATGATCACCGTCTCCTTTGGCTAAAAAAATACAAAGAGCGCCCTCATCCCTTGGGACGAGGAGCGCTCTGCTCGCGGTGCCACCCAACTTGCCAAATCAGTTCAAATCTCCTGATCAGCCTCTTGGTCCGCGATAACGGGCGGTTCCGGTTAACTTGGGATAATTTCAATTCGCTCCCTGGCGAAAACGCCTCTGAGTTGGATTCTCTTCAACGGCATGATCCGATCTGTAATTGTGTTTCTCAGTATATACGAAGACAGAACAACATTGCAACTCATATATGCCCGTTTACGTATCTTTCCAAAGCTGGATCAAGTACAATTGAAATAACTTCTAAAACAACAAGGGGTGAATTTATGTTTTTCTTCATCATCTTTCTGTTGATTAGTTTATTCGGACTCGTCTTTGGAATCAGAGCCCTGCTCATACCGAATTCCTGGCCTTTCAACCGGAATAAAGACGAGTTAATACTTTCCGACATCATACGTATTAAATTCAGAGGTATTTTCCTTCTTGCAATTAGTATCGTCATGGCTTTAGCTTCCATTAAACAATTAGTCGAGTAACCGTTTTTCAAATATATATGAGTTGTCCTATATAACAGTTCAGACTATGGTAAATTAAGCTGTCGAGGGGAGAAGATATTGCATGAATATGGACCCAAACCATCTGAATTCATCCGAGGGCGAAGCCGCCAAACAAAGAGCAGATGAACTTGCCCGCCAAGCCCAGCGAGGTTCATGGTTGAGCGGAGTTTTCACTACCATCATTATTGCCGCTGTGGTTATTGGTATTTTGTTTTGGATCGCTTACGCTAGAACTTCTTAAACCACAGGATTGCCCAGGAAATACTTTTGTTATGATGGATAACGATACGATGATTTAAACCGACGCAACGGCTGCTGGTTCCTTGAACAACTTGCCAAATACATAACGCACTAGCGGCCCGAGTACAATCAACTGATAAGGCAATGCCAGACCGAAGTTACGTACAATCGTATGAAGATACGCATTGATTACGGAATCTCCTTCTAGCTGACCTGCAGTATAGGCTGTAATGATGCCATATAAAGACATGAGCAAAACCATGCCGATTACCATGAAAAAGGACATCGTAACTACACCTTTAATTTTACTCGACCTCGCAAATGAGAAGGAAAATGTGATTTTTCTCGCTATCGGTCCCACGATGAACGACTCCACCAAAAAGGCGATGGCAAAACAGATTACAAATTGGAGCAATAGCTGCGGCACGGACATCTGACTTAACATCCCCGTATGCCATAGATTGAAGGTCATCATCACTACGACCATTCCTGTACACATCATAAGTCCAAAAATCACTTGTTGTTTCTTGCTTACTGGCAATACACTCATCCTTTCTGTAACTTGGATCATTATAGACAATCGGGCTACACTCACATAAGTGAACATTCTGTGAACGATTTACCGACTAGACACACTCCCGTCACTGGCCTATAATTACACCTAGTAATGCCCGTAACTTCATAGTTTCCCAGGGGAGTCGGAATTGGCCGGCTGAGAGTGTATCCCATCAAGATACTAACCCTTAGACCTGATCTGGATCATGCCAGCGTAGGAATCGGAGTATATTGCAACGGCACAGCTATAAGCTGAACGCCACTCTCTCACGCCTGCACGCGTCCCAGATTACGGGGCGCTTTTTTTGTTTTCTTTTGACAAGCAGAAACAGAAAAATGACGTTATTCGGATAACCCGCACGTATAAATCCGTCGATTTATGCAAAGGGATTGGATATGAAGCCAAGGAGTACCCCCGTGCCATCCGGCCGGACATACCGAAGGAGAGAAACACGATGAAATGGCGTAAAACGATGGGAATGTTACTCATGTGTGTGCTACTCGTTACCGTAGCTGCATGTGGTGGCAAAGAAGCCGCTCCAACAGAGCAGCAAGGTGCGACAGGTTCGGACCAAACCAACCAGGGGAGCGGTACTGCACGGAAAGATGTAAAGGTCGTGCTCGACTGGACTCCAAATACGAATCATACCGGTCTGTATGCAGCGGTGGACCAAGGTTTTTATAAAGCAGCAGGTTTAAATGTGGAGATTGTACAGCCAGGAGCCGGCGGTGCGGATACGATGGTTGCCTCGGGTGAGGTACCGTTTGGCGTCAGTTATCAGGAAAGTGTAACTCAGGCGCGTACGCAGGACGTTCCCCTTGTGTCGATTGCCGCAGTTATTCAGCATAATACATCCGGTTTTGCCGCTCCAGTGGATCGTAAGATCAAATCACCCAAAGACTTTGAAGGTAAAACTTACGGCGGCTGGGGTTCCCCGGTGGAAGAAGCGGTGATGCAATCCATTATGGAGGGCGAAGGTGCTGACGTATCCAAAGTCAAAAAGATTAACATGGGCGATGCCGACTTCTTCACAGCTGTGAAACGGGACATCGACTTTGCGTGGATTTTCTATGCCTGGACAGGAATTGAGGCTGAATTACGCGGGGAACCGATTGACATGTTATATGTGAAGGATTATGCCAAAGCGCTGGACTATTACACCCCTGTACTCGTGACCAATGAACAGACGATTCAGAAAGACCCTGAACTGGTGAGAGCTTTCCTGAAGGCCACTTCTGAAGGATATCAATATGCGATTGATCACCCTGAAGAAGCAGCGAACATTTTGATCAAAGCTGTTCCCGACCTGGACAAAGAATTAGTACTCGCAAGTCAAAAGTGGCTCAGCCCGAAATACAAAGATGATGCCCCTCGCTGGGGTGAACAAAAGGAAGAGGTGTGGAAGAACTACACCGACTGGATGTTCAGCAAGAAACTGCTGGATAAAGAGATTGATGTAACGAAAGCATACACCAACGAATTTTTACCACAGTAATATTAAATCTAAATGTAACCATGAACTTTGATATTTACACGTTTTGAACGAAGAGGACAGGAAAAACTTGAAGAAGCGAAGCGATCACTTATAGGGCTTTCTATGGAAAGCTACCTCAGAAGTACGCTTTCTCTTGAATTTTTTCCACAGCTTAATGGATAAGTTGAATTTTTTGTACACAAGAAACGGAGAGGACAGAACCCTTCTAAAGAAGCGAAGCAGTCACCCGCATCCCCGAATTTACTCGTCTTGATAATTTAAACTATTTATTTACACCATAACGGAGAGGACAGAAAAAACCTGAAAAAGCGGAGCGGTCGCCTTTATCACCGGATTTTCCCCTTTGGAAAAGGGAATCAAAAAAATCTGGGGATAACAGGGATTGGAAGGTTATTCTGTCATTGAAGTGTCCGTGTAGACATTGAAATATTTTTATAAGATGAATTTAAAAATTCGGGGATAACAGCGATCTAGGGAGGGAACTGCAATCGGAGTGGTATAGAGTACAACGACCATATCTACTTATCCACCCACACCCGAAAGGAGCATTAATCTCTCATGGCAAGTACATTACTCAGTATTCAGGTTATTCCCAAAACACCGAACGGCGAGAACTCCTATCCATACGTAGACCGTGCCATCGAAGTGATTCAGCAATCCGGCCTGAAATATCAGGTCAATGCGCTAGATACCACCATGGAAGGCGAACTGGATGAACTGCTGGAGGTTGTTCGCAAAATGCACGAGGTGCTTGTGGAAGCCGGTAGTCCAAGTATCATCTCCCAGATCAAAATCGCACATAGCCCGGACGGATTCAGCATGGATACACTGACGGAGAAATATCGCTAATGTTTACCTATTTCAGAAGTGTATGGCCGCCCCTTGTGGCGGTTATTCTCTTTATTGCGATATGGCAAGGGGCCGTCTCCCTATTCCACATTGAGAAATGGATGTTGCCCGCCCCGTCCGATATCGCTCGCGAAGCAGCGTCTCAGGCTGACCGATTGGGTATGCACGCCTCTGCAACGATTCAGCTAACCCTTATCGGATTTGTCGCCGGGACAGCGGTCGGTCTGTTCATTGCGATGGTGCTGCATCTGATCCCTTTTCTGAAGTCAGCTTTGTATCCACTACTTATTCTTAGTCAAAATATCCCGACCATCGCACTCGCACCGCTCCTGCTGATCTGGTTCGGCTTTGGCCTGCTACCCAAATTGATTACTATCATTCTGGTCTGCTTCTTCCCGGTAGCAGTCGCTGCCATGGACGGTCTAACACGCACGGATGCGGCGATGATGAACTATATGCGCATGGCAGGTGCGAATCGCCGTCATATTTTTTGGAAACTGGAGCTTCCGCATGCCCTTCCATCGATATTTTCCGGTGTCAAAATCGCCGCCACATACAGTGTCATGGGTGCCATCATCGCGGAATGGATTGGTGCCGACAAAGGCATCGGTTATTATATGATGTTGCAGAAATCGGCTTACCGCACGGATCGCCTTTTTGTTGCCATCATGATTATCGTGGCACTCAGCCTGCTTCTTTTCCTGCTCATTGCGCTGTTAGAGAAGCTGCTCGTTCGCTGGCGCCCACAGAAGCGCTAGTTTTGCATAGCAGAGGTTAACGTATTATGTACTTAGGAAGTGATTCCCTATGAAAAGATACCCGAAGGATAAAACGAATGGTCCGGGTTCCATTTCGGTTCCTCCCGCGCTAGACATTGTTAACTTGCATGTGTCCTTCAAGGAACGGCGGCGGAAACTGTCTGTGTTGAATGGCTTGTCCCTTACGGTACAAAAAGGGGAGTTTGTCGCCATCGTTGGCCCTTCCGGATGCGGGAAAAGTACCCTGTTCCACATCATCGGCGGCCTGCTCAAGCCACAGGACGGCGAAGTGCTCATGAATGGCAAGCAGGTTACGGGACAACGCGGACATATCAGCTATATGCCGCAGCAACCTGCCCTTTTCCCATGGCGAACCATTGAAGACAATGTGTTGCTGGCAGGTGAGATCGCTTCTGCTACAACGTTCACTGCCCCCGTTGCTCCGCGTGCCGAAGCGCTCGCAGAGGCAAGACAGTGGCTGGGCAGCGTTGGCCTTGCAGGCTTCGAGCGGGCATATCCTCATCAACTGTCAGGCGGAATGCAACAGCGTGTTGCTTTCCTTCGTGCACTGCTCAGCCCGCAGGAACTGATGCTGCTTGATGAGCCATTTAGCGCGCTCGATGCTCTGACGCGGAGCGACATGCAACGCTGGTTGCTAGATATCTGGGAACAGAATCGTCGCTCGGTGCTATTCATCACCCATAATATCGAGGAAGCACTACTACTGGCGGATCGGGTCTATGTATTATCCAATCGACCGGCGGCTGTGCTACACGAGGTACATGTTCCTTTTGACCGTCCAAGACGAGATGAAATAACAGAAGAGCCTGCCTTTCTCGAACGCAAACGGCAGATTGCCCAGTGGATGAAAGAAGAACAGCAGAAAGCCCGCCTATCTTGATAGCGCGGGTTTTTAGTTATATTTTTCCTAATATGGGTGATCCGACACCATGAAATCGGCGTTATATATATATATACCTACGATATAAGGAGGCACTCCCCCATGCATTCTCCAACGTTTGCACCATTAATCGATGCCCACATTCATTTTGATAAATACACTCCCGAGGAACAGGAGAAGATGTTGCTAAGCTTACCATCGCATCAGGTCGAAGCCGTCATTGCGGTTTCCATGAATCTGGCTTCTGCTCAGGCCAATCTGGAACTTGCTAAACAGCATCCGCGTTACATCTACCCGGCGTTTGGCTATCATCCCGAACAGCAACTTCCCTCCCTCAACGAGCAAGAAAAGTTCTTTCTTTGGATTGAAGAAAACATTGGACATGCTATTGCCATCGGTGAGGTAGGCTTGCCCTATTACAACCGTGAAGAAGCACAGCGAGCAGGCCTTAGCTTTGACCAAAACGGATATATTGATCTGCTGGAGCAGTTCATCATACTCGCCAAAAAACACCATAAACCCATCATCCTGCATGCCGTGTATGAGGATGCCGATATAGCCTGCGAACTGCTGGAGAAACATCAATTTACACGCGCCCACTTTCACTGGTTCAAAGGATCAAAACAGACCATTCGGCGTATGGCAAACAACGGGTATTATATCTCCTTTACACCCGATATTCTATACGACACGGAGATCCGCGAACTCGCAAGGCAATATCCAGCAGAGCAAGTGATGGCCGAGACCGATGGGCCTTGGCCTTTTGAAGGGCCGTTTCAAGACAAGATGACACACCCGGCTATGACACGTCAGGTGATTCAGGCCTGGAGTGAGGTTACAGGTATGGGAATCGAGCGAGCCACACGTCTTTTTTACCGGAACACCAAGCGTTTTTATCGCCTGCCAGAATAAGAGAACGCAGCAATAAAGCAACACTGAACGAGGGCATAAGCACGAAAAAGCCAGTCGGATTCTTGTTGAGCGGCTCTCCACTAAGCATACGTTGGCATATCCAACTAACCTTGGAGTAGCTGTTCAATTCTGTCCTACTGGCTTTTGAAACTAATTTTGAATTTACTATTAATCTATCTATTTCATTACCGCTTCAAGAACCCTCTGCGTTCAAGGAATGCTCTCACCTGCATACGAGCAGGCTCGGTAAGACGCTTCGCCATGAGTTCAGACCACGGGGTTGCGCGTTCACCGTGGGTACGTTCTTTCAAGTATTCCGTCGTGGTCACATCATACTCCTGAACACCTTCCAGGGTCTGAGCAGGCTGGTAGTGATTATGATGTAATACCGCCTTCACTGGAAGACGTGGCCGGATACCGGTTTCCTGATCCGCAACCCCGATACACATCCCGTATACTGGATAAACGCCATCCGGTAATTGGAGCAATGTAGCTACTTCTTCAATACGAGTGCGGATTCCGCCGATATATACAATGCCGAAACCGAGCGATTCGGCTGCAAGAGCAGCATTCTGAGAAGCAAGGGCAGCATCAATCGTAGCTACCATAAAGTTTTCGGTGGAGTCCGCATAAGACTCCTTCTCCGGAAGATGACGCGCCGCTGCATCCTTCAATCGATATAGGTCAGCACACCATACGAGAAAGACCGGACATTCATTGACATAAGCCTGGCCCCCGGCAAGCTCAGCCAGTTTGGCTTTCTGCTCTTGATCTGTCACAGCGATCACCGAGTAAGCCTGTACATTGCTTGAAGAGGATGCCATCTGTCCCGCCGCAACAATAGCTGCGAGTTGCTCCTCACTGACCGGGTCTGGTTTGAATTTACGTACAGAGCGATGTCTCATCATCAGTTCAATCGTTTCATTCATGGCTGTTCACTCCTAATCCTCGAAGTACGAACTCTACCGTCTCTTCGGCAAGTTCCTCTGTATTCATATCCTGATAATCAAAACCAAAACGCGAGTGCTTGGCCCGCTTATGCGCAAGTGCTACGCCCATAACCTGAAGCATGGCATAGGATGAAGATTCAATCTTGAACAGTCCCTCATCTTTACCTTGCTGTAGATACTCTCTTACTTTATTCCAGACCGGATCCAGATATTGAAACACCGTTGCAGTCCGATGAGTACGCAGGGTAATCTCCAACTGTACAATGTCACTCATCTCGCGATCCGTCATCGTAAACCTCACGACTTCACCAACAATTCGGCGGATACCTTCTACAGGGGACATCGATTCTGCAGCTAACTTACTCAGAATATGTTCGGGGAAAAAATGCTCAAATAGTGCATCGAACACTTTCTCTTTACCGCCAAAATGATAAGACACCAGCGACACATTTGCCCCCGCCTCATCACAGATTTGACGAACACTCGTCCCGTCATACCCTTGTAATGCAAAAAGTTTCTTCGCTGCAAGCAATATCCTCGTTTTGATATCCAATTCCGGTTCCGTCATTTGTTTCTCTCCTCTTATCCGTTCATGTCAGTTGCTACAGTATTTTACGCAGACTGTAGCCCTCACTTCATCCCATCTATTATATTACACCAAGCACCCCGATGAAAATCACCGGGGTGCTTGGTACAAACGACGCAGCTTCATAATGCGTACGTATATTAGCTATTTGCTGGAGCCGGGCTTGGCATGCCAGCCGGTTTGCGCCCTTTTTTGAGCAACGTCACAACGAGGGACAGTGCAACAGCAATCAGCAGTACAACCACGATGGAGCCTGCGGCAGACTGCACGCCCGGGCCACCTAGTTGCACGCTTAGAATACCCTGAACCGCATAGGTTGCAGGCAAGTAGTGACCGATTCCGCTGTAGAAGCTGTTCAACAATTCACGCGGCACCATCGCACCGGATGACACCAGTTGCAGGGATAGCGAGATGATGTTAAACACACTTCCTGCTGGTCCAAAGCAAATCAGGAAGAACTGGGAGAAAAACATGAACGTACACAGGAACAGCGCCTGGAACAACCAGAAGGCTACAAACCCTTGTGCAATCTGTCCTCCCAATGCCACGATCAGAGAGGAACCAAGCAAAGAAACAACCAATGCGGAACCTACATTAATGACAACTCGGGCACCGAACAATGTCATGCGGGAATACATTGAAGATAACATACCCATAGCTACTTGAAGATTCATGCCCATAATCATGGCGCCTACATAAGAGGCAAGCACCATCATCATCGGTACCATCTGATTGTTCATGCCGTTCACCGGATTAATCGATGTCGTCTTGCCTTCCACCCGGTTGGTCAGGTTCTTAGCGGCCTGAGCAGCTTGATCGGCAGAAGCACCCGAAGCGGTAAGTACAGTTTGCACACCTTGTGCGGAAGCTTGTTTGTTAATGGTGTTGGTCACGCTCTGTGACACACCTTGCATCATACTTTTAATCGTTACCGGATTGGCTTCATTGATCGTATATTTGATCTCGGCAGTGGCGCCAGCTGTTTGAAGGGATTCATTAAATCCTGCCGGAATGTCCAGCACCATGTGCACTTGATGATGGTTCAATTGATCCAGTGCTTCAGAGGCACTCAGGTTAGCCACGGTATGGAAAGGCAATGTTTCTGCCAATCGATCCGCAATCCCTTTGGACAGTTCACCATCCTCATTCACAATAGCTACCGTTAATTCTTTCGTCCGATCGTTCACACCGGAATATGCGGTCATCCAGATCACACTAAAAATAACCTGAAACATCAGTGCAGTAACAATGCCTATGATCACTGGTGGTTTTTTAAACAATGTACGTAGAGCTTGCAACATATAATTAGGTTCCTCCATCTTCAAAATAGTTCAAATTTGATTTAAACATCCGTTTGAATCAAACGATCGTTTAAATTTTAAAGGTATATGTCTATATTGTCAATAATCTTTCGTAATATTCAGAAAAGTTGACCTTATTTTCATGAATGAAGCTGGGTTTATTTTCATGAGTGTTAATCTTGGTTAGCTTATGACCGCTTTTGCGTAAAAAAATACGCAGTTCGCCTTAAAGCGAGCCGCGCATTTTAAAGGATCATCATTGATCTGTTACATAGCTCTTATTACCCAAGTGTTAATCTCTTATCTTATGACTTCGTTCGAGCAAGCTTCATCCGCTGCAACCGCAGGGCGTTCAGCACAACCGACACCGAGCTGAATGCCATTGCAGCCCCTGCCAGCCACGGAGCCAGAAATCCCGCGGCCGCGATCGGTATGCCAATCACATTGTAGCCAAGTGCCCAAAATAGATTCTGCTTGATATTGCCCATCGTGCGGCGGCTCATCTCGATGGCATCTGCAATGCTGTTTAAGTCACCACGCATCAACGTAATATCTGCGGCTTCCATCGCTACGTCGGTTCCGGTTCCAATCGCCATTCCGATATCGGCTGTAGCCAGTGCGGGGGCATCGTTGATGCCATCTCCAACCATGGCAACCTTTCGGCCACTCTCTTGCAATTTTTTCACTTCCGCCGCCTTGCCTTCCGGGAGAACTTCTGCCAAAACGTTCTGGATGCCCGCTTGCTCTGCTACCGCACGAGCTGTTCGTTCATTGTCTCCCGTAATCATAATGACATCGATTCCCATAGATTGAAGCCGTCCAATGGCCTCCCGAGAAGTATCCTTGATCGTATCCGCCACCGCAATGATGCCCGCCCACTGGCCTTGAGAAGCAACCAGCATAGCCGTACGGCCCTGTTCCTCCAAAGCGCTCATCTGCTGTATGCCTTCCTCCGGTACCTCTACGTTCGCATCTGCCAGCAAGCGGCGTGTTCCCACGAGAATCTCTTCAGCAGATACCTTTGCACGGACACCATAACCAGGGATGTTCTCAAACGATGCGGCCGATTCCAAAAGCAGACCTTTCTCCCGAATACCGTTCACAATCGCCTCGGCTAACGGGTGCTCCGAGCTTTGCTCTGCCGCTCCAACACGTTTAAGCAACTCTGATTCCGTCCAGCCGGGTGCAGCAATAACATCAGTTAATACAGGCTTGCCTTGGGTAACGGTTCCTGTTTTGTCGAGCACAACCGTCTGAATCTGCTGGGCTGACTCCAGATGTTCACCGCCTTTAAACAGAATGCCATATTCCGCCGCACGACCTGAACCAGCCATGACAGAGGTCGGTGTCGCCAGCCCGAGCGCACATGGACAGGCGATAACGAGCACAGCTATCGCTTTTTCCAACGATCCGGCGAAGTCCCCCGGACTTGCAAACAGATACCAGATCAAAAAGGTCAGTACGGCAATCCCCACCACAATAGGCACAAATATTCCTGAGATCACATCGGCAATCCGCTGAATAGGTGCTTTTGATCCCTGTGCCTGTTCGACCACTTTAATAATTTGAGATAGAGCCGTATCTGAGCCAACTCGGGTCGCCTGAATACGAAGAACACCGTTTTTGTTCAGCGTTGCACCCGTGACGGGATCGCCAGGCTTTTTATCGACAGGTAGACTCTCTCCACTCAGCATGGATTCATCGACAGAGGATTGACCCTCTTCTACGATACCGTCCACCGGAATGCTGTCTCCAGGCTTTACCAGAACCAGATCACTAACGGCTACATAGGAAGCCGGAATCAAAACTTCCTGTCCGTCACGGATAACACGTGCTTCACGAGGAGCGAGTTCGATCAAGCTTTTAATCGCCTGTGAAGAGCGCCCTTTCGCCACAGCCTCGAACCATTTTCCAAGTAAAATCAACGTAATCAAAATCGCACTTGTCTCATAGTACAGCTCCACCATCGGCATAGCGGTAGCGCCTGCAGCAGTTCCTATACCCGTTCCCATTGCACCATGATCCATACTCTGACCCACACTGGCATCAGGTAAGTACCCGCTCGTGAGCGTCAGATACAGGCTATAAAAAAAGGCGGCGCTTGTTCCGAGTGCCACAAGCACGTCCATGTTAGCACTACCATTGCGAAGTGCTTTATATGCACCTACATAGAACTGCCATCCAATCACAAATTGCACGGGTGTCGCCAGTAACAGCTGGAACCATGGGTTCAAAAACAGCTCAGGTACATAAATGCCCGATGTAAAGGAGAAATGGGCAACCATTGCCCACAATAACGGAATGGACAAGAGTGCGGAGATCATCCATTTCCATTTCTTACGCTGTAGCTCCCGTTCCCGAACAGAGGTCGATTCCTCCTGTGTTAATTGCAATGCAGCGCCATAGCCTAGCTGTTTGATTTTGGCTGTAATATCGGACGGTTTGAGGGTACCCGCTGCATATTCAATATGCCCTGTCTCCAGCGCCAGATTAACGTTAGCTTGGGTGACACCCGGCAACCGCGACAGCCCTTTCTCAATACGTGCAGAACAGGCTGCGCAGGTCATTCCCGTAATATCCAGATCGACGGATTCTGTCACCGTACCGTAGCCAAGTGCCGCGACTTTGTCCCGTAATGCGTTCACACTGGTCGTTTTGGGATCATACGAGATGGTTGCCTGTTCAATGGCAAGGTTCACATTAGCTTCATGTACGCCTTCCATGCGGGACAACCCCTTCTCCACACGTGTAGAACATGCTGCACAGGTCATTCCCGTAATGTGTAGGGTTGTCTTGAGACCTGAATTCTCCACAGGTACAGGAGTTGGTACAGGTTCTATATTTTCAGATGCGCCCGTTGTCATCATGTCAGCTCCTTTCGAACGATTTGTATACCCCATAGGGGTATATTCAGGACGGAAAATCAGGCTTAAACCCTCCCTTGTATAATCAAGTTCAACTGAGAATCAAGAGGTCTAAGCCTGTACTGCCATCTTTCGTTAATGAACTTCTCTCGAATCAATTAAACGACGTCGTATCCTTGATCTTCAATTGCGGCTTTGATCTGATCTACGGTAACCGCCTGCTCATTATATTCTACAGCTACTGTTCCGGCTGCCAGATCCACCTGACCATTTGCACCCGCATTTTTCACCGCTTCTTCAACGGACTTTACACAGTGATTACAAGACATCCCTTTGACATTCAACGTAACATTAGACATGTTTCATTCCTCCTCGATTGAGTATGTTCGTATCTACTATATAAATTGAACTAAAGAATATTTACATGGGCACTCCGTTTCTGTGTAAACGATTAGTTCAAAATATATAGTTTAGCATCTGCACATTACTTCATCAGTTTTCTAACGGTAACCAGTAATTCATCCACGACTTCGTGTTCGCCGGCCTGAATACGTTCCACAATACAGCTCTTCATATGCCCTTCCAGCAAAAGCTTGCCTACCGAATTGAGCGCTGACTGTGCTGCTGCGATCTGGGTTAACACATCATCACAGTATGTGTCCTTATCAATCAGCCCTTTGATGCCGCGAATCTGACCCTCGACCCGGTTCAAACGAGAGATCAGGTTGCCCTTCATCTCCTGCGAATGGTGGCTTTTACGAATGGGCTTGCCGTCTTTATCGAGGTTCACGGCGTGGCATGAATCCGCTTGTTGCTCGGACTGATGTTCCGCAGTGTATACCAGCTCTTCGGGATGGCTTTGATGTTCCATCATAACACCCCTTTTCTTTCGTTCTTCATTCAGATTAACATACCCCCACGGGGTATTCAAGGACTTATTTTATTTTATTATCGAACATTTTGTGTATGTAGTCTTCATGCTCATACTTATTCCACTACTCGAATTACACTTACAATGGAAACTCCATTCTGCTGCTACGCACCCTTAGCCCCATCTGTTCATAAAAAGCCTGTGCATGCGAGTTGAATGTAGAAACCGTTAATTCTAAGTGGTCTGCCTGAAGCTCTCTTCCCAGATCCAACATGGTCTGCATTAATCGTTTGCCTGTTCCATGTCCTTGGTGACTTGAATCCACCACGAGTTCGTGGAGATATAACATCCTGCGATCCGCAAAAAGCGAATGATCCTGAATGATGCTCAGCTGTGCGCTACTGAAGCCGACAATTTTACCAGCCTCTACTTGTTCCGCTACATAGAGGTAACGATCATCCTTCGCAAGCCAATCGGTATACTCCTTTTCCCCAAGCCTGGGGTGCAAAGGTTTGTAAATGTCCGGTCTTGCCTGTACATGTAACTCGTGTAATTGATCCAACAACGTAGATACACCAAGATAGTCAGCAAGCTGTGCATTTCGGATCCGTATGGTATTCTTCATATTTGTTCCCTCCACCTTTCCTTATTATGTATTTATAATATTATACTAGGACGAAAAAGCAGATACCCTAAGGTACCTGCTCTGTCGATTAATACTATTTTTTGGAGGTTGTATTGATTTCTTCGTTATAAGCAACCGGTGATGGTTTAGCTGCCCAATCATCCGCCTGTGGCTCAATGTCCACGCCATTCAAGATCTTCTTTTTCTCCATCAAGGAGTCGCCATCTTCATCCAGTTTATTGCGAAGTTTTGCTTCATCCTGAGGTTGATTGTTCTGTGTCATCGTGTAAATCCTCCTTTTGCAATCTCATGTTGGATTCTGTTCCTGTATATAATTACCCAATGATTTCAAAATCATTCTGAGCTACATCAGCTGAACAAAAGTTCTTACACACTGCACTCCGATGATAGAATAACTTTCCTCGATGTAAAAAAAGACGCCCCCCGGCCATATTCATGACCGTAGAAGGACGTCTGACAAAATGTCCACTCTCAGTGGACGTTCACATTATGTTTAAGCTATCTTGTCGCCTGATCTTGGCGAGCAAGTGTAGCAAGTGCGCTTAGCGCTACATTGATCTCGTGCTCCACAGCCTTAGCGACCGCATCGGTATGCGGATCATACTCGGCAGCAAGATCACTGTCTGCGAAGCCGTCAATCGCTACAATGGCTCCAGCCCGTGCACCACGCAAGGTGCTTACGATATAGAGTGCAGCGATCTCCATCTCGGCGGCAAGTGCTCCAGCCTGCTTGTATTTACGGTGTGGAATCTCCTCTACCCCTGTAAAGAATGCATCCAGTGTTACTGTGATTCCCACGCCAACTTTGGTAGCCCCCACACCTGTGAATGATGCTGCTCCAGCTTCTGTTCCTGCCTCACCACTCACAGCCTCACCTTTACCACTGCCTGTCTCACGTGCAGCAGCAACCAATGCGCTGGTCACATCAATATCCGCCACCGCCGGGAAGCCATCTGGTACTAGCTGACGTGTCAGCCCATCGGAGCGTACAGCTGCAGTGCTCACAATAACGCTACCTGCTGGATAATCGGCTGTATATGAGCCTGCTGTGCCTACACGAATCAGGGTTTTCACTCCTGCGCGAATCAATTCCTCGAAGCACACAGCTGCACCCGGTGAACCTACCCCATGACTAACCACGGCCATCTGAATGCCTTCATACTCACCTACAAATGTGCGATATTCGCGGCTGAACGCGAGCTCTCTGGCATTCTCCAACTTTCGGGAAATTTTCTCCGCACGAGCCGGATCACCGCACACGACAGCATACGCTGGCATATCTTCCGAATGAATCTGCAAAATCGGCATCAACATCTTAATCAAACTCCTTCTTCGTCCACTCATCCTCAGGAATCGGCAGATCCTCACCCGAGAAACGCTGTTCCTTGAACGGATCGGCAAAATGGTGGAAACCATTGCTTTCCCAGAAGCCGTTGCGATCCTCGGTCATAAACTCCAGTCCACGCACCCACTTTGCACTTTTCCAGAAATACAGCTGTGGCACAACCAGTCGCAGTGGGAATCCATGCTTCGGTGTGAGTGGCTCGCCGTTGTATTTGAACGCAAGCAATACATCATCATGCATCAGTTCTTCGAGTGGCACATTGGTCTCATAATCATGGTCCGCATGAATCATGACGTACTTCGCTTCTGCTTTAACCCCCAGCAGCTTCATGAATTCCGAGAAGCGGATACCCTCCCACGGTGTATCAAATTTTGACCAGCGGGTAACGCAGTGAATATCACTCACCATGTTCACCTGCGGCATCGCTTGAAGCTCAGCCAGAGAGAACACCTTCTCTTCTTCGACTTCACCAAAAACCTTCAAATCCCAAGTGGAAAGGTCATACTCCGGCACTTCCCCTTCATGCAAAATCGGGAATTTCTCCGTCAGCACCTGACCTGGCGGCAACCGATCTCCGTAATCGGCGCCAGCTTTCGGTGGTGGTGTTTTGGTTTTTTTCAAACGCTCAGCTTTGTTATGCACGTCCCTGATTCCTCCTTTGCTACAATTAACGTGAGCTTCCGCCTGCTTTCAATGCATCCTGCGCATACGTCCGGTCTTTGAAAAAGAACATCGCCACCAGTGTTACAATATACGGCAACATCATGGTGAAATGGGTCGGCAGAGAGAAGCCTTGCAGACGAATACTGAGTGCTTCCATGAATCCAAAGAGTACACTAGACCCCATCACCCCAAGCGGGTTGGCTTGTCCCAGCATCGTAGCAACCAAAGCGATGAAGCCGCGACCTGCAGTCATGCCTTCGGTGAACATCGTCACCTGACCAAGGGACAGCTGCGCTCCAGCCAGTGCACACAGTACACCACACATCAGTACAGCACCATACTGAATGCCGCGTACCTTGATGCCAATGCTCTGTGCTGCAATCGGATTCTCGCCCACGGAACGCAGACGGAAGCCGGATACACTTTTAAATAGATAGAACTGTAAAGCAATAACAATCATAATGCCTAGATATACGAGTGGGCTATGACCAGATAACACCGTGCCCACCCAAGGAATATCCTTAATCAGCGGAATGTCCAATTTCGGGAGGCCCACCATATTTTTATCATAGTATGCACCTTTTACGTCGAAGATCGCCCGCAGGGCAAAGGTCGTGAGTCCCGCTGCGAGAAAGTTCAACGATATGCCGACGACGATGGCATTAGCCTTGAGATTAATACTTATAAATGCAAAAAGCGCCGAGAACAGCATCACGATAATAATCGAAAACAATACTGCCAAGAGTACATTGCCGAACAAGTAATTGCCCACAATCGCGGAGAATGCCCCGATCAGCACCAGTCCTTCCAAACCCACGTTAAACAGACCGACGCGCGAACATAAAGCCCCGCCAAGTGCTGCGAGCAGAATCGGCGTCATAATCCGCAAGGTTGAGCCAAACATGGCTGCATCAAACAGTTGTTGCATTGGACTTTTTCTCCTTTCTCCGCTTCAGGAAGGAATAACCGATCTGTGCCGAGACAAACAGTGTCAAGACAGCCTGAATTACGCTACCAACTTCCAGAGGGACATCTGTATTCCGCTCCATGCCCATCGCCCCTGTCTGTAATGCCGCGAGCAGAACAGCCGCTACAGCTGTTCCCAGTGGATGCGAGCGCGCCAGCAATGTAGCCATGATGCCGCTCCACGCATAACTTGCCGAGGATAACGAGCCATCCAGGAAACGATACTGCGTACCTAGCACTTCGCCAGCACCCGCAAGACCTGCAAGTCCACCACTAATGACCATGGACAGCATCATCATACGAATCCGGCGAACACCGCCATAAGCCGCAAAAGACGGATTGCTACCCAGCATACGAATTTCATAACCCGTCACCGTTTTATGCGTAAACCAGTAGATCACCATCGCCGCTATAATCGCTATAATGAAACCCGCGTGCAGTCCCATACCCTGAAATAGCTTCGGCAGCCAGACACTCTGATCAATCATCGGTGTCTGCGCCATCGCTGCTGATCCTGTCTTATCTTTGAATGGATACGAAACCATATATCCACCAAAATACGTCGCAATATAGTTAAGCAGTAGTGTGGTAATCAAAAGGTTCATGCCAAAGCGTGCATCCAGCCACCCTGCAAAAAGGGACCACACACCGCCGGCGATAATTCCCGCCAAGATGGCAGCAATACATACGAACCAGCCCGGCCCTGGCAGATAAAGCGCCGTGAGCGCCGCACTGAGTCCGCCCAGAATCATCTGGCCTTCCGCACCCATATTGAAAAATCCGGCGCGGAATGCCAGTGCAACACCCAGACCCGCCAAAATAATCGGCGTGGCACGTGCCAATGTATTGGTGAAGAAGTAGAAGTTACCGAAGGCACCCTTCCACATCTCGGCATACGTATCTATGACATTGCCGCCAACGACCAGAATGGCGATCGCACCGGCGAGCAAGCCGATCAATACGGCAAGTAGCGGCTGCACAAGTCCGCGAAGTGTTTCTTTTACCCGATTCATACCCGCTCTTTCCCTCCTGCCATCAGCAAGCTGATCTGTTCTTCTGTCGCTTCCGCTGCCGGAAGTTCTCCGGCAATCTCGCCTTCATACATCACGATAATGCGATCCGATAATTGCAAAATTTCCGACAGTTCGGATGAGATCAGCAGGATACCCGCTCCCTCATTCCGTTTGCGCAACAATTCCGCGTGAATAGTCTCCATTGCACCGATATCTACCCCACGTGTAGGCTCTGCTGCAATCAGGAACGGTGTATCCTGCGCAAATTCACGTGCAGCAATCAGCTTCTGCAAGTTACCGCCCGATAGAAATTGGGCTTTTGTTTCCGCCGAGCCTGTCTTGATGCTAAACTGTTTGATCCAGCTTTCCACCATTGCTTTGGCTGCTCTGGCCTTGATCATGCCCCGCTTCTGCAGACGGTGATGGTGTCCCATCAGTCCGTTCTCCTTCACGCTGGCGTCCTTCGCTGCCCCCCACATATAGCGGTCTTCCGGAATATGGGCGAGACCATGCTCACGAATCCGGCGTACCGGCCAATTGGTCGTGTCCTGTCCGGATAGAAGCACTCGGCCTCCATCGGGCTTCCGCAACCCGGCAATCACCTGAATCAATTCGGATTGACCGTTACCGGAGATGCCCGCAATCCCGACCACTTCACCTTTGCGAACCTTCATATGAATATTATTAAGTGCAGAGCGGTCTTTGGCTCCCGAGAGTTGAACGGCTTCCACCTGAAGCACAGCTTCACCCGGAACAGATGCGGGTTTGTCCATTCGCACCAGTTCACGCCCGACCATCAGACGTGACAACTCCTCTACATCGGTATCCTTCGCTTCTAATGTACCTGTGACTTGCCCGTCTCGAAGTACAGTGATTCGATCCGCAACATCCATGACCTCTTGCAGCTTGTGTGTGATAATGACAAAGGTTTTGCCCAGCTTCGCGAGCGATTTCATATTCGCCAGCAGTTCTTTCACTTCAAGCGGAGTAAGCACCGCCGAAGGTTCATCCAATATAATGATGTCTGCTCCCTGATGCAGCACTTTAAGAATTTCTACACGTTGTTGCATACCCAGGGGACATTCTCCAACTCTTTTCCACGGGTCGACCGGCATGCCGTATTGTCCGCCCAATTCATCGACCTGAGCTGCCGCTTTTTTTCGATCAAATACCCCTGCCGCCGCAGGTTCACGTCCAATGACAATATTCTCCGCTACCGTAAAGGATGGAAACAGCATGAAATGCTGGTGCACCATGCCAATCCCGCTCGCCATAGCCTGAGATGGTGTTGCAAAGCTTACCTCGCGCCCACGGACTTTAATCGTGCCTGTTGTCGGTTGCTCCATCCCGTACAGCATACGCATTAGCGTCGTTTTCCCTGCTCCATTCTCCCCGACGAGAGCATGAATCTCCCCCTCGCGCAGATTAAAATGGATATCCTTGTTCGCCGTGAAGCTACCGTATTTCTTCGTAATTTGCTCCATCTCCAACAGCATATCTTGCGTTCGCTCCTCTCGGTTAATATAAGTTCAACGTGAAATGGTTACACTGGGCACTCCGATGACAGAACAACCTTTCGATCGCTGTTATCCCCGGATTTTTTTGAACTCCCTTTTATAAAGGAGAAAATCCGGGGATAAAGGCGAAGCCTATGCTTCCGATGCAGCTTTCTTGCAGAAAGCTTTTAGCTCCGCTTCTCCAGGTTTCTTCTGTCCTCTCCGTTATTGTGTAAACGTTAAGTTCAACATATATGGTCACTGTAACAGTAGCAAAACCGGCTGCCTGGTTGGGCAGCCGGCTAACTAGATGGATTACACATTCGTCAATTCATTGCTCATTCTTCATATGAAATATTTCAGATCATATATAAGAAGTGATTTATATCTTTACTATTGTTGCAATGGATCTTTAACTACAATCTTACCGGATACGATGTCATCCTTGATCGCTTTAACTTTGTCGATAACCTCTTGACCAACAAATGCATTCAATGGAGACTCACTGTCACGCGTAACGTATGTCAGGCCTACACCGTCTTCTTTCAAGCCGTAGTTCACTGCGCCTGCTTTGAATGTACCTTCTGCAAAATCTTTCACGGTCTCATAAGCCACAGTATCCGTAGATTTCAACTGGGACAGTACGATATGCTCCGGATCTTCTACTGTACGGTCTGTATCTTGTCCAGAAGTGTAGAAGCCTTTTTCTTTTGCCGCTTCGAACACCCCAAGATCACCTACAGCAGATGCACCTGCGATGAAGTCAGCACCTTTGCCGAATTGCACCAGTGCCAATTCTTTCGCTTTAGCCGGGTCATTGAAACCACCAACATAGTTCACCAGGAATTCTGCTTTTGGATTAACCGACTCCAGACCTGCTTTGAAACCTTCTGTATATTTCTTAATCAAAGGAATGTCCATTGCAGCGACCATACCCACTTTATCCGTTTTCGTGGAAAGTCCGGCAGCAGCACCCAGCAGGTACGCTCCTTCATATTCACGGAAACCAACGCTACGAACGTTAGGCAGATCAATCGCTGTGTCTACAATCGCAAACGACTTGTTTGGATTCTCGGCAGCAACCTTTTTGAGTGCATCTTCTGCCTGGAACGTTGCTGTAATAATCAGATCATAATTCTCAGCAACAGCTGCACGCAGGTTTTGCTCGAATGCTGCAGGGTCTGTTGATTCAATCGTTTTGGTATCCACCTTGAACTCTTTACCTGCTTTTTTGAAGCCTTCATCCATTTGTACAAAGAAAGGGTTGACCCCTATTTTTTCAGGAAGTACCAGTGCCATTCGCAGGGATTTTTCAGAATCGCCGCCTTGAGCGGATTGTTCGTCTTTAGTAGCTGATTTCCCACAAGCGGCCAGCAAAATAGACAACATAACAATTGATAAGACGAACGATAAACCTCTTTTCATTTTGAAAATTCCCCTTTTCAATAATCTTTTTTATTATCCTAGCGGATAATGTCGATCCTTGTCAATAAAACTTTCAGCGTATACACTCATATGGAAGATCATCGTAACAACACTGGTTTCCATACTCTGGAAACCGCATTGCAACTGGCTTTTTTCCGTTGACATTTGGCGCGACTCCGTGCTAAAGTCAATCCAATCATTATATTCTGATAGGATTTGTCAGGATTATATTTCATTCACCTATCATTTCCAACCTATTTTAAGGAGGCTTTTCATTTGAAAAAGATCACCCAGATTACGCTGGCAGCCCTGCTCGCCGCTCCGGTAACCCTCGGCAGTCTCAGTCTGCCCGCTTCTGCTTCTGCAGCATCCGCAACGCCAGTTGCACCTAAAACGCTACAAGTGAACACCCCTGCAGCAACAGCACCAGCTGGCTACACAGAGAGTGCAGCAGATTTCGCTCAATTCCTGCAAGCCAAGTACGGTGTCCAATTGCCACAGCAATCATCCAAGGGTGATTTTATCAAAGCCATAGCAGCCATTACGGAAGCAAGTTCCGCCTCCACTACAAGTACGGATGCCACAAAGGCACCTGCCTTCAGCGATCTGAAATCGGGTGACGACGCCTACGAGGCAGCTGTTGCGCTGTTCAACAACGGTGTGTTATCAACAACGGAGGTACGTGCGAAAGATCAACTGAGCATTTACACAGCGGTATTCCTCGCCGTCAAGGCAGCTGGTTTCAAAGAACTCGCTTACACCTATCCTGCGGACAAAACAGCGAAGGCCCTTACCAAAGCAGGCATCAAGCCGAATCGCTTGCAAGGACAAGCTGGACAAGAACTGGCCGCGGCCATTGATACAGGACTTGTTCCGGAGAGTCTGTATCCCGCTCTGGTTAAGGGCGGCGCAGCAAGCAAGGATGCAGCGAACATTTTGCTTGGACGTGTGTTGATCAGCCAAGGTAAATATAAAAATGAAATCGGACGCTCCAATGATGCAGATATCTACTCCAAGCTCTATGCTGCATATCGCACGGCAGATCTGATTGAAGCTCCGGAACTGAGAAAGATTGTAGATCAGGCGCTACGTGAGGATCTCGTTACAGGTTACAACCTGAAAGACAGCCGATTTGACTCCAACTTTATCGATGAACTGACGTTAACTTATGGTCATGATAGCATCAATCATGCAGTACAGCTGATTGGCCTGCTTCGTAGCGAAGGCATCGATGCCGATGTACAATTCCAGCCGAAGACATCTGCTTTTATCTATTTGAAAGAGTGGGGCGAGCCGAAAGAAACACCAGATTACAAAGTTACGCAGATTGAGAATGGCAATTACATCGCTTATGCGAAGGAATATGACATTCAGTTTGAATTTAACAACACGGCGGACAAAGCCCGTTTCAACGACATCGTTCTGAAATTTGCTAAAAAGAACAGCAACAGCCAATCTCCACTGATCATCAACTCCTGGTGGCAGCCGCTGTATTACTCACCAACCGCACTGGCTAATTTCCCAGTGATTACAAACAACAAAATTACGCTTGGTCATTATTATGCCCAATCTTTCTCACTTAAAGAAAATGCCAAGGCTATTCAGGAAGGATTCCGCAAGCTGGCTCCTGAAGCAGACATCACCTCATACAACTTCTGGGTGGATCAGCCTTTCTTTAATTACTTGAATGGTGGTTCCGAGTAAATATCGCCCTAGATAAACACTTGACTGAAATGATCATTTTTTAGCAAAATATAAAGCCGTCTTCACCGATTCGGATTCAGGTTTCGACCTCTATTTTTCGGGAAGACGGCTTTTATATATGCATTTACAAAATTCTTCTTAAAAATCATTTTGACCATGCAGGAATTGCCAATATCAGGTCGAATTTCTTATGTACACAAACACGCAAGTATCGTTGCGCACGTCCGCAAGAACAGGGGTTAATCATGGTATACGACGGTATTCTGATCGGCTTGATTGTTGGTCTATTCAGGGGTGGGGTCCGCTATGGGCTCAACCAGTTTGCAACACTCCAGCTACGCGGCGGCTGGATCTTCCCTCTACTGTTACTCTTCCAGTTTGGCATTTTCTATATGCAGGAGCGGTTGAGCTGGGTAGCATCCATTAATGGTTATCTGTTTGCCGCTGTTTATATCACCGGCCTCATCTTTTTATGGCTCAACAGACATCATCGGGGGTTCACGCTGATCTGGATCGGGGTGTTTCTCAACTTCATCGTGATGGCTTTTAATGGTGGTCGCATGCCCGTCTCCGTTGAAGCTTCTGCTGTGCTTGGGCCTTATTATGTCGATCTGCTTCGGGAAGGCACCGCCGTATCCAAGCATTATATGATGGACGCATCAACCCATCTTGCCTTTCTCGGCGACATCATCCCGCTATCGAGTCCATACCCACGAACACAGGTCATCAGCATTGGTGATGTCGTGATGAATGTTGGCATATTCCTGTTTATCCAGTACATGATGGTGAATCGGGGCAAAGAAGATATATCGTCCGCAGAAACATATCAAGCCCAGTGAGAATTGGGTGAGCATCGGACCAGACTCCAAGGAAGGGAGGTCTTTTCCATGAAGAAATTCGAGGGTATTAAATATTCCCGCATTGTTATCAACGCCATCATCGTAGCGTCTGTCGTTGTAGCACTTACTTCGGGATACAAGCTTGGCGGTTAGGTTCTGCTGCCACACCAGACAAACAGGCTGCGAGCGGCCTGTTTTTTCTTGCTGGATTTTTGGAAGCGAACTTGTTATGTTAAAAAATATATAGTATATACCTATACAACAATAACCAATATAAATGCATCGAGCAGGAGTCTGTTATCTTTATAAGATGTCGTGATACTGCACCTTTCGTTTATACCTAACATCACGAGTTGACTAAATCCAAGCAGGAGATTTTCTATGAACTTTATTCGTAACCTTTTCCGCAAAGCAGATCGAAGCATGATGTATGTTGTTTTGCTTAGCTGCACCGGGGTTGGCGTTTTTATCTATATGAACCAGTGGTCTTATGTACATCTGACTACAACCGATTGGGTCATGGTTTATACCATGCTGGGAGCAGCGCTCATCCTCGACTATTTTACGTTCCAGATTCCCCCGAAGGGTAACCAGCAATCGATGGATTCCTCTGTGTATCTGGCCTGCATATTTATGTTTGGCGGGGCATTCAGCCTCTCGGTGTTGTTGCCGATTTCTATCATTTTATTAATTAAAGACCGCAAGCTTGCCTGGTGGAAACATGTTGTCAATTTCAGTATCTATAGTCTCATGATCACCGGAGCCGCCACTGTGTTCGAATGGACAGGTGGTCAGGTCGGAGCGATTGATAGTTACAACCTGATTCCATATGTTGCAGCGCTGGCTGCCTATTTTATTATTAATACCATTACGCTAGGATTGTTCTTTCATTTTTCAACCAAAGATGCATTACAGCAGATGAAACGGGCATTCGTAACCGAATCCCTCCTGGTCTACCTCTGTACACTTATTTTGGCGCTTGTGCTTACCATTTTGGTTGTACATAACGGTGTCCTTGGTCTATTTTTATATCTCAGCCTCAGCATCTTGTTATCTCATGCGTTCAAGCAACTGTTCATCATGTACCAGTCCATTGAAGAAAAGGCAAACTCGGATCAGCGGACAGGATTGTTCAACCATAGCTATTTCGAGAGCATGCTGGAAACGGAGCTAAACAAAGCTCGTACGCAAGGAACGCCCCTCTGTCTGGGATTGCTTGATATTGATGATTTCAAAAAATATAATGATCAGTTCGGTCACCTTCAAGGTGATAGCCTGCTGGCGTTGCTTGGGGATTTTCTCATTCGCAAGACCGAAGGCACATCCGTTACCGCTTTTCGATATGGTGGAGAAGAATTCACGTTGCTCATGCCAGGCATGGAACTCGATGAGTCTTACAGATTTATGAATAAGTTACGCAAACAACTGAATGATACCCCCTTTGAAGGGGTAGAGGTATTACCGCATGGCTGTCTCTCTTTCTCTGCCGGAATTGCTGCATACCAAGTGGATATGTATAACAAGTCTCAACTGGTGGATCAGGCGGACAAAGCGCTTTACTATGCCAAAAAGCAGGGCAAAAACAACGTACATCGCTATGGAAGCAATGACGGTATGGAGCACGAGATTGATCTGGTTCAAGACGTCCGCGACATCGAGCAGCAGCTGAACCTGTTTCAATACAAGGATATGGATACGTTCAAACATTCCAAACGGGTCTATAAATACGCGCTCGATATTAGCGAAGTGCTCAAACTAGACAATGCAGAAAAGCGGCGTTTCGTGCTTGGGGCGCTGATTCACGATATTGGCAAGCTGGAGATCCCCTGGTCTATATTGAACAAAAGAGAAAAGCTGACATGCGAGGAATGGGATACCATCAAGGGTCATGTGACTTGGGGCAAAAAAATGGTGATGACAAATGATCGCTTCGCCGATCTGATTCCGTATATTGAATTGCATCATGAGCGCTATGACGGCCATGGCTATCCTTACGGCCTGAAGGGTCATGAAATTCCTAAGCTGTGCCGGATGCTGACCGTGATCGATTCCTTTGATGCCATGACCACCGAGCGACCTTATCAGAAAACCAAAAATGTGGATGAGGCCATAGAGGAGTTGCGGGCATGTTCAGGTACGCAATTTGACCCGGAACTCGCGGAGTTGTTCATTCGGTATATCGAGAAACGAGCGGCTCATCAACTATTGCAGTAGTCTGATATATGCATAAACGCCAAAGCGCTATCCCATGAGGGATAGCGCCATTTTCATTTTTCATCGTGATGTGAAGTGTAATTTGATTCATCGAATGCATCAGGGGCCTGTTCAGTCTTGTGAAGACTCTTCGTTACTCATCGTATTCAGTTCATGCGAGGTCTGATGCAACTCTTTGATCATCTGTTGCAAAAACATGTTGTCTTGGCGACTGATCCCGTGCTGATTGTCTTGAACAAGCATCTGGTGAATGTTCTTCTTGAGCAATTCACTGCGACGTTCCAATACTTCTTGACTCATGTTGCTGCGTCACTCCTTAACATGTTTTGTAATGATTTTGCGTTCTATATAAGTATAGAGGACCTTCCCTCATAGCGAAAACGGGCAGAGCCCTCCTGAGCAGAGCACATCAACCCTCACCTAGCGTGACAGTATTTCACCCCTCTGTGTTCTTAGATATCCTTCTAAATACTCCATGATGCTCCCCCATTTCCTGTAAACAGCCCGGACTAGGGTCTTGGACAAGGTTGCGTTATAATGATCCCATTACCCTCATTGTGGAAAAGGTACAACCTGCTACAGTATGATGTATCCAGCCCTTAAAAGGAGTTATGTATATATGTCCTATAAACAGATCAAATGGATGATCCTGCTAATTCCCACCATCACCGTGGGACTGTGGGAATATATTCGCCATCAGTTTCTGATGCCGTATCTATCGATGGATGCCGGAAACTGGTTGACACCTGTAATTGTATATCTTGTCAGCGTGACACTGCTAAGCCGTTTGTTCCTGATGTTAGAAGGGGCCCGAGCTGCCCTCGAACAAGAGCGAGCATCCAAAACGGCGCTTGAGGCGCGTGACCAGCTTGCCCGGGAACTGCATGACGGCATTTCACAATCGCTATTCCTGCTCTCGGTAAAGACCGACAAAGCAGGACGCAGTCTTGCAGGCACCAGCCATGAGCAGGATCTGCGCGAGATTCAAAAAACCGTGCACGAAGTCAATACATATGTAAGGCAAGCTATTGCTCAGTTGCGTTATGTACCTTCACCTGTTGCTGATCCTGAAGCCGTTGCTTTGCAAGCTCAGGTCGAATCCATCGTGAGTGATACCGTTCCAGAAGCAGATGTAGAATGGAATCTGACCGAAGTTTCCTTCTCAGCCAAAGAGCAGGTAGAACTGCTTGCTTGTATTCGGGAAGCACTGCTTAACGTACGCAAACATGCCCATGCCACCAAAGTGGAAGTTTACACTAAAGGCAATGCCTCTAACTGGTCTGTTCATATCCGTGACAACGGTACTGGAATTCAAGGCGACCCGATGCTGTTCAAGGACCGGTACGGTTTACGAATCACAAAAGAACGAGCCGAGCAGATGGGATGGACATTCCAGCTTGATTCGACACCAGGTAATACACAAATGATCATTGGAAAGGGGCAGACTTGATGGAACTGGTACGTGTACTGGTTGTTGACGATCACGCACATGCGCGTGAGGCGATATGCACCATTTTATCCGAAGATAGCCTGTTTGAAGTCATTGGCACAGCCAAAAATGGGCAGGAAGCGATTGAGCTAACCGAACACTGGATGCCTGACCTGATTTTGATGGATGTGCAGATGCCCGATATGGATGGACTCGAAGCAACAAGGCAGATTAAACTGCGTTTCCCATACGTCATGATCGTAATGGTCACCGTATCGGATGATGTCACTTACCTCTTTGAAGCATTGAAACAAGGAGCCCAAGGTTATCTACGCAAAAATTTATCTCCTTCCACTTGGCTGGAATACCTTCGCGCCATTGTTAGTGACGATGCACCGCTGAGCAAGGAGCTAGCATACCGAATATTGCAGGAGTTTCCCGCTCCTCGCAGCGAGGATGTGCAAGAGAATCCGTTAACCGCTCGCGAATTGGAGATACTGCAATGGGTATCTGCCGGGTACACCAATCGTGAAATAGCCGAACAGCTCGGCATCTCGGATCAGACCGTCAAGAATCATCTGAAGAACATTCTGCAGAAGCTACAGCTGGAGAACCGGGTGCAGCTCACTCGCTACGCATTAGAGAGCGGGCTTGCCGGGCGCAAGCCTCGTAAATAGAACATGTTTCAGAGCGAATAGAATAGGGAAGTCTACCACAAAACGATTTACTTCTGATATGCGTTATGTAATAGCACCACTTATAAATGTGCATCATTTCAAGCATTTGTCACAAATATGCAGTAATCCATGATTTTTTATAGCCCTATGTAGTCATACGCCTTCATTTTGGACAAAGTTATAATGGTATAGATTATGTGTGAACGACGAATTATGGATAATTGTAAATCTATAACCCAAGGGTGATGATTTTTTGAGAGTAAGAAGCTTAACCCTGCATTGGAGCAAACGTCACTGGGCGCTGCTCACCAGTCTGTTACTGGTGTTCTGTCTGGTGATGCCGCAATGGGCATCTGCTCATGCTTATATCGTGAAGGCGTCTCCTGAAGAAAATGAACTGCTCGTTACTGCACCGCAGCGGCTGACGTTGGAGTTTAATGAATCATTGCAGACGGCCTTTTATGATATTAAAATTACCGGACCTGACGGAAATCAAGCGGACAATGGTGACGTACAGATTGACTCAGAACGCCCGCACATTCTGGAAACGGGTCTGAAGCCTGGCCTTGCTGACGGGACATATCTCGTCAATTGGAAGGCCGTATCCGCCGATGGTCATCCAATCTCTGGAGCGTATGTGTTCCATATCGGTGAGCCTACCGGAGCACCTGCCGGATTGAAGGATCTGGCATCCGGTTCGGGTGCCACCGGTGGCCCATTAAAATGGATCGTGTCATTCACGGACTGGATTCAATATCTCGGTCTGTCCGTCATTCTGGGTACGCTCGCCTTCCTGCTACTGCGAATTGCCCCAGCTTCCCTGCTACGGGAACCGATGGAGGCACCGGGTAGCTACAAATTGCTCTGGATCAGCTATGCTGCTGCTTCCTTTGCCGCACTAATAAGCCTTCCGCTGAACACACTCTATGAGTCAGGTGTCAATCTCGGCGAATTCAGTTGGGCCTTATTAGGCAGTGCGCTCAAACTGACCTCCTTCGGTCAGATCTGGATGTTACAGATGCTGATTGCCATGTTGCTTGCAGTCACACTACTGTCCGGTTATGATCTGGATCGATCCCTGCGCGTGCGAATCTGGTCCTCATACGGATCATTGGTGCTGGTTCTAGGCTGGCTGCTTACCCATGCTATGACGGGGCATCCTGCTGCCGCAGAGCAACGTGTGCTTGCTGTAGCCATGGACTTTGTACATCTTGCCGCTGCTGCATTCTGGATCGGGGCTCTCACCGCTATGGCAGTGTGTCTGCCTGCACTCACCAATCGATTGCCTGCAAAATTGCGAGGCGAAGTCTACTGGGCAGCGATAAGGAGATTTACCGTTTGGGGTATCGGTGCTGTAGCCGTTTTGATCGCTACGGGTATCTATGGCAGTCTGGTCATCCTGCCCGCACCGCTACTGAACTCTTTATTCACAACAGCATATGGCCTGGTTCTGATCGGTAAAATTCTGCTACTTATCGTGATGATCGGTTTCGCGCTGATACATGCCAATCGAGCAAGAGCCGCTACAGGTAAGCAGTTGTCTGGCAGTCTAAAGGCTGAACTGGTTACAGGTGCCATCATTCTTGCGCTCGCGGCTGTACTGACACATCTGTCTCCAGGTCAGCCAGCACCCGTCGGTCCTTATAAGGGCACACAAACGACAGATGATGGCTCCGTGATAACACTCCAGGTAAGCCCAAACGTAGTGGGAGAAAATCAGTTCGAAGTCAGCATAAAGCGAGCGGATGGCAGTATCGTCAAAGATCTCGAACAGGTGACGTTGTCTCTGATCCATCTGGATATGGATATGGGTATCTATGAGATCACCATTCCGAAGAACGATACGGGCGTATACAAGGCGGAGGACTACATCTCTATGCCGGGCAAGTGGAGTATCCAAGTCCACGCGTTAACTCGGTCACTTGATGCCCTCGATGCCGAGTTCAAGATTGAGGCAGCAAAGTAGTAAACAACGAAACCATTTTTAAAAGAGTGAAGTGTATTTAACAACGATTGCATAAGAAAGAATGAGAGGGGTTATCATTTTGAAAAAGACATCATGGGTATCCAAATTAACATCTGCTATGGCAACAGGTGCAGCAGCATTCCTGCTGTTCTCCGGTTTGGCCAGCGCTCACGTCACGGTAAATCCGTCCGTCGCACAAACGAGTGCATGGCAGACATATACGATTAAAATACCGTCTGAAAAAGAGTTGCCAACAACTAAAATCACACTCAAAATTCCAGAGGGTGTTGCATTTAAGCAATATCAGCCACTGTCTGGATGGAAGATCACAACTGAGAAAAATGATTCTAAAGAAGTAACCTCGATCACTTGGGAGATTGATGGAGATAACCAAGGGATTCTGGCTGGACAGTTCCAACAGTTTAACTTTGTTGCACAGAACCCAAAGACAGAAACAGAAGTGGCATGGGATGCCTTCCAATATTACAGTGATGGCAGCATTGTAGAGTGGACAGGCCAGCCGGGGGCAAACTCTCCTCACAGCATCACAACCATCAGCGAAGATCCGGCAGCTGCCGGTAATGCCGCAACAGGCGGCGACCACCATAGTGCAGGTGGAGCAAGTAATGGGCATGACAGTGCAGGTACTGCTGGCACCGCGACAGGTGACAAAGCTTCTGACACTGCGACTGATGGCAAAAAAGGAAATGATGACACCACTCTCGGCGATGCTCTCTCCGATACGGTAACAGGTCAACCGAACAACACAGATTCCGATGCAGGTACGTTGAAGCTACAACAAGCAACGTTAATCGTATCGATTCTGGCTCTGATCATGTCCTTCCTGGGCATCGCACTGGCTACTCGCCGCAAAAAACGTTAATCTGCAGTTCTCTTACCCGGGGTCACCCGAGGAGATCATTGTAAAAAGATGCAAAAAGGAGTTTGCAGCATATACGGGGTTATCCCGTTTGCTACAAACTCCTTTTTTGGTTAACTCATATCTAGAATCCTGATGACTTGCCGTGCACGCTACATGCGCCATCCGCAATATGGCACACCGTTGCATATTAACGTTGCTGATCCGTTTGAATCATAAATTCAATATACTGGATCAGACTTTTCTTCTGCATCTCGATGGATTGGATACGCTTGGCGAGACCTGCGAAAAATTCTTCAATCTGTTGCCTCGTATGATCCGCAGATTGTCCTTTCCAATCGTTCAGACGGCTGTACAGCGCCCTTGCCTCCTGCTCATCCGCTTGCATGCGAACCAGTAGCTGTGACAGCTCTTTTTCCGCAATCCGCAGGTCATTCAATTCCACCAGCAATTGTCCGCTCATCCGTGGTTCCCTCCCCCTCAGTGCACGTTCTCACCTTGAATACTCAATGCTATCTCTCCAGCCTGTCATTTATAACTAGTTAAAATGTACCGGACTCTCATCCGCTTGCCGGAAAGCCTCCGCCTTTTCCTCAATAAAGTTCAGGAACTGGCTCGTATGCTTCATATGCCATGTGCTCAGCTCCTGGATAGACGCATCCAAGTGAGTCACAATGGGCTCCAGTCTGCGGCTACGGCTTGTATGTAAATACTGAGCCATACGTGTCCGCACCTGATTCAACTCGGCATTGCACTGCTGGGCATTTTGTTTCCAGCGGGAAGCCACACTTTTCAGTTCCTCCGGGGTAACCTGGATTAGACCAGATCCCAGCGCCGCAGCCGCTCCTCTGCCGGCACCGCCTCTCAGCCCCATCGGACCTACCGCTTTGCTCAGCGGTCCCAGATTCTCCATAAGTCGTGGCGAATAACGAACCCGCTCACCCGTGATCGGATCATACAACTCGTTGGAAATGTAACCATTTTTGAAGTTATACTGATCCAGGCTGTGGTAGTTTTCTCCGCCAAATGTATTCTTGATTTTATCAATCAGACTTACACCATTATTGGCATCTGCGTAATTCGAATCAATATAATACGTAGAACCTACATGACGATCATATCCGCCTAACGTTCCGCTAGCGACCAGATCGCCCGGACTCGCATAGTTCGTTACTTGCCCATCCAACTCGCCGGCCTCAACCCGCCGACGCATCTCAGGAGTCAGGTTGCCCATTACTGAAGGTGCACTGAATGTAACCGCAGGAAGACCTGTATAAGCGGAAGCATACTGCGCATCCCCACCTCCGAGAGAATGTCCTGTCAGAGAGAAATTCAGATCGCCATACTTTTCTTTCATATGGTTCGCATAATCTTCCGACTGATACATCTGGTTAGCCCAGCCCGTAGGCGAATAGGTCTTTTCGATATCCTTTACGCGATCGCCCGTCCAGTTTTGTACATCTCTTACCCTGTCGCCAGCCCAGTTCTCCACTTTGGAAATACCTGTGGAATCTTTGATATTCTGAACGCCTCTATCGAGCCAATCCGGTGTCAGGTTGTCTACAAATTGTGCCGTGTCTTGTTGCCCTTTGCGGATCAACTCTCCGCCCCCGATGCGTGCATCCATCACGAAATCAGGCACCGAGCGGTCCAGAGAGGCACTCCCCTCAGTTCCCCGGTAGGCAATGACTGCCTCCTTGGTCTCCGGATTATAAAACGTTACGGCATCGAAGCCGGAAAATTTATTACTCTCTGTGCCCTCCAGTACTTGCCAGCCGGGAAGCTCCGTCAGACGGTCACCTGCCTTTTGATCCTGATAGGCTAACTCCGATAAGGTTTTGTACGTTTCATCATCAATGTTCCTGCCGTTACTCAATCACTGCACCTCCCCTTTTATTTGGCGTATGGATCATGTCCTTTAGCTTTAATGACTTCCTCGAGCTCGGGACTAATCACGAGATTTTTGGTGATTTTTTTCTTGTAATCGTACGATATGCCAAAGGTCTGATCGTCATGATCCTTCACATGCCCTTTCAGTCCGATCTGCGACATCGCCATCTCTGGCAGCAGTTCCTTGCTCGTAACGACCACATCCAGTTCAAACTTTACTTTGAAGTGCTGCACCACAACCTTCTCAGCTTCCTGGTACAACGCCTGTTTTTCACTCTCTGTCATCTTCTGACACCCTCCCAGCAATATAGTGAACACCATCATCAGTGCGAATAAACTTCTCATCCATTTTGTGCGCGGAATAGCAATTCCCCCTTTTGGCTCAAACCTGTGTAAGTAAAGAGCGCCCCCTTCACCTGTTACATGCATCATAGTACAAAATCAACATAAGACACATCCGCTCACAGGAGCGTTTTCCTGAAACTTTTCTCCTAGTTGATTCATGCCTATATTTGGGTGTATATTACCCGCTTCTAAGACTGCTGTACCATTTAGGCCCTAACTTTTTCCATATAAAAATAAAAAAAACTTTCTTCCGAACACCGGCTGGTGTCAAAAAGAAAGCTTGATTATAAATGACACAACTCTTATCCAGGCCCAGCGAAGCAGAGCCACCCTCATAAATAACATGCTCTATCCATATTGTCTGAGCTGGGCCTCATTCAGCTGCTCTCCTACGAGTCTCTGATACGCGTTACACCTTGTAACCAGCTCTTCATGTGTTCCCGCATCGACAAGTTCTCCCTGATCCAGCACATAGATCGTGTCGGCATTTCGAATTGTGCTCAGCCTGTGAGCAATAATAATTTGCGTACATTTCAACATGCTTAAGTTCCCGGCAATCGTAGATTCCGTTAACGTATCCAGTGCACTGGTTGCTTCATCCAAAAGCAGAATTTTGGGCCTGCTCACAAGCGCCCGCGCAAGAGCTACCCGTTGTTTCTGTCCCCCGGACAGATTAGAGCCTGCCTCCGAAATTAACGTGTTATATTTCATCGGCATGCGTTCGATATCTGCATGAATATCGGCAAGTTTTGCAGCAAACATCACCTCTTCTGCAGTTGCTTCTTCCGCATGCAGCTTGATGTTATCGTAAACGGTATTGTTAAACACGAAGTTATCCTGAAGAACGATGCTGACTTGATCACGAATATGTTGAGGATCTAATTCCTCCGCATGAATGCCATCGAAATAAATATTTCCTTGTGTAGGGGTGTACAACCCCACTAGCAATTTAGCGAGAGTACTTTTACCAGAGCCTGATCTGCCAACGAGAGCCACCTTCTGTCCTGCTTTAATGGTCATACTAATGTCATTAAGCACAGGACTACTGTACTCCGTATATTTGAAGCTCACATGGTCAATCGTAATATCACCCTGAAGCTCGGCAACATGCACCATCTCCGTTGGTTTCTTCTGAAAAGACCGACCCTTTTCTGCCAAAATCACATCATAAATCCGATCCAGCAACGCATCCGCCATTACGAACTCATTCAGCATCAAGGCAAGTGAATTAAGCGGCCCCAAAAAAAGTGCAGCCAGAGACTGGAATGAAACAAGCATACCTAACGTCATGTTGCCCTGCATAATCTGGTACAAACCCACAAGCAAAATGAGCATCGGTGTCATAAAATTCAAAGTATTAGTTATCGTGTTAACTCGAGTTTGAAAAATAGCCTTTTCCTTCACCGTGGCAAGCTGGCGTTTGAATAACTCCCGCCATTTTTCTTCCGTGCGCTGCTCGATACCAAGAGATTTAATTGTTGAAATCCCTTCTAACACTTCGGTCATAAAAGATCCTGCCAAGCTCTGAGCTACAATCTGAGTTTGCGTCAGTTTTTTGAACCTGCTGCGCGTGTATACAAAAATAAGGACCTGTGTTATTCCTATACCTAGCAACGTGAACGCAATGATGCGTGATTGAATGACAATGTAGGTAAACGTCACCACAATTAAAAATAAATTGATGAACGTGGAAATCATTTTTTGCGACAAAATTTCCCGGATGGTAACATTGCTGTTGACTCGCATCATCAGATCTCCGCGAGAGCGAATCTCAAAATATTGATACGGGAGCTTCAACATGTGGGACACAAAATTGGTGGTTAACTGCGAATCCAGCACTTCCTGAAGGCGCACGATACACATATCTTTCACATATCCAAAACCGATCTGAAACAAGGTTAATAAAGCCACACTGGTGAGCAACACGGGAAAAATGGAGTATCCCTCATTGCCCGTTACCGCATCAATCGAAACCTGCATCAGGAACGGAAAAAGCACCGATACAAGCTGTAATCCCAGGGCAAGCAATACGGCCCATACAAAATACTTTTTGTTGCTGCGAATCAAATCTTTGAAATACGCTACTTTACTCATCTTTTTTTCTGAAAAAGGGACAAACCCCTCATCCGGGTATACCAGCAGAAAAATACCTGAATATTTCTCTTCGAACTCCTGTTTAGTGATCGTCATTCTCCCCATGGCAGGATCAACAATGGTATATAACTTACCAGCCTTAATCTCCTCAAGCACAATAAAATGTCGTTGCTCCCAGAAACAGATGACCGGCAAGAAATCATTACTGAGTGAAGGCGCAGGTGCCTTTTTGGCTACACCTTTCAGATGGTAGGTTTCGGCTACCTCCTTCATTTTCAACATGGAGCTTCCGTCACGACCGCTCCCCAGCATGGCAAATCGTTCCTTCAGATCGGTAAAATCGGCTTCATAGCCGTAGTACGCAAGCAACATATGCAAACAGCTGGGTCCGCAGTCGTATTGATTCATTTGCAATTTAACAGGAATTTTTCGCTTTGCCTTGCCACGCAGACGGCTAAATACTGAACGTTTAGGCATAATGCTGTCCCGGTTCAGATGACGGCTCTGCCGTATACTCCTGCTGTCTGGTAAAAGCCATCTCCACTCTATCCTGCTGCGTGACCTGCTCTACATCCTTCAGTTCATGGCTTACCGGCCCTTCCATCATAAGTACAGAAGGCAGTGTCCGATTATACAGCCGCAGTAACTGGTATCCGATTCCGGCCAGACCCAGCATAAGTCCTGGTATTTGTTGACGACTCGGAATGCCGCATCTCCAGTGACCGTTATCCTCTCTAACCTTGGTCATGATATAATCAGCCATTTGATAAGCGTATGCTTCTAACGTTTCATCCTGCCAATAGTCGGCTGCGAGCAAGATCAGCTCCAAATTCCCCATATCTCCGTGACATAGTGAATAACTGACTTCTGTGAAACCATCTTCCATAGTCTTGGTCACCGCTCGGCGAATGTCTTTTTCCAGCACATCTATAGGCCCGCGGAAGCTTAACTCCTGTGCTGTTCCTACCCGGGCAATACCCAAACCGGGTGCGCCATTACACCAATACATGACATAATGTTCTTCCGACATATTGCCATCCGTGAACCGGAGATCCTTCCAGTTATTCACTTCGGAACTGTAGATCGATTCCTCATATTTAATTCCTTCCAAACAAGCTTCAAAATAAGGTTCGTGACCTGTAACACGGTACAGACGGGCAAGACTCAGACATATGCCTGCGTTTCCATGTGCAATGCCGCTAAGGGGCACTTTATTGATCGCCGATGTCACCCATGCCAAGCCTTGTTCCATCGGCCCAGCCAGCTTAAGCAGACGATCTGCGCATCTTGTAGCTATGTCCAGTGCCTTAGGCAGGTGGAACATCGTATACAAATCCACGCATGCCATTAATGTGCCTGCACAACCTGAGATGACATCCAGCCGCTCATCTTCCTCGATCATCTCATCCAGTATATCCAGCAGTTCGAGCAGTTCCGGGTGAACATCCTGCTGGGAGTATACCTTCGCTTTATGCACTAACAAATAGAGAAGTGATCCGTAACCTGTAAACAAAGAGATATTTCTGTCCATGTTTTTGCGAATCATCTCCCAGGCCGTCTGGATACAAAAATCGACCATCTCTGTATACTTCCCGTCACCTGTCTCTTGACCTAGATAAAGATAGAAATAAGCGATGCCCGTGACCCCATTGTATAGACCCAGTTCCGAGGATTTATAGATCAGTTTCTCGTCCGCATCCATGCCCATGCTGATCCAGGATACGGTGCTGCCCTCATCTCCCGTGATCGCGATATCCTTAATATAATCACCAATCCTTACCGCTTCACGTAAGTAATCAGCTCGGGTCGTGGAGATTGGATGCCCGTTCAACGCCTCTGGCCGTACACTCGCTGTACTCTTCTCCATAGCGAACGAGCGCTCCAGTACATACTTCGTTTGCAGTGTACGCTCCGTAAATTCCCACTGCATATCCATATCATCTTCATTCATGGCCCGAACCTTTGTCTCCGTCTGGGTCAAGATATCCGAGTCATAAACACCCTCAATGACTTGATTATCCGAATGATGAAACAGCACCTTCTCACCAATTAATGTTTTGAACATGGGCACATCTCCGTGCAACAGATCATGGCATTCATAGCTGACCAGTTTCTCACGGTTACGATCCTGCCGGACGATGGCCCACATCATGTCAAACAGCAGACTTTTGTCCAGCCCATTGCGTAAATATTTAGGATGAGAGCTGGCTTCGATTAATGTAAAATAGGTCACGGTTGGCCGAACAATCGTCCGCACAGCACACCCATGAAAATGGTGGCGTACTGCCATGATGAAACGGTCTTTTTGCTCCATGATGGAACGATAAGTGCGATAGAACCCTTCTTTTAAACGATGGATATGGCGTTCGGGTTGTATCGGCGTTTGATTGTAAGATGGCAGGTGACTGAACCGACTTACAGCAATCTTGCTTCGTTTGATCCTCATCATATCTGTGTTTTTATCGTGAACCTCATAGGTATTGAGAATCTGTTCCACATCTCCGGCAAGCCCGCTCAGATCACTATGATACAAGGCGTTGGAGTCCAGCGTAGGGAGCATGCTTGTTTTTAATACGGAATCATTCAATATCGAAAGGGTCTTCTCCAGTGCCGTATACTGCTCCTTCTCATCCATATACTTGAAGGGTTGATTGTGCAGCAAAGACTCCAGATCTACGAAGAACGGATGCTCTCCTTGGGAAACGATATTTTCCATGTGCATATCCGTTGCATTTAATGCATATAGAATCGCTAAATATTGTCCCTGTCTCTCAAAAAAGCGTTCTGCCTCTTCCTCCCGGGTCACTTCCTCGTAAGAAATATATTGCTGCCAGCCATACTCGGAACGGTCCAGCGTTTTGGTAATCCGGAAAGGCAATCCAATCTCCTGTTCATTAAACCACTGTAGTATACCAGCAAATGCAGTATCAATTGCCATGTCTCTTGGTTTGTACATGACATTAACGTCCCCGGTAAATTTCAATCGCAGCACGCTGGCTCCGCCATTATGGGAATCTCCCAGAAATACGATATCCTCCAGCCTGTCCAGTTTAAAATCAAACAAAGATTCCAGTTCATGACGGTCGGCCGTCAATCGCTCCAGAACCCGAATCATATTCTGATTGATCCGCAACGTCTGCTCGGCAATACTTCGGGCAAGAACCGGATATTCCAGTAACAGGTTGAGGATTTGTTCTCTGGTCTGAATTTTCTCGCTTACAAAATGTAAATATCTCTGCCGGGAATCTTCACCTATCAATTCCTCCTGGAGCCGAGCTTTATTTAGTTCATAGATGAGTGTCTTCGCAGACAAGTGAAACACTTTATCCGAGACGGTCTTCAGTACAAGCCCGATGACACGGCGCCGATCCAGCCACTCATATCCTTCTGAAAGACCCTCTGTCATGATCTGAATAGATCGTTGCAGAAAAGGTTGTGAAAACTCAAAAAAAGGGATTTCCTCTGTATTGCCCTCGATGAAATATGTAATATCCTCATGCTCATTCTCAAGAAACGTCTTCCGAAGCTCCTGATGCCAGCCCATATCTGTAAACGCGTACTGGAAATCTGGAGTTTGAAATAGACTATTCACCTTATTCATGTCCATAGATTCAGCCTGGAATCGATCCGCTAATTGCTCCTGATCCTGAAAGAACTGATCCAGCCACAACTTCATTCTTACATCGTTTGAGGATACTGCATCTCCATGAGCGGAAGGCTCGGCAGCAACTTCAAGTTCATACTGCTTGTATTTCTCTGTCAAATATAAAGCATCACCCCAGTGGGAGTTATTCAACTGTTCCTGTATGCTCATCGTTTTCTCTCCCTTTCTAAATCAATGGTTGTAAACAGGAAAACGCCATATAAATACTTCAAGCACATAACTGAGATCAGCTATGTGCTTGAAGAAAATCGAAGTCAGAATTAACAACAAGTCAACCAGGAAGAAGGTGAAACAGAATTATAATGGCACTCATGACTCACTGTACAAAATACACCGCCGCTTTTCTTATCCTCAATTGCGGCTAACGCCCCTGTAACCACCATCAGTTCATCATCACTGATGTCCTCGATTGCTGCTAATGCTTCGAGATTGAATTGTTTCATTGAAAAAACCTCCATTCAATTTTTTGTATATGTATAGCTTAAATAAGCTAAACACCGGAGTTCATTCAAACAAAACATATATTTACATTAAATATAAAATATGTAATCTATTTCTAGCTTCACTCTATCACACTTTGCTAGATTTTGTAAATCCTTATTTTCCCTTCTCTGGATTATCCAGAAAATCGACTAGATCATACTCCAAATTTTTAATTCTCTATATTACGTTGTTATACGCATGTGCTTGTAAAGAACCTGTCCTGAGACAGGCAACTCTCATACCGTTACAGGCAATTGTAATACTGCTTGAAGCCCTCCTTGATTGTTACGCTGGAGCAGGAGTTTCCCCCGATGGGCATGAGCAATCCGCGATACCATTGGAAGTCCTAGACCATGTCCATGACGTGGAGGTCTTATGCGACCTGCCGTATAAGGAAGAACCAGCACATCATGCAGATCTTCCTCGGGAATTCCCTTCCCATCATCGGAGACTATGAACTGTGCGTAACCACTTCGCACATCACGCTTGATCATCAATTCGATTGCACACCCCTCTGGATTATGTCTAATGCTGTTCTGCACCAGATTGGTTACCGCTCGGTATAACAATCGTTCATCCCCTTGCACATACAGACTTTCGTCTTGAACATTCAACGCTATCGGATAACGCTCGTCCAGCCCATTATTTAAAAAATCAGATGCAACTTGCCTTGCCAGAACAGACAACCGAATGGATCTCATCTGTAGGGGCTGCATTTCATACTCCAGCATGGATACCAGATTCAAATCACTGACGAGCGATCGCAGACGCTCCCCCTGACGCCGAATAATGGATGCCTGTTGCTTTTGCTCGGTTGTTAGATCCACTTGCTCCTCCAGTTCACTGGCATATCCCAAAATCATGGATAATGGCGTCCGTATATCATGCGATATCCCTGATATCCAGTTGGATCGTGCCTCATCCCTTGCCTTTAGCGCATCATTTTTCTCCTGTAACATATGGGAGGTCGAGTTGATGCTTTCAGACAAATCATTGAATATGCCCTTGGTTTCAACCTGCACCGACTCTCCTTTAGCAAGTGCATGAATGCCATCGATCAACGGGCGAATGCTTCGTATGACACGGGTTCCGATTAGCAATGAGATAAGTAGCGCAAGTGCCACATTGCATATCAATAACAGTACAATCCTGACCGGTAGAGACTTGAGCCAATCCGCCAAAAAATCGAACTGGTATTTTCCATACGTATTTTTGGGATACCCCAACACCAAAAGTCCATCTTCCCGTTCCCACACATATACCGGGTACTCTTTAAGATAGTATCGAGAAAATTTAGCAACATCGGTCACACTGTAAGTAAGAGGGATTTCTGCTGGAAGACGCTCACTCCACTGCACCCCACCCTCCTGATTCAAAAGCATCGCCCAGGCTTGATGTTCAGCGAGAATCTCCATCCCTTTACTTTGTAATGTGTACTCCCCCTGCTCGCTCTTGCTCAAACTGCCTGCGACCTGTTTGACAACAGCACTGGGGGAAGGTCCTTCGTGAATTTCCTTGAAGATCAATGAACCCAGCAATACGAGATTAAATAAAAGCAGTACAACAGATACAAGAATGGTAGAGCCGACAAATCTTCTTAGAATACGAACCAAACCATCCATTATCGAGTCTCCTGAGTCATCAGTTTATAACCAAGCCCACGGACGGTTAACAGAAACACTGGTTTAGACGGGTCCTCTTCGATTTTCTCCCGAATCCGCCGAACATGAACCATTAGGGTATTCTCATATCCGTAACTCTCATCTCCCCAAACGGCCTGACATAGTGCATCACTGGTTACAATCCGGTTCTGATTCTCATAAAGTTTGACCAGTATAGCGTGCTCCTTGGCTGTCAGTGGAAGTTCTGTTCCCTTCCCATGAACGACAGCGCTTTCCAAATCAATGGTTAATCCACCTAGACGAAATACAGGCAATCTTTCTATCGTATTGGAAGCGTATACCCTTTTCAAAATGCCCATGAGCCGAAGAATCAGCTCTCTTGGAAGAAAAGGTTTGACCATATAATCATCTGCTCCCAAACCTAAACCGAGTAAACGATCCTCATCCTCCCCTCGCGCTGACAAAAATAGCACAGGCATGTCCGAGAAGGAACGAATAGAAGACAACAAGGAGAATCCGTCTCCATCTGGCAACATGATATCCAGGATAGCTGCATCCGGCTTCTCTATTCTGCACATCGCCAGAGCATGGGCCACATTACCTGCGGTATAGACTCTGAAAAAGCCCTCCTTACGCAAAAAGCGTTCGATCATCTCACGGATTTCCGGTTCATCATCTACAATCAGTATTTTCTTGTTTTTCATTATGTCCATTCGTATCACCCTTTTCATTATACATCAGGACATGAATATAAGCCTATATTTTCCAATTCTATTTAAGGTAAATGTAAGGTTATCTTCAGCCAAGAGCAAGACGTCTGATCTATATTGAACTAACAGAGATCACCGTGAAATGGAGATGAAATCAATGATAAATACTTCCCCCATTGTCGAAACGCATAATCTGTCCAAATCATACGGCGGTATGAATCGTGTGCATCAAGTGAATTTGTCGGTTGAGAAGGGGCAGATTTTTGGATTTCTAGGCCCGAACGGAGCAGGAAAAACGACCACGTTAAAAATGTTGCTGGGGTTGATCAAACCTAGTGAAGGTACGGTCAAGGTCTTTGGGAAAGATTTGACCACACATCGACCCGCCATTCTGAGCCAAACCGGTTCATTGATTGAATCCCCTTCGTATTATGGTCACTTGACCGGTCTTGAAAATATGAAGGTGATGCAGCGGCTACGAAATGTACCAAGCAAAAATATCGATGAAGCCTTAAAAATTGTAAGACTGGAAAATCAGAAACATAAACAGGCCGATCAGTATTCACTCGGTATGAAACAACGGCTGGGCATTGCCATGGCTTTACTTGCTTTTCCCAACTTGCTTGTTCTGGATGAACCTACGAATGGACTTGACCCTGCCGGTATCGGTGAAATCAGAGAATTGATCAAGTCCCTGCCTGGTCAATACGGCATCACCGTGCTGCTCTCCAGCCATTTGTTATCCGAGATCGAACAGATCGCAACCTCCGTGGGCATTATCAGTGATGGCAAATTGTTGTTTCAAGGTACCATGCAAAGTCTGCAGGCTAATAATCAGGCCACGATCCGTTTCCAGACCCCCGAGCCGGCAAAAGCAGAAAAGCTTCTACTAACTCATGGCTACATGCCACAAGTTCATGGAAATCAGCTCATATTGAAGTATCTTCGCGACGAAGAAGTATCGAAGCTGAATAAAGCGCTTGTGGAACAGAGTATTCCGGTCACTCGCATTGAGGAGCACAAAAAGAGTCTGGAAGACATTTTCCTTGATCTGACTGGAAAGGAGAGAAGCCTGTAATGAAAGCTCTATCTCTGGAGTATTACAAAATCCGGCGCAAAAAGATTTGGATCATGATTACCCTGTTCCTTGCTGCAGAGATGATCTGGGCCGCCATGTCCATGAGCATATCGATCTCTCGAAGCGCGAGTAATGCCAGCTGGGAAGCACTCATTTTCAGCATCGCTTCCATGAATGGTCTGTTTCTGCCGATCATATCGGCGATCGTGGTGTCCCGCATCTGCGATATGGAGCATAAGGGGAACACTTGGAAGATGTTAATGACAACCAATACGGGACGGAATCATGTGTACACCGCCAAATATATCTGTGCAAATAGTCTGATCCTGTATGGCATCATAGCGCAGGCCATTTTTATCGTGGGCTTTGGTCTATCCAAAAATATTTCCGGTTCCATTCCACTCTCCCTGCTTGTGCAATTTGTTGTTGGGACGTTATTAACTACACTTGCCATTACAGCACTACAGCAATGGTTGTCGCTGACCGTCCGCAATCAGGCGTTTGCTTTGTGTCTGGGCATGCTGGGAGGATTCATTGGAACCACATCCGGTTTGTTCCCAGCCGCTATTCGTCACTTGTTTATCTGGTCTTATTATTTGGATTTGAACCCGGTCACTTACATTTACAGCGCCTCTTCAGGAACCTATGTATCTGGAATGTTGCCTGTCGGCCTATTGTTAGCGGCCCTGTGCATGACGATCATCTTCTATCTTGCTGGCAATTTTCATGCCTCGAGACAAGAAATCTAAGGAGGGAACTATATGCTGAGGAGTATCTCTGCCGAATGGCTTAAACTTCGGCGTTCCCGGATCGGTCTGGTACTGGCAATCCTGCCTATTATCAGCCTGCTTATCGGATGTTTTAACTTTTATTTTAACCAGGCCGCTTTACAAAATGGTTGGTTCAGCTTGTGGACACAGGTCAGCTTGTTTTACGGGGAATTCTTTCTGCCTATTCTAGTCGCCATCTGTTGTGCCTTTGTATGCCGTCTGGAGCATAGCAACCGCAACTGGAACATGGTTCTGGCTTCGCCGTTAAGTGTCACCAGTCTGTTTGTTGCCAAATTGGTCATTGTTGGCCTATTGATCTTTTTCGCCCAAGCCTTTTTCATGCTGATGTATTGGGCTGCGGGCAAGATGTTCAACATTCCGGGCGAGTTTCCAGCGGAAATTCTGGTCTGGAGCCTACGAGGGTGGTTTGCTTCTCTTTCCATCGCCTCACTTCAACTTGGGTTATCCATTCGGATACGCAGCTTTGCTACACCTATTGGTATCAGCCTGTGCGCAGTCTTTTTTGGATTGGGCATGTATGTATTGAAGATTGGCATGTTATTCCCGTTTTCCCTGCTCACGATCGGTATGGGTGTGCTTAGTCAGAAGGGACTGACTACCTCAGAGAATATGGTATTTCTATTTATGAACAGCTTGTTCATTCTTCTATTTGCCATCTGGTCGATTCGCTACCTGAAATATAAAGATATTGCAGCATCCTGAATTCCAACTGTAAAGGAGTGCACTATGATGAAAAAATCACTCGGTATTCTCGCATTAGTGCTTGTGATTCTGACTTGCCTGTGGCTTATATTCATGGACCCGGCTAAACTGACACCTGATAATCCAGCAGGCAAAACAACCTATTATACGGTTGTGAATCAGACTGAAGTAAACAAGGATGAAAATGGACGATACAGCTACAAACTAGTCGGTTATACGGATGAGGGAAAATCCAAAACATTAAACTTTTCTACAGGAAAATCACTTAAAAGTGGTGCATATTTGAAGCTCTATGTAGCCGCAATACGTGGTGTAACGCACTGGGAAGAAGTGACGGCAGATGAATTGCCCGCTCAAGCCAAGCAACTAACCTCCAAATAATCCACCTCTCATCCCAAGCTAGCAACAAGATAACAAACCACATCATTACGATGACACTAAAAAAGAGCCTGCTCTACACACGAGCGGCTCTTCTTGCTGGCCAGCCAGATCGGCCCGGCCTTCCCTTTTATTCAAGTACCATCCGTAGCGCGGTCAGTAAGACCCCGATAATAAATCCGGTCACCGCACCGTTGATCCGAATCCATTGCAGATCCTGACCTACTTTATCTTCAATCAGCGAGATGAGTGAAGCATTATCCATTTTATCTACGTTCTCGCGCACAAGATTCCCGATTTTGGAGTGATTTTTCTCCAGCAGTGTGGTGACACCTTCTACAATCTTGCCATTCATGCTTGTCATTAAGGCATCATCTGCACGCAGATCAGCCAAAACCTTCTCTATTGCAGGCAGTGCATACGTATCCACATAACGACCATCCTCCATCGCCACCAGTGCTTTATCCCGCATCTCGGTGAGCTTGTTCAGCACGGTTTCCTCAGCATTCCAGCCATCCAGCAGATTATTCTTCCACCCGTTAAGGCCATCCTGCACAGCTTCACTCACCGCAATACGCATGGCCTGTGTACGAAGCATATCCAGCACTTTGTAACGCAGCGCACTGCCTTCCCGTTTCATATCCTCTACCCGGTCAAAGAGATATCCTTGAATAATGCCGCCCAGACGGTCTTCATTCAAATAACCCATGAACGCATTCATCGCAAACTGCATGAGTCCATTCATCTGGATCCCACTAATAGCTTTCATGCCACTTTCACCCAGGAACAGAATCGTTTCCGGTTTGACCAGCCACTCCTCTGCCTGTTTCAACGCATAATCTAGAGCCTGAGCATCATACCCTCGCTCTGTTACCTGTACAGCGGCCCGTTCGAGAATCGGCCCCAAGTCAAACGCTCCGGCCTGTGACTTGATCTCTTTGGCTACCATCGGAGCGATCTGCTCTAGCGGAAGCCCGGCCAAAATACGTTTGCAGAGCGTATCAATCATGGTTTTGATCCCGTCACTATGCAGCTCCCGGCCCAATGTATCCAGCACAATCTCAGCTGCTTTGAAGCCAGCAATTTTCTCCGTAATGCTGTCCTTGTTGAGCAGATTATTCTCCACAGCGGAGACCAAACCTTCCGTCATCTTATCCCGGTTCTTCGGCAGTAACGCCGTATGGGGAATCGGAATACCTAGCGGATGACGGAATAACGCAGTTACTGCGAACCAGTCCGCAAGTCCACCCACGAGTCCTGCTTCAAACGAACCAACCAGCAGTTTACCTACCGGCACCCCCTGGAATGGCAATGATGCTGCGAAACCTGCTCCCATAATGACGAGAGACCAGGCTGCTGCCGTTTTGGTTTTTTTAGGTTTAGCCATGATTAATTTGCTCCTTTATCGTTAATCGCGCAGGCTCGACTTGTCATACGAGATCACTACGCTTGATTGATTGTGATTATGTAAAAGCATACGGACTCTACGTTTGAATCCATTTCTCTAAACGCTATCCTCTCAGGATTATAATGAAGGATCTATAAAATACAATTCGTTCTTTTTTCGTATACTTCATCTTATCACCCACAAGCGTCAAAACCAAACCTCTGCCTGGCGAAAAAGGATAAAACAGGGGCTTTTCGCGCGAAGCTTGCCTACCCATATTTAAAGAGAGGAAAACTTTAGTATAATAAGGAGTGACAACCTGTCAGCAATCGAAAAGAATCAGAGGAGGAATGACAGATCATGAAACACGTTCAGGACACAACCACACTCAATAATGGAGTTAAGATGCCATGGCTTGGCTTTGGCGTATTCAAAGTGAAAGACGGAGATGAGGTTGTAAGTGCCGTCAAAACAGCGATAGAAGCTGGATACCGCAGCATCGATACTGCCAAAGTATATAATAACGAATCCGGTGTCGCTCAAGGCATTCGTGAATCTGGCATTGCTCGTGAAGATTTGTTTATCACAACCAAAGTATGGAACAGTGACCAAGGCTACGAGAGCACACTTGCCGCTTTCGAAGAAAGCATGCAACGTCTGGAGCTTGAATATCTCGATCTCTACTTGATCCACTGGCCTGTCAAAGGCAAGTACAAAGATACATGGAGAGCACTGGAGAAACTCTATAAAGAAGGACGTGTTCGCGCCATCGGCGTGAGTAACTTTCAGACTCACCACTTGGAAGATCTCTTGATGGATGCCACCATCAAACCTGCGGTCAATCAGGTCGAGCTTCATCCGCTCCTGACTCAGAAGGAACTACGCGACTACTGCAGTACACATGAGATTCAGATTGAAGCCTGGTCTCCACTTGGACAAGGTAATCTGATGGAGCATCCTTTGCTCCAGGATATCGCTGCCAAATACGGCAAGTCTCCGGCACAAGTCATATTGCGCTGGGATCTGCAAAACGGAATCGTGACCATCCCGAAATCGGTAACACCTGAGCGCATTCACGCCAATACCGAGCTATATGATTTCGAGTTAACAGCTGAAGAGATTGAACAGATTAACGGTCTGAATGAGCATAAGCGTTTCGGTTCCGATCCGGACAATTTTAATTTCTGACATATTGAATTGAACTACACCCGCCTTCGTTTCTGGAAGAGCGGGTGTTTTGATATGGTTCTGTGTAGGTTATAGTCACAGACTTCGTTGTGAAAAATGAAGGTATGGCCCCTTTGTAATAGAGATTACATATTTTTTTTGCAAGCCTTAAAACTATTTTGCCTCCTTATCAGTCTAACGGGTATCAAACAACTCAAGCACTCTACACCAATCCGGGCCTGGAATACACGAGGACTTGAATATTATTTAGGTTTATCAGGGGGGAACAAGATTGATTAGACTGAACAGCAGAAAAACAAAGGAAGAACAGTTCAGCGAAAAAATAACAACGATCCAAAACAAATTATACAGACTGGCATACTGCTATGTGAAAAATGAACAAGAAGCATTGGACATCGTATCCGAAGCCACATACAAAGGTTATATTGCTTATGGCAAAATGGATTCCATGACCTATTTTGATTCCTGGATGTCACGGATTGTAATCAATACATCGATCGACCATATTCGTCGCAGCCAGCGCGTAACTTATATGGAGGATCATGTGCAAGAGTTCGCAGCTCCAGAGCGAGGAGCCTCCATAGAAGAAAAGATGGATCTGTACGATGCGCTCGATCGGCTCGTGCCTGAAGATAGAGCCTATATCATATTGAAGTTTTTCGATAATATGCGTTTTCGAGAAATCGCTGAAGTGCTCTCCCTATCTGAGAATACCGTCAAGTCAAAATTTTATCGGATCATCAAAAAATTAAAATTGGATTTAGTTGAAGGAGAGGTTGGAGATCTATGACAAGTAAAGAACGTTATGAAAACATTGAAATCCCGGCTCAACTTACAGAGGTTATTCGTCAAGCCCAGCGAAAAGCGGCTGCTCGCAAAAAATCATCTCGTATCATCCGCTATGCTTCTGCTCTGGCAGCATGTGCAGCTTTTCTGTTCATCGTCAACATTCCTACAGTTGCAAATGCTATGGTCAAAATACCTGTGGTCGGAACGATTGTTCAAGTATTACAATTCGGCGATGGCGGTAAGATTACCGATGGAGTAACCGTGGGTTCGGACGCAACGCAAAATACGCTTAAAATTCATTTTAGTACCGATGACCAGAATCAGACGAATGACGCACCTTATTATAATGTAGTACACAAGTCAGCACCCAATCGTATCCTCTTTACATTCAGCGGTGCACGTTACATGGATATGGAGAAAGTAAAAAACGACTTCATGACTCAACCTTTAGTAAAAGATGTCTATGGTTCCATGATTCTAGACGACTCCTCCGTCGGATTCGTTGTTGTTTTAAAAGAAGGCGTACAGTATTCCGTCACGGAATTCAAGAACCCTGGATATTTGGAAGTGAAGCTGACTTCTGACGGCAAACCAGTCACACCTCGAAAGGTGTTCTCACTCCGTACAGAATCAATGCCTTTTGGAGAGTCCATGGGTATATTAAAAGAATCTTATCCGGATGAGGATATCTCCTTCCTTAAAACGTCTACGGATGAGTTCACGGCTGTTATCGGTGAGTATTCTACCGCGGAAGAAGCTGAACTCAAGCTTAAGGAACTCGCTAAGCTACCGGAGTATAATGGAGAGTTTTATGTAGACAGCTGGATGAGTAATGAAAATCCGAAGTGAGCAGTATTCGCCATCGGACATGCAAAGCATTCACAATGAACATCAGGGAGATATGAGAAATGTAAGAGCAAGAAAGAAGAGCACTCAAAAAAAACCGATTCAGATGCTGAAGCATATCTGAATCGGTTTTTTAAATTTAAAGTTTTAAATATAAGCTTATCCTTTGGATACCAGCTTGAAGTCATCAAAGTGAAAACCTGGCGCTACGACGCAAGTGACCAGAACCGGCTCATCGCCCAATGGTCGTGCCGTCTGCCATACACCTGCAGGCACAAGTACCTGCGGAGATTGTCCTGCCTCGATATCCATGCCGAGAATCAGCACTTCCTCATTCTCCGGGTTTTCGCCGTTGCCACCCAATTTCAATTCAATTGGACTGCCGCTGTGCCATAACCACAGCTCATCCGAAAGCACCGTGTGCCACTCGGAGATTTCATGAGCATGAAGCAAGAAATACGTTGAACTTGCCGAGAAGCGCGGACCAGAGTAGGCGTCCGGCAATACGGATTGCGGGATTTGATAAGATGCTTTCCAAACTTCCTTATACCAACCACCTTCGACGTGAGGCTGCATATCCAGCGCAGCTACGAGCGGTGATAATTCATGTGCTGTCATAACTTGTTTCCTTCCTTCCAATTCATTTTCGGGGATACTCCCAAACTGGAGCATGACCTCGCTCTCCTTACTCTAAAACAACATGTCCGTTTTGTCACCTTTATAACGGGCATTCTTCCATTCGTCCACCTTCTCCACAATATCCCCCCGTCCCTGATGAATGATATCTATCTTCACAAAAAGCAATCTCACTCTATATGATAGCGTTTACAAAATTATCTACTTTCCGTTATGATATGAGTATCAACGCCAAGCTGAAGTGGAGAGGAGTTGCCTAATGAGTCTCATTGAGGATCGAATCGGACCCAAGTATCGGATTGGTGATTATGCCTTTACCATAGAATATATGCGAAGACATGACGGGAGTGCGATGCCGCAACCTCATGCTCATCCCTTTTACGAATTATATTACCTGCTCGAAGGTGAACGGGTATACTCCATGAATGGACAGATTTTGCCTGCGCGAAAAGGTGACTTGGTTCTCATCAACCCGCATGATGTACACACCACTTCCAAAGGCAACAAACCTGGCTTCGAACGGATTCTCATTGGTTTTTCGCCTGCTTTTGCCACGGGCATGGAGCTAGGCATCTGTGGCCTGCTGCCATTCAAATGCTCCAGCCTCCTCCGTCTTCCCGAGTCAGATCAACCAGAGATCGAGCGCATCCTGTGGCAGATGCTTCAGGAATGCAAAGAACGACGCCCTCATTATGAGATCGCCGTACGTAGTCTGCTGGCTCAACTTCTGATTCTTGTCCATCGGGCACAGGAGGTTATCCGGGAATCCAATCCAGGCTCGCTACATCCGATGCAGGACAAGATCAGCGAGATCGTAACCTATGTCAATAAACACTACACTGAACCGCTCACTTTGGAAGATGCTGCAGCCCGTTTTTATATCAGCCCTTCTTATCTCAGCCGAATGTTCAGCAGGCTTACCGGATTTCGCTTCAGCGAATATTTGCGTATCGTTCGAGTTCGAGAGGCACAGCGAAGATTACTTTCAACACAAGAGCGGGTTCAATTTATCGCAGAGAAGGTCGGATTTGAGCATACTGCTCATTTTAACAAAACCTTTAAACAGATCACAGGCACAACGCCGCTGCGTTATCGCAAAGAGCATCGATGAATGTGACATGTTGTCCTGACCTATTCTTCCTCTACAAAATCAATTGGGCAGCCGTGTTCCAGCTCCAGCATGTGCTCTTCTCCATCTCAGGAGAAGTTCAGGCGATGACTGGACTGCATACATGGCTGCCCTATTACACTTCTAATAGGCACGAAAAAATCACACCGTTTATCTACGAATGATAACTCCATTTCGGACTTCCGGACTTACCGATATCTGTCGTCCTTCCGTATCTGCATCCGTTTCCCGACATACGATCCCCGCAGATTCAAGTCCAGTGACTTTCAATAGCTTCCCATCCGCACCCACACCTTTAATGTCCTCCAGTGTAGCGCCTTTGCAGTTATGAAGATGAATCAGCGGACCTTCGGTGATCTGTGCCTGAAGCCCTGTAATCTGTAAATGTTTTGCCTGAGCACACTGAATGCCAGTACGAGCTTCCACGCTGTAACGTTCGATACTTACGCTGTCCAGAGGCATCTCCGGTAGACCGCTAACAAATAATGCCGTATCGGCTCCCGCGCAGACCACATCCGAGATGCGAATATCGCGGAACACCGGCGTTTCTTCGCTGACCTCTTTTGCAAGGTCCCCACCGCGGGCAGACCCCTCCATATTGGCATAGAAAAAGGAAAACGAAATAGCTTCCATAATGATATCCTTCATATAAATGCGCTCAATCTGAATATCCTCAACGATCCCCCCGCGTCCGCGTGCGCTCTTGAAACGCAGACCAATATCCGTGCCGATAAACGTACAATCCGTTACCCGGACATGCCTTACACCGCCGGACATTTCACTGCCGATCACAAAGCCGCCATGACCATGATACACCGTGCAATCCCGAATCGTAACGTACTCCGATGGTAGCCCGAGTTCACGCCCCTCGGCATCTTTTCCTGATTTCATACAGATTGCATCGTCACCAACATCAAATATACTCCGCTCTACCAGAACATGACGACATGATTCAATATCCAGCCCGTCTCCATTCTGGGAGAACCACGGGTTTCGCACATTCACTTTACGAATCGTCACATGTTCACAAGCCCAGGGATGCAGATTCCAGGCCGGTGAGTTCTGGAAAGTAGGCCCTTCCAGCAGAACCCGTTTGCATTGACGCAAGCTAACCATGTTCGGCCGCAAGAAATCCCGGATCTCTTGATGCGCGGCGAGATCACGTACTTTTTCCAGGTATAGCTTCTCGGCAATGGCACCGCCATCCATCGCAGATTGGGAAGGCCACCAGATCTGTTCATCCGTCGTTTCTGACGTTTCCACAACACCACCAGAGGCAAGCAGTCGCTTCCACTGGCCAACGGTCATTTTGGAACGTTTCACCGGACGCCAGGCTTCACCGCCGCCATCCCAGATGCCTTCCCCCGTAATCGCAATATCTTCGAGTCCGTCTGCATCAATTGGAGATTGACAACGTACAACCTGCCAACCCTCGAAGCTTGATGCAATAAGAGGATACTTGTTGAAATCCTGACTGAAGGTTACCAGTGCGCCGGCTTGCACATGCAGTTCAATTCGGCTACGCAGCACGATCGGTCCAGTGAGCCACACGCCGGCAGGAATGATGATCCTGCCTCCACCTGCGTCTGCACATGCCGCAATAACCAACCGAAAGACCTCTGTATTATCTGTAATACCGTCTCCAACGGCACCATACTCGGTAATATGAAAATCATTTTTAGGAATCTCGGGCAAATCCACTTCGTATGCTTGAAGTTCAGTTGCACTGCCTGACCCTGCAGATAATGGGGAGCGATATATATTCATGGTATGAAATCATCCTCTCTACTCGATTCTCTCGTTTCATCATATCAACGGCACAGTAGTGACGGGTTAAGCTTTTTTGCCATGTACAGAGTGAACTTGATGTTATTTGTTATTTATATTTGTTAGCCCGTCTATAAAAACAAGACACTATTTTTAGTTTACAGCATACATCAATTCCAGTCATTGTAAATAAACTAGGAGTATTGATTCATTTTTCTGTCAGCATTCGTCACAAGAAAACCAACTATATAACATATATATAACGTAATTTTGGGCTATAGCCCTATAAAACCCATTACTTATGTCACGTTTTATTACAGACCAATTGCTATCAGCAGGATGTCTATGTATGATTAAATAACCACTTTGCAATAATTCCTTTTTATCCCATTTTCACTCTCCATTGCAGAAAGGGTGTGTGTTCTTGATTGAATTCAAACGTGTGCAAAAGCATTTCGGTCATTTCCATGTCCTCAAGGATATTCATCTTCGTATCGAAGAAGGAGAAGTCGTCGTTATTGTCGGACCTTCAGGCTCTGGCAAAAGTACGTTGCTCCGTTGTATTAACCGCCTGGAGACCATCAGTGAAGGTGAGCTCGTTGTCAGCGGCATTCCTCTGCATCAGAAAAAGGTGGACATCAACCTCTTCCGCCGCGACATCGGCATGGTTTTTCAACATTTCAATTTGTATCCCCACAAAAAAGTCATCGACAACATCACTCTTGCACCCGTCAAGGTACGTAAGCAACCCAAAGCCCAAGCCGTAGCAACCGCTATGAAATACCTGGAGCGGGTCGGCATTGCCGATAAAGCAGACAGTTACCCATCCCAATTGTCCGGTGGACAACAACAGCGTGTAGCCATTGCGAGAGGACTCGCCATGGAACCGAAGATTATGCTTTTTGACGAACCTACGTCCGCCCTTGATCCTGAGATGATCGGGGAGGTTCTGGATGTGATGCGCTCCCTTGCCCACAACGGCATGACCATGGTCGTCGTTACCCACGAGATGGGATTTGCCCGTGAGGTGGCAGACCGGGTCATTTTCATGGACGAGGGCCGGATCGTCGAAGAGGCACCCGCAGTAGATTTTTTTGACAATCCCCGAGAAGAAAGAGCACAACAGTTCCTTAGCCGCCTGATCCATCATTAACCTCTTCGTACTTTCACCCAGACGTTAATCCAATCCTTTATGCTCACTCCACATTTTGAAAGGGGTCTTAAATTGATGAACAATAATATGAAGTTCCCGTCTTTAACGTTAATGTTGGTGCTTATGTTATCACTCGTATTATCTGGCTGTAACTCCACTGGTACAAACACACCTTCCACAAGCGGTGGGGGCGATGCGGAAGCGCAAGGTACGATTGAACGGATTAAGGAACGCGGCAAGCTGATTGCTGGCGTGAAATATGACACGAAGTTATTTGGACTCAAAGACCCGGCAAGTGGAGATGTGGAAGGCTTTGATATCGATATTGCCAAGGCACTGGCCAAGCAGATTTTGGGAGATGAAACGAAGGTCGAACTGAAAGAAGTAACGTCCAAAACACGGATACCGATGCTGCAAAACGGAGATATCGACATCATCATTGCGACGATGACCATCACGGATGAGCGGAAAGAGCAAGTGGATTTCAGTGATGTGTACTTCGAGGCAGGCCAATCCCTTCTGGTGAAAAACGACAGTGCCATCGCTGGTCTGGAGAGCCTGGATGGTGTGAAAGTGCTTGCCGTGAAAGGCTCTACGTCTGCACAGAATATCCGCGAGAAGGCACCGAAAGCCGACGTACTGGAGTTTGATAATTATCAAGATGCGTTTACAGCGCTGAAAGCAGGCAAAGGCGAGGCGCTGACGACCGATAACATCATCCTCATCGGCATGCAGCAGACGGACAACAACTACAAGCTGGTTGGCGGCAACTTCACTAGTGAGCCATACGGCATGGCGATTCGCAAGGGCGATACGGCTTTTGTAGAAGAAGTGAACAAGATGCTGAAAGCCCTGAAGGATAGCGGTGAGTATGACACGTTGCATGAAAAGTGGCTAGGTAGCAAGCCTGAATAACGTTTTTACACCTGGAGAACGGGGGCTCTTGTTATGGGCACATTGGATTTCAGCGTACTGTTCAGACACTCCGACCGCTTTATGGAAGGATTTCTGAATACAATTCAAGTGAGCGTGATGGCTCTGATTGGCAGCTTTGTACTCGGGGCCATTCTGGCGATCTTTCGAATCTCACCGGTCAAACCGTTGAACTGGTTTGGTACGGCCTTTGTTGAATTTATCCGCAACATTCCCTTGTTGCTGGTTGTGTTTTTTTTCTATCTCGGACTGCCTTCGCTGGGTATTTCTCTGGATGGATTTGTCGCGGGCACACTGGGACTAACCATATACACGGCCGTTTTCATCGCAGAAGCGATTCGGGCAGGCATCCAAACTGTACCTCGAGGTCAACTGGAGGCCGCACGTTCATCGGGACTGTCTTATGTACAGGCCATGAATCTGGTCATCCTGCCGCAGGCCATCAAAATTGTACTGCCTTCCATTGGCAATCAATTTATTAATCTGGTCAAAAACTCATCCATCCTGGCGGTTGTGGCCGGCATGGACTTGATGTATTTTGCCGACATTGTGAACTCCGATACGTTCCAGCCACTAAGCGTCTACACCATCGTTGCTCTGTTCTATCTGATACTGACCTTACCGCTCAGCTTTCTGGTGCATTATATGGAACGCAGATTTGGACAGAGTGATGCAGAAGCGCGCAAACCTAAAGGTAAACCGAAGAAAAACAAACCTGCCGGGCAGGTTACGATGTAGGGCATTTCTAATCCAGTCACATGTGGTGATTCATTGAACATATATCGCTCACCGAAGGAGGCTTCGAACGTATGGACTTTAGCGGGGCCTATGAGTGGCCTAACCTTCGTTTCCTGTTGCAAGGATTTTGGGTGACCCTTCAAGTTGCAGGCTTATCCATTGTGTTCAGCTTTGTGCTGGGCACACTGCTCGGTACGATACGATTTACACGAATCCCCGTCCTCTCCCAGATTGTGGCGGTTATCGTAGATACCATTCGTAACCTGCCGCTGCTGCTTATCATCTTTTTTATCCATATCGTGCTACCACAGCTTGGTATTAAAATGCCACCCTTCTGGTCCACGGTTGTAGGACTGAGTCTGTTCGAAGGCGCCATGATCGCTGAGATCGTGCGAAGCGGTCTTAAGTCTGTAGAACGCGGTCAGGTGGAAGCTGCCCGCTCCTCTGGCCTAAGTTACATGCAGACGCTCAGCGGTATCATTATGCCACAAGCACTGCGCCGCATGTCTCCTCCCATGGTCAGCCAATTTATTTCTCTATTGAAGGATACGTCACTGGCCATCATCATCTCCCTGCCGGAGCTGATGCGCAATGTGCAGATCCTTGGAGGTCAAAGCTTCGATTACATCATCCCGGCGTTGTTGCTCGCTGCTGTACTCTATTTCATCATCAACTACTCCCTCTCGATCGTTGCCAGAAGACTTGAGGCACGAATGAACTAGGGAGGTGGGCGTTGTTTTGTTCCAGGTGCTTAGGTTCAGTTCCTTTGGTCTCCATTGCTTGTAGCAATGGTTTGAAGCTAAGCTACTCTATTGCTCCATGTTGAACAGTTTGAGGCTACCGCTACGGTTGCTCGCGATTCAACTGTCCAGCTTCAATACTCGAAGTGGAACTGCCAAAATACGAGCTAAACAAAGTAACGGTTCAACGTTCAAAAGCTCCCGTTCCACATTTTTCGTGGAATTGGAGCTTTTGAATTCTAACGATCTCAGATGAGCTTATTTAGCCATTTTTGAGGCATTTTCAATTCTAACGATCCGTAGGAAGCTTATTTTGCTGATTCAGGCCATTTTCCGCCCCATTCCGAGCAATCTTGGCAAAATAGCGTCACTGGGGATCGTTAGAATTTTTTTGTCTACTTTTTTGCCCAAATAAGGCTTCTGGTGATCGTTAGAATTTCACCACTGTGCGGTTACCCTAACTTCGTTCCCTTTTCCACTCAAATTGCTACACCATTTTGGCGCAACTCTGCTTGCAACAGTGATACAGGAAGCTTTGCAGGCGGAAGTTTCAGCTTTACCGCCATAGCCGCAGCTGTTCCCGAAGCTTCTCCCGTTGCCATACAGCTTGGGGTCAGTCTGGTTGTGGCGTGAGCCTCATGTGTCGTGGAGATACAGCGTCCGGCAGCCAGCAAGTTGCTGATATTTTGCGAGAGCAGCGAACGATAGGGAATATCATACGCACCATCTCCTTCAATAAAGGCTGCAGTCACGCCCTGCCCGGAGGGATCATGAATATCGATAGGATAACCGCTTCTAGCGATGACATCGTCGAACTTCCGTCCTGCAACGACATCTTCCTGAGTCAGCACATAATGCCCAATGACACGTCTGGATTCACGAATGCCGATCTGTGGGGCTACAACCGAGATCGAAGCTCGTTCGAAACCAGGCACATCATTCCGCAGAAATTCGGCAATCATCAGCACCTGCTTTCGTCCCTCCTGTTCAGCTTCGGTTAAATCCACAGCATTGGTGGCATCAAGCCCCTGCACCCGGGTACAGTTAATCAACACTTCATCAGCCGCCGGTCCGGTGAAAAATAACACCTGATCGCGTTGAATCGGCACTGCCGCTCTCTTCCAGTGTGAATAGAAGCCGCTCACGCCCGTTAACGGAATCGTGTCCAGTTCGGCAAAAGGTGTTTTCTCATAAAAATCCTCCGGATGCTCCTGCATATACTGCTTCACACGCCCGAGATCCACGCCGCGCATACGGAACTTCATCGTCATGGGCTGAGATTGGCTGTCTTCCTCCCGCCCCTTCGCTATAGTGGCCCCAGCCAGATAAGCCACATCCGCATCACCGCTCGCATCGACAAATACGTTCGCCTGAAGCTCCAGCTGACCGGATTTGTTCGTCACTCGCACCGCCTCTACTCGGTCATCCACCGTAGTAACACCATCTACGAAGCTGTGCAGCAACAGCCGAACACCCGCTTCTTTCAACATTTCTGCCGCGACCACCTGATAGACGGCAGGATCATACGGTGTCACGCTATGCACAAAACCAACCGTATCACGCAGATGCCCGGGGGAACCGCCTCTTGCCTGCAAGCGATCCACAATCTCCTGTGCAATCCCCCGAATGACCTGCTCACCCTGCTCGGTATGAAACGTCATCCACGGGTAAACCATAGCAGCCGTTGACATCCCGCCAACAAATCCGTAGCGTTCCACTAGCACCACGCGAACACCCTGCCTCCCTGCTGCAATCGCCGCCGCTATTCCCGCGGGGCCGCCTCCGACAACGACAACATCCGCCGTTTCCCTTTTGACATTCGCCACTTCATTCAAACCTGCCCTCTCCCTTCCATGTGATACGCTACTCTTTCAATCGCTCGATGCATCGTGCCTCTGTCTGTCTGACTTCCCAAACCCGACTACTCCTTCAATCCTGTCATCGCCACTCCCTCAATGAAACGCCGCTGCGCCAGGAAAAAGACGATCAATAGCGGCACCGTCGCCATCACGGTCGCACTCATCAAATACTGCCAAGCTGTGCCCACCTCATCCGTGAACAGGGACAACCCCAGCGGCAGCGTCATTAGCTCTCTCGAATTGATAAAAATCAACGGATCGAAGAACTCATTCCAGCTCGTCACAAATGTAAAAATCGTCAGCGTCGCCATACCCGGCTTGGCAAGCGGAAGCATAATCTGCCAATAAATCCGAAATCGGCTACAGCCATCAATCATGGCCGCTTCCTCCAGCTCGGTGGGCACCGTAATAAAGAACTGCCGCATCACAAAGATGCCAAACACACCACCCGCGCCAAAAATCGGCAGTAAAATCAGCGGAAGATGCGTATCAATCCACCCCAGCTGCCGCATAAACAGAAACATCGGAATCGCTGTGACTTCATGCGGAATCATCATCGCGCTCAGCAAAATGAGAAAGACCACATTCCGTCCCTTAAACGGAATCTTGGCAAAGGCATACCCCGCAAGCGAGGCAAAAAACACCGTGCCAAGCACCACCAACGCAGAGATATACACACTATTCCCGTAAAAACGGTGAAACGGAATCAATCGAAACACATCGATATAATTCTGAAATTGCAAGCTATCCGGTATCCACTGCGGTGGATAGGTGAATATGCTCTGCGGTTCCTTGAGGGATGTCGAGACCATCCAGATCAGCGGAACAATCATGATCAGCGAAATTGCCGTCAGTATCAAATAGGTGCCAACCGCAGCCCCGAACCTTCGGCCTGACAAACTAGGCATCGCCTTCACCAAACACCCACCTCTTTCGAAGCTGCCATTGCAGCAGCGTCAGAATCAGCACAATCAGGAACAGCACATACGCAAGGGACGAAGCATAGCCGAACTGAAACAGCTTGAACGCTTTTTCCCAGATGTAATAGACCAGAACTTTCGTGCTGTTGCTCGGCCCGCCTTGGGTCATGACATAGATCTGTCCAAATACTTTGAGCGACCCAATGACGGTCATCACGACGGTCAGAAATACGGTCGGCGTGATCATAGGCAGGGTGACGTTGAAAAAAGAAGCCCTTCTGCCCGCGCCATCCAGTGTCGCCGCTTCATACAAGGAACGCGGGACCTGCTGAAGTGCTGCAATGAACAGCACCATGTTCAGCCCGACATTTTTCAGCACACTCGTCACAATGACCGCAGGCATGGCCAGGTTCGGATCATATAGCCAGGCAGGGCCTTTAATGCCCATCATCAGCAATAGCTGATTGATCAGTCCCGACTCTGTTGCATACATCAGCTTCCACACGATGGCCCAGACAATTAATGACGTCATCACCGGGACGAAAATGGCCGTTCTGAACAGGCCGATCCCTCGAATGCTTTTGGATAAGAGCAGGGCGAGCAGCAAAGCGAGTACGATATTCAGCGGCACCAGACCTGCCGTAAAGTAAACCGTATTGCCAAGCACCTCCCAGAACATGGCGTCCGTCATAATATTCCGATAATTTTCTAGTCCGATAAAATGATGATCCCCAAGCAGCGGCCAATCCGTCAGGCTCATATACAACGCAAGCCCCATCGGGAACAGAAGCAGCAAAGTAAAGCCCAGCACCATCGGTGAAATAAACAACCAGCCAGCAATCTGCGCTTCCCTGGCGAGCGGCCCTCCACGTCTCCGCTTGTTGGATCGGCTCACGAGCCATCCCTCCCAGTCAGACGATCTATTGCATTGCGGAAGCTACTCACGGCTCTACGCAGCTCATCCTCCGTTTTGCCTGTAACCATTGCCCCGAGCATAATAGCCTTGATGCCGCTATGGTGAAGCACGGGAACATCCTCCGGTACCAATTTACGCTGGGAAGGGACAAGTACCGGTACTCCGGCCTGCAAGACCAGTTGCCGATAATGAAGCACGTCCGCAAAGCTGAGCGGGGTGCCGTATTCTTTGCCGGGTACAATCGAAGCCTCCAGTGCAGTAAAACCGAAATGTGCAGCAGACGCCACCAGAGACACATCATACTCGTTGTTAATCGCAAACGTAGATTCCAGCCCAAGATTTTGCAACATAAAAGAAGGCAGATGATGCGCATAGATGGAGTAGAAGTCAAAGCCCATACCCGCCAGGCGCTCCACATCTTCTCTCCGTGTCCCTTCGATACTCCCGGATGGCACAACGCCGAACGGACCAGCGAACTCCGAGCGGATCGCCCGAAATACCTCGGTGTATTCATCCAGCGGACCAAAATGGTTGCCGCTTGCGCGATGGCCCACATTAAAGTGCACCTTCAGAGCATCCGCACCTTCCTCCCATGCCGCCCGAGCCAGTGCGAGATCGTTCCCGGGCAGACTGACGATGAGCGACAGCGGTTTTTGCTCCAGCATGGCTTGCAGTTGACCTGTCTTTTGCACATGCTGCTTAGCCCAAAGTTGACCGACTTGATGTGAATGTTGCGGGTTCTGGGAGTTCTGCGGGTTCTGCCAACTCTGAGAAGGCTGCATCTGTTGTGACTCCTTGGTCTGTTCCGTCCTCTGCGAACGCTGCTGCATCTGCTCCGTCTGCTGACCCTTCTTCATGTCTTCCACTGGTTCATCCCCTCACTTCTCTCACTCTTCATACGCCCCATTCACTTTTTTTCCGTCATTTTTCTTTCCATCATTTTCCCGTCTTCCCTACGCTCTATCTTATTTACGCTTCATCTCCCGCACTCCTTCACTCTCCAACTCTTCAGGGCTGCAATATGCGCTGCACTTCCGTCTGCATTTGTTTCAAATTATCCTCTGGCGAGGCTGTACGGGCGAATAATCGGTCAAAACCTTGCAGTACCGCGTTATCAATATCCTGCCAGCGGATATGTCCCGGAATCAGACGGGCTTTCGGCATTTCATCAATGACCGCCTGCACGATATGCTCTTTGCTCGGGTTGTTCGGCTGCTGGATGAAAGCATCGGAGTTCAGCACCGAAGTACGCGCAGGCACAAAGTACGTCGCGGTTGCTTGCGTTCCCTGTTCACTGGCGAAATACTTCAGCAATTTCTTCGTCTCCTCCGGGTGCTTGCTATCCTTGAACATGGCATAGCCCGCTTGCCCCAGCATCGGTACGCTGCCCTGTGAGCCGGACGGCATAGGTGCAATACTCCACTCAAAATCCTTGATCTCCCTTGCTTTGGACACATAGCTGTAGTTATCGAAGCACATGCCCACATTGCCTGCATCAAAGCTCACCTGCTCGCCCGCTTTCGGGTGAGATTCGTCGGTAAACATCATGCGCTCCAGCATGGCAAAGGTCTGTACACCGTACTCATCATTCCAGGTAAACGCTGTCATATCTTCGTTGAACGGCCCGCTTCCGTTAGACCAGGAGTATGAAGAAAGCACGGCCCAGGTCTTCCAGTCCCGAAAAAAGTTAGCCCCATAGATGCGATTCGCCGCATCCTTGCTGGTTATCGCTTTGGCAGACGCCTCGAACTGCTCCCACGTCCACTCGCCTTTGGCAGCCAGCGTATTGGGATCAGTCAGCCGGGCCTTGTCGAAGAGCGTTTGATTATAAAACATCACCACCGGCGGTGTGGAAAACGGCAAGCCTAACAGTTGATCTCCCTCACGGAAGAGATCTAGCGTGCTGGGAATGTAATCGTCCAGCTTAAATTGTGCGTCATCCTTGAACGCCGACACGTCGGCCAGGATGTGATTGGACTTGAACTGTGGTATCATGCGTTCCGATACCCAGGCCAGATCAGGAAGCGAGCCGCCAGCGGCAAGCACCGATATTTTCTGCTGATAATCGGCAAAGGGTACCGATTCCATCGTTACCTTGATGCCCGGGTTTTCTTTTGTAAAGCCATCGATCAGCTTGTTGTACACATCAATGTGTGCCTGGTTGCCCCACATCATGAATTTCAGTTCTACCTTGTCTTTCTCTCCGCCAGAGGCGTTCGAACCCCCGCCCGTATTGGTGCTTGTGCATCCAATTAAAGCTGTGATCATAAGCGCGAGAATCAGCATCAGTCCTGCCTTTTTCATCGAAATCCCCCTTATGGACGTTATGGTATTCCTGTGCCACCTCAGTATATCGAAAGCGCTGCTTGCTCCTAAATCACGTCAGTTGCAGAAATGGTACGGAATTTTAAGAGATTTTCTCCTGACACCTAGCTCTGCCCTCATACAGCACTCGCCTAAATGCTCTCTATGCTTTGCTCTTTCAAACGCTCTAAACCAAGAGGCATTTTGCTAGTGCTACTCTCTTCCTGTACTTTCTGTTTCTCACTACTCCCCACGCTACACATCATATCCGTCACGATACTCCCCTGCCGTACATCCCATCTGCTGTTTAAACACCAGCATGAAATGTTTCGGACTCTGATACCCGGATAACCGGGCAACGTCATAGATTTTGAGTCCGGTGTTGGCCAGAAGCCATTTCGCCCGCTCCATTCGTGCCTCCGCGATATATTCGGAATAGTTGATGCCCGTCTCGGTTTTGAACAACTGGCTCAGATACGTCGGGTTCAGATTGACCAGCGAAGCAACCGTCTGGAGCCGCAGATCACCATCAGGATGCTGGTGGATGTGTTCTTTCACGCTGCGAATAATTTTGCGAGGTTCCCCGTGTTCCGGGTTGGCTGCGCCAGAGGTTTCGGGGATAGGAAGTGTGGAGCGGCCGGTTCTACGGTCCAGTAGCGATTGCATTTTTTGCAAACATTTCACCAGTTCATGACGTTCGATGGGCTTCAAAAGATAACTTAATACCCCGTGTTCCATCGCCCTGCGTGCATATTCAAACTCCCCGTACCCGCTGATAATAAGCATCAGCAGATCAGGGTACATCTCTCTCGCTAATGAAACCAGCGTCAATCCATCCATCTCGCGCATACGGATATCCGTGATTAATACATCCGGCACTTCACAGCGCAGTACCTCCAGTGCCTCGGCTCCGCTTGCCGCTTCCCCCACCACCTGAAACTGAGGGGATGCCTGTACAATCAACTCTCGTAATCCCTGGCGAATCACCGTTTCATCCTCGACAAGCAGCACTTTATACATGCGTATCAATCCCCTTTCCGTTGAAGGTGAATGGATAAGGTAACAACCAGCCCTTGCCCAGGACTGCCATCCACACTTAGTCCGCTGTCTTTTCCATACACCAGGTGCAGCCTTTGAGCGATATTGTGCAGCCCCAGACTCTCCCCGGCATGACGATGCAGAATGGGATTAGCGGGTGGATGCACGTTTTTTCCAGAAACGGTCTGTCCAGAGATAGAAGCATTTAACCGATCCAGCTCCTCCTGTTCCATTCCTTTGCCGTTGTCCCGGACACTGATGAGCAGTTCCTGATCGAATACAACAGCAGATACCCAGATCATACCTCCCGTGTCGCTGCCTGCTAGCCGTCCTTCGATCCCATGGCAGATCGCATTTTCCACCAGTGGTTGCAGGATCAGCTTGGGAACAAGACAGTCGTTAACCTCTTCCTCCATGTCATAGATAATCTCCAATTCACCGTTGTAACGCACTTGCTGGATTCGTACATAAGAATCGACAAACGCCAGCTCTTCCCGCAACGTCACCATGCGATCTGCCTTATCAATGGTGTATCGCAGTAGTCTGCCAAGCGCTGTCACCATAGCAGACACCTCTGCATGTCTCTGGCGGACAGCCATCATGTTGATCGACTCCAGCGTGTTGTATATAAAATGAGGGTTCATCTGACTCTGCAGTGCCGACAGTTCTGCTTCCCGTTCCTGAATTTCGAGCATATACACCTCATGGAACAGGCGATGGATCTCCTCCATCATGCGGTTAAATCCTCTGCTAATCTGCCCCAGTTCATCACTGCTGTATTGGGTAACCCGCTGGCTGAAATCCCCCTGCTCCACACGAATCATATGATGTTTCAGACGAATAAGCGGACGGGTGACCCTATACGATACCAGTACGGCGAGGATTGCTACAGCCGCCATACAGAGAAGGGCTAGTCCCATCGTAAAGGTCAGCATCTCCCCTGATTCTTTTTGAATGACCGTAATTGGCGTCAGGCCGATCACGGACAACCCCGAATATCCTGAATGATGCCTTACATGGAGGTAGGAACGTCCATCCAGTGCTATCTTCTGATGGTCTGCATAATCCTGAAGCTTTCCATGGGATAACAAAGGAGCATAAGCGGATAACCCGTCTGTTGACGTTTTTTCAAAAATAAGACGTTGCTGGCTGTCTACGATCATCAGGCTTGCTTTTTGCTCAAAATTCAGGTTGGATAATAGCTGCCCAAAGGCCTCCAGCCGGATATCGATCAAAATGTACCCCAGCCGCTGTAGCGTCCCCGGATCACGCAGCTCTCTGCCCACGGTGATGTATTCCGCTTCCTGACCACTTACGTAGTAGCCGGGAATATGCGGAGGAAGCACGTGCCATATGCCTTCTGTGCCTTTCAGTTCAGTAAACCACTGTTCCTGGTTGCCGTCCCAGACGGGTTTGACTGCAAGGGAGTCCAGATTGGAGAACAGAATGCCGCTATTGCTGATCAGATGAATGCCTCGAATCTCTGGCCGATCATAGGCTTGAGCTGACGTATACAGCTTCATTTTCTGATAATCATCCGACTTGGCCCACGTCCCTGAACCCATCGAACCATCGTACTTCCGCAGGATGCCAAGAACGGTCTCGTCATACAGCGGCAAGAGCGACAACCTTTCAAAATCCTTGAGCATCCGGTTCAGATTGGTGTTGATCTGCCGCACCATATCAATCGTGAACTGCTCCGTCTTGCGATCCAGCGTCTGCGAGAAATGAGCGTAGCTCATCACCCCCTGCAAGCTAAGCGGCAAGAGCGTCAATGCCAGAAAAAGCACTAGCAGCTTGGAGCGCAGGTTTATGCTTTTTCGAATCGAGCTGAAACCTATGAAATCCCGAATAGAAAGAAAACCTTTCAGTGTCCTTTCTGTCATTCACTTGTCCCCCTCCTTCGTTTCATTGTATGAACCCTAGCTGTTGTTCGATGAAAAGGTTCATCCCGTTGGAGCAAACAGATGCATCCATTCCGGGTGAATTGAGGTCATCATATCCAGTTTAGAGATGTCGTGACGATCCTGTAAGCTATGGATTTAGTACGGAATTTAAAGAGGAATTGGATGGGATGGAGGGATGTTCTGGGAGTACGTTAGGGGAGGGTGAGTTATCTTTCGGAAAACATTAAAAAGCCGAATGCAATTTAGCAGTCGGCTTCTTTTGGGTCACATTAAAAAACCGACTGCATTAAGCAATCGGTTGTCTCTTCATCATATGTTTATATTGGAATCGATAATATTCATTGATTAGCTCATCCAAAACCATGGACTGTTCGAGGACTTTGTTATCCTGCATGCCATGATTCTCCGCCAACCGACGTAACTTTTGCCTATCCCGTTCAATTCGATCTTTAATCTGCATCGGTTCACCCATAGCATGCACCCCCTCGTTTTACATCATTTTAGGATACATTGCCAAAAAATTCATATTTTTTTCCTTTGCAAAATCAAATGATTGTTTACAAAGGTTTAGTTTCATAAGTTTAGTATTTTTTAAATGCACATTAATCAAAAACACATACAACATATGGATACGCAATCTTATGTTTTGTCCACATATCGTGATCCATCCACATTTCACAGAAACGCCAAGTCAGGATTCACCCCATCACCCATTTTAATAAATGTCTCATATGATCCCTTGATGAATAAAACCCATTGATGTCGAATGCAATTCCTGTCATATCAATCAGATATTTTCTAATTGCCGCAAAGGTGATGCCTGTGGTGATTCGGTGTTAATTGCCTTAAATAATCAAAACAAAAAGAAATAGACCGCCCCAGCTAAGGTATGGTCTATCTCAGCTACCTATGCACAGCCACCACCCTTAGAAGCGGCTGTTGTAAAGAGTAGGGATGTTAGCGCATCCTTGCTCTTTTTTATTATCTTCAATTTAGCACAGTTTGTTGCACAATTTAACTCTTTACTGGTAATTATTGTTGTACAATTTTGAGTAAAAGGCAAGTGGCAAAGCTGGTAGATGATCTCCTTCTCATCAGGAATACCTTGTATTTCTGACGGACGTTTAACCACATTTGCGATCAGATCAAATAATGTCGTTTTGCCAGAACCATTTTTGCCAATGATCATATTCACGGTCTGTTCGGGAAACTCAGCATGTAAATGATCCAGGTTTTTGCGAGAGGCTTTGGGATAAGAAAAACTCAAATCTTCAATTTTAATCATAGATCCTCCTGCTATGTCCGATGTGTTCTGGATATAACTTTCACAAACTTGAGTGCGATAAGTCCGTAGGTAACATAACAAAGTGTAATGAAGCTTATGTTGATCAGACTCAAATGTGGGAAGGGGCTATCCATAACCAAATATGTTAATTCAGCTACATAGAAATACATAGTAGGTGGCGTTAGGGATGCATACGGTTATGAGATATCACAATATATAATCAAGTAACCAACGGGGCTTTTTTACTCAAGAAAGGCACACTTTATCCTGTTTTAAAACGCTGTAAGCTAACACTTACATTGAAAGGTACTGGAGTGAACGAGAAGGTGGGCCTAGACGAAAATATTAGAGGATAGCAGATGATGGCCAACTTCGACTTAAGCGGTCAAAACCTCATGGGAACAAAATACACATATCATTAATATTTTCTCAGGAGGAACGGAGAATGTACATTCAATCCTATTTAGACCAAGCTTTTAAGAAATCATTTTATTAAGACGCGAGCGTAGCGATTTAGCCAAATTGATTCCTTCAATTTAATACTTAATGTAGAAATAATTACATGTTATAAATTCCACATAAATATATAAAAAGTAAAATAATGTTGAATATTCATATATATTTGTATATATTTGTTTTAGATATCAAAAAAAGGAGGGTAGATTGCTTTAATTTTTTTCACACACTTCATATCAGAAAAGGAGAAATCTTTAATATGTTACTTAAACGAAACTTCTTAAGGTTCATTGCGACATTTCTTGTATTTGTTCTGGTTAGTGTAAGTTTAATCAGCCCATCCTATGCTAAATCTGAGAAAGAATTTGAAATAACCGCGGTAAATGGTGTCGAAGTTTTGGCAAATAACGATCAAGAGATAAGGCTAAAAACTGAAATTGAAGGTTTAGTCGGGATATTGGTTCAAGATAAAGAGACCTTAAAAACTACCTTCTCTACATACGAAAAAGCAGAGACCGCCCCCGTCTCACTGATGTCTATTGAATCAACGGATAGTAAACAAGTAGAGCACTATGAAGTAACAATTGATGACTATTCAACAGAAAATGGCGTAACTGTAACATATGAAGATCAAAAAACAGGACAGACAGCGACTATTAGTAAAGATGATACCATTATCCGACCAATGGTGGTAATATTAGCGCCACTAGTTCAGATCGTGGGTGCTAAACTGATAGAAGCACTCCTTCTTATTGCAGCTGTAGTTATGATCAACAATATTGAATTTGCAAAAACAGATGAAATTGCAATGAATTTGAGAAATAAACGAGAGTACGACCACTACTATGCTAAAATAATGCAAGGCGATGTATGGATTGGGCCTGCAATATCCCTTAGCACAGCGGTTAATAGATTGAAGTCTTTCAATGGTGATAGTGACGTTACTGGAAGAGATGTATGGTCTACGACCTTATCTGGAGCAGCTAAAGTTGCTCAGCGAGCAGGCGGTGGAAAAGAGCCAGTAGGACCTGAAATTAGTAAACCTGGTCTCGGTTTCGGTTACTATTATCATTACCATATTTGGGATAGATCTGGTGGCCATTCTTTCTTTTAATAGTTATGTAAACGTAGAAGCAGTCTTAAGACTGCTTCTACGTTTACATTCACGAATCTTATTTCATGAGGTGATCTTTAATGAAAAATGCAAAAGAGCTATATTTCATTCTAACTAGTTATCTTGACGATTTCGCTCTATCATGCAGTGAGAAAGAACTAACTCATTTAAAGACTGATCTTAGTAAATGTAGAGAAAAAGAAGACCAAATCACCTGTAACAGCATCCAAGGTAGGGTAGACAAAATACGTAAATCATATAAAAACATTGCTACTTTTTTTACTTCCTCCAACAATCAGTACATGGACAACTTGATGCCTGAGCTACTAGATGTTGGTGATATTAGATATTGTATTTCCATTGAAAAAAAGTATATTAACACTCTAGATAAACTCTATCAAACCGTAATGAGCTTTTTTTCAAACGGTTCCACATCAGAAATAAATAAAGCCGAAAAAATGTCACTGGTTGTTTTCAAACAAATTTTGAACTCCGTTTTAATTATTATAGACAATATTATAAGTAGTTCAGGATCAACTCCAACAAAAGGCGAAGTAGAAAGATTTATTAATAGTATCTTGGATGCAGAAAAGGAATATCCATCATATCATTTAGAAGACTATAAAAAGGAAGTTCTATTAGATAAGTATCTTAATCTGCTGAATGAATTGGATAATCAAACAACTTGAGTCAACCGATAGTTGTATATGATGTAAAATTCGAGATTTACTTTTATCTCATGCATTAAATGTCAAGTGAAGCCCGCAGGAAGGCGCCAACCTAATAAAGGGGGAAGTTGTAATCATTAAAACGATATAATTTCAATGCATTTTCTGCATAATTACACATGAGGTTGAATAAAAAATAAGCCACTTGTAATTATAAGAGCTGGCTTTTTTTCCATTCATATATCTATTTTCACTTTTTTTGGAATTATTATATCTATCCACAATGTAAGCTTAATTTGAGATTTCACTCTCAGATGTACCTCAATATGTACTATTACTGTACAAACCCTTTCCACTGTCTTATGTCCACTAATCGAATAACTTATGATTTAATCAAATATACAATAAATATATTTATTTTTAGTTTTACATCGGTCACTCATTATAACAATCCAAATAGGCGCGCTATACCCTATTAAATATAGTACGCCCAATAGTTATAATAAATTATCTACCATTTTCTAATATCCGCCTGCACCATGATTGAGAAGCAAGTTGATAATTTGGTCTATACTATCTGTAATACTCGATAACATAATGAACGAACTAAACAGCGTCAATGCCAACGTTACTTTTCTTCTCATATCGACTATAAACCTCCTTAATAATACTTTTATATTGTGACTTAATTGATTTAGGGGCCTGGATTCTGTGTTCTTCGAACAAACTTACACAATAAATTATAGTAGAGTCATCATTAATTTTGAGAGCATAGCTTAGGCAGGTTAGTAAATCTCTGAATCCTTCATGATATCTTTCTTTGGACAACTGATAAAATGCTAATTCAGCCCAAAATTTAGTATATCTATCATCTTTTATCTGAATAGTGTAGCTACTCTGGTAATCATGATCATTAGCTAACATATGAATGAATAATTCAAACCTTTTTAGAACCTTGTCTACATTTAGCTGATATATATTAGCCGCTTCCATAACTTTGACAAGTCCAAGAAGGGTCTCATTTTCGTTTTCTTCTATAAAATCAATATAAGAGTAAAGTGAATCGTAATCGCCCGTCATTAATTTATATAAATAGGTATTCACTTCTGCCCATTCATTAAATCGTTTAATAAAAAGCTGATCTTCTGAAGTAGAATTTTCGATAACTATGTTAGCATAGAGGGAAGTATACTCTAGTGCCTTTTTGTACTCTTTACGTTCGCCCCATACTGTTGCAATTAATAAGTAAGCATAAAATTTATAAGTAAACAATGGGTGCTTAGAGATTCGATTAATCTCTGCTTCTCTTTTTTTACTTTTGAATTGTTCTAGACATTTGACCCGTTCCAACAGCTCATCAGCTAACTGGTATACTTTGTCCCAGTGACATAACCCATTGTAAGTATTAGCTAGCTCCCTTATCGCATCCAGTTGCCTCTCCTCATCTAGCCGATTAATATAAGGCTCAAAGTGCACGGCGGCACGGAGGTTATCGTGTTGATTCTGGCCTAGCGAGAGGGTGAAGATACGATACTGGCAGAGGGCCAAGCGCTCGGAATGCTGGTATTTCTCGCACTCGGCTACACATTCATATAACATACGGGCAGCTTGTTGCTGACCGCGCTCCAGCATACCTTCGGCCATCTCGAACAGTTCCGAGATATAGGAACGATCATCCGTTACTTGTTGAATCACCCGCTGGATGCAGTCCAGCTTGTCCAATTCCGCACAGCGTTGCAGGAAGGGCTCAAGCCTTCGCCAGTGTGGAGCCGACTCTACGAAGCACTCCCCACCATACGTCTCGTAGAAATAGCCTTCCTCCAGATTCATGCCCTGGGTAATCAGATCAAGCTGCGCCATGGCGATGGGGCGTGTTCCCTTAATAATGGCGCTAAGCGTTCCAGCGTTCACTCCCGATATATCTGCAAAATATTGAAGGGTATATCCCTGTTTCCTGATGTAATCCTCAATCGTTGAGCGTATCGTAGTTGCAGGTTCCATGTATCCCACCTCCACAATTAAAATCCAGAAATTTGAATTTATATGATTAGACCAATTTTAATCCTAAATTTTACAGTGGTCAATAACAATCGTGGCAATAAATTTACATTTTTATGCAAGCACAAGAACTTCTACATCTCCAGCTTGCCTTCGCCTCGAATTGCTTATAGAAAAAATCCATTAGAAGAATGGACAGGAACATGATACAGTTATTCCAACTTCAATATCCTACTATTTCCATAGGATTATACAACACGGACAGACACGAACTGCCAAGTTCAGTGTGGAATGATCCCCCAATATTAAACAAGCACGAAACTCCCTTCGTCCCCAAACCAACGGACACATGGCCCTCTGCCATCTCCCCGATCTTCCAGGTATAGACTTCGTTTGGCTACGCAGTAACCGTATCCCCGGGTAATTCGGTCTTTCTCCGAATTGCCCTTTCCCTTTTCCTTTTCTTCTCTTCTTCTCTTCCTTCACTATCACATGCTGCTATCACTTATTGCTATGCCTCAGACCCGATGCCTTTGAATACCGTGCCTAGCAGCAACTCCACAAACGTATCATCCATCGGCTCGCCCGTGACCAGCATCCGGTAAAATACAGGCCCGTAGATCATGTCGATATACAGCCCAATGTCCAGTCCCTGCTTCAATTCGCCACGTTCCACGCCTTTCTCCAGAATGCCCCATGCTTCACGGCGGCGCGGCTGAATATATCTGCTACGGTATTCTTCCGCAAGGGCGGGATCAGACTGCCCTTCTCCGATGATCTGTGTAATGACTTTCCCTTCGGCACTTGTCAAAAATTGAACCAGGTTCCCTGCATGAGCACGCACATCCTCATATACAGACCCCGTATCCGGCACAGGCAACCTGGCCGTTAACGCCGACATGTACCCGTCCAGCATAACAGCACCTTTACTTGGCCACCATTTGTAGATGGTGGCTTTGCTGACCTGTGCACGTTCGGCAATCTTTTCAATCGTCACCGCTGCAAACCCATCCTCCAGTAGCAGTTCATACGCCGCGGCAAGAATGGCATTCTGGGTCTCCATGTTGCGGGGACGTCCTCTTTTTGCAGTCATTGCTGACCCCTCCATTGCAATCATCTATATAAGCTCAACCAAAGTATTTACACAACCAATTCAATAACAGAATAACCGTTGAATCGCTGTTATCCTCAATAAAAAATACGATACGTTCATTATACTAAAATACAGCGTCGATATACATTTTTAAGCTCCCAGCAATGTTATTGTGTTTCCGTCATCTTTATGTAAAATCACTTTGTTCTGTAACTGCCTATTTACAATACTAAACGTATCGTATATTATTTAGATGTAATTAGTAAACGAAACGTTCATTAATTAAAATCACACATCGTTTTAAGTGAAAATGGCAATTGAATGACCATCATACACTTTTATTGGAGGTTGATCTTATGGATACCAAATATCCTCATTCCAAACAGAAACAAAGTACCAACCAGAATCAGACTACCGTGCCTGCCTGGATTATTTTCCTGCTCGCTGCTTCCTGCGGTCTGATCGTAGCTAACCTGTATTATGCTCAGACCGTTCTTGGGCCAATCAGCAGCACTACAGGTCTCTCGTCTGCCGCAGCCGGATTAATCGTAACACTGACACAAATTGGTTATGTCATTGGACTGCTGTTCATCGTGCCGCTCAGCGACATTATCGAGAATCGCCGTTTAATGGTTCTGTTTCTTATTGTACTTGTACTAGCGCTGATTACAGCCACCTTCTCCACCAGTGCTTTCCTCTTCCTGACGGCTTCACTGCTCATTGGCATCGGTTCTGTCGTTGCACAAATTCTGGTGCCGTATGCGACTTATCTGACTTCGGAAGAGCAGCGCGGGCAGGTGGTCGGCAATGTGATGAGCGGTCTGCTACTCGGCATAATGCTCGCACGCCCTGTCGCCAGCTTTATCACCAGCGTGTTCGGCTGGCAGGCGGTCTTTGCATTCTCGGCCGTGGTGATCGCGTTGCTCATGCTGTTACTGTCACGGGCACTTCCGGCCCGTCGGCCTGATCCAAACCTGACTTATGGACAATTGATTCTCTCCCTCGGCACATTGCTTCGCACCCTGCCGATGTTGCGGCGGCGCGCGTTCTATCAGGCCAGCTTGTTCGGCGCATTCAGCCTATTCTGGACGACGGTGCCTCTTCGACTGGCAACCGATTTTGGCTTGTCGCAGCAAGGCATCGCCTGGTTTGCTCTCGCCGGGGTAGGCGGCGCCATTGCCGCTCCGATCGCCGGAAGATGGGCAGACCGCGGTTTTACAAGGGTGCTCACCGGAGCCGCTATGGTTATTGCCGCAGCCTCCTTTGGTCTGGCCTATCTGTTCCAGAGTCATTCTACACCAGCCTTGATCCTGCTGGTCGTGGTTGCCATTACGCTGGATATGGCTGTTTCCGGTAACCTGGTGCTGGGTCAACGCATCATCTACTCCCTTGGCAACGAGGCAAGAGGACGTGTGAACGGCCTGTTTATGTCGATCTTTTTCATCGGTGGTGCCATCGGTTCTTCACTTGGAAGTTGGTCATATGCCCATGGCGGCTGGAGCCTCACGACACTCATTGGTCTGATCATGCCCCTGCTCGCGCTGCTATACTATTTAACAGAGAAAAAGGTTACAGCCGTGAGCGGCACATAACCTGTATCTTATCTGTACTTGCACCTGCATCTTCATCACCATATACAGAGCATTCATCTAAAAATTTCTCTTGTACAAAATAAGGGCAGAGGCCATCCATAGGATCGCTTCTGCCCTTATTTTTATGTTCGTAGCCCTTATGTTTCATACCCCGCATCGACAAGCTTTTCTGTCGTCCGCTAGTCTCCGGTACTCTGCTCCGTTCTGTTCCGTTCCAGCTAGGCGCGACAGCCTGCTTGTTGCAACTGCACCCCAGTTGTACTCCATTTAAAGCGTATCCCCAAACCCGCCTTATTCATTACACTATTTCATCACACTGAACTTCTTGGTCGCCGTCCGAACGGACTCGTCTTCTCCCCATACAATGACACCTACGACTTTGGTCGCCTCCAATGTCATCGATGCAATTTCACTTGCATATTGTTCAAAAGCGTTATTCAAGGACTGTCCTGTCTGTGTAAAAACAAGATGCTTCAATCCGTCCTGATTCTTGGCACAGGTCTTAGCCAGATTGATCAGTTGATTCTCCCCCGCCTTCAGAATAACGGTGCTATAGCGGATTCCTGCATGCTGAATGCCGCTCTGATCCCGTACAGGCTGATCGGCATATAACTCCGGTTCGTTCAGGGCAGCTTGTCCCATAAGCAGCGCTGCCACATTGGCTGCGGCTCCTTGCTCCAGATTTTTATCCAGTATAATTGCGATTCTCTTCATACGAGTGCATTCACCCTCTGTGGTTTTTTCGTAAAACATACCCATGGCATTTGAATGCCTTCACGCAGCACTTTATACGTTACCAGTCCGTAATGATCCGCACAGAGCTGGTTCGTGAGCGCAATGGAGGTCTCTGTATTTAGCATAACCTGCCTGCAGGCCTCCGGGTTGGAAGATACTGTGCTGTTCTCTCTATAGGCAATATTCAGTTCAGATAACAAGTATGTAGTTGCCGGATGATGAAAAATCGTATCAATCTGCTCCGGGCAAGCGGCGTGGAAGCCGGACAGCACCAGTGCAGGGATCTTCTCTACAAAACTTTCGGACACGACCAGATCTGAATCCATAATGAAACTGTTCAGCTTGGGATACGCTCCAGGCACCAGCAAGCAGGAAATCGCGCCGGATTTCAGATCTTCTGCAGCCGCTTCGAATTCGGGGTATGGCTTAATCATATCAGAATTATCCATTTTTTTCGCAATATGCATGCTGCAAGTCAAGAATCCTTCATCGTCACCCAATGTGCCCAGTATGGCATATTTCTCTTTATTTATATCCATTTATCTCCATTACCTCCCATTTATTTTCCAATTCGGTACGATACTATACCAAAAAATTCCTGCTGTCAATTAACACTTCAACGCAACAAAAATATGTACAATCGTGCATAAAATTTTACAAAAAATGTATTGAAAACTGAAAATAATGAGCTATAATGTTGTGAAAACCATTCATTATTTCAAATTTTATCCAGGAGGACATATGAAAACGATCGTATACATATCTGATTTCAGGCTTCCCTTTGGTTTAAACTTCGTGAAACCCTTGACCAAATATACAGACTGCCGAAAAATTCTGATTATTGAACGCCATCAATTACATCACCCTGAACGGCTTGAAGCTTATTTTGATGAAATTAGATACGTTGATCATCTCGAATCTGTGGACGCCATCCGGGCACATATGCAACAAATCCTGCAATCTCACTCCATCGGTGCTCTGTTAACTCCGGGTGAGAATGCCATCGAGATCGGCGGACAACTCCGTTCCGAGTTCGGCATTCCAGGCATGCAGCGCAATCAGGCCGAAGCGGTTCGGAACAAATGGATTATGAAACAAATGTTGCATCAGCGCGGAATCCGCACGTCCAGAACGGCCATTGCGCTCCAGCAACAGGACTATCTTCATTTCTCTGCTACGTATGGTTTCCCCATCATTGTGAAGCCGCTCAGCGGTTACGGCAGTATCAACACGTTCAAATTGTCCAGTATGGAAGAACTGTTGCATTACCTTCAATACACAAGACAAGAACAGCAACGGGATTTGCTGGAAGAATTCATTCATGGCACAGAGTTCCACTGTGACTCCATTGTGTGCAAGGGAGAAGTGGTGTTTGCTTCCGTTTCCCAATATCTCTACAACTGTCTGGATATCGCAACGCAGCAGAAACCCCCGGCTAGCATTACTTTCTCCAAAGGCACAGAAGCAGATTTTATACAGCGAATCGAAGACATCAACAGACAAGTTATTGCCGCGCTTGGCATCAATCAATCGGTGACCCATGCCGAACTGTTCCTCACGCCGGAAGGCGAAGTGGTTTTCGGAGAGATTGGAGCCAGAATCGGGGGTTCACATGTGATGCCGCCTTGCATCAAGAACACGCATGGTGTGGACTTTTTCGAAGCAGTGGCGGATCTGGAACTCGGTACATATACCTTTACGCAGCAGGAGACCAGCAACAAATTCACGGGTATGATCTGCTTCCCCTCCCGCGCAGGAGTGATCCAGCACATCTCCGGCAGAGACGATTATGCGGACGTTCCAGGCATCATTGAATTTAACGTCTCCTATGAAGTGGGGCAACACGCCGGGGCTGTAAACGACACGATGACCCGCTCAGGGTTCGCTATTGTGGAAGGTGATTCGTTCGAGGAATTACGTCAGACGTTACTGGAGATGTACGATCGATTCGTCATTGAGGTGGCGGTTCCCGAAAACGTATAAGATCGTGAATACGCAGTAGAGAACGACCTTAACGTAGTAGTTTTTTTACTGGGATTGTGTTTTTTTGGGGGAGGTTTGAAACGATTGTCTTTATTCAAAACATACGCGGGACTCAGCCGCGACATCTATTATCTCTGCTTGGCGAGAACCATTAACAGCACGGGGGATTTTATTTTCTCCCTGATCACCTTGGTGCTTACGCTGCAGATGGGCATGAGTGTGGTCAGCGCGGGTATTTTTGTATCCATGGCGGCTCTGATTAGCGGCCCCGGTGTACTGCTTGGCGGTTATTTAAGTGATCTGATTGGCAAAAAAACGATCATTATCTCCGGGCAGATTTTGTCTGCCCTTATGATCATGAGCTGCTCCTTCTGGTCAGGCACGATGACCATCGGTTATCTTCTGATTGCGGTCATGTTCTTCATCAGTATTACACGCCCGGCGTATAACGCCTTAATTATTCAGCTGTGTCCAGAGGAAAAGGAGCGGAAATCGGCCTTTTCCCTGATGTATCTCGGAGCCAATCTCGGTATCGCGCTTGGGCCATTGATTGCCGGCTTTTTTATTAAAGATTACGTGCATATCGTCTTTCTGAGTATCGGCACCGTATTTTTGATCTCTACCTTCATCATTTGGAAAAAGGTTTTTGTTGGTACAAGCGGCCAAGCAAAGCAAACCATTGCTGGGGAATCTGCACAGCATACAGAGCAATCACAGGGGGAACAACGGCCACATGGGAAGCAACAACACCAAGAAGAACACCCTCAGCCGGGACAACAACAACAACAACAACAACAACAACATAAACAAGGTCGCTCTCCATCCAGGCAGCAACAAGGATCAGATTCTTTGCCTTCGCCATTGTTCCCTATGCTGCTGAAGAATCCACTCGTTGTTTTTTTCATCGTGGTATCTTTTCTTAACTATTTTATTTACATGCAATACTCGTTCAGCCTGCCCTTGCAGATGAATCAGACGTTCGGTGAACATGGAGCAGCTTACTACGGCTCTGTCATGACCATTAATGCGATCAGTGTCATTCTTCTGACCACGCTGGTGCTATCGGCGACCCGTAAATTCACGGCTCTAAACTCCATCGCGGCAGGCGCTCTCTTTTATGGCATCGGATTTGGTGCGCTATATCTGCTCGGGGATTGGCCTCAATTTGCTATCGTTGTGGTATCCACGGTGCTCTGGACGATTGGAGAGATTCTGGTGCAGACCAATATCAATCTATATATAGCATCCCGCGTGCCTGACAGCCATCAGGGGAGATTTAACGGCTTGCTGTTGTTCGTCGGTTGTCTGGGGTATACCCTTAGCCCTTATCTGACGGGTCTGTTCATTCGAAGTGTGGATATGAAGAGTGTATGGATCATTATTCTGGGGATCAGTCTGTTCTATGCGATTTGTATGGTTCTTCTCTGGTATATTGAAAAAAACGCCACAAATAACCGTGGAATCGAATCACCCGATTACTCGAAAAGTGTCTAAATCCAAGCCTCGGTTTATAAGAGCTGCCGCTTAAACTTATGCTAAAACGAAAACAAGCAATCACACCAAAAAGGGACAACACTGAATGGGGTCTGCACGAAAAACCTCCGAAAATGCGTTTTTTTTCGGAGGTTACTACGTTCGTTTGACCAAACCTTCAGGATTGTCCCTTAGCTCTTCTGCTCGTCTTACCTATCGTCTTACACGTTGTCTTACATGAATTCAGCTTTCAGATGCGCGGCTGGTAGCGTTTATTTCCGCAGTCTGCGTGCACTTAATGCGTGATGACCATTTTGTAAAAAGGTGCTACGCGTATTTTTCATCATCTCGATCCGTTGCTCGGCAAGACGGTCTGCCGCGACATAAGAAGCGATGCCTTCGGTGCGGGAGCTTTCGAATATTTTCTCCAGCGTGGTGTAAATCTCTCCGATCTTCGCCCATGCTCGATCTTCATGATATCCGTTCAGCTCATCCGCAATGTTGATCACACCGCCTGCATTAATGACATAATCCGGTGCGTACACGATGCCACGCTGATACAGTTCATCCCCATGGCGTGGCTCCAGCAGCTGATTGTTCGCACAACCCGCAATCACTTTGGCTTTCAGTGTCTTAAGTGTATCGTCATTAATCGTGCCGCCGAGCGCACATGGCGCATAAATATCACATTCGACGCTTGTTATATCTGCCGGATCAACCGCCTTGGCGCCAAAACGTTCCACCGCCAGCTTCACGGAATCCTTATGGATATCGGTTACGATTAGATGCGCACCTTCCTCGTACAGATACTTGCACAGATGCATCGCTACGTTGCCCACGCCTTGAACGGCAATTGTTTTACCTTCTAGCAGATCGGTTCCGAATGCTTCCTTCGCAGCAGCCTTGATGCCGCGGTATACCCCCCAAGCGGTTGCAGGGGAAGGGTTGCCGGATGAGCCATAGCTAGCTGAGATCCCCGTGACATAATCGGTCTCCTGATAGATCAGGTTCATGTCTTCTTCCGTCGTGCCCACATCCTCGGCAGTGATGTAACGGCCATTCAAACCCTGAATGTAGCGGCCGAAGGCGCGGAACATCGCTTCATTTTTGTCACGACGCGGATCTCCGATAATTACCGTTTTGCCTCCGCCCAGATTAAGACCGGATACTGCATTTTTATATGTCATGCCCCGAGCGAGACGCAGTGCATCTTCAATGGCAGCTTCCTCTGAAGCGTATGTCCACATCCGTGTACCGCCTAGCGCAGGCCCAAGTGTTGTATCGTGTATGGCAATAATGGCCTTCAAACCTGAATTTCGATCCTGGCACAGGACCAGTTCCTCGTAATCATGTTGCTCCATTGCTTCAAACCAACTCATGTGCTAACGTCTCCTCTAACCATTTTTGCGATAAATCGCAGTGTTGAATTCTGGCGCTCCTATTCAAGCTCCACCCTCTATTGTACCCATATTCACCCAGTTTGTGCAAAAGGATCACCACTATGCTCGCTTTGAGGCAGCACCGTTCGTATCTAAGCCATAGTTAAGCCTGATGAGATATCTTTGAATGTGAAACTCACCATAGCAAAAAGAGGCCTCGCCTGTCATCCTGTGACTGGTGGGTTAGCCTCTTCAATAACTCGTATCTCAAATGGAAGCATGGGCAGGTCAATATGCTCATGTGCTCTCGATTATGTACCTATGTACCTGTACTCACCTCGCACAAATCTTACTCTCTACGCTCTACGCTCTAGGTCAGCGTTTCAACCACATTAATCGGATGCAGCGCCCCGTCCACCGCAAAAGAAGCCTGTCCCGTCTCTTCCGAGACTACCAGCACCACCGCATCGGTCAGCTCGCTTAATCCAAGTGCCGCCCGGTGGCGTGTGCCCAACTTACGTTCGTGGGCTTCGGCTTGGGATAACGGCAACACATTGCCAGCAGATACAATCTGGTTGCCACGAATCAGCACAGCTCCATCATGCAATGGCGCACCAGGGATGAAGAGCGATTCAAGCAACGCGTGAGTTACTTTGGCATCCACCGCTACACCGGAATGAATCATCGTCTCCAGCGGAACCTCCCGTTCAATCACAATCAGCGCTCCGTACCTGCGGTCGGATAGATGCTGCACACTGGACGTCAGTTCTGCAAACTTCTCCGTAAACGGGGACAAATAACAGTCGAGATAAAAAGAAGAAGCAAGCACCTCAATGTGTTTGATTTCGGCACGAATCTCCGCAAACTGCCCCAGCAAACAGACACTGTCATGGTCAAAACGTGATAATGTCAGATTCATTCGTTCTGCTACGCGGTGCAGGTCCGCCTTTAACTTCTGCCGCATCAGGGAACTGTCACAGTCTGCTTGTCCGATGTGCTGATTCATCTTGTGCCGCCTCCCTCTTTGGATTACTAGCCCGAGTACCCATACCTTACCCGGAGAAAAGAAGCTTTATGCATTACCAATTGGATAAATGTTACAATGAGTGTATGACGACAAAATTAAGGAGATTTATGATGCAGAAACGTAATTATTACATCCTGGCATGTATGATCATCCTTTTAGCAATCGCACTATGGTTCTTTACAATGAATTCAACAAAGTCCCTAAAGGAATTTGCATGGAACGAGGTTGACTTCAACACGATAACCTTGAAGTGAAGAAAGATTCGAGTATTTCCAAAGATTTCAATGAGGTTTATAGGTTGCTGGTTGAAGTAAATGGAGGCGCAAGACTTGGAATATTTTTATATGACGACAAGTATATCGATGTCTATGATTACGAGGCGTCTCCTAAAAAGAACTCATCCATGAAGTATAAAATCTCAAATAGCTTTGATAAGAAGATCATTCATGATTATTTAAAATAAGAAACGCAAAGAAGAAGCTGAGTGACATCACCAGCTCCTTCTTTGCGTTTGTTTAACGTTGCTTCGTATTTTGAATGATTGTCATTCTAAATCCTTTTCTAATTCTAATTCGGCCCTAACCTACCCATTATTGAGCCTTGCCGTACGAACCTGCTTTAAATGTCGTTGGATCATACCATTTGTACCCTGCCGCAGGCGCAGCCCACGGCTCAAGCTGTGGCTCGGTGGAGCTTGCTGGTGTCTCCATTGGCAACAAGCTTGTTGCTGTATCAAGGGTCAGACCTGGCACTTGGGACAGGCTGGTGTAACTTTCTTTGACCGCCAGCCATTTTACCGTATTCACGAGGAACGTGGCATCATCCACCTCTTTGAAACCATCGTAGGTTTTCTTGGTTGCTCCGTTTTCTTCACGCAAATACTTTGGCGACGCATCTTCAACCGGAGAGGAATCACCGATGAACGCCGCTTTTCCTGCGCCTACTTTGGCAACCGCAGCGTACGCCCCTTCTGCTCTTCCGCCACCGTTATATACGCCCTGATCGACGGCGTTATTCCATTTGGACACGCCCGCCGGAACATACACCAAACCTTTAGCTTTGTTCGGGTCCATAATGGCAATCGTTGATCCGGCATGCATCGCTACAGCTTGTACACCAGTCGTGATGCCAAAAGCTTGTGATGGTGCAACGATATCTGTGGCGTTCACATCACCCAGCGCGTTATAACGGAAACGCACGCCGAAGTTCGTTCCGAGCCAGTCGGAACTGGTCACGCCTTGCATCGCCGGGGATTCCGCTTCGGCAGAGGACATGCCCTTAGCTGGATTCAGGAAAGCACCGCGGCGGTAGCCGTTGAACACTTCGGAAGAATCCCAGCGGTTTTTGTTTCGGTCTGCATTATAGTGATCGGAGATGAAGAAGACACTTCCGCCATTCTGTACATATTGCAGGAGCGCAGCCTGCTCTGTGGCCTTGAATGGCACGTTGGCTTCGCCGATGACAAACACGTCGTAGTCTTTCAATTTGTTATAGGTGTACGCTTGCTCACCAAATGTATACGGGATGCTGCGTTCCAGCTGATCCACGGTAAAGCCTGCGTTTCGCAAACCATTCGCAAAGTCTGAAAAAGCTCCATCGATAATCCAGTCAGCCGCACCTGCGGTCTGAGCATGCGTGTTATCAAACAACACTTTTTTGCCGTTTCCGCCCGGAAGAGGTGTGCCCGGATTCGGATTTGGCTCGGGGTCAGGGTTCGTGGTACCTGAAGAGAGGGTAATCGACGTAGGATTTTTGACACCAGCATAGCTGTTATAGGCGCCAAGCGTTCCCGTTACGATAATTTTTTTACCTACCAGACTTGGGTTTGAAGCCAGTCCATATTGAGCACGGAAAGAAGAAGAAACTTGCACATCCAGCAGTTTGGCGTTCGAGCGCTCGGATGCAGAATCTGCAATCAGCACATTGAAATCATTGGCATACGGTGAGGTAAACTTGGCCGTCAGTGACCCGGTCGCATGTCCCACAACATAACCTTCGACGGTTGCCGTGCCTCCGTTGCTCTGGGCAGCAATCGCTTGTGATACGGTAAGTGGTGCTGCGGCTTGAACCGGAGCCTGAACCCCCGGAGCGAATAACGTTGTTGCCATCATAACAAAGACCAGGAATGCCCCGATCCAGTGCTGTCTTAACGCCTTTTTCATATACCCTTTCTCCTCCTCCATAACGTATGATGCTTGTCCCTATCTAATTTAAAGCTTCACATGATGAATTCCTCTCGATTTATGTAAAATTTTTGAAAAATTTTATAGTCGGCAACGGTCATCATGAGCCTATTTCCTGAAAAAAGTTGAGTTATCGCGTCGTTAGGCATTGCAATTTACCTACGTTCGATGCATAATGACATTATATATGTGATAATGATTATCATTATTGAGCTTGTTTATTTTCAATTCCGATGATGATGCCAACCATGCTTACGACTTTATAGATAAAGGGGAACGAACATCGAATGAACACAACTCTGCAAAAGGCTGTCCTGCAGCTTGACGATTATTTGGATCTTCTGAACCTGGCAATTAACCTGGGTGACACAAGATGGCAAAAGGAGATCATCCGCAAGCTGGCCTACACATATCCTGCAACGACTTGCAACCAACCATAAAAACATACCGTCACATAAACGATTTTGGTAATCTTCTAATAGCCTGCGAGGAATTCAGTTGTATGAATTCGGTCGTGGGCTTTTTTGCGTGCATATGGTGCGTTACAATAGGATGCAATACGATGCGGAATCCATTCAGCAGTGGGATATGACCCACTCCAAGTAGAAAGAAGAAACCTGAGTTGGAGCAAAGGAGTGTACATTATGAAGCTTGAAACAGAAAGATTAATTCTTCGTGAAATTGTAGAACATGACTGGCCGCACATCCATACGTATACTTCGATGCCCGAAGTCACGGAACACACCGCATGGGGCCCGAACACGGAGGAGGATACCCGGGCTTATGTACAGGATGTCATTCGTATGCAGCTGGCCGAGCCGAGAGAAGGATATGAACTTGCCATTGTTTTGAAAAAGGAAGGGCTTCTCATCGGCGGCGCAGGGCTCCACCTTGTCGACCAGACCAATGCTGAGATCGGCTATGTGCTTCACCCTGCTTATCAGGGGAATGGATATGTGACCGAAGCCTGCCGCGCATTACTTCATTTTGGCTTCAAGGAACTTGGCGTTCACCGGATTTATGCCAAATGCCGTCCAGAAAACCCGGCGTCTGAGCGCGTCATGCTGCGGATCGGTATGCAACGTGAGGGCCTTCTCCGGGAGCATTGGTTCTATAAAGGGGCATATCATGACTCGTCTCTCTACTCCATGCTGGATCGGGAGTTAGAATAAATATCAGATGTGCTTACCTGCGGGTGAAGCGAGGTACACAGTGGCAGCCAAAATTCTAACGATCACCAGGAACCCTATTTAGACGTTTTGCAGCTGTTTGGGATTCTAACGACCTCCAGTGACGCTATTTCACTAAAAAACCGCAAAAAAGCTACATTTTCGTGTGAATTTTAAGAAATAACGTCTCTCCTGATCGTTAGATTTCCAAATGGGCTAAAACACATAAAATAGGCTCATCTGTGATCGTTAGCCGCGGGAGAGCGAGACCCGATAGTTTGGAAAAGCTACATAACAAAAAGTAGGAAAAAGGATGAAGCAGCCCGCGCCGCCTCATCCTTTTTCCGTTTTATTCTATTCGTTCGTTCCATTTCGCTACTTTAGTTCCGTTTTACTCTATTTCGTACCGTTAGTTCTGTTTTGTAAATTTCATTCAGTTCCGTATCCGTTCCGTTTTTGTTATGTTCTATCCGTTCCGATCTCGTGTCTCCCCACCCGTGTGTTCTCTCTAACTAACTGATTTGTTACCTGAATCTACTGAATATGGCCTACAGACGACACAGTTCTTTCGGACAGCTTGGGAACGAAGGGCATCCACACATGCAACGTAAAGCAGCCATGTCCCGAATCATTAATTTGCCGTCCAGCATATCGAGGGTACCCTGCTCCTTCCATGCTCCGAGCATACGAGTAACACTTTCCCGAGTTGCCCCGATCATCTCAGCGAGTTCTGTGTGGTTCAGCTTCATCTCCAGCACGATGCCATCTGGAACAATCTTGCCATACGTATTGCTGGCACGAATCAATGTCGAAGCAAGTGCACCTGCTTTGCCGTAGAGCAACAGGTCACGGAATCTCGACTGTGTAATCCGCTGTGCAAGTGCCATCCATTGCAGGAATTTCAGCGCAAGATCCCCATTTTTGCTAAGCACACTTTCGAGATCCGTCAGCGAGATGATGGCCAGTTCCCCTTTTTCAGCCATCTCTGCACTGTAACTGTGGTTCAATCCGCCAATACCGCCGAATTCACCGATCAGATCGCCTCTTTGCTGGATCGACAGAATAATCTCTTTGCCATCCTCCGTCGATTTGGTCAACTTCACTCGTCCCGAACGAATGTAGTACAGATATCCAGCTTCATCACCTTCCAAAAAGAGACTGTATCCCGACTTTACTTTTTTAGGCTGCATTTTCTCTTCGATCAGACTCCATTGCTCCGGTGTAACAAAAGACAGAATCCCGCCTGTTCGCTGTGTCATTTTGCCCGCCTCCGTCTGTGTCTGCGTCTGCTCTACTTTTCGGGTGATTCTTTCCACGAATACTGTACCCATAACTTTCGTCCCCCTCGGTGATTCCTTATGTGTACATCATATCGTGAATCAGTTCGAAAGGTTATCGGGGGATTACCTGATCTTTGGCGGGAAACTCCCCCAATTCGCTGTGAGAAAAGTCACATATCCCCAATAATGCCCCATTTGCGAGTGATCTTATCTTGCATTGTCAAACTTTTACGATAGTGCTAGCATACAGTTAAATGCTTGTGAGTGTTCAATCTTGCGAATTTACAATCTTATGCATCTCCGGAACAGGAGGAATACATATGTTATCGTTAGATCATGATCTTTGGGCAAAACTGTCTGGCCCCTATGGGTCAGCAGAAGATGCACCCCGCCTATTGCAACAACTGGAGCAGGAGTTCAGCCAGGAGGTTTTTAACGATTTGTTTCAGGAGTATCTGTTTCATCAAAATTCAATCTATACGGCTACCTACGCCGCCATGCCATTCCTAGCTCGTCTGGCATGTACGACTTCCGATACAGCAGTGCGCAAGGAACTGTATATCAACTGCGGTATTATTGAAGCAAGCCGTGATGAGCAGCACCAAATGCCATATCCGCCATCCTGGACTGAGCTGGCTGATGAGGTGGGAAGTACGGTCTGCACGCAGGTGTACACTGATTATGTAGAAGCTATCGACCAGCTCAGATCACTGACAGAACAAGTGCTGACCGATGTTGCTGAGCTATCCACAGATGATATGGAGAAACGTTACGTCCTCATTGCCGATGCCGCATTCCGCGAATCCTATATCGTCGCGAATATGCTGATGACATTTTCGGAAGGGGATGAGTATGTAGCTGAGTGCCCCGCTTGCGCAAATGAAGTGTACATATGGCCTGATGAACATCATGCTGTGCCTCTGAAAGCCTATGAACAAGATCCTGTTTTTCAACCTGATCAGGAAGCTCAAGCCATCATTCCGGCTTCTTCATGGGCAGATGAGGAGACACAAGTTTTAGCAGAACGGACCGCTCAGATCGGAGAACAGACACTGTCCACACATCTGCCCTATCTGGCAGGCAAAACAACATGTCCCTCTTGCCGTGAGAAGATCGCAGTATGGCCGGCATTACTGAGCACATTTACAATGTAGAAGAAAGATACGTGTACATTTCTAATCTACAGGAGAGTCTTCCTAGATATAACTCATTCCAAAATACACATTCAAACGAGACAGTTGGCTGATGGGCCAGCTGTTTTTTTCATTCTTATGCTTCTCGGAGTGATCCACTGCCCACGTTCAGCAGTTTCCAGAAGTGAAATAGGGGTATTCCCTGAATTACAAGGCTGACAAAACAGTCTACAATAGAACTAACATCGGAATATCCCGATTGTAGACTGATTCTCCCATCCAACGAGCCTTGAGTTCAAGGTTACCCATATGTTGTGACAACGATGAACGACCACAATAATGAAAGAAACGTAACGAGTGAAGAACAGATCATCATATGATTCGAAAAAAGGAAGTGTCCCTCATGCATGATGAAGTCTCATCTGCCGTTCAGGAGATGATGAGCGGCCTGTGTCAGAACACCACCGGCGATTTTTGCGGAATGGCTTGTGTGTCTGGATCAATGTTGCGCTGGAAGTATACCTTCGGGGCAACCAATGAACGTGTCAAACGCATGGCTATGCGCCCTGGACAAGATCTGGTAGGCACGGCGCTACGAACCGGACGCACGGTTATGCTGGATGAGCAGTCCCGTGGAGAATATACCCCGGACCGTTGCCCGCTTATGCTTGCTGAACGACTCGTTTGTGCCATAGCTGTGCCCATGTTCAGAGAAGGGAGTCTGCCCAACGGTGTATTGCTGGTGGGAAGCAGAACCCCTTGCACGTTTTCCCCCGAGATGATTGTACAAACTGAGCAAGCTGCCAGACAATTGGAACAATATGCATGAGCAGAATATGGAAGCAGAACACACTGATTAAGAGACTTTTCGGAGATTCCCCTCTGAAAAGCCTCTTTTTTTGGTATGATAGATATAGATGACGGAATCGGACAGGGGGAAATGAATGTGATTCGACTGTTAGTTGTGGACGACCATGTAGTTGTACGCTCGGGGCTAATCGCCCTGCTGGAAGGTAAGAACGATATACATATTGTTGGCGATGCAGCCGATGGCGACGAGGCCATTGCCAAAGCACAGGAGCTGAAACCCGATGTGGTTCTGATGGATTTCAGCATGCCTCCGGGCAAGGATGGACTAACCGCTACGGCGGAGTTAAAAAAGCTAATGCCGGATGTATCCATTTTAATTCTTACGATGCACGATGACGAGGAGTACCTATTCCGCGCGATCCACGCGGGAGCTTCCGGGTATATCCTCAAAAGTGCACCCCACGAGGAATTGCTGGCCGCCATTCGTTCTGTAGCAGATGGGAGCGCCTATCTCTATCCAAGTGCAACCAAACGATTAATGAGTGAGTATCTGGACAAAGCCAAACAGGAAAATGCCGGGCCATACGATACGCTCTCGGATCGGGAGAAAGAGATCTTGTCCTGGATTGCCAAAGGATACGCGAATAAGGAAATTGCCGAGCATCTGGTCATCAGTGTCAAAACGGTGGAATCCCACAAAAGCAATCTGATGGAAAAGCTTGGCCTGCGCACCAGACCGGAACTGGTGAAGTTTGCGATGAAAAAGGGGTTGTTGAACTTTGAGTAAGCCACGCAAAAACAGACTCAGCGGATTAGCCGACCAACCTGTTCAGCACCTACTCAGCGAAATTGACAATCACATTTCGGACAATGAATTCCGAAGCAAACTGAAAGGTTCACTACACCAGCTCGGCGACCTGAAGTTTGCACTGGATGAATCCTCGATCGTAGCGCTGACGAATCGTTTAGGTAAAATCCAATACGTGAACGATAAATTTTGCGAAATTTCACAATATAGCCGCGAAGAGCTCATTGGTCAGGATCACCGGATTATTAACTCGGGGTACCACGGTAAAACCTTTATGAAGACGTTATGGGATACCATCTCTGCTGGCAAGGTGTGGAATGGCGAGATTCGGAATCGTGCGAAAGACGGCAGTTATTACTGGGTAAATACCACAATTGTTCCTTTCCTCGATAACGACGGTGAGCCATATCAGTATTTAGCTGTGCGCAGTGAGGTAACCAAGCTGAAACAAGTCGAGGCTGAGCTGCAACAGATGATGTCGCAAGTCATGAACATTCAGGAAGAAGAACGACGGCGCATCTCTCGTGACCTTCATGACGGGATTGGACAAAGCCTGTTCTCTCTCGTAATTCAGATGGACCGTCTGCTGGCCGATCAAGCTAACCCGGGCGTTGAAGCGCTACGAAAACAGGTTACGGGTATTATGGAAGATGTTCGCGGTATGGCTTGGGAACTTCGGCCGTCTGTGCTGGATGATCTGGGTGTCGTTCCTGCCATTCGAACCTATATTGAGAACTATAACCGCCATTACGGCATCGAGGTTACTCTCGAATGTAATTTGCGCAAGCGGCTCCCGATGAACCGAGAGATCGCCATCTATCGCATCATCCAGGAAGCCTTAACCAATGTAGCCAAATACGCTGACGTTGCCGAGGCACAAGTCACCGTAGAAGATACGGAAGAGCTCACGCTTGTCGTTATTGAAGACCAAGGTACCGGATTTAACGACGCTACTGCGGGGAATGGTGTTGGGTTATTCAGCATGGAGGAACGTGCACGGGGAGCAGGCGGTACGTTACGCGTATCATCAGAACCCGGCGAAGGAACTACGGTTACGCTACTACTGCCTAAGACAGTGAACTCATAATGGGTGATTCATCACCATCCATTTAAACATCTTAAAACTAGCAACAACTCTTAATCTCCTGAGAGAAGCATCCTTGCTGATACAAACTCATGAAGTAACTTGTCCTAACAAGGATGTGCTGACTGCCCGCATAAAGCGAGCAGTCTTTTTTCTTTCATAGATACGACAAAATGAAGGTGCTTCCTTAAATATTTTTAACAATCCCCCTAAAATCAGTTGACGTTAGTTACGTTTCGTCATTAAACTATGAATGCTGCATGTATTAAGCGTACATTCAATTACTCTTTAAATTCGGATACACATCATGCAATATATGAAAACGAAAAGGGTGATTCAAACATGTCTCACAAACGTTCCTCCAAAGGTGGAGAAATTCCGCAAATGTACAATCTGGACGAGATGGATCGCAAAATCATCGCCGCGCTCCATGAGAACAGCCGGATTTCCTATACAGACCTGGGTACACAGATTGGATTATCCCGCGTAGCCGTTCAAGCTCGCATCAATGCATTATCGGAAAAAGGAATCATTGAACGTTTCACCGTTGTCATTAACCCAGGCAAGGTGGGGCTACAGGTCTCTGCCTTTTTTAATGTCGATGTGGAACCGCGCTTCCTGGATGAAGTTGCAGAGATGCTGGATGATGAGCCAGCAGTGACCAGTCTCTATCATATGACAGGCCCAAGTACCCTGCATATGCACGGTATTTTTGCAGATATGGAAGAGATGGAGCAGTTCATACTGGAGAAACTCTACAAGATGCCTGGCATCGTCAAAGTGGAATCACAACTGCTCTTAAAACGATATAAAAGCCGCATGGGCATGAGACTCTAGGAGGATATCAGCATGAGTTGGAAAGATTACAACGGTCTCGTGGTCGGCATGGTACGAACCGGAATTTTGGGATATGGCGGTGGCCCCTCGGTTATCCCGCTAATCCGTTATGAAGCCGTCACCCGGTACAAGTGGGTCAGCGACGATGAATTCGGCGAGATTCTGGCGATTGCCAACGCCTTGCCGGGACCTATCGCAACCAAAATGGCTGCTTATCTAGGCTATAAAACAAAGGGTGTTCTAGGCGCTATTGTGTCCGTACTCGCTCATATTTTGCCGACAAGTATCGCGATTATTGCTCTACTCGGTTCGATGTACGCACTGCGTGAATCCAAGATTGTAGCGGGTATGGTAGCAGCCGTGCGCCCTGTCATTTTTGTGATGCTTGGTATGATGGCCTATGAATTTGCGATGAAAGCCTGGAAAGGCTTGGGTAAGTGGTTTGCTATTTTATTCGGTGTGATTGCCTTTGCAGCATTACAGTTACTCAATATTCATCCGGGACTGGTGATTACGGTGTTCCTGGTCTATGGTTTCTTCCATTTCGGGCTGGTACAGCGTATAAAATCCAAAGGTAACTCCGACAAGGAGGTATCGTAGGATGCTTCAGACATGGTGGGAATTATTTTGGGGATTTTTTGTAGCGAACATCCTCGGATATGGAGGCGGCCCCGCTTCCATTCCATTGATGCAGGAAGAGATTGTGAATCATTACCACTGGATGACAACCGAGCAGTTCGGTGATGTACTGGCAATCGGTAATGCGCTCCCAGGCCCGATTGCCACGAAAATTGCTGCATTTGTCGGATATCACGTCGCAGGCTGGTTTGGTGCATTAATTGCCAGCTTCGCTACCATTGTACCGTCAGCAGTTGCACTTATTCTATTACTTCGTTTGTTGAACAAACACCGGACTTCACCGAAGGTCAAAGGCATGACTCTGCTTGTTCAGCCGGTGATCGCTGTGCTCATGATTCTACTCACTTGGGAATTCGGCCAAGTATCCACGGACTCCATCGGCATCTGGCAGACGCTGATTATTGCAGGCATCTCCCTCTGGGTCATGACCAAAACCAAGCTGCACCCGGCAATTCTTATTCTTATTGCTTTTGCCTATGGTGCTTTGGTACTGTCACATACGATGTGACCAGATTAGATCGCTATTAGATCGCTAATCTAAATTATGAATTCGGGAAAAGGTATGTTTTCAACTCTATATGGTACTCAAAAAGGTGATATCAGCTTGAATGCTGATATCACCTTTTTGACATTTACTATTTCTGATCCGTATTCCGACCTTACTTTTCCTCAACCACAACGTTGACCTTTGTTTTTACACCTGCATAGGAGATGGTAATAGTCGCTTTACCTTTACCATTCGCTTGAATGATCCCATCTTTTACGGAAGCCGTCGCAATGCGGGAGGAAGTCCAAAGTGCTGGTTTGGACACATTGGCTTCACTTCCATCCAAATATGTTGCGGTGGCGACTACGGTTGCTTTATCGCCAACTTTCATCGTTAACGTGACTTTATCCGTCTGTAAATATTTCAATGTATCTACATCCAGCGCAATCGTAATCGTTTTGCTACCGTACTTCGCAGTTATTCTTGCTTTACCTGAGCTCAGTGCCTTCACTTTGCCTTTGGTCACTTGAGCCACTTTGTAACTGTTTGATTTCCACTCTGCTTTGTCTGTAACATCCCGCTCACTGCCATCACTCAAGGTAGCAGTCAACTTCAAATCCACGGTTTCACCGGATTTCAGGGAAAGAGCTGGTTCAGAAGCTTCAATCCGAGAAATGACATCGACTTCAACCTGAATTGTGATTTTCTGTGAGCCGTATTCAGCTGTGATGTTCGCTTTACCACTGCTATTACCTGTGATTACACCTTTTTTCACATCAGCAACACGCGCATTGCTTGATTTCCAAGTTGCATCGGCTGTGACGTCTTTCGTATTACCGTCCCCATCCGTGCCTGTAAGGATAATAGCTTGAGTTTCTTTTGCAGACAGCACGACAAAGTTCATATCCGCTTCCAGCCCGCTCGCCATTCCTACTTCTACAGGCAGTGTCAACGTTTTTCCTTCGATTTTAGCAGTAATCGTCGCTTTGCCTGTCGCTACACCCGTAATAACCCCTTTGCTGTCTACCTCAGCGATTTTCTCGCTGCTACTGCTCCACGTTGCATCGTCAGATACATCCTTGGAAGTTTCACCGTATACGGCAAGCACTTTGGCAGCAGTGGTTCCGCCAACAGCAACGGTTGCTTTCTTTTTATCCATCTCATACTTGTCAGGCACGTCTACGTTTACTGTGAATTTCACCGTTTTGCCGCCATATGCTGCGGTAATGGTAGCTGTACCCGATTTGTATGCAATCAGTTCACCACCCGATACATATACAATATCTGCATTGCTGGACGTCCACGTCGCTTTGGACGTTACATCTTCCTTGCTTGCATCGATGTACTCAGCGTTCGCTGTCAGGTTTTTCTTTTTGTTATCACCAGTCACGCTCATGGCAAGTTTGTCGGTAACATCTTTGATATCCAGATATCTCGCCGTATCTACATCGACAGCGATCTCTACCGTTTTGCCACTGTATGCAGCCTTAATCGTTGTTGATCCCGCACTTATTGCTGTAATCTGGCCTTTGAACACCGTAGCCACCTTCTCATTGCTGGATGTCCACGTTGCCTGATCCGTTACATTCACATCACTACTGTTTGGATATGAAGCTGTAACTGCGACATTGGCCGTTTTATTCGTATCACTCAAGCGGAAGAAGATACTCTGTTTCGCTACGCTCAGCTTGCTCGTCGGATCTACATCCACATCTACGGATACCGACTTGGTACCATATTTACCTGTAATTGTGGCAGAACCTGCCGAATAACCTGTAATGTTGCCTTTCAGTACATCTGCAACCTTTTCGTTGCTTGACGTCCACTCTGCCAGATCGGTTACATCTTTGGAAGTTCCATCTGGATAGGTCGCTGTTAATGTGACACTTTCCTTCTGTTTCAGAAGTAGACTGATCTGGCTTTTGTCCACATCCACACGTTTAACCACTTCCACGTTAACATCTATTGTTACGCTCTGACTGCCCAGCTTCGCTGTAATCAAAGCTGTACCTGCACTCTGACCCGTCACTTTACCGTTGACCACTGTTGCCACTTTCTCATTACTTGTTGACCATTCGGCACTGCTCGCCGCCTGCTCATTCGTTGTATTATCACTATAAGTTGCAGTCAGCAAAATATCCTTGGTAACCCCTGTACGGAGATCAAGATCTTGCACATTTTTGGAAAGGGCTTTGACTTTCTTGGTCACTTTGATTTGAATAGATTGACTTTGCCCTTGATACGCCACTGTAACTGTGGCTGTACCTTCTTTTTTAGCTGTTATTGAACCATTATATGCAGAGGCTACCGAAGCATCACTGCTCGTCCAGGATGAACTGATCGTAACGTTTGCCGAGGTATTATCCGAATATACCCCCGTTACGGTAACCGACCCGGAATCGCCGACTTCGAGCGACATTTCATTTTTGGAAACCACAATTTTGGACAGTTCTTTCTCTGCCGCAGCGGCCAAGCCTACGTTGGAAATACTCAGTATCAACACCAGCATCATCACCATGTACTTGGTCAATCTTGGCTTAAACATCATTTCCCTCCGATTAATCGTCAATTTTTTCCTACTCTAATTAATGTCGGCAAGAACTTTCCAGATGTTTAGACTTTCAGGAAATTTTCAGGTAATTATATGGAAAATCATACTATAGTCTCATCTACTCCCGCTGCGCATAACCTGAATATAAGGCTTGCGATCTTACGCAACATCATTTTTCAGTATCGGGGGAAATCGGTGTGAATCCGTCATTTGATTACATCCATTATTGGGAGCAGACTTATTCTTCGGGTAAAACGTCGGGCAGGGGTTCATATGGCGTGTTGGCGGAATTCAAAGCCGAGGTGGTCAATGCGTTAATCCGGCGCGAAGGTATTCATCGGGTCATCGAATTCGGCTGCGGAGATGGAAACCAGTTGAAATATATGAACTATGGTGAATACCTGGGCATGGATGTGGCTGCCTCGTCTATAAAACAATGCGCTTCGCTATATGCCAGCGATCCTTCCAAAAGCTTCATGGTGTATACACCGAGCCTGTGGGTTAATCGCGGTTTTCTCCAAGCTGATCTGACCGTGTGCCTGGATGTGCTGTATCATATTACAGATGAAACGGACTTTCGGGCGACCTTACGCGATGTTCTCCACACTTCAACTCAATGGGTGGTGCTCTATACAAGGCTGAAGGAGCAAGGAGAATCCGGCGTGAAAACCATCCAGGATCGCAATCTGTTCCACTATCTATTCGATTATCCCGAATTCAAAGTGCATGAGATCATACGCCAGCGATATCCTGAGCAATCCTCTGCCGACTTTGTCATTCTGAGACGTTCGCCAGCGAAGTAAGTTCACTTCCTGAAGATACAGCAGAGAAACAACATAAATAACCGCCCTATGCAGGGCGGTTGGCTAGGCGTATCTTGAAACCTACTGAATTGCATCTTTCCCCCTTTTTCGCCCCCTGCTATGTCACTTCCCCTTGACGTGCCCCGGCACGCCTGCGGGAAACTTCCTTGCTTGGAACGAATTTTCGGAAAATCGGCTTTCTTCAGCGTTTCTCGTTAAAATAACCCCTCGTTTCCACGCAACTTCGACAGCGCTTCCATATAGAAGTAATCGCCGTAAATAATCGGCACATTGATTCCCCGGCCTTCCGGGTAATGTACCGTTCCCTGCATAATCAGCCCTTCTTCCGCTACAGATTCAGCAGGGCTGTAGCGCTCGTACAAGCCGCGGACGATGCGCTCTCCCGCGGCGGCGTAGATTTGCCCGCGTGGCGACAGCTTCGCGAGCTCGAACAGACCGCTCGCGGCAATCGCCGCAGCGGACGAGTCCCACGCCGCCTGATGCTCGGCAGGCGCGCGGAAATCCCACACCGGCACGATGTCTTCGCCAAGCATGGCGAGGAAGAAATCGGCCGCCCGCTCCGCTGTCTCCAGATATCGGGCTTCGCCCGTATACCGGAAAGACAGCGCAAACCCGTGCAACGCCCAGGCGGTTCCCCGCGCCCAGGCGGACCCGGGAGCATGGCCTTGGCCGCCATGCTCCCGCAGCTTCTGCCCCGTGTGTGGATCAAACTCCACCACGTGGCAGATGGACCCGTCTGCGCGGACGAATTCGCGCGCCACGGTGTCCGCATGCGCTTCCGCCAGCCATCGGAAGCGAGGATCGCCGCTCTGCTCGGATGCCCAGTAGAGCAGCGGCAGGTTCATCATGCTGTCGATGATGGCAACGCCGCGCGTGTCCATCATCGACGAGCCGAAGTTCCATGCGCGGATGAACTCACCGCGCACGTGAAAGCGGGCAGCGAGCAGATTCGCGGCAAGCATGCCGCGGCGGCGCCCATCCTCGCTGCCCATCTGGCGATAGCTGGCTACGCCACTAAGCAGCCAGATGAAACCCAGATCGTGATCCACCAGGTCTGGATCACGCAGACAATCTTCGAGCTGTCGCTCACAGCTAGCGGCGATCCGCCGCAGATCCGCGGCTGCTTCATGCTGCGGATCATCCCGGTACACCAGCCACAACAGTCCGGGCCAGAAACCGGCTGTCCACCATTCCGGAGCATTTTTGTCGTACACACCCTGCGGTGAAATATGAGGAAAGGTATCCTGGATTCGTTTCGCATTTCGAATCGTCTTGTGAACCCCTTGCTGCCATGCTTCCTCCAGCCATGTTGCGGATGTTGAGGTATTCATGATCATGTCCTCCTGTTCCTATGTGAGATCGCGTCCCAATCGAATAGTGAATGTCAGTTGCTGTGCATCGTAAACTTCCATCCGCGCCTGCTTAAGCAGTCCGTTGCGTGAAGCCACTTCCTGTGGATTCAGCTGAATTACCGCTTTGGCATCTTGAACTGTCGATTCAACGTATGCTCCCAGGTACGCTGTGCGTACACTCTGCTCCGTATAAGTAATCACAGCCTGCTCCCGACCATCGCTAAACATCAGTGGAATCACAGCTCCCACCGCCTCCATCTCACCCTCAAATATATACGTCACCACCAGTTCATCTGCTCGTTGCACATAACGGGTAATGATAGAGCGCATCCCAGGTAAAGGCCCCGTCCAGGTAATTTCAAAATCATTCTCCGTTGTATTCAACATGGCTTTTTCGGCAGTTTCCCTCTTAGTTTGCTCAGAAGCTTTTCTCGTATCATGCTCAGCTATACTCTCAACAATATCCGTACCAACTGCTGACACGGTTTTATGCAGCTTATTTTCTGCCGTAATCTCACCCGTCCGGGTCGCCATCTTAAATATGATTGAACCGCCACCGTTCGCCGGATCAATTCCCGCATCACGGTCATACTCACTACCTGATGGTATGCCCTCAGCCAGACTATGCCACACCCCATCCGTTGTCTTCCAAGCGGGGCAATAACTCAGAGGCTGTACAACACCTTCAGCAAATTCCGTAAATCCTGCCTGTACGTGACTGGCTGCGGACGGGCCTATTAATCCCGGCAGACCTGCCTGTTGCACTCGTACCAGCCCCGGAATCGTATACGGGTCATTCAGCGCAGTGTGCAAAACCAACTGCTGGCCTGGCACAGAGGCCAGCACGGTTTCGAACCAGCCATCCGTCTGTAGTACCCTGTTTCCAATCTCGGAAGGGAGATAGGCTAGCACAATCCCCTCATCTGAAGCACGAAGACAGGCATGTGCCAGCGCGGCTGCCGTCCACAGATTGTAACAGGTGTGATTGGTGTATACTTCATAACCGTGACGTTTCTCAGGCGCATATTCGTTGCGTACAATCTTCAAACGTCCATCCGGCATCAACCAGCGCTCTACGGCTTCAAAACAACGATTTGCCGCTCGTGCGAACGCCCCGGCCATCACCGAATCCCCAGCCTGCATCGCCAGCTTGGCGTGTACCGAGCAAACATATGCCGCCGCCGCTTCATTCCATTGGTGCTGGGAGCTGCGACCACGCGGCGGTATTTCTCCCAGCGGAGACAACATCAGCAGTGAGCTGAACGCACCATGATTCAGCTTCTCTCGTAATGCATCTGCGACTGCCCCTTCATAACCTCCATCAAGCATCACTTCAAGATGATAGCGGGTAGCGATATCATAGGAAAACGGACAATTCGGCCGATCCAGCGGGCCGTCCTGATACAGACCGAGCGGAGTAAAACGCGGCAGATGGTATGCTTCGAGATAACGATCCATCCACGTTGTATCCTCACTCGCAAGATGTTCGCTCCATCGCAGATATTCACCAGAGATCATAATGGCATTCCAGTTAATCATGCGATTGGCATTATTCATCTTACTCATCGTAAATACATAATCGTTCTCGGGATCAATCGTCCGAAGTGCCTCGGCCCAGATGGAGGCCTGATCAGGTCGATGAGATCTAAGCAACATGTATGCCCGCATCATCAGTACAGGAAAAAAATCCGGATGATTGTCCGGCGCACTGCCGCTTACCACCGCATCAATGCTATGTGACAGAGCTGCCGATGCGGAATCCAGCAGCTCCATGTGCCCTGCATCCACCAGTACTGCAGCTGCCATAGCGTAGGCTGGGGTGGAGTAGTACCGTTCTATGCCTGAATACGGATCGATAATTGCACCGTTATTATCCTGATATTTCGTGTAAGCGCACACAATTTGTTTCACGAGTGCCAGCTTACGCTCCCTGCTCCAGCCATCTGCCGGTGCAGAGCCAGCTTCAGCTGCTAGTGTGCGATACCTTTCAAGTTCATTTTTCCATGGATATGTCGCTGTGGCTGTATAACGACTCACGTGGACTCACCTCGGCTTCTCCTTGATGGGGTTCAACCATAAAATCAACCTGACATACAATCTCTAGCGGAGCATCGTTGGCGGTTTCGGCATCTTCAACTCGTTCATCCTCGCTCTTTGTCGCTGTAACTTCGTTCCCTTTCCAAACAAGTGATGTACGATAAAATGTAACAGGGACCTGATCATGATCCACGGTATGCACAGCTTCTGTCTGCACCCGCCACTGGACAGCATCATAGTTCATGTACAGATTAGCCTGCGAAGCCTGCCACCGAAGTCTGCCTTCCTTTTCCATTGTCGGACCTACCCGGCTTATCCAGCGCTCAACGACTTGTGCTTCAACATATGGCTCGTTCAACGAAGACTTCGTGGTATCCGCTTCTGTGTCCATCTTCCATTGGAATCTGTCTATAATCCGCAAGGTCGCCATATCTACATGCACACCCGGATCAGAAGGATTCCCCGTACTACAACAACTGCCGCCTCTTTCCTTAACTTCCATAGTCCCATTCATTCCAACACAATCTTGTCCGGCCTTCCAGCTCAGATGACGTGTATATCGGTGTAGTGTTGTTGCTTCGGAATATGCACGCGTCAGGTCGAACAAGGCCTGCATTTCACTTCCATCCGGCTCAAGCCTGAATTCCAGCAACTCGGCTTCAGCCTTTCTACCCGAACGTTGCTCGCAACCTCCGATCAGGGGCACGTTATGCCCGGCAGATGAGATATGAAATAACTGCTCGCGCCCTGGAGCAAAATACGCCTGAGTGTACAACCCTGCTCCAGGGTCACAAAGTATATTTTCGCCACCGCAGTGGATAATCACTTGTCCCAGATCATTATGATTGTGGGGTTCATCATTATGACCGCCTTTAAACGAACACGCCACCTGAACCCACTCCCGGTCTGAACAAGGTTTGCTTGTCTCTCCTTGTACATTCGGCGGCATATGAAGGGCATGTTTAGCAACCATCCATTCCAGCTGTTGAAAAATAAACCCTCCACTCGCCTGCTCAGCCGCTTCTCGATGTATACGTTTATATACCACCGGATCGCTCCACATCACGTTCCGTAGCAGATGGGCCCAACGACGACAAGGATCTTCTGTCAGCCGGGGAATACGCAAGGGCAAATCCACTTCCATTCCGAAACGTACAGCTAACAGAGACAGGAGCCCCGAAGGTATCTCTTCATGCTCCGAGCTATCCGAATAATTGATAAATGTACCGCCCGACAGATGGATTCGTAGCGGAAATGCCGCTATCGCCGCTATCTTGGAACCTTGTAACAAGTCCAACGCTCCCTCGGTGTAGTCCAGTAACATCTCGGCATAATAGACGAAATAACCGAAGCCATACACCCAGTACCCAATCCCTTCAGCACAGCCGCCGTCCTCGCCATACCCGCTCAAGAACGCCTTCATACAATTGATTGTCTGTCTGTTGGCCTCCAGCAGCATCGCCTGATCCTCCAGCAATAACAGAGCAGCCATGCCGCAACATCCCCCACAGACAGCAGACCAGTTGTGATCGGCTATCTGCCAGTGATATGCCCTCTTTTCCCTGTATAACGGCGTAAAGATACGTCGCTCCGCCTCTTTACGTATCCGTTCAACAACCAGAGCATCGAGATGATGACGATGAAGTATCACAATCTCCGCAAGCATATGTACCGTCTCTGCCGCGAAGAGGTCGATATTGCCTGCTACCTGCTCCGCCTCTCCCGTTCCCAGATGTGCCGGAAGGCACCACGTATATTCATCACATACCGCCCACAACATCTCTTCGAGAGCATGAACCATATGAGGGGTGCCAGCATCGAGAGCAAGCATGGCAACGGCTGCTAATCTACCGCGCCTTTCGAAGTAAACCTGCTCGTATGCTTTGCGGTCTCCCTCCCTGCCAAACTGTCGAAACAGTTGGAATGTCAGAAGAGGTAGCGGTTCTCTTAATGCTTGCTCTCCATACCTTCGTAAATCGGTGAGCATCTCAGCCAACTCGGGCCGGAACAATTTTTCCCGAAGTTCATCAGCCTTGAATCCTGCACCCTCTTGAACATGATTCCGATTGTTAATGTTAAGAAACACCTGCTGGATCTGCTCTTCGTCTGTCCAGTCGAGTACCTCAGATTCATCTAGAGCGTATCTTACACGCATTTCATGATGTTCGTTTCCGATTTCGTGATTAGAGCCTTGCAAAGGATTCACCACGCTTCACTAATGGAATTTAAGATAAGCTACACAATAGCAAGTGGAGATTGCTGCACCACAGACAACCACTGACGAGCAATTAGCTCATGACCTGCCGCAGTAGGATGAACGCCATCCCATAACCAGTATGAAGCATCGGCTTGCTCCAATGCCGCATCGAACGTTTGCTGTAGCGGGACCCACACCGCCCCAAAGTGCTCGGCCATTTCTCGAACCTGTTGCTGGTATTCAGCCATAAGCGTTTCCCAGCCCTCCCATTTCTCCAATGTCGCCCCTGTCTTCAGAATAAAAGGCTCCATCAGTACAAGTCCGGTATCCGGTATAACTTCCCGTGTTTCCTCCAGCAAGTGACGATACGCCCGGGCAAAACGATCTGTATATCCTCTTGGTTCATCATTCATGAAACGCCAAGCATCGTTAACCCCAATCAGGATACTGATCAGATCGGGTTTCAGACTATATGTGTCTTCATTCCAGCGTGCGTACAGATCGGATGCCCGATTTCCGCTAATGCCTCGGTTATAGAACGTTTTTTGCTTGCTGGCCAGCTCCATGCCCAGTCTGCTTGAGATCAAATACGCGTACCCGTGACCGAGAACATGATTCAGATCCTCATTCCGTGATCTTCCTCCGTCGGTAATGGAATCCCCTTGAAACAAAATCGTCGATGGACTTGGTTTCATCTTAGACATCGTTCCTTTCGCTCAAAATAGTTGATGAAATCCTTCTACTATATCCATGGCACAACAGACTATTTCATGCTGCTTTCTCCATCTTATCCCTTTTAGGTTCATTAGAAAATAGCGTTTTCATCATGATCCCGTCATTCTATCCCATGAGGTAACGTAGTATCATCATGGATACAATACCAACCAGCACCGTACCAAGCAGACTGCGTGTCCAGATGGCTACAGCCACTGTCGGCAATGCTGCCCACAAGGCGGCATTTTCTGTAATCGGCACCAGTCGATTGCCTGACATAAACAACTCCTGACCAATAAGTGAGGCCATGACGGCAACAGGCACATATTCGAGCCAGCGCATCAGCCACACCGGAATCTGTATTTTACTGAAGAGCATAAGCGGCAATACCCGTGGAATAAATGTAAGCAGTGCCGAGCCCATAATAATCCAGAATACATCCCATCTTACTTCCATCGTTCCATAAACACTCCCATCGTTGCTGCAACCACTGCCGCTATGATAATGCTCAGACTGCCTAGTGAAGCCATGCTTGCTAAGATAACACACACGACCGCTATGATTGCTACATTGATATGTATTTTTTTGCTTTTGCGATGTACCAACTGAAGCACAATTAGACCGATAAACATCGCTGGCAACGCATAGTCCAGTCCAAACCGATCCGGATTTGTAATCCAGCGCCCAAAGTACGCTCCCGCCATGTTCGCGACAAACCAGTTCAAGTACGCCGTAATATTTAGACCGTGCATCCAGCGCTCACTGAGCGTTTTTCTACCGATTGCACGGGTCATCGCCACACCGAATGACTCATCCGTAAGCAGTGAGCCAATCCACATATTTTTAAGCGGTGTCAGATGTCTGAAATACGGAGATACGGCTGCGCTAAGCAGCAGATGACGCAGATTCACAAAAAATATAGTGAAGATGATCGCTAACGCCGATCCATTGGAAGCCAGCATCCCTGCTGCGATGAACTGGGCAGAACCTGCATACAAAATCAGGCTCAACAATGCCGTTTCGGCAAAACTGAGACCTGCAGTCATCTCGATGACCCCCGCTGCAAAGCCAATACTTAAGTATCCAAGCAGGGTAGGCACACAATCTCGAACCCCCTGCATAAATGTTGCCTCATCCTGGATTTCCACACTTTTTTCATGTGCAGATAATCTTGGTGCACTTTCATTCAACTCTCGTACAACTCCTCTCTAATTTTAATCACTGTCAGCCGATATATATCGATACATACCATTCTGAATCAGAGATTTGGAATAATGAATGCAGAATTGGTTTGCATTAACTTAGAAATATACCATATTTTATGTCAGTTCGGGAGAGTTGACAGGGGGAGAATGTACTATGAAGAAAGTGAAGCAGCCAAAGGGGAAACGAACGTTACAGATGAGAGAGAAACTGATACTTTCATTTGCTATCGTGCTGCTGATCCCGACGATCAGTTTAGGCATCATTTCATTCCAGACAGCGGCTACCAAGGTCGAAGAAAAAATGTTTGAGAATGCCAACAGTAGCGTGAGTGTACTGAATCAGACCATTGACCAGATTATCGGGGCTACACGCAAAAATGTAGACTTCCTAGCAAGTCAGCTGGATGCTGGTAATGTGGGTCCGGTTCAAGGGGACGAAACGAAAACGATCCGTACCTTACTTGATGCTTACAAAGATACCCACGATGACGTGGAACTTGCTTCCGTCGGAACGGATAAAGGTGTCTATATCAACTCCCCAGTCACCGCTGTAAACAAACCGGGATACGATCCCCGTGAACGTCCTTGGTTTAAAGCTGCTTCGGAGAACAAAGACGTGCCTACTGTAATCACACCTTACATCTCAAGCAATACAGGTAACGTAGTTGCTTCGGTCGCTCAGACGACCGGTGACGGTCATGGTGTTGTTTCGGTCAGTCTGTCCCTTAAAGCTCTTTCCGAGACGGTAAATTCCACGAAAATCGGGCAAAGAGGATATATCTATATTATCGATAATGCAAATAAAATCATCGTACATCCAACCGAAAAACCTGGTACTGAAGGTACGATGGAACCCTATAAACAAATTTTTGATCAAAAGAATGGTGATCTGCAATATACGTTGAACGGAAAAAACGAGCATGCCTTCTTCGTAACCAATGAAACGACAGGCTGGACAGTCGTCGGTGTTATCGATAACGACGAAGTTACGGAAACCGTTCGTCCAATCCTGTACACTACCCTGGTTGTTATTGCGATTGCTGTAGTTATCAGCTCCATCATTATTTTCTGGATTGTACAAGCCATTACGAAACCCCTCAATCGACTTGTCAAAGCCTCCAACGAAATCAGCGATGGAAATCTGACCATTGAGGTTGCTGTGAAAGGTCAGGATGAGTTCGGCAAGCTCAGTAACAGCTTTAATAAAATGAGTGCATCTCTACGAACCGTCATTCAGGATGTGCGTAATACAGCTGACGAGCTTACAACATCTTCTGCACAGCTTGCGATCAATTCATCGGAGACAACCAAAGCTACAGAGCAAGTGGCCCTCATTACAGAACAGTCCGCAGCTGGCATTGAAAAGCAGGCAAACAGCCTGAAACATACCGCACAACAGATGAATGAACTTGCCGGAGGGGTTGGACAAGTAACCAACAGTACACAGCAAGTATCCGAAGCTGCAATGCAAGCAAGCGAACTCGCGCAACAAGGGAACTCGACGATCAAAACGGCTGTATCGGAGATGGGCTCCATCCAGCATTTTGTGCAAGGTATCGCAGAAACTGCGACACGGCTGGATCAGCATTCCAGCTCCATCGGTGAGATGGTATCTGTCATTACGGATATCGCAGCCCAAACCAACCTGCTTGCGCTGAATGCTTCCATTGAAGCAGCCCGTGCAGGCGAGCATGGACGCGGATTCTCCGTTGTAGCGAGTGAAGTCCGAAAACTGGCGGAGCAGTCCAGCGAATCCGGCCAGAAGATCGTGGAGATGGTTGCATCCATTCAGCAAGAAATATCCAGGGCTAATGAGAATGTTCGTCTGGGACAAAAAGATGTAGACAGCGGCATCCGAGCTGTACAATTTGCCGATGATGCATTTGTGCAGATTAGCGAGGCCGTTGGGGTGGTCAATCAGCAGCTTGAAAATATCGCAGCGGCATCAGAAGAGATGTCTGCCAGCACTGCAGAAGTGGTGCAGTCTATTGACCACATTCATACCATCTCGGAAACCAATGCCGATGGCACAGAGAATATCTCCGCTGCGACGGAAGAGCAAGTGGCGTCCATGCAGGAAATCTCCTCCTCTGCCGATTCCCTTGCGCATCTGGCTAATAAGCTGCAGAAGCTGGTAGAGCAATTCAAGCTGTAATGGGCAACCAACGCAAATCTTTCGCCATTTGGCGAGCATATTAGAGCACATCAACTTAAAAAGTCCCTTTGCCGACTCTACAGCAAAGGGATTTTTTTTCGTTTAGGATAGTCATACATATAGGATAGTCATACATACTCACTACTTACTTGCCACTTGCTTGCTTACTAACTTATTAAAAAGGCTAAATCACAATATTCCGCCCAGAAGTGACTGCCCTGCATCGCCTGATCTAGCTGGATAATTTTCTAACGATCCCCAGGAACGCTATTTGGATAATATCATACCGTTTTATTTTCTAACGATCTCAGGGAAGCTTATTTAGTAAAAATAAAGAGAAAATGAACGGATATCGTGTGTTTTAGTGAAATAAGGTTTCTGGTGATCGTTACATTTCCAGAAAACCAGTATCGCCAAATTAAGCTCCTCTGGGATCGTTAGAGTCACTGCCCGTTATACTATGCTTCATGCTGAGGATGAACTAGCTGTTCAAAATTAAAATGTTAAGTTCGTAGTGTTCAATACTGAAATTGAACTCTATTCACCTACTAATTCGATGGTTTTGTCTCCCCGTGGTATCCACGATCCCCGTAAGGCTCCAGCTTCTCAAACCAGCTTTCCAGACATTTGGCCAGCGCATCCTTCGGATCGGCGTAGGGATTGTCATCCTTTTTCATGACTTCTAATACCTCAATCGTAAATGCACTCTCACCGTATTCATTCCACTCTGCCTGCAAACGTCGATTCAGATGGCTTCCCATCTGCAGCATAAATTGCTGCCCATTAATGGTCTTCAGATTAGGCGTGCTGTCGATGTACACTTTGCCGTTTCGCTCATTCCGAATTTGATAAACGCCTGCTTCTGTTTTGACTTCTTTGGCTTGCTCTTGTAACTCTTTGCGTCGATTCATGCTTTTCTCTCCTTTACCTGCTTTTACTGCTGGAAATTGCTGTTCCATGGCTGGGGATGCAGATGAATTATCTGATAATATTGTTGATGATCCTTTCTTCTGTTTCCCATCCCCTCTACCGTTACCTTGTTCCTCTGCTGCACTACCCAGCCAGTACTGGCTTCCATCCTCTTTTCGCTCCAACAAGCCGTAATCCACCAGATATCTCCGAATCTCAACATAGTCAGCATGTACCTTCTCCAAGAGTGTGTTCACTTGTTTTTCGGTGTACTGACGCCGGGATTCAAAACGTTTGGCAATCTCTGTGAGTACGATAAACTTATGCTTTTGCTGCATATGGAACGTAGTCATTGGGCCGCTTGTGCCTTCGGGAAAGTAGCTGCGTAGCACTTGTTCCCGTTCCTCTTCGGATATATCAAAGGAATGCTGATGAATCGTATGACCTTGTTTCATAATCGGCGACACCCATGTTGCCGGAGCATGCAGGTCTTTATTTTTCAACAGTTCCATTAACGCCAGAAATATTTTGGCCTGCCTCTCTTTTTCCTTCAAAACGAATCGATGGTTTCGAATGGTAGACGCACTGCCGATGCCCAGAGCCTGTTGCACTTCTGCATCCTTTTTCCCTTCATAGAACTGGGCCAGCAGACCTCGCTGTACATCCGACAATCCGGTCACACTTTTATCCAGCTCCAGCAAATATTCAAATACCGAACCGTGGACCTTCTCAATATGAACACCCATGTAACGAACCGCATCATAGAGCACACCTTCGTCAGGGTAAACAATTCCCGGTTCTGTTGTAAAACCGCAACAAATACAGGAATAGGCCATTCCTTCCTCCACATATCCGCGTTTGATCTCTTCGAGAGATGCTGTCTGCAATCTTGAATCCGAGGCTTTCATCCTTCGCCGTCCTTTCTATCAATCATCTAATGTATTTTGATTTGTGAGTTATTTGGAGTTCCAAGTTAATCTGTATTGATTCATACGGGAAATTCATTTAAAAAAACTCTATTTAATTAATTTGTTTGTTTATTTATAGACATAATATAATTATATTTGTTTATTGTCAAACTAACGAGGTAGATTAGATACCTCAATCATAATCCAATCTCCTGCAAAAAAAGAAAAAAGACTGCCGGTTCATTACCCCGACAGCCTTCATACCCGCGTTCATACTCCCTCAGTTACAATTTGAATCGTTCAATCATGCTCTGCAGATCCTCTGCCATGCGAGACAAAGCCGCTGAAGATGCTGCAACCTCCTCCATTGTAGCAAGCTGCTCCTGAGCAGCCGCCGATCCATCCTCGGTTCCCGCAGCAATCCGGTTAGAGAGAACCATCGTTTCGTTTACAGCTTTGTTCACATGTCCCATTCCTTGATCGATCTGACGGGAAGCTGTAGCTGCCTCTTCGGCCTGGGACGCAACGGTTCGAACCGCATCACGAATCGTCTCGAAGGCTTCTCCGGCCTCTGCAATCATCTGCGAGCTTTTCACCATACCTTCACCTGTACGTGCAAAGGTAGACTGAACAGCATGAGTCTTCTCATGCATCTCCCGCATAAGCTCATTGATTCGCTCTGCCGAAGCACCTGAGCTGTTCGCAAGCAATTTCACTTCGTTCGCAACCACAGCGAATCCCCGGCCATGCTCGCCTGCTCTCGAAGCCTCAATGGAAGCATTCAGTGCCAGAATGTTCGTCTGCTTGGCGATGGCTGTAATCTCCGCTACAATCTCCAGAATTTCATCGTTTTTCGCTCGCAGATCTTCGATGACAGCCTCCATATCCTTGCTCTCATCATTCACCTGCTGAATATGGGACACGGCCTGCTGCATCGTGACCATACCCGCTTCCGATTTGGAGGATGCTTCAATGGCAATACGTTCTGCATCTCCGGCTCTTGCAGAAATCTCCTTCACACCAAGTGACATTTCACCGACAAGTTGCTCTGTCGCTGCAAGACTTTCATTCTGCATCGTTGTTCCTGCAGCTGCATCTTGCATCAACTCCGCTACTTGCTCCGTTGCTTTCGAGGTCTGCTCAGAGCTTGCCATCAACTCTTCCGATGATGCCGCCAGCTGACTCGATGTATCATGTACTTCGCCCAGGACATGACGCAGTGAATTCGTCATGGTATCAAAGCTTTCTCCAAGCTGACCGAACTCATCCTTGCGCCGCAGGCCTACACGAACCGTCAGGTCCCCTGCACTTACTTGAGAAGCCGCTTGGGTTAACTGTTGCAATGGACGGTGAATGCTACGGATAATAAAGATCAGCAGCACAATCCCCACCATAACCGCTACGCCGACAAGAGTGATTGCTCGGATCATAATAGGCTGCACGGACTCTGCCGCTTCGGAGGGAATCATCTCGCCGACAATTTTCCAACCCGTTGCCGTATTTGTGTAAAATACAGCCTCCATCGGTTGACCATCATATGTATACTTCACGGTTCCCTGATCTTTCGTATACATCTCGTTGATGTAACTTTGATTAGACTGAGTACCGGATTCAATCTTGTAATGGAATAAAAATTTCCCGCCATTATCCAGCATATACAGTTTCCCTGCTTTACCGATATGGATCTGATCCACTGTCTCCTTCAAATGATTCAAGCTTACATTGGCTCCAAAAACACCTTGTCCGTCTGCTAGCTTGGCCGCTGCTGTCACCACCCATTCCCCAGTCGTTGCGGACTGGAAAGTATCCGAGATGACTGGCTCAGATTGTGATAGAGCCATCTTATACCATGTGCGTTCACGAGGATCATAGATCTGGTTACCGGGATCAGGGGATTTCATCCAACTTCCATCCTTCGCTCCAGCCGTAAGCACCCCGAGTTCTTTATGGTTTTTGGACATCCGATCCATCTGAGCTTGAAGCGCAGGTGACTTGTTAATAATGTCTTCGGATGTAATACCCGATGCCATCTGTGCAGCGTTGTCCTTCTCCATATTGAGCATCTGATCAATCTGCAGACTAAGCATTTCCGTTTTGGCCTGTGCAGAACGAGTAATCTCCATTTTAACCTGATCTGCTGCCTTAAGATAAGCAAGCCACCCTACACTAAGGCTGGGTACAATCAGGAACAAAAGGAATGCGGCAATCAGCCGTTTTTTTACCGTCAACGTAAACCATGATTGAAACCTCCCCTTCACTTTATGCCCTGTTTGAGGCTTTTTTTGAAGTCTTTTTTGAAGCCCTTTTCTCATTATCTATCTATCTCCCATCATTAAGTTCAACTCTTTTTATCGGAAAGTTCGCCGCGAAACATTATGTATCCATACTAAATAATCGCAATTTTAATGATTTGATCCTATTACTTAGATATACTCTCTTTTTGACCCCCTTGTTGGGATCGTTTACAATATTTATATAATGGATTATTAAGAAACACTTGGAAGGAGAGGGTTCAAATCTTACGCAAGTTTCACACGCAACAACCTGTATTTAGCAGTGGTTATTCATCCATGCTTCGTATTCTATTCGCAATCATTCTATGCGCAGGCCCGGTATTCGGGCTGTTTAACAACCCTACGGTTTCTGCAGCGCAGACTACACAAGCCGTGCATATTGAAGTCAACGGAGAGCCACAATTCTGGAACAACGCTCCGCTTATTCTAAAAGGTACAACGTTCGTTCCCTTACGAGATGTAGTCCAATCTGTTAAAGGGGATCTGAAGTGGGATGCTCGTACCAACACAGCTACCATCACCGTTGGAAGGGACACACTGGTGCATCAAGCCGGAAGTAGATCCATTAAAGTAAACCAGGTATCTCTGGCTTCTCCAGTGAATTCACGCACCATTAACGGCACATTAATGATTCCTGTCCGGACCCTGGCGAATGCTTTGAAGGCTGATATTCAAGTCCAGCGAACGCTTTCAGGCCAGATGAATGTTGGTATAACGACTGACCAGGTCAGCGTGTTAAATCCTGAAGTGGCTAGCGTAGACACATATCTGCGCGAGATCAACTATCCGGGGATGGCTCTGATTGCACGAGACGGCGAAGTCTTGCTCAAACAGGGTTATGGTCTTGCTGACGAACAGACCATGAATCGTCCGGACCAGAAGACCCGTATCGCCTCCTTGAGCAAGTCATTCACTGCGGCTTCCATTTTGAGTCTCGCAGAAGCAGGCAAGTTGGATGTTCAAGATCCAATCTCCACCTATATTTCTGGCATCCCGAAAGGAGATCAGATTACCCTGCATATGTTACTGTCCCAAACGTCGGGTCTGCCGTCGGCCTTCGGTCGCGGGGAAGGCGATACACTTGAAAAAACGGTAGAAGAGATTCGCCACAAAACGTTGAAGTTCGAACCCGGCAGTGCCTACCTGTACAGCAATAGCGGCTATGTATTGCTTGCGTACGTTGTGGAGCAGGTATCTGGCATGAGCTATGCAGACTATGTGCAACAAACCATTCTGGGGCCGCTCGGTATGAAAGACTCCGGAGAAGCATCCCGCAAAGTGCATACGAACAGCGGCTTTGTTCAGCAAGGAAAAGGATGGGTGCCTGCACCTTACTATGTTTCACAATCTGGGTCAGGTACGATCTATTCGACCGTGGATGATCTGCTGAAATGGGATCGGGCACTATATACTGACCAGATTTTAAATCAGGAAACGATTGAAACGATGTATGAGCCCTATTCCAATAAAAATTACGGCTATGCCTGGATACTCAAGGAAAACGGAACAAAACGCACCGTCTTCCACAATGGAAGCGGCGGTGGGTTTTCCACAGCATTTTCACGCAATCTATCCGATGATATTACCATTATCCTGCTCGGTAATCATGCAGGCATGGATATGACCACACTGCTAAGTGATATAGAGACAAGAACGGCCAAAGCCTTGCAATTGTGATGGTCGCTTGAAGCATCATAACGTAGCCGCACGAAGCCACCAATTCAGCGGGGTTGGAAGTTTGAGGTTGGTGTTTTGCATTTTGGTTAGTGGTTGTTCTCTGATTGGTGTTGGCGGTTCGGGGCTAGAGTAGGTTGAGGTCAAGGAGTAGCTGAGATTGGGTTGCGGGTTGATTGGGGTTAGAGTTAGGTAGAGTTGAAGATTACGGTTGGGGGTGAGGTCTGCGTTGGCTACACAGTCTTCACCCACCCCCCTGTTTATTCTAACGATCTCAGATGAGCTTATTTGAGCGATAATCACCCTTCAGAAATTGTAAAGATCACCAGTAACCTTATTTCTCTAAAAACACATGCTCAACGCCCAATTTCGTATCTATTTCTCTAAATAAGCTTTCCTGTGATCGTTAGAATATAAAACCTGCTAATATCACCCAAATAACGTTTCTGGAGATCGTTAGATTTTAGAATCCACGAAAATGAACCAAATATCATCAGGCGTGGTCACTAGAACCGGTTACGGTTTGGGTTATCCCATTAATAATGCTTTCTGCATGTACAATAATAAGAGTATGCAACACGCAAAGGGACGAAGCATGAACAGCCTCGTCCCTTTTGTTATTCTCATACATCGTTTGTTATTCCGGCTATGTGACGAGACACCAGCTCATCCCTCATATCCTTAAAGGTTCAGTTTCAGCTACGTCAAGTCCCGTCAGATTGCGTCATATATAGAATTGCATCTATTTAATCAATCGTGACAGGAAGCTCGCCCTTGAACGGGATCTGTCCCATCATCGCTTTCGCTGCACTACTCATCGCGAGAGGCCGGCTCTCATATGCCGCGATATAAGTCTGCACATCCGGCAACTTCTGTAGGTCGTACGGGCTGCGAAGTGCGGTTACAGCCAGTGGTTTGCCAAGTTGCTGAAGCCAGCCGATCAACCGGCATTGCGGGTCACCGGAAGGGCTGCCTGCATTATGAGTGCCGATCACGATCTGCCCAACATCCACCGCTTCTGCGGCTTGAAGCAAACGAGCCGAGGATAGCGCAATTTCATCCGCTGCTACCCTCATATCCACTACTTCCAAACCTTGAGCTGACAAAGCCGCTCCGAGTGTTGCCCCACCATCCAACTGTTCATCCGCAATGCTTGTCACTTCTGCGGCAACCGTAATGACAAGTGTTCGCTCTTGTTTTAGCGGCAACATATGCTGTGCATCCCGAATTAATGTAATGCTCTTCTCACTGATTCGCTGAGCTACCTCCTGATGCGGTGGACTATTACGTTGAAACGGAACTGCAACTGGCTGATTTACATTCATGGAATTTATGGAATTGTGAACAACCGCCGGGGTCGCATAGATATCATCCACACCAGATATCCCGCTCATACTGACAGACATCTCCACTGCCGTGTCGCTCTCCAGCCCCATCTCCACATTCATCAGCCCACGCTTCATTTTATATGTCAACAGACGTTTAACAGATTCATCAATCCGCCGCTCACTGATACGTCCACTTTTCACCGCATTCATCAATGCTTCAAAAGCTTCCACCTGTAACTGTGCCGTATGACTGATCAGTACCATATCTGCTCCAGCTTCAACCGCCATCACCGCCGCATCGACGGTGCCGTAGTGAGTAGCGATCGCCTTCATCTCCATACAGTCAGTCAAGATCATACCCTCATATCCAAGCTCCTTACGCAGCAGTCCGGTCAAAACAGAATGAGATAATGTCACCGGCAGACGTTCTGGCTCCAGTGCCGGAAAATAAATGTGAGCAGACATCATTGCGTCTACACCCTCTGCAATGGCTGCACGAAATGGCAAAAGCTCTACCTGATCCACCCTTGTTCTGTCATGTGTAATCACAGGAAGATCCAGATGGGAATCCGTATCCGTGTCTCCATGGCCGGGAAAATGTTTGGCGGTTGCAGCTATACCCGCTTGCTGAAATCCAGCAATGGAGGCCGCACCGAAGTCAGCTACCTTTTCCGCGGATTCCCCGAAGGAACGCACGCCAATGACCGGGTTGCTCGCATTGTTGTTCACGTCGAGTACGGGTGCAAAATTCATGTTGATGCCCATCGATTGTAGCTCCGCTCCACTGATCCGTGCCGCTGCATAAGCATCTTGCACCGATCCGGCCGCAGCAATGGCCATCTGTCCAGGCATAAGTGCAATCCCCTCTGTAATTCGAGCCACCATGCCGCCTTCCTGGTCAATAGCAATCCAGAGAGGTACATTGCCACTTGCTTGCGCAATGTTCTGCAAACCGCCGGATAGCCGCTCTACCTGCTCAGGCGAAACCACATTCCTTGCAAAATAAACGATACCGCCAATCGGGTAATCTCCAAGCAGCTTCTCTATCCCGCCTTCCGGCTCTGTTCCATGAAATCCGCATAACAGCATCTGCCCGATCTTATCCCTTAAGCTCATCTGTCCGATTCTTTGCTTCACCCTGTCCTTCAAGCTACGCATTAGCATTACGTCTCCTCCTCCCATGAACCTCACGACCCTCGTGCCAAAGAGCAGCATCCCTGTCTGTCACGCTACTCTTCATTCATCCCTATCTGCCCATTAAGCCCGTCATTCATCGTATAGCAAATAGGGTCTGCGGCGTTCCTGCCACATCTTCTCCTGTTCACGCCAAGCTGCCATTAAACGAAATAAACTACTACCGTCTCCAATGATCTCGCGAACCTCTCTCCCTCCAGTAAGTAAGTCAATAAAATATCGGGAGCCCTTACGCGGAGGTTCAAGCCACTCGAACTGTTCGGGGTATCGAACGGCTATCTCATGCAAAAGCAACAAACCTGTCTCCACGGAACGGAATTCCTTTTCTTCTGTGACAAAGAGCCTTACACCCCCACATCGTTCTCCTGCATGTTTGGAAAAGGCCGGTGTCATATACACCGGGTGGAAATACACCCCGTCCAATCCATGAGACCGCATCGCATCTGCTAGCTGTTGGCCATCGATCCACGGGGCACCCAGCCATTCAAATGGCCTTGTCGTGCCTCGACCTTCCGATACATTCGTACCTTCCAATAGGCACGTTCCCGCATAAGAACGCACGGTATCTACCGTTGGCATATTAGGCGAAGGCATCATCCAAGGCAGCCCCGTCTCCGTAAAAGTCATGCTTCGCCGCCAGCCCTCCATCGCTATGACGTCTAACTCACAGGGCACATGATGCTCGGCGTTGACAAGCAAAGCCAGTTCCCCCATCGTCATCCCGGTACGAATGGATGTAGCCCAGGCTCCTACGAAGGATTCAAACCCGGCCTTGAGTAAACCACCCTCCACCTCCATACCGCCAAGCGGATTGGGTCGATCCAGCACTAATAGACGTTTTCCCGACTCGCCACAGGCCTCCATCATCTCAATTAACGTCGAAGCATACGTATAATACCTCACACCCACATCCTGAATATCAAAAAGAACCGTATCCACATCAGCCAGCATGTAAGGCTGCGGCTTTTTATGTATACCGTACAAGCTGTATACCGGAATGCCATAACGGGAGTGTTCCGAGTCTGGAAAAGGAATACCTGCCTGCAGCTCTCCGGACAGCCCATGCTCACATGCAAACAAAGCCGTCAACTTGGCATCCACCAAGCCTGCACATACATCCACCGTGGAGACAAAGTCTGCTGTGATGCCCGTCGGATTCGTCACCAAACCGATTCGTGCGCCACCAGTTAACCAGGGATGTGAAGCTCCTTCAGCCAGCACATCCGCTCCTGTTTTCACCCTCATGATACATGACCTTCGCTTACCCAACCGGCTTGCTGATGATCATTACCACGAGACAATTCAGGCTCCTCTTCAGGTTCAATCAGATTACTTGTGGCCTTATGCTGATAGATGGCAAACATACCTGCAAACAACGCTCCGAATCCCACAACCGTCAGCATAAGCAGCGCGCTAAGGCACACCACTTGGAAGCAGGCCGCAATCGTATACCCCGGATAACGGAAGAACAACTTCACGCTCTCTCCCATCGCCTGCAGGAAGCCCATTCCTTTTTGCAACATAAGCTGCCAAGTGTAAAACTGTGAGATGAACGCCAATATGACAAAAAACGTCTGAAACATGCCTACTGCCATGCCCGTCATGTTGCCTTTCCCTCCGTAATACCACCAGGTTGACCAGAGGATGAAACCGAGCAGTGCAACCAACAGCCCCGTCACACCGCCCGGAAGCAACCCCCTCAACGTACCTTCCCATATATCACGCAGCGCGTTTCGGCGCTCTTTCCGCTCCAGCCGATGATGCACTGCGTAACAGACACCGAACAAGAGCGGCATATAGATGATGGCAAGTAGCAGCACGGCCACCGGTATCGGCGCAAACATGAGAATCGGAATGAGCAGCACGGAGCTGCCCGCACTGAACAGCGCCACCGGAATAATATCCCGGTAGATCTCTACCCCTGACTTGACCACCACTTCGCTCAGTTTACGCATAAAAGCTCTCCTCCCTGTAATTTGTGAAAGCCGTTATTCGTTAAGAGTTTGATTACGCTCTCCATCATGACGGATATTCTATTCCCGTCCGATCGCCATCTCCGTCTCCGGGTCAAAAAAATGCGCTTTGCGCATATCTAGCACAAAGGTCTTATCCATACCCACATATGCATGGGTCTCAGGATGAACCTTGGCTGTCACCGTCCGGCTTCCGAGACGGAAGTAGAGCAAATTTTCCGAACCCAGATGCTCCACCACCTGAACACGTGCTTGAAGCATGTGATCTTGCGGAACATTGGGTGCCACATCATCACCAAAAATATGCTCTGGACGCAGTCCAAGGATGACTCGTTTGCCCTGATAGCTGTTTAAGCGCTCTAGCACATCCGCTGGTAACGTGAACGATGTACCCTCCACCTTCACTTGCGTACCTTCGATGTGAGCATCAATGAAGTTCATTGCAGGCGAGCCGATAAAACCGGCGACAAACATATTGCGCGGACTTGCATAGAGCTCTTTCGGTGATGCGACCTGTTGAATATCCCCATGATTCATCACTACAATGCGCTCGCCAAGCGTCATAGCCTCGACCTGATCATGTGTAACATAAACGATTGTAGCGCCCAGCCTTTTATGCAGCTCGCCAAGCTCTACACGCATCTGCACACGCAGCTTGGCATCGAGGTTTGAGAGCGGCTCATCGAACAGAAAAACCTGTGGATCACGCACAATCGCTCGTCCCACGGCGACACGCTGGCGCTGTCCTCCGGACAATTCGCGAGGCTTACGTTCCAGCATAGCTTCCAGGCCAAGGATTGAAGCAGCATTCTGTACTTGCTCATCAATATAGGCTTTGGGTTTCTTCAGATTTTTCAGACCGAAGGACAGATTCTCCCGAATGGTCATATGAGGATACAAGGCATAATCCTGAAAGACCATCGCGATATCCCGATCCTTGGGATGCAGATCATTCACAATGCGATTCCCGATGACGATGTCCCCACTGGTCTGTTTCTCAAGCCCTGCGATCATTCGCAGTGAGGTTGTTTTACCGCATCCCGAAGGCCCAACAAACACGACAAATTCCTTATCTTCTATTACAAAGTCCGAACCGGCGACCGCCGTGAACGTTCCTTTATGGTCGTCTTTGAACTCTTTGCGCACTTGGCGAAACTCCACGCGTGCCATAGGTTAATCCCCCTTTTACATTGTCACCTGTTGTAACTGCATAGGTTGCAGTGGTTATCCCTTCACGGCTCCAATCGTGATGCCTTGCAAGAAATAACGTTGCAATGAGAAGAACAGAATGATCATCGGCAATGCACCAATTGTAGCTCCAGCCATCATGGCACCGAAGTCGGTGGATTCAGCAAAAACAAAGGATGCGAGTCCAACCTGTACCGTCCGCATTTCATTCGAATTGGTGATCAGGAAAGGCCAGAAAAATTCATTCCATGAGGCGACAAAAGTGAAAATCGCCAGCACCGCGATGCCTGGCTTTGCCATAGGCAGAATCACTTTCCAGAAGATGCCGAACTCACTGCACGCATCGATTCGAGCCGCGTGAATGAGTGACGTCGGCAAGGTGGACATAAATTGTTTCATCAGAAAGATATTGCCCACACTGACTGCTGCGGGAAGGATAATCGCTGTGTACGTGTCTCCCAGATCAAATACGTTGACCATCAAAATGTAGAGTGGAATCAGCGTCACCTGTGCAGGAATCATCATGGTTCCAAGCAGCACCCAGAACACGGCCTGGCTGCCCGGAAATTTTAATTTAGCAAATGCATATCCTGCCAGCGAAGCAAAGAACACATTGGTGACTGTCAATATAATGGAGATCAGCAGCGAGTTATAGAGCCAGCGCCATGCATCCGTTTTGGCAAAAAAACGTTCATACGGCGACATGGACAACTGCTCGGGTATCATCTGTGGCTTAAACGAAGCTGACATCGTTGTGTCTTGCACCGATCCGACGAGCATCCAGTACATCGGAATAATCGTAATCAGTGCCCAGCCAGCGAGCAAAACAGACGCTATAACAAGCAACATCTTTTTTCGTGTTGAATTCATACGTGTATTCACCCCCGGATGCCTAATGAAAGCCCTAATTAATACTCGATATCACTGGAGAAATATTTGAATTGAATCACGGAGATGACAATAATGATGACTGCCAGTACAAAGGATTGTGCCGAGGCTAATCCAAACTCGTAAAACTTAAAGGCCGTCTCATAGATTAAATAAGCAATCGTAGTGGTCGCAAAGTTAGGCCCGCCTTGGGTCATCAGGTATACGGAAATAAACACTTGAAAGGACGTAATGACGCCAGTCACAAGCAAGTAGAGCGTCGTTGGTTTCAAAAGGGGCCATGTGATCTTGCTGAATTGTGTCCATCCGCTCGCATGATCGATATCGGCAGCCTCGTACAGCGATTTAGGGATACCTCCCATAGCTGCAAGATACAGAATGATGCCTGCACCGTGGGAACCAAGCCAATTCATCAAGATTAGAGAAAAGAGGGCTGTCCCTGACTGGCCAAGCCAGATGACCGGGTCAAGGCCGAAAAAGCCCAGGAAGCGATTGAGTAGTCCCGAATCCGTCGGGTCAAAAATGGCGAGCCACACGATCGAGATCGTCACTCCCGATGCTACCGCAGGCAGATAAAGTGTGGCCTTGAAGAACGTCTGCCATTTGCTTTTCATCTGGAAGATAAAATACGAGAGCACAAATGTAATCAGGATGTTGACGGGTACTGTTCCAAGTGTAAAAATGACGGTATTTTTAATCGATTTCCAGAAGGTTTCGTCCTTCACCAGACGTTCGTAATTGTCCAATCCCACCCACGTGGAGTTCATGATGTTGTATTTCTGAAAGCTCATAACAAGAGCTGTTAATACGGGGTACATTGTAAAAACGAGAAACAGCAGGACAGGCGCCAAAATAAACAAATACGCCCACCCGTAATCTCGCCAGAACCGGACAACCCGGGAATGCCGGGGTGCAGGCTCCGGCGCAAGGGCGGTCTGCATGGCGAATCCTCCTCTCCGAATCAAAGTATCACTGCGAAGTTATTTATTGCCCGAACATCTGCTGACCTTTGCCTTTGAAGTCTTCCGCAATCTGCTCCGGGGTTTTCTCACCCGAGAACAGCGCCTGAATGTTTGGTTTCACAACCTGTTCCTTGAATTGCTTTTGCTGTGATGCTTTGTCAATGTCCAGCTTGAGCACGACCGGCATCGCGATGTGTTTGGCCATTTCTCTGGCTGCATCCAGATTTACCTGCTGTCCCAGCTCCTTGCCTTTGAATAAGTCAGCTTGCGATTGTCTAACAAAAGGAAGAGCCAGCTCATTAGCCGAGTTCCCTGCTTTAGCACCGCTAAGCGCCTCCATTACAAGAAAAGTATTTTTGGCATGCTGCTCGCCCTTGTCTTTCTTCTGTTTGAAGGCCACATAACCCTCGCCACCCATCGTTGTTGCCGCAGGCTGATTATCATTGTGCGGTACGGGCAGCAATACAAAATCAATCTTTTCACCCTGCACCTTGCCATCGTCAATATCTTTGTTGCGGTTCTGAATCATGACATCATAATAAGGAATCGCCTTCGAGATGATTGCCGTTTCACCGGCATAGAACATGTCCGTCCGCTTCGCCGGAGCAAGTGCTGCCGTTTCCTTCGGCATATAACCCTGATCCATCAAATTTTTGATAAAAGAGAGCGTGTCCAGAATCCGTCCATCATTCCACTGGAACTTTCCGGTTTCGTCCAGCACATCAATCATGCCGTTGTTACGGGACAGCATTTCGATAAAATCAAGCGAAGTACCATCTGTCACCAAGGCATATTGTTTACTTCCGTTATCCAGTGTTTTCGTCAACTTGGCCGCGGCTTCGTTAAACTCTGACCAGGTCCAGCCATTCTTCTGGATGCTCTTCCAATCAATGCCCGCTTCATCGAGAATACGTTTGTTACCGCCCCAGGCCCACTGGAACTGATAAAGAGGCAGACCGTATTGTTTCCCTTGAATCTGCCCCAGTTCCAAAGTGCCCGGCAGATAGTCATCTTTGATCTCAGGGGTCAGATAACTGTCCAGTTCCAGTGCCAGTCCGGTATTCACATATGTACCGTCCACACTATGGAAGTACAGATCAGGCGGATTTCCCGCGTTTAAAGCGACATCAAATTTCTTGGGCCCCTCAGCCCAGGAGAGCATTTCCGTTTTCACCGTAATATTCGGGTGTTCCTTATTAAAATCAGCAATTAAGTCCTTCAATTCATCCTCGTATGTGCCATGAACCGGGTATGTCCATACCGTCACCGTATCATTCGCACCTGGATCATTCGAATCTGCTCCACCTCTGTTGCCACAGGCTGTGATCCAGACCATCAATAACACCATTGCCAAAACAAGACCCTTCCTTTTCATACCCTTCATCTCCTTTTGTATGTCGTCTTCTCTTGTCCTACGCCCATTATGAATGTCTATTGCTGGTGCCCTTCTGTTACCTTTCCCTTTCGTAACCCTCTGTTCACAGCTTGGCACAGAGCCGAAATCTACACCTCCTTGGAGATCGACCTGTTCGGCAAGGTCTAGTTTTACTAATGAAACTTTAACGTTAATTAATGTAACATCAATCGTATCGATTCCTTCCAAAATTGTGGATTGAATTCATTATATGAGGTGTAAAATAAAAATTCAACAATAAATTTATTCATAAAATTTAATTTTACTTTTTCGTTTTAAGCCTCTATACTATGAAAAAAAGAAAATAAGCCCTAACGAGGTGAGCACGCTTGCGAGTATACGTAGGAATTGATGGAGGCGGTACCAAAACTGATGCAGCAGTCATTTCTGAATCTGGGGACATTCTGGCAACAGCGCGCGGCGGTGCAACGAATCCACATAGTGTGCCGCCTCACGAAGCTATAAAGGAGTTAATACATCTCTTAGATGTTCTATTTTCATCCGATGTAGATTTTTTGTCTAATTGTGAGAGTATATGTCTTGGTATGTCAGGTATAGCTGAAGATCAGGAGCGACAGTGGATCACCGCTCACGTTAATGACTATATGAAAAGCAAGAAAAACACGGCTGATTCCATTCATGTAAACTGTACGATCCATGTTGTCACGGAGGGAGAAATCGCGCTAATGGCCTCGCTTGGGCAACCGCACGGTTTGCTTGCCATTTCAGGAACCGGCTCAATCATCTATGGAATCACACCGGCACGTAAAGTGAACCGGGCAGGCGGGTGGGGACATCTACTCGGAGATGAGGGGAGCGGTTATCGAATTGGACAGCGCGCACTGCAAAGCGTTATGAAGAGTCATGATGGCGTTTTGCCTACAACCATTTTGACATCACTCGTATTGCAGGAGTTGCAAGTCAAGCATCCACCGGAATTAAAGTACGTGGTATACCAAGCGGACTGGAACAAATCAAGTATGGCTTCCATAGCTCGCCTGACAATAGAAGCCGCTGCTGGAGGGGATGAGGTAGCACGTTTCCTTCTCATGGATGAGGCACAGCAACTGGCCGATACCGCTAAAGCGCTCATACGCCAACATGTTTCTTTCGCCACGGCTCCTATGGCACTTTCCGGTTCCATATTTCGCTACTCTTCCCTGTTTCGAAATACATTCCTTCAACATCTTACCGAAGTGCACGATCAACAACAGGTTGTCTGCTCGGAAAATGCTCCTGTCCCGGCAGTCGGTGCGGCACAATTAGCAAGACTACAATGCCACATCGATAAATCATTCTAAACAAAAAGGAGGGCTTACGGATGAATCATACCCTTAACTCATTAGTAACGGAACAGCCTAACCCACAGACAGATGATATGGATCAACTGCCTTCAGGCGAAATTATGGAACTCATCAATCGGGAAGATCGCCGCATAGCTGAGCTTATTCAGCCACTAATTCCAGTCATTGCTCAAGCCGCAGACCACATCGTAACCAGCTTTCAATCGGGAGGAAGACTGTTTTATGTAGGTGCAGGTACAAGCGGCAGGCTGGGTATTCTCGATGCATCGGAATGTCCCCCTACGTATGGTACTCCACCTTCTATGGTGCAGGGCATTATTGCAGGCGGGTTTCGGGCAGTTAAAGATCCGGTAGAAGGCGCAGAAGATAGTGAGGAAGCCGGGGGAATGGATTTGAAGCAGCACGGACTACGCGCCAACGATGTTGTCGTTGGTATTGCAGCAAGTGGACGCACCCCTTATGTGCTTGGAGCCATGAATTATGCCAGGCAGCTTGGTGCTGTAGTCATCGGGTTGAGCAATAATGCAGGTACACCTATGAGAGCAATCTCGGATGTGAGTATTGAAGCGGTTATGGGACCAGAGGTTGTGATGGGGTCGACTCGCATGAAAGCCGGCACCGCCCAGAAAATGATTCTGAACATGCTGACGACAACAGCGATGATCCGTTTAGGTAAGGTATATCGAAATTTCATGGTGGATCTGAATCCGTCCAACGAAAAGCTTGTACACCGGGCAAAACGCATGATACAGCTTGCGACCGGAGCGCAGGAAACCGAAATTGAACAAGCCTTTACCGCAGCAAATGGACATGTCAAAACAGCTATTGTGATGTTGATGGCGGATGTCGATGCAGACGAAGCCGGGCGTCGGCTAGAGAATGCAGATGGTTTTGTACGTCATGCTATTGCCGGATCAGGCTGATCGGGACGGCACCTTGTTTGTATTAAAGAAGTTGTGATAAAGAAGCTCGGGCAGCAAGTCATTTGGTACGTAGAGGCGAGCTTTCCCGGTGCTGAGAGATGGTTATTTACACGAGAGAAGCCCTGCCTGCCCGGTTGGCTTCTCTATTTCTATTTTTCCTAGCGTACAATTGTATTTCCTCATCAAAAAAATCCCTGGTACATGTGACTGTACGGGATTCTCCACGTTTCTATGTTCTAACCACATCATAATCTCGTTGCTCATTTATGCTCCTGAATCGCTTGTCTGCTCTTCTCCAGGTACTGCACCGACTGATTATAATCCCGGCTGGCAATAGCCAAATAAAGAATATCAATGACGTTAAGCTGTGCAATGCGTGAAGAGGTAGCTCCACTGCGAATATCGCTCTCCATCGACGTAATCATAAGAGGAACATCCGCAAGACTGCTCAGCGTGTTACTGCCCCACTTGGTAATGCTGATTGTTCCTGCACCACCTTCACGGGCATGCTTCAAACAGGAAATCACATTGGAGGTCTCGCCTGAATAAGAGATACAGACCACAACATCGTCCTCACGCAACGTCGTCGCAGACGAAATCTGCATATGTGGATCGGCGAACGAAAAGCTGGTTCGGTTAATTCGCATAAACTTGTAATGTGCATCCAATGCGATCAAATTAGACGCCCCCACGCCGTAGAAAAAAATGCGATTGGCTCCATTCAACATGTTAACCGCTTGATCTACAAGCCTTGGTTCCAAAATATGAACCGTGTCCTTGATCGATTGAATATTGTTTGTAGACACATGTTGAATAATACTCTCGATGGAGTCTTTAGGACGAATCTCTGTATATTGAAATTGCTCATTGGTCTGTAAATCCCCCGCTATCTTGAGCTTCAGCTCCTGAAAACCGGTTACACCCAGGGATTTGCACAACCGGATAATAGCGGCCGGACTGCCTCCGCTTCGTTCAGACAGTTGCGCAACGGACGACTGCACTGTCTCTTGCGGGTGTTCCAGAATGTAAGCTCCGATCTTTCGTTCTGACGGAGTCAGATCATCCAGTAATGCGCGTAAACGTACAAGTCCACCTTTCATACCTTCCATCCGCTCCTCCTCTCCGTACTGTTATCTGTACAAGCATTTTATCTTATATTTATGGCCACGTCTAACGGGAGATACAGCTTACCTTGACAACTCAATGGCCACTACAGAGTCAGATGTCCCGAAATAACAGCGTGTGCCGCACCTGTTACACGAGGAAGTGTATTGGTTCTGCCCATCAAAGCCTCATGTCCAAGCAGCGCAAACCCCATCGCTTCCCTGGCATCATCCGGAACACCATAATCTGCTGTACGCTCCAGACGTATGGATTCTGGAAGTCTTAGCCGAATCATCTTCATTAATGTGTCATTGGACGTTCCCCCGCCGCAGGTAAGCATTGCCGAGATTGACGTCTTGGGCAGCACAAAATCCTCAACGGCCCGTACAATTGTTTCTGCTGTAAACCAAGTTGCGGAAGCTAACAGATCTTCCAGTGACAGATCATGCAATGCCGCAAATTCCATAAGTCGTTTGGCATAATCTGCACCATAAACTTCACGTCCGGTACTCTTGGGCGGTTGTCGACGAAAGTACTCATCATTCAAGCAGTATGCGGCCAGCTCGGGGTGCACGGTTCCCTTCGCTGCTATACTTCCATTAGGATCGTAATGCTGCTTCCCTTCGGTAGCATGACGAACCAGTGCATCTATCACCATATTCCCTGGTCCTGTGTCGAAAGCCGAAACCTCCGTCTCGGATGATCCTGACGGAAGCACAGTCACATTGCCGATCCCGCCAATGTTCTGCACCAGACGTCCTTCCGTAACACTACGGAACATTAATGCATCCGCATAGGGCGTGAGCGGAGCACCTTCCCCGCCTGCAGCCATATCACGTGCACGCAGATTACCAATAACGGGCAGCCCGGTGCGCTCTCTTACTACGGCACACTCGCCGATTTGCAGTGTAGAGCTTACTTTCATACTGCCGGTACCCAATGGGTTTGGAAACGCAGAAGGCACCGGTGCATGCCAGATTGTCTGCCCATGCATGCTGATTACATCGACTTGGCTGCTTGAGACACCAGCGGATTGCAGCAGCTCCTGTACACTCTGTGCGTACCATTCGGATACACCGAAATGGGCTGTTGTCAGCTCATCAACACGAGCTGTTTCGGGAGAACATAAGCGAATCAACTTCTCTCTGAGCTCATTCGTATATGGTGTACAGACAAAATCAATAAGATCAAGCCGTTGCATTGCTCCGCTCTCATCGGTTTGAATATGTACCAGTGCCGCATCCGTTCCATCCAGCGACGTTCCAGACATCAATCCAATCACCAGGTGCTCCCGTTTAGAACGGTACTTTGCCCACATCGGGTAACTGCTGATATCTCCTCGTGTGTCCATACGTATGCCAACCTCCCTAGACCGGATGCTCCACCTGCCCCGTCCTGTCCATATTTCAATCAGTATATGATACAAAATTTCACAAGTCAATTATAATGTGAAATTTAATTACACACCCATACACTTCTTTTATTTAGAAAATGAATAAGGAATATGACAAAAAAGGCACACGAGGTGCCTTTTTTATCTAATTAAGCTATTCTTCAAAAGATTAACTCATCCCCAGGAGATAACAGATCAATATCCGTACCAGAGCGAAATTGTCCAGCGAGCAATTCTTGTCTCAGCCGCTCTGTCTCTGCAAGGTCGGTATGAACCAGCACGTTGTGCCGGGCGGAGACCCGGTTCAACATCCGCTCCACATCATGCCATCCTTGATGAACCTTGTATCGGACCTTTTCCACCCTGCATGTGCCGTATTGCTCAGGACTTTCGAGCAATTGATGTGCGAATGTGCCGGCAGAAGTATGTCCCGTAAGCAAAATCAGATTTTGCACTTCAGGTGCCCACATCCCGTAATACCAGCGTGCGAGTGAAGACTGCATCATGCCATCCGGAATGAACCAGAGCGAAGCTTCATATTTTTCAAGCAACGTTGTCCGTTCTTCGGGTGTACTCACGCTTTCCCAGCCCTCTCCGCTCAGAAATGTTGCAATCCTATGAGCAGGCGCACTTTCGGTGACTTCACCTTCCAGCTCTCTAAGCCAAAAAGATGCACGATGCAACTGCTTCATGCCATCTACAAGCCTCTGCTCCACAATCAAAGGTACATCTGCAAAACGATGTTGTGCCCACAGAATCAGTTCCTGTCCTCGGCCAACCGCAGGCATAGGCAAGAGCACCTTTCCGCCTTGATGAAGAGCATTCTGAATAACACTTTCCAGCTGTTGCAACTTGTCTGCCTGTGTATCACGATCTGTTCCATAGGCCGCATCGATAATAGCCAAATCCAGCCTGATGATAGGTTCCATTTGTACTTCCAAAGGAGCATACTCCACGGCTTGCCTGCTACTCGTAACGGATGCGTTGCTGGACAAAGACAAATGTTGAGCTCCACCTGCCACAGAAGCAACGGGCATGACTTCTTTCAGTCTCTGCCTCTTCAGATCAGCCTGCCTGAATCCGTCAGCCACATCATCTGCCTGTAGTAGCATAGACTCCAACGTGTAATCACCAGAGTACAGTATTCGCTTGTCTTCCATTTCCAGCCCGAACCAGACTGATCCGGCCAAATGTCCAGTACGTCCCCACATGACCGATATACCAGGTAACAATTCAAACCAGTACTCACGCTCAGCCTCATCCTCTAAAAATCGATAGCGAATCCGTTTTTCATCTACTTCATCATAGGGCAAAGATTGACCTGCACGTTCCATATTGTTACGCCATGATCGAAAGTAAGTTGTTAACTGCTCTTTCGTCTCGCGTGTTGTCCACACTTCACCCGTATACCCCAGCTTGTTAAGTAGTGGGATGGCAACGGAGTGATCCTCATGGGCATGGGATAACAGCACCGCATCCAGTTGTGGCACAATCTCCGGGTCGATGAGCGGATATTCGCCGTTGCCTTCTTTTTTCACACCACAGTCCAGCAACAGCCGGTAACGGCTCCCGCTAAGCAGATAGGCGGAACGTCCGTGCTCGCCCGCACCGCCCCATACATTCAGTTTGATCATGAAGCATTCCACTTTCTCTTTGAATTCAGCATTTCAATTCCGAGTAACATTAGCACCGTCATTCCGACGGTTACCACAGCCATCGCCATACCAAGTGACACCTGACCCTGTTCAAACTGGGCAAAAATATACGTCGCCGACGTCTGCATCGACGGCGGAAGAATCAGAAGCGAGCCGACCAATTCTCGGGTCGCAATCGTAAAGGTCATCATCCAGCCCGCCAGCATACCGGGCAGGATCAGCGGAACAAGGATACGCCGCAGAATGTACAGCGGCTTACCGCCAAACACCTGACCCGCCTGAAACAACGTGCCATCGATCTGGGTAAAGCTTGATTTTACATATTGCACGGTATATGGCAGGAACAGCACAACATACGTAAGCACCACCATCCCATACGTGTTATACAGCGTAACGGGCATCCAAGGCGAGTTCCAGAACAGAATCAGACCAACTACCATAACAATACCCGGCACCGTGTTTGGCAGCAGACTGAACAAGTCGATGACCCGCTGCATGAACGAAGATGACTTGCCAATGGTCAGCGCAAACCCCGTACCAATGATTACTGCCACCGTAGAAGCTGCCAGAGATAATCCGAGACTGTTTCCGATCGCCTTCATGCTTACTGAACCCCAGGATAACAATTCCCGGTAGTGCTCCAATGTCAGATTGTCCAGCGCAAGTCCTACTCCCCGTAGCTTCATCGTAGATGCCGCTATGATCGAGAAATACGGGATGCCGATGGATAGAATGAGCAAGATGGCAAGATATGCACCACATAACCATCCTGCCCAACCCCGCAAAGAATAGCGCTTCGAGCGTTGTCCTTTACCGCCTACCAACCGATATGTGAACTTCCGGCTGATTGCTGACTGCATGTACCACATCACCAGACAGACGGACAGCAACACCGATGCCAGTGAAGTCGCCTTACCGAAGTCGATCGGCCAGCTGGAGATGTATTTGTGAATCTCTGAAGTCATCACATAGTAGCCGATTTTGCGCCCGAAGGTCGCGGGTGTACCAAACTCCGCAATCGTTTTGACAAAAACAAGCATAATTCCCATCCCGTAAGATGACAACAATAAGGGTAAAATAATCCGTCTGAATCGGTATCCGGCACGCCCACCGTGCACGGCTCCCGCTTCTTCCAAATTACCGCCGATGCGGATTAACGCATCACGTAGCAGCAAGTAGAGGAAGGGGAACAAGTGCAGACTCATGATCATCACCATGCCCCAGAAGCTGAAGAACAGCTCCGTCCAGTTCGCAGAGGAGGGTATCCATTGCTGGAGGTATCCCCCTTTTTGCATAAATAGAATCCATCCCATGGAGCCGATATACGGCGGGGTCATGAACGGAATCATCAGGATGACATCCACCCAGCGATGCTCTCCCATCCGGGTTTTGGACATCATCCAAGCGAGCGGTAAAGCCAATAGCGTTGTCATCGCCACCACGCAGATGCCCAGCCACACGGAATTCAGCAACACACCGGATAGATGATGCCCCGTAATCGTACGCAGAGGCGCCATCCAATCCCATTGCCCGTTCGGGTACACACTTTGCCAGAAGATGAGTAACAGCGGCACACCAATGCTAATTGTCAGCAGAAAGAGGGCCAACACCACGCCCACTCTCCGAAAAATACGGTTGTTATCCATTACAACAGGTTTCACTACGCTCACCTCACATGACTTTCCACGTCAAGACAGCAGAATCACCTGTTGCCTACCGTTTCTGTATTTGCGTTCACTTATTTAAAGGTTTCGGAGAAACGTGCTGCGGTTTCATCACCATGCTCGCTCATCCAGTTCCAATCCACTTTCAGTTGCGGAATATCCTTCACATTGGCACGGTTGGTTGCTTCGATATCTTCACGTCCTGGAATCAGGTATGCATCTGTAACCAGCTTCTGTGCTTCATCCGACAACAGATAGTCGATAAATGCTTTGGCATTCTCTACGTTAGGGCTGGATTTCAGAATGGCCGCCGGTCTTGGGCTGATCACTGTACCCTCTTCAGGGTATACGATATCCAGCGGTTCCCCTTTGGCTTTGGCGGAATAAGCCATATAGTCTACACCTGCTGCCACAATGCTTTTCGCACCCGTAATCACCGGGTCAAGGGCTTCCTGATTCGCTCCTGCCATCGCTACACCGTTCGCTTTGTAGGCGTTCAGCAGATCCCATCCTTTTTCACCGTTAGCACTCAGGTAACCTGTAATGAAATCAAGTGCGGAGCCAGATAGGGTCGGATCAGGAATATTCACTTTATCTTTCCATGCGGATGTTGCGAGTTCAGCCCAGCTTGTAGGCGGGGTTGTCACCAGTTTGCTGTTATACACAATACCCAGTGCAGATGCACTACTGCTAAAATAGTTTCCGTCTGCATCCGACCATTCCTTATTCAGCTTGTCCGCATTCGCGGCTTCCGGATATGGCAATGTGAGTCCATCCGCTTTCAGAGCTTGTGCCGAAGGCAAGGAAGCCAGAATAACGACATCTGCTACCGGATTGGCTTTTTCCGCCTCCATACGAGCCAAAATTTTACCCGTCGTTCCCTGGAACATCTCGACCTCAATGCCTGTCTTCGCTGTAAATCCATTCACGATATTGTCTGCCAGCTTCTGTGGACCTGCACTGTACAATACCAGTTTGCCGCCTGCTGCTTTATTCGGCGCTTCCGCTGCCGCTGCAGCATTTCCTTCCCCTGCGGGCTGTGCTGCGTTTCCAGTCGTTGTATTCCCCGTGCTACATCCGAATAGACTCAGACTCATCACTGCTGTTAATAAAAGTGTTGCACTCTTTTTACTTGATTTCATACCGAACATGTCCATTCCAGCTCCCTTAGTTTCGAATTAGAGTAAAACTGCAAGTGTTTGCTTCCATTTCTTCGATCATATCTTCTTTATTTTTTTCTGTTATTGTCTTCATTTCATTGTGCTTTACGTTTTGAAAAGCTTTGTCGCTGTAGTTCACTGTAAGTCGCTATCTATCGAGCTACGGCGATCACTTCTCGCTGTTTAACACTAGCATTCGGCTTCATATCATGTTTCATATCCAGCTTTGGACTGCCCTCCTGGCTCTGCGCATCATGCATTCGGCAGATTCGTTCCGGCGAGACATAGAGCTGAACTTTCTCTCCAACGCTTAATCTATGATTCGCATATGCTGTCCACACGCCCAGTCCTTCCATCTGCACACGTACCTCGTAGCGTTCTCCCACATAGCTGACGCTGAGAATAATTCCGGGGTAGCCCAGATCATCGTGGCTTGTTTTGTTCCAGGTGACATATTCCGGCCGAACCATGGATTCGTTTGGCGTAAGCCAATTGGACTTTCCGATAAACGATGCGACATAAGAGTCACTTGGCGCAGAGTAGATCGTTTCCGGGGTACCTTTTTGCAAAATCCGCCCCTTCTGCATCACCACGATCTCATCTGACATCGACATGGCCTCAATCTGATCATGTGTCACATACAGGGCAGTGAGCCCCATATCGCGTACCAGTGACATCATCTCAATCCGCATCTCTTCTCGCAGCACAGCATCCAGTGCACTCAGCGGCTCATCAAACAAGATAACACCCGGCTTCACCGCTACCGCCCTGGCAAAAGCAACCCGCTGCTGCTGTCCACCCGACAGCTGATGAGGATACCGTTCTTCCATGCCTTGCAGTCGAACCATGCCAAGTGCTTCATTAACCTTTTGCCGCAGATCAGCCTTCTGTTTGCCTGCTTTCAAGCCAAAAGCTACATTTTCATATACCGTCATATGCGGCCATAATGCAAAATCCTGAAACACCATGCCCAGATTACGCTTGTGTGTCGGTGTATCAATCCGCTTTACTGTAGAGTAGAAGTACTCCCCATCTGCACGAATCTCCCCCGCATCCGGCTGTTCCAGCCCGGCAATCATGCGGAGCAACGTCGTTTTGCCGCAACCCGAAGGGCCAAGCAAAGTGGTGAATTGTCCGTGTTCAAGCGTCAGATCCGTGGGCAATAGTGCAGGCGTTTGATGAAATGATTTTTGAATTCCTGTTAACTCCAGTTTCATAAGCACCCCTGCCTGTCCTCTTTACTAAACTTTTTTGCATATCCCTTGGACTACTCTCTTGTTTTACTCTGTTATTGTGTTTCTCTGTTATTTCGATTTCTTCTGTTGCTTTTGGCTTTAGCTTATCTCGTTTATATTGCTCTGCTTGAGCTTATCCCCTTTAAACTGCTCTTGTACTGTTTTCAGTCTAACGCTCGCTTTCGAGAGTTGTTTGTTATGTTTGTAAAATGGGAATTAACTTTTTAGATGAATTCTGATGATGTTCATAGATTAAATCTATAGATAGACACGGTATGATCTTTGATTGAATTTTCTATGGGCTTTCTATGGAGGAATCGGATTATTATACATACCGCGAAGTTGTAGAACAGAGGAGTGTGGGAGAAACATGAACCTGATCAAATTACAAATTGTTGAACTGATCGACAAATATCATCATATGACAAGTGTGGCCGAGATTCTGGGCATCAAGCAACCAACGGTTACGTTTCATATGAAGTCACTGGAGGAGGAGATGGGGGTTCGTTTATTCGAATCTCGCAGTGGAAAAACATTTCTGACCGAAGCTGGACAAGCCTTGCTTCATTATAGTGTCAAAATCAATGCCCTAACCCAGGAGGCCCGCCGCGTCGTCAAGGAATACGACAGCCTGTACCGGGGTACGCTCCATATTGGAGCAAGTTATGTTCCAGCTACCTATCTGCTACCCGCGATGCTTCATACGTTTTCTCAAGAGTTTCCGGGTATTCGGATGTTGTTGTCTGTCAAACCAGCCCCGGTTATCCGCGAGATGGTCATCCGGCATCAGCTTGATCTCGGCATTATCTCATCCGAGCCATTTGTTGGCCCGGTTTTACACGCCGAAACGCTGTGTGAGGACGATCTTGTGCTCATCTGCTCTCCCCATCATGTGCTGGTCCAGAAAGAATCCTTGCTACCTGAAGATATTGCCCAAGTGCCTTTTGCTCTACACGGTGATGAGTCCAGTACGCGAAGGCTGACCAACCACTGGCTTGTACAGCATGATATCCGGCTACGGAGCACCGTGGAGATGGATTCCCTGGAAGCGATCAAACAGCTTGTGTTACTTGGCGGTCACATCTCCTTCATGTCGCGGATGGCCGTGCAGTGGGAGGAACAGCAGGGTCTTATTCAGGTGCTTCCCATTCCGGGGGAGCAGGCACCACGCCATATTTATACCGTTCATAACAAGGATCGCCACCCTTCTGTTCAGGTCAATCGGTTCATCGAAGTTCTAAACGAAGTTATGAACACACAGCCTTTACTCCATCAGCCTATCGGTTGAACCTATATAAACTATCGCGGGTCATTCATGAAATCTATGCAAGGTTAACGTAATGTGCGCTTCCCGTTAATCGTATTCAGAAACTTGCACGGTAAAGTGGGGTCTGTACGTTAATCCAGATTAGGAGAGTGATTGGTTTTGAAAAAGTGGAAAAAAGTAACCGCCTCGTTGATGCTCAGCATCGTCACCCTGGGAAGTGGACTAACATTTCTGGACACGCCGCAGGCTTCAGCCGCTGCCAACGCCGTTCCCGCTTATGAAGTGAAGTTCCTCGCCAAGCCGGAGCTTGTGTTAAACGCCAATGGAACACCGCGCAGTGAGGTCATCCAGACCCTAGGGCTGAACGCTACACCACGAAATATCAATGTGGAGTACTTTGACACCAATGCTCTCGGATTGGATGCCCAAGGTTGGAATGTCCGTTTTCGCAAAAAGGATGATAAAAACAACTTCGAGTTAACCTACAAGAAGCGTTATCCTGTCATTAACGGGGATATCAATGCAGCACTGACACTTGCAAATCAGGAAGGCTTCGATTCATCAGATGATAACTACGAGGCTGAAATTGACTGGGGATATGGTAAACAAACACTTAGCTTCTCCAACACGAAAAAAGTAGACACCAAAACAACTGGCACACAGTTGCCTTCTGAAAAGGATGCCTTGAACCTGCTACTGGACAAGCTTCCCGGTAAATTAAAAAACTGGTCTGCCTCCAACTGGGGCAAACAACAACTTACACAGGCCCGTGCCTATGGCCCAATCACCTTCCAACGGTATGAAGGTACATGGAACGGTCAGGAGCTTACCCTGGAAGTATGGCCGATCCGCAACGCAGCAGGTACGGATATTGAAAATATCGTCGAGGTTTCATTCAAAACAGATGACGCAGCAACCGTATCTGGTCTACGTAACCAATTACTACAATTGCTTCAAAACAAAAACTGGTTGATCCCTGCCGATGGTCTGAAAACACAGACCATCCTGGAACGGTATTAATGTAAAGCGATATGCAGTAGAAACAAAAGCTCCTCCTGCTTCTTTAGATAGAAGCAGGAGGAGCTTTTAATTTTCATCATATTTATCCGATAATTTAAAAATTAGCTTTCACAAGACAAATGTTCTTTTTCCGGGGCATATATATAAACTATGTATATTCTACACCACTAAAACTAAGCGATCATGAATTACAATCGAATTACCCCATTACTTGAGTTATTAGTGAACAACTGTCTCTCGATCTCCCATAAAAATGTTTTAGCTACTGCAGACTTAAAAAAAGCTAATTTTATTTTTCGATGTCTGCCGTTCATATGATAACCAATAATCAGAAAACTTTGGAATTTCATTACTTCTCGTTGGTTAGGGTGATGTACGCCACTCACTTTACTTAGTGAAAGCTCGAATATTTGTTGATCTGCTTGTATGTATAAGTTTCCGTTACCTAGTAGTACATCCACTTTCTTACCCTCCGGCACCTGAGGTAGACCTGAATAATGAATTCCGACTGAATGTAATGCTGCACCATATTTTTTCTTTAATCTGTTCGATTTTCTCGTTTGGGTAATTCCATAAATAATTATGGCAATCATCACAAAGACAAGGAATATAATAGGACCCATTTAACAACCTCCTGTAACTTTTCTACTTTTGATTAAGAATAGATTACCACAAAACCCCATCATACGGTTCACTTGATCCGTATAAGCCAACTTATACACACTAAAAATAAAAAAAGAGTTCTTGCATTATGCAAGAACTCTTTGAATCGTAAGCGGGTGATGGGAATCGAACCCACGCTATTAGCTTGGAAGGCTAAAGTTCTACCATTGAACTACACCCGCATAAACGAAAAATCGGGATGACACGATTTGAACATGCGACCCCCTGGTCCCAAACCAGGTGCTCTACCAAGCTGAGCTACATCCCGATATAAAGGAAATAATGGCGCGCCCTGAGAGATTCGAACTCCCGGCCTTTTGATTCGTAGTCAAACGCTCTATCCAGCTGAGCTAAGGGCGCAAATATTGGAGCGGAAGACGGGAATCGAACCCGCGACCCTCGCCTTGGCAAGGCGATGCTCTACCGCTGAGCCACTTCCGCAAAATATATGGTGCGGTCGAGAGGACTCGAACCTCCACGGGGGGTTAGCCCACACGGACCTGAACCGTGCGCGTCTGCCAATTCCGCCACGACCGCATAATATGAAAGTGAGTCATGAAGGATTCGAACCTTCGACACCCTGATTAAAAGTCAGGTGCTCTACCAACTGAGCTAATGACTCATAGTAAATGGCTGGGGATATAGGATTTGAACCTATGCATGACGGAGTCAAAGTCCGTTGCCTTACCGCTTGGCTAATCCCCAATAAAGAAAACTATGGGGCGATCGAGGGGAATTGAACCCCCGAGTGCCGGATCCACAAACCGGTGCGTTAACCACTTCGCCACGATCGCCATAAAATCAAACATTAAAGCATGAGTTTTTAGTATTACCATCAGAGCTTATATTATACAACTTATAAACCTCTAATTGCAAAATACTAAAATGGTGCCGGCGAGAGGACTTGAACCCCCAACCTACTGATTACAAGTCAGTTGCTCTACCAGTTGAGCTACACCGGCGCGGTGTAAAGTATTAAAATGGCGGAACCGACGGGATTCGAACCCGCGATCTCCTGCGTGACAGGCAGGCATGTTAGGCCAACTACACCACGGTTCCAGATCACTTTCGGT
>NZ_JAURUN010000006.1:0-334939 GCF_030803945.1 Paenibacillus intestini | reverse complement strand
GTATCGTTGCCGTTGTTCTCCCATGTGGACACACCTCCGTTAGCCTTATTATCCTTCCGTCCGTTAACGGTTGTCCACTTTTTATTCTAGCTCCACCACAAGCGTTATTTGGGCTGAAATCCTCAAAATGTAGCGTGAATCGCTGTATTTAAAGTAAATAAGGTTTCTCGTGATCGTTAGAATTTTAAAATGGCTAAAAAGGGGTAAATAGGGTCTCTGGTGATCGTTAGAATTTGGAAAGGCGGAGATCGTCCACAAAGGTTAATCTGGCATCTGGCGAACTGTAGATCGCCCATACTAGTGTTCTTTTAGAACGAAACTTTCTTAGAGAAAATATAGGTGGGAGAAACCTCAAGTACATATATTCTACCCGAGAGACACACTCCACCATTTTGATAAAACTATGCCAGTTGGTTGATGCAGTCTTTAGTGTTATAGTTTTGACTGCGGGTGCATTTTACATATTAGGAGTACGATCAATATGCTACTTATTACTAGAAAATTAATAAATCGACTAAGCGAACCTTACAAAGAAGCAGATATGCTGGCCTGTTATGTTACGTCACAAGCGATTTCCTCAACGACAACTCGAGCTATATTGCTGATCAATCATGACGTGCTTAAAATTTTGTTCCTCAATTTATTTTCTTCCAAAGTTGTTCAAATGGTTCGAATACCACTTTCAGATCTGGAGCAACAGCGACTAAAATCCGGGGTTTCGTTGGCATTGATATGGTCATTTCAGTCTCATGGTATTCATTATCGATTTAGCATCATCAAAAAAATGCTTACGCTCGGCTCCATGCAAGCAGAGTTTCTAGCGTTTTTTGAAGAACATGTTGTGAGAGCCTGACGATAAGTATAAAATCTTTTTGCTTATAACATGAAGCCGGCAAAGGTTATTTTATTATAAAAACAAATTCAAAAAGGCATATCCATTGTCCCAACTCGCTGCATAACAGCCAGTCTGACATAAAGGATATGCCTTTTAACATTTCTATAACCGTTTGTGTTGATATTTATATTAAATCCAACATGATAGCTAAGTTTTATACCAAAGCTGAATATCTTATCTAAGCTTGAAGCACAGCTTCACTACCAAGACTTTCGTTTTCTACCGTGCGATGTTTCAGGAAATACGTCAATGTACCGACCAGACCGAGAACAGCGAAGATGCACAGAATGCCGATCTGATCCCAGGCAACGCCGAATTGTCCGCTGGAGATGACCGCTTTGTATCCCGTTACGGAGTACGTCATTGGTAACCATGGATTGAACACTTTCAGCCAGTTCGGAATGAGTTCCAGTGGGAACGTTCCCGCGCTGGTGGTGAGTTGGAAGATGAGCAGCAGGATGGCAATGAATCGTCCCGGATTTTCCAGCCAAGTTACCAATGCCTGAATGATGTACATAAAGCTCAGACTTGTCACAAAGCTGAACAAAAGGAATAACGGCACACTCTGTACCTTCAGGCCAAGCCCGTATAACACCAGTCCGGAAGCGAGCAAAGATTGAACGCCACTCATAATGGTGAAGGCAAGGGTTTTGCTGACAAATCGATTCCAGCCACTTGCGTCACTTACACTACTACCACGTGTTGGCACAACCAGCGTTGCAATCAACGCACCGACAAATAATCCGAGTGATAGAAAATAGGGCGAAAAACCTGTGCCGTAGTTGGGCACTTCGTTTAATTTGTGTTCATCGACATGAACAGGTTCGGCATACATCGTAACCAGTTCATCGGTCTTTTTGACACTGCTCGTTTGTTGCGCAGCGTCGTTTAATTTGGTGGCGAGTTCACCGGAACCGTCCGTTAACTTGATCGTGCCTTCTTGTAGCTTACCTGCACCATCAGCCAGTTTATGAGAACCGTCCGTAAGGGTGGAAACTCCGCCCTCCAGCTGGCTTACTCCAGACAACAGCTTACTTGCGCCAGTATTCAGTTGCTCTGATCCTGTTGCCAGTTTGGCACCGCCAGCGGCGGCTTCGTTTAATTTGGCATTGAATTGGTTGAGTCCTGCACTGAGCTTTTCTTGTCCGCCAGATAACTGTGCAGCGCCTTGTACCAGCTGTTCTTCACCTTGAACCAACTGGCTACTGCCTTGATGCAATTGTTGCTGTGCAGCTTGCAGTTGCTGACTTCCGGCAACGAGTTGCTGTCCGCCTTGATATACCTGCTCACTGCCAGCGGCAACGGCCTGACTAGCCGCGAGTAACTGTTGAACAGCGGGGCTGGCTGCCAGTTCGGGACTGGACTTTGCTAATTGAGCCAGACCTTGGGCGACCGCTTTTGCGCCTTCGCTGACTTTGCCGCTACCTTCCACGGAAGTTTGTAGTCCGGCGGTCAGCTTGGCACTGCCTTGTTCGGTAGCTGCGAGTCCAGCGTCCAGTTTGGACGCGCCTTCTTGCGCAGCTTGGATACCGGCATGCAGCTGTTTACTGCCAGCTGCAGCCTGCGTTGCGCCGTCACCCAGCTTGGTGCCGGCGGCAGCTAATTGTGCGAGACCACTGGATAATGTGCTCGCGCCGGAGTGAAGATCACCTGTGCCTTTGGCGAGGGTGGCTGTGCCTTCTTTTAACGAAACGGCGCCGGTTTGCAGCTTGCCTGCCCCGTCAGCCAGTTTCGCCAGGTTTTCTTTTAACGTAGCCGCCCCTTCATCCAGTTTGCTTGCTCCATCATGGATTTTACCTGCGCCATCTCCGGCATCCGCCAAACCGTCCGAGACTTTCTCGACCTTATCCAGCAGGGTTTCGGTATATGATTCTGTGACTTTGGCAGAGACTTTGGAGCGAATCTGTTTCACCGCCGTACCACCGATCTGACCCGCAAGGAAGTTGTACCCTTCGTTGGGCTCGTAGATCAGCTCAGCCGGAGTCGGATGCTCATCCATCAGCGTGGTTGCTTTGGCAGAAAAATCTTCTGGAATGACAATGGTCATGTAATATTTGTTAACCTTCATGCCTTGTTCTGCCTGGTCGCGGGTAACGAACTGCCAGTTGAAATCATCGCTTTTTTTCAGCTCATCGACCAGATTCTGACCGACTTCAAGCGATTTGTCATTGTAAACTGCACCCCGATCCGTGTTGACCACGGCGACAGGTAATTCATTCATTTTGCCATATGGGTCCCAGAAGGCGTTCAGGAACAGTCCGCTATATAACACGGGAATGAACAGCACCACGAGAATTGGAATAAATACTTTTGGTTTCTTAAAGGCGGATTTTAGATCCTGCCCAAATACACGAAATGATTTCATGATGTTCTCTCCCTATCTTACGCTTATCCCTTGTTTCTCTATTTAGTATGGTATGTGTGCGTCTGCGGGCGTTTTTCTAGTTGGGGGATAATCCATTTTTGAGAAAAAGACCTACAAACGCTTTGATCTGATCCTTGTGCAAGGTAGGATGCGCTTTATTCCAATCGGATGTTAGGCTGACGTATAACTTCAGTAGCACAAACGAGACCAGCTTGGGATCGTCGCTCCGAATCTGCTGTAACTCCATGGCCCGACTAACCTGACGCTCGAGATATTCGAGAATGGCCTTCTCTACTTTTTGCAGACCCTCTCTCGCTTGGGGTGTTCCAAAATCGTTGACCTCTTGGAAAAGCTTGATCAGCAGCTCGTGCTCCTCCCGATATTCCAGCAACGAGTCCATACTCTGATGCACGTTATCCAGAAAAGAGTTTTCTTCCTTCACCGTCTGCTCCGTAATCCGTTTCATGTCTGCAATAATCGAGCGCAGGATCTCATCAAACAATTCTTCTTTGTTCTCGAAAAAGGTATAGATCGTTCCTTTGCCCACATTGGCCAGTCTCGCCACTTGCTCCATCGTTGTGGCTTTGTAGCCAAACAGGGCAAAGGATTTCTCGGCAGAGTCCATCACCTGTTGCCTTCGATCTATCGTTTTCACGGCTATGCACCTCCTTGGGGTCTGACGTGTGTAATGGGTGAAGAGGGTAAAACACAAATTACAATTGACCAGTTTACTGTTTTGGTCAGTTGGTCGTTATCTAATGTAGCACTTGTGTATGGGGTTGGATGTGATCTATGTCATAGTTTGGGAAGTGAACGTTGTGATGATGGGGTGGGGAGAAGTTGGGAGAGTAGAGTAAGGTGCGAATGTGAAGCTCACATGAAAACCCCGGGGGATTCGCACCTTGAAAGTAGTGAAAATAGGGCATTTTGATGCCTTTTGGCAACAATATGCTGGAAAAAGATTGAATTCGCAGGCGGGAACACATAGAATAGTAGTGAAAAAACGTAGTTTTGTGATGTGTACGAACGTACTATATGTGTTTTTCGCTGTCTCACTCCGTATGGAGTGTGTGGATTGAAATCATAGGGGGGGAGTCGGTATCAAAATGAGCAATCGGCTACTCACTCGAGATTAGAAGTTTTGAAGATGTTATCCATATATCTACCGATGAGGAGTGTCAGGACATGTCCATACATCACATAGGTCAAGAGGTTACTTTTGCCGATATCAAAACGAGGTTGCCTCACGAGAGCTGGATGTATACACAGAATGAAGCACATGATGGTGAATTTGATGCCGAGGAAGTATGGCTGCATTCGGGTGATCTTCATATCAATGAGCTGTTGCTGGATGAGGGGCCTTTTTTAATTATGGTGGAGGGAAATCTGATCGTTGATCGTTATATTGGAAACACAGGATCGGACGCGGCTGCTTCTAACCTGGTTGTGCTTGGTGATCTTACAACGCCTTATATGCTCGTTGGAGGGCAGGAAATATATATTACAGGTAATCTTTATGTGGAGGATATGTTCTGGGGAGATTACAACCATGGAGAATTGACGGTGAGAGGCAACGTAGAAGGTGGGCTGCTAGTAAGTACAGAGCAATATAGAATTCAGATCCAAGGACAGCGGAAAGTGAAGCGTCAGCTTGAAGAGTGGGAGGATCTCGGACCATGGCAAGGCTTTGACATGCTGGAGTTATTTGTTCCTGAGTGTGTAATTGACGAAGATACAGAAGAGCCGTTTCCATGGCGAGAAGAGATGATAAAGAGGCTTCAGCAGGGACAGCCTATCATTAAACGAGAGTATATTTATGCCGCAGAACTAGCGCCAGATGTACCGGATTGGTTCGAAAATCATAAGTTCACCGCTGAGAACATTGAGCGTCTTACTCACCCTTCATTATTACCTGTAAGAGAGCAGGGTGAGTTGCTGAACAGCTATGAGTTTTGGGTGGATGGACAGTTTTGCCGAGGTTCTGTCTACGGGGATGAGTATACGGAAGGCTATTTCCGGAGTCTGTATTTTCAAGACGACCAAGGCTGTGCATTGTTGCTCAAAATAGAGCCAGCAGACCAAGCTTCAGGCTCTCTTAATGAACTTGCTGAGCAAGCGGGCACTCCTGTCTGGATGATCTCAGGCGCATATCGTTATTTGAACAGTGAGAACTCCGAATGGAGCGTATTTACGGAAGACTCACCTTCGGATATTCAGCAGTTAAGCAACCGTGGATGGGATACCTTGTTACAGTCTGTATCGAATTACCAGTATGTACGCACCTTGATTTCGCCGCAACGTATTCGTGATTTATTAGCGTTGTCTATCGCGGAGCCGTATGACGATTATTATGATGATGACCGGCATGGGTTGTGGATTGGAGACTTCTACTTTGCATTTCGACAAGCAGGTCAAATGTATAATGATGTTCCCCAGCCAGCTATGCTGCGTATTGGTAGAGAGTATACGGATACACAAGGGGAGACGAAGGTCGAGAAATACTTCTATACGCTACACCGGCATGCGGACGGCACGGAAATTGTGTTAATTGAATACTCGGCTCAGGAGCAAGAGGATGAGGAAGAGCCATTGTTGCTTGAACTTCATTATGTAGGTGGTCCTCAATTACTACATGCCGTTCAATTGCTGGAACGAGGACGCAAAGAGCTGATGCAAGCGAATCAGGATTTGCTGGATGGGGAATTGCCCTATGCTGTTGAATCCTTTGCGAAGCGATATTGGAAGTCCAAAGGATACCTGAAATAAAAGAGCTACACCATAAAACAAGGCGCCTAGACAGGATATTGCACCTGACCGAGCGTCTCTGTTTGGAGTTCGTCGATTGAAATATGTGAACTTAAGTAAGTTGTTAAAAAATAAAAAAAAGATGCTCGTCTGAGCACCTACACACTGGGATAATTTAAAATGTACAGCCAATTTGTGGTGTCTATGAATTTCTCTTTTTCAGATGTAATCATGTTCGCAACGTTAATTATTGCGCTCCTGACATACATTGATCGAAAAAAGAAATAACCCGCCATAGGTTGGAGGCCTAGCGGGTTATTTCTTCACCTTACGAAGCACACTTGGAGGATTATCCATCGCAAATGCTGTACAGGAGTAGCCATTGGCCTGGCTACTCTTATTTTTCCTTACTTTCATTTTATTAAACATTCATGCGACATACAACCGATGTATACATATTTTTATTCTTTAACTTTAATAACGAAGCGCAATAGTACAATATTGATAGAGACTCAGAAAGGTGCTGACAATAACGATGAATAACGAGCAAACCAAGTCACTTATCGGCGCGACCTCTTTGGAAGAGTATGTGCAAAAGGGAAAGTTGCCGCAGTGTTTACCAGCAGATGTTCAGATCACATTGGAGAAGGTTAGAGCACAGGCGGATGAAGTGTGGAGTGTGGAAGCGGAAAAACTCGAAGTAATTAGCTTTGATTACGAAGGATACACAGTAAATCTAACATTCCAGATGGACGGGACGTACTTGTTCGATAGTATGGATGTTTGGGCCGAAGTAGGAAACAGCGTAGGAGTAGCGACAGAAATAGATGTAGAGTCAGATTCAGGTTCAGTAGAGTCTACTTTAGTTACTTCTAAATTAGCTGCAATGGAGACAGTAGAACGTATTCAACAATTTGCGGCAAATTTGGGAATGCAGCTGGAATGGTTCGAAATGGGTGATGAGCGAGTATGCCTGATGCCCAGCGCGGTGACGTTACACTATTTGAAGCAGCAAAACAGATGGAAGCTGGTTAAAATTGCGGGAGCTTATCGAAGCGTGGACGAAGTTAGGGCCGGCCTGAGCCGCGTAGCTGATGCGGCGAATTAGTCTCGGACGAGTGCTAACGATCACAGGAGAGCTTATTTGGTCAGTTTATGACCTTTTCCAATTCTAACGATCACCACAGACGTTATTTGGAAGAAATACAGCAGAAAACGTCGGAAAACAAGGTGTTTGGAACAAATAAGGTTTCTGGTGATCGTTAGAGTTCTATGAAGCAAAAAATCAGGTAAATAGCGTCTCCTGAGATCGTTAGAATTAACGTCAATCAGAGCAAGCTAAAAAACCAAGGCATGAGTGCACAAACACTCAAGCCTTGGTTGATGGTACTTCTATGGCGCATACCGCCTATAATCAGTACTTGGTGATATGCCTGCAATTCCTCACAATTTCTGCGGGTTCTTATGCAATACAATTCACAACTACCGCATAATCTGTACTTCTCTCCTCCGCGGTATGCCCGCCCTGCCAAACTTCTCAGCTTACGCTTCTTTTACCTTAAAGAACGAGATGAGTTCTTGCAATTGCTCGGATACTTCAGCTAATTCGTCGGATGCGCTGACGATGGCAGCCATGGAAGTTTCCTGTTCGGCGATGGAGTTCTCGATGAGTTTGCTGCTGCTTGCTGCTTTGCTGACACTTGCAGAGAGTTCGTCTGCTGTCGCGGACATTTCTTGTGTACTTGCTGAGATTTCTTCGGTGGAGCTGGAGATATCCTGAATCTGGTTCGCTACTTTGTTGGTAGCGGTCAAGATATCTTCGAAGAAAACTCCCGTTTTCCGTGTAACGTTGAGGCCTTTTTGTACTTCTTCCGAACCCCGTTCCATTGCGTCTGCCGATTGTCCGATATCTCGCTGAATCTCATCGATCAACACACGAATCTGGGTTGCAGATTCTTGGGACTGCTCAGCCAGTTTACGTACTTCTCCAGCCACGACTGCGAAGCCTCGGCCTTCCTCCCCGACGCGTGCCGCTTCGATGGAAGCATTCAGGGCGAGCAGGTTGGTCTGTCCAGCGATATCCGTAATGATGCCGACAATGCTACTGATCTCATTGGAACGGTTCTCTAGAGATTGAATCGACGCATAAGTGTTCTGGACCGCACTTGAGATCAGGCCCATCTGGTCGATAACCTGTTTCATAATTTCATGTCCGTTATTCGAGCGTTGCTCCATGCTGAGCGCTTCATCGGCGACTTCAGCCGAGCTTCCGGCAATGTTCTGCACTACGGTAGACATCTCGGTCATAGCGCGTGCACTTTCTACAGTTGCTTTGTCCTGAGAGACGAGACCTGTTGAGATTTCACGGATGTTGGTGCTGATCGATTGAATATTATCGTTGTTTTTCGCCGAAATATCCAGCAGTTCTCTGGACGAATTCGAGAGATGGCGAGATGTATTTTTGACTTTGAACAGAGTCGTGTTGAAACGCTCAATCATCTCATTGAACTTGTCGTTAATGACTCCGAGATCATCTCGTCCTGTCCGAATCGTAACGTTTAGATTACCTGTGCTTACTTCCTCAATGCCTTTCATGAGGTCACGAATCGGGCGCATGGTTTTCTTCAGCATAATAAATTGCAGTACCATGAACAGAATCAGGAAACCGACCAGGTACATCAGTCCGTACAACAGTAATTTATTCAGCCCATTGGGAACGGCACTTGCATCAACATCAAAGTACAGTGCTGCGTAGATGGAGCCATCTGCCTTTTTGATTGGATACATCAGTGTTGTCCATGTTCCGAAATCATCGGTATAAAAATCACTAAACGCAGGTGCGCCGGTTGCATTCATATCATCGAGACCATGCTCAATCTGAGGAGATAACGGATAGTTTGTACCGGGCAGATACTTATCTTTCTCAAACGGTTCAACCAGACTGGTTGGAATCGCATAAATCGGAGAACCATTCTCCGCGTCTAGCTGCGAACCGAAAATGTAAGCTTGCGCGATATTGGGATTAAAAGTATGGATGGAATCCAGGTAATCCCGCAGTTTACTCTGATATGTATCGGAATAACTTTTCTCGGATGTGGCTTGTTCAACCTGACTTGTGTCCAGATCCTGGGACCATTTCAAGGTTGTAATCTCGGCTTGATCTTGCAACTGTTTGATTAATATACTTTTTTGCAACTGATAAGCTGCGGTGATCAGAATAATTCCAATCAGAGCGATACTCCCGAATGAAATAATCAGATTTTTGGCGAAAAATGGCATGGTACTCCAGCGAAGCTTTTTAAACAAGTTCATTCACTCCTCCTGTAAAATTAAAAAGGACTTCACCTGGACGTCGTATACGCTACATATTGAGTTGTATTTGGGATGGGTTGACATCTTCAATTACTATGAAAATTTCAATGTCTCTACAGATAAGAAAACTATAGTTGCTAATAAGACTGTGTTTGTTCTTCACGTATATGAATTCCAGGTAAGTTCTACTCATCAGTTATATCGTTATTTCGACATATTAATGTTAGGTTTCTTAAGTAAAATAGGACTTATGGACTGGAACTTTTGGATTATCTTCGTGTTTTGCACGTAACAATTGTCATATTGTACATCTTTCAGAGATCAAGACAATTTAATTGTGAAAAGGGTGGCGCACACACAATCGTAGCATGAGCATTGGTACTAAAATCAGTTTGATCGTGATCAGCAAGCGTGAATTCTCAGCATCCCGCGGGGTTTGCACAAGAGCAACTCAAGTCTGTGGAGCAGATCAAGGAGTCCGCAGCGATGTGTCTGACGTTTCGGCAGAACTGCAAGCATTTCCTGAAACCTTTTAAGATATAACATGTAGAGGATTGAACGCAGGCAGTGGTTTTTGCAATTCGAAACGGTTATGTAAAATAAGCATACAGATGTAGGACTACAAATAAAATAGAAATAGGCCCTGTACCGTTCAAGCGGTTCAGGGCCTTCTGCTTTTGTCGGATAGGTTGCTGTCTTTTCGTGGTTAACGTTCGGCCTTGTAATTCGTGTGATCCGTGTGTTTGGATGGATCAGCCGCACGCGCAGGACGTGAGTGAGCTTCGGTACGTTCAGTGCTCGTTTGCTGAGGCGAGTAGAAGTTAATGATGTCGTCAACCGTGGAAAATACAACGTGTTCACTGGATTTATAATGATCTGTTGGAATAAAAACCTCTTTTCTGTGATGGATATAAGTGTAAGGAAGGTGCTTATACGGATACTCCGATGACAGAATAACCTTTCTGTCCTCTCCGTTATTGTATAAACAGAAAATCCAAACTTATATAGGAATTGGTATTAACAAACAACAAAAAGTAAGTGTCGGTGGGCATAAATAAAGGGCTGCCGGAGGCAGCCCTCGTATCAATTACAGTTTAGTAACGTTCTCCGCTTGTGGACCACGGTTACCTTGAGTTACTTCGAACTCTACACGTTGACCTTCGTCTAACGTTTTGTAACCATCACCTTGAATCGCGCTGAAGTGAACGAATACGTCTGTTCCTTCTTCAGTTTCGATGAAGCCAAATCCTTTGTCTGCGTTGAACCATTTTACTGTACCTGTTTGCATGTGATTCCTCCAAAAATAATAAGTTTTGTACGACCATTGGTATGAGCTGCATTCAATAATTAATGCTCATACGGTGGTTAGACCGTAGACGTTCTGTCCACTAATGTATCGACCTATATCATCATAACACGCGTGCCAATATAAGTCAATTTTTGAATGTATTTTCTAAAAAAAAGAGCGCCCATAGAAGCGAAATCCCTTGCCAGACGGGATAAAATGCTTCATCGGTAGATCATATTTCCTCACCAAAAAGAAAGCGATTACACGAATTGAGTTTTATTGTATATTATGTTGGAAACCTTGCGCTTTATGATATCGGTTAAAGACCGTGCATATTCGTTCGTTAGAGAAAAAGGGAGGAAGTGTATCATGTACCGGGTTCTGCTCGTGGATGATGAGGAAGATGTTCGTGAAGGGTTAGTTGTCGAGGTGGATTGGGAGGCAATGGATCTACGCATTGTGGGTCTGGCCGAGAATGGCCGTGAGGCTCTGGAGATGGCAGAGAGGATAGAACCCGACATCGTGATTACTGACATCAGCATGCCGTTTATGGATGGATTGGAGCTGGCACGAAGATTAAGAGAGCGAAATCCACTAGTGAAGGTCGTTATTTTAACGGGATATGATGAATTTGATTACGCTCGGCAGGCGGTATCGCTCAGTGTGGATGAATATTTGTTGAAGCCCTTCTCGGCCGGACATCTTACCGAACTGCTCACCAGATTGCGTGCTCAGATGGAGGCGGAGATCGCGGAACGTGAGGACGTGCAACAATTGCGAGAACACTATCGCACCAGCTTGCCTTTATTACAGGCGGATTTGATTGCAACGTTGTTACATCGCCAGAAATCATCAGCATATATATTAAGCCGGGCAAGCCAGTGCGGACTGGAACTGAGAGGTAAACGTTATGGTGTATCGATCCTTACATTGCATCCGACCGAAGATCCGGAATTGAAGCTGTTTGCAGCGCTGAATATTGCGGCAGAGGTGTGGGCGGATCATAAGGCAGGCTATGCCTTTATGCACCAAGAGACGGTTGTATTGCTCTACGTGGAACCGCTGGACGGAATAGAAGGGAAGGCGGAAAACCCGCAACAGCATGCACTGGAAAATGTAGTGCGAAGCATCCGTCACTATTTGCGTGTGCCTGTAACGATTGGATCGAGCAGGCTTGTGGACACCCTTCCCGATGTGAAACATGCCTATGAGGATGCCTTGCTGGCGCTGGATTACCGACTTGTGCCAGGAACGGATTCCTTGATCTACATTGCGGACGTGGAGCGGCAGGCCGCAGGCAAGCTACGTTTTGATGAATTGAAACAACAGACGTTAACCCGCTGTTTGAAGGCGGGAACGCAGGCAGAGTTGGAGCAAGGGCTACAGCTCATTTTCCGGGAAATTACGGTGGAACACGGGCGCAGTGATATTCAGTTGTATTTGATCGAAGTATTAACTACCGTTTGGAAGGCCGCACAAGCCTCGGGCGAAGAGATGGAGGATATATTCGGTGCCGGATTCCAGCTGTATACGGATCTGTTCCGACTGCCGGGTCTGTCCGAGGCACAACATAGGGTGAGTGAAGTCTGTCTGCTTGTACAACAGCGAATCTCCAGCGGGCGTCAGCATGTATACAAAGATATTGTGGAGCAGGCGCTCACGTTTACGAAAAAACATTATGCCGATCCGGATCTGTCCATTCAGAAGGTATGCGCACATCTACATATCAGCTCCGGTTATTTTTGCAGCATTTTCAAAAAAGAAGTACAGCTTACCTTCCTGCAATATCTGATGCAGATTCGAATGGATGAAGCGAGGGAACTGCTCCGCTCTACGGAGCTGAAGTCGTTTGAGATAGCCGAGAAGGTAGGCTTTGCCGAGCCGAATTATTTCAGCTTTTGTTTTAAAAAGCATACTGGCGTCTCGCCCAAAGAGTATCGGAAACAGGCGACTACGACCCCTGAAGGTTCCCCTCAATGAGCTGGAGCACGTTAACCACACAAATTAAGTCTATTGTGATGAAACTCCGCTTGGTTGTACGTTCGTCCAAGGTCAGCAGTATTCGTTCTATTATTACGTGGTCTTTCTCCATCTTCATTGTGCTGGTACTAACCATTATGGCGATATTACTGCATGACAAATTCACCCAAGCTGCCGAGCGCAGTGCAGAATTGTCGACCAGACAGATCGTGGATCAGGTCAGTTATAACCTGGAGGATTACGTGCGCAGCATGTCCCATCTGTATCGTGCCATTGAGGAACATATGCTACGGGACGGTACATGGGAAGGGGAACAGGTGGACAAACAGCTGGATACTTTGCTCAGCAGCCGGGAAGATATCATCTCCATTACACTGCTCGACGCGGACGGACAGTTGCTCAAGAACAGGCCGGCTGCCGAACTGAAGCGCAGCGCGCATGTCACTCAACAAGGATGGTTTCAATCGGCCCTGCGTGTACCTAATCATCTAAGTTTCTCCTTGCCTCATATTCAAAATATGTACGCTGGACCTTATCAATGGGTCGTTTCCATGAGCAAGGGCATTACCATCAAACAGCAAGGTCAGGAGAAGCAAGTGATCCTGCTGGTCGATATCAATTTTAAACAAATGGACGAACTGAGCAGCCGGGTCAGCCTGGGGCAACGGGGTTACGTCTATATTATTGATGAGAGTGCTGGCAATATTGTGTATCATCCACAGCAGCAACTCATGTATATGGGACTGAAAAAAGAAAATATTGAGCAAGCACTGGTGGCTACGGGGAGTTACGAAGATGAGGCGGATGGGCAAAAAAGGCTGAATACCGTCAAATCGGTGGCCAATATCGGTTGGAAAATTGTCGGTGTGGCGTATCTGGATGAAATTATGACAACACGTCAGGAAGTGAACGGATACCTGATTCGTGTGCTGGTCGTTGTGCTGGTGCTTGTCATTGTGGTATCCCTGTTCCTCTCTTCGAGTCTGACGCGTCCAATCCGGCGGATGGAACGGAAGATGAAGGCGGTGGAGCGAGGGGACTTCAACGTGGAGCTGCCCATAACGGGACCGCTTGAGGTCGAGCGCCTGGCGCGTAGGTTCAACCTGATGGTGAACAAAATCCGTAACCTTATGGATGAGATCATTCATGAACAGGAGCAAAAACGCCGTCTGGAGCTGGAGGCACTACAAGCCCAGATTAATCCGCATTTTCTGTATAACACGCTGAATTCGGTTGTGCGCATGGTGGGCATGAGCCGTAATGATGAAGTGATTACGATGATTACGTCGCTTTCGCGGTTATTCCGCATCAGTCTCAGCCAAGGGAAAACGATCATTACCGTCCGCGAAGAATTGGAGCATGCCCGTCATTACCTGACCATTCAGCAGATGCGTTTCAAACACAAGTTTACTTTCACTATTCATGCGGATGAGCAGGTGCTGGACTGCCTGACACTGAAGCTGATACTACAGCCGCTCATTGAAAATGCCATTGTACACGGTATCGAGTATCACATGGACGAGGGAAGTATCGAGGTGCATGTGCAACGTGAAGAGCAGATTCTGATATTTCGCATTACAGATAACGGTGTAGGCATGTCGGAGGAACAGCTCGCGGGGTTGCTCAGCGGTCGTCCGGTGGTGAAGAGCGGAGCGGGTTCCGGTGTCGCTGTACGCAATGTGCATGATCGCATCCGGCACTATTATGGCGAGGGATATGGCCTGGAATTCGCAAGTGAGCTGGAGGAAGGCACTACGGTATGGATTCGGATTCCTGTTCAGGAGGAACAGAAGGAGGACGGGATGAATGATGGACGATAGCCCAATCAGTAGCAAAACGAGCAACAAAACCGATAACGAATCCATTAGTGGAACCAGCAGCAAGATCAATAACCACAACAAGAGTACATGCCGTGTATTGGCAAAAAAAAGCCAGGCCACTCTTCCCGGTTCCCCGGGATTATGGCTATTCAAAGCCTTGTGCCAGGCAGCCATAGCCTGCTGCCTGTTCATCTGTGCCGCCTGCGGCATGGCAGAGGCGGATCAACCGGCGTCGCCACAGCGTATTGCGCTGATTACGCCTGCGGGCACGGGAGAGCTCGCCGAAGCGATCCGCCTGGGAGCTGAGGCTGCCGCCAAAGAGCGCGGCGCACAGCTCATCACCGTTGAAGCGTATCCGGTGGATTCCGCTTCACACACCTCACCTAATGCGGACTATGCAATAAGTCCGCCACCTGTGGCAACACTAGCCACGGCAAATCGGGATTATACCCGCAGTGAGCGCGAACAAGCCCAGGTCCAGGCAGCCGAACTCGCATTGAAACAAGGGGCAACCGCACTGCTGGTTGATCCATTAAGCGAAGATGTCCTTGGCGATATCATTCGTAAGGCAGAGACAGCGAGAACAGATGGAGGTATCGTACCTGTTATTGTGTTGAATGATGAATTCCCCGTCAAAGGCATTACCAGCGTCATCTCCATGGATAATCTTGAGGCAGGACGTCAAGCCGGGCAGGCCCTGGCCGAATTACTGGAAGGCCATGGCCTTATTGCTTTAGTAGGCCCGGACCCGCTAAGCGAAGGTCTGGTTCTGAGGGAACAAGGGATCGAGGAAGCGTTGCAACAATACCCGGGCATCAACATCATTCCCAAATCCGTATGCAACAACAGGAATGCGTGCTGGCAAACAGTCAAGCAACTACTGGATCAGCATGAGCTGACCGGAATCATTGCCCTGCAAGAGCCGGCATCGCTCGGCGCGGCAGATGAACTGCATCGTCGCAAGGATGGAAGGCAGCTCAGCATTGTTGGGTTTGGCAGCGAACAACAGCAGTTAGAGCAGTTGCAGGAAGGCGTTTTTCAACGACTGATTGTGCAGAATGGGTACAGTGCTGGTTACCTGGGGCTTAATCAGGCACTCGCCAAACTGAAGCGGGAGCATGTTCAGACCCGGGTCATCTTGGAAACCAAGGTTGTTAGCACAGATAATATGTTCTGGATGGATAATCAAAAGCTCTTATTTCCGTTTGTTCAATGAAGATTAGATCATTGAACCCTATTTTAAAAGGGATTTATATAAGTTGAACTGTTTATTTTACACATTAACGGAGAGGACAGAAAAAAACTGGAAAAGCGAAGCGCTCGCCTTTATCACCGGATTTTTCCCTATGAAAAAGGGAATCGAAAAAATCTGGGGATAACAGCGATTGGAAGTTTATTCAGTCATCGGAGTGGACCGTGTAAAAAACTTTTAGTTCAACTTATATAGAATAGATGAACTGATGAGGATTTCGATAGAACAGATGAAGATATTGTATTCGAAAACAATGTAAACCCTTTCATAATAAAGACATCGGTAAAGCCGAATGAACTTGGGGGAGGTCATGAAGAATGAAAAAGAAAACGTGGATGACATTATTGCTTACGGTGTGCATGGCTGTGGCGGCAGGGTGCAGCAACGGAGGAGACAGCGCTGGTGGGAACGGAAGCGCGGGAACAGACAGTGGCACGAAGGCGGAAGCCGGAACGCAAACGGAAAACCCGAAAATTGGCGTTGCCATCTATAAGTTTGACGATACGTTTATGACAGGAGTAAGGAACGCAATGACTGCAGCGGCGGAGGGCGTAGCTACCCTTGATATTGTAGACAGTCAGAATGCGCAGCCGACACAGAACGAGAAGGTCGACCTGTTTGTATCCAAGAAATACAATGCCATGGCGGTGAATCCGGTAGACCGGACCGCAGCAGGTGTCATTATCGACAAGGCGAAAGCGGCTAATATTCCGGTAGTATTCCTGAACCGTGAGCCTGTAGCAGAGGACATGAACAAGTGGGATAAAGTGTATTATGTCGGTGCGAAAGCGGAAGAGTCCGGTACAATTTCTGGTCAGTTGATCGTGGATTACTGGAAAGCACATCCGGAAGCTGATAAAAACGGCGATGGCAAGCTGCAATATGTCATGCTAAAAGGTGAACCGGGTCATCAGGATGCCGAGCTACGCACCAAATATTCGGTTCAAGCCATACAGGATGCCGGCATTGAAGTTGAAGCACTGGCCGAAGATACGGCGATGTGGGATCGGGTAAAAGGCCAAGAGAAAATGCAGGCATTCCTTGCTTCGCATGGCGACAAAATCGAAGCGGTACTGGCGAACAATGATGACATGGCACTTGGTGCGATTGAAGCATTGAAAGCAGCGGGTTACTTCAAGGATGGCAAAACGATGCCTGTCGTAGGTGTGGATGCTACAGCTCCAGCAATTCAGGCGTTGCAGGATGGTACCATGCTGGGCACCGTGCTGAATGATGCCAAAAATCAGGGAGCGGCAACGGTTGCGCTGGCGGCTGTTCTTGCCAAAGGCGAGACACCAACCAAAGAAAATACCAAATTTGATATTACAGACGGGAAATATGTCTGGATTGCTTACAAAAAAATTACGAAAGACAACATTGCCGACGCCCAATAATAGTAGCAGAGAGGGACGTATGTCATCTTGGCAGCGTCCTTTTTTTGCCGGTCAGATGAAAGGGGAAGATAGAAGATGCAGTCACCTTATCTGCTGGAGATGAAGGGGATTTCCAAAGCATTCCCCGGCGTGCAGGCGCTCAGTGAAGTCACACTGAAGGTGAAGCCGGGAACCGTTCATGCGTTGATGGGCGAGAACGGGGCGGGAAAGTCAACCTTGATGAAATGTTTGTTTGGGATGTATCGTCCCGATGCAGGCACAGTGCGCATCGAAGGCAAGGATGTAGAAATACCGAATTCGAAGGCCGCATTACAGCAGGGTATATCCATGATTCATCAGGAGTTGAATCCGGTTCCGCACCGTCCGGTGATGGAAAATATATGGTTGGGACGTTTCCCGATGAAGGGGCTTCTGGTGGATGAGAAACGGATGTATGCCGATACGCTGGCACTGTTTCAGGATTTGAATCTGGATATTGATCCGAAGGCACTTGCTGGAACGTTGTCTGTGTCCAAAATTCAATCCATGGAAATTGCCAAAGCGGTATCGTTTCACTCCAAAGTGATTGTGATGGATGAACCGACCTCATCCCTTACGGGTAAAGAAGTGGAGCAATTGTTTACGATCATCAATAAGTTGCGAAGCCGCGGCGTGTCCATCATCTACATCTCACACAAGATGGAGGAAATTTTAACGATCTCGGATGAAGTGACTATTATGCGAGATGGAGTTGTTGTAGGCACTTGGGATGCTGCGGATCTGACGACAGACCTGATCATTACACGTATGGTTGGACGTGATTTAAGTGAACGATTCCCGGAAAGGCTTAATGTCCCTGGTGAAGTCATTCTTCAAGCAGAGGGTCTGACGTCGAATCAGCCGAATTCGTTCCGGGATGTTTCGTTTCATCTGCGCAAAGGCGAGGTACTTGGCATTGGCGGTTTGGTAGGTGCGCAGCGGACGGAACTGATGGAATCCTTATTTGGACTGCGAGGACTGGCTTCCGGTACGATTACCATTCATGGTCGCAAGGTGAAGATTAACTCGCCCGCTGCCGCCAAGCGTCATAACATAGCACTATTAACCGAAGAGCGACGAGTGACCGGGATATTCCCCGTGTTATCCGTTTATGAGAATACGATTATCGCAAGCCTTGGTCGTTACCGAAATCGTCTGGGTTTGCTGGACGAGAAGAAGGGACGGGAAGAGGCACGGGAACAGACGCAAAAGTTCAGAACCAAAACGCCTTCAGTTAACACGCTCATTCGGAACTTGTCTGGAGGCAATCAGCAGAAGGTACTGCTGGCTCGCTGGCTCTTGACTGACCCTGAGATTCTGTTGCTGGATGAGCCCACACGCGGAATTGATGTTGGAGCCAAGTTCGAAATCTATACGATCATTACGGAACTGGCCCGGCAAGGCAAAAGCATTATCATGATCAGCTCCGAGATGCCTGAATTGCTAGGGATGTCAGATCGCATTATGGTCATGAGCGAAGGACGCCTCACCGGTATTGTGGACGGAGCCGAGGCGACAGAACAGCATATTATGAGGCTGGCCGCGCAGCAGCGGATGGCTGGTCAGGAGGAACACAAATGAATACAACCCTTGTTCATCAAGTGAAGCAATATGTGGCTCAGCGTGCGATTTTTATTGTGCTGATCCTGCTTGTTATCGGTATCGCCATTGCCGATCCGAACTTTCTCGCATTTTCCACCCTGCGAGATATTTTACAACAATCTTCCACTCGCGCGATTATCGCACTGGGTGCGGCGTTCATCCTGGTGACGGGAGGCGTCGATCTGTCGGCTGGACGCGTAGTTGGTCTGACAGCAGTGGTATCGGCATCGATGTTACAGATTGATACGTATGCCAATCGCTTTTTCCCGGATCTGCCGCAATTATGGGTGGGCTTGCCGATCGTAATCGGCATCATAGCAGGGTTGCTCGTTGGTTTAGTAAATGGCCTTATCGTTGCCAAGCTACATGTCCCCCCTTTTATTGCCACACTGGGTACGATGGTCGCTGTTTATGGTCTGAACTCGATCTACTTCGATACAGAACCCAACCAGTCGCAACCCATCGGAGGGCTTAGACCGGATTTCACGACAATAGGATCAGGTTATATTGATCTGGGTGGAGGCTATTCGATCCCCTACATCGTGCTCATCGCCATTGGAGTAGCACTGATCTGCTGGGTTGTTTTCAACAAAACCCGTCTGGGTAAAAATATGTATGCCATCGGCGGAAACATTCAGGCCGCTCACGTATCCGGTATTCACGTCGCTCGAAACCTGATTGCGTTGTACGCGATTGCTGGGGCGCTTTATGGACTGGGCGGAGTACTGGAAGCGGCTCGTACCGGCGGAGCAACGAACAACTACGGTAATATGTACGAACTGGATGCCATTGCTGCATGTGTTGTTGGCGGGGTGTCTACGGCTGGAGGAATCGGAACTGTACCCGGTGTGATGGCAGGCGTGCTGATCTTTGGCGTCATTAACTACGGTCTCACCTTCATCGGGGTAAGTCCTTACTGGCAACTGATTATTAAAGGGTTGATTATTGTTGCAGCTGTAGCGTTTGATATTCGAAAATATATGGCTAAGAAATAATAGGAAATCCGCTTATTCTTCCAGAACAAGTTACCTAATATGGAAAAACAACAAAGAAGCCAGCCCTCATCCCTCGAGAGCTGGCTTTGAATAGTTTATGATGAATTTTGCGTTGCGAGATACGTACGGAAATATTAATGTGCACATTTTTACATTTCAATGCATTCATATGTCCTGTTGTTTGTGAAAATTATATATTCTTGCGAATTTTAACATCTTCCAATAATCGACAACATCGGCTAATCATAATCGATATAATATTTGTGTATATGTTTGAAAGTGTGACTTTTGTCTAAGGGGGCGAGGCTATTTGCTAAGTTACACAATGAAGATGGTAATTTTCCCAATAGGTTGTCTGCTTGTCATGGTATCCTCTACTGTACTGGGACAAGCATCGCATCCAACCTTGATGATCGTCACAGGCATTCTGCTAATTATCAGCATATGGGCGGAACGGCGTTATCCATTTTTAACATGGATTCAATGGTTAATCCTTGGTGCATTTCATTATTTCAGTCAATTAAACTGGTGTAATCTGCTCTATTATATGCTCATCATTTCAATGATTCAGGACAAGCAGAGAATGGTACAGACCTTACCGATTTCGCTGCTGCTTATGCTCCAGTATACGATCATCAGGTTGTCATATGTTCCGATAGAACCATACAGTTTGCTGGTGTCATTATTTGATTTGCTGACCGCGGTAGTGGTTATTTGGCTATATCATACTTTAATGAACAGTGAGTCTGAACAACGGAAACTTCGGGAAAAAAATCGGTTTCTTACCCTTCATGATCCGCTTACGGGATTGTTAAATTATGAAGGATACATGCAGGTGCTTCATAAGACGTTGGAGGAAGAACGATCCTTTCTCTTGATTCTTTTGAATGTTAATAATTTTAGTGGTTACAAAAAGGAATCAGATGATCCCTGGTGTGCAGTCATTAAGGGTATCGGACAAAAGATCACGAACCAGTTCCCCGAATCTTATGGTATATCGAGGTATGCGGGTGACCGATTTGCCATTGTGTTGCCGCAAATACCCTATATCGAAGAACGGATATCTTCCTTGTTGTCTAATCAGCTACAAGGATTGCAAGTAAGTTATAGCATATCGCGTTATCCGAGGTTATCACAGACTTTGCAACAATTCATGACCATTGCGGAAGATCAACTGATTGAGCAACAGCGTAGTCAATGGATTAAAAATGAAGAGGAAGTGTTCCGTTCCGAAAGACTGCGTGCTGTAGGTGAGCTTGCTGCAGGGATGGCCCATGAGATTCGTAATCCACTCACCGCCATCCGAGGATTTTTGCAACTGTCACGTGGGCAATCCTTTAATATCGCACCGTGGTATGAAGTTATTATGAGTGAGGTCACCAGAGTCACCGATTTAACGGGAGAATTTTTACAATTTTCCAAACCTCAAGCCCATCATATGAAACCGGAGAAGCTGGCACATTGTCTGGAGCGTGTTATGTCTTTGACCGAATCGGATGCGGCTTCCAGAGGACATCGGATTACCCTTCATGTGCGGGATGAGTCGGTTTGTGTGAACATGGATCGGGATAAAATTGTACAAGTTCTAATCAATCTGATTCGTAATGCTTTTGAAGCGATGTCAGACCCCGGAGAGGTACATATCGATATGATACAGGAAGGGGATAACGTGTTGATCTCCATAGCGGATACGGGGAGCGGGATTCCCGAGCGTTCGTTAACCGCGATTTTCAACCCGTTTTTCACAACAAAAGAGGAGGGAACGGGATTGGGGCTAGCACTTTGCCAAAAAATTGTTCAGGACCATAACGGTAGTATTACCGTTTCCAGTGAAATGGGGGAAGGTTCCACGTTCACCTTGTGTTTGCCTGTGGAATCGGGCGAATAGTTAGTGTTGTGTGTCAGACCAGCGCAAAAAGGGGGGATAAGGCGTGCTGGGTTGTTTAGCAGTATGGAATAAACAAGGGCTATCCTACGAACTCCATCGGTCATTGATTACGATCAATCATCGATGGAGTTCCGGGATGCCCTTATTTGCGCGAAACGCATTTATACAGATGTGTCTTGAGACGTACGCCCGGGTTTAGGAGAAGGGGAGATCGACAACCTGCGCCACAACCATTCGACTGGACCTAGTGGATATTTGCGTAGCCAGAGGTGTGAGAAAAGCATAAGTAAGAGGCATATACCAAGCCACATGAGCAAAATAAACAGAGAAGACGGGCGTCCGCCAAAACCAAGTCCCCATCCATAGAAGAGCACAGAGGCGATGATATTCTGTACGATATAACAACTCAGCGCCATCTTGCCAATTTCACCGAAACGCTGGAACAGCTTGGGGAAAAGACCTTTTTCTAATCCATAAGCAATGATTCCGAGATAACCAAGCGTAAGTACTGGCGCGCTGATATAGCGTACCCATATATCCATAACTCCACCGGGAACGAGCAACAACAGATTCAGAGGAATACCTGCCGCAAGTCCGGTAATCATCAGTTTACGGCGCTTACGGCGTCCGGACTCGTCGTTAGAAAATACTCCCGTTCTCATAAGCAGTGCTCCTAGTAGAAAGAGAAAAACATTCAATGGGATAATGGCTATCGATTCTGCACGGAAAAAACCAAAGTTATGCAACCGGAACAGCACTTGTTCCCACCTCGTTCCAGAAGCGTACAGGTGTGTAAGGGTATCCATACCGTTGAAGGATGAACCGGATTCAAATGCCAGCAAGGCTGTAATTCCCGTAACGCCGATCACATGTATGCCTCCTGCAATCACCATCATCGTTAGCATAAAGCGCCTGGAGCGGTGAATAATCAGCGAAACAATCATGCCAGTAATGGCATAACTCATCAATACGTCATATTCCATTACCAAAATATAGTGCAATAGTCCGTCCAGCAGCAGAAGTGCACATGACCAGATATAGACACCGGGCCATGCGTAGCCTTCACGAGCTGCTTTTTGGCGTTTCAATTCCATGCCGGCTCCAAATAGCAAAGTGAGCATACCAAGAAATTTTCCATTCACCAAGATGAGCATGATCGTCTGCATCAGGCGATCTCCTGAACTCCACCACGGCTCAAGCGCGTTACCGAATACCAGGTTCAGATCACCAAGGTAAGCAAAAATCCAGATGTTGGTTCCCAAGGTGCCAATAATAGCAAAACCCCTAAGAATATCGAGTAGGGCAATTCGTTTCATGAAGTCCTCCTTTTTTTGGTACATATGAATTAAAAACAATATAACACAAATGTACTAAAAAGAATTATTCAATTTTAAAGGAAATTAGGTTCTTGGAGAAGTAGTAGTTTCGTGATGTGCAATTTATGATTCGTAATTTGGAAAATATGGTATTATCTATTGAATGCGGTATCGTCTCAGAGACCACCTAACATATCCGATGTATTCCGTACTTAATGAAAAAGGAGGCACCTATGTGATTAAAAAACAATCTCTCAACCTTGCAGCAATGAAGTGGAAAACGATCGTAGCCGCTTTTCTGGCAGTAATGCTATTTATGATGTCTGTGGTCCCGGCTATTGCAGCTTCTCCAGGAAAAACCGTAAATGCTTCAGCAAAACTGGCTTATAACCTCAAAGGACTCAAATTTAACCGGGTGGTGCAGAAGGCTTATATAGCAGACAAATACGTATACGTAACGCAGCGGGTGAATACGACATGTCAACTATCCAGACTACTAATCAAAGGCAATAATGCCGAATACGTGGATCATATGACGATTACGAACAGCGGGCACTGCCAGACGCTGGATATGTATACGTACAACGGAGCGAACTATTTTTATTTTAGCTCCAAAGCGGATTCATCATCTGATAACGTCTGGTCACTTCAAGTAGCTAGACTTCAATATGCTGCTGGCAAAACTGTAGATTATACCGACCTTCATCGGTTTACTTATATGAACTATGCGAATAAAAAGGGTACGAAACAGGGAACGACATACCGAGTGGATGGCGGTGGCAACAGCAACTACACCGTGTTCAGAATTCAAACGAGGGAAGGCGGAAAGTCCAACACGGATAAGGTAGTCTGGTCTGTGTATGATACGGCTGCATTAAACAGGTTGCTTGATCAAAACAAGCAGGTTCGCATGGACAGCCCTGCGGCAATTAAGGCGGCTGTTTCCAGTTTCACGCAGTCGGGCAGCGGAATAATTCGGCCAAATGGGTCATTCCAAGGAGTAGACTTGCTCGGTAAGACTCAAATATTTACATCCGGCGGGGCCGAAGGAGATACACCTCAGATTGCTAAAATTTCCAGTTCAGGCGTGTATCAGTCTCTTGTAAAAATAACGAATGTCGGAAAACACGAAATCGAGGGTGTACAAAACAAGAACGGGAACGTCTACTTTCTGATTGTTGCCGATCCAGGAAATAAATCCAGTGGGCAGAAAATATACTACGTTCCGGATAGCGTGTTTTAAGAAAGATTAGGTGGGTCTCTGAGACTGCACCGCGTTATAAATTCTATGGAATATTAAACGGGTGTGTTAACCGCCACCTTTGCTATGAAAGTGTAGAGCAAAGGTGGCGGCTTTTTGGCTTTATGGAAGATTTGACCTGCTCCCTACGAGTATGCTACATTGTTATTAACGAATTGTTAATAACATATTGTTAATAACAGGATGAGGTGTATGAACCATGTCTCATGGAGACAAAGCGTTTGATCCAGTCAACATTAGCGAGGAAGAGTTTTTAAAAACCTATGATGCCGGAGAATACGAACGTCCCTCGGTTACTGTGGATATGCTCGTATTTACGATTCGAAGCGGAGAACAGGAAAATTACCGTAAGTTGGCGGAACCGGAGCTTGGTTTACTGCTGATTCGCAGGGGAGGTCACCCCTACCTGGGGCAATGGGCACTGCCAGGGGGATTTGTCTCCATGGATGAATCACTGGAGGATGCTGCCCGTCGGGAATTGCATACGGAGACAGGACTGGACGGTATCTATCTGGAACAGCTGTATACATGGGGAGATGTAGGCCGCGATCCGCGCACACGGGTCATTAGTTGCTCTTATATGGCTCTGGTGGACAGCAGTGAACTGGAGCTTCAGGCGGGTGATGATGCCAGCGACGCAAGCTGGTTCCGGGTAGAGCAGAAACTCATTGAAGAGAAACGTCATATTCATGAACGCGGCCGGGTAACAGAGCGCAGATTGCAGCTTATTTTGAGCAATGAAACAGAACAGTTGTCAGCCACTGTGGAGACCACAGAGCAGGTAGAAGGGCGAGTGCGGAACAGCAAGTTGAGTTTGGTGGATGTTCAAGGGATCGCATTCGACCATGCCCAAATTATTCATTACGCGCTGGAGCGGCTACGTTCCAAGATTGAATATACGGATATCGCGTTTAATCTGATGCCGGAGAAATTCACGTTAACGGCGTTGCAGAAAGTGTATGAGATTATTAGCGGCAGAAAACTGTTGGCAGCTGCATTTCGGCGCAAAATGGCAGACTGGGTGATTGAAACGGGGGAATATACAAGCAGTGCGGGTCATCGGCCATCCCGGCTGTACCGATTAAATCCGGAGAGAGAAGTACTGTAGTTGGAGTTAGTCATGAGTAGAAATAGTTCAATCCGAAGGATGTAAGCAATCGTTTGGAATGGAACGAAGTAAGAGGTGATATGTATGGAAAAGTTTACGTTTTTCTGGCAGACAGCATCGCCGTTCTCCCAGTGGTTTAAGGCTGATTTTACGGTGGACGGGGTTCAGTATACAAGTGCAGAGCAATATATGATGCATCAGAAAGCACTGCTCTTTGGCGATCAACAGATTGCGGATAAAATCATGAAGACCCGTTCGGCTTCGGTACAAAAAAAGCTGGGGCGCCAGGTCACAGGTTTCGACCAGACCATATGGGAAAGCGAGTGCCAGCGCATTGTCTATGAAGGCAATCAGGCAAAATTTACACAGAACGAGGATTTACTGGCGGCTTTGCTCGCCACCCAAGGCACAACACTTGTAGAGGCAAGCCCGGATGATCGGATCTGGGGTGTGGGGCTGGCGGAGGAAGATCCGCGTATTCGTAACCGAAAAACATGGCGAGGAACGAACTGGCTAGGTGAGATTCTTACTCGTCTGAGAGAAGAGATAGGAAGGGATCGACATGAGTAACTTCGATAAACAAAACAAACACAGCAACATCAGTAATTCAAATAATACGACCACCGGGTCTCGTAATTCTAACGCATCAACAGATAAGACTGGCGTTAGCTCTCGTTCCGGACGCTCACGTATAGCACATCAGACGCTGGAGATTCTGGAGGAAGGCGTGTATGTAAACGGTTATGATCGTGCTGTTCATATCAAGAAAGACATGGAGCAAGCCATTCAAAATTCAGTTCTCTATAGGCCCTCGGAGCTTTCTCAACTAGGGGAGAAATTGCGCAAAGGAGGAAACCCGGCCCGGATGGAAGTAACCGGTGAAACGACGCTGGCAGCAGCAGCGCGTCTAACCCTAGAGGAAGGCAAAACGGATGTCGTTTGTCTGAATTTTGCATCGGCCAAAAATCCGGGCGGTGGTTTCCTTGGTGGAAGTCAGGCTCAGGAGGAAAGCTTGGCACGGGCAACAGGGCTATATCCATGTATTGCCCAGATGACAGAGATGTATGAGTACAATCGCAAGCAACGTACGTGCCTCTATTCAGACCATATGATATATTCTCCAGATGTTCCCGTGATCCGTGACGACTACGACCGATTGCTGGATCAATATTACACAACGGCCTTTATCACCGCTCCAGCGGTAAATGCAGGTGTAGTCAAAGAGCGGAAGGAAGCAACAGATGCAGAGATCAAGTCGGTCATGAAGCAACGCATTCGATATATATTGGAGGTTGCCGCTGTACAAGGTCATAGAACTATCGTACTTGGGGCCTTTGGCTGTGGTGTGTTCCGGAATGAACCGGCACAGGTGGCATCGTATTTTGCCGAGGTTTTGGATGAAGAAGGATACAGGGACTACTTTGATCACATCGTATTTGCCATATATGACCGGAGTGCAGGACAGCGAACGTTGGAGACCTTCAAGCGTCTGCTAGCATGAGTGTGAGCAGGTGAAGTAGGAGAAAGCACGGACGTCATGTCATAGAAAGGGGAACTAACATGCAATTTCATGAACGACAGCAGGATTTGTTTGAACTAGAGCATCACTATGCGCTGGCACACTGCATATCCGCTGATGCGAGAATGGGTAAAGGAATCGCGGTGCAATTCAGAGAGCGGTTTGATCTACAGACTCTTCAGGAGCAAGCGAAGCTGGAGCCGCTGGAGATTGGGCGATGTTATCCGGTTGGAAGGACGCTGAATCTTGTGACCAAAGCCAAATTTTCGAATAAACCTACGTATGCATCATTAACCCAGGCGGTTGAGTCTATGCGGGATGTCTGCTTAGAACAGGGAATTACTGGGCTGGCTATGCCTCGAATCGGTTGCGGGTTGGACAGATTGAAGTGGGAGAAGGTCAGCGTAATTATTCAGAATACGTTTGCGGAGATGGATATTGAGATCGTTGTATGCACAGTATGATCGAGTACAATCGGTATGTTGTATCTAAAAGAAAAAACCTCAGCTGGGTAAGGAAGCATGCGAGGTACAGGGAGTAAGACTATTACGAAGTCTGATCCCTGTATTCATTAAGCTCGGAGCATGAATCATATGCCCTGTGTTCTCGCAATCGCACTTCCGTTACTGAAGCGAGGTTTTTTTTTGTTTTTATGAATAGGCGAAGCTGGGTTTATTTTTTGGAAAACATCTCTTTTGCTTCATCCATAGCCATCTTGTTCCCGATGGAAGAGTAATCAAGCCAAGGCTGTGCCCCGATCGGGTACACGTGGCCTGCTTTGACCGCTTTCAGCCCTTGCCAGATTGGATTGCTTTGCAGCTCTTTGAACATCGTTTGGGCTTCATCATCCGAGTTAACCACGACAAAGATCGCATCGGCATCATAGTCTGGCAACACTTCACGGGATACGACCTGATATGGCTTGGAGGTATCCATGTCTTTGATGCCTTTGGCTGGAGTCAGTCCGAGATCATCGTACAAAATAGGGCCCATAGGACGGCGTGTGCTGAATACGCGTAATTCCTTGGCTGTGACACGAATAGCCATGACAGTGCCGTCACCGATCTGATCATGAATCAGTGATTGGACTTCTTTTGTTTCTGTCTCATAGTCCTGAATATACTGCTCCGCTTCTTTCTCGCGATTTACCAGTTTGCCAATCTCTTTCAGGTGATCCCGCCATGTGCCGTTGTCCAGATTGAACACATGTACAGGTGCAATTTTTTCGAATTTGGCCACATCGTCACCGGAGAACTCCTCATCCAGATAGATGACATCCGGTTTAAGTGCAAGCAGTGCTTCCATATCAGGGTCCTTGACCGGGCCAAGTGGCGTTGTATCTTTCAGGCGATCAGCCACATGGGACAGGAAACCTTTCGCTTCCCCGCCGATGACAGAACCGACAGGCGTGATCCCGAGGGACAGCAAATCATTGGTCAGGTGGATGGACATGGAAGCGATACGTGGTGCACCTGAAGCAGCAGTGCTATTTGAATCGTCTGCGGAGGTGTTTGTGTTAGCATTGGTGTTTGAATCGTTCGCGCCCGATGTGGACGTTTTGGCCGTTCCGCAGGCTGCAAGTACCAGCACCAAACTGATCGTTAGCATAAGCATAAGCATAAGATTTTTCTTCAACATAAACATAATTCGCGTTCTCCTTAAACATCTCATGGATGAAATTCATATTTTGGATAGCTTTATTTCGTTCGTACCAGCAGGTATAAAAAATAGGGCGCGCCAATCGCGGCTACAACAACACCCGCTGGTATGGCATTTGGTGCAAATATTGTCCGGCCGACCGTATCGGCCGTTACCAGAATCACCATGCCGATCAGTCCTGCGGCGGGAATCAAGTGCCGGTGCAGTGGCCCGACCAGTCTGCGGGCCAGATGCGGGGCGGCGAGTCCAATGAAGCCAATACCTCCAGCGACAGATACGCTGACCGCAGATAAGGCAACGGCACAGAGCAGAAGCAGGATGCGCCGCGAGCGCACAGGTGTGCCGATGCTGGTCGCAGCGGCATCGCCTAGATGGAAGGCGTCCAACGTTTTGGAACGGCTCCAGATATAGGCGATGCAGATTACGGTCCAAGGTAACAAAGCCTGGACATGAATCCAGTCTCGACCCCATACACTGCCTGCAAGCCAGCGTGCAGCGAATGAATACGTGTCCTCGTCGAGACGTAGCGACAGATAGAGCGTAAGCGCATGAAATCCAGCAGCAACAGCAATGCCGACCAGAATCAGTTTAATTGGTGATACGCCGCTGTTTCGATCATAGGACAGTAGCATAATAATCAGCGCTGCAGCTACACTGCCGGCAAAAGCAAAGAGTGGGATCAACAGTGCTACTGAGGTATCCATGCTGAACGACAGGCTGACAAAAATCATTAGCCCAAAAGCCGCCCCGGCATGCAAGCCCAGAATCCCCGGATCGGCAAGTGCATTACGTGTAATGCCTTGCAGCGCAGCACCTGCAATACCCAATCCAGCTCCGGCAAGAACGGTAACCAGAATGCGGGGCAATCGGTAGTCAAACAGGATGATCTGATCCTGTTCGCTCCCTTGTCCCAGCAAGGTCTGCACCACGGCCAGTGGGGATACGCGAATTGTGCCTGTATTCAGACTGATGAGAATCACCAATGTTGCGAGACACAGCAGAACAGAGCTGATAAGTACGGCTCTTTTGCCCCGAGAGGTCTGATTAAACTTCTCTAAAGGGGATCTGAAGAGGAGTTTCATTCCCTGTTTCTTCACTACAAAGCCCTCCTTTCTTTACGGGCTAGATAGAGGAAGAACGGTACACCGACAAAAGCGACCATAATACCTACCGCCAGTTCCTGAGGCGGATTCACGATGCGTGCCCCGAGATCAGCGAGCACAAGTAGAATCGCCCCGAGCAGGGAAGACATCGGAATGATGAGCCTATAGTCTACGCCAACCAGTTTACGGGAGATATGAGGGATAACCAACCCTACAAATCCAATCGAACCTACAGCGGAGACGGACACCCCTGCGAGCACAACGACAGCGGCAAGAGCAAGAAAGCGAGTCCAGCGCAGGTTCATCCCGAGATTAATGGCGACCTCTTCCCCCAGAGACATCAGCGAAACACGACGTGCGATCGGCATGGTTAATAGTAGTGTGAGCAGCAACACCGGAAGAATCAGTTTCAGATGGCGCCATTCAATACCTCCAAAACCTCCCGCATACCAGAAGGCCAGATCCTGGCTCAGATCAAAATAAATGGCTACTCCTGTGCTCAGAGAACCGAGCATTGCGGCAATCACTGCACCAGCCACCGTGAGCCTAATGGAGCTCAAGCCCCCTGGGGCAGCCATGCCCAGCAGAAAGATGAGCAATGTACCGAGCACGGCTCCTATAAACGATAAAAGCATAATCCATCCATAAGATAATCCCGGCCAGAACGCAAAGCTTAATGCGACGACAAACGTTGCTCCAGCGTTAATGCCAAGGATGCCGGTGTCGGCCAGTGGATTACGGGTAATGCCTTGCATCAAGGCTCCGGCTACAGCAAAAGCTGCTCCAATCACAGCGGCAGCAAGCACGCGTGGCAGTCTCAATTCATGAATGATCTGATGCGGTGTCAGAGCCGGGTTGTACTGGAAAATGGCTGTCCACACGGTTTCCAGTGTTAAGCCTTTGGCTCCTAATGAGATGGCAACAAACATGCTGATCAGCAGGATCGCGATGGCAGACAGAAACATCAGCCCAACGGTGACTGCAGATCGTTGAGTCATGGACGGGCGATGAGGCAGTCCCGGATGTTGGATACGGGTCACTCCTTTATAACAAATAACATCTTTCGTTGTTATTGATTATCATTATCAATTAGTGAATATTATAAAATCTTAATCCAGGCCCGTACATGGCATAAATTAAGATTTGGGAAATGGACATTTTTTAGATTACAAAAGTGCGGGCCTGTTCGTCAACATCGAGAGCGCTTCCTCAAGCTGGATGTTAATGGAATATGGAGCGTACACAACCCAAGCGTTCCAATCTACAAGATGCACACGGCCGCTGCGAACGGCGGGATGGCTGTTCCATAGTGGATCATTCTTTAATTTTTGCAATAATGTTGCCGGGTGATGCAGGTTGTCTGTCGCAAGTACAAGCACATCGGCTTCCAGACCGTCCCATTCTCCCGGTGTGAAAGGCATCCAGTTGAAGCCGATCCCGGGAGCCTTGCCGTTCAGTTCCGTCTGAATACGCTGAGGTGCATTGAGTTGTAGCGTCCGGTAAAACACATGACCGAAGTTACGGTGGCTGTACATCCGCGGCCCTTTGGAAGTTAATGTACCTACAGCTACAGTGAGGCTGCCAGCCTTTTCTTTGATCTTCTTGCGCGCACGCTCTGCTTTGCGCTCATGCTTGTCCAGCCATTCTTTGGCCGCCTGAGTCCGGTCTACAATCGAAGCGATCTGTTCCAAATGGCCGAACATGTCGGTCTGGTTCCATGGAATGGTTATGATGGGTGCAACATCACCAATATGTTCCATCGCTTTAGCCGTAGCGTTATCTTTGGTCAGAATCAGGTCGGGATTCGCATCGAGAAATGCCTGCCGTCCTTGTTCCCACGGTTCATAGGCATGAAAAGGCATGGTAAGCGAACGGGGCAGATGTGGCAGATGGCCTTGAATCTGTGCTGCACAGGGTGTGATGCCAAGTGTCATCAGATGATCGGTATAGGGATAAGAGAGTGACACTATGTTGCGATGAACTTGCTTGGCATAAGCCGTTGGAGCATAACCGGCATAGTTACGAAACCGTCTGCTGAAATAAAACTCGTCACGGTAACCGACCTCACGGGCGACATCACGAATACGCAGATCGGAGGTCAGTAACATTTCCTTCGCCCGGTTCATACGCAAATGAGTAATGTATTCGATCGGATTTTTGTGCATTCGGCTTTTGAACAGTTGAGAATAATACGACGGATGCATGCCGGCCAGTTCGGCTAAGGTATCCAGCTTAATCTCATGCATATAATGCTGCTGTATATATTGCAATGTGGATTTTAACCAGGACTCCGGATCATCCTGCTCCGATTCATCCGTAGGGCTTGCATGTTCTTCAGGCCAGAGTAGATAGAGTAGCTCGGCTAATAGTAATTGTGCTTTGATTTCACGGGATGCTGTTTCGTTATCGGGATGTGTAAGTTCGATCAGTTGGGTAGCGATCCGTTGAATGCCGTAAAAGGGACCTCGAATCCATCCGGCAACAGGTGAATGAAGTTCACGTTCATAGATGCGCTTCGCTTCTGTTTTCTCCGTCACTCGAAACAGGTCAAATTCAAGAATATACAGCTCGGCATCTTGATCGACATCCGACACAAGTTCCAAACGGGTTCCGGGTGGGTACAAACAGGCCGCTTTGCGAACAACACGGGATGGCTCTGCATCCACAATCTGTGTTCCCGTGAAGCGATGTATATAGATGAAGGTATGATTCCGGAGTTCGTCCGTCTGCCACCGGAAACGTTGCTGTGTGTTAACATGCTCTGCCCGGCGAAGTTCAACCAAGGCATGATCCAGGAACTGGTGAAGTTCATTGCGAGCCGTTGCACGTGTATTTATATGATTTAAATTGCCGCTAGGGCGTACAGTCAGTTCGTCATCTGAAGGTATGCGGTTATGGCCTTGATTTGGCTCAGAGATCATAGCGTACCTTCCTTTCATTGGGATCATTGTGTTCTTCAACAGGGTACATGTGCTCATTATGTGTCTCCAAGTTATCTTAGCAAATCTGTTGCGGAATTGAAATGTGATAAAGGGAAGCAAGCTTTTCTGACGAAAACGTTTCTTTTTGGTAAAATAAGAGAGATACCATGTTGGCTGGTCTGAATCATGAACCTTGTAATACGCAAATTGGTAGTAGGGAGGATGTACGTATGACACAGACAGCGGGACAGGATAAGGTACGATGGGGCATTATGGGCACGGGATGGATTGCATCCCAGTTTGCCAAGGATTTGGCACATGCGGGGAATGCGGTGAAAGCAGCGGTTGGTTCACGAACCGCAGGTAGTGCGGAGAAATTTGCAGCCGAATATGGTTTTGAACGCGCTTACGCTTCATATGATGAATTGCTGCGAGACCCTGAGGTGGATATCATCTATGTGGCAACGCCGCATCCGGTACATAAGGAAAATGTGATGGCCTGCCTCGAAGCGGGCAAAGCGGTACTTTGTGAGAAACCGTTTACGATGAACTCACGTCAACTGGAGCCGCTCGTGGAAACGGCGCGAGAACGGAAACTTTTCCTGATGGAGGGCATGTGGACACGCTTCCTGCCACCGATTGTACAGGCACGGGCATGGATTGCGGAAGGTCGTATTGGTGAAGTACGGATGGTGCAGGCAGACTTTGGATTCCGCATCGGCTGGGAGCCGGAGGGGCGGCTGCTTAATCCCGATCTGGGCGGTGGTGCGCTACTGGATGCCGGAGTTTACCCGATCTCTTTCGCGTCGATGATCTTCGGTGAACAACCTCAACATGTATGGAGCACAGCACACATTGGGGAAACCGGTGTGGACGAGCAATTCTCTATATTGTTGTCTTATTCCGAGGGGCGTTCGGCGTCACTAAGCGGTGCCATTCGTTTGAATCTGAACAATGAGGCCGTCATTTATGGTACGGAAGGCCGAATTCGTCTGCCTTTTTTCTTCGCAGGCAAAGAAGCTTATTTACATGTGAACGGACAGGACGAGCCAGAGAAGTTTGTGGATGATCGGACTTGTCTCGGGTACGCGTTTGAAGCAGAAGAGGCTGGACGTTGCATTCTGCAAGGGCGAACAGAGAGTCATACCATGAAACTGGACGAATCCCTGGAGATCATGAAGCTGATGGACACGGTTCGCCGGCAGTGGGGATTGCGCTACAGATCGGAGTAAGTGTCGCTGGCTAGTGATGGGAAAGGCCTTATTTATAGTGACTTAGATACACGCAAGCTGGATGGAACGCTGGAAATGCCGGGCGTGTGAGAAGTCCCACGCTTATGGCGAGTGTTTTCTTTAAGTGATGTAGTCCAGTTAGTTTATTGTGATGGCATCTGTTGTTGTATCCGCAGAAATAAACAAAGGGTTGGCGGGTTGATTAAAAAGGGGCGCTGGAGTTGTACAAGCCTTGCAGTTGTATAACGGAAGAGTAGCGTTACTAATTAGGCGAAGCAGGTTGTAGCATTTGGATTAGTCCATCGGGAGGGAGTGCAGCAGTTGATGAAGTTTCTGATTTCGGGGTTTGAACCTTTTGGCGGTGATGCTGTCAATCCGACAGGAGCGTTAATGGAAGCATTAGCGCATGAGGTAATCGAGGGAGCAGTATTAAAAACCGTGTTGCTACCTGTGAATTTTGATGAGTGTGCAGACATGCTGATTGCAGAGATGCAGGCCTTTCAGCCGGATATCGTTATCGCCTGCGGGTTAGCAAAAGGTAGAACGGCAATTACGCCAGAGTGCATCGCCATTAATGTGAAGGACATTCCGCCCGGATCTTATGCGGACAATCAGGGTCAGCGCCCTGTGGATGAACCGATTGTAGCCGGAAGTCCCGATGGTTTATTTTCCACCTTGCCTATCCGGAAGATGGTCAATGATATGTCGGCTAGAGGCATACCAGCAACAGTCTCCAATACGGCGGGAACATATATATGTAATAACACGATGTACCGGATACTCGATTACATTCGGTTGCAACAGTTGTCTGTGCGAGCAGGCTTTGTTCATTTTCCGGCTTCGACAGAAATGGCTGTGCAGGCACCTTCTGTCCCATCTCTGCCACTTCCAGTGATGCTGGATGCACTGCGATCGATGATTCGCACGGTTATGTCGGAGACGGAAACAAATAAATAAAATGCCAATATATCAAGCAGTAACGAATAACTAGGTAACCAACAAAAAGCGGATCCGGACAATCAACACTAATCAGGCAACCAACAATGATAAACTAATAACGAGGCAAACAATATATCAATAACCTGGCGACAAACAACAAACAACAAACAACAAACAACAAACAACAAACAACAAACAAACCAAACTAACAACCAAACCGATACAACGAGGAAACTAATACGAGGAAATCAATAAACTAATAAACAATCAACAACCAGGTAACCCACAAACAAACTATAGGCTATAAGCAAGCCATAACTGATAAACCAACTCAACGAATAAAAGGGCAACTCCAATACGTCACAAAGGTGGCGAGAGGAGTTGCCCTACATGTATTTGATTAGTTTGGTTTTTACACATATATCTCCCAATCATAGGGGAGTTTTACGAGCTAGTACCCAATATGAGGGTGGAAACCTTGTGTAGACTCAATCTTACGGCGTGTTAGGGCCAATGATACTGCATGACTATCTGGCGCAATTTCTAACGATCCCCACAGACGCTATTTACACCAATTTGGCGGTTTTAGAATTCTAACGATCCGTAGGAACGCTATTTCACCGAAATAGACCAGATTGAGATGAAAAAGGACCATTTTCGGCTAAATAAGGTTTCTGGTGATCGTTAGAATTTGCAGACTGCAAAAATGAGTCAAATAAGGCCTGTCAGGATCGTTAGAGATAGACGGTACATAAAAGATAGGTCAAAACCTTAAGGAGTAGTAGCTCCGGCTAAGTTCAGAGTTAAACAACATGGAAACATTCCAATACCAGCCGATAGAGAGCATCGCAACGTGAAGGTTAGATTTTTAACAAGTTCAAGTCAAACTCGGGAACCAGTTTTTCTTGCATGGCACGACCAAGCAGGGCCGTAATCGCAGCATAGCCGTCTGGACCCAAGTTAGCACTGAATTCGTTGACGTACAGGTCGATATGTTGAGCGGCTACGTTGGGATCCATCTCTTGTGCATGCTCCATGACATATGCTTGCGATTCTTCAGGATGAGCCCAAGCGTACTCCACAGAGGCACGTGCCCAGCCGGCCAATGCGTGAGCATCCAGATCGCGGCGGGCAATAATGGCACCGAGCGGAATCGGCAGGCCTGTGTCATTTTCCCACCAGTTGCCGAGGTCAGTCATCAGCTGCAAGTTATAGTTTTGGTACGTAAAACGTGCTTCATGGATAACCAGCCCGGCATCGATTTGACCATCACGAACGGCAGGCATAATTTTATCAAAAGGCATGACGACAATTTCACCGACACCGCCAGGAACATTTTTCGCGGCCCATAGACGGAATAACAGATAGGCTGTCGAGCGCTCGCTTGGTACGGCAACACGTCGTCCAGACAGGTATGACGGATCAGTTGTTCGATCAGCTGTTAAAACCAAAGGGCCGCAGCCTCTGCCCAGAGCACCGCCAGCAGGTAATAAAGCATAGTTTTCCAATACATAAGGTAGCGCTGCATAAGAGATTTTCATCACTTCCGGAATGTCTGGTCCAATTGGACTTGCAGCAAGACCGTTCGTTATATCGATATCCGCATAGCGAACGTCAAGCTCAGGTGCACCAGAAATCAGACCGTGTACCCAAGCGTGAAAGATAAAAGTATCGTTAGGACAAGGGGAAAAAGCAATATTCATGATGTAATAACCTCCCGTAAAATAGAACTTGCTGCCTGGAGCGCATCCAGGGCATCCTTGATGCGCCAAGCGTCGCGGTCGCGTGGACCGACCGCGTTAGATATGCCGCGCAGTTCGAGCACCGGCAGGCCGAACTGCTGCGCAGCTGTTGCTACGCCGAAGCCTTCCATGCCTTCGGCGGCAGCATCCGGCACGCGGCGCAACAGCTCCGCGGCCGTCTGCGCGGTTCCGGTCGCCGTGGACACGGTGACCGCAGTGCCTCCGCTGACAGCGAGCCCTGCCCGCTGCAGCTCATGGCGAAGGCGCGCGGCAAGCACCGCGTCCGCCGCCACACGGGACGAGCCGAATCCGAGCTCGTCCACAGAGAGGAAGCCGTCTGGCGTCTGCGAGCCCAGATCGGCTGCAACCATGGCGTCGGCTACCACGAGGGAGCCGACGTCCGCCCGGCCGGGGAACCCGCCGCCGATGCCGGCACTGATCACCAGCCCATAGGCTGATGATCTGGCGCCGGTCCCGGCAACGGGCCCCGGCCCTGAAGATGCGGCTGTGCCTTGCGCCGCATCAAGTTCCTCTGGCGCGGCCTTGCCGTGCGCCAGTTCACGTGCCGCTGCTGAAGCGAAAGCTAGCGCAGCGGCAGTTCCGGCAGCGGCCGAGGCAGGGCCAACGCCCGCTGCAATAACATCAAACTGTGCTGCGGCATGATCACCCAAGCCGCGAAGGATGGCGTCTTTTTCCGCGTCCACAGCCGTTACAATCAGTATGCGTGAAGAAGCGGAGAGAGCGGCTGTAGAAGCGGCCTTATCAGAAATCGTACCTTTTGTTATGTTCATGAGTTGTTTACCTCGATTTTAATTGTAATAGTAGATAGATCGGCGTTGCCAAGCCCAGCATGCATACGGATAGTGTTTAGAAGGCTATCTACTTTAGTATTTTGCAAAAATTCATCATTCGTTTGCATACACACACATAACCCGAACTCAAACTCGTAACCATACACTTATACGTATATAAATGTCCACTGTATGGGAACAAATTCATTCTTTTTGTCTTTCAAAGAGTGGACAGTACTCTCCAAAAGAGCATGTCCCACCGCTAATGATTGTAACACCATATACAGATGGGAAAATCAAAATTGTTATTTTTGATCTATATGTAGGTTGGTAGGTGAAGTGTGTTCTTTTAAGAAAAGTGTCCACCTTTTGATAAACAAAATCCCCAAATGTACACGACAAGTGGACAAGTTACAAACACGATCATGTCCTTTCCGAAAGCCGGAACAGCGAATAGCGAATAGCAAAATGAAAACTTTCCACCTTACTATTACTCACACTCACTCATCACACTCACACTCACACTGACTCTAACTCATCCCATCTTAGCTCTTCCCACCTCACACTAACCCACCCTGACTCATCCTAACTCATTCTATCATTTTAACTCATCGCATCTCTAACTCATAACTACCTCTCTATCTCACCCTCACTGATCTTACTCATATCTCGTCATACCTTGTTATACCTCATCTTAATTCATCCTAACTCATACTAAGCCGTTGTAACTCATCATAACGAAGGAGCAGGTGCAAAACAATCTTTCGAGCTTATTCGCACCAAGTCCAGTTTCGAGCATATTCGCACCAGCTCAATAAGGAGGAACGATATTTATAGAAGTGATCAGATGCTCCCTCGCTAAACTATATTCGAAAGGAATATCCCTCTGATCTTTTAGAAAATAACATGATCGTTTTCTTGTTTCCTTTTTATATGTCAACTATACCATATGGATTGGTTTTATATACATTTTACTGTTCCCTAATTCAGGCATGGAGTTAAAGTTAAAGATTGACAAACTGTATTAACTGTATTATTAATAGTAGTACAGGTAGTACACTGAGAGTACACTAACAGCAAAACAAGCAAGGCGACATACTAAGTTAAGAAAGGAGGTGCGGGATGTTCGAATTGGATGTACGTAGCCGGAAGGCGATCTATGAGCAACTGGTGGATAAAGTCAAAGAAATGATCGTATACGGTATTCTGAAACCCGATGAGCAGCTTCCTTCCGTTCGGTCATTATCAACACAGCTCACCGTGAACCCGAATACAATTCAGAAGGCATACCGTGAGCTTGAGCGAGAAGGTTATATTTATTCCGTGCAGGGTAAAGGAAGTTTCGTATCACCATCTGTGGAACATCCGAAGGAGGCTATGAAAGACGAGATCAGAGAATCCTTGGTGAAACTGATTGCCGAAGCTTCGTTTTCCGGTTTATCCAAGGCGGAGATGACTCTTTTATTCGAAGAAGCGATGGCCCGTATAGAGAAGGAGGTGCCCCATGATTGAGCTGAATCAAGTCGTTAAAGCTTTTGAACAGGAAAAGGCTGTCGATGGCGTAACAATGTACATAAATAAGGGGTCGATCTATGGTTTACTCGGTTCCAACGGGGCAGGCAAAACATCGTTGCTCAAAATCATTGCCGGTATTTATCGTCAAGACCGTGGAACAGTGCGCATTAACGGAGCCGAGGTATACGAAAATTTAGACCTGAAAGGCCGCACTATTTTCATGGCAGATTCACCAAACTTTTTCCCGCAATCTTCGATTACGCATATGGCTTCATTCTACCGCTCAATCTATCCAAGCTGGAGTGAGGAACGTTTCAACCAACTCGGGGCTGTCTTCAAATTAGATGTAAAACGCAAGCTTCATCGCATGTCCAAAGGCATGCGCCGTCAGGCTGCGGTATGGCTGGGACTCAGCTGTATGCCTGAGGTGTTGCTTATGGATGAACCGATTGATGGACTCGACCCTGTCATGCGCCAACAGATCAAAAACCTCTTGTTTCAGGAAGCGGCGGAGCGTCAGGTGACCATTATCATCTCATCCCACAATTTGCGGGAGATCGAAGATCTCTGTGACCATGTAGCCATCATGCACAAAGGCCAAATTATCGTGCAGAAGGATCTGGATGACCTTAAGTCTGATACACACAAGATTCAGGTTGCCTTTCGCCACCCGGATCATGCTGATTTATTGAAAGAACAGGTTCATATTATGCATGAAGAAAAAAGAGGAAGTGTCTCTTTGTATATTGTTAAAGGTCATCGTGAAGATGTTACGGCGCAATTTCGTTTGCATGATCCGTATCTGCTGGATGTGTTGCCGCTGACACTGGAGGAGATTTTTATCTATGAAATGGAGGGTGCCGGGTATGACATTCAACCGATTATACTTTAACCGCGGTATCCTGTACCAAAATTTCAGGCAGCACGGATGGCTTGGTATTGTTTATCTCTTGTTATTATTAACGCTTCCGCTATTTATCGGCACAGAGTATCGAGATTATACGGAGGAGATTAGTACTCTATTTAAAGTAAACGGGGAGTTTCATTGGTTTCTTGCAATTACGGTGCCGGTTGTGATGGCTTTGTTCCTGTTCCGTTACATTCAAGCAGGGGGGCCTGCGGATGTATATCACAGCCTGCCGCTGAAGCGTAGACATTTGCTCACGATGAACCTGATGACCGGATATGTAATGATTCTGGTCCCCATCTGGATTACGGCTGGAGTTACCAAGTGGGTGTCCGTAGCTCTGAATGAACCCGCTTATGTTTTTAACGACAGTGCAATCTGGATGTGGGGAGTAACCATAAGCATTGTCTCTCTCTTCATGTTTACGCTGACAGTTGCGGTAGGGATGTGTATCGGGCAATCTATTCTACAGGGTCTGACTGTATATGGCATCAGCCTGATTCCTTTGATTTTCTGGGGAGTCTTTGGACTGCATCTGAAGCATTATCTGTTTGGTTATCCGGAAAACATTTTCCGATTCAAAATCGAGACTATTTCTCCAATTTCCCGCGTCAGCAGCCTCAGTTATGCGATTCCTGGATGGGGCGAACTGAGTATTTACGCTGGGATGACTGTACTTATGATCGTTCTATCGTATCTCTTTTACCGTAAGCGCCATGTAGAATCGGCAACCCAAGCCATTGCATTTCGCATTGTCAAACCAATCTTCCGTTTTGGCTTCATGTTCACGATTGTATTGCTTAGTGGCGCTTATTTCTCAATGATTTCCCCAGGCGATTCCCGGATATGGGGCGTTGCAGGTTACATCATTGGAGGCGTTGCGGGGTACATTGGAGCTGAGATGATCATTCGCAAAACCTGGCTGATCTGGAACCGCGGCTTATTACCACAGTTTGCTGTATATGGAATTGCAACTGCACTTATTCTTTACGTGCCTGTGGCAGACTGGAATGGTTATGCGACAAATGTGCCATCGAAAGACAACGTCGAGAAGGTTCGAATTGGCGGGGACCATACGATCTATGTAGATAATCAGATTGTAAAGCTGGATGATGAACAATTCTACTCTAATGACATGGGATATATTGATGCTGTTCTTGCACTTCATCAGAAAATTGTAGATTCCCGTCAGACGTTGAATGAGAAGGGACAAAGCCGGATTATACCTGACCAAGAGAGCGTCAGGGTTGACTATAAATTGAAGAATGGAAAGACAATATCACGGCAATATATCGTTCAAGAGAGCCGTTTTCAACAAGAGTTTGAGCATATGAAAAACTTCGAAGATTATAAAGCAGTCAGTTATGGAACCTATGCACTCGACAATGACGTTCGCAGCATTGGTATCCGGTCAAGATTAACTAGTGATCGCGCTGTATACATCAGTAACCCGCAGCTCATTCGTGAATTCAAGGCACTCTTGAAAGCAGAAATTTTAGATCAAACGTATGAAGATCAAAAATCCCATTGGGAGTCGTATGCATCAGCTGAGGTTTATCAAGATTACCGGGATGGATTATCGTCCAAGCAGATTTTGGATCAACCTAATCTTAGCTCCACATATGAGATTAAACCAACCTACACCCGTTTAATTGCATGGCTCAAAGAGAACAAATTGTATGATCAGTTGCAGGTCTCTGTAGATGAAGTTGCTTCTGCCCAGTTTATTAAACAAGAGATTAACAGCCCGGGTAAAGCTATATATGTCTATCCTGACCCGCAATTCATAGATGAAAATCTAAAAGGAAACAAGAAGGTAGCCACCAAGAACAAAGAAATTATCAGCCAGTTGCTCCAGCGGCAAAGATCAGGTTACTACACCGATCAGGGTATCTTCTATCAGATCAAGCTTAATTTTAATAAAGGCCAGAACGTCTATATGATGTTAGAAGAGGATGATCTTACCGAGGGTATGAGAGCCATTCTAATCGATCTTTAAATTTTTCTTTACTTCAGCTTGACCAAATGAAAGATGTGGAATATATTTGAAAAAGTGAAGATCCAAGCGATTTGTTGAATCACCGAATCTTATATGGAACGGCTCAAGAGGGAAGCACCCGTAAGAGCAGGCACATGCCTGACTTGCGGGTGCTTTTTTGTCGTTCGCCGAACGGATCGCTGATGTTGAATCTTGAACTGCAAGGGAGTCTTACTCTGGACGCTGTACGGAACAATTGTTGGATATATACAGGGTGAATAGTGTCGCGGACTTCCATACTAATTTTGAGAAAAAGGGGTGCAGAAGGATGATGTATTTAAGACCGGAGAAGAAACGATTGGTAGAGCAACTTACGTTGCCTCGACAACCAATGGAAACGTGGAAGAGGCAGTCAACGTGGGTGCAGTTTTTTCATTTTTGGTTAAAGCTACTGGTTGGACATTCGGTTTTAAGAAGATTGAGTGTGATGTTTGTTGCAACGTACGGCATTGGAATGATATGTAGTGCAACAACAGTTCACGGTGAAGGGATTGAGCTGAATGTTACTGCGCAGAAAGCCTGGAATACAGTAGTGAATAAGGCAGATGCGCAAACGGAACGTTCCTTACTACAGACATACGAAAGTGCCGGGAAATGGATTTCCCAAAAAGAGATGTGGGAACAAAAGATCAAGCAACTACATACAACGAACGCTACTGAGTTGGTGCAGCTTCGAAAGGCAATCAGTAATACCGATGCAGCGAAGCTGGCTGCTCTTCAGAAGTCAGTGGAACTTACACAGGCACGTTATGAACCTTTATTCAAACTTTATAGCTCACTGAACAAACAATTGTCTGCTTCCAAGGCTCTCCAGAGCAAAGAGTGGAGTTCGGCCATTCGTACACAGGCTGACACGCTAAAACCCTTGGTGCAATTGGCACGTGAGGATATTCGTGCGAAGAAATTGAGCCTTGCTGAAGCACGGAAGCGGAAAAATAAGGAGGTGAAGCGGCTGCGAGCGATGTTAAATGGCACAAATGCTGTAAAAAAGCAGATACAAACGGCCAAGAAACAAGTCAGTTTGTCCAGAGAACGGTACTCGGATGCGCTTCGTAACTTTAAACAAACCCTAAAAAAAGGTGAGCCTTCACGTGTGCTGAGTAGCCTGAATTCCCTGGTTTCTTCTGCTGAGAGATGGACGGTTGCGAGCCAACATATTCACACGTTAGAGCAAAAGATGTCTACGATCTACGTTACAGTAAGCCAAGAAATCCACAACAGATCCAAATGAATGAGCCTGATCCTGCAAGAAAATTGCATGGGAGAAACTAGATTTTTTCTGGTGCGTACACCTCTATAACAGAACCATTCATTGAACATGGAGCGAGGTGCAGGCTGGTGCAGATAGAGAGCAGAACGGGTTTGAAACGAAAGCGTTACTGGATTCCCATCAGTTTATTGCTCCTGATTATCGGTGTTGTAGGAGTAGGCTCACAATTCACACCCAGAATAACAGTACTTTTGCTAAAGACAGGGAATGGATTGTTTACTACAAATGAAAGCGACAAGGCATCGTTTATTTCGGAAGGGATAACCCGTGTTACCGATGTGGCCTATGCAGATGGAGGTCGTAACAACAGTACGCTGGACATTTATTATCCTTCCGCAGCAACTAAACCCTTGCCAGTCATATTGTGGGTTCATGGCGGCGGTTGGGTTATGGGTGATAAAAAAGACATAGCCGATTATGCGGTGCAGTTAAGCAAACGTGGTCATGTGGTGGTCAGCATGAATTATGCACTTGCGCCGAATACGACATACCCTGTGCCCGTAATGCAAACCAATCAGGCTCTAACATATATCAGAGATCATGTGAGTGAATATCAAGGTGATCCGAGCAACCTGTTTCTTGCTGGTAATTCGGCTGGTGCCCAGATTGCAAGTCAGACTGCGGCGTTGCTTACGAATCCCAATCTGGCAAAACAAATGAATATAACGCCATCAGTGGAATCTGAACAGTTAAGAGGTACACTTTTGTTCTGTGGGCCATATCAATTGCGTACTGTCGAGAGTACAGGCTTTCCGTTTATACGAACGTTTCTATGGTCATATACGGGAAGCAAGGCATACGAGAATGATCCACATCTGGATGAAATGTCAACGGTCCTTCAGGCCACAGCCACCTTTCCACCATCATTTATTACTTCTGGTAATGATGATCCTTTGACCGTACAATCGATTGAACTTGCAGAAGTGTTAGAGCGTCAAGGTGTCACGACAGAAACATTATTTTTTCAATCATCTTCGGAGAAGCTGGGACATGATTACCAGTTCGATCTGGGGAGTGAAGCAGCGCAGCAGGCGCTACAGGCATCCGTGCAATTTATTCAGGCTCATAAAAAAGAAAACTAAAGATACAAAGAATTCAAGTTAAATCGGCACTTTAAAAAGGGTATCACAGCGATTCACCATGAAAAAAACATGACATACGACTGGGACACCCTTTATTTATTTATTTATTTATTGGCCAGAACTAATAATCTGAGCATAGCTTCTTCAACTGTTGCACGTGGACAGGCTACGTTGATGCGCATGAATCCGGCATATTCTTTGCCGAATACAACCCCACTATTGAATGCGAGTCCTGCCTCATGAAGCAGTTTCTTGCTTAATTGCGCATGAGTCAATCCTAATTCCCGGAAATCGACCCATAACAAATAGGTGGCTTCAGGAAGGTACAGACGGATACCTGGCAGATGCTCCGCAATAAATTGCTGCACGTATTCCATGTTGCCCCGAATATAAGCAAGACATTGATCAAGCCAATCTTCGCCACCGTTATAAGCGGCCTCGGTTGCTACGGCTCCTAGTGTACTAATACTGGATAACCCCATGGTACGCACGCCTTTGGCGAACTGTTCCCGCAATTGGGCATTAGGAATGATAATGTTTGATGAACTTAATCCGGGGATATTAAACGTTTTGCTTGGTGCTGTGCAGATGATGCTGCGAGCTGCGATCGCTTCCGAGATCAGACTTAGCGGTGTATGTGTTCCACGTTCATACACCAGATCAGCATGGATTTCATCCGATACGATGAGCACATTATATTTCAGACACAGTGATGCAAGAGCCTCCAGTTCCTCAAGACTCCATACTCGTCCAACCGGATTGTGAGGACTGCACAGGATCAGTATTTTGACCTTTCCATTCTGGAAACTTCTCTCCAAATGATCTAGATCCATGGTGTATTTCCCATGTTCTTCGATCAGTGGATTCGTAATGAGTTCCCGGTCCTGATCTCTCACGACATCATAGAAGGGAGGATATACGGGTGTCTGGATGACTACAGCATCCCCTGGTGAAGTAAATTGTTGTACCGCTATACTGAGCGCAGGTACGATCCCTGGCGTGAATACGATCCAGTCCGCATGGATTTTCCAGTTGTGACGGCGTTGCATCCAGTCTGTGACGGCTGCATGATAGGCCTCGGTTCGCAGAGTGTAACCAAAGATGCCGTGTCCCATCCTGGCCTGTAAAGCTTCAATAACAGATGGAGGAGCAGCAAAATCCATATCGGCTACCCACATAGGAAGTGCATCTGCTACACCGAATAATGCCTCAAGCCCGTCCCATTTCTCGGAAGCGGTAGATATTCGGTCAATCGGTGTATCAAACAAATATTGATCTATCATAACAAAGAAGTCCTCCTTGGTTCATTGATTCGTTGTTACGTCCTACAAACAAGACATCATTATCTAATACATCTTGTATTTTCGCAACTTCTAAACCATTTTTATATGACCCAAGTCCTGATTTAGCGAGATATCGTTTACAACCTGCCATCAAGTACTTATGATATGGCTAACATGAGGTGGGAGTTGAAGGATTATCGATACAGTTCATTGTTATATGAACTAAATTCATCTGCACTATACCTTTCATAACCTCATGATTCAATTCAATATGTAATATTCATCTTTTATTATACTGAACTTTGGAGGCGAAGGAACATGAAAAACAAAAAGTGGTTGATTGCAGCAGGCGTATTTGGGATGGTTTTAACGGGATCAGCAGGTGTCTATGCAGGTACGCAACTGGAAACGATCAAAGCCTATCTGAATCACGGACTTGCCATTGAAGTAAACGGACAAAAATTCACACCGACAGGTGATCAGGGCAAAAAACTTGCGCCTATTACGTATCAAGGCAGTACATACCTTCCGGCTCGCTCCATTGCTGAAGCTTTAAATACAGAAGTGAAATATGACGCCAAGAATAATAAGGTAAGCATAGGTGCTTCAAGCTCATCAGGCGGGTCTGCATCCACTGGAAGCGGTCAATCCACATCTCCATCGACAGGTACGAACACACAAGCTCCAGGCGTGAAATCCAAGTACTTGCCAGCAGATTTCCCATTGCCTAAGGATGCAAAAGCGACCAGCTTGATTGAGAATGTTGTAGATGGAAACAAAAAAGTAGTGCTGATCTATACATCCAAGGAGAGTCTGAGCACTCTCGCTTCATCTTACAAAAACTATTATCAGAATAAAAACCTGACTCAAAACAGTGAGGATATTCAAGCTGACGAATTCAGCATTTTAGGTCGTGAGGAAGGCAAGTACGCTGTAACGATCACAGGTAACGCATCTTCAAGCGATAAGGATTTGAATGAAGTTACGGTCATCTGGGGAGAAGAATAAGCAAGTTCATATGTTTTCTAATTCTTAAAATAAAGCAAGCCGATATGCCTGTAATGATTCGTGATTACAGGCATATCGGCTTTTTGCGTTCAAAGTGCAGAGTATCCATGTAACAGTCTTTAGGTCAATCTTTTCGTTCAACTTCCATGGGAGGTTTACAGATACTCGTTAAACCACCCGACGATATGCTCTAAACGTCGCACCCTCAGATGTGGATTACCGGAGCGAGATAGTTCATGGTTGGCTCCAGGGAAACGAACGAGTCGGGTCGTTTGCTTGCGCCGTTTCAGTGCAACATATAATTGCTCGGCTTGCTCAATGGGACAGCGGAGATCCTGTTCGCCATGAAGGATAAGCAGTGGTGTCTGCATATTGCCCACATAAGCCAGCGGAGAATGTTTCCACAGTTTTTCCGTGTCTTCCCATGCATTACCGCCAATCTGATCTTCCGTAAAGAAATATCCAATATCACTGACGCCATAGAATGACAACCAGTTGCAGATGGAACGCTGGGTAACAGCGGCTTTGAAGCGGTTCGTATGTCCCACGATCCAGTTCGTCATGAACCCGCCATAGCTACCGCCGGTTACGCCCAGTCTGGATGGGTCAATGAAGGCATAATGGGACAAAGCATAGTCCACAGACTCCATCAGGTCTCGGTAATCGCCTCCGCCATAATCTTCCCGACAAGCATTCACGAACTGTTGACCATATCCTAATCCTCCACGCGGATTGAGATACATCACAGCATAGCCCTGAGCGACAAGGAGCTGGAACTCATGCATAAAAGTATAACCATACATCATATGCGGGCCGCCATGAATTTCAAGAATCGTCGGAACCTTGACACCATCAACGATGCCGTGAGGTTTCATGATCCACCCTTGAAGCTGTAGCCCATCCGACGAGTCAAACCAGAAGGTTTCTGGCGTACTAAGCCAAATGTCCTGTTCTAACTGCGGGTTACTGTTCGTGAGACGGACAGATTTGATTTCGGGGTTCCACGGTTGTTCATACAGATACAAGTCACCGGGATGTTGTGTATTCGCAACAGCCGCGACGATCTGGCCCTGTGCCAGCTCTGCAAACTGATAGATCTCGCATTCATCTGGCAAAATGTAATCGGCACCACTTCCATCTAATGCGAATCTAGCTATACGCACGCTGCCATGTATCGTAGCAAGACACAGAATGGAAGAGCCATCCCGTGAATATAGCGGACCTGTCGTGACGAGGTGAGAGCGCATATCACCAACAAGGTTATGATTCAACTGTACATCCCAATCTGCACTTAGGCATTCAGGTGTTCCACCCGATATCGGGAGTGTATACAACTTCGCCAAGGTAGCATTGCCATAAGAGCGGTCACTGGCGAGAAGGGCCAGAGATTGCGCGTCAGGTGCATAACTAAGCCGATAGAAGGTATATCCTTCCGGGGTTAGTTGCTGTAGATCTGATCCATCAGGTCTGGATGTATACACATGATTGGTCAATTTAAAGTCGCTATGATCCGCGCCCTCTTCAGGCATTTCAGTAATCCAGGCGATGCGTTTTCCATCCGGAGACCAAGCATAGTCCCCGATATCATAGTGACCCGTCGTAACAGGAATAGCCTCTGCGCTGATTGGCGCGATAACAAAGAGATGAGAGCGTTTGCCATTACATAATCCGCCACTATCCGATTTCATGCGAATTCGGTCCACGATGATTTCTTGAGGCAGTGAGTTTTCCTTATGATCTGTGTTGTAGCCTTCCGCGGACATTGAATCCGGTTTTTTATCTATCATTTCCACAGAAGACTTTACAAGCAGAGTCCCGCCATCTGGCGCCCATAAGAAGGAACTGACGCCATGCTGCAGGTGACTGATCTGCTGTGCTTCTCCGCCATCCGAAGCCATGAGCCATACCTGGGATTTTCCCTGCACTTCGCGTATAAAAGCAAGCTGAGCCCCATCCGGCGACCAAGCTGGGGAATGATCATTTTCTCCAGAAGTGAAAGGTCTGTCCTTTCGACTATCCAGATGAAGTAGTCTCAGGTGTGAGCGATAACCATCGTGTTTTTCATTTACTTGCCGGCTAACATACACCAGATGTCCACCTTGAGGAGAAGGGACCGGATCATTAACCCATGTAAGCTGGTACAAATCTTCCGATGTCATGCCACGTTGCTCGTTCATCGCTTGTCCTCCCACTAGTATTCAGATTGGATAATTTCCTAAGCTTTCCATTTATATTAACGGAAAGACAAGTACAGGACAACAACTTGCCGAATGGAATGACGTTAAGTTTTTTTACAAGGAAGGAATAGACGCACAGGAAATGTTTAGGCCTAGCCCGAATGGTTTAATGTACAATGCAATTCCTGTTTTGAACTGCACATGATTTAGTCACAAGAAGGAGGAAGTTATGCTTGAATACATCTTATGAACAGCATGTGGAATATCCGAGCAGGAAACGAATGGCTTTGATTACGGCAGGGGCATCGCTTTTTGTGAGTGCCGGATTCTTTCTGATGTTTGACCGATCTTCAGGTGCAGGTACTTCCATCATATCCAGTGTTCTTGGTCTGTTGTCTGTCCTCTTTTTTGGCACGTGTTTCTTCTATAGCCTGGTAAAGATGATCCGAAAAGAACCTTCCTTTGTCATTAATGAACAGGGGTTTGTCGATTCTTCCTCTTATACCTCAGGCGGGGCAGTGGCCTGGAGGGAAATTGAACATATGTTTATGTATGAGCTGATGGGGCAAAAAATGATTGGGGTTAAACTGCAGGATGAGAAAGCATTTATGGAACGTCATAACGGGATGAAGCGCAAGCTGATGGCGGCGAATAGCAATATGGTGGATGCAACCATCAGTATTGCGCAAAGTAGTATCACTTTGCCAATCGACGAACTGTATCTTATGATGATGAATCATTGGCAGCATGGTAAAGGCGGCAGGATTTACGTTTTGAACGGGAGGAAATAATACATATGGCTTAGAACGGCAGGTCTTTGAGACCTGTTTTTTTGTGTGCTCAAATAACAACTGAAAATAGGCTTTACAATACTAACTACCTAGTGTACTATGTAACTAACACACCGATACAGAAAGGAGCGAGAACATCTTGCCTATCGAATTTGATAACAATTTACCGATCTATCTGCAGATCATGCAATATATCAAACGACAGATTGTAACCGGCGCCCTCAAGGCAGGAGATAAAATTCCTTCGGTTCGTGAACTGGCTGCCGAACTGCAGATTAATCCAAATACAGTACAGCGTACGTTCCAGGAGCTGGAGCGTGAAGAAGTGGTTGAGACGAAGCGGGGTTTGGGCAGATATGTGACAAGTGAGGAGAGGAAAATCATGATGATCAAGAAAGAAATGGCCGGCGAATTGCTGGATCGTTTCCTGACCGGAATGCAAGAGCTTGGAATCGAAGAACAGGATATTGTGTCCATCGTGACGGATGCTTTGGCAGAAGGTAGTCAGAGGAAAGGAGAGGAGACACATGAGTAACATTCTTGAACTTAATCAGGTCAACAAGACATATGGGCGTAAACAGGCGTTACACAATGTCTCCCTGAATATTGCTCCAGGACGAATTGTAGGTCTCCTAGGTAGCAACGGAAGTGGAAAGAGTACACTAATGAAACTGGTCGCAGGTTTGCTACATCCCGCTAGCGGTAGCATTCAGGTTACAGGTAAGGCGATTGGACTGGAGACGAAGTCACTCGTTTCATTCATGCCGGATCGTCCGTTAACCGAGAAGTGGATGAAGGTTCGTGATGCGATCGCGTACTACCGTGATTTTTATGCCGATTTTGATGAAGAAAAGGCACGGGAGATATTGGAGTTTATGAATCTTTCAGTGGATGAGCGTGTTAGTCATTTGTCCAAAGGCATGAATGAACGACTGCAGTTAACACTGGCATTGTCTCGCAAGGCACGGCTCTATTTGCTGGATGAGCCGATCGGCGGCGTGGACCCGGTAGCCAGAGGTAAGATTCTGGACGCGATCGTTAAATTTTACGATGAAGACAGCAGTCTAATCATTTCTACACATCTGGTGAATGATATTGAACGCATTTTCGATGAAGTGGTCTTTATTCGGGAAGGCAAGGTAGTTATGCATGAGGAAGTCGAGACAATCAGGCTGAAGCATGGAAAAAGTGTGGATGAGATGTTCAAGGAGGTCTATGCAGAATGATGACATTGTTGAAGTATGATTTTAGAAGAAGCTGGAACACCCTGCTGGCAGGGCTAGTCATCCTGATTATTGTTCAACTGGGTCTGATGATATTTTTGTCCGGTGTCACTGCAAATGTGCTTGGCATCATGGCATACGTCGGAGCAGGAGTAGCCATCTATGTGAAGACGATAAAAACCTACGCTGCGAATATCCGCTCCTACAATCGTCGTCTGATCCCGGTCACGGGTCTGTCTCATGTGTTATCACCTATCATTTTTGGTACAATTTGCGGACTGGGCTTGCTGCTGATAGGCTTCCTCCACGCTTACCTCTACATTACGATGAAACTGGGGCTTGATCTGTCTGCTTATATTGGTGTCAACATAAGTGTAGCTGAGATATGGAGTACTTTGTTTTTTGCAGGTTGGATTGTTCTGTTTATGACGATCATGATCTTTTTCTCCATTAGTGTAGCGGGAACGTTCCGCTGGAAAACAGGCCCATGGATCGGGATTGTCACGTTCATTGTTCTGATTAACCTGCTTAGCTGGTTGGAAAATGTTATTTTTTCAGGAAAGTTCAGTCCGAATGATCTGTTTCAGTTCACCGAAGAAAGCACGGGTATCTCATTTTCAGCCAACGGTGTTATATGGGCGGATGGACGGTGGGGGACCACGGTGTTTGAAATGGCACTTGCCGCGCTTCTCGTATGGGGTATTATTTATATGAACACGAAAAAAGTGGAAGTCTGATCCCTGCTTTAGCAAAAGAATACAGAATGGATACAACGGGTGGCAGAGCTGCTCGTTTTTTCTTTTGGCAGAAATGAACGGATATATGCACCCTATTCCAGTTTGAATACGTAAATATATGTATAATAACCGCGAATAGGGTAATTAAAGATGGATTCGCATGATGAGCATCATTAGACATTACAACATCGGGAAGGGGAAAGCGATATGCAATTGTACTTCAGAGATAACTTTTTCAACGCCGGATATACGGAAATCATGAATGCCGATCAGGATCGGGCGGGACACCTGGATTTAAAAAGTGTATTTGGATCATCACTCGATGTATCGGATGAAAATGGCCTGGTCTGTAGCGGCAAATTCCGCATGTTGACGAATCGCTGGGACGTGACCGCAGCAGATGGCACACATCTGGGGGTGCTAAGAGCGAGATTCAGCTTTTTTAGCAAAAAGTATGAGTACGATGCGGGCTCACGTGGCATACATGATGTATCTGCTCCTGCATTTTCGCAGGAATATGATGTGACTGATGGATCGGGCCGCGTTGTAGTAAGCTTCCGTCGTACCAGCGGTTGGTTTAGTTCAGGAGCGTTTGTGCTGGATAATCAATCCGAATACTTGGACACTTATGAATTGGTTGCTGTGGTCATGGGCGTGCACGCGATTAACAAAAGACGGAACGCAGCCAGTAGCAGTAGTTCGTAGACCCGGAATGTATAGGGATGTAGCTCTCAAAATTACGTTCATCTACAAGGACGAAGTTGAGGCGATTGATCTGTTCCATGCCGATGGAGTAGCGGTCAGGTCAGATGAATGCCTACATCATTTCGTCCTTTTTACTGTGTATCGTGCATCCAACAGAGAAGATGAGATCGAGGAGTTTGCTAAGTGATAGCTCTTAAAGCGCTGGTTCGTGCTAATCACCTTGCGCAGCCGTTTCACCACCCGGCTGTATGGACTCGGAATGCGCATATCGTGCCAGTACCTTGGCAGCAGTCTCGGACATGCGCTCCTGCAGGGCCGAATGATCGATGATCCGAACACGTTTGCCGAGAAAACGCATTTTGGACAACACGTAATCGACCTCGTTTCGCGGAATCGTCAGCAGAATCCGGTAGATATGGTTTGCTTCGTTATATATAACCTCTCTCTCAAAGCAGGAGAAGGCATACAGTATTCGGGACAACTCCGCATTGAACTCAGGCAACACCTCGATGGTGATCGACGTTTTACGTTTTTCCGTGATCAGGGCGATGCTAGCTTTGTATCGTGATGCGGCCTCCGGTTTAATGGATCTGGCCTCAAGCTTGGTGATGCTATGCAGCTTGGTAGACATTAACCTGGCAAAGTGCGGGGCATACCAGAGCACATACCATTCCTTTTTGACCATGGAATATTCCAGTTTATACGGGAACCCGAACTGCTCCTGGCTTGTGCGTCCGCTACGGATACGACCTGTCATTTGAAAACCTTCACCGTTCAGGATCATCTGCCGTAACGGCCTCAGCAGGGGATGAGAGACGCTGCTCTCCTCACTTTTGGCTTTTTCCGTCAGGTAATCTTGCAGATTCAAGTGCTTTTCCCCGTCCAGCATATGGTTTAGTTTGGTCAACGTTGGCGGGCTTAGCGCTTCTTGTGCAGCCGGATGTTCCATCATCATACGAAGCCAGGCTCGCTCCTGCGAAGTCCAGGTGAACAGTCCGGTTTCATTCAGTCTCGTCATGATCTGGTAGTTGAACATTTTCTCGAACAGGTTCATAATACGCCGCAATCTCCTTCCATTCTTCGATCATTTCCTCACGTAGCTTACGCGGAGCCAGAATCTCACAGCTTGAGCCAAAACTGCGTAGCCAAGGTTTAATCTCTGTTGTTCCGTTGACCTGAATTTCATACAAAAAGCTATGATCCGTTTCGGGCGTTATGGTTCCCCATTGTCCTTGCAGCTGGACGCGATCCAGAATAAAGTTGCGTTGACCATCTCCCGGGTGGAAAAAGCGTGCTTGCACCGTTATGGTGCGGCCTGTATCGACAAGCCAGCTGTACTGGCTGATGTCAGCCCATTCTTTTTTCAATGCAAGCATATGCTCTTCTTCAATAGGCTGAAGCTCCTCCAGCTGGGTGATGCCCTCCATCCGAAACTTCACGAATCTCCGCCGACTCTGATAACCGATGACATACCAGCGCCCATACTGGTGATCATAAACGACTTCAATCGGGATGATCCGATTGGAGCTTCCGCCAGCCTCGCGTTCAAACTTTGGATTCGTATTTTGCGAGCTATAGCTGGACGGTTTCTTCGGTGAAAAATACTGAAACTGCACACGTCTTCGCTGACGGATCGCTCCAAGCAGGGTGTACAGATGGGCTTCGTCCAGAATGCGTGAGTAATAATGATACTTATAAATATATGGCTCCGTCGCTTCTTCTTGCGGATAACTGGCTTTAATTACTTTTTTCATACTATCCCGCAATAGATATCCTTGCACCGATGGAACCTGTGTGTTCGCCATCATATCAACGAAGTCGTATAACTCCAGCTGTTCTTCCGGGGTAAGCCGTGTCAGCACATCCTGCTGTAACGAATAACGATAAGGACGTCCGCCCGGCTCTTTACGAATAACACCGACTTCCTCCAAATACTTGAGATCCGAACGGATCGTTTTCTCATCCGGCAGGGCCAGTTCTTCCGGCAAATCGGCACAGCAGGCATCCAGTAATTCCATCGCGGTCAGAGCGGAGTCTTGAAGGGTATGTAAAATGACGGATAAGCGCTCCACTTCGGTTTCTTTCATGGATTTGGCACGGAAAAGAAATAGTAGCAGAGGCTCGGCAGACTCACCGTACTGGAAACGAACAAGGTCGGTCATCTCTGAGCCCATTTCACTGTCTGTGCGTTGATTGGTCAAGCTCTGACGAATATCTCGCAGCTTGCGCTGTGTTTTATCAAAGGTATGTACAGAGATGCCAAGCCGTTTGGCATACTGCTGACGGTTATATGCGCCGCTGGTCAGAGACAGCATACGCAGGAACTGAATTTCTTTATCAAAGCTTTCTTTAGCCATGTGTCTCACTCCCGATTGGACTATGTATTTTTCATTGTATCAAGATAAACGCCTGTTTTCATGGCAAAGTTGCTTGAAATTGTTCTAAGTTACGTCAATTCACGCCAAGTTACTGCAACTCACTCTAATTCACACCAAGTCGCCATACTTTCACCATGTTCGTGGTTGATGGTTTCCATGCATAATAAGGATGTGAAGCGGGGCAGTGAATTAGCTCGGCTGATCTGATTTCCGAGGCGCCTGGGAGGGTTACTTCGACTGTTAATCGACCAGGTCGTTGGTTCGAATCCAATCGCCGCCGGTTATGGCGGTGTAGCTCAGCGGTAGAGCAGGTAAAACCTTCCCCCTTTTTCCTCGGAAACCTTTTATTAGAAACGAAGAAACGTTGACCAACAACGTTAGATGTTCCACATAGATGAAGCACAGCATTTTACGCGTAGGGAGGTTATGTGCGATGAGTAGAGCCAAATCATTATTTAATACACCTCAATCTGTAGTACATAATCATGATGGATATGCAACTTATGAGCGATTGGTCGAGGAACAATATGTACAGATGTTGACGACGAATACGCTTAACAATACGTTTTATGCGGATGAACAACAGCTGATGCAAGAAGCGGGGAGCAGCCATCAGGAGATGGCGGAACTGGATGCAAACTTCATGGCGAAGGCTTTGGTATATGCTCGAAATGAAGGTTTCATGCGGCTTCAGCCTTTGTATGGGCTCGCCGTATTGTCCAAGATTAATCCGGAGCAGTTCGCAAAAGTGTTTGCTCATGTAGTGAAGACGCCAGCGGATCTGGCCGATTTTCTGACCATCCTCAGAGGAAGCGGGCGGGGAGAGGGAGGGCGCGCAGTGAAACGTCAAGTCAATCAGTTCCTGAACGAAATCAGCGAATACTGGGCCATAAAATACAATGGACGAGGGCGTGGATACAGTCTGGGAGATATGATCGCTACTGCACATCCTAAGCCAAAGGATGAGAAGCAACAAGCTTTATTCCGTTATTTGCGGGGGCATGAGACCAGTCTGGTGGACCTTCCGCAACTTCAGGCACTGGAGAAACTAAAAACGACACGTAACCCTGCCAGTCAGCTTCACCAGATTGAAAAAGGGAAACTACCTTATTCGGTCGTGACCTCGATCCTTCAGCCGACGCGTCCGATTTGGGAAGCTTTGATGCTCCAGATGCCGATGTTTGCGCTCCTGCGTCATTTAAATGCGATGGATCGTGCCGGAGTTTTTGCCAAAAAGAAAAATATCGCTTACGTCACGCGTCGTCTGACGGATGCCGAGGCACTGCGTCAATCGCGGATATTGCCTTTTCGCTTCGTCAAAGCGTATGAGATGGTTGAGCGGTCAGAACTCCGGGAAGCGTTGCAACAGGCCGTGGAGCTATCCGTGCACAATCTGCCACGGTTGCCGGGAAGAACGGCTATTTTCCTTGATCGCTCAGGCTCAATGCAGGGAGACTACCTACGTATCGGTTCGGTGCTTGCACTGGCGCTATACAAACGAACTGAGGGCAACTCCTTGTTCTGGTTGTTCGATCAACAGGTCGAAGATGCCCGCCCCAAGCTGGACGAGGGTATTCTGGCGCAGGCATATCGAATTCGTGCACAAGGCGGAACCGATACAGGAAGACCTGTACGAGAGCTAAGAGAGTCTCAAGAGATGGTGGATCGCATCATTATGATTACGGATGAGCAACAGAATGAGGGGAGTCCAATGTATGCCGAGTTAGAACGATACCGACGCGCCATGAATCCGGGGCTGCAGGCATTCATTGTAGATATTACCCCTTACCGGCAGGCCATGGTTCCGCCGCGGGATGGTCAGACTTTTTACATCTATGGCTGGAGCGAAGCCGTACTGACATATATTGCAGAGACAGCAACAGGGTATGAGACGATTGCCGAGCGTGTGCGAAAAATAACACTTTAAATCAAGGCAGAGAAAGGGGATCCCAGATATGACCGATGTAGATCAGGCGATGAGAGAGATCATCGCGAAGCAGCTAACGCAGATCGAGCAGGAAGAGCAAGTTCGCATTATTTATGCCTGTGAGTCAGGCAGCCGGGCGTGGGGATTTCCTTCGCAGGACAGTGACTACGATGTGCGTTTTATTTATGTCAGACCGTTGGAGTGGTATCTGTCGATTGAAGATCAACGGGATGTGATTGAACGTCCGATCAGTGACCAGTTGGATATTAACGGATGGGATATACGCAAAGCGTTGAAGCTGTTCCGCAAGTCCAACCCGCCGCTGCTGGAGTGGTTACAGTCCCCGATTCAATATGATGAGCAATATAGCGTAGCAGGGCAGATTCGGAGTCTGTCGCCGCTAACGTTTTCACCGAAATCATGCTTGTACCATTACCTGAACATGGCTAAGGGAAACTTCCGTGATTACTTGCAGGGCGAGCAGGTGAAGATCAAAAAATACTTTTATGTGTTGCGCCCTTTGCTGGCCTGTGGCTGGATTGAACGTTATGAAACCATGCCGCCGATGGCTTTTGACAAACTCGTTGAGACCTTGGTTCCAGCGGGCACACCTCTGTATACGGAAATTCATGATCTGTTACGCCGGAAAAAAGCCGGAGACGAACTGGATATGGAGCCGCAGCTTCCGGCCATTCAAGCGTATATTACGGCTCAAATTGCACATGTAGAGCAACTGGCTACCGAGATTCAAGGACAAGCGACTGTGGAGATTGAGGTCTTAAATCGGATATTTCAATCAGCTGTACAAGAAGTTTGGGCATAAATGAATGGATGGGATTAGAACTCACAAAATGGGTTGAAGATCAACGAAAGGAGGAGAAGATATGCATTTGATTCTAAAAGCAAGTGGAGTGAACGCAGGGGTTGTATCCCATCTGCTCGCCAAAAATCCGAATAATGTGTATGACCGGACAGATAAAGGTGTGCGTGTTCGGATGGTCTACACCAAAGCGAGTGAGCAAGAGACGGAGGTGTTGATTCATGCCGAGCCTGATCTGGTCGATCTCGTTAGAGGCACACCGGATGGATATGATATCACACAATACATCAATGACCGTGAGTTTGTGACCAGCAGTTTATTCTGCTCTTACATACGGAATGCGCTGGGCACAGCTCTGAATGGCAAACCGAAGGAAGACTATGTGCGATGGGTGGATCATGCCTTTGAACTGGAGCTGAAGTTTGGCCCGGTTGCCTCTGATCTGCCTGACCGTGTGGTGGAGGAGTTGTTCTCCTGTTTGGGATATGACATTACTGTGGAACGGGGAGAGTCGGCGTATTCGTTTGACCTGAAAAATCGAAGTACAGTTCGTCACATCACCCTGCGAGGTAAGCAAACGATACAACAGGCTTTACGTCAGCTATTTCTGCTCATTCCGGTGCTGGATAACTACAAGCATTATTTCATCAGTGAAGATGAGATTGATAAAATCAACCGTTATGGTGAGGGCTGGTTAGACTCCCACCCCCTTAAGGGACTTATCGTTAGGCGTACGCTTCATTTTGCCGAACTGATTCGGACGTATGAACGTCAGCATGGCGCGTTGGATGATCGGCCTTCACGATTAGAACAACAAGCTGAGGAAGCAGAAGGTGATCTGAAAAAAACATTAAAATCGGAGTCGGCAATATCCAGGCATGAGGATAAGAATCCGAATGCAGACACAGTTCAGGCCACAAGTGCAGATCGAGCTGATGACTCGTCCGAAATACCTGCACGATTAAATGATCTACGTTACCGCGCGATCACGGACATTGTGGATTCTTTGCCTGAAAAACGCCGTATTGTGGACATGGGGGCAGGTGAGGGGAAGCTGTCTGCACGTCTCGCTTATATTCCGGGAGTGGAATCAATCCTTGCTGTTGAGCCATCGGGTCAATCACGTTTGCGGGCGATGGAACGTTTCGCCAAAATGCAGGATCGGGCAGGGGTTCAGGCCATGCCGGAACCGATGCTTGGTTCTCTGTTTTATTTTGACGAGCAGTTACAGTATCAGGATGTCATGATCTTGTGTGAAGTGATTGAGCATATTGAGGCATATCGTCTGAATGGCATTATGGAAACGATTCTGAAAGAGTATCGGCCGCAAGTGCTACTGGTTACTACTCCGAATAAGGAATATAACGAAGTGTATGCGATGGAGCAAGAGCAGTTCCGTCACCATGATCACCGCTTTGAATGGACACGGGAGGAATTCAATGGCCGATGTGCGGAGTGGGCAGAGAAAGGCAATTATGCTTACGAGATCAGGGGTATTGGTGAGGAAAAGGAAGGCTACGGAAAGCCGACACAATTGGCTGTGTTCACACGGGGAAAGGAGGAGCATGTATGAGAAACGAAAGGCAAACAGGTGCGGGTGATCACAAGCGTTCGCACAACGGAACAGATGGAATGCAGCGACAAATCGCAAGCCATACGCAGGATAGACAGCGAGAGATTCAACTGCCGCATACAGGCATCGTAGTGCTGATTGGTCCATCGAACAGCGGAAAGAGTACACTGCTTGCAGAACTTGTGGAAAAGGATGTCATCCGCGCTACCGAGATCGTCTCGTCCGATCAGTTCCGCATGTTGGTAGGCGACGACGAGTATGTGGAATGGAGGCATCGGCCTCGTAGTGAAGCGGATGTGTTGTATGCAGATTACCAGCAAGTATCGGCCAAAGCATTTGAAGCGATGGAAGCCATACTCGCCACACGTTGTCGTCTGAACAAGCTGACCTGGGTGGATGCGACTCATCTGTATCCCGAGGATCGCGGACGGTTAATCGAGCTGGCACGCAAATCCCATGTCCCTGTTATCGCGGTAGTACTGGATGTACCGGAGCATGTATTACTTGAACGTGATGATCAGCGTAAACATCCGCGTGGCCGTCAACGCGTAAAACAACAGGCACAGCAATTCAAACGTACGCTGCGTGCGATCCGTGATGAAGGATTCGATGCCAGTTATGTGCTGAAACATCCATATCCTGTGACCTTTGTACGCACAACGAATCCGTTGATGTTAGACATGGGAGCGGGGATTGATATCATTGGCGATATCCACGGTTGTTATGATGAAATGATAGAAGTTGTTCAACGTCTGGGATACGTCGCTGAACAGGAAGATGGCCTGATGCGCCATCCCGAAGGGCGGAAGCTCGTTTCCGTCGGGGATGTAAGCAGCCGTGGACCGGAATCGTTAAAATGTTTGCTTTTCTGGCAACAACACTGTTTCGCAGGTCTTGCTTATATGGTTGACAGTAACCATGGCTGGAAAATTGCACGTTATCTGGACGGCCGTGATGTCACCTTAAGTCATGGGGATGAACGGGTGGAAGCTGAATTGCTCCAGCTTGAACAGGAACAAGGCAGTGAAGAGGCCAAAAGGGTATGGGAATCGTTGAAGCATTTTCTGCTGAATGCACCTTCTCATCTAGTGTTTACACGGAATGGAGTAAGACAAGTGGTTGTCGCCCATGCCGGGATACGGGACCATTTTATCGGCAAACAGTCCAAACGCATTCAGGATTACTGTCGATATGGCGATGTGGAAGGAACGGATGATAAGGGCCGGCCTGTACGTAAAGACTGGTACGTGGATCATACGTCCGGTGAATGTATTGTCTGGGGACATGATCCAAGGCCATACCCTACGATTGTGAATGATACGGTGAATATCGATCAGGGTGTTGTGTTTGGCGGTATGCTCACGGCGTGGAGAATGCCGGAACGGGAGAGTGTTAGTGTACCGGCGAAGCAAGACTATGCCCAAGATCCAGACAGTCCGTTGAAACGCTGGAATCAGCAACGGTTTGCACCGCCCAACATCCGCAAGTTCAAGGACGGTTTTACCGTTCAGACGGGTTCGCGGTTGAATGTCGCTGTGCAGGGAGAAGTGGCGCAGACGGCACTGGATACCTTTTCTCATTTTACGGTGCCACTGGAGGAACTCGTCTATATCCCGCCAACGATGAGTCCACCGCCGGGTGAATGTTCGGTAGAAGGTTTTATGGAGCATCCGCGAGATGCATTCCGTTATTATCGTTCTCAGGGCGTGACCCGTATGGTAGCAGAGAAAAAACATATGGGTAGCCGAGCGATACTGCTTCTGTTCCGCGACGAACAGGTTGCATCGCAGCGAGTAGGCAGACCGATGTTGGGGAGCATCGTGACACGTACAGGCCGATCCTTTTTTGATCCCGATAGAGAACAGAAGGTGCTCACCAGATTACATGCAGACTTGACCGTAAGTGGTTATTTTGAACGGTATTCCACCGAATTTGTATTGCTGGATGCAGAGATTGTACCTTGGAACCTGAAAGCGCGGGAGCTTATTGCATCTCAATATGCGCATGTCGCTGAGGCAGCGCAGATGGATCGCAGCATTGTGATGGACAAAATTCGCGAGGCTATGAGCGCGGGCCGCCACGTTGCGGACTGGTTACAGGAAACAGAGGTTAAACTGGCGAATGCGCAGACATTCCGGGATGTGTTCCAATATTATTGCTGGGATGTGCAGGATATTGCTGACATTCGCATTGCACCGTTTCATACGCTGGCTCACAGTACGGGAACCTTCTGGGAGCGTACACATGAGTGGCACATGCTACAAAACCGTGAGCTGGCTCGGTTGTCGTCGCTGATGATGGAGACGGAATACCGGATTATTGCGGATGAAACGGATGAGGAAGAGGTCATTCGCTGGTGGGAGGAAATGACGGCTGAGGGACATGAGGGGATCGTCATCAAACCGGAGACATTCCGCAGCTGGAATGGTAACAAAATGATGCAGCCTGCGCTCAAAGTTAGAGGACGTGCCTATTTGCATCTCATCTACGGCATGGATTATTTGGCTCCTGAGCATGTGTCCCGTCTTCGCAAACGTAAAACGTCCAAAAAGGAGCGACATGCTCTACTTGAAAGTGCTTTGGGCATGGAAGGGATCGAACGTTTTGTGCGAGGAGAGTCCGTAGAACGAATTCATGAATGTGTGCTCGCCACATTATCGCTGGAATCGGAACGCGTAGATCCACGTTTATAGGTCGTGGTTCATGAACGAACTTGAAAAGGAATGTAATTGGATGATTTTCCATCCAGTTCCATTCCTTTTTTGCGTTGTACAGTTTTATCGGTATATACCGTTTGTGCTTCGCTTTCTTTCTTTGTTTGGTGAAGCCTGGTGTTGGTGTTTTTGTATACATAGCAACTTTACATGCACCGATAGTAATGGTGAGTTTTCCAATAAAAGGACTCAGAAAGGAAGCGAAGACCATGTTTAAACGGGTAGAAAATGAATTGGAGTTTGCCATGTTCAATGGGATATGGACAACGGTATGGAATGAGAAAGGATTTGAGTTTGAGTTCTCAGAGGTGTTTCTGGAAAGATATGTGGTGGTTACGGAGGAAGGCCATTATGTAGGTTCGATTGAAATCAAACCTTACGCCGAAGATAGTTCCATGAACGAAATCGGTCCCTTCCTGGAGCATCCATTGATTCAGGCAGAGATGGGGCATATTGCAGAGATCGATAAACTTGCTATTTTATCTACCTTTCGGGGGCGATATGTTACTGATTTATTATCTGCGATCGTTCATTATGCAGAGAAGCACCAGATTAGTTATTATGCCATGTTACTTGAACCGGTGCTGATGAGAGCTTTGCGCATCTCTTACCATGTGCCGATTCAGAAAGTCGGGGGAAGAGTATTCTATAAGGGGGAGGATGTGATCCCATCTATTGTGAATGCTCGGGAAGTATATATGAATAAGGAACGGTTTACATGGCTCATTGATCCAAGACATAATGTGATAAAAAAATACAAATAACTTCATATAACAACATTTATTCGACATTATTTTTGTTGTGTTTAGTGTATATTTTCATTAAAGTCGCTATTTCAGCGACTTTTTTTCGTTCCCAGACAACAGTGCTTATCTCAATATATAAATTGCTTTATGGTATAATAACGAGTTAAGAACAGGAATTTTTTGGTCAAGACGTTTTTTTTCTAAAAGTGACGGGTTAAACTCTGGATGAAATGATAGGGTGATCGGGATGAGAAGACTTGAGTCTGGTATGTCAGTGGACAACGAATGTTTTTCTGATATTTTAAGGTATGAAAACGAAACGATAAGCGGAACGACCGTAACAAACTCGAATGTTGGTTCGCCTATATTCTGGAACTGCACGCTGCATCAGCTTGTATTTGATACCTGTGATCTTACGAATGCGAGATTTTTTGAAGGTAGCACAGTGGATCAATGTACATTTATTCGGTCCGACTTGCGCTCTGTTGGCATTGGCAAGAACGAAGCCGTGTTCACCAATTGTGAATTTACCTCCTGTGATCTGAGGGGCATGACATTGGAGAATGCTACGTTTATCGACTGTACCTTTGTTAAATGTAGATTCAATGATCGGATTTTACAAGCAGCAAATATCGTCAATTGTTCCTTTACCGGCAAGTTAGTGGATATTACGTTTGAGGGAAATGGCAAACAGAAGTTAATCGTCAATTTAGAAAACTGCATCCTTGACGGTGTTCGTTTTGTAGGCTGTGACCTGACGCAATGTATTCCGCCGAAGTCCAAAAACCATCTGTATATGGAACAGGTATCTGCACGTGTGAAAAATGCTTTAATGAAGATTGATGATGACCTTGATCTATCTGATGATGATCGGAAAATACTGGTACGCAGTCTGCGCAAGCTTGACGGTATGGAACAATATATTTTTAACACGGCACATATGAAGAAAATATATGGTGATGTTTTTGTTGAGCGATTTTTCAGTAGTCTGGAATCAAATTAGTTGCATGGTATGATGAAAATGGAGGCCTAAGGGCCTCTTTTTTTGTAGCAAAGATGGGATTATGGAATCAGTCTAATAAACCAAAGCCCTATATCTAATCTTTCTATTCTAGGTAATAATTATAAGAGGATTGAATAGCATTGGAATCTCACTACGTAACGAGGGGGTAACCTGTATGGCGTCATTGATTTTGCTGGTGAAACAGACGGAGGACGATGAAAAGGTTATTTATCGATTCGGACCGAATGAGCGGAAGATGGGACTCATTGAGATGAACAAGATCAAGGAAAGTGTGAAGGAACTAGAGCCTGTGCAAGTGGATGGAATCAGTCCCAGCTTTTTTTTCAATAAGGCAGCTCAGTGGCTGGTAAGATGTTTGTTCAGAGAAGGCGGCAAGTTTCCAGACCGAACCACGGTTGAATCATAGTCTTTCGTAAGTCTTCTCATAAGAAGGCCGACAGACCATTGGGATAGTATCAGGCGATAACTGAATTGGCGTATCATAGAAGAAGTTCAAGTGCAACGACTCATCGCTGCGCTTGGACTTCTTTGTATTAGATATACTTTAATGATGAGAGACAGGGGATGCAAAGCGATCGATCCAAGTCCGCAATTTATGACGAAAGGATGGTTTGGAAATGCTTTAAATTGTTTAAAGAAATGAGGCAATCAGCTAAAGATGATGATCTTGATAGATTCACCGGATGGAAGCTCGTGGCTGATCGGATTACCGAAAAGGCATATTTGGAAGAGATGAACATTAGGAATGGATCCTATCACGGGTGGCTCACCAGTGATTTATGGTAAATGGAACGAGAGTGTGTACCGAAGAATCACTAACGTTATGTGAGTTTTTTGCTGTAAGAACTTACTTTGGGAAGTAATTGGAGATAGTGTATACATAAAATTGGAGGGGATAATTTGTTGAAAAGAAAGTCAATTAAATCATTTTTTCGTATTAAAGCTCTAACCATGGGTCTGGAAATTATCAGAGAAGATGATTCTATAACAACTGACATGAGTGCTAACCCAACCAAACTATATTTTACATTTATATAATAATATATAATATTATATAAATTATAAATTTGATTATTTAAATAAGAGCAGCTAATCCTATTGATCAGCTGCCTTTATATTTCTTGTCGAGCTAACTTTCCCGTTAGCTCAATAGGGCCACGAAAGAGTTATTTTTATATTGAACTTTTTTGTTGTGATTGGTGAAACTCTTGTTTATCTGGAACATTTTTGTATGGACAGACTAAAAACTACTTTTGGAAATTGCGGGATTTTTTCTCCCTTATGCTTAAGAACAGTTGAGTAAGCACCAGTAAAACACCAATAATCAATAGAGTTACAGGGAAAAGGGTGTATTTAAAGGCGAAATAATTTAAACTTTCTTCTCCACCAGCCCCCAAAATACCAATAGGATAAATATTAGAGAGTAACCTCAATATAAAAAACATAGAGACAGAAAAAGAAATACATACAAATCCAGAAATAAGAAACAAATTATCAATTCCTTTCTTTTACACTATTGTAATTATTAAGGAGCAATGTTATGGTTATATATGTATAATGACATATAATAATGTGAGGAGCAAGCAAATGAAGAAAAAAATGACTGTAATTGCTTTAACAGCTGTATTCTCTCTCTCATTAGGAACTTCTGTTTTTGCTCAAGAGGTACCTAGTCAAGATGCAACGTCAGAATCAATTAATTTACAAAACATTCCTACGAGAGAGGGAGGAGAGATTACAACTCTCGCTCTTTGGAATGTCGTGACCAATCAAGGATACCAAGGTTTATCATATGGTGCATGGGTTGATGGAGTTTCCGGCCCCGGACCAGGAACATTAACACTCTCAAAAACTGTCTCAGTGAGCAATACTTACTCCGGAACACTGACTGCAAAAGTTGATGATATTACTGCTGCAGTAGGTTTTAGTATCTCAGCAACCAATAGCACAACGGCTTCTTACTCTATTAAAGTACCTAATGGTAAAAAGTATAAAATTAGATATCGACCAGTATATCAGATGTACAAAGCTACTCAATATACTTACAGCACTGATGTCGGAAGCTCAGTATTACTCAGTACGGACGTTATTTACCCTAAGAAGTATGCTTATTTAGAATATGATTATGTTGAAATTAAATAATCTATAAAATAATGAAAATGAGAGTAGGGCTATCGAGCAAAAAACGCTAGCCTTACTCTCACTTATTTTTTCAAATATTACATATGTTTAATAGTGTAAAATGTTCAGAAAAAGTGATGAAAATTGTGTTGAATGTGATATGCTTCGTATTTGACTATCCTTGTAAAAAAATAGACTGTTATTAATGGGACAGAATAGTTTAAATTGTTTTTCTAAGATATTTGTTCTGTCTACTCTTCACATACTTAGAGTATACATAAAATCATAAGAATCAATGACACGTTGGTATAAGGTAGGCCATTTACCTCGAAACTCATATACTAACGATTACTCAATAACGAATACTTCTGTTGTCATCAGTCAGATTAGATATTAAAATCTGATGATTACCTCCCTTATTTTCACTCATTTTTATATATGGATAACCTTTATGAACTTGAAACTGTTCAAATCCATTGATCTACAGTTCCTTTCCATAAATTCCAATAAGTTTCATTTCTTTGTATCTGAAAGTAACCTCCTGAATCATAAATGGTATACTGACAACCTCTTTCACCCAATCCTGCGATGAAAACCTAATATTCAATTTAACCTATAACCCATCAATCTTTTGGCCATTTCTTTAGGTGGGAGATCCGGAAGTTCTTCAACGTACTGCAGCAAAGCTTTTTTCCTGCTTAATCGATTTAATTCATCCAACATTAAGTAATCTCTACAGCTCACTTTGTCCTGTTTATCCTTGCCAGTTTCAGTTAGAGGGTTATTCATATCAATAGTTCCTCCCCAAAGAAAAAAATCAGAGGTGAAACGGGATTTCACAACGAATAGTAACCTTTTGACGCGCGAAACAGTTCTAAGGTTGGATCAGAAATGATATGGCCTTAAGACTTTATGTCTATAACCGGGACGAATGAAGCTAAATGAAAAAAGCCCACTAACTCTAATAAGGATGTAAGCTTACGTTAATTATTTAGAACGTTTTGGCATACGAAATCAGTGCCGTAATCGTAATAATGTTAAGTAGAGTGGAGATCAGCACCGTCTGGGCTGCAAAATCAGGCTCGTTGTCATATTCCTCGGCAAGAATGGAAGAGTTGACGCCGGTAGGCATGCCCGATGCGATAATGAGTGCCTGAGCCGCTATGCCTTCCAGTCCGAGCAGCAGCACAATGCTGATGCCGATTGCCGGACCAATCAGCAGGCGTAAAAATGTGCTAATATACACATCAAGACGATATAAGCGAATCGGGTATTTCACGATTTGTGCCCCGAGTGTCAGTAGTGCAACGGCAACCATGCTTTGCTGTGCATAGGTGAGTGGCATGGACAGAAATGTAGGCAAAGGCAGCTTCCACGCCTGAAACAAAATCCCTAGCAAGAGCGCATACGGTACAGGCATTTTCAGAAATCCAATGATGACTGCGCGGTAGTTTCCCTTGAGTTTCGCACCTTGGATCGACAAAACACCATAAGTGAAGGTGAGCAGAGCCTGCAAGGACATGACCAGTGCCTGAATGGAAGAGGCGAGCGGGTCACCCCGGAATACCAGTGCGTTAATCGGTAGACCATAGTTGCCTGCGTTATCCAGCATGATACTATTGTTGAAGGCGGCTTTCATGCCTTTGTTCATACGGAACGAGCGGGATACCACAGAGCCTATAATATAGAAAATGAGTACATAGATCGCGTAAAAAAGCGTAACCGTGCCAAGCAGCTCACCGGACATATTTGAGTGATACATGCTCATAAAGACGGCTGCGGGGGTAATACAATAGAAATTGATTTTGGCGAGGGTGTACAAGTCCAGCTTGAACACCTTTTGCATCCAGGACCCGACAGCAATCAGGAGAAAGACGGGCAGGACGACTTCTAACATGATGTCTGCAATCATTGGTTCAGCTTCCTTTTTCATGAAAATTTCAGTTCTTTACGGAAAACACTTCGATCATTATATCATTTTATACACAGCTACAAGGAGATTTGGTCAAAAAAGTTCAGGAGGTGTTTCCTTATGATCCCGGATCATCTGGATACTGGCTTATCGATTTTGTTTATTGGATTCAATCCCAGCATTACCTCGGGAGAGACTGGTCATCATTATGCGTACAAAGGCAATCGTTTCTGGCGCATTCTGGAGCGTTCCGGGTTAACCCCGCGTTTATATGATGCAACAGAGGATGGTGAACTATTGAAGCTGGGATATGGTTTCACCAATATCGTAGCCCGTCCAACGAAAGGCATTGAGGATATTACGAAGGAAGAGTATGCGGAAGGGCGCGAGATTTTGCGGAAAAAGCTGGAAACATACCGGCCGGATATCGCTTGTTTTGTCGGCAAAGGTGTATACACCCAGTACAGCAAACGCTCCAAAGTTGAATGGGGATTTCAGGATGACCCGGTTGTGAAAGAGATTCAGGAGTTCGTTGCGCCTTCATCCAGTGGACTTGTACGCATGTCGATGGATGACATTGTGGCAATCTATGCCCAGCTTGCGGATTTTGTGGCTGAGAAGAACGGTGCAGAATAGGAAAAATCGGCGTACTTCACGATATCATTCGTAGATTTGAGTTCACCCCGTTCGGCGATGGCCGGAGAGGGTGGATTCTTTTTTTTGACGATAAAGTGAGAGATTTAGGGAACAGCTTCCGTCTATATAGTACAGAACCATGCATGGACGCTGTAGAGAAGGGGGATTACATGACACATCTGATACCAGAGGAGGAACTGATTCAGCGCATTATAGATGGGGATAAACAGCTGTTCAGCGTGCTCGTGGATCGATATAAAAATAAAGTCTACGGCATCATACGCGGAATGGGCGCAAGTCACCCGGATGCGCAGGATCTCGCACAGGACACATTTATTCGGATCTATCGATATATGCCGACCCGTAGAGAAGGCAGCAGTTTCTCGGCTTGGGTGTATACCATAGCAGTGAACATCATGAGGGATCATATGCGGAAAAAGAAACCGATGATGACCGCCGATCAGGAGATCGAATCCGTCAGTGAAGACACACCAGAGAAAAGCTTGCTACACAAGGAGATGAAGCGGGAAATCCATCTTCAGCTTGAACAGTTGCCGGAAACGTACAAGCTTGTACTGCTCTTGAAATACACCAATGAGTTGACCTATGAAGAGATCGCCACAATTACAGATATGAGTGACGCACAAGTGCGTAATGCACTCTATCGAGGGAAGAAAATGCTGAGAAAGCAGATGGAACGTAAAGGAGGTTTATCGACCTATGAAGCCTATTTCAAGTGAGCAGGACAAGAAGCAGGATCGCAAGTGGGAAGAGGAGCTGTTTCGCGAGGGGCCGGATGTAGATTTTACATTACAAGTGATGCAGAAGCTGGATCATGTGTCTATGGAAGAACCTGATGTGCAGGTACCATGGGAAACCAAAAAGTCGCATAAGAGGAAATGGATTTATCGAACGGGAATCGCCGCCGCGGTTGCGGTACTGATTGCAGGAGGAGCTTGGGCTGCTTGGGATCAAACAACGGAAAAGCCAGTTCAGCCGCCTGTAAACGCCGTAAATATTCCTCCTTTGCCCAACATTCCCGTCCCGAAAGTTCTGAGATATGCCAACTTGTCAGACGACTACAAACGGCTTCAACCGCTTGGGCTTGTCGTGAACCCGAACATTGATATCGATGATCAGGGGTACCAACTCAAGATTGAAGATGTGCTTGTAGACGGTTCCCAACTTATACTTATGTTACAGCAAACGGCACCTGATGGCACAGGAATGTATCTGCTGGGCTCGAAAGTAGAGGATATCCACATTACAGATGAAAAGGGGAATAATGTTGCTGAGCTTGCGCGTGATACAAGGCAAGGGAATGGTTCTTTGAATAAACTGGTGTTTCAGTTAGATCGAGACATCCCTGATGAAATCACGGTTCGTGGAGATTTCGGGCATTTAGATGTAGGAGATGGCTATGGCTATGATGTGAATACCAAAACCTATACGGACAAAAAGGTCTCCGTAGACTGGAGCTTTCAGTTCAAACTGGATATGACCCAAGCAAAAGTGATGTCCAAAGAAACCCCGATGAATGCGTCCTATACAACACCGGAAGGGCTGGAACTGGCTATGACGCAATTGGTGCAGACGCCAAACGGAACCCGGCTTGATCTGGAAGTGAATCTGAACGACGAGCTTCGCGCTAAAGCAGGAGAAGATTGGGCAAGGGACATGGATATTCTGTATCATATTGAAGTGAAGGACACGGGGGAGTATCGTATTTTCAACGGGGGCAGACCCAATGCGCGACAGGCCAAATTCCGTTATCGAGATTTAAGTCAAGTGAGTTCAGGAGGCCCACTTAAGATATCGGAGACGTGGGACCCGTCTTTGGTGACACTGAATGCAGACAATATTCGCTTTGTCCTGGACGGTTACACGATACCTGTGAAAGAGGGACAGACGATGGACGTTGATCTGGATAAGGCCAAGAAAGACGTCAACTTCCATACGTTTGCTTCATTTAATCACCTTGGGGATCAAATCGAATTGTACCGGTTTAATTATCAGCGTGGACTGTCATCGAATGGCCAAACAACGGGTGGATCGGGGAATGAAACTTCTCTTGTGCTGGAAGGAAGCGCTTTGTTCCAAAATGAGTTTTATGGTGATGAGTGGGTCGCAACGGACTCAACAGGGAAGGAGTATCCCGTTGAGATCATGGGGACTAGAAACCCAGCCAATCTGAATGAACAGTATGTTATCGATGAAGTGAAGCTGATTGTTATTGGTTTTAACAAGGATAAGGGGACGAAATTGACGTTGAAACGAACCGTGGTGCATCGTGATTTCGGGGATGTGGACTGGAAAGTAAAACTTGCGAGTGATTCAAGTATGCCTTGGGATCAATAAACATCTTCAATTATGAATTATAAAGAAAAGAGCCTTGCATCATTAATAATGCGAGGCTCTTTTTTTGACGTAGATAGAAAATTAAGCCGAATCCCTTGGAATCAATGTGGTTGATAACATAACCGTCTCTTTCGGTGTACCTAGGCGTTCGATTCGACGCTTCAAAGCCTCGACGGCTCGTTGCCCAAGTTCCTCTTTGCACAAATGTACCGTAGTCAGCGGGGGAGATGAGGTGGCAGCGGTGTACACATTGTCAATTCCGATGACCAAGCAATCCTTAGGCGTGGATAATCCCATATGCTGAAGTTTGTGCATCCATTGTAAGGCGATATCGTCATTCGCGCCAATCCACGCATCGGGGCGTTCTTCAGCAGGAAGTCGCTCGATGGTGTCAGCGAGCTTGTTCACCCATTCTCCGTTTTCATAGGCTACATTCCAAGCTTGAAAGTCCACTTCTTCCCTTGCCTCGGTATAAAAATGATTCAAAGCCAGCTCGATTCCAATCTTACGCTGTGCAAAACTTGCGGCACGTCCGTCATCGGTAATCAGACCGATGCGTCTGCATTGCTTCGACAGGAGATATCTGGCCGCAGTAATGCCAGCTTCCAGATTATCATGACTGATCGTATCACAGTTCAGCAAAGGCTCCTGATGATCGACCAAAATCATGGGGTGGCCTGTCTGTACCAGCGTTTGCAGCACGGTATGCGGAAAAGCGCCCATAACGATAATTCCGGCACAACGTGTCCAGTCGAGATGAGGTGCGATGGCTTTTTCAGGTGAAATCTCCTTGCCCGGTAAGTCCAGTGAAGGTGACACAATGACGTGATGCCAGCCTTGCTCGTTACAGCCAGAGATGATGCCTGACAGCACACGCTGCCAATAGTGCGGCTCACCCCGGTTAAGCTGATTCATACATATTAGGACAAATGGAGGTTCGATTGCATGAGCCTTATTGGTATTGGCAGTATGGCTCGCCGAGCCGGGTATATTCTGGCGATACCCGAGTGCACGGGCAAGTTCCAGAACCCGTGCACGCGTAGATTCGCTGACACCGGTTTTACCGCTGAGTGCGCGGGACACGGCATATTTGGATAACCCCAGCTGGTCAGCTAGCGTCTGGATCGATACTTTTCGAGACATATGATTACTCCTTTTATGTACAGATGGATAAACCTGATTTTATCAGTAGGTAAATGACTTGTGTCATATGGGTAGCCGATTGAATAGGAAACTGATTAATTGTGAATTGACGTGCTTACATGGAACAGGTAAACTTACAGGATAATAACGTTATTATAAATTATAATAACAAAAATAACAATAGTCCTATTGAAAGGTTATTCTGTCATTGGAGTGCAGATGTAAACTCTTTAGTTGGGCTAACTTATAAAAAAGGAGAGGACTCCCATGGATCAGTTCAGATTACCTAAAATTCCGATGCCCGAGTTGGAATTACCCCAAGCTGTTCGTGATGTTTTGGCTGAAGCGGATGAGCATTTGAAGCACAGACCGAAGCTGCTGGCTCAGTTCCATAATTGTTTTCCGAATACGCTCGAAACGACCACCAAGCTGTTAGATGACGGTACAACCTTTGTTATTACGGGAGATATCCCCGCCATGTGGCTCCGGGATTCGGTGGAGCAAGTGACCCATTACGTTCCGCTGGCGAAGCATGACGCGCAGTTGCAAAGGATTATCGGTGGGCTGATTAAACGGCATACGTTCTATGCAGATATAGACATCTATGCGAACGCTTTTAACGAAACGGCCAATGGCTGGCACTGGGACGCGAATGATGAGACAGAAATGTCACCTTGGGTATGGGAACGGAAGTTTGAACTGGATTCGTTGTGTTTCTCCATGAAGCTGGCTTATACATACTGGCGTGAGACTGAGCTTACAGACATCTTTGATGAACGTTTTAAAAAGGTCATGGAGCAGATCGTGCACCTGTGGGAAACGGAGCAGCGGCATATAGAGCAATCCCCGTATCGATTCATGCGGCGTAACTGCCCGGCGCACGATACACTGCGTAACGAGGGAATGGGGATGCCAGTAAACTATACGGGAATGATCTGGTCGGGCTTTCGCCCAAGCGACGATGCCTGTGATTTTCACTACAATATTCCGTCCAATATGTTCGCCGCGGTGACGCTGAGCCAGATGGGGAAGATTGCAAAATGGGTGTTCCGTGACGAACAGCTGGTGAGCCGTATGGCGCGCCTGGAGGAGGAGATCCGGCACGGCATTGCCCTGTATGGTACCTACCGTCATCCGGTGTATGGTCAGATTTACGCTTATGAAACGGACGGGTATGGCAACGTCTGTCTAATGGATGATGCGGGCACACCAGGACTGATGTCGATTCCGTATATCGGATATGTTTCCGTGGATGATGTGGTGTATCAGAATACACGGCGTTTTATTTTGAGTAAAGAAAATCCGTATTACTATGAAGGAACAGCGGCCAAGGGCATCGGTAGCCCGCACACGCCTCCAGGGTATATCTGGCATATGGCATTATCCATGCAAGGACTGACGGCAGACAATGACGCGGAGATGCTCGCCATGATTGATTTGCTGGAGAACACCGACGCGGGAACGGGGTATATGCACGAAGGTTTTCATGTCGATGATCCGGATAGGTATACACGCCCATGGTTCGCATGGTCCAACAGTTTGTTTGCGCAATTGGTGTACAAAGCGATAAAGAAGCGTATTTTGTAGGTGAATATAAACAGCCGTTCCAATGTTGGAACGGCTGTTTTCCTTATGCTGCTGGAGCCTTCGTTACTTGAATAACTTATACCAGTATAAAGTGGTATCAATATTAGGGGTATAGGACTGCTTGAGTGTGTCGGCTCCACCTAGTACGAAGCCCTGTTTCACATAAAATCTGCATGCACCCAGATTATCATTTTGTGCTTCGAGGGACATTCCAATAAGATTTTTTTGTTTTGCCCATTCTTCTGCTTTATTTAAGAGCAGCTTTCCGACTCCGCTGCCTCTATACTCTTTTTTCGTCGCAATGTTTTCAATATAACAGAAACGATTCCAATCTTTGATGATTCTAATCTGTCCTATACAAACCTGATTCATATACGCTAAAAACAACATTTTATCGTCCTGGTTGATATATTCGTCCCAATCCAGGTTGTCATCCGGAAAACGAGTTTCTTTCGGTTCATCAAAAAGAACTTCTTCATAGGACCATTGTCCAGATTGTAAACTGGGGATGATTTTACCGAATAACGTAAAATCCTCGTTTGTCGTATGGATATCATCTACTAAGTCCGCATTTAATGGAGAAATAATAATTTCACTTTCGCTATCCAATAAGTCTCACTTCCTTTCTCATTCAAGATGGCTCACCTGTTGTTTTCAATAAATCTGCAATCCGTACCTTTTGTCCGGTACGTGCGCTTTCAAGGGAGGCGAGCACCATAGCCATGCTGAACTGGTTGTCACTGCAGTCCGTTTCGGGCAGTCGATTTTCTTCAAGTGCAGCAAACATCTCTTCAAGACAGCCGTGGTGTCCGGTTTTGTCCATTACAGGCAGCTCCGCTTCGATTCGTTCAGCGCGCTGGAGGAAAGATGGCTTGCCATCAGCCTCCAGTGCGAGTGTGTTGACCACTTCAGCATAGATGTTGTCATGACCATCCCAGATGGCGGTTCCTTTTTCACCTGTCACGCGCCAGTTTGCTTCCCAGGATGTAGGCACGCCCTCGGTACACCAAGACCCCCGATAATCGAACACAGATCCGTCGGACATCTCGAAAATACATATTGCCATCGCATTGCCCTTATACCAGGAACCTGGAGGGTTGAATTCATGACAGTACACCGACACCGGATCTGCACCAAGGATATAACGAGCCTGATCAAAGGTATGTATCGCCATATCCAGCAAAAGCGGGCTGTCCATGAGGTCGCGGAAACCACCAAAGTGTGCCCCGATAAAGAAGTCCGCTCCTGCATATCCCGGCTGTCCAATCGTTCCGCTGGAAATGAGCTGCCGATAGGCACGGATGCGAGGATCGAACCTGCGGTTCTGCATCACCGCTTGAATACGTCCTGTACTGCGGGCGGTTTGCACAATGTCCGTACAGTCCGAGAAGGATTCTGCCAGCGGTTTTTCGCCAAAGACGTGACAACCTGCCTGTAGCGCGGTCATCGCAATATGATAATGGCTGGAAGGGATGGTCACATCAAATACGATGTTGGCATCGACAGCTTCAAGGGCATCACCAATATTAGTAAAGGTTGGACAGGATAAATTGTGTCGCTTGGCAAAAGATGATGAAGCTTCCTCGTAGAGATCAACGAGTCCCACGATTTCCGTATCTGGTCGTTCTTTGGCATAGTCCGCCCAAGTGTTTGCCATTGCCCCGCAACCTGCGATGATAACCCGATAAGGGTAGGTCATGTGCTCAACTCCCTCATATAGATGCATAGATGTTATTGATCCATGTTATAAGTTATTGTTCCATGCGAGAAGTGCATGTGATTGTGACGAGCATTTGTATTTTATGGGCACATGAGTAACTGAGTCTTTCAGTCTTCATGCCGTTATGTCTTTACACCGGATTGGGCACAAAGCTGCCCCCACGGCAATGTTTTAAGTAATTCAATGCATGCACTTGCCCGGTCATCTCAAGTTCGTCCCGATACACCGGATCATGCCAGCCTTCAATGTCGATCGTGCCCTGGTAGCCGTTCTGGCGTAAAATGGTGATGATATCTGCCCAATTGCTGTCCCCAAAGCCTGGGGTGCGATGCCAGACAAATTCATGCGGTCCATGCACACCATGTTCTTTGACAATATCCCAGGCGATGGTTGCGTCTTTGCCATGGACATGGAACACTTTCGGAGCCCATTTGCGAAGCTGTGGAATCGGGTCAATCAAGCTGACCATCTGGTGGCATGGTTCCCATTCCAGCCCCACATTTTCATCAGGAACGGCATTAAACATCATTTCCCAAGCGGTCGGGTTGTGAGCGATATTCCAGTCGCCGGTCTGCCACGTTCCACCCATATCACAATTTTCAAAAGCAATGCGTACACCTCGGTCTGCCGCCCGTCGCGCCAGTTCACCGAACACTTCCTTGAACCGTGGAATCGATTCGTCAATCGGTTGATTGGTCAGACGTCCGGTAAAGCCGGAGACGATATCTGCCCCAAAAAGCTGTGCGTGGTCAATGACTCGCTCCCAGCTTGCCAAGGTGTCAGCGTTATCCCCTGTGCCGGTGAGCGGATTACCAAATACACTTACAGCCGAAATGGTGATGCCTTGTTCGTCAACGATATCGCGGACACGCTTGGCGGTTTCTGCCAGATCAAGGTTGCCCGTGCTTTGCCAGAACGTCAGGTTAAAGGATTCGAAGCCATGTTGCATAATCTGCGGAATGACCCGAACGGCATCATGGCCGCCTACAAGGGTTCCGATACGAATGGATGGATTCATGGTTGTAATTCACTCCAATATTGGCTTATAGTACTTCGTGACACACTCATTATAGCCTTGGATCTATGGGAAGGCTCTAAACAATTTTGTGCTTTATTAGTCGGATTTTGTGGTGAGGGGGAAGAAAGCCATGTTAGACTTGAAAGCGCTTCATGAAGACACACGAATTGATCATAAATCCCATCCGTTTCAGTTGTTCCAAAATCGGTGTTCTGCGAAAAAAACGGAAGAATGTATATTATATCTGCACTGGCATGAGCACTTTGAATGGATCATTATGCGTAAGGGGAGAGCGGTATTTCATATTGATAGCCGACCTTATGAAATTGAGGCTGGAGAGGTTATTATCATTCCGGGTGGTGCCCTGCATGTTGGATACTCGTTGGATGAAGGAGATGTGCATTATGACTCGGTTGTGGTCAATCGTGCGTTATTCCAGGATTTTGCGAGCGATCCAGTGCATGAGCAGTATGTTGCGCCTTATCTGGAAGGCAGTGTGCGGTTTCCGGTCAAACCAGCCGCAGAGAATGCAACCTGTGCCGGGTATTATTCTTTATTAAATGAAGCGGTGGAAGAGATGGCGACGCAACCTCCGGCGTACCAGCTTGTAGTGAAGTCCAAGCTGCATGCGTTGTTTACGCTGATGGCCCGGACGTTTATGCCGCATCAGTTGCGGGATCGAGCGAATGCGGTGTATTTTCCTAACCGCGAGCGGTTCAAACAGTTGATTGCACAGATTGAGGCTGATCCCCAGGAGAAATTGTCGGTTGGTGAAGCGGCAAGCCAAGTGGGGGTGAACGTATATCATTTCTGCAAAATGTTCAAAAAGCTGACCGGACGTACGCTCGTAGAATACGTAAACGGATGCAGAATGAGTGAGGCTGAGCGCCTACTACAAGGTAGCAACCTCACAGTTACGGAAATAGCCGCTCAGGTGGGATGTGACAATGCGAACTATTTTACAAAATTATTCAAGCAGTACAAAGGCATGACGCCTTCGCAGGCACGGGGAATGAAGGAAGGGTGAGTGGGAAGGGCAGGAAGCTACTGTTGAAGGGGAGAAGGCTTGAAGAAAAGGAATGTGAAGTCAAAAACCACCCTGATCTAGCCCATTATCGGCTAAATCCGGGTGGTTGGGGGAAGGGTTGGGTTCATCGCTTGCTGCAGTGCGGTCTATTTCAGAAACCTGGAGAACAGTCGATTAGCTTTCTTTGAGAGATCTTCCATTTTGAGATTAGCCTGATCCAGTTGATTATATGCCCATTTGATCGTTTGCAGCATGCGGGGGGAGATAGGTGTACCTTTGATACGTGGATAGATGTTGTGATAGGCCCACACGAGATGCTCCCAGCGATGGTCGTCTCCCTCTTGAATATACTCCGATACGTCGAGCACTTTGCCGCGTCCATTCTGGAGAAGCACATTTTTGAGATGGATGTCGCGTGGATTCAGTCCAAGGCGACGAACCGCTTCTCGGGCTGCGTCTACATCGAGCATAACCTGCTCGGGGACGGGAATTCCTTTTTCCAAACATTCAAGTAAAGTGTCTCCAGGTTCGTAACTGATGACCAGTATATTTCGGCCGCTGCCATAATACGTCGGGAAGTAAGGTAGGCCCTGAAGCTGGGCGTAGACCTGTTTTTCATTATTTAATTTATCTAAAGCATGATCCGAATACACTTTGAAGGCATACTGTGGCAGCTGGTCATACGTAAATACAGCCGCATCCGTTCCGATACCAATGCAGTTCACTCCTGCTGCCTCGCCGATGATATTCACCAGCTCATTCCGATCGCTTCCGATGACTTGAATTTGTTGTAATGCTGCTTCTGCCTGGAACCAATCCGGCTGCTTCATGGGTGGCGCCTCCTTTTGGATATGCCTGTACATATTTTCCGTAGTTATTTACGTAATAGATTAATACCGTTCGTGCTCGAATTCAACTTTTTCTAACGATCACGAGAAAGCTTATTTCGTCCTAAACAGTCACGTTCAAATTCTAACGATCCGTAGGGACGCTATTTTGGCTAATTCGTCCGTTTTATCCCGTTTTCAGCTGAAATTCAGCTAAATAGCGTCTCTGGTGATCGTTAGATTTTGAAACTCCATCAAAATGGGCAAATAAGGTCTGTGGTGATCGTTAGCCTCTCCAGAGAGATTTTTGACGAAAACTCATCTCAACATTCTAACGTTTATGTGTCATAACCTTTTGCCTCAATACGAGATAACCTCTGTATTCTAACGCTTCACAATAGTTGGGATGCTCTCCTTTTATGAAGACGAGCGGTACTTTCCTTCATCCTGATGTAACTATATAAACGATACGTATCGTTCCTCAAACGGTTGCACGCACAAGAAAATAACGGAAGCCGGGTTGCGGCATGACGGCCAGGGCTTTATACTGTGAGCAATAAATGGATCTCTCAGCTAAGTATCATGCAAGGGCGGGCATGTAGAGCAACGTTCGCATGTTATATTTTACAGACTAGGCTTACAATATGTCCCTACAAACTCACCCTACGGCACGCAGCATTGGTATGAGTAGATCCGATATACAGAAAGGCAGATTATCATATGGCACAATACCCGCAGTGGTCTTATTCGCAGTCGCGGGCGAGTATGTTCGATGAGTGCCTGCGCAAATATTATTATCATTATTATGGTGCCCATAACGGCTGGAAAACAGAATCAGCGGATGAGATGCAGGTACGCTTGTATCGTCTGAAGCAACTGAGTAATCTTTATCTGGTATTTGGTGATCTTGCACACCGGATGTGTGAGTCGGCAGTACGAAGCAGAGAAGAGGGAAAACCGAAGCCACGGGAAGTTTTTTTGGAGAAGACGATACGTGATTTGCTGAACCAGGCATACAAAGAGTCGATGAATCCGGAGCAATGGCGACTCAATCCGAAAAATCATACGATGTTGTCGGAAATTTATTATGGCGATGATACACTGAACGACCGGGTCGCAACCATTAAAGAACGCGCAGGAGCCTGTGTAGGCAACTTGTATCAGACGCTGACGTGGGAAGATTTGTCCCGTGCAAGTACAACGATTCTGGAGATTGAGAAATGGGATACGATGCAGCTGCATGATACGCGTGTGTATGTGAAAATGGACTTATTATATCGACGCAGCAACGGCAATATTGTCATTGTGGACTGGAAGACGGGCAAGGAGGATGACTTCTCCGATCAGTTAATTTTATACGCTTCCTATGTAAGAGAGCACTACCAGGTTCCACTGGAGCAGATTGAGATTCGGGTGGAGTATCTGCTGACTGGTAAACACAAAGAATTTGCTGCAACCGAAGAGGACATTCGCAAAGTAGAGGAGAACGTAGGGCGCTACATCGAGGAAATGCGCTCCTGTGTGGCCGATGAGTATTACAACCGTCCAAAGGACATGTCCTATTTCACCCCAATGCCTTCGCACCGTGCATGCCGGGATTGCAACTTTCGTGAGGTATGCAGTGAACGAGTGGTTTAATGAGCTTGGCGCGTAACCTGTACTATAATCCATCCTAATATGCGTCCTGTATGTCAAAAAAAGAAGCGCAGTGCCCGGAGGAATCCTCCATGGGCACTGCGCTTGTGTGCGTTCCACAGGCTGGACAATTTGCTTCCAGGTGGAACGGCCAGAAGATTTATTGGACAGCGGCGGCATCTTCCAGCGCCTGTCCTGCAGGTACGTAGGCGTGCCCGAGGTCACGGGCAACCGCCTCATATGTGATATGTCCATTCAGCGCATTCACCGCGCTGCGAATGGAGGAACTACCGCGAATCGCGGTGGCTGCACCATGGTTCGCCAGTTGCAGCGCATAAGGCATGGTGGCATTGGTCAGCGCCACCGTGGACGTGCGCGGTACGGCGCCAGGCATGTTCGCCACCGCATAATGCACGACACCATGTTTCACATAGGTGGGTTCATCGTGGGTGGTGATATGATCAATGGTCTCGACGATCCCGCCTTGATCAATCGCCACATCCACAATGACCGACCCGGATGCCATGGTCTTCACAACCTGCTCGCTGACAAGTGTTGGCGCTTTGGCGCCCGGAATCAGCACCGCACAGATCAGCAGGTCCGCCCCGGTGACGGCGGACGCAATATTGGAAGGGCTGGATACCAGCGTCTGGATCTGATTGCCAAAAATATCGTCCAGCTGGCGTAGCCGATTCAGATTCAGATCCAGAATCGTGACATCCGCCCCCAGGCCAAGTGCAATTTTGGCCGCATTGGTACCTACCGTACCGCCGCCAATAATGACAACCTTGCCGCGGCTCACGCCAGGCACGCCGGATAACAGAATGCCTTTGCCGCCTTCTGTTTTCTCCAGAAGCTGCGCACCGATCTGCGCAGCCATCCGACCTGCCACCTCACTCATAGGTGTGAGCAGCGGGAGAGAGCCGCCGACTTCCAAGGTTTCATACGCAAGGGCAGTCACCTGTTTTTCGACCAGTGCTTTGGCGAGGGCCGGCTCTGCGGCGAGGTGCAGGTAGGTGAACAAAATCAGCCCTGGGCGAAAATAACCATATTCACTGGCAAGAGGTTCTTTCACTTTAAGGATGAGCTCGGCATCCTGCCATACCTGAGCGGCTTCTTCAACAATCAGGGCGCCAGCTTTAACATACTCTTTATCCGTAAATCCACTGCCAAGTCCCGCACCTTGTTCGATAAAGACCTGATGCCCGGCTGTCACAAAATCAGCTGTCCCGGCAGGAGTCATCGCTACACGATTTTCATTGTTTTTGATTTCTTTGGGAATCCCGATTCTCATAGCCATGCACCTCGTCCATTTTTTGGTTGTTAGCTTATACTACAAGTTTATGACTCCATGCGTCGTTTTGCACCTTACACAATGTCTAATTTTTAGGATCAAGACTCAACAATTCGTCGAAATAGACTGTTCAGGACACATGTCTTTGGATTATAATGTAAGAAAAAATAACACTAAGAGGGATCGACTTTGCGAAATGACCGTGTGTTTACTGTCAGAGATATCCTGCAACGTCCGGTATTTAGTCAAGCACGGCTCGCGGCAGGGAGAGAAGGGTTGGAACGTCAGGTAGGCTGGGTTCATGTGCTGGAAATTACCAATGTGTCCCCTTTTGTAAGCCCACATGATCTTATTTTATCCACGGGTCTATGGCTTCAGTCTGAAGAAGGGCGTGAAGCTTATCTGATGCAGCTGATCAACCGTGATGCAGCTGGATTATGTGTCGAGTTTGGCACCAGCATACATGCGATACCAGAGTCATTGATCGAACTGGCAAACCAGTATCAGTTTCCACTCATCGTATTTGAACAACCCGTGCGTTTTGTTGAGATTACGCAAGATATCCATTCTCTACTTATTAACCACCAACACCAGCTATTAAAGAGCCTGGAGACGTATTCCCGTGAGCTTCAGCAACGCACGTTGCAGCGTACAGATATGTCGGCGGTTCTCGACCTGCTACATGCCTATGCGTCAAAACCTGTGGTATACATCTCGTCGATGGAGGCCGGGAGTTTTGTGCCAGAACTCGCTCCAGACATGGAGCAGGCCATCTATAGCTGGTACAGCCAGGAAGTGGAACGGCTAAATCTGAACGACTCCGATACGGAGCTGTGGTTTCATATGGATGAGGAGAGGGCTTTGCTCTGTTATCCCGTGGTTTGTTTTGGCCAAGTATTTTCAGCCATAGGTATGATTGTGCACCCGTCGGCAACGGTAGAATATCTCAAGCTGTTGCTTGATTACACAGCCAAAGCTGCAGCTACGCTTACGCTTCGTTCACAATTTCTTGAAGAGAAGATGGTACGCAACCAGAATGAATTGATTCAGGATTTGATGAATGGCCACATTCAGCAGGAGGAACAGGCTAGAACACGTATGGGGCTTCGCTTGTTAGTGAAGGGACAATACTGGTTCGCGGGAGGTCTATTGCAGATTGAACATCGCATGAAGGGGCCGGGCCGGGAGCGAATGGAGGCGAATCATCAGGACATTCTCGTATTGCTTCGCTCACTTCTGAAGAAAAATCATCTAACCAGCCTCATCATGCTGAAAAATAATCAAATCTACCTCTGTTGTGCCAAGGAAGAAACACAAACTGTCTCTGAACAGCCACTGATCCAAATGTTAGAGAGCATCACTCAGGATATGAAACGGTTCGCTCGCTCGAATCTGAAACAAGTCGAAATTCATGCGGGCTTCGGCAAACTTCGAAATCAACTAACTCTTCTGAAGGATAGCCTTCAGGAAGCGGTCCAGGTTATTGAAGTGGCGAGGTCTGTCAAATTAATGAAACATGTTCACTTTTACGATCGTATGGGTATATATCAAATGTTAAAAGCCATGCCGCTTTCTTTCCTGCAATCCTTTGCGAGCGATCATCTGGGTGTGCTTATAGAGCATGATCGAAGCCATCAGTTGCGATTGGTCGAAACATTGGATGCCTATCTGGCGAATTTCGGGTGCAAAAGGGATGCGGCCGCCCAGCTGTTCGTTCATCGGCAGACTTTGTATAACCGACTGGAGAAACTGGAAGAACTGCTGGGACCAGGTTATATGCAACAGGGAAAACGTGTGTGCTTGGAGATGGCATTGTTAGCTAATGCCATGATTGAAGGTGGAGATGGACAATTGTCATGACAGCAACGTTTTTGGATATGGGCAGTGCTTGAATAGAAGGTGTTTTTTTGCTCATTTACAGCTTGTTGATCCGTCGTATACCTCGTAAGGCACGAGACCGGCGACGGGACCCTGTATTGGAGAAACGGCTCCGATAGCGTTCGAATGCACGGGAAGAGGTAGCCTGAAGTGGTGAGGTAGGTGTTACAAGGCGATATGGAAATGTCATACGCTCAGACCTTCGTTCCCGTCTGTCTTGTGGATCTGTAACAGTTAAACCGGTAAGGTTTAACCATGCCTGAAGCTTACTGGAATGGATGCCAAGTTGTCCGCTCAAATGAGAAATGTCGAGATGTTTTTTCACACAAATCCGCCTTTCCTGAATTATCGGGCTGGAGTAGGATACGAAAGGAAAGCATGAAACCAAGTCGGTAAAATCGTGTGTGCAGGCTTGCTCAGGGTGATTGGCGGAGTGTTGCGTTTTGTGATATCCATAAACGGCGTGGTTCGATAAATGTAGAAGAGGCACAGATTTGCCTTTTTCTATAAATTGGCTTTTATCAAGATTCTAACATTTCGGAAGCGATTGCGCGTCTCAATATAGTCTCATTTTTATATAAAAGTAAGCTACAGTAAAAGTACCAGTATCTAGTACGGAGGATATATATGGGGAACGGAAGTGAATCTCGAAAGCAGAAGGTTGTCAGGGACGAAAAGCGTTTCGTTGGTCGAGCCAGAGAGCTGATGATCCTAGAGCAGTGGTTTGAAAATGATGAAGCGCCTATGACTATATTTTCAGTTACGGGTATGGGTGGTATTGGGAAGTCTTCGTTACTTTCAGAAATGCTGTCCATCGCTAGAGAGCAGGAAGCAACCGCTATATGGATGGATGGACGGGCATGTGGCACAACGCCCTCCGTGTTTATGGATTATTTTAGTTCAACACTGGGACTGGAACTTGGGCTGTTGAATAGCCAGGGCAACATTCTGCTATCGTTGTTGAAAAGCATGCCCAGAGAGAAACGACTCGTTATTGCAGTAGATAACTACGAGGAACTTGCATTGCTCGAGAGCTGGTTTATGGAAGTTTTCATAGCGAAACTTCATCTAAGTGGGATACTCATCATACTTGCATCTCGTTCAGAGCTTTCAGCAACATGGCGAACGCATCCCCGGCTGTATCAGCATCTGGTTCAATTGCAGCTGCAACATTTTACCGCGGATGAGATTACGGAGTATATTGCAACCGCAGGTTCATTAAAGCCGAGTATGGCTGGAGTCATTACGAGAATGACGGATGGACATCCGCTGGGACTTGCTCTTGCAGTGGAAGCGGCTGATCAGGAGCGGAATCTTCCTCATGCCGAGTGGGCTGAACTGTCACATATGATCAGTGCCCGGCTGTTACTTGAACTCACCACGCCACGTCTGCATCCGATGGTGGAGGTGTTAACCTTGCTGGAGACAGCAAACCAGGAACTCTTATCCACGGTCCTGAATGTACCCGTTAAACAGGAAGAATATCACATGCTGAGACGGATGTCTTTCATTCGTTCCGCGCCGGACGGTCTGGCCTTGCACGATATGGCCCGGGTACATTTGATGCGGGATTTCCGGCAACGCGAGCCGCATCGTATGCAGTCCATGCGGATTCGGATTGCAGAGTTGCTGAAACCACTCCATGAACAGGCATGTGCGCTTGGGAAGCGTCAAATTGCGAGAAAGATGCTGTTACTCTGTCAGGAATCTATGCTCCAGTTTCGCAAGTATGCTGACGTCTCACGCGATTCTTTGTTCTCGCCGCTTGAACCAATGAAGCAGGCTGACCTACCATCTCTTCACAAGCTGCTAGAGCAATGGTGTGAATACAGCGTTGAGCCCTGGCAGGCCGTGAACTATGGCCCCTTCCTGGATGAACTGGCTCTCCGATATCCTGAAGGCATTGTAATAAAGCGGGATATGAAAGGCGAAACGATTGCGATGTTTATTACCGTGTTGGTGCATCGGGAGATCAGTGATTTACTTTTGAAATATTTTCCGAATGAGATGAAAGAGTGCTTTATGCCAGAGGAATTACAGAATGATCCGGATGAGAGTGATACACACTTCGCATTGCTGGCTGCGGCGAGAGATGATGTGCCTGGATATACACGTGAGGAACTTGTCGGATATATGACACTGGATCGTTTGTCGCTCCTGGGAGATGGGGCGAGAGCCATTCTTGTTGCGACCAATCCACATCTGAAGCTGTTTCTGCGGAGTATCGGCTTTCAGATGCGGAGAACGTCCACACGTGCGTGTGATCGATATGAAGATCAGGCGGATGTGCTGGAACTTGATCTGCGTAGCGGACAATTCGGTGCCTGGGTGATGTCCCTTTTGCATCCAGACCTCCCAGCTAATGCAATACAGCCCCAGATAACGGGATCCAATAACAGGGTTTGGTCTGAACAGGAAGTTCGTAAAATGCTCGGACACCTTCGCTCACCGGGAGAGTTACAAGAGTACGCAGACAGAATTACAGGTGTGAGGGACGGCATTCAGTTACAATTATATGTTCTGGATCTGTTGGAAGGCAGGATACATGGAGTGTCTCCCCAGGATCAGAAACTGTTACATGCGGCTTACTGGACCCATGCTGGCAATCCGACTGCCGCAGCGCAGGTGTGTTCGATGAGCAGGGCTACTTTTTATCGTCATATTAGAACTGCACTGATTCGTTTAGCGAGAATATTGTAAAGGGTGAAGAAAGATGGTCGCACAGAAATAGCAGAAGCCATCGGTTGAAATAACAAGAACAAGAACAAGGCAAAAATGAAAACCAAAACAAAAATGAAAAGCAACAACCAATAAACAATAAACCCGCAGTAAAACGGGAAAGATCCGTAACTGCGGGTTTTTCTAGCTGATTCATCTAGCTGTTCATAAGTAGCATCCCCGCAAACTCTAACGATCAGGAGAAACCTTATTTTGCACAAAATCGCCATGTTGAAATTCTAACGATCCGTACGGACGCTATTTCGAGCAATTTGCCCATTTCATCCCATTTTCAGCAGGACATTAGCTGAATAGCGTCACTGGAGATCGTTAGATTTTGAAACCACGCCTAAATGGGCAAATAAGGCTTGTGGTGATCGTTAGAGTCGCCAGAAACCTTATTTGCTGGTTTCTGCTCTCGGCGCTGAGCTTTCTCTGATTTTCCTCAAATTCTCTGTATTCTATCGCCTGCAACGGCAAGGGTGGAATGTTCTTCGTTTGCTAGCCGTGCATTATGTTCAACTGTAAAAGAAAGCGGTAATCACCGCGGGAGTTATAGGTTATATACCAAGCCGATTCATACGGTTGTAGAGTGTAGCTCTGGAGATGCCAAGTTGTTTGGCGAGTGTTCGTTTGTTGCCGCCTGCGGCCTTCAGGTATTGAAGCAAAAGCCGAGCCTCATACGCATCCATCTGTTGCTGATAAGAGGAGCCCGAACTTTGTTCGGGGAATGTAACACTTGGGTTAGCCGCTTCCCGAGCAACCCCTGCAAGATGGTCAGGTCTGTGACCCTCTTGTTGGGAGTCTGTCACATTGGGGTCATGCGCTACTTCTTTTTCCGCAGACTTGAGGTTGGCTACTGTCTGTTCCGGCTCAGAAGGTACGTTTACTTTCGCTGATGTCAGCGAATCAGGCAAGTATTCCGGCTTGATCTCACCATCCATCGTTAGAATGGTTAGGCGCTCAATCACGTTGCGCAGTTCCCGGACATTCCCCGGCCAATCGTACTCGAATAAATGTTTGAACAATTCTGGAGGAATCACTTCAATATGACGATTGTAGAGCAGCGAGAATTCTTGCAGAAAAGTCTGGGTGAGCTCATAGATATCTTCTTTACGCAGCCGGAGCGGCGGAATAATCAGATTGATGACATTCAGTCGATAGTAGAGATCTTCCCGGAATTGATTACGCGTAATCATGGCAGGAAGGTCTTGATTGGTTGCAGCAATGATTCGGCAGTTAGCTTGTTTGGTGCGGGTACCCCCAACCGGAAAATAACTTCGTTCCTGCAACACACGAAGCAGCTTGACTTGCAGTTCAGAAGGCATCTCCCCAATCTCATCCAGAAAAAGAGTGCCACCCTCCGCAAGCTCGATTTTCCCCTTTTTCCCCTTAGGGTCTGCCCCGGAGAACGCGCCTTTCTCGTAGCCAAACAACTCGCTCTCAAACAATGAAGCGGGAATGGCCCCGCAGTTAATCGCGATAAAAGGAGCAGTCTCTGGTTCACGAAGATCATGGATGGCTTTTGCGAAGAGTTCCTTGCCCGTGCCACTTTCCCCCATAATGAGTACCGTAGCAGGGGTGGTGCTGATCTTGCGAATAGTCTCCAGACATTGCCGGATAATTGGACTGCTACCTTTGATACGCGCAAAAGGATCGGTCTCGGGATGTAGCCGGGCAACGGCTTTTTCCAAATGCTGAATTTTGGAGGACATATGCAATAATTCCTGGTGAAGACGAATTTCAGTTGTGATATCGACCTCCGCAGCAACTGCACCAACAATACGACCATCCAGCCTGACAGGGCGGGCATTGATTAGAGCGAACAGATCAGACCTGGGTTGATGCTGTTTGCGGTAGACCGATTCACCGGAATATAACGTTTTAAGTGATTGAAGTCTTTCGGGTGGAAAAAAGTTGGCGGCAGGCTGACCGATAATATCGGTTTTGCGAATAGAAAATATATTCTCCGCACCGGATGTCCAGTACGCCACCTTGGCTTCTTCATCGATTAAAGATAATGCGGAACCGACTGTCTCAAGCGTAGTTTCCAGATAGGCTTCCATCAGTCGGTAGGCTTGATGAATTGAGTTCATGATATCGGATGCCGTGATATAGCCGATCCATTCGTCACGATCATTTTTGATGATGAGAACAGAGCTCTTGGAAAACAATGGAATAACTTGTGCCAGTTCCATAGAAAGTGAGATCAAAGGGACAGGGACAAAGAACGATGGGGTAACCGGAAAAGGGTCGGGATCTGTTGATTTAGCAGAAGATGCGGAAGGCAGGCCTTTCTCATCAGGCAAGTTTGGTTGATCCAGGAAGGAGCAATAGAGATAAGCGCTTCCTGTACCAGAACGTACAAAAACAGGTCGAGTTACGTTGATATCTGAATCCGTATACGGGCGTGGAAGAAGCTTTTCCTGAACGGAGGATTCATCGTAAATGTGCATGTCTGTTCGTGTCAGTTCTTTTAGAGTAGGTAGTAAATGTCTCATCAGGATCACCTCGATTACAACATACGGATTAAAGTGATTGGAATTAGTACTATTATATCGCTCCAACAGAGTTGTGTATATATTTTTTGACATCGATTGTTCGATTGTTTTGTTTTAATAACGCTCACCCATTTTGTAGTTTTTATGTATACGTTTTCTTTAGTTGAAGATATGAAAAAATGTTGATTTAGCTACATTTTCTAACTTATTTCAGTTTTTTTATTTATTTTTGTGTCAATTTATATAACGCTCATTATTTGTGAAAATGTATAAATATAAGAAAATATGTAAAGATGGAGACCGATGTGAGGGTAAGATACAAGATGATTAGTGTAGAATTTGTCTAAAATTTTGTACATTAAATTTTGTGTATTCTTATTTTTTAGACATATATTCTTGTTTAGAGTGAACGTTTAAGTTTGGCAGTGCTGCATCATCGGAAAAAGGAAAAACCATGCACTCCAGAATGACTGGGTTGCATGGCGTGAAGGGCTATCTCTTACATCAATTCTAGCGAAACATGTTCTTCACAACCATCCAGAGATTCGCAGGTTTCTCTGCCAGACGGCGGGTATAGTACGGGTACCACATCGTGCCATAAGGGACATAACAACGGATGCGATAACCTTCTTGTGCCAGACGCTCCTGTTCACTCATACGCAGACCGTATAACATCTGGAATTCAAAGGCTTCAGGAGAGATATCCCGATCCTTCGCGTATTGTTTCGTCCAGTTAATGATGTGATCATCATGGGAGGCCACAGCGGTATAAACACCTTGATCCAGATGATGACGAATCATCGTTTTGAACTGGTGAATGACCTCGGACGTATTTTGATATGCGACGCTTGCAGGTTCTTTATACGCTCCTTTGACCAAACGCAGCCGAATACCTTCCCGAATCATATCGCGGGTATCCTCTTCCGTTCGATGCAGATAAGCCTGCAATACGGTACCTGAGTTATCCAGCCCTTCCGCATGCAGTCTACGTACGATATCAATGGTTGCTTGGGTGAACGGACTGTCCTCCATATCAATCCGGACGAACAGTTCATGTTCCTTCGCTCGGGCGGCGACCGCACGAATATTCTGGTACCCTTCTTCCGGATCAAGTGCCAGCCCCATCTGGGTCGGTTTCAGTGAAACATTGGAGTCCACACCGCTATGCGCTATACCTTCAACTAACCTCACGTATTCATCTCTGTAAAGTGCCGCCTCGCGCAGATGGGTGATGCCCTCTCCCAGATGATCCAGTGTTGCCATAATGCCTTTGCTATTTAAAACGCGAATTTCTTCCAGCGCCTCTTCCAGCGTATTACCAGCTATGAACTTGCCAGCCAGCTTTTTGCCGTATTTGAGAGACAGGTTCTCTACGGCTTTATTGCCAGCTACGGTTAACAACGTTTTGCGATATAGTTCCGTTCCGACACTCATCGTGGTTCCTCCCTAAATATTCATGATTGTATATTTACATATCTAGCAAAAATCGTGCCAAAATCTGTTGAATGCGATTGCTGATGCCCTAATTTATTTTTATGAACATTTTTATCTCCGTGAAACAAAAAAATATTTCATGTTCTAGCGGAGTTGGCACGCTTCTTGCTTCATATATTTGAATGAGACGTAAGTGCTGCGTGAATCCGAGCAGCGATCGATATAAGTTGAACATTTTTTTACACAAATAACGGAAAGGACAGAAAAAACCTGGAAAAGCGAAGCGGTCGCATTTATCACCGGATTTTTCCCTTAGGAGAAGGGAATCCAAAAAATCTGGGGATAACAGCGAATGGAAGGTTATTCTGTCCTCGGAGTGCTCGTGTAAATTATCTTTGTGAGACTTATAAAGTGAGTAGAAACCACATCCTGAAGGAGGAATCATTGATGAATATCCCTTTTGTTAACGAACCATTTACAGCTTTTACGGTGCAAGCGAACCGGGAAGCCTTTGAGGAAGCGCTCCATAAGGTGAAATCCGAACTGGGACAGGAATATCCGATGATTATCGGTGGAAAAAAAATAACGAGCAACCGCACGTTAACTTCCGTGAACCCGGCTGCTAAGGATCAGGTGATTGGAACGATTCATCAAGCGGATCGGGAGCTGGCCGAGAAGGCCATCCAAACGGCTGCGGAAACGTTCCATACCTGGAAACATACGGACCCGAATGAACGGGCCCGTTATCTCTACAAAGCAGCGGCAATCATGCGCCGCCGCAAGCATGAGTTCTCCGCCTGGATGGTCTATGAGGCGGGCAAAACCTGGTCTGAAGCAGATGCAGATACGGCTGAAGCGATTGATTTTATGGAGTTTTATGCAAGGGAAATGCAACGTCTCAGTGAGCCGCAGCCGCTTGTACGGATTGTTGGTGAAGATAATGAATTGACTTACATTCCGCTTGGTGTTGGCGTGGTGATTCCGCCGTGGAATTTCCCGCTGGCGATTATGGCAGGCATGACCTCGGCTGCGTTAGTTTCAGGCAACACGGTGGTGCTAAAACCGGCAAGCACTACACCGGTCATCGCTGCAAAGTTCGTGGAACTGCTGGAAGAAGTGGGTCTGCCAGATGGAGTAGTCAACTTCTTGCCAGGGCCAGGCAGTGAGGTGGGGGATTATCTTGTCGATCATGCACTGACACGTTTTATCAGTTTCACAGGTTCCCGCGATGTCGGTCTGCGGATCAATGAACGTGCAGCACGCACCGCTCCGGGTCAGAAGTGGATCAAACGTGTGATCGCCGAGATGGGTGGCAAGGATTCCATTGTGGTTGACAGTGACAGTGATCTGGAACTGGCAGCCGAGTCGATCACAGCTTCGGCTTTTGGTTTCTCGGGACAAAAATGTTCAGCGTGCTCTCGTGCCATTATCCATAAGGATGTATATGATGAAGTATTACAAAAGGTGCTGGAGCGTACGAAGAAGCTGACGATGGGCAGTCCGCTTGAAGTGGGAAATTACATGGGACCTGTCATTGATGATAAGGCGTATGCAAAGATCACCGAATATATCGAGATTGGCAAAGGGGAAGGACGTCTGGTTCATGGGGGAGGTACCGGAGATCCGGCAGGATTTTTCATCGAGCCGACCATTATTGCAGATGTGGAACCGCATGCCCGGATTTCGCAAGAGGAGATCTTTGGCCCGGTGCTGGCTTTCATCAAAGCCGATTCATTCCAGGATGCGCTGGATATTGCCAACAATACAGATTATGGCCTGACAGGTGCGGTTATCTCGCGCAATCGGGCACATCTGGAGCAGGCAAGACATGAGTATTTTGCAGGTAATCTGTATTTCAACCGCAAGTGTACGGGAGCTTTGGTAGGGACACATCCATTTGGTGGATTTAATATGTCGGGTACCGATTCCAAAGCAGGAGGCAGGGATTATCTGTTGCTGTTTACTCAAGCGAAGCTGGTGTCTGAAAAATATTAAATGGCGTTTGAGACCGCATGTATGTATTGACATGCTGACAAGGGCTGAACTGTATGGTATTATTCCTGCAAATCCCAGTGTTGCAATGAATAGTATCCAGCTTGACATAAGGAGGGCATCGGATGTTAGGTGTTCAGTTGGTGCAGGAACAGCGCTTCCGGCTGTCCATCACGCCGGAAATGAAGCAGTCCTTTCATTTGCTGACCTTGTCCGGTCAGGAACTGATTCGTTATTTGCAGGATGTCGCAGCGGATAATCCGCTTCTTGAATTGGAAGAGCAGTCCGTTTATTCTTTTAAGCCATCAAGAAGAAACAATCAGCAGGTGTATCCTTCCTATGACCCTCTGCTTCAAGCCAAAGGAACAGCGCCTACGCTGGAACAAATCCTTGCTTCGCAAATTCGCACGATGAAAATTCCGCATAGGCTGGAGAAAGTGGCGGTCTATTTGGCTGGATGTGTGAATGCTGATGGTTACTTGAAGGTTGAGCTATCTGAAGTACAGGTTGAACTCGGATTGTCCATGAGCGAACTGAACGCAGGAATTGATTTGTTGCAGTCCCTGGACCCTCCGGGTGTAGGGGCGCGAAATCTGCAAGAATGTTTGCTGTTGCAGATTCAGCGTGACCCAGCAGCGATTCCTTATGCCGAGCGTATCGTGCGGGCAGGGCTGGAGGTGTTGGTTCCTTTTCATCCCGGGCGGACAGCAGGCAAGTATGGTATAACTTCGCGGGAAGCACAAGCAGCATACGAGTATATTACTCGTCTTGACCCTAAGCCTTGTCGATCGATAGGCTGTAATGAACGTGCACATTATATCGTCCCCGATGCTACTGTGGATATGGTTCATGGGGAAATGGTACTCAAGCTGCTTGCAACAGGCAATCCGCGCGTAACCGTAAATGAAGCTTGCAACAACTGGATACAGGAGTCGTCTCCCGGTGAGATCTGGATGACTCGGGCAGCTGAGGCGAGAGCCGTTATACGCAGTGTGCAACAGCGGCGCAGGACATTGTTACGTGTGATGATGGCCATTATGGAAGAGCAAAAGCGCTTTTTAAGTGAGGGCCCCGCTGCACTGGTGCCGCTTAATCTGGCCGCGGTTGCTGAGAAAGTACAGATGCATGAATCAACAGTTAGCCGGGCCGTGAACGGAAAATATATATACACTCCGTATGGGGTTTACGAGGTTAAGGCTTTTTTCGATTACGGTATTACGACCGTGTCTGGAGAACAGACGTCTGCATCGGCTGTCAAACGGCGGCTGAAGGAAATCATTCGAACCGAGCAACTAAACAAGCCGTACTCAGATAGCCAATTATCTGCTCTCCTTGAAGGCGAGGGCATCATCATTTCTCGAAGAACCGTTGCGAAATACAGGGAGGAGCTTCGAATTCTGTCATCCCTGGAACGAAAACGCTGGGCTTGAAGTGTATACGTCTTATCACGTTAAGTCTGAACGACTCTTTATAAATCTGAAATTTATCGTATCGAATTATACTTCAAATAGCCCCGTTATCCGTTGACTAACGGATAACGGGGCTTCTTTAGAATTTTTAATCTGAACTCATAAGATCAGTGTGTTTACATGCGCTCCATGTTACGCAGGAAATGTTCTCCGGCAATCCCCGGCGTGGTCATCTGTTCTGGATGTAAAATCTCTTCCAATTCTTCTGGAGTCAGCAAACCTCGCTCCAAGATGATTTCCTGCAGGGTCATCCCGGTTTTTAATGCTTCCTTTACAATCGAAGCCGCTACGTTATAACCAAGATGCGGGTTCAGAGCAGTCACGACACTGAAGCTTTGCTTCATAATCAACTCGCAGCGCTCACGATTGGCCTCCATCTCTTCGACAGCATACCGTGTGAAGACATCAATGCCATTATTCATGATTTTCAATGATTGTAACAGGTTGAATGCAATAACCGGTCCCATCACATTCAGCTCGAATTGTCCGGCTTCACAAGCCATGCAAATCGTGTGATCATTTCCCATGACCTGGAAGGATACCTGGTTGATTACCTCTGCCATGACCGGATTGACTTTCCCTGGCATAATGGAAGATCCCGGCTGACGTGGCGGCAGAAGCAGTTCGTTAAATCCGGCACGCGGGCCTGAGGCCATCATACGGATGTCATTACAGATTTTGGACAGGCTGACAGCGCATACTTTCAATGCAGCTGAGAGTTCCAAATAGGCGTCTGTATTCTGTGTCGCGTCAACCAAATCATCCGCGGTCTGTAGCGGCAGGCCAGTCACTTCTGACAGATACTCAGTAACCTTGACGATATATTCCGGTTTGGCATTGAGTCCTGTACCTACAGCTGTTGCACCCATGTTGATCATAAGCATACGTTTATTGGCGAATTGAAGACGTTCAATATCCCGTCCAATCACGCGCGCATAAGCGCCGAACTCTTGTCCAAGTCGGATAGGCACGGCGTCCTGTAGATGTGTACGTCCTACTTTGACAACATCGTTGAACTCAATCTCTTTTTTGTGGAAGGCTTCCTGCAACTTTTTCATTGTACCAAGCAGGGTCTCGGAGAGCTGATAAGCCGCAATGCGTAAGGCTGTTGGCACAACGTCATTGGTAGACTGAGACATGTTTACATGATTGTTCGGATTACAGTGGAAGTAGTCTCCCTTGTTTTTCGTTAACAGTTCGAGTCCGCGGTTGGCCAAAATTTCGTTGATATTCATATTCATGGAGGTGCCTGCACCGCCCTGAATGGAGTCTACAATAAAATGATCGAGATGATGGCCTTTCATCATTTCATCCGCTGCCATGATGATGACTTCCCCAATCTTGTTTGGGAGCATTTTCAGTTCCATGTTCGCCATCGCTGCCGCTTTTTTAACAGCAGCCAGTGCCGTAATCAGTTCGCGGTGAACCGGAACACCGGTAATCGGGAAGTTCTCTACAGCCCGCACCGTCTGAATTCCATAATACGCATAAGCTGGAATTTCTTTTTCGCCGATAAAATCTTTCTCCGTCCGTGTGGACATAGTAGACATCTCGTTCGCCTCCAGTGGCATCATAAAAATAGTTCGGCTCCAGCGTTGCTGAAGCGCACTCAGTATATCATTTAAGCAAAATAGATGCCAAGCTAAATGATTCTTTCATTGAAACCGATAATAATTTAAATTGGGGAATTTAAAATTTCATATCATGAATTACAGCTACAAGGGAGGGGTACCTAAGCTTGTCTTATTCATTATGAGCTTTATGGTATGAAAGTCATGCATGAACGATATGCAAAAGGTAAATAGAGCGTTTTCAGTGATATATGTCACATGAAATTTGGTACAAGATTGGTAAAATAGGAAAAAAGAACTACGGGGTGCGAACATGAAATGGACTTTAGGGGCGAAGACTGTCGCAGGTCTGGTACTAATTTCAATTATTACTTACGGAACTAGCGGCTTTTTTATTTTCTTTGTAAAAGATTGGATTTCGCTTGATATGCCAAACTGGCTGTACATATCTATCATTTTGCTTATGGGAGTATGTTGGAACGGGATTCTCGGCTGGATTGCTTCCCGCTATCTGACTCGTCCGATTGTTCAGCTGTCTCGTGCAGCGCAGCAGGTATCTTCCGGTGATCTCACCACGGAGATTCCGCAGCGCCGTACACAAGATGAGCTTACCGTATTATATGATGCGTTCAACGTAATGGTTTCTAATCTGAGAAGTATCGTGAACGATATTGCGGATAGTACGCGGACAACCTCTCAGAACGCACAGTCATTGAGCGAAGCCATTACACAGGCTGCAGAACAGATCGAGATGATGTCTGAGGCCGTGGATCATATTGCGGTTGGCGTAGAGGATCAGAAAGTGACTTCCCAGCATTCCCTGATTACCGCCGATGAGATGTTGAATGATTTTCAGAAAATGCAACATCAGTCTTTAGGTATGACCGAATTGTCTGGTAAGATGGGACGTTCGGTGGATCATACCAAAGAAACCTTCTCATCATTGATGAAAGGCATGAATGAACTAGCCGAGTCTCACAACCGTTCCCGCGATATTATGTTGCTCTTGGAGAAGGAAGCTTCCGATATCGAAGCGATTACACAATCGGTCAAAAATATTGCTGAAGAAACAGGGTTACTCGCATTAAATGCTTCTATTGAAGCAGCGCGTGCAGGAGAAGAGGGCGCAGGATTTGCCGTTGTAGCGCAGCAGATTCGCAAACTTGCTGATGAGAGTAAAGATTCCGTTCATCGCATTAATGAACTGATCAGTCGTGTACAACAACGAATTCGGGAAACCGTGGAGCTGAGCCATGAACAGCATGGACTTGTTGTGAACGAATCAGAACGAACGGTTTCCGTTGATCAGACGTTGCTTGAATTGACAGGCACGGTTGAAGTGTTTATGCAAGGCGCTCATGATATTGGTTCCAAAATTGCTGAGCAGACAGGGCGCGTAGAGCAAACGCATGGTCATGTGAAGAAGATCCAGGGGAAAGCCGGTTCCTTCTCTGATGAAGCGAAGCGCATCATGGATGCCGCGCATGAGGAGACCGCAATCATGGAGGAGATATCCTCTTCTGCAGAAGAGTTGAGACAGTTAACAGATCGATTACTCGATAAAACTAAAGCATTCCGGATGCAGCCTTGAGCTGCTTCCGGAGTGTTTTTTATTTTCCGGGAAATTGGGGCGTATCTTGAAAGCTAGTCAGTTTTTCAGACATGCCCTAGCTTATTATGGTAAAAGACGAACGTTTTTTCGTGTGATTGAAGATTTGTAAAGAATTTTTAAGAAAGATTAACAAAATTGCAACGCGCGGGCGATAAATGAAGATATAATAGGATTATCACAACAGAAGAAGGAGCCCAGTATATTGAAAACTTGGACAGGTATCCTGCTGATGATTATTTTGGCGGTGGCCACACTTTCAGTAACTTCAACTGCCAAAACGACAAATGAGTCGCAACAACAGCTTAATATAAATGAATCATCCAGCCAGGCCACAGCGGTCGAGGCTTCCCATATAGATCGAATGAATGATGCACTGAACAGCAACAAAGATATGATGCCGGTGAAAGCAGATGATGTTTCCGTGGCTCCAGAGAATAATGATGTTCGGGTGTACCCAATGAGTATTGGGGGCTCGGGATATATATATAATGGCCTCGTGGTTGAGGCAAACGGCAAAAAACGTGAATTTAGTGATTGGAGAGCAGAGGGGGGATCGTACAAACCTGAAGTACATGAACTGGATTTAAACGGTGATGGTAAAAAAGAGATTGTGGTGTTGTATTCAGAGGGACACGGCACCGGAATTTATCTGGGTCAGGCACACATTCTTGATCCGGTTTCACTGGATGTAATGAAGATGCAGACTCTGGATGAGATTGTGAAAGAACATGTGGATTCCAAAGTTACGGTAACCTCCGACCAGATCGAGATTGGGGTGACTTTAAATGGGGTTCCAGCCGAGCCCTCCAATGTGGAGAAGGGAGCAGGAGATGTTCTGTATCATGAGAAGTTACAATTTGGTCGTGTAACTTATTATAGCGTGGAGGATAACAAGCTTGTTGTCTCTACATCGGGTGCATATGGCGAAGGGGTTTATGCGGGCGATTTAACGTTTTCTTATGTGTTTCAGAATGGGGAATGGAAGGCGAACGACTTGAAATATAGTATGGAAGTGTATGAAGAGGAATACTACGAATCATTTGATTGAGCAAAGGGTGATCTTGTGCTGCAGCACGAGGTCTTAGATGTAAATACCTAATAAAATATAGGACATGCCATGGCAAGCGTGACCATTGGATGGGGCTGAAAAAAAAGGAGTGACTACAGCCTCATTTTGTGCTGTCTGGAAATAAAAAAAGTTGCGGAAAAATGCTGAAAACAATTGACATTCACGCTTTAGTCGTTTAAATGTATAAAGGACAACTCATTTAAACGTCTGGGAGGGAATTTGATGAAGAAAAAGGTCGTACTTGGTTTGATGGTGGGCACATTGACACTCGGTATTGGTACGGGTGCACTGGCAGCTACAGGTTTGGAGCAAATCAAAGCATATCTCAACAGCAAAATCACCCTGAAATTAAATGGTGAGACAGTGACAGCCAAGGATGCCAATGGCAAGACGGTACTTCCGATCACATATAACGGAACCACATATCTGCCGGTTCGTGCAGTAGGTACGTTGCTTGGAACAGAGATCAATTATGACGGTGCAACTTCATCCGTCCTTATCGGTGGAACGAATGGTTCTGCGCCGGTAACCAACGGAAAAGTAACGCTGAGTGCACTTGGAACATCCGTACTGGGTTCTACCGCTTGGCACACCAAAGATCCTAAGGATACCACGTACAAAGGCAAGGATTACAAGGATGTCTATCTGCATAATGACCCTGCGAAGCAGGGAAAAGATATCCAGATCAATACGGGTAAAAAGTATTCTTCTCTGCACTTGGAACTTGCCGCGCTCAAAGGAAATCAGGAGATTCATATCTACGATCAGGATCTCGCGACACTCAAAAAATTCAATATCACTCCGGAAAACGGTATGATGAGTCTTGATGTGGATGTTAAAGGCACAGACGCTGTATATGTCGAGATTGTATCCGAAGATCCAGGTTCAGCCTTGTTTGTACCACTTACAACATCGTATCTGACCAAATAAGACAGACTACGTTAAACTGGCTAATAAAAAACGATGATTCACCAGGCATCCTCTGACTCAAGTTTTGAATACAGAGTTGTGTGGTGATCATCGTTTTATTTTCATTTCATTGAAAATTCAATGCTGACTTACCCGATAGTCACGAACATTAGCGGATCATGGTATCCAGCGGTTTCAGGTTTGCTTCGATCTCAGCACGGCGTCCTTCCAGGAATGGAGGTAACGCCAGTGATTCTCCAAGTGTGGCGAAGTCCTCATCCGTATCAAATCCCGGGCCATCTGTCGCAAGCTCAAACAGAATGCCGTTAGCTTCACGGAAGTACAGGGAACGGAAGTAGAAGCGATCTACAAAACCGGAGCTTGGGAATCGGAACTGATGTACTCGGTCAACCCATTGTCTTAATTCTTCCTCATTGTCTACACGGAAGGCCACGTGGTGAACACTGCCGCGTCCTGGCCGTTCTTGCTCCAGATCATTGCGTTCCTCCAAATGAACTTCTGAACCGCTACCACCTTCACCAGATTCGAACACAAGTACATCAGGTTGACCTGGAGTAAACGCGGGGTAGCTGCCTTTTGCTCTAAACCCAAGCAATTCGGTGAGAACAGGTGTAGTGAGTGAAGCATCCCGTACGGTCAGATGAATTGGGCCGAGTCCAATGATGCCATACTCCGCTGGCACAGGGCTTCGATCCCAAGGTTTACCCCCGGCGACACCCGAGTTATGTTCATCAGAAACGAGAATCAGCCGCATACCTTCAAAGTCTGTAAATGCCAGTGTTGCACGGCCTCCACGTTGCACAATCTCGCCGTGAGTTACTTCATATTCATCGAAGCGCTGTGCCCAATACGCAAGAGCTGCATCACTTGGCACACGAAGTGAGGTGGCAGAGATGCTGTTTACACCTTCACGTGTGCGTCCAGCCATTGGAATTTCGAAGAAGGTGAGCTCTGTGCCGGGATTTCCTTTCTCATCTCCATAGAACAGGTGATAGACCGAAACGTCATCCTGATTGACCGTTTTTTTGATCAGACGAAGGCCCATGATGTCCGTATAGAAACGGTAGTTTTGATCGGCATGCGCGGTAAGCGCGGATACGTGGTGAAGTCCTTTGATTAACATAATATATTCCTCCTAGATAGAGATAAAGTTGAAGTTTTATGAACGTTCCTTAAATGTACTAGATCGCTAATGTTTTAAATAACAAGTCAGGGTAAGGAGTTAAGTTCGACTAGTATCAATTCAATATTTAAAGTTACTAACTTTTTGTATGTTTCTTTCTTGGTTTTATCTTAACATAAAGATATTTAAAATACAATACTTATTTGAATGAAGCTGGACAGGTATAGTGATCAGTGGCAGAATGAAAAAAGTTACCAATCGCGTTATAAGAAGTTACCTCTGTTAACCGGAAAAGGAGAGAAGAAAAGGCATGGCCTATCCACCTTGGCTTGACCCGTATGATGCAGAGCCTTTTGCGGCATTCTCGACTTCACATATTGCATCGATGATCATTATTTTTGTACTTGTTATTCTGTTATTTCTTTTTAGGCATCGTCTTCGTTTCATGTCTGAACGTTCAAGCAGGACCGTACGCATCGGTTTGGCAGGATTCATGGTAAGTTGTGAGATTGTACTGCAAATCTGGTATGTGTATGGAGGAATTTGGAGTCTGCAGACATCGCTACCGCTGGAGCTGTGCAGTCTGTCGTTATTATTATCAGCGTTGTTATTACTGACACGCCAAAAATGGTTATTTTCTGCCTTGCTTTTTTCAGGTATTGCAGGTGCTCTGATGGCTATAATTACGCCGAATCTTGGTTATGCTTTTGCTCATTTCCGCTTCATTCAATTCTTTGTTGCACATGCGATGATCATTCTTGCTCTTCTCTATATGACTTGGGTGGAACAACTTCGTCCTGGATGGAGATCTGTTGCAGACTCCATGATATTTGTAAACATTGCTGCGCTCGTGGTATACGGTTTGGATGTATTGCTCGATGCGAATTATATGTTCCTGAGACATAAACCGGACACACCGTCTGTGTTAGATATGCTTGGGCCTTATCCGGTCTACATTCTCGGAGAAGAGGTTCTGGCTCTGGTGTTATTCTCCTTGTTATACCTTATGCTCTTTGCGATTCCTGAGTGGCTGAAACGTATCAGTGGCAAAAAGGAAAAGCAGCCGCAGACGTATTCCAAAAACTAACTTTCCTGAATCCGAGTTTTAATTAAGATAACCCGCAAACATTCTGATCATCCAGAAAATTTGCGGGTTTGTTATATTTCTGTCATCGGAGTGGGCGTGTAAATAAATAGCTCATCCACGCAGAAGTGATTCGGCACCATCCACGTAGATACGTGTGCCTGTTACATGTGAGGCTTCATCTGAAGCGAGGAACAGTACCAGATTGGCGACTTGCTCCGATGTTCCTGGTTCGCCTTTGAGCGGGTGCTCATGTCCCTCAGGAAACTCCACTGGAATCTGAACATCTTTCAGATCATCCGATGGATACGTATTGTCATCAATGTTGGTATCGATCGCTCCTGGGCAAACGGCGTTGACACGAATCTTGTAACGAGCTAGCTCCAGTGCCGCCATTTTGGTGAAAGCCGTTTGACCTGCTTTGCTGGAAGCGTATGCAGAAAATCCGATGCCGGAGAATACGCGGTTGCCGTTAATGGAACTCGTAATGATAATACTGCCGCCGCGCTCTTTCAGATGAGGGATGGCATACTTCACTGTTGCAAACGTGCCACGCATGTTAATCTCCATCGTCTGATCCCAATCTTCGATTTTCATCGTTTCAATTGGAGCCATGGCGCCATTAATTCCTGCATTAGCAAAAACGATATCCAGCTTGCCTGCTTCGGTTGCCGCCTGGTTGATGGCTTTCTCTACATGTTCCGGCTTGGAGATATCACATTCAATCACATAAGCTTCGCCACCGGCTTTTTCGATGATCTGTTTCGTTTCCTCTGCATTCTCGGGTGTACGATCTAACATGTATACTTTGGCCCCTTGCTCGGCGAATCGAATGGCAGAGGCCTGACCAATACCGGAGCCGCCTCCAGTAACAATTGCTACTTTACCTTCCAAACGTTGTTCAGCCATTCATTGATCCCTCCATGTATGAATTGTCCTTGAACACTCTACTTCTAAATACCCGACATGGGGGAGGTGAATCATATGTGCTCATATTAAAAACAGGGCCCCATCTGGGCCCTGCTTTGTTCAGAAATTATAGTATGAAAATAATCTCATGAAGTAAGATTAGCTTCATACGTTTCATTCGTATAACTTGTATCATAGGATGTATGGACAGCTTGGTGTGACCACTTCATCTCTTGGTTACTTATGTTTCTTCCAGTCCATGGAGCTATTGTTCAGCAGATACTCAAAGTCATTGTCCCGGCGCTTCTGTTCCGCCTTACGAGCTTCCTCTGCCTGTAAACGCTCCTGCTCTTTGCGCTGTGCTTCAGCAGCTTTGGCTTCGTCAGCTTGCGCTTTCAGTTTCTCGAGCACATCACTGCTCAGTAAATCTTTCAGCGTGGTCGGTTGGTCCTGATTTTGATTCTGAGCCTTGGGTGCTGGAGTACGTCTTTTGGATTTAGCCACTTGGAAAATCTCCTTTCAAAAACATGAATCATCATCCATATCATTATTGTAGTCATAGTATATCAGGTTCGTGTTGCGCATTCCATGAAGTTGCAGAGCTCATGCAGGAAAAAGGGCATGTCACGGCGAATGAAGACAGGTATAAAACCATATAATGGTACCGATACTACGACTATTCCCTGAAGAAAGGAGTCGTTGTTCATGGAGGCAAACCGTAGTTTGTTGAAAGGGCTTGCATGGGGGATGGCTTTTAGTTTCCCACTGTGGATTGCGGTTATCGGGTGGCTGAATTTATTGGGATGGATACATTGAGGTATTATCCGAGACCGAAAAAGAGTTTTTGATCCATTTACTTATGTAAACGTTATCATTAAATAAGCTCTGCTCTGCGCCAAATGCACAGAACAGAGCTTTTGTTTGTTCTTAGAAGAGGGTTACTTTTTCTCCTCTGTAATCTTAACAGGTTCTGGATATTCCAGTCCGTGTGTATCAACGGTTACTTTCTTCATGACTTGGTCCGTAACCGGCTTGTCACCTTCGCCAATTTGCTGTGCTGCAATTCCATCAACTACATCCATTCCTTCGGTCACTTTACCAAAAGTCGCATAAGAGTTATCCAAATAATCAGCGTCAGCCAGCATAATGAAGAACTGAGATCCGGCAGAATCCAAATTATCTGATTTGCGTGCCATGGAGAGTATCCCACGGGTATGCTTCAGATGGTTTTTATGACCGTTAGAGGTGAATTCACCTTTGATCGCATAACCTGGTCCGCCTGAACCATTGCCGTTCGGATCACCGCCTTGAATCATAAAGCCCGGAATAACCCGATGGAAGATCAGGCCATCATAAAAGCCTTTGTTCGCCAGGGAGATGAAATTGTACACCGTATTGGGGGCAATCTCAGGATACAACTCAATGACGATCTTCTGTCCGTCCTGCATCTCAATCGTGGCTACAGGATTAGCACCCGCTGGTGGTGCTGGAACCGGAGTTTGTGTAGCATTGCTTGCCGGGCGTACGCATCCGCTCATAACGATCAACAGCATCGCAAACACAAGCGAGACTGCGGTTGTTTTTTTCCACCGTAAAGACATGAATATGTTCCTCCTTGGTTCGTTGTTATAACGAGTTTCATCCAATATAGTTTGGTGAATTCTTCAACTATCATACCGTTTCTTGGCTCAGAATGGCAATGCAAGCCATGTTAATTCGGTGAACTGGGGATGGTCATCATGAGAGCATGGGTGTAAAATAAGGAAAATGCTTCCGCATCAGGGGGACGTACGGGTCTGATCCGTCCGCTCCAAACACGGCAGTCCCGGCGTCAGTTACGGAAAGGACGGGCGGGTATATGAACTTCTCGTGGAAGCGTAATCTGATCATTTTATGGATCGGTGTCTTTTTTTGCAGTACGGCGTATTCCATTTCGATTCCGTTTCTTCCCTTATTTCTAAGCAGTGATCTGGGTGTGCGCAATCATCTGGAATTCTGGTCAGGACTTTCTTTTGGCATTACTTTTCTTGCAAGCGCTCTTGTATCACCCTTCTGGGGATCATTAGCCGATAAATATGGGCGCAAGCCGATGTTAATTCGTTCAGGGTACAGCTTGGCTGTCCTGTATCTGATTAATTTTTTTGTACAAGATCCGTATTCACTGATTGTGGTTCGACTGTTCCAAGGATTGCTTGCCGGATTTGTTCCTGCGGCGATTGCTCTTGTGGGCACGAACACACCTGAAGAGAAGACTGGATATGCTTTGGGCATTATGTCCACTGCTGGAGCTACAGGGGGGATTATCGGTCCACTGATCGGCGGGTTTGTCAGCCACTATTATGGCAACCGCAGTGCGTTTCTATTTTCGGCGATAGTCGTGCTGGTGTCCGCAATCATTGCAACCTTCTGGGTCAAGGAAGAGAATTTTAATCGTAACAAGGCACGTTCGCATGTTATGGATGACATCCGTGAAGCGAGAGCGAATCGTGTGTTTGTCACCGTGCTTGGTATGATGGGCATTTGTACTTTTTCTGTAATGATTCTGGAGCCGCTATTAACGGTATATGTCATGGAGATGGGAGTTCAGCCTGATCGGGCTTCCTTAAGCTCAGGGATTATTTTCTCGGCGGTAGGGGTTGCGACGGTCATTATGGCTCCGCGCTGGGGCAAGCTTGGATCAAGGATCGGTTTTGGAAAAGTGCTGGTAATCGGACTCATTGGCGGCGCGGTGGGCAATCTGTTGCAGTTTTTTACAACAGGTTACGTTGCATTTGGCATTCTGAGATTTGTCTATGGACTCTTTTTTGCGGCCGTTTTTCCTGCGATCAATGCGATGATTGTACAAGTGACTGAACCGGCTTTTCGGGGACGTGCATTTAGTCTGAACCAGTCCGCAGCCCAGATCGGAACGATGGCAGGGCCGATTATCGGCGGTGTCCTTGGCGGCTGGCTGCCGATTCGCTGGATATTTATCATTAATGGCCTTGCGCTTCTGGCTACTGCTATTGTGGTCAAGTGGTCCAGGTTGGAGCACAAGCTCCCCGGAGTGGCTAAGCCAGTGGAGAAGTGAACCTTGCAATGGCAATGGTGACTGGAGAGAACTGCGTTTAGCTATAGATTTTGGATTCAGGTTTTTGAAAGAAACGTTATAAGTATGGGAAGAAGATGACGCTGGAAATGCAATTGTCATCTTCTTTTCTGTGTAAGCTAGAGCAAGCTTTGAAGAGAAAATAAAAGAAACCCCTTGTTGAGGGGGCTTCCAGCATCACTTTATTACATTCAGCGCAACGTTTACGCATACCGATCTGCAAATCAGTTCATGAGGTTTACTCGGAGGTCTGTTCGTCGGGAATGGCATGTTTGACCGCATCGCGCTGATCTTCATCTTCCAGTGCATCAGGGAAAGAATCTTCTGTAAAGAGGCCAAAATCAGGATCGATATCCCGCTCGGTAACAAGGTTCTTATTTTCTTTAACCTGTTCTTCCTCATTGTTTTTGGTCATGTCAGCACCTCCTATTGTCAGAATACGCAAAACAAGACATCTACTAACGCGGAGGCAAGATATTCTGCTGTGGTTTAGCGTCAGCTCCAGCCCCGTTTAACAGATCTGTACCATGCAGGGCATCGGGGTCGGGTGCGGCAGGATCAACCGGGCTGCCCGGTTGCACCAGATCTGCATCGGGTACGGCTTCCAGTGGAGTTTCCGCCAAGCGGGATTCCAAACCTTCTTCGTCTACAGCAGATGCAGGTGGAAGCTCCGAATCTTCCATCTCTATTTCAATGCGGCGTCCAGAAACTTCATCAAAGGTATCCATGTCGCCTTCGGGTACTTCGGTTTCAGGCGGAATATCACGGGACCTCTGGTAACGGTCATAATAGCGTTCACTTTCCACGTTGCTAATGGGTTTATCAGACATCATCAGCACTTCCTTTCATAACTTGTTTATAGTACGACCAATTTAAACAATGTAATGGCATCATTTCAGCATTTTATCGTTCTTCCAAGCATGATATTGTCCCCGTAAACAGACCAGATTATGTCAGGATTTCGTTAAAATTTCGGGAATACATATTTCACAAGGAAGTAGAGAAATCCGAAAAAGATAATGATATATGCGGCATATTTAATAAATGTAGAGGCGACCATACTTGAATCCGATTTGTGTTGTACATCCTTATGTTCAACTTCTACCGTGCGATGAGGCTCATTCATCATAATCATCTCCTTGTTTAGTGAGTTTGCTTTGAAAAACCATTACACATGATCCACTGGATTGAATCGTGCCAGCCGTTTTTCCAGCATTTCTTGTTTTTCCTATGTTATGATGAAGCATGACTACTCAAGGAGGGGTGCAACGTGGACTGGTATACATTAGGCAATATGATCACACGTATTCGGATCGGACAGAAAGCGTCCACACCCGGATTTTCTCGTACAGTCATTCGTCGTCCGGATGGATTGTTCTGGGTTGGCGGTATATGGTCTGGACAGGTTGTTCAGTTACGTGATTTTTTATTCTCTGATATATGGACAATTTACGATGATGAAGAAACGGAGCAGTGGTTGGAGTTTCGTACGAAAGTGGAACAGAAGGAACGTGAAATGATCGAAAACCAGTTTGAGGACTTGCGAAATTAACGGCTTTTATAACAATAAAATGGAAAAAAGACTATAAATCTACTTATATGTGAATTTTAAATTTGTGTAAGAAGGTGACATGATAAACGGTGGCGAATTGATAGGGTGAGGGAGAAATGAAGAAGCGAAAATAAAAACTTTGAGGTGCTGTGAATGAGAAATGTGCCCAAAGCTATTATCATCTTGTGGATGACGATATGCACGATTCTGTGTATGCCGCATGGACTCGTGCTTGCCGCACCAGAAGAGATTCGGCAGCCTGTAGCCATTACAGGATGGGAAGTGAAATGGGGGAACGCTGGAGATCAGGGCTTCATTAGTGAAGTTATGGGCCAGGATGAAATATGGGAGAAACGTAGTGTTGAGCGAATTGTAGACAGTACGAAAGAACCATCAGGTTCTTTGTGGACACGTTTGACAATTCCCCGTTTGCATGACGGAAGTTCAGCGATTCGTTTCGAAAATATTAAAGGTACTCATATTGTGATCTATCTTGAAGATCGGAAAGTATATGAGAATTACCATTATAATTACGACAATAATGCCGTTTTTTTACCGCTATCTGCAGAAAATTCGGGTAGTACACTCTATGTTTGGGCGCAAAATGAGAGAGGATGGTTGGGCATTCAAGGTGATGTCCAGGTCGGGCCATATGCCATGTTGCAGGAGAAGTATCTCCATAATGGGTTAATGGATATCATTTTGGGTTCAACTTTTGTATTTACCTCGCTTATTATGCTGAGTTGCACATTTTTTCTGGGTCAGTTTCATAAAGGACTATGGATATCACTGTGTGTCGTGATGGGTTCCATCGGGACAATGGTGATCACTTATTCTCAATTCTTGTACACTTTCTATCAAGTGTATGGGGACCTGTATTCTATTCTGTTTGATTTGGCCATGTTACTCGGAATGCCTGCACTTTGTTATTTCTTTGAACAAGTTATTGGCCCCGGTGTACACGGGATATTCACTAAATTAAGGAAGGCTCAATGGGCCTATTCCATCGTTTCTGTGTTTTCATTGTTTGTATATGTAGTATCGGGTGGGCAATGGGATCTATTGTACAGTCTTCTTGTACAGCATGTGGTGGGCTTTATACTGGTTATTGTGCTGACCATCCTGCTGGTTGGTACGATAGCCCGGGCGCTACAACGTAACCGTGAAGCGATCCTGTTAGCAGTTGGTTTCGGCACCTTTTCGTTGATTAGTGTCATGGAACTTCTTTGGTACTATCAGCGAAGCGGGGCATATCACCTGCTCTGGTGGAAGTGGTCGATGGTTGCATTTGTCATCTCATTGATTGCTATTCTTGGTAGCCGGTTTGCTGAAAAACATAACAAAGTGTTAGAGTACTCCAAGGAACTGGAACTATTCAACAACGAGTTGCAGCGATCTGAAAAAATGGAAATCATTAGCGAACTTGCCGCTTCAGTTGCTCACGAGGTGCGTAACCCGCTTCAGGTGACGAGAGGGTTTCTTCAGCTTATGACAGAGCAGGAAGATAACAAGAACAAAGGATATGTACGTATTGCATTGGAAGAACTCGACCGGGCTTCCGGTATTATTACGGATTTTCTGACTTTTGCAAAACCGGAATTTGATCACATTATTTCATTGAATATTTCAGATGAATTTGATCATATCGAAGGTATACTGGTACCGATGGCCAATCTGGAAGGTGGAAAAATTACAACGGATATCCCGCCTAATATTTATATTCGTGGAAATTCTTCGAAGTTCAAGCAGGCCTTTATCAACATTATTAAAAATAGTATTGAGGCATTTCAGGGAGGACAAGGTCAGATTGATATCTGGGCATACTCACAGGATGGCAAAGTTAAAGTGCATGTCAGAGATAATGGTGAAGGGATGAGTGAGGAAGCCTTGTCCCGACTGGGAGAACCGTATTTCTCTAATAAAATCAAAGGCACTGGGCTAGGTATGATGGTTACCTTCCGCATCGTGGAAGCGATGAATGGACAGATCAGTTTTACAAGCACAAAAGGGGTAGGAACAGAAGCTGTTGTATCTTTTCCCGAGTTCGTTAAATGACGGACTCGGGGAGGATATCCAGTTTAATGTTCTACCCCTGATTTTTTTATTTAGCTAAGATTAAAACGATCTCCACGGTCCGCAATTGACGTCATAATTGACTTTGGAAGGGTTAGGTGGAATGACCAGAACATAATCATTTTGTTGCTCCTCGACTGTGCGAATCTTGATATGATCAGGAATCGTAATACCAAACGCCTCGCGAAGTGCCTGCTTAGGATTAGAATGGAGTTGTTGTCTGAAGTGTTCATCTGTCCAAGCTTTCTCAATAATATCCTCATGCAACGTTTTTTCTGACACCATCATCGTCAACATTCCCTTCATATTTAAATTAAACTGAATCGGCTTGTCCCGTATTAGAAGGCCCGGATTGTGGTTCGCTGATCCAGTAGTGAAACCCACCTCGGTAAAGTCTTTTTTTACGTTGTTCTATTTCCTGAATTGCTTGTACCAATGAGTTGCACAGATAAGAATTCAGGGCAATGAATTGTGGAAACTCCAAGTTAGAAGATGCAATGATGTCATTGAAGTGTTGAGCTACGTCTGCATAACTGTTCATCAATTGTGAGTTATATACATTGTGGTGTATAGATTCGTTAAGTACATGACTCGTCGGATATTCCTGTTGGAGAGCTGTGGATAGGTGAGAGAGGTAGCTATTGTAGTTGCCGTTTACAGCATCCATTTTCGTGTCTGTAAAGTCATCTGTCATCTGTAGAGTCATGAGAACGATATTCAGTGCACCGCAGACCGAAGAGATTCGAGCCGGTTGCTCTAGTAAAATCAAGGAACCAATGACTCCTAATTGCGTTGGTGAAGCTTTCTGGGCGATGAGAAGTGGGTTATGCTGAAAATAATCCACGTGTAATTCACCATTTACGCTTACTGCCCAGTCCTGAATAACGTGTCTGAAATGGTTCCAGAAGACAGAAGAGGGTTCAAATAATGCGTTATAGACTTGAAGGGCATCCACATAGCAAAGATTCCCCAGAGATAACTTCAGCACCGCATCCTCAGTTGGCTCATCCATGACATCATCCAGATTAAGAAAATACATCATGTGTAACAGGCAAGCTGTGCTAAGCTGATGAGCTTGATCGGAGGGGAGTCCCTCTGTGTACTGCATCCATAGCGGAGTGATGTAACCGATGCAACTGTGTCCCGGATCTCCCCTGAAGGGGTTAAGCAAACGGAGTTGTTCAAGCGCATGCCCTGCCAGTGAATCAGGGTATTGCCGAAGACGCTCTTCAACGGAATCAAACACGGCCTTCACGTCAAGCATATACGGATCTAGCCATTCTCGATGCATGATATGAAAACGTCCCTCCTGCATTAAATGTTGGAATATGCAGTAAGATCAAGAAGTTAAATACAGTATAGCTTAAGTTAGTTGAAAAAAATAGGATTTTTTGTGATCATTTGTGAGAAATTTGATGACATTTTGGATTTTATAGCATAAAAAGTTGCAATTTGGGTTCAGACTAAGAAGGCAGAGGATATCGAGACAAAGAAAGGTGGATAAAGAATGAAGATAAATTGGAAATCATGGCTGGCCGCCAGCGCAGCTGTTATCATTTTTGCTGTTGCACCAGGCCAGATGGCTTTAGCTGATCCCGCTGCTCCTGCGGAGCAGCAAGATGAAAACCTGGCTGAATCTGCCGGTGGGAACCAAAAGCCTTGTATGCAGGCAGGCCATGGTCTGTTTATGATCGGAGAAACAGCCGATTTGCTCGGAATTGGACTCCGTGATTTGAAGCAGCAGATGCAACTTGGCAAGACCTTAACCCAGATCGCGAAGGAACGCAAAGGATTCAGTGAGGAACAGTTACTGCAAAAATTAAAGCCCACGCTGTCAGAGCGCTTGGATCTGGCCGTGAAAGAAGGTTGTCTCACCAAGGAACAAGCTGCAGCAGCGAAAGCCAATATGGATGTGAAGTTAAAAAAAGTAGTGAATACCCCGCTTGCCGAATTACGACGTGAATTTACGCACCATGGAAAACATCCGATGGTAGATAAAGGGGCAATAGCGAAATACATCGGGATTACACCTGAACAATTGCAAGAACAACTGCATGCGGGCAAGTCTTTGGTTGAAATTGCGCAAACGAAGGGCATCAGTGAAACGCAGCTGGTGAATCAGTTAAAAGAACAATTAACAGGTGATCTGCAAAAGTTCGTTCATCAAAAACGGCACAGTCATTCCATTCCAGTTCATCCGGGACACGTGCCTGGCCGATCCACCTCAACCGAAGTGAAATGATCAACTTCATAGAACAAGATGACTGATCTACTGAGCAAGATGAGGAAGAAATTCAAGAGCGTCCTCCGCAGGGGAGCACGCTCTTTGTTTGTTTTACACGTCTGAGGGCCTAAGGGGCGAATTTTGATTCGGGGTGCGTCTTCCAGAACCCGCTAATGGATCACTAAAAGCAGAAGCTTGCCGAGCCTTGCTACGTGTCAATCCAACCATGAAACGAGAGCCTGGCAATTTAGACAGTGTCCAGCTAATGCCAAGAGCGATCACAACGGTGACTATGAATGAGATTATCGTTACAGGCAGATGCCACCCGCTAAGGTGCAATGGTCTGGTAACATATGCTATGGCATAAATTACCAAGGCATGGACTAGATAACCGCCGAAGGAGTAGCGTCCAATCCAAGTGAGAAGACGCTGAAACCATAGGTTTTTACCATGTAGCAGAACAAGGAAACCGTAGAGCATTAACATCTGAGCCATAATACTGATGAACGTACTAGGTTTTAGGTACGTAGAGATATTGAGGTTCATCGTATCTTCTGACCCGCGCAGTACAGTGTACCCCATCCAGATATACATCGCGACAAAGACCGCAATCATGCAAGGGAGCATTCTCATCGTCCAATTCCTCCAGCTTTCCACCGTCCAGGCGCATACCGCGCCAAGGAAAAAGTAGAACCAATACATGAGCCATGAATATGAACGATATTCCAGCATGCTAGACCAGGGCTCTGGCCACCATTGTGTCCAGTCAGCCATATCATAATAAGACCATTTCATAAGCCAGAGATAAAATAGGGCTGCAACGAGTATGATGGTTAAAGTCACCTGTTTCGGCGTAAAACGCTTGAGGTTATCGAGCCTTTTACGAACAGCATGAGCCCCCGCGAGAAATAAAGGAAACAGGATATAAAATTGGAACACCATCAGCACAAACCACAGGTGATATCCTGTCTGCGGTATAAATAACTCATGTACAAAGCTTCCCAGATCCGGCATACCGGAAGTCCAGAACGTAGGAGTAAACACACGTACAGCTAACCAGTAGATGAGCGTCCATATGAAGAAAGGCATATAAATATCACCAAATCGCTTCCCGATGAAGCGGGGATAATCCGGCTTCGTATGGCGATGGTGATAGAACAACAACACACCCGACAGAAATACAAAAGTAGGTGTGCCAAACCTTGTCAAATGATAAATCATGGTCAGCATCACGGAATCAGGTTGCTCAATATCTGGCCGATAGATGTATTCAGCAATGTTATGCTGCATGACGATAGCCAGAAAAGCTAATCCGCGAAGTTCGGTCCATTCGGCTATTTTCTGCTTTTTCATTTACATTCCTCCCTTATGTAGCCAGGGTCATCATATAAGACTACCCTCCAAACATTAAGGCTGCATTAAATGGCGAAAAAAGGAATCAAAAAAAGGACGGCCTAAGCCGTCCTTTTACTAGTTATGATGTGATAGTTCCTCATTTGATTCTCCAGTTACTGAGCTATCAGAGGAAGACTGGTTATCTTCTTCAAATAACTTCTGAATGTAAGCTTGAAGCTTGGGCACATTCACACCTAATACCTGAGCAGATCCAGCCCGCTCATTTGTAAGCAACTTGTTCGGTGGAATCTGTTGCTGATCGATCTCGTTCACACGAATATCAAAGCCGAGTGAAGCGAGCTTCAGCATTTGGGTTGGGCTTAGATCTGTTTTGATATAAGGAGCAATGGCTTCCAGCATCTCAGGGATTTTAAAGAGCGAAGTGGTGCTCTGCATCTTCTTGGCAAGTTCGGTCATAAAGATGCGCTGCCGCTCTGTACGTGTGAAATCGGAGGTTGCATCATGCCGGAAACGGACATACTGGAGGGCTGTCTTGCCATCCATATGTTGCAGCCCTTTTTTCAAATCAATATCATACATGTGTTTATCCGCTTTGCTTGTGTAGTACATATCTTTTTCCACATCAATATCGATACCATCCAGCGCATCAACGAGAGCCATGAAGCCTGTAAAGTCCGTGTAGACATAATGCTGAATCGGTATACCGAGCAGATCGCTGACCGTCTGTTTGGTTAATTCGGCTCCCCCGAAGGAATAGGCGGCGTTAAGGCGGCTTTTGCCATGGCCTGGGATGTTAACGTAGGTGTCGCGAAGTACGGAGAACAGGTGGGCCTTTTTGGAAACTGGATCAATCGAAGCAACCATCACCGAGTCTGAACGCCCTGCGTCATCCCCTCTCGAGTCACCACCAATTAATAAGATATTTACTCTCTCTTTGCCGTCCCACTTCGGAATGACCACTTTGGGTGTATCGGAGCTTTCCGCGTGGTTTGAATCAAGGTTTGAAGCAGGTGAATCGCTGGATGCAGCGGTCGAAATGCTATTAGCAAAATGAACGATTGAATATCCGTAGTAGACAATGACTCCTGTTACAACAAGTGCCAAGGTCAGGGCTGTACCCCATAACCATTTTTTAAACATAATCTCACCTTTCTTATGTAGAACTGATAGATCCCCAAACTAGTTTAACAAAAAGAAAGTAAAATGTCCTCCTTGATTCCGAAAATACATTTAATTTCGATATTTTTTTACGAATAGTTTGTGAGTTGGAGTTGGAACACTCATTAAGGAGTTTCACCGCTTTCTTGAAAAATTTTCGACTTTCCACAGGCGGTGGATATCTGCTCTGTTAGCTAATTGAAATTATGGTCTGTTAGATATACTTATTTCATTGTTAAGAGAAACTTTCTTGAAATTAAGATTTTATATATTCACTCGAAGAATATCTATGTCGATATATTATACAGATGTACTAGTTATTGGGGGAAGTTGGAGGAGTGGGAACATGGAAAAAATGCGAGGGAACGCATCGGGGAAAGTGAAATTTTCAATTCGTGGCAAATTATTAACGGGCTTCTTGATTGTTTTGGCTTTGCTTATCTTTGTTAGCGTGTACACACTGACTCAGGTTTTTACAATGGCTGACCAATCAAGACAGATCGACCAGAAATCGATGCCAAGTGTAAGTTTGCTCGGGATTATGAACGGTGATGTGTCCGATGTGGAAAGGTTGGCACTAGCCATCATTGTAGAACAGAATCCGAGTGAGACGGAGAAACTGAACGAAGCGTTGAAAGTGTTGCTTGCCAAGCTTGAAGATGAGCGCAAACAATTGCTTACTTTCATTAAGGGTGATCCTCAAGCGGAGCAACTGTATGAACAGTTTTCCACCAATTATGATTCGTATTTGCAGAAAATGCCGGAGTTTGTCGATTATGGTCTGAAAAATGACTATACTACGGCCAGCATGCTACATACAGCAGCCTATCCAATGTGGTATACAGCCAACGATCTGATTACTCAATTAATCAATCTTGGCAATAGTGGAGCAAAAGAAATTGCTGCTGGATCGGTCAAGCTAGCTGAGAATGCTTTTAACATCATTTTAGTTGTAGCGATTGTTGCAACATTGTTATCCTTATTCATTGCACTTTTCATCGCAAGTATGATCTCTCGTCCGGTTAAAAAGATGAGTGAAGCTGCCGCAGCGATTGCTGAAGGTGACCTGACAGGTGAGGCAATTACATTGAAGAACCGGGATGAGCTGGGTGTCCTGGCAGAATCCTTCAATACAATGAGTCAAAATCTGCGTTCGATGATTCAATCCGTATCGGAAACATCGGAGCAAGTTGCGGCTTCATCCGAAGAACTTCTCGCAAGTGCAGAGCAAAACGCGAAAGCTTCGGAGCAAATTACTGAAACGGTGGAAGAATTGTCTGTAGGAACATCGAATCAGGTTGATATCGTGAAGCGTTCTTCGCAGGCAATGAATGAGATGGCTTTGGGTTCAGAACAGATTGCCGAACTGGCTCAAAGTGTATCCGTATCCGCTGTGGATGCGGCGAATCAATCATCGGAAGGAAACAAAATCATTCAGCAAGCGGTTGAACAGATGGGATCGGTTCGTAACTCCATCGCTTCCTTGAGAGAACTGGTTACAGGACTCGGCGAACGTTCTGCCGAGATTGGCACGATCACTGAAGTGATCAATAACATCGCCCGTCAAACCAATTTGCTCGCTTTGAATGCAGCGATTGAAGCCGCAAGAGCAGGGGAGCACGGTAGAGGCTTTGCTGTCGTTGCAGGAGAGGTGCGCAAGCTGGCGGAAGAATCCTCCGCTTCTGCACAGCAGATCACACAGATTGTACAACTGATTCAGCAAGATACGGATCATGCGGTACAAGCCGTGAAAGTAAACAGTAATGAAACAGAAACCGGCATTGAACTGGTTGCTGCAGCTGGTCAAGCCTTCGAACAGATTTCGGACGCTGCCAACAAGGTCGCTGGTGAGATTCAAGAAGTATCTGCCGGTTCTGAGGAGATGTCGGCTAGCACAAATGAGGTTGTAAGTTACGTAGGTCAAATCTCCAATATTGCTTCGGAGGCTGCGGGTTCTGTACACAACGTATCTGCTGCAACCGAGGAGCAATTAGCTTCCATGGAAGAGATTGCTTCCTCGGCTGGATTGTTATCCAAAATGGCGGAGGAATTGCAGGGACAAGTGAACAAGTTCAAAGTATAGATTGCAAAAGCAAATCGTCAAAAAGGCTGTTTCTCCCGGATATATCCGGAGAAGAAACAGCTTTTTTGTCATCTCACGCTAATCAAGTCACAACAATGTTATTTCAGAAGTCACCAATGTTGATATTTCAAGTCAAACAAACGACTATAATGGTAATTAATGGTGGAAATTACATCGAGTTACCACCATGGAGAGGAGCGAGGTCACTCAGAATATTGGGAAGCATTCATCTGGAACTTTCGAGAAAAGGAGATGAACATGATTTATGAAAGGGCGCTGGTGGAGACGCGTTGCTATGGTAACGTTATCGGCAGGACTTCTCGCAGGGAGCTTTTCTATGAATACAGGATTACGTCAGGCGGATGCGGCCGCCGGAGATCATAACTATGCCGAAGCACTACAGAAGGCTATTTATTTCTATGAAGCGCAACGCTCAGGCCCGTTGCCTGCCAATAATCGGGTTGAATGGCGGGGTGACTCGGGACTGCAGGATGGCGCCGATGTCGGTGTCGATCTGACCGGCGGCTGGTATGATGCTGGAGATCATGTGAAATTTGGATTTCCAATGGCTGCTTCGGCAACCATGCTAGCCTGGTCTGTCGTTGAGTATGCCGACGGCTATGAGCAAGCCGGACAACTGGAGGAAATCAAAGATAATATCCGGTGGGCAACCGACTATTTTATGAAAGCGCATACCAAGCCAAATGAATTATGGGGACAAGTCGGAGGTGGCAATATCGATCATGCTTGGTGGGGGCCTGCAGAGGTGATGCAGATGAACCGGCCTTCGTTCAAGATCGATGCTTCCTGTCCGGGAAGTGATCTGGCAGCAGAAACAGCTGCTGCACTGGCGGCAGCGTCCATCGTATTTGCAGATGATGATCCAACCTATTCGACGAAGATGCTTCAGCACGCGAAAGAACTGTACAACTTTGCAGATACATATCGGGGAAAATACACCGATTGTATTACCGATGCTGCTGCATTTTATAATTCGTGGACGGGATATGAGGATGAGCTTGCGTGGGGCGGAGCATGGCTTTATTTAGCTACCAATGATAACGCTTACTTGTCCAAGGCGATGGCAGCTGCAGATCGGTGGTCTACAAGCGGAGGTTCCGCGAACTGGCCCTATACCTGGACACAGGGCTGGGATAGTAAACATTACGGCGCCCAGATTCTGCTTGCCCGAATCACCTCCAGTTTGAATATGCCGGAGGCAACAAAGTTCATCCAATCAACCGAGCGCAATCTCGATTACTGGACGGTTGGCACGAATGGAGGGCGTGTGACTTACACCCCGGGCGGATTGGCGTGGCTGGATCAGTGGGGTTCACTCCGATATACAGCCAATGCAGCATTCATTGCATTCGTGTACTCCGATTGGGTTAGTGACCCTGTGAAAAAATCCAGATATCAAAACTTTGCGACTTCACAGATGAATTACATTTTAGGAGATAATCCTCGTCAGAGCAGTTATGTTGTGGGGTACGGAAAAAATCCGCCACAGCATCCGCATCATCGTACCGCTCATAGTTCATGGATGAACAACGAAGATATTCCGGCAAATCACCGTCATATTTTATACGGCGCCATGGTGGGAGGACCCAATGCGTCAGATCAATATACGGACGATATCTCGGACTATGTGAGCAATGAGGTGGCGACGGATTATAATGCGGGCTTCACGGGTGCACTCGCCAAGATGAATCTGCTCTATGGACAGAATCATCAACCTCTGGCGAATTTCCCTGCTCCTGAAGTCAAAGGTGACGAGTACTTTGTAGAGGCTGCCGTGCGGTCATCAGGCTCCAATTATACGGAAATCCGCGGATTGCTTAACAACCGCTCAGGTTGGCCTGCACGGATGGGAGATAAGCTTTCCTTCAAATATTTCCTCGATTTGAGTGAAGTGTATGCTGCGGGACGCACCGTATCCGATGTTCAAGTCACAGTATCCTCTACTGAAGGTGCAACCGTTTCTCAACCTGTCGTCGTGGATGTCGCCAAGCGGATCTACGCCGTTACAGCAGACTTCAGTAATACCAAAATTTATCCAGGCGGAGAGGGGAATTATCGCAAGGAAGTTCAGTTCCGGATTACCGGACCGCAAGGGGCATGGAATCCAGCGAATGATCCTTCCTACCAGAACCTGACGACAGGAACTCCGGTAAAAAGTGCACACATTCCTGTATATGATGCTGGAGTGAAGGTATATGGACAGGAGCCGGGTGTTACACCCGTGACCGTGCCAGTCGCTCCTATTGGAGTGCAAGCTTCGCCTGGCAACAATCAGGTGACGCTGAGCTGGACTGCCTCCGCTGGGGCTGTATCGTACACGGTGAAGCGTGCCGAGGTTAGTGGTGGCCCGTACACAACCGTTGCGACAGGTGTGAATGGATTGACTTACACCAACACAGGATTGACGAATGGCAAGGCGTATTATTACGTGGTGACCGCTGTAAACGCAGCCGGCGAATCGCCAGCTTCTGTTCAAGTGCTCGGGACGCCGCAGGCCGGTTCAACTGTGCCAGGAGCTCTTACTTTAAGTGGAACAGCTGGCAACAATCAAACGGTGTTGTCATGGACAGCAGCATCTGGAGCTGCCAGCTACAAGGTACAACGTGCCGCTGCCAATGGTACGTATGCGGATGTGGCGACCGGGCTGACTGTGTTGACCTACACGGACAACACAGCGCTTAACGGAACTGCGTATAGTTACCGGGTTGTTGCCGTAAACCCAAGTGGGCAATCGTTATCTAACGTGGTTGTACTGACACCTTCGGGACCGCCTGTGTCAACGGGTACGCTGGAAGTGCAGTATCGAAGCGGAGGGTCCGGGAATTCCAGCAATGCGGTAACCCCCCAGTTTAATGTGAAGAACACAGGCACACAGCCTATTGATTTGAGCACGGTGAAAATCCGGTACTACTTTACCAAAGATGGCACAGAGGATCTGACCTTCTGGTGTGATTACGCCGTGGTGGGTACAGCCAATGTGCAAGGCAAGTTTGTGAACGTGAATCCGGCAAAAGGAACGGCGGATACGTACCTGGAGATCAGTTTTACCTCTGGAGCGGGAAGTTTGGCAGCCGGAGCAGAAACGGGCGTGATTCAGGGACGTTTTTCAAAAAATAACTGGAGTAACTTCGATCAGAGCAATGACTACTCCTATGATGGTTCCAAGACTGCTTTTGCTGCATGGAACAAAGTGACCGCGTATCAAGGCAGTACCCAAGTATGGGGGCTAGAGCCGTAAATCAAAGAACTTTGACAGGCAAGAGGCCAAAGAACAGCATGGGCAGACCAGCAGCATCGATATTAAATTTCCACTATTCCAGGGAGGTATATATTCATGTTGAAAACAGCTGCAAAAAAGAGTTTAACTGCCATGCTGGCAGGAACCGTCATGCTGACGGGATACACGGGACTCTGGGCTGGTCCTGAAACGGCACATGCTGCCGATCAGGCGATTGAAATTCAGGCCGATGGAGTGAATGAAGCTCGCTTTTTGCAATTATACGGTCAATTAAAAGACCCGGCGAACGGATACTTTTCTCCAGAAGGGATTCCTTATCACTCCATTGAAACGTTGCTGAGTGAGGCACCGGATTATGGACATATGTCTACGTCGGAGGCGTACAGTTACTGGTTGTGGCTAGAAACGATGTATGGTCACTACACGGGCGATTGGAGCAAACTGGAAGCAGCCTGGGATAACATGGAGAAGTATATTATTCCGGTGAATGAAGGGGACGGCAAGGAAGAGCAACCAACGATGAGTTTCTATAATCCAAACAGTCCTGCAACATATGCAGCGGAAAAACCATTCCCTGACCAGTATCCTTCCAATCTGAATGGTCAGTATGCAGCAGGTAAGGACCCACTCGATGCCGAGCTCAAGGCAACCTATGGTAATAATCAGACGTATCTGATGCACTGGCTGATCGACGTGGATGACTGGTATGGATACGGAAATCTGCTGAATCCTTCTCATACAACAACGTATGTGAATACGTTCCAGCGTGGGGAGCAGGAGTCCGTGTGGGAGGCTGTTCCTCATCCATCCCAGGATGATAAATCATTTGGTAAAGCAGGCGAAGGGTTCATGAGTCTGTTTACGAAGGAAAATCAGGCTCCATCGGCACAGTGGCGTTATACCAATGCAACGGATGCGGATGCGCGTGCAGTACAGGTACTGTACTGGGCGAAAGAGATGGGCTATAACAATACGGAGTATCTTGATAAAGCCAAAAAGATGGGTGACTATCTGCGGTACGGGATGTACGACAAGTATTTCCAGAAGGTTGGAAGTGCGAAGAACGGTACACCAACCCCAGGTACAGGTAAAGACTCCAACATGTATCTCATGGCTTGGTATACGTCATGGGGCGGTGGATTGGGTCAAGGCGGGGATTGGGCATGGCGTATTGGGGCAAGTCACACGCACCAAGCCTATCAAAACCCGGTTGCAGCATATGCCCTGTCTGATCCGGCAGGCGGCTTGATTCCAGAGTCACCTACAGCCAAAGCGGACTGGAATGCGACGTTAAAACGTCAGCTCGAATTCTACACATGGTTGCAATCCCATGAAGGTGCAGTTGGCGGCGGGGCAACCAACAGCATTGGTGGTTCCTACGCATCTTACCCGGCAGGTGTGAGCACGTTCTATGATATGGCTTATCAGGAAGCACCAGTATATCGCGACCCGGATTCCAACACGTGGTTCGGATTCCAGGCATGGCCGCTGGAGCGTGTGGCGGAGATGTATTACATCTTGGCAGAGAGCGGTGACTTGACCTCTGAGAACTTCAAGATGGCTAAACAGGTCATTACAAAATGGGTGGACTGGACCAAAGATTATGTGTTTGCTGGTGAGCGCCCTGTAACGGATGCTCAAGGCTACTATTTGAATGCTGCAGGACAGCGTATTCTCGGTGGAAAAAATGTTCAGGTAGCAACAACTCCGGCTCCAGGCGAGTTCTGGATTCCAGGTGGTCAGGAATGGCAGGGACAGCCGGATAAATGGAATGGATTCAGCACCTATACGAATAATCCAAACTTCCATGCCATTACTAAAGATCCAGTACAGGATACAGGGGTACTGGGAAGTTATATCAAAGCATTGACGTTCTTCGCAGCTGGAACTGAGGCAGAGAACGGTACGCTCAGTGTGAAAGGTCAGGAAGCCAAAGACTTGGCTCAGACGTTGCTCGATACAGCTTGGGATTACAATGATGGTGTAGGTATTGTTACAGAGGAAGAGCGTAAAGATTACTTCCGTTACTTCGCGAAAGAGATCTATCTCCCGGCGAACTGGACGGGTACGTTCGGTCAAGGTAATACGATTCCAGGCACCGCAGGTGTACCTTCCGATCCGGCAAAAGGCGGGAATGGCGTGTACATCGGATACTCCGATCTGCGTCCTGCAATTAAGCAAGATCCGGCTTGGGCTTATCTGGAGAACAAGTACAAAACATCTTACAACCCGACCACGAAGCAGTGGGAAAATGGTGCACCGACCTTTACGTATCACCGTTTCTGGTCACAGGTTGATATGGCTACCGCTTATGGAGAGTTCGACCGTCTCCTTGGTGACAGCGAAACACCAGGCGTGGAAGCACCTGCCGCTCCTGCAGGCGTAACTGCTGCAGGCGGTGACAAACAAGTGGTCTTGAACTGGAATGCTGCGGCGAGAGCAACTTCCTATACCGTAAAACGTGCCGAAGTGAACGGTGGCCCGTATACTTCTGTAGCAACTGGCGTTAGCGGTTCTACGTTTACAGACACCGGACTGACGAATGGAAAAGCATACTATTATGTCATTACCGCTGTAAATAGTGCTGGTGAGTCCGCGCCATCTGCGCAGGTTACGGCAACACCGCAGGCCGGAGTAGCTATACCAGGAGCCTTTACCCTGAGTGGAACAGCAGGGGATGCAAAAGCTGTGCTGAACTGGACGGCTTCAACCGGAACGGCAACCTATAACGTGCAGCGTTCGACAGGTACAGGTGCGTATGCCAATCTTGCGACAGGGCTGACGGCACTGACGTATACCGATGCAACAGCAGTGAATGGTACGGCCTATAACTACAGAGTGGTTGCCATCAATGCCGATGGACAGACGAACTCGAATGTGATTGTGTTGACACCGATGGCTGCTCCGATTTCAACAGGAACACTTGAAGTGCAGTATCGCAATGGAGGCTCGGGTGCTTCAGGCAACTCTCTTACACCACAATTCAATGTGAAGAATACAGGTACGACGGCCGTCGATCTGAGCAAAGTGAAACTTCGTTATTACTTTACGAAAGATAGTGCCGCTGATCTGAGCTTCTGGTGTGACTATGCACAGGTTGGCAGTGCCAATGTGCAGGGCAAATTTGTAGCTGTGGAGCCGGCAAAAGGTACGGCAGATACGTATCTGGAGATCAGCTTCACTGCCGGAGCAGGTAGTCTGGCGGCTGGTGCTGAGACAGGAATCATTCAAACACGTTCCTCCAAAAACAACTGGACGAATTTTGATCAATCGAATGATTACTCCTTCGACGCTACACAAACCGCATTTGGTGCATGGACAAAAGTAACAGCATACCAGGATGGCGTGAAGGTATGGGGAATGGAGCCATAATTGAATCAGCAAGCGGAGCATGGAATGAAGGGAAAGGGTTAGTTTCAGGAATTGGGGCCGGGAACGGAAAGCCTGATCTTTTATTCCAATCTGCTGTTGATTATACTTCCGATGAAAGGCCGGGGAAAAATCCCCGGTTTTTTCTCGTGTTTAAGTATTCAAATCCATTTATTTTCATTTGTGAAAGAAGGATTCCAGATTGAAACGAAATGAAACGTAGTAATGTTTTCCAGTTAGATGAGGGGAAATATTAAAATCTAGTGCATAGGTTGCATTTGCATGTAGCAAAGGTCTGCCTGACCAAAACGTGGAAATCTAAGGTGTATCAATTAGTTACAAAAAATTAACCGTTCATTCCGTGTAGGGTATGCTCTATTTTTCCAGTCGAAGAACGTTTTCCCTGATCCTTAGTGCTCACACTTGTCTAAACCCTTGCAGGACTTTGGGCTGATGAACGTTAGAGAATGCCCGTTTACAATAAGGCGAGCCGGGAAGATGGCTTCTTGGTTAAAATTTTGTAATATCCGGAGGGACACGACATCATGAACTGGAAGAATACCATTGTTACGGCAAGTGTAACAGCAGCAATGCTGATGGGAAGTCTTACAACGGCAGCGCTCACAGGACAGGTATCCGCAGCAGCGGCAGATCAATCGAAAGTAGAAGTCATCTGGGGTGTAAACCTTCGAACCTCACCAACGTCATCTGGTAAAGTCATTCGTATGGTTTCCAAAGGAGAAACATTAACTGTGCTTGAGCAATCCGGATCGGATTGGTATAAAATCAAAGATGCTTCTAATCGGACAGGTTATATCTCGTCTTCATCCAAATACACACAAGCGATAAGCGGTGGATCAACAACAGGCAATACGGGCACGACTAGCGGTTCAAGTGGCTCGGGTTCTAGTCAGGGCTCAACAAGTCAGGGAAGTGTTGCAGTAGAGAAGGTTATTGCGGCCGGAATGAAATACATGGGGACACCCTATAAATATGCATCGGATCGCGACAGTACGGCAACGTTTGACTGTTCCAGCTTTGTAAGGCGAGCTTTTATTGACGGACTTGGCATTACACTTCCAGCAGACTCACGCCAACAAGGAGATTATGTGAAGAAGAAAGGTACGGTCACAACGAATTGGAAGAACCTGAAACGTGGTGATCTCATGTACTTTATGTCTTACAAAGGCACTTCTGCATCAGCCTACAGTGGCGTGAACAAATCTCGGGCGACGATTACACATACGGGTATTTATTTGGGGAATGGTAAAATATTGCATACATACTCCAACGCTGGCGGCGGTGTGACAGTAAGTGATATTGCCGGCAAGCACTGGGAATCCCGCTTCCTGTTCGGAGGCAGTGCGTTGTAGGACAGTGACATAAAATTAAAACACCTTTCATTTGACCGTTATTTTGGCAAATGAAAGGTGTTTTTTTGTGCTTTATTTTACAAAGGTGCTATTCCATCGTGATAGAACAATCGGAACAAAATGTCTTGATTGTAGTTACCAAATCCTTCACCATACAGGGTCATTCCGCCGACGTGACGTGCATCTTCCTCCACAGAAAGGCGCAACGTCCACTGATTGCGCTCCACCGGGATGTCAGCGAGTGTGATGCTCGACAGATGCTGTCCATCGATAAACGTGCCTTCATGGGTTATACGTAGTACTTTAAGCATGCCATATTGATTGACGATATCACTCCACCAGTCAGGCGTGAATATGCCGCGTCCATTACCGGAGTCACCCGGACTAGTCCATTCGCCCAAACGAATGCCGTTCAATGTGAACGTAATATCTGAAGGCCAGTTTGGATTCACGGATGGGGCTTCTGATCCGATCTCCAGTGACAACTCAATGGCGTCAATCTGCTGCCCGGTCAACATATAGTTTGGGATTTTATACTCGACAAATCCCCGTCCCATCCACAGAATATGAGCGTGCATCCGGTCTGGATCCAGGAAATAACGGGGATCATCATACTGGCCAATGACATGATCAGATGTCGCTAAGCCGCATGTAGGATACACGTCAAAATGCGTGTAGTGCCCGACAGGGATGGAAACCTCGTGAAACTTGCGAGATGCTCCCGTCTCTTGAGGCATGGAGATGCCAATCCAGTCAACAGCCAAGCTGTTCATTTTATGCGTGCCGCTGTCCTTACGTATCATTTTGGATTGAATAATGCCGACATCTTGAAGTTTGCGGACATGCATGGTGACGATCGCACTGCTCAGGCCAAGCGAAGCTGCAAGATCTTTCACATTCATCGGTGTTTCGGCGACAAGCCGGATAATCTGCAGACGAACCTCGCTTGCAAGTGCCTCATATAAGGGAAGCCATTCGGCATCGGTATTTGCTCTAATCACACGTGTTCCTCCAATTTTCATGTATAGAATTAAGTTAAACATAAATTCAATAAAAAGAATAACATTTTTCGAATTTCGGGTTGAAATATGTGTTGTTATCGATTTTAATATAAATATGAACGTTGATCCATAGAATATCAATTAATTTTTACATTAATCTTAGGGAGATGAGATCATTCATGGAAAAAGCGAAAATGACGGTAGATAAAGATTTTACGATTGGTGAAGTGGATAAGCGTTTGTATGGATCATTTATTGAGCATCTGGGACGTGCTGTGTATGGCGGAATTTATGAGCCAGGGCATGCTTCGGCTAATGAACAGGGCTTCCGCACAGATGTACTGGATATGGTGAAGGAGCTGCAAGTGCCGATTGTGCGCTACCCTGGTGGTAACTTTGTATCCGGTTACAATTGGGAGGACAGCGTTGGGCCGGTATCTGAGCGCAAGCGCAGGCTGGATCTGGCATGGAGAACAGTTGAAACGAATGAATTTGGTTTTAACGAATTCGTGGATTGGGCTAAGCAAGCGAACTCCGAAGTGATGATGGCGGTTAACCTCGGAACACGCGGGGCGGATGCTGCTCGTAATATCGTGGAATATAGCAACCATCCGGAAGGTTCGTATTACAGTGATCTTCGCATTAAACATGGATACAAGCAGCCGCATGGAATCAAAACATGGTGTCTGGGTAATGAAATGGACGGTCCTTGGCAGATTGGTCACAAGACCGCAGAAGAATACGGACGGACAGCCGTCGAGGCAGCCAAAGTCATGAAATGGACGGATCCAACGATTGAACTCGTCGCTTGCGGAAGCTCGAATCTGGGCATGCCGTCATTCCCGGACTGGGAAGCAACGGTGCTGGATCATACGTACGATCATGTAGAGTATCTTTCCCTGCATCAGTACTACGGCAATCCGGATAATGATACACCAACCTTCCTGGCACGCTCGCTGGAGATGGATCGTTTCATTGATACAGTGAAAGCAACATGTGATTATATCAAAGCGAAGAAACGCAGCAAAAAGACGATGTATCTGTCCTTCGACGAGTGGAATGTCTGGTATCACTCCCATGAAAATGACTCCAAGATGGACCCTTGGCAGATTGCTCCACCACAGCTGGAGGACATCTACAATCACGAGGATGCACTGTTGGTAGGTTGTATGCTGATCAGTATGCTTAAACATGCGGATCGGGTGAAAATGGCTTGTCTGGCTCAACTCGTTAACGTAATTGCTCCGATTATGACTGAAACGGGCGGAGCATCATGGAGACAGACGATCTTCTATCCGTTCATGCATGCATCTGTATATGGCCGTGGCACAGCGCTTGTGCCTCTGATTCAATCACCGAAATACGATACGAAAGAAATTACAGATGTTCCTTATCTGGAAGGCATTGCGGTGCATAACGAAGAGCAGGGAGAAGTCACTGTATTCGCGGTTAACCGCCACTTGCAAGAGTCTCTGCCGCTTGAAGTGGATCTACGCAGTTTTGGCAAATGCACTCTAATTGAGCACATCGTTCTGGAAGCGGATGACCTCAAAGCGGTTAACACAGCTGCTCAGCCAAATAATGTAGTTCCGCACAATCGCGGAGGAGCCGATGTATCTGATACGCTCATCACCGCGAGTCTGGCGAAAGCATCATGGAATGTGATTCGTTTGAAGGTGCAATAAGAGGCTGGCAGTTGTGGGTGGCGTGCAGGCCACTATAGCGTTTCGAGATCGTAAAAACTTGGTTGAGATAAGCTTGGAGCAAAACAAGGGTTAAAGTAGTCTCAAACTGAGTTACGGTGAGTCTAAAGTTGGTAAATAAGGCCAACGTACAATAAACAACGGTATGCGAATATTCGCATACCGTTGTTTGTTCCCCAGAAGAGTTCCCCAGAAGAGTTCCCCAGAAGAGTTCCCCAGAAGAGTTCCCCAGAAGAGTTCCCCAGAAGAGTTCCCCAGAAGAGTTCCTTTTCGCCATCCAATTGCGCTAACGATCACAGGAAACCTTATTTAGGCATTTAACGCCACATTTTAATTCTAACGATCATGAGAGACGTTATTTTAGTAAAAAGGGTTGAAATTCTAGGGAAAAGTGGACATTTCGCTTAAATAGGGTCCGCTGTGGACCTATGTCAAGAAAGTAGACACTTACGCGACGGATTTGTCCGTAAATTTCATTGCAAAACGAGCAGGGGAAAGGTAACCTAGCGCACCATGCATTCGCTTGCGGTTGTAATAGAATTCAATGTACTGGTAAATGGCGGTATACGCCTCTTCTGGATTCTTAAAACGAGGGTTACAGTAAATGAGTTCCTTCTTCAAAATGCTGTGCCAAGACTCGATACATGCGTTATCATAACAGTTTCCTCGGCGGCTCATACTGAGTTCCATACCATAAGATTTCAATTGCTCCACGTATTCTTTTGACGTGTACTGCGAGCCACGATCCGAGTGATGGAGCAGTCCTGGGGCGGGGCGTTTGGCCCGGTAAGCATCATTCAATGCATCGAGCACTAGGCTCGTTTCCATATGGTTGTACAGACGCCAGCCTACAATTTCACGCGTACACAAATCCAGAACACTGGCGAGATATAACCGGCCTCCTCGGCAGGGAATGTAGGTGATATCGGTGACCCATGCAGTGTTCGGTTTGGACGTTTGAAATTGCTGGTTCAGCGTATTTGGTGCAATGGGATGATGATGGTTAGAATTCGTTGTTTGGACACGATACCGTGGACTATGCACGGAACGAAGATTCATTTGACGCATGTATATACTGACGGTACGGGAAGAGATTTTGTATCCTTCCAGATGGAGCGCATACGTAATTTTCGGACTTCCACACCGCTTGTGGTGGTCGTAGAAATGAAACCGAATACGCTTCATGATCTCAGCTCTCCGGTGCTGCTGTTTACTTGTTCGATCCATCCGCCATTTGTAATATCCGCTCCGTGACACATGTAACAGGGTGCACATCTTCTCCAAAGAAAACAGGGAGCGATGGTTTTCCACAAACTGAAACCTTAGTTCTTTGGTTTGCTGAAGATGTGCACTGCTTTTTTTACGATAGCCAGTTCCTCTTGCGTGTCCGCAAGGGTATGTTCTTTCTCTTGAAGTAACCGGCGCATTTCTTGGAGCTCAGCCTCCAATTCTTTCACTCGATCTACGCTAGCTACGGGCTCATGTTTAAGTTCACGGTACTTGCCCATCCACTGGTGTAATGTACTTTTGGGAATGTTGAGTTCTTCTGCCAAGTCTCCGAGTGTCTTGGTCTGTTCTTGAATAAATTTTACTGTTTGTTTCTTGAATTCTTCATTGTATCGTTGCCGTTGTTCTCCCATATGGACACACCTCCGTTAGCCTTATTATCCTTCTGTCCGTTAACGGGTGTCCACTTTTTATTCTAGTTCCACTGTGATCGTTAGAATCTCAAAGTGGCGAAAACAGCCCCAATAGGGTCTGCTGTGATCGTTAGAAAAACCAGCGAGCAAGTGACATCATACGAATGATGATTGCAGAGGGTCAGGTCTATCTAACCACCTTACAGACGGCACCTGTGCCCCTTCGCTTACACCTGTGATTCAAAACTCGAAGCTTTCCCCATCCATTGGAATGAGTACATGATCTTCCAACTGCTCTTTTGCCAGGTAAGCGGCTAGATCCGCACGTGTTGTCATGCAGTGATTGATCGCATCCATGTGAACGGCGATGAGGTGAGCGGAAGGTGCGGCGCGTTTCACGGCAGCAACGTCGGGCCCGTCCATCGTGATGGGATCACCCTGTAAGAAACGAGCACCGCCAGCATTGACGACAATAACCTCTGGCTTGTAATGCTCGATGGCCGCCGCAGGCTCATCACACCAGATCGTATCTCCGGCAATGTAGGTGACCGGTTCTTCATCCGCTTCAAGCACAAAACCGGAGACTTTACCCATACGTTTGCCAATCTCCCCTGTACCGTGCTGACCGGATGTACGCGAGAATCGGACCGAATGATGCACATGCTCTACGTCGACAGGGGTTACATCCGTAAATCCTGCTTTTATGAAAGTAGGCTCGTCCCCCGGCTGACACAGCAATGGGATATCTTTTTGCAGTTGATTTGCGGCTGCTTCATCCCAATGGTCGGGATGGGTATGCGTTACAATCAGCAGATCAGGCTTGAGATAATCTGTTTCGGTTTCGGGGAGATTGACTCCAGGATTACGCAGCTCATTCGGCGTGTTTGGAAAAGCGGGCATACTCTCGGCATCCATTAGCATGGGGTCAACCAGAATTTTCAGACTGCCGTATTCCAGCCACAGGGTGGCATGCCGTATCAATTGGATTTTCATTTTATTTGCACTCCTTCGGGTTCTCTCTTAGTATTATCCTATATGTTATACAACCCGATTCACGTCGTACATAACCTGCTGAATGCATATCGGTCCGACTATTTTCAAGGTGAAAGGAATGCTGAGTACCTATGAACGAAATGATAGACGCCACGGATGTACGCATTTTGCAGATTCTGATCAGGGATGCCAAGCGTTCAAACAAGGAGATCGGAGAGGAAGTGCATCTGACAGGACAAGCGGTTGGGGCGAGAGTACGCAAGTTGCAGGACCTGGGGGTTATTGAAGGGTATACGGTAAAATGGAACCCGGACCGCCTCGGCCTTGGCTTGAAGGCATTTGTCACGGTATTTCTGAACTCTGGCGATAAACATTCTGCCTTTCGTGCGTTTGTGGCAGGGCGTGAGGAAGTTGTTGAAGTCCACCGTGTCAGTGGAGAAGGTTGTTACCTGATGCGGGTGCAGACAGGGACAACAGAGCAACTCGGTGAACTGCTGGAAGCACTGCTACCGCTAGGTAATTATAGGGTGAGTTTATCCATTGGAGTGGAGAAAACATCATCCTGAAGGTCCTGACCTGGACAAGTTCAATCCAGGTCAGGACCTTGATGTTCCCTTAACGTCTTTTGGAGAGTAGACAAGGAGGACTGTAGCTCTTTTTTTCCAAACAAATGGTCCGTATGAATATGAACTCGAGTGCCGTCCTTCAGATACAAGGCGTACATGGGGGAGGCGGATAATTGCCATTTGCTTCGGGCAGGGGTAGCAAGCTCGATCTTGCGAATCTGGCTCCATGGAATATGGCGCTGACCCGCATGGAGAGATTGTTCATCCCATGAGACGAGGATCGCCACGCGCTGAATGGAACGGGTCCAAAACATAAAGAAAAACGGTCCCACCATCCACATGCCGAGTATGGCAGCCATAGGGTAATAGATTTTTTCCACGCTCTCAGTCTGCCCGGCAACGATAACCCATAAGAGCAGTACACATAAGACGAGAAACAGGAAACAAACGCTCCCTTTCCAGATCGCTGTGATGCGACGATAGCGAATTTCCCCCTGATGGTGTTCCTCAGAAGTTGCAGGCAACATCATCGTCACCTCCTTTCATTGCAGATTCATATGTAAAAAATGCCGCCTGCACGAGCAGAGCGGCCTGTTTGACCTGTGCATCCTATATCAAGTTTACGAGTTCTTGCGTCATTTAGGTAGGGCAGTTTTGAACAATTAGTTAATTTAATCTTAGCGGTTCTAGGGCCGTATGTCCTGTTGAGAGGAATGTTGTAATTCAAACTAACGCTAAAAATATTACCCCAACTTACTCGATTGCTGCCCTGCTTCGCGCGCATGCTGGTACAAATCGGCATAAACTCCCTGGCTCGCAACCAGCTCCTGATGTGATCCTTCCTCGACAATGGTGCCATGTTCCATGACCAGAATCCGGTCAGCATGCATGACTGTAGACAGGCGATGTGCAATCACAATCGTTGTTCTGCCTTGAGATACGGACTCCAGTGCATGTTGCACAAGCTGTTCCGTGTGTGAGTCCAGATTGGCGGTGGCTTCATCGAGAATAAGAATTCGCGGCTGGAATACAACGATTCGTGCAAACGAGATCAACTGTCGTTCCCCGGCAGATAACCCGCTTCCGCGCTCGGACAGACGAGTATCATATCCTTGCGGCAAACGCTGAATCATTGCATCTGCGCCTACAAATCGGCATGCTTCCATCGCTTGCTCACGCGTAATATCCTCCCTGAACATTCTCACGTTATCAATAATGGTACCTGAGAACAGAAAAGGTTCCTGTTGGATCAGACCTACGATCCGGTGAAGTACAGCTTGTGGAATGTGGCGAATGTCGGTGCCATCAATTTGGATGCTGCCCTGATTAACGTCATAGAACCGATTGAGCAACGAGATCAGCGTGCTTTTGCCCGCTCCGGTTGTGCCCACAATACCGACCATCTCCCCGGGATACAGGTGCAGAGTCATATGTTGAATAATAGGGCGATCTGCCTTGTAACCGAAGGAGACATCATTAAAATCAATCTGACCCATCACATGCTGCGGTTCCAGCGGAGAAGCTTGATCAGGGGACGGATCATGTACTTCAGGCTTTGTGTTTAAAATGTTCCAGATCCGATCCATCGAAACGGTTGTCGACTGAAAGGTGTTCCATTGCATTGTAATCTGATTGATCGGTTGAAAAAACTGACGAATATAGCTGATAAACGCATACAGCACCCCGACTTGCAAAGACTCGCCGAGCACGGCGCGACCACCCAGCCACACCATCATGACCAGCGCCGCGTTACCGAGGATGTCAAACGTCCGGTTGAAAATCACATTGGAACGGGCCTGTGTAATGTTCGCCTCCAGGTGCCTTGCGTTCTGTTCCTTGAACCGTTTCTTCTGCTCTTCTTCTTGGTGGAACGCCTGAATCAGGAACATACCCGACAGGTTTTCCGCCGTAAACGCGATCAGACGGGAAAGGCGTGTGCGCGCATTCTGATAGGCACTCCGCAGTCTGCGGCGAAATAGGGCTGCAACTACAGCGATAACCGGAAGCACGATGAGCGAATAACTGGCGAGCATAGGATCGAGCTGAAACATGAAAAAGATAATGAGCACGAGCATCATGCCATCCCGGATCAGACTGAGCAGCACCTGGGTGAAGAAACTGCTGATCGTTTCTGTATCGCTGGACACATTGGTCACCAGACTGCCGATATGGAAGCGGTCGAAGAAGGACATGGACATTTTGGAAATATGTCTGAACAAATCCTTGCGAATGCGAGCGACGATGCTCTGTCCGACATGTTGCAACAGATTATTTTGAATATAGGTAAAAATAAAACTGATCACCGCCAGCCCCAGAAAAATGGCTGCAAGCTGTATGAGGAAACCGATGCTGGTTTGACCTACGGCCAGATGGTCATCAATGGCAATCTTCACCAGGTAGGGCTGTAGCAAATCGGCCGATATGCCTAGCAGGGAGCATAAGAATATACCGGCAAAGGCCCAGCGATGCGGTTTGGCATACCCCATCATTTCTTGAAAAGAAGCACGTTTACTGTGATGCTCTTTGGTGGAGGACTCCGATGTTACGTCTGTATTGTCGGAATTACTGCTATTGTCCGAGTGATCGCTACGGTTAGAATGATGGTTTTTAGAATTATGGTTATTGTGTTTAGAATTCGCATCCGCATCAGACATGATGTAACCCCTCCTCCTGCAAGCGATAGGTCGCCGCATATAACCCTTTGGCAGCCATTAACTCCGCATGCGTTCCTTGTTCAACAATCTGCCCTTCGTCCAACACGAGGATAACATCCGCATGACGGACGGCACTGATACGGTGAGAGATGATCAAGGTGGTTTTGCCTTTGCCGATCTTACGCAGACTGCGGAGAATGCCTGTTTCGGTAACGGCATCTACGGCACTCATACTGTCATCCAAAATTAGGATCTGAGCCTGCTTGATCAGCCCGCGTGCCAGACTGGTGCGTTGCCGCTGTCCACCAGACAGCGTAAGTCCGCGTTCCCCGAGCAGGGTATCGAAACGATCAGGGAAACGCACAATATTTTCATAGATCATCGCTTGTTTGGCGCTGTCTTCTACGTCACCCATAGGCGCTTCACGGTCGCTGAATGCAATGTTGTCCCGTATGGTGGTGCTGAATAAAAAGCCGTCCTGAGGCACATAAGCGATTTGAGACCTGAGACTGTCCAGTGACAGTTCCCGAATGTCTGTGCCATTGATGAAAATGCTGCCTTCCGGCGGTTCGTATGTACGGAGAAGCAGCTTGACCAGTGTGCTTTTGCCTGAACCTGTTTTACCGACAATGCCAACTGTACGCCCCGCATGAATCTGGAGCTGGATATGTTTTAGCGCAGGCGATGAGCTACCTGGATAATGGAACGTCAAATCGTTGATTCTAATTTCCTGCATGTTCTGCAGTGTCTCTGCCTCAGGGATTTCCTGTACATCGGGTTCTTCACTGAGAAGATCATTCACTCTTTCGAGCGAGGCTCCTGAACGTTGCATTGTATTAATCACATTACCAATCTGCTGAAGTGGACCCATGATGATTCGCAGATACAAGGTCAGAGCGACAAAGCTACCTAGCGTAATGGAGTTTTGCATCGTCAGAATGCCGCCAACCAGCAGCGAAATTACGAGAGACGTTGCACCGAGCAAAGGAAGTGTAGCCTGAAAAAGGGAAGATAGACGAACTAACCGTAGCTGTTTATTTTTGATATCCTCCACGGTTGCGCCAAAACGTGAACGAGCGTTATCCTCAATGGCAAATGTTTTGATGACGCGAATACCGCCAAGCTGCTCCTCCGCAGATTCCGTCATGGTGGCGAGCGCCTCTTGCACATCACGGGAGCGCTTTCGAATCCGCGGACCGAAGAACACAACCAGGAATGGAATGGCCAGCAGAGGTACAATGCTGATCAGGATCAGTGTCAGCGGAATGCCGCTAAGCAGCATCATGATCACGCAGGACAGTAACAGAAAAACGGCATTGGTCATCATCGTAACCCCGTTGGATATGGCTTCACGGACGGAAGTGACATCGTTCATGAAATAACTAAGCAGTTTGCCGTTACCTTGCTTGGAAAAGTAGTGCTCGCTCAGCTCGGAAAACTTGCGGAATATCCGCTCGCGCGTTATAAATTCAAATCGCCGACCCAGTTTCATAATCATGAACTGGCCGGTACCAAACAACAGGTTGTATGCAATCGCAATGGCGAGAAGGGATAAGCTGTAACGAATAACCGTTTGCATCTGGAGTGTATTTTGCATTAATTGATCCGTGAAGCTGCCCAGAATACGGGGCAAGGAGGCCTGACCGACATTAGACGCAATGATTAGAAGAACGGCCAGGAGATAGATGGACCAGTTGGACAACACATAACCGCGCAGCAAACCTTTTTTGGACATAGATGTGGGTTCTCCTTTGTTACGAAGTCAAGAAAAGGGCAGACACCTTATGTTAGCGTGTCATGCCCTCTTACTTTATGCGAACTTGATTGGTATTTATCCGTAACCGAAGAATTAATCTATTTATATTTTCGCGCTAATACGGTCTGTTGTCAATGAACCTGCTCATCCTTGATGTATAGGACGCAAACCATTAAAGTCTACCGTATTCCTTCATTCAAAATCATAAGATCCCGGCTTCTCAAAAGGTAGGATGGAGATTAATGAAGCAAGTGTTATGAGATCTATAGAAAATGTGATGAGACATTTTCAACAAATCTACAGGCAAAAATTGAAAGCGAATATGTTAAGGTAATATTCCAAAATTTGAATAACGAGCTAAAGATGAAATGCACGTTGTATACAGTCTACATGGGGGTTTCAGACGAGATAATATCATAAAAATACGTTACCGATACATGGCAATTCATATGCACGGTTATGAAGTTGTATTCACCAAATGCGAAAAGAACTGAAACATTTTACAAGGGTGTCCCGTCTGTAGGGATGAAAAGATGAAAAACAGGTTTTACTAATCATAATGGAGGTGCCTAGAAATGAAACATAAAAAAGGATTGGCTGCAACACTTGCACTTTGCGTTTCTCTGACAGCAGGAGGTGCTTCGGTATTTGCATTTTCCGACATTAAGGATGAAGGTCAAAAGACCGTTGTTGATTCATTGAAATCGAAGGGGATTGTGAATGGAGTAACGGCAGACTTGTTCCGACCAGATGTTGCTTTGTCCGAACCGCAGGGAGTTCAGTTGATTGTCAAAGCGTTTGGATTGAAAAATGCATATGCGGAAGCTTCCGCTCAGAATAAAATCAGTCCGAATACCTGGTATGCGGATGCTGTGCAGGCAGCTACTCAGAATGGCCTGTCCGTTCCGGTAGAAGTGAATCCGCAAGGCAAAATGACAAGAGAACAATTTATTATTTTATTGCATGAGGGTATTAACACAACTGGTAATTATCCAGTGATTATGAAGTATAATGAGGTTAAGGACGAAAATAAATTAAGTAAGGACGCTATATCTGCTGTCCAGAACCTGCTGAATATGAACATCATTGAACTGGACAAAGACGGAAACTTCCGCCCGGATCAGCCGCTTACTCGTATGGAGGCAGCAAGTATGATTTTCAATGCGCTTGAGTTTGTGGATCAGCATAGTGATGACGGTTCAACTGAACCGGCTCCAACGAATCCCGGTGAAGGTCAGCAAGCCATCGTACCTGCGGTAACGATCAGCAAAGTGGATGACAAAACAAGTAAAGTAACCCTGACGGCTGAAATGCCGCACCCGGGTTACGGATTGGAAATTGATGAAGTAAAGCTGGAGAAGGATAAACATGCTATTGTCAAATATTCCATCGTGCAGCCTGATCCGGATATGATGTATCCAATGGTTATTACCAAAGTAACGGTAGAAGCCGAAATTCCAACGGGCTACACCGCTGAAGCACAGCCTTCTGGCAAGTAAAGCATATGTAAGGTTGCTCACATTACCAGTTGCCTCCAGAAAACTAGAAAACCATCTAACTGATCGTATGCTCTATGAAAGGGTGCCAGCCAGTTGCCAGTCAAGTGATCTGATTAGCATCCAACTATGGGAAAGTTCGGTCAGATGGTTTTCGTGTGATCAGGTTAGCCAGTCATTACTGGCTGGCCTTTTTTTGCGTGGAGAGCCTGAGTGATGAGTAAGCTTGAAGCGCTAACGATCACCACAGAGCTTATTTTGGACAAAATAAGGTGTTTTAAAATCTAACGATCCTCAGAGACGCTATTTCAGCCAATTAGGCTAATTTCGCTAATTTCGCCTGAAAAAAAGCTAACAATCGGAGAATAAGGTTTCTGGTGATCGTTAGAATTCCAGTCAGGCGAAAAACAGCTAAATAGCGTTTCCTGTGATCGTTAGAAACTTAGCGACCCAGAGCCCAGCCGGTTGATTTTGGTTCAAAATAGAGCTTGAATCATACCACGCACTCTGCTGCTTGCATAACACCGGGCTAACTGCTGTTTGAATAACTTCCAACGCCTTGCTTTTGTTCGTCATTCACGCAGCATTCGACCGGCTGGCGGGCGAACCAATCCACTCATGTTTTAGTCCTGTAACAACCTCCCGTTATCATGCCACTGACCATACAGTTGATTTGCCTTCGTATGTTGGATGAACTTATCAAGTCGGCTTTGAAAGAGAGCAGGCTGCCGTTTAACGCTCTGAATCGTGTCGATACGTACCCGCTGATAGAGGAGAGGAAAAGCTACGAAATGATCATGTACTTGTCTGTCCGCAGTTAACCTCTCTTCAATCTCGGCATCCACAACAAAAGCTTCAGGATTCATGTCGGGCAGAACCTTTCTACCCGCATCTTGCATAAGACCTAGCCTTTCTAATCGGCGCACACGCTCCTTATTGAGCTCTGTCCATGAGCTTTTGCGACTACGTGGAGATAAGCGTTGTAATAACAGGCCATCGGAAGTTTTCTTTTTGACGCCATCAATCCAGCCAAAGCACAATGCTTCTTCAACAGCATCCAGATATAAAAGGGTATTCGGGAGTGGTTTCAAACTCACAGGAACCCAGCAGCAGGACTCTGTAGTTCCGTGCTCCTGTAACCAATTTCTTAACTCTTCCCTGGAGGTAAAGGTGAGTATTCGTTCAAGTGGAACAGATGGCTTCATATCCAAGACCTTTCATGTTGCATTGTATCTAACACCTTCATATTACATGATATCTAAGAGTTTCATACTACATCGTATCCAAGACCTCTTATCAGGCACAATGGACTTCAAGCATTAGAGAATTACTCTGAAGTATTGGAGTTTTCGTACCAGAATCTGGAATAGTCATTCATGACAGAAGCATGGCCGAGCTGACGCAACATGGTGGATATATTCCCCCGGTGATAGGTCCCGTGATTCACCAGATGTAAGATGATTTCCGCGAAACGGGTTTGTCGTACGCCTGCAAAGGGATTGTCAAGCAGAAGCGCCTGCTCCAAATCCGTCTGCTGACTGAACCAAGTCAGATATTGATTGGATAGTTCGGCATAACGCTCGAAATATTCTTCTATGGTGGCAAACGTTTCCCCGTTACGCGGCATGCAGATTTGTAAAGCTTCAGGCATGCTGGTTCCGGTTAGCACCAGGTACCACATCTGATCCACAGCATTCATATGACTGAGCGCATGGGCGAGGGTGGGAAAGGAACTGTTCACTTCCTGATGCAGCACAGAAGCCGGCAACTCCTGAATGCGTTGCATAATGATCTGCGAAGCCCAAACATGATAATGAACCATTTCTTCTAGGTAATTCATAAAAAAATCGTCTCCTTTATTTTAGCGAATGATAGGATGGTCTTAGTGCCTCCCTTGTTACTGAAATGAGTATAAAAAAAGAAGTATGACAACAGCGTGTCATACTTCTTCTTTCACTTCACAAGACTCCCATTATCGGGATTCAATGATTGTGTTTGTCGTAACGTCTCAGTGCATTTCGTAGTTGCGTCTCTAATACATCCCTCAGTGCTAGAGGTTCCAAAACCTCTGCGCCACTTCCCAAACTCAGCAAAAAAGACCATAACCACGGGGCATGGAGCGGTTTGTGAACCTGAACGCGCATCGTCATACTGCCGTCCTCATGAAATTGTTTGTCTGCCTGCTGAAAATGATCGAGCGCCTCCGCGAGTGCATCCGGATATACGCGAAATACCACATCTGTCATGATCTCCTGGGTGACAGGGGGAGTGGTAGATGGCTCTCCCATGGAGAGAACATGCGCTTCAAAATGACGGTTGGTCAGATGTACGTTTAACATGCGTGACAGCCGGAATTCCCGATAATCCCGCCTGCTTCGGCAATATCCATACACATACCAGCTACGGTATTTAAACTGCAATCGAACAGGTTCAATTTCTCGGCTTGTGCGCTCATTTTTGGAATTAATGTAATCAAACTGAACGACATGATGTTCCATGATTCCTGCACGAAGATGCGAAAGCGAGTCAGGCTCAGTTCGATATGTATTCAGGTCTACAGTTAAGTTTGGTCTCTCATGTTGTTCTCCAATGGTCTGCAAACGTTCGATTGTACCCTGTGCACGCACATCGTTAAATACGGTGGAGAGACTGGTCAGCACTGTAATCAAAGCGTCCACATCGTAGGAGCCGAGCAGGCTTTTATCCATTTTATACCCATCCATAATGCCATACCCGCCATTCATTCCCTGATGCGAAACAACCGGAAATCCGGCTGCGCAGATCACATCAATATCCCGATAGATCGTTCTGGGCGATACTTGATATTCCTCGGCAAGGGTAGAGGCAGACAACACCTCGTTATTAAGTAACTTGTATATGATCGAGACTAACCGTTCCAGTTTCAATAGAACCCCACCCGTCATCACTTCTTGTTCAATACAGGTCATAAGTATATCACTAAAAAAAGAGTGCAGATTCGCACTCTTCTAAAATTAGGAGCATCTTCAACCAAACTTTCCAGCCAGATCCTGTCTAGTCCTCCTGCACGTTATAAAGCACCCGTGCGAGCAAACCTTGGCCGTAATTACCGAAGTTTTTGCCGAAAATCGTCAGGCCGCGTTTGTTGACTGGGCCGTCTGTGACAGCGATGCGGAAGTGAATATCGCTTTTGTAATCGAGCCCGATATCATCCAGGGTAACGTCCGAGATTTTGCATCCGTCGATATAACTGCCTTCCTTCGTAATGCGAATCAGCTTCAGCATACCGTACTGATTCAGGTGAGGAGGCCACCAGTCCGGATTAAACGTACCGCGTGTATCGCCGAAATCTCCTGGACTCGTCCAGAGTCCGATCTTTTTGCCATTGATGTAGAAGTAAATATCTGACGGGTAGTTGTCACAGAATCCAGGGGCTTCTGAACCGAGCTCCATGGAGAGTTGAATCTCGCTAAACGTCTGGTTGGGCTTCAGGTAATTGGGAATTCGGTATTCCAGATATCCTTCCGCTAGCCAAATCATCTCGGCATCGATCCGAAGCGGGTCGGCAAAGTAACGGGGGTCATCAAACTCCCCGATAATGCTGTCTTTCGTAGCAATGCCGCATGTGGGTGCTGCCTGATAATCACTGTAATGCCCAACCTGGATTTCTACCTCGTACCGGTTGTGGATCTCCTGTGAACGCAGGTCAACCATCAACTTTTCCTCGTTAAGATAACAGATCTTCTGAATGCCGTGTTTGCCGACCGCTGTGTTAATCTCAATTAATCCGCTTTCCTCCAGCTTTTTGATATGCATTGTGATCGCGCCGTTACTAAGTCCAAGCTTGGTTGCGAGGTCATTGAGATTAAGACTTTGGTTTCTGGCCAGCAACTCAATAATCTGAATGCGAATTTCGGAGCTGAGTGCTTTGAAAATGTTCACACCTGACATCAGATCTTTAATATAAATCATAGGTGGATGTCCTTTCCCCGTTCTGAACAAAGCCTATTTACACAGACTCTTGCACATTTGACTGTTTTATTTCAGATAATTATAAATCATTACATGCTCGAAAGAAAGAGCGGAGAAAAGTGAGATATACCCTATATAAACAATGAAATTTTTAAAGGTCATATGAGATTTTATCCCCACATACTTAAAATAAAAACTTAAATTAATTCATGTATATTTGAAATATACCATTGAATTGTAATGTAACCGCTTTTATAATCCTATTATACTTAAATTGATTTAATACTTCATGAACCAAAGCAACCATTTAATCAGGAGAGGCGGCGTTCCGGTATGGAAAAGTTCAGTTCATGGAAGAAGTTGAGGAGTTTAGAGTGGAAGAAGTTGAAGAGGCTGGAGTGGAAGACAGGCTTGAACAGCTCGAAGATTTCATCCAAAAAGCGTTGGGCTTTACCTGCATTGTTGGTGATGGTGCTAGTGCTTGCAGGACAGCCTCGGGCTTTAGCCGCGTTTTGGAATCTATCGGGAGACATTGCCGTTCATGATCCGACGATCATCAAAGAGGGCAATTCCTGGTACACCTTTTCCACGGGTCCGGGTATTCAGGTGCTGAAATCCGATAACGGAACGTCGTGGTATCGTGTGCCGCAGATTTTTCTAAGTGAACCGTCCTGGTGGAATTCGGCTGTCCCTGCACAGAAAGACCTGGATGTATGGGCACCGGACGTACAACGGTATAACGGCAAGGTTTGGCTCTATTATTCCATCTCGACCTTTGGTTCCAACAGGTCTGCGATTGGGTTAGCGTCCGCAAACAGCGTTGGCGCGGGGCAATGGAAAGATGAAGGGCTTGTACTGCAATCCAATACATCGAATAACTACAACGCTATTGATCCGGAACTGGTTATTGATGCTTCGGGTAATCCATGGCTGGCCTTTGGCTCGTTCTGGAGCGGTCTGAAAATTGTAAAACTGGACAAAAACACGATGAAACCGACAGGTAACATCTCCTCGATTGCAGCACGTCCGAATAACGGGGGCGCAATTGAAGCGCCAAGTATCACGTATCGCAACGGATATTATTATTTGTTTGCTTCGATCGACTCTTGCTGTAAAGGTGTGAACAGTACTTACAAAATGGTCTACGGTCGATCCACCAGCATCACAGGTCCTTACGTCGACAAAAACGGAGTGAGTATGATGAACGGTGGCGGCACGATTTTGGACTCAGGTAATGTGAGATGGAAAGGCCCGGGTGGGCAGGACGTGGTCAACGGCAATCTAATCGTACGGCATGCTTATGATGCAACGGATAATGGCAATCCGAAATTGCTGATTAACGATTTGTTATGGGACGGAAACGGCTGGCCGACGTATTAGTATGATTTTTATTTTATAAAAATATAAAATGTTTTAATAAAGTATTGACTAAAAGGATCTGGATTTGATAAATTTAACAACAGAAATGTTGATTCATGGTATTGAATACGTTTACAAGTCCAGATCAGGAGGGGTTCATATGGTCAAGAGAAAGAGTTGGGTCACGTTTATGTTGCTAATGCTGGTCAGTGCACTGGTGCTTGCAGGTTGTGGAGGGGGAAGCGGAAGTTCGAGCGGAGATAAAGAACTGACGTTTATGTTCCGCGGCGGCACGGATGAGCAGAAGGCGTATCAGGCTGTCGTGAAAAAGTTCGAAGAAGAACATCCCGGCGTCAAAGTTAAAATCATCGTTACCGCAGCGGATCAATATGCGACAAAGCTTCGCGCGGCGATTACAGGCAATAGCTTGCCAGACGTATTTTATTTCACACCGGGTGATATGAAGGCCTATGTGAACAGCAATGTGCTCATGAATCTGACACCGTATATCGAGAAAAACAAAGATATCAATCTGGATAATATCTGGAAGTATGGCGTGGACTTGTATCGTTATGATGGCAAGATGGCAGGACAAGGTGATCTCTACGGTATGCCTAAGGATGTCGGGCCATTTGCACTGGGTTATAACAAGACCCTTTTTGAAAAAGAAGGCATTCCGCTCCCTGACAAGGACAAGCCTTATACGTGGGAAGAGTTTATCAAGGTAAATCAGCAAGCAACGAAAGATACGAATGGAGACGGTAAACCGGACGTATTCGGTACAGGTTTTAACGTACAATGGGCACTGCAATCTTTTGTATGGAGCAACGGGGCTGACTGGCTGGACGAGAGCAAAACGAAAGTCACGATTGATGATCCAAAATTTGCCGAAGCGCTACAATTCTTCGCGGATATGCAGAACAAGTACAAGATCACTCCTTCCATTGAGGAAGCACAAACGCTTGATACGTATCAACGCTGGATGAAGGGTGAGATGGCGTTCTTCCCTGTAGGTCCGTGGGATATGAGTACATTTGAAAAGCTTCCATTCGATTATGATCTGTTGCCTTTCCCGGCAGGATCAACAGGCAAATCAGCGACATGGATCGGCTCCCTCGGAATCGGTGTATCTGCCAAAACCAAACATCCGGAAGAAGCTGCTGCACTGGTAAACTACCTTACTGCGTCGAAAGATGGCATGAAACAACTGGTAGACGCGAAGGTGCAAATTCCGAACTTGCTTGATATGGCTGATGAGTGGGCGAAGGATACTTCGACCAAACCGGAAAATAAACAAGAATTCATCGATATCGTAAAAGACTACGGACGAGCGTTGCCAGGTAACTACACTTACAACGCGGAGTGGTACGACATGTTCTTCACCGACATTCAGCCGGTACTCGATGGCAAGATGACCGCCGCTGACTATGTGAAGCAACAACAACCGAAGATGCAGAAACTGCTGGATAAAGCGGTGGAGCAGGAGAAGAAATCACAGAATAAATAGATAGACAAGGGATGCCAGCAGCCTGAACCGATGCTGCTGGCATCATTTGCTCTTTAGAAGATACAGATTGAACTATTTTTTACATGTTGTACGGAGTGAACGATATAAACGTTTAGTTTAATTTTATCGCCAGATTCCATACGAGCATGTGGCATGTATTGACCGGAACAGAGCAGAAGCCATGATTCAAAAAGGCCAATCGATGTATGCCACATGCTGATCTTAGAAACAGGGGTGAACACGTGAATACGAAATCGAGTTTGTATCGCAAAGAGATGATGTATGGATACTTGTTTATTTTGCCCCCCGTTTTGGGGCTTGTGATCTTTGTATTGTTCCCGTTCCTCTATTCCCTCTATGGCTCGTTTACCGATTGGGACGGCCTGGGGCAGATGAATTTTATCGGGCTTGCCAATTTCAAAGATTTGTTGACCGATGATCTTTTTTACAAGGCCATGTTTAATACGTTTTACCTGATGCTTGGTATTCCGATTGGTCTGTTGCTGGCGCTACTGCTGGCAATGGGGTTGAATCGTAAAATTCCGGGTACGACCACATTTCGTGTGATCTATTACATACCGGTTATTTCTTCCTTGGCAGCAGTATCCATCATGTGGAACTGGGCGTACAACGGAGACTATGGTCTGGTGAATCAGTTCCTTGATCTGTTTGGTATCAAAGGCCCCAACTGGCTGGCGAATAAAGATACGGTAAAACCTGCGCTGATCATCATGACTGTCTGGAAAGGTCTCGGTTATACGATGCTCTTATATCTGGCGGCACTGCAAAGTGTATCCCGTACGTATTACGAGGCTGCCGAGCTGGATGGCGCGAATGGATTTCAGATTTTCCGCAATATCACCTGGCCGATGGTGAAACCCGTAACTTTTTTCCTCGTGGTGACAAATATCATCGGTGGTTCTCAAATTTTTACCGAGATGAATATCATGACACCGACAGGTGGGCCGGAATATGCATCCGCTTCAATCGTCTTTTATATCTGGCAGAAGGCCTTTAGCAACCTGCAGATGGGTTACGCTTCTGCGATGGCCATGATTCTGGGTATCTTCATCTTTGTGATTACGCTTATACAATTCAAACTTAACGAAAGATCAGCCTACGACGGGGATTAATGGGCGAGGAAAGGAGTGGAACGGAAGATGTCTTATAGTCAAAGAAGGAAAGTAACCAATTCCATTATATTTATCGTTCTGTCCATCGGTGCGATTGCGATGATTGCGCCTTTGCTCTGGATGCTGTCCACCTCGCTCAAGGAGAAACAGGATGTATTCGCGCTTCCGCCGGTCTGGATTCCGGAAGTGTTTCGATTCGATAAATATAAAGAGATCTGGGAAGCAGGACCGCTGCTCAGCGGGATTAAAAACAGTCTCATTGTAGCTCTTAGTGTGACGGTAGTTGGGACATTTACGTCGAGTCTTGCGGCATTTGCTTTTGCCAAGTTAAGATTTCCACATAAGAACAAACTATTTCTCGCCTTGCTGGCCTCGATGATGATTCCGTATCCGACGGTCATGATCCCGCAATTTATCATGTTCTCGAAGCTGGGCTGGGTGGACACCTTGCTGCCGCTGATTGTACCGGGACTATTCGGGAATGTGATTATGATTTTTTTCTTGCGGCAATATCTGCTTAGTGTTCCTGACGCAATTATTGAAGCGGCGAAGATCGACGGTAGCTCCTACTTCCGGTTGTATTCCAGTATTACGTTTCCGCTGATCAAACCTGCGGTCGCTGCACAGCTGATTCTCTGGTTTATGGGCATCTGGAACGATTATCTGGCACCGATTATTTATCTGAATTCACCTGAAAAGCAAACCTTGCAACTTGTCATTGCGAACTTTAACGCGACCTATGCGATTCAAACGGATTATCCGCTCATTATGGCGGCGTCGATTGTGGCATTGCTTCCGGTTCTGATCATCTTCCTGATCTTCCAGAAGCAGATTATCGAGTCGGTTGCGATTTCAGGGGTCAAAGGGTGATGGGAATGAAAAGTTGGAGAGTAAGGAAAGAACCGGAAGAACGAGAAGAGTTGAATGAAATGAAAGAACAAAAAGAATGCAAGGGGCAAAAAAAGCGGAAAGATGATAAATATTGGACAGGACTTAAGGAGTGGCATAGGGCGAGGAAAGGAGTTGCGATGTTGATGTTACTGATGCTTCTAGGTACGGTAGGCTGTGCAGATGGCGGCGACACGGCGAAACCTCCGGTTTTTCCGGAAGCTCCGCAGGAACCAAGAATGTATGATCTTTCGATTTTGGATGATGAATCCAAGTGGACGGTTAACAATGCACATGATCCTGCGATTATCAAAACGGATCAAGGCTACTATGTCTATTCCACAGACGTTCGAGTAGCAGGGGAACCGAAACCAGGCGTAATGGTGCGAAAATCCGATGATTTGATCAACTGGAAATGGGTGGGGCAGGCTTTGCCGGGTATCCCGAAGGAAGCACTCGATTGGACAGGAGCGACGAACCTGTGGGCACCGGATATTATTAAAGCCGGGGATACGTACCGCTTGTATTATTCGGCTTCGAGCTTTGGTAGTACACAGTCAGCGATCGGATTGCAAACCTCCAAGTCTCCCGAGGGACCGTGGAAGGATGAAGGACTGGTTGTGAAGACGGCTGGTCAGGAAAAGGACGGCCTGAATGCCATTGATGCCAATCCGGTGCTTGATGCCTTAGGCAACCCGTGGATGGTATATGGTTCATTTTTCGATGGGATCTATATTGCACCGCTTGACCCGGACACGGGCAAGTTCAAGGAAGAGGGGTATGGTACACGCATCGCAGCAAGGGATCGTGCAACCGAAGAGGGCGCAGTCGAGGGGCCATACATTGTGTATAATCCAGAGTTTCAAAAATATTACCTGTTCGTGTCTTATGATTCTCTGTTCGAAGACTATAACGTGCGGGTAGCTCGTGCCGACTCCATCACAGGGCCTTATACGGATATGAACGGCAATAAAATGTTGGATACGGAGCATCTGCCACAGTATGAGATTGGCACCAAAATTTTGGGCGGATACCGCTTCACCGAAGGTGAAGGCTGGGTTGCTCCTGGGCATAATTCCGTGCTGAAGGATGGCGACGATTATTACATCGTGCATCATGCGCGGGGCGAGACGGATAAAAACTGGCCGTATCTGCATGTGCGTAAAATGCTGTGGACGAAGGATGGCTGGCCTGTCGTGTCGCCTGAACGTTATGCCGGAGAGACCGCACAAGACATGCCGAAATCGATGATTGCCGGAACGTGGGAAGGCATGGCGCTTGATCCGTCTGTGAACGGGCAGGTGCAGGCTGTGCCATATACGCTGACGAGTAAAGGCAAAATTGAAAGCGAGAACGGTTCGGGAACCTGGACGTTTGATGGCAAACAAACGTTAACGCTGACGTGGAAGGAAAGCCCGTGGGGCGGTGCTTCCACGGAAGAGCTAAAGCTGCTCCCATCCTGGGATTGGGAGCGAAGCCAGCCTGCGCTGGTGGTAACTGGTCTGAACGACCGCGGCATCGCGGTCTGGGGCAAACAAATCAGCGCAGCTGAGAAGTAGACCGCTGACCCCGTAGGGTGGTTCAGCGAGGTGTGCCGGCGAGCGAATGGATCGCGAGCGTTCCACGCGTGGGCACCAGCAGTGAGAGGGAGGAAGGAGCCGCGCGTGCGAGTTTGCCATCCGATTTCCACCGCCAAGAGCGGTGAATGGAAAGAAATCGGAGGTCAAGGAGAGCACCAAGGACCTACCGCCCGCGAACGCTCGCTGTGCCTGAAGCGGAATCGGGGCACCAGCAGTGAGAGGGAGGAAGGAGCCGCGCGTGCGAGTTTGCCATCCGATTTCCACCGCCGGGAGCGGTGAATGGAAAGAAATCGGAGGTCAAGGAGAGCACCAAGGCCCTACCGTCCACGGGGAGAGTTGACCCAGCCATGCGGTCAACGCCACAAGTTATCGAGCCAACTAAAGGCTCGAAGCCCGATGTGTACTAGCGAGCGAAAATATTGCGAGCAACCAGTACAGAGGGGCACCAGCAGTGAGAGGGAGGAAGGAGCCGCACGTGGGAGTTTGCCATCCGATTTCCACCGCCGGGAGCGGTGAATGGAAGAAATCGGAGGTCAAGGAGAGCATCAAGGCCCTGCCGCCCGCGAACGCCCGCTGTGCCTGAGCAATGCCACGGGGAGAGTTGATCCAGCCATGCGGTCAACCCCACACGCTATCGAGCCAACTAAAGGCTCGAAGCCCGATGTGTACTAGCGAGCGAAAATATCGCGAGCAACCAGTACAGAGGGGCACCAGCAGTGAGAGGGAGGAAGGAGCCGCGCGTGCGAGTTTGCCATCCGATTTCCACCGCCGGGAGCGGTGAATGAAAGAAATCGGAGGTCAAGGAGAGCACCAAGGCCCTACCGCCCGCGAACGCCCGCTGTGCCCTCAAACCCTGCTCTCCATATTTTTGCAAGCACACTGAGCACATCATAGATTCAAGCCATACACACACATATGAAAGGGGTTCATTCCCATGACCAATTCCATTACATTCACCAATCCCATGCTGGAGCAGCGCGCTGACCCTTGGGTGTACCGTCATACAGACGGGTACTATTATTTTTCTGCTTCCGTACCAGCCTTTGACCGAATTGAAATTCGGCGTGCAACGACACTGGAGAGCTTGAGAGATGCCGAACCAGTGACCGCTTGGACGAAACGTGAGACAGGGCCGATGAGTGCAAACATCTGGGCACCAGAGATTCATTTTATTGATGGCAAATGGTACATATACTATGCGGCCGCACATACAAGTGAAACCAACGAAGGTTTGTTTGATCACCGCATGTATGTACTTGAGAACGATTCCGCTAATCCGCTTGAAGGAACGTGGGAGGAGAAAGGGCAAATTCGAACCAAATGGGAGAGTTTTGCGCTAGATGCCACGACCTTTGAACACAGAGGCATTCGTTATCTGGTCTGGGCCCAGAAAGATCCGAGCATTAACGGCAATTCAAACCTCTATATTTGTGAAATGGAAAATCCTTGGACGTTGCGCGGAGAACAGGTCATGATCACGACACCTGAATATGACTGGGAGATTATCGGCTTTAAAGTAAACGAAGGTGCAGCCGTGCTGCATCGAAATGGTCGTCTGTTTATCAGCTACTCAGCTAGTGCAACCAATCATCACTACTGCATGGGGCTACTTACGGCCGATGAAGATGCTGATCTGCTTGATCCGGCAAGCTGGGAGAAATCACCGAAACCGGTATTCCAGACTTGTGAAAAGAATGGACAATATGGTCCGGGACATAACAGCTTTACTGTTTCACCAGACGGCCAAACCGATATTCTGATCTATCATGCGCGCAACTACAAAGAGATTGAGGGAGATCCGCTGTACGATCCGAACCGTCACGCCCGCGCTCAGGTCATTCATTGGAATGAAGATGGAACGCCGAACTTTGGTATTCCGGTTCCCGATGGCCAGTCCGTGGCAGAGGTGAAGTAGTATTTTTTTGGATAAAGTATAAGAGATAAGAGTCTTTGGTGAGCAGATCATGCTGACAAAAGGCTCTTTTTGATATGTATGATCTAGGACAAAGTTATCTAAACAGTGTGAGTTAGAAGTCTGGATTAAGAAAGTTTAGATCGTGAAAGCAACCGAAGAGAGGCAGAAGCGTATACCATTACATCGAAAAAAATGAATTAACAAAATATAAACGGAATTGCTTATTACTTTTTGTTTTAAAGCCTTGGACGTGGTGTGCAGATTTCTAACGATCACAGGAGACGCTATTTAGCCGTTTTTCGACTGATTGAAATTCTAACGATCTCAGGAGAGCTTATTTGGTAGATTTGATGTGAAAAAGGGCATTTACCTTGCGTTTTCAGCGAAATAAGGTTTGTGGTGATCGTTAGAATTGGAGAAAGCTCGATATTGATCAAATAAGCTCATCTGAGATCGTTAGACTAAATAGAGTGTGTGCGAAACGCTTAAAACCCAAAACCCAAAACCCAAAACCCAAAACCCAAAACCCAAAACCCAAAACCAAGACCAAAGCCAAAGCCAAAGCCCCTCAGTTTAACCTGTTTCCTACATATTCTCGGTGTTTTGTTATGATGTGTTAAGCTGAGAATGAGCTGTGTCATATTCAGAATTTTGGGAGTACACTACAACCCTAAGGAGGATTACATATGGAATCACGCGAGATATTAGACGGGGAGCTTGAGCAGATTTTAAAATGGGAGAAGGAACAGAAGGATCTGTTCATATGGGATAAAATCGGACGTTTGCCATTTGCAATGCTGGATAAAGTGATGCCGAAGGCGATCAAACAGAAGATTGGCGACTCCCTGAACGAAGTGGGCCAATATTTGCAAACGGGTGGTAAGTTTCTTGTTCAGAAAAAGAAAGTGGCCAAGCTTCTGCAAGAAGAAGCCGAGCGTTCGGGTTACCCTATGACATCTGATGACATCTACCGATTAGAGCAGGATACGAACACAGAGAACACGGCCCAAATTCAGAGTGTGGAAAAACTACCGCTGGAGGTACTGGACCGCGTCGCGGATAACATCACCGAAAGTCGTAGCAAGTTTGCTGCGGCACAAGGAGCTGCGACAGGATTTGGAGGCATCGTCACCATTGCTGCGGACATTCCGCTCGTGATGGGACTTTCACTGAAAGTATTGCAAGAGATGGCGCTATGTTACGGGTATGATCCCGATGATCCACTGGAGCGTGTCTTCATCGTGAAATGTCTGCAATTCTCTTCCGCCGATATTGTAGGCAAGAAAGCCATCATTGAAGAGCTCGCCGACTATGACAATCCGGAGAAACAAGTTGAAGTGATCTCTCAAATGCAGGGATGGCGTGAAGTGTTCAACTCATACAGTGAGTCTTTTGGCTGGAAAAAGCTGTTCCAGTTGGTGCCTATTGCAGGCATGATCTTTGGTTCGGTCAGCAATAAAAATACCATTCAGGACGTCGCTGAAGCAGGCAAAATGCTGTACAAAAAAAGGCTGATTCTGAAGCGTTTGAAATAGATAAATCCGCCTAAGGCAGTTGGTTATAGGTTAATATTACTCTAGATGACTAGGGAAGCGTGTTCTAAGATAGGACTATATGATGAAAAAAAGGCTCCTGCCGATCTGCGTAAATTCAGATACGGGCGGAAGCCTTTTTGTACGTGTTTTATAAGTATACTGGAAGCAGATTTTTTAAAATCTAACGATCTCCAGAGCAGGATATAGCCAAAAGAACTTACTCCTCGCTCCCGTTTTCTTTTGCCCAGCGATGAAGCAACTTGTCAGATGGTAGCAGGAACGTAAAGATACCGATCAGTGGCAAGAAGCTGCATATCTGCATGACGGGTGAAACACCGAAGGCGTCGATCCAGTTGCCGAGCACGAGTGCCCCAAGGCCACCCATACCAAAGGCAAGACCAGTAATCAGACCAGAAACCGTTCCGATTTTGCCCGGAATGAGCATTTGAGCGTATACCACAGTAACGGAGAAGCTGGATAACATGATAAAGCCAATAATCGTCAGCAATACGCCAGTCCAGAACAAGTTGGCATAAGGTAACAGCAACGCCAGCGGTGCGGCCCCGGCCATGGAGAGAAAGATCATGTTACGTTTGCCGAATCGGTCTGCGAGCGGGCCACCAAAGAATGTGCCTAGTGCACCGGCAGCCAGGAAGAGGAAAATATAAATTTGCGCATCTTCCGTGGATAAACCAAACGTATCCTTCAGATTAAAGGCATAAAAGCTTCCGATTGAAGCCACGTACCACGAACGGACAAATACGAGCAGAATCAGAATCGTAATTGCGGCAGCAATTTTTTGACGTAACGCTGGATTGGGAGCGCGACGAGCCGCCGCTTGTTTACGCAGATATGCGCCGGATTGCAACATCTGCCCATACCAACGTGCGACATAGAGCTGTACAGCAATGCCCATCGCGGCAATGCCCGTAAAGCCGATGGCACCAAACAACCCAAACGGGATGAAAATCCAGCGTGTCAGGAGCGGTGCAAGGGATTGTCCAGCATTACCGCCCACTTGAAAAATAGACTGTGCCAGTCCACGGCGCTGGCCCGCAGCCATATGGGATACCCGGGAGCCTTCCGGATGAAAAGCAGCGGAGCCGAGCCCGACAAAAATGACAGAGATGAGCACCATCATATAACTGTCGGCAAAAGCGAGCAACAACATGCCCGTGAACGTGAAACCCATGCCTATGGGCAGGATCGACGGAGTAGGTTTTTTATCAGCAAACCAGCCGACAACAGGCTGCATAATCGATGCGGTAAAATTGATCGCAAAAGCGATCCAGCCGATCTGAGTGTACGTTAGATGCATGGAGTCTTTTAAGATAGGAAATATTGCCGGAATGACAGACTGAATGGAATCGTTGAACAGATGCACCAGACTGATGGCAATTAGTATCCGGTATACGGTGCCTTGGGCATCCAATCCGGGTGGGGCTTTCGAACGCGCTGCGGCGTCCTTGGCTAATGTGGTTTGTGTAGACATGTCCAGTTCTCCTTTGGTCGCGGTCACGAGGGATCAGCGCCTATGTTAGATTCTATGCAATTAAGCATATTGTTACATAATAGGATAGATTGCAAGAAGCGACAAGGGGAATATGAGGGAAATGGTAGCGGAATCAATATAATTGTGTAAACTATAAAAGTACAATCAGATAACAATCTGGATATACAGATTATCACTTTTTGTATATCAAATATTGTAAGGAAACAATCTTTCAGGCTTGTTTAAGTGGATAACTATGAGTTGGATTATATGGTATAATATGTTTTAACAACAGAATGGCTTGAAATGGGCGGTCGGCTAATCTCCTATGTGAGGAGGTGATGCCTGTGGAGATAAAAGATGTATTGACGCTGATGATCAGTTTTGCGGGGTTTACAGTAACCTTGATTGGACTGGTCGTAACGATCGTCATTGCATTGAATAATCAAAACAAAAAGAAATAGGCCGCCCTCGGTAAGGTAGCAGCCTATTTCGATTACCTGTCCACAGCCACCGCCCTTGAAAGCGGCTGTTGTAAAAGAGTGAGGATGTTGACGCATCCTTACTCTTTTTTATATTATCCTTATTGTCTACAGTTTATCACAACATTTCCCAAAACTCCACATTTCCAATCTGGATTTTGACCATTTACATACCGTTGTCAGTTTGTTCTGAATGGAAATTTGGGTAGAACAGGTAAGGTCTATCATTTCTATGATTTCAATTGTGAGAAAATGGGGCCTCTTCAAGTTTGGGAGAGTCCCAATTTTATCTATCCTATAATTTTGCATCAGCGATTATCAATTGTCTCCGGGTTCATATCATGGTTCATCATGCGGTGTTCGGCCATTTGCTCGTATTTGGTTCCCGGTTTGCCGTAGTTGGTATACGGGTCAATAGAGATGCCGCCGCGCGGGGTGAATTTGCCCCAGACTTCAATGAAGCGCGGGTCCATCAGCTTGATCAGGTCGTTCATGATGATGTTCACACAGTCCTCGTGGAAATCACCATGGTTGCGGAAGCTGAACAGGTATAGTTTTAGCGATTTGCTCTCTACCATTTTGATATCGGGAATATAGCTGATATAGATCGTTGCAAAGTCCGGTTGACCTGTAATCGGGCACAGACTAGTGAACTCCGGGCAGTTGAATTTTACAAAATAATCACGGTACGGATGCTTGTTATCAAAGCTCTCCAGAATACCAGGATCATACTCAAATGTATATTTCACATTCTGGTTACCCAGCAATGTTACATCTTGCATCTCATCAGGTTGTCTCATAGGGTACAAACACTCCTCTTATTCAATCGAAGCCGCAGGCCTCGTATTATCATCTCGTATATATTTAAACCCCGCGTTTATTACCCCATACCAGCGTATGAAGCTGTGGAAGCACACGCACGTTGTTCAGATCGTCCGAGGCACTTACCTGATCAATCAGCCACTCGTAACGCTCCAGCAGAGAAGCCGTCAGATCCGGCGTATCCGCCGAAGAAACATCCGGGTTCCCCGTTTGTAAAAATAAAGCCGTGCCCGGATACCGTGCATGCACACGGCGGGCATAGTCCAAGTCTGTCTGATCGAAGATTACGATCTTCAGACTATGGCTTCGATCCGCCGGGCCAGCAGCCAGGCGGCTGATCACATCGTCCAGCCCAGCCCAGTCGGTGTCCATGCCTGAGCTGGGCGGCTTGGGCGAGACGGTGACTTCGTCAATGTCCGCCAGCCAGGACTGCCAGCGCGAGCCCTGCGTCTCAACCGCGGTGCGGACGCCGTTCTCCCGCAGCAGAGCAACCAGCCCGCCCAGCGAAGCCAGCAGGGCGGGGTTACCGCCGGAGAGGGTTACATGGGAGAAACGCGTGCCGCCCAGGCGGCGCAGTTCATCCCATACCGCCTCCGGCGTCAGCATGCGAATCTGGTCCTTGCCGCTGCCGTCCCAGGTAAAGGCCGAGTCGCACCAGGAGCAGCGATAATCGCAGCCCGCGGTGCGCACAAACATCGTTTTTTGCCCGATGACCATGCCTTCGCCTTGAACCGTCGGACCAAAAACCTCCATGACGGGGATGCGTGCTTCCTTACTCATCGATCATCCACTCCCGTCTTGCTTCAGCATAACTGGTCGGAGTCTCGAAGAGTCGCACGAATTCCGTGCGTGCGCCGTCTGTAAGTCCGGCATAAGGCTCCGTTTGTAGAGCATGTTCCATCTGCTCGAACAACCAGACCACCATATTTTCAGCCGTCGTATTCATCAGAGGCAATGTTTCATTCAAATATTGATGATCCAGATAACCTTCAATCCGGCTTTTCCAGATGTCCTTAATATGTCCAAAATCAACCGTTAGCCCGGTTTCACCCGGATAACCGCTGATGCCAAAAACCACTTTATACGTATGCCCGTGCAGATTTTTGCACTTGCCTTCATAACAGTGCAGATGATGCGCCGCATCAAAAGTAAATTCTTTGCTGGCTAGCACACGTTTGCGATGATATCTCAACTGCGTGGGCAAAATATCCTGGTCAATCCGTTGCAACCGCTCAACGATGCGAAACGTTCCAGGCTCTCTCATCGCGTATCCACTCCAGTGGAGGGAGTACTTGTATGAGCAACTGTACGTTCCTCTACATAACGATCGAGTCCCGCTTTGCGTAGCTTGCAAGCGGGGCATTCGCCGCACCCGTCACCGATGATGCCGTTATAACAAGTCAGGGTACGTTCACGCACGTAATCGAAAGCGCCCAGTTCATCGGCCATTTTCCACGTTGCTGCTTTGTCCAGCCACATCAACGGCGTATGAACAACAAATGGGTAGTCCATCGACAGATTAAGCGTTACATTCATCGACTTTACAAATGAATCCCGGCAATCGGGATACCCGCTAAAGTCAGTCTCGCAGACACCTGTGACCAAGTGGCGAGCACCTTTTTGTTTTGCCATAATGGCCGCGAAGCTGAGGAAGAGCAAGTTCCGTCCATCCACAAATGTGCTGGGCAGCTCCCCTTCTTCGTGGGTGATTTCTACATCATCTCGAGTGAGCGCATTCGGTGCGAGCTGGTTCAGCAAGCTCATATCCAGAACCGTTTGCTGCACGCCCAAATCCTTGGCAATCGCTGCTGCACATTCAATCTCCAGCTTATGACGTTGCCCGTAATCAAACGTAACCACTTCAACCTCGGCAAATTGTTGTTTTGCCCAGAACAGACACGTTGTGCTGTCCTGGCCGCCGCTGAATACAACGACCGCTTTTTCTTTGTTCAACATAAAAAAACCTCTCCATCTTCTTGAGATCACCCCAGCATAGTAGCAAGGAATGTCGGAAGAACAGAGAAGTTCATGAACTGGCATCCATCAAAAAACACACCTTCTTAATAACCGCTTTAAAAAAAGCTGCTATAAGCAAGTGTCCTTAGTTTTTTACGTACATCGTGACAACGTTATTACGTCAGCCCATATCCTTTTACAACTTAAACCTTAAGCCTAAGCATATATAAGATACGTGTAATCACGGAAAGCAGTACGCAAGACTGTAGCGACCATACACAGGTCAAGTCTTGTAGAGGGAGTTCGCGAACCTCTCCCATGCCATAGGCATGGATTTTCTTCTTTAATTGTCCGGGTTCAGTATACCATATCATTTACCGGATCGGCACATTTTTTAAAATCCATATTTACTTAATAATGACGTTACCAAAAGGAATGACTTCTTTTAATATACGTTTGAATAAACCTTCGTCATTGATGTCCTGTTGCAGTCTGTAGTTTTCCCGTCCCGCTTGAAAAAGCACCGGGCCTTGTCCTGTCATTTTCCAATGATAGTTCATATGCTGGCTGGCCAGGTTGTTTCCGTATACGGTTAATTCCAGATGAGCATTCTCGGGGTAGGCGATGACGCTCCCAGCATCTACATAAAGCGGGGCAGTGGGATGCAGTTCTTGCTGACATACCTGACCTTGTGTGAGCAATCCAATGGTTCCTTTGCCTGCAAACTTCATCTTCACTGCATCCCGGGTAATCAGCATGTTTTTGATCTTCTGAATTTTGGTCTGCATCGTGACACCTTCGGAATAGAAGAACAAGTGGCGAAAATCATAAAGCAAATCACTGTTCTCCGTAAGCTGCACTTCTTTCATGGTGAATCCCGGTGGAAGGGCGGCTACAAATTGGCATGGTCCAGTAATTTCTGATTTAATCAGCTTTTTTTTGCGATACATACCCGAGATATTCATGAATTTATCTTGTCTGTTGCTGCTGGCACCGCGAAAAGCAACAATTTGCTGCGGATGCAGAATATGAAGACGGTCATCCTGAATCAGTGAAAATGTAACCACTTGTCCGACTCCGCCAGCTTCAGCATGGTTCAGATGTATATGCATGCAGTAACTCCTGTTCTTTTATAGTCGGCCAGATCGCCGGCGCATTCCCCAGCGCATCACGCGAATCAGAAGGAAGTAACCTAATATGAGAGCAACAATGGTGATCACCATCGTTTGAATTCGCTGTGCGGTGGCTGTTCTGGCATCCTGTTCAGATTGAAGTTTGCTGACCATTTCGGTCAGTTTCTGGTTCTGAGCCAGGAGTTGATCATTTTGTGCTTTGAATGCTTCGACATTCGCCTGGGCTTGTCCGAGCTGGGCGGAGGTTTGATTTAGTTGCTCCAGTGTTTGCTTGTAACTCTCCTGTAATGCGTTCACTTCCCCAGGTAGTTCCGACACACGCTCCCAACCATTATAGATATCCGAGAATATATTCGCACTCGCTGCATTTGCAGTAGAACCGAGTATGACTGTAAATAGAATACATGTGGAGATAAACACCCGAATGAAATATCCCTGAATGGATTTTGGCATGATTAACACCTCTCTCTTCGGTAGGATCGATTCAGAGCTGAATTCGTCGTCATTTGTTGAATTCTCGCTCTTTCATTATACGTCAAAAACCTGGAGTTGGGTTCAAGAGGATTACGTTTTATTACCCGAATGTTTCGTGAAGATTGATGTTAACAAATGTTTTATTTTAAAAATCAGAGGGTAATACAAGAATAGCAGTACCCCGGACAGAGCAAACACAAAGATTTACTTCCGCTCCGGGTATATCCTGTTCACAAATATGCAATATAATGCTTAAAATTAATATATTTCGATTTTGAATAAGATCGTTAATAATGAAGGAGTAGAATAATATGTACGTATCAAACCAGAGCGCGTCAACGAAAACAATCATGATTACTTTAAATGGCGAGCCAGTCGGACGCAAACTGATTATTGACAGTGTAACTTATGCACCGGTTAATCAAACGGACAGTGCACAGTACATGCACAAAATGGAGCATAATCATCCAGCTGTTTAAGTTGGGACTTGTCATAGAGAAGGGTGTGAAAAGCTTGGCTAATAGCCAAGCTTTTTCGTCGTTTATTGTCGCTTCTAGGCGGATCAAGGGGAATAAAACTAATATAATGGAAAAAATTAATGAGAACATATGTTCCGTGACAATATAGTGTCCATTCACCCTGCTAACTTAGAAGATAATACACATAAATCGGGGGAGAGACTACCAGTGAACTCAGTCTTTGAAGTATCTTATTCGTGGAATAAAGAGGCCATACCGACAGGGGGAGCCGATCCCGTATATATGATGGTAGAGTGGCGTTACGGAGCCCCTGCCAAAAGACTTAGGAAAATAGCACCCAAAATTATGTCGAGAGATTTAGAGCTTTTGCTCAAACCGGAATATGGCGTTCAGCTTAAAGGCATTTATGGATGCCGATCCAAAGAAACAGATATTGGTTGGGTACTGCGACTTGGTGATGTACTCAAGGGAGAAAGCAAACAGATTTTGCTGGAATTTGCCGTAGGACCGCATCTATCAGGAAAAGCAGCGATATGTTCTGCCTATTGGAGTACCCGCAAGTTAAAGCAAAGTCAGCGTGTGCTTCTTCGTCGGGAACAACTCTATATTCAGTATACAAGTCACCTGGGCATGCTAAGACAGCCAGAAGACCCGAAAGTAGAGAAAACGATTAAATTGAACGAAACCGTACCCTTGCTTAAACAGGCTCTACGTGCTTATGAACGAGGCCGTACCCAGGAAGGTAGCGACATGTTGCGCCGTCATGCCGATGCACTGTTAATCGAAGCTGCACGCAAACAGGATCTGGATTATTTAACAGAAGCGGAGATTGTTGAGAAGCTTCGTTATCATTATGGTATTACGTTTACTGCCAATCGCCAAAATGTGAAAGAACATTGTTAGATCAATGAAAACGTAGTCAAGTGATAACCGTACAGAGAGAACCAGTTTACATAAGTTTTGAAGGTGAAGTTAAACAATAAGTCGAATGTATATATCCATACTATATCAGTCGAGGATGGAGCTGTATCATACTATTTGAAACAACATCATGGAGGGCCTGGCCAAATGACAGACCGACTAATCCGATTAATGCGCATTATTACGCTGGTCCAAGCCAAGCCGGGCATTCTGGCTCGGGAGCTTGCGGAGAGGTGCGAGACAACGGAAAGGACGATATACCGTGACATGGAGGCCCTCAGCGCAATGCATATTCCGATCGCCAATATGGGACACGGAAGAGGGTACATGTTTATCAGCCATTTTGCCATGTATCCGCTAAATTGGTCTGACGAGGAAGCCCAAGCTTTCATACAGCTTGCAGACGTTATGGAAGATATTCGTCCGCTATTAAAGCCTGCATTTGAGAGTGCCTACGAGAAAGTAGTAGCTTCAAGCCAGAAGAACAGAACCGAGCGAGTGGAATGGGCTGAGCAGGTCAGAGGAATGTTTAAAGAAGGAGGAATCGTCTGGCAAAGTATGGACGAAGATGAACCGAGTGATTCGCTCCTTTTGTTGCTTCAAGCAGGAATTTCACAAAACAGCATGGAAGGGAACTATCAGTCTCAGGGAGAATTGGAGATGATTCGCTTTGATCCATATTGCCTGATTCCTCGGGAATATCAATTTGATCTGTTAGCTTATTGCCATCTCTCCGAGAGAATGAGAACGTTTCAGGTAAACCGGCTATACGATTTACGAATTATTCCACGTACCTTCCGCAAAAATGATTATTTAATCCAGTCTTATTTCCGTACTGCCTGGATCACGAGAGGCAGTACAGAAGAGACCGTGGTTAAAATTCGATTCTCTTCCCTAGTTGTGGACCGCGTGATGCAGGAACGCTTTTTTGTGCGCCCCGTTCTGACCAGAGAGCCTGAAGGTACCCTATTGTTTGAAACTGTAGTGAGTGATGCTGAGGGATTTTTCGTGTGGATATCCAGATACGGGCCAGAGGCTGAGATCCTGGAACCGGAACATTGTCGTAACCTGATGCAAGAACATTTGGAGCGCTGGCGGCAAGTGTACAATCCAAAATGAACTTCAGATTACAGGTTTAACGTCTGGATACCGTCTTACTCCTTGGCTTTAAAAAGATTGGCAAGATTGCCAAACGGTGATTCCTTTTCCTCATCATCCACAGCACTGGAGTAAACCACTTTGGAAGCAACGCCTTCATCATCCGCTGCGCAATTATTTTCTAATTTGAACTTGTCGAACTGGTGCATAAACACTTTAGCCGTATTGATGGCATCATCCAAAGCGCGGTGTTGTGTCCCGTCAAATTCAATTCCACAGAGTTCAAGAGCTTGGGCAAGTCCGAGTTGCCGAAACTTTCCTTCTTTGTGCATGGCCCGCGACCATTGTTGCTGTAAATCATTATGATTGGTAATCCAGGCCACATCCAAATGATGTGTTCGGCAATGGGAGATGAATTTGTTGCGGTCATCTGGTCCCCAGGAGCACATATAATAAGGCTCATTGCCCATCCAATCGATGAATTGACGCAGTGCTGCTGGGAAAAGAGGGGCTGCATCGATGTCTTTCTGTGTGATTCCTGTGAACTGAACGGTGTCGGTAGACAGGACGGATTTGTTAGATGGACGAACATACGTATGAAAGGTGTCCGTGACTGTAAGGCCTGTATCCGGGTTCTCACTCACTTTGACAGCACCGATATCGATAATTTCAGATGAGTAGCGTGTATTGCGACTTACTGTAAATTCAAGATCATATATAATATAGGACATAAGATAAACTCCTTTATGAAAGATACAAATTTCCATTCAGGGATCCGTACGTGAGATCCGTAAAATGTTAATCTCTATTCTACAGTGAACCTGGGGCCGTGTCAGCCATTGTTACGGATTTCGCCTGAAGTAGCTTGGCATAATGGTTTCGAGTGACCCCTTCGTTTAATTGTATTGATTGACAAGTTCGTCTAAATGTTCTAATGTGATCAAAAACGAAAAATAGCGTTTACCGAGGACATAATCACGTAAGCTTGCTTCAACAGAGAGGGAATGGATTGCTGTAACATTCCTGTTGCTGCTACGCAATTCCTACCTCGTTAGCTGCAAAGGGGAATGTCTGTTTTATAACAGGCTGCAACCTTCGCCGGAAGGGTCCGTTATGCCCCTAAGGACTGTATGTTAGCGCGCGAGATATGAAACGACTGTATACAGTTAAATAAGGGTGGTACCACGACGCATTCGTCCCTTGACGAATGCGTCTTTTTGCTGTTCAAGAATTCATGTGCGTAGTGCCTACCTATCTGATCATAAAAGGAGTGTATTCAAGATGCGTCAAAGTGAAATGCTTGTTCCAACATTACGTGAAGCACCCGCTGAGGCTGATGCAACGGGACACCGCCTGCTACTGCGCTCGGGTATGATTCGTCAAGTGGCCGCGGGAATATACAGTTATTTACCACTCGGGCGACGTGTGCTTCTGAACGTCGAGCGAATCGTCCGGGAAGAGATGGATCGTGCCGGGTGCCAGGAAGTATTGTTGCCCATTATGCAACCAGCAGAGCTGTGGGAGGAATCCGGCAGATACACGCAATATGGTCCAGAGTTGATGCGTCTGAAGGACCGGCACATGAGAGAGTTTGCGCTTGGACCAACCCATGAGGAGGTCGTTACGGCATTAGCTCGTGACGAGGTCAACTCTTACCGTAAGCTTCCCTTTACCTTGTATCAGATCGGAACCAAGTTCCGGGATGAGCGCCGTCCACGGTTTGGTTTGTTACGAGGCCGAGAATTTATCATGAAGGATGCCTATTCATTTGCATCGGATTGGGAGGAACTGGATCGAACCTATCAGGCAATGAATACAGCATATTGCCGCATTCTGGAACGCTGTGGCCTGGACTTTCTTCGAGTTGAGGCAGATGCGGGAACCATTGGTGGACAAGGTGAGACACATGAGTTCATGGCTCTGGCTGATGTAGGAGAGGATACCATTGTGACGTGTAAAAAATGTGGTTATGCTGCGAATCTGGAGAAGGCGGCATTTCAATCCGTAGAACCTGCTATCCTTACGAATGAACCAAAAGCTAATGAGCACATGGAAGTGTTACGGATTGAGACACCAGGTGTTCGTACTATCGCAGAATTATGCTCTTTCCTTGATAAGAAGGCCGAAGATATGATCAAAACATTGCTTTATCTGGCGGATGGTCAGCTTGTTGCTGCTCTTGTCCGTGGGGATCATGAACTGAACGATATTGCCTTGAAACAGGTGCTTGGCGCAGAGGAATTGGAGCTGGCTGACGATGCAACTATCGCCGAGCATTCCAATCTCACCGTCGGTTATCTTGGACCAGTGGGGCTTGGGCTACGTATGGTGGTAGACGCTGATGTGGCCACCATGAAGCATGCAGTGACCGGAGCGAATGAGGCTGGCATGCATCTATCAGGTGTTCGTCCAGGCATGGATTTTGCGCTGGACCAAGTCGAGCGTATCCGTTTTGCCACTGCAGGGGATTGTTGCGTATCATGTGGCGAACCGCTTGTGTTCACCAAAGGCATTGAAGTAGGGCATATATTCAAGCTGGGTACAAAGTACAGCGATGCCATGGGAGCTGCTTTCCTGGATCGCAATGGTCGTCAGTGTGCACCTGTAATGGGATGTTACGGTATCGGGGTATCTCGTTTGATGGCAGCTATTGCTGAACAGTACGCGACGGAAGAGGGCATTCAGTGGCCTGTTTCTGTAGCGCCTTATGATGTGCATCTTATCCCGGTAAGCTGGAAAGACGAGCATCAACAGAAGCTAACTCTTGAGTTGGAGCAACATCTAATGGATTGTGGATTCCGTGTGCTCGTGGATGATCGGGATGAACGGCCGGGTGTAAAATTCAAGGATGCCGAATTAATCGGGCTACCTGTGCACATTGTTGTAGGCAGAGGAGCGGCCGAAGCACAGGTAGAACTGGGCTCTCATATGCTTGCTGATTCAGGCGAAGCGAAGCGAATCAGTATGACGGCACAGGAAGCTGTGAATTACGTGAAAGAGCAAATGCGCCGAGATTAAGCATGGATTTAGCATATGAAGCGATGAAAATACATGTCATATGTGATAGATAACATTTGCCTATATAATAGGACTGAATATTGTGTCGATCTTTATTTTTAGCTGAATAAGCTAGAGGTTCCTTGGAAAACGGGACTCTAGAAGTAGAAAGAATGTCTAATCACAGAAAATAATCGTACCAAGTGACTATAGCTGGAAAATAAAGATCAGGTTAATTGTGCTTTTGCTTATAAAGACACGTTAGGTTTGGCTATTCGAAGTGATACGGGTATAAGTATGCAAAACTAGCGCAAGCGTAGTTGTGCTTCATCCGCGCCGTAAATCGCATAAATACGGATATTACAGGCATATATGTTCTAGTTCAGCAGGGGGTAGACATCAACTTTGAAGCCGAAAGCGGCATGCAAGAGGTTTATTTTTGAAATAGAAAACGAAAGGGAGTCCTTAGCCAGTGATCTGGGCAAGGACTCCCTTTGTCGTTTATTCGGAATGGTTGCAGATTAAGAAGCAGCAGGCAACTTCAATGTCTGACCTGGATAAATCCAGTGTGGGTTTTTGATTTTATTGATCTGTTGAAGTGTCTTCCATGTTGTACCATATTGTTTGGAGATCGAATACAGAGACTCGCCTGATTTTACGATATGCAATTTAGCAGGGGCTGGAGCTGGTTTGCCCGGTGCTGGTTTGACCGGTTTCTCCGGCTTTGGTTTTTCTGGTTGAGGCTTGGTTGGTGTTGGTGCTGGAACAGGGGCCGGAGCCTCAGTACCCGGTGCTTCTGGTTCTACAGCGGCTTTCTTGCCTTCACTTATGCGGCCGTCGGTTTTAATATCGACTGCGCCGAGTTTTTGCATGTAGTTGATCAATGCCTCATCCAGTGCACCGTACATACCGGTTGTTGGATACTTGGCGAACATCGTGTACTCATCACCGCCGACAGCTGTGAAGTCATTGGTTGCAAGGGTGTAGGTCGCGGCTGGATCAAGAGTTTTATCACCAACCATTACGGTATGAACACGGCTACCTTTTGCAGCAGCGGCGTCAATTTTGAATGTAATTCCGGATACTTGCGGGAATCCACCACTTGGTTCCGGGTAGGAACCTACACCGTTCTCCAAGGCTGCGAGTACATCAGAGCCTTTTACATCAAGGGTAACGACTTGGTTGCCAAAGGGAAGAACGGTAATGACATCACCTTTAGTTACGATGCCCTTTTCAATAGAAGAACGAATACCTCCGCCGTTAGTCAAAGCGATATCGGCTTTGCTGACATCACGGATTGCATCAGCCAGCAAGTCTCCTAGATTGGTCTCGCCAGCACGTACTTGTTCACGTTTGCCGTCGAGTAGAACAGCGGTATTTGCTACTTCTTCTTTCAGGATCGGTTCTTGTTTTTTCTGAATGGAACTTACGAGTGCTGCAACATTCCCATTGGGTTTAATGTCTTTGGCCCCGGTTTCATCCACTAATGTTGCTGTTTTCTTCGAAACTTTGCCGCCGTCTACCCACAGGTCAATGACACCTACATAATTGGTATATTCACCTGCACTTGCAATCAAAGTTCCATGATCAGATACAAGTCCGTTTTTCAATACGGTATGGCTATGTCCATCGATGAACACATCAATGCCCGGCACCTCTTTAACGACTTTGAAGCTTGTATCCGTACTGGAAACATCTTGTCCAAGGTGTCCGAGAACAACGACAACATCGACTTTGCTACGAATTTCATTCACAAGAACTTTAGCTTCTGCAGAAGGATCTGTAATTTGCAGACCTTCTACGTTTTTCGGGTTCGTTTTGTACATGGTTTCTGGTGTAGTCAAGGCAATAATTCCGATCTTCACACCATCCACTTCTTTAATAAGGTACGGTTCGAAGATACGAGTTCCATCTTTTTTCTTTACGTTTGCACTGAGCATAGGGAATTTCATCATCTTCGCCAGCTCCATGAGACGTTCCGAGCCATAGTTGAATTCATGGTTACCAGGTACCATCGCCTGATAGCCTATTTCGTTCATGACCTGCACAATGCTCTCGCCTCTAACAAGAGTTGCAAATGTGGTACCGTGTACCGCATCGCCTGCATCCAGCAAGAGGGTGTTAGGATTTTCGCTGCGATATTTATCAACGATGCCTGCGACTTTGGCAAAACCCATAGCAGGTGATTGTTCCACTGCTCGAGCATGCATGTCATTGGTATGTAGGATAGTGATGTGTTTACCTGTTCCTGGAGCAGAATCCGTTGCTGCTGCCGCAATGCCTACACTGCCGAACAGTAAACAAACCGTTAGCAGAAGTAAAACAACGTTTTTCCAGTTTTTCATGAATCCGAAACCTCCCAAAATAGTAATCTATTAGAGCGTTTATACAGCTCATGTAGTATTTTAACAGACTATGTTGAGGAAATCTCGTGATTTGCGTAAAAATAAGTAACCTGAAAGTGACATCTGATTCTGCCTGGAAAACGGGTTCAACACTACATGATAAAGAACGTATGTTCTTAATTACTGTAAAAAAAATGCTGCGCATCACGCGGCAGTCCGGTACGTAAGCAAAATTTCTCAAGAGATTCTTCCGGTTCCGGTGTGACTCCGGCCGTCAATAGTTGAATGGCAAAAAGATTGGCTTGTCTCTCCAATTTGCCTGGAGCGAAGTAGGAATGCTCCTCAAGGAAGAAACGGTTAATTCCTTTGTGCAGTCTGTCATGCCCCAGTTCATGTGCACATACAAATCGCTGCCATTCAGGGGGCAAGTCATTGTGAATCACAATAAATCTGCGACGAAGTTTACGGAAATACAGCCCTTTCGTCGACTTGCCCAGATTCGTAAAACGAATCTGTATTCCTACAGCACGGGCAATGCTGAACGGACAGTTGGTTCGGTGTTTGCGAATCAGCTTGGTTACGATGTCATCCATATGATCTCACCTGCAGTTTCAATAAGTTTGAACTCGCGTCCTGGTCTCATGGGCGTTGATCCGATTCGCCTGGCTTTTTCCGTTTATTCATCTGTTTGGCTTCCCAGAACAAACCAGTCAGCACGTCTTTGATCCGTTTCTTGTCCTCTTCATCCAGCGGAATACCGTCGAACATCAGATCGTCGTCATCCTCCAGCATTTTTTTAAAATCCCGGCGATCCTTGTACGTCGCCCATTCCGGTACTTCCTGAGGGTTCGCCTCAAGGCCTGTCTCCATATAACCTGCCTGTTTCATCATGTCTGAGTAAGGTACGGCGAGTGCGTCGGCAATTTTTCGGATCGTTGCTGGTTTAGGCACCCCGCGCACACCATTTTCAATCCGTGAAATCTGTGAATTGCTTATTCCAGCCGCTTCAGCGAGCTGGTTGATGCTGAATCCCTGCTGCTCTCGCAGTTGTTTCATATAAGGACCAAAAGCGTGCTCCACAACTCATGCATCTCCTTCGACTCGTCATAAGTGCTTGTGATTATAAAGAAGTTCGTTCTGCTCATGCGACGTTCTGCAAACTTACCCGTTCCGAAAGCGGATCATTCTTTCGATCGCTGTTATCCCCGGATTTCCTGTCATGTTCTCCTTAAAGGGAGAAATCCGGTGATAAAGGCGAGCGCTCCGCTTCTCCAGAATTGATTCCGCCTCCTGCACTTCGTCTGTGCGCCTGCCGACGTGGAATCATTCCCAGAGCCATGGACTTCTTCATAAAAACAAATGACTTATACGAGTTCAGTAATTATCTGTACTATATCGTATATATACCATTAGGTAAAGAGATATGAAACATTTATGCCAAAAGGTATAGAAAATGAGAGCGAAGGTTTTATTTTATCGTCTAAATGACCCAAAATGAAGGTTTACTCTTTTCTCCAGAAAGTGGTATCCTCTAATAGAAATACGAACAAAGTACGAACATAATGTAAACAGAGAGCCGTTTCCAAAAGGCAATGGAAGAAAAAAATAAAATACGTTATGTTTTGAAAAATCGGAACAATTCTATGTGGGAGACAGTCTTGGCTAGAAGATGGGGATGAGCAGAAATATCAGTATGAGTCGTCAAAATGGAATGAAATATAGAGTGAATTAACATTAGGAGGAGAATGACTATGGCAACGATGACAAATATGGAATTGATATTACCGGAATTGGATCGTCGGAAAACGCAGGCAGCTGTCGAGGCTGTATTGGAGAAGTATCGGATTTATAAAACGATTGCTTTTGAAGAACGTGAGGTGCAGGTGACTGCAAGTTATACGGAACGTTTTCATGGGGCTACCAATGTCACAGGAGATTCTACCGCGAAAACAGCAATCTTTAATGTGGATGTCCAGCGAGCGCGTCAGGCTTACTGCGATACCATTGATCATATCGTATCTCGGCTCAGTGAGAAAGAACGGGTATTGGTAAACGAGCGCTATATGAAGGACGATGATGTCTTTGACTATAAAATATACAACCATGTTTTTGATCCGCCTGTGAGCAAGGATACCTATACCAAGATTCGTACCCGTGCTTTTTACAAATTGGCGCTGGCTTTGTCTGACCGTGGGCTGATGAATATGGAACCTCTGTCATGCACAAGAAAAGAACGGAAGAAGTCTGGCTGAGCATTAGGCAAAAAGTTGAAGCTTTCATATCCCCGAAGGATTGGTTACAATGGTTTGGACAAAATCACAGACGGAGCATCTGAGGGGGAGTGCCAATGCCGGAAGAGGCTGGAATGCAGGAAATGGTGACACTGAAAACCATTGCGGAAACGTTAAACACCTCCAATGACCTTAGTCTGATGCTGGATACGGTGGTTGGCAAATTACTTGAGCTAACCGGACTCACGGCGGGATGGCTTTTTCTCATCGATGAACGCGGAGAGTATGCCTGTGTATCAGACTATAACCTGCCGCCAGCTTTAATTCGAAACGATAAAGAGCCCATGAGAACGGGAACGTGCTGGTGTATCAATCGTTTCAGGGATGGAAGGCTGCAGCATGCGGTTAATATCATTAACTGCAAACGTCTTGAAGATGCTGTGGAGTTTAAGTGGGGAGACACACAGGATATTACACACCACGCTACAGTCCCACTGCGCTCGGGTGAACGAATGTTGGGACTGCTCAATGTGGCAGCGCCAGGTAAAGAGGTTTTCAGCGATAGCGAACTCGCGCTTTTGCAGGCGGTAGCCTATCAGATTGGCAGTGCAATGGAGCGAATGCGATTGTATCGTGCGGAGCAACGACGGGCAGAACTTTATGCCCGGCTCGGAGATTTCGGTACAGCATTAAGTCTTGCGATCAATGAGTGTACCGAGTCGAATGCATTGCCTGATACCGTGGTAAGGTTACTTGGCAAGCATTTTGATTGGCCGTTCGCCGCGCTTGTACAACAAACGAATAGCACATTTCATATACATGCAATGTATGCTCATGGTGAGGTATGGACGGACACGCCAGATCCCCTTTCCTTGGACGGGACACGCCTTATGGATCGGATCGTGGATCACTATCGTGCAGCCATCCTATCCGCAGATGAACTTGCTGAAATATTCTGCCAATTCAGGCTTGAATTTCAATGGGGTGAATTTGCTTCAGGGGTTGGTGTGCCTCTCCCATATCATGCACCAGAGGAACCAGGAGTGCTGATCGTTGGTACTAAGTCACGATCTCTTGATCTGATCCGGGCAGACAAAGAAGTCCTTGAGGCTCTGGCAGAACATATCATTGCTTCACGGGAGAGCTTGAAGCTGGCAGATCATCGGCGCGAACTGGCGAGGCTTGAAGAGCGGAATCGGCTTGCTCGGGATTTGCATGATTCGGTGAATCAGATTTTATTCTCCCTATCGCTGACGGCGAAAGGTGCAGAGAGTATGCTCTCCGGTTCGGAACCGGTGCATCCGGCAGCAGAAGTGATGAGAGATATACGAGCTTTGTCCCAGGAAGCGCTCAAGGAGATGCGAGCGTTGATTATGCAACTTCGTCCATCAGGTTTGGAGGCCGGATTGGTAAGCGCGCTTCAGGAGTACGGTGCAAAACAGGGGCTTCAAGTTATCGCTGATCGTAAGGGGATGCGCTCCATACCACGTTTTATTGAAGAAGGTTTGTGGCGTATTGGTCAGGAGGCGCTGAACAATATTCGGAAGCACGCAGGGGTATCCTCGGCATGCATACAGCTTGAATTCAGTGAACGTGAAGCGAAGCTCACGATCTCCGATCGGGGGAAGGGCGGTGCTAAGCGACGGAAGCCATCATCGGAAAGTTCACTCGGATTGTCGATTATGAGGGAGCGTGCGCAATCACTCGGAGGCAAGCTCAATATATGGAGTTCTTCGCGTAAAGGAACAACCGTGACGGCAGTTATACCACTTCCGCATGAAACGGAATAGAGTCAGGAGGCAGGCAAAGATGCCGATTACAATATTACTTGCCGACGATCATGTCATGGTCAGACGGGGACTACATGTTTTTCTGAAAACGCAGGAGGATATGAAGGTTATCGGTGAAGCATCGAACGGGCAAGAAGCCTTGGAGCAAGCGCAGGACCTGGAGCCGGATGTTATTCTGATGGATCTTCATATGCCTGTCATGGACGGTATTGAAACAGCCAGGCGTTTGCGTAATCTGCTACCACATACACGGATCATCGTGCTAACTTCGTTCTCGGATCAGGATCATGTCGTTCCTGCCGTTCGTGCAGGCGTAAAGGGATATCTGCTCAAAGATATCGAGCCTGAGGATTTAGCCGTTGCGATCCGTAATGTGCATTCCGGTCAGGTCGAATTACATCCGGCGGCTGCAAGTCAATTGATGCACGTCATGGCATCGATGGATATGCTGTCAGAAGCAAGTCGAGTGGAGGGCAGGTCTCAAGAGGAAACGCTTTTCCAAGGTTCGAACCAGACTGTACACCAAACGAGTGGACCAAGTGAACGGAGTAATCCGAGTAAGTTAGATGAACCAGGTTATTCAAGTCGTTCAAATCATTCAAGTCATTCATGGAACTCTAATCCATCGAGTCCTCCGTCCGATGAAGGTCTAAATGCACTCACTCGCCGTGAACGCGAAGTGCTGGGGCTGATCGCTCAAGGGCTGAGCAATAAAGAGATTGCGGTTCGGCTTGTGATTACGGAGAAAACAGTTAAAACACATGTCAGTCATCTGCTCGATAAACTAGGGCTTGCAGACCGAACTCAGGCAGCGCTTCATGCTGTTCGGAATGGCTGGGAACTGTAATGAGTTGCAGGCTATCATTGTAGTCGCCAAATTCAGACAAAATTCAGACTAAAGTCGTATGAACTCAACCGAAAGGTTGAGTTTTTTTGTGCTGAAGTTAAGTCCATTAGCTGACGAATGCTGCCCTGCATCAAGGTAAAATAAGGATAACCAAAGTCGAGAAGCAAGAGCATGGATGACGATAATAACAGCGATCAGGAGAGTGAATGTAATGAATATTGTGATATTGGCAGGCAGCAACCGAAGAAATGCAACAAGCACACGCCTGGGTGAATATGCCGTAGAGATCATTCAAGGACAAGGACACGAGGCGAGCTTGTTTAATCTGTATGAAAAACCACTGCCATTCTATGCTCCGGATGAAAAGCAAGAGACCGATGAGAACCTGGCGGCATTGAACACCGTAATGCTTGCGGCGGATGCCATTATCCTGTCTACCCCAGAGTACCACGGCAGCATAAGCGGTGTGCTTAAAAATGCGCTGGATCATCTAAGTCAGGCCCATTTCAGTGGTAAACCGGTTTTATCGATCAGCTCCGCGGGAGGAGCTGTTGGTGTAAGCTCGCTTACCCAAATGCAAACCATGGTACGTAATCTGCACGGGATTAATGCTCCAGAATGGATCTCCATTGGTGGTGCACAGCGCAGACGATTTGAAGCGACATTTGACGGATATGAGGAATACGAAGGTAGTCAGGATATTGAGGAACGGGTGCAGCGCGTACTCGGATCTTTTCTGAATCTGGCTCAGACGTTAACGGCGGCAAGGAAAGCATAAATTCATCATCGTAATGAAATAGAAGGAGGGAATACAGCATGATTAAAGGTTTATATGAAACCCATCTGAATGTGACAGATCTTCAAAGATCACATCATTTTTACGAGAAGGTACTTGGATTACCTCTTGCTAGTGAAAACCCGGAACGCGGATACTTATTTTACTGGATTGGCGGCGAACGCCATGCCATGCTAGGGCTGTGGGAGAAAGACCCCGCGCAGGTGCAACGTCAGCACTTTGCTTTTCAAGTATCCCTGGAAGATATGAAACATGCCGTTGAATACCTTGAAAACAAGGGCATCGCCACTCGTAATTTTCTGGATGATGACATTGGAGAGCTATATGTATTTGGCTGGATGCCAGCGGTTTCTGTTTACTTTGCCGATCCGGATGGTCACTCGTTAGAATTCATTGCCGTGCTGCCGGACGAAGCGAAGCCAGAGCTTGGTTTGGTGCCGTGGAGTGAATGGGAGAAAATGCATGGGAGAAGCATATGATCATAGAGGAAGTACTGTTTTATAGCGTAAAGCTGGAGGAACTGCATCATTTCTATGGAGTTACGCTGGGCATGAGGGTATCCGAGATTAATCCTGTGGAGGAAGCCTTCACTTTGCAGGCCGGATACACCAAAATGATATTCAAACATTGGAACACTGCATCCCAAGTAGAGGGAAAGGGCCGAGCGCCGTTCTATCATTTTGCCTGGATGATCCCGACGAATCAGTTTCAGGAAGCCAAGCAGTGGGCGGCGTCACGAGTGAGGCTAAGCACAGATGGAGAGCGGGATGAAACTTACTCTAACAACTGGGACTCCCACTCACTATATTTTGAAGATCCGGCTGGGAACATTGTGGAGCTGATTGCTCATCACAGGAAAAACAACGAGCAAGAGCGCGCATTTTCGGTGGAAGATATTTTGAAGGTGTGTGAGATCGGGCTGGTTTCGGAGGATGTGCCAGCCACAGTGCACGAATTGGAGAAAGCAGGATTATCCCGCTGGGGCGAAGGAAGTGATACGTTTTCTCCTGTAGGTGATCGAAACGGTTTGTTTATTGTGGTGAGGAAGGAACGAGTATGGTTTTTCTCTAATCAAAAGGCACAGATTTTCCCGTTAGAAGCTACGATCCATCAAGTGGGCAAGCTTCAATTCAATGGAGATGGCAGCGACTCTTCAGGATATTCCGCCACTGGAGTGTCCGTATAAAATATCTTTAGATCAGATACAGCGCAAAAGGGGAATAAGTATCTGAATTCCATCATGTTATAGAAGTAAACGCTTTATTTTATTGAGATCAGGAGTAGTCCGGCTTGTAGCGAGGCTTCCATAACTTGAAGGGGGATGGCACACTTGGATCGACGTTTGTTGGAAGAGGGACTAGCGACAATTGCCTCCAGTCGGGAACGCACCGGTGATCTATGGCATGCCCATTATGGGGCAGGGGCAATTGCGGCTTACTTTTGGGTAAGGGAAAATCGTCTCACGGCCCTTGCCGCTGGCAGTGTTACCGCGGAAGCGAAAGCGATGCTTCGCCAGCATGGGACACATATCAGTCATACGGCTTCACCAAGTGAACGCATGCCGTTAGAAGAAGCCGAAGCGCGTATTGCAGACGCGCTGGAGCACACGATTGGCGAGTTGTACTGGGTAGGACACCAAGTGATCTATGGAGCGATTAGTCTCAAAGCCATTCGTGAACTGGAAGGATGGGGCACCGTAGAAGAGATTGAGCAGATTGCTCAATTAATTGAGTCGTTTGAACGCACGATTCCAGGCAGATCCTGGGTGAATACAACGGTAAAAGAGATTCGCCTTATGCAGCTGGACGAGAATGACAATTTTCCTGAGATACTGCATCCGATTCAGTTGTCTCAGTTCATTCTGGAGGAACTTGGTGCGTTTCGTACGATTTATCAAGCGGAAGCCCATCATGATCTGATTGGACATATGCTTACCTACGGTCATGCGCTGAACATGCTTTATGAGCTGGGATATCAGGCTCTTTTTTATAAAGGCATTCCGCCTTTTCTCAAAATGGTCAAGGCCTTGCGCTTGAGCCGTGATATCGATCTGACGCCGGAGGCAGCCACGCTGCAATCCCCTGTGGACATGTTACCATTAGAACAAGCTGAGCGGTCACGTGCTCTTCCGCATGAATTGGAGTACTGGTTGACGGATCGGCGCTGCCGTGACTGGTATGGCGGGCATATTTTCAAATTTCCGTTCAGCTTCTATCACCATGCCAAACATGAGGAACCTATGCCTGAAATTTGGGAGAACTTCCGTTATATTATTGCGTAGGAAGTATAACAAACAAATCACATTCTATACAATCTATATGTATCTAGTAAACCTTAGAAAGATCCATTACTCAAAATTAACGTTCATTAAATCAAGCACTTGTCCAAGCGGCAGGTGCTTTTTCGTCATTTCCATTTTCTCGCAGAAAACCAACGAGAAATCGGCGTAATTCATCCGCAATACCGTCTGTATGAGGGAGAAAAGAAGGTAAGATGATATTATCGGATCAGAAGCAAGGGAGCAACGTGTAGTGTACAGTGTACAATGTCTATACGACGTGCAAGAAACAGAAAAGTAGATCCCGTACGAAAGTCAGGCCAGCAAATGCTGGTTTTTTTTCATTTCGGTGATTGCGCCCTTGCCCTGATCGGGTATTGAAGAATATCAAAAAACAGGAGGCTACATGATATGAAAACAGTATTGTATGTACCACTCGATGATCGTCCGGCGAATCTGGATGACGTAATTGTACAAGGTAAAGCAGCCGGTCTTCACATCGTTACACCCAACCTGAAAGATATCAAGAACCGTTTGGATACGAAGAAGACGAGCGACGGCACAACGCTACTGGGCACTTCGACGCCCATTTACGGGAATCCGTCCAACATCTATGATTTCATTGTCAAACATGCAGCGAAGGCAGACGGTTTCATCATTTCAACGGATATGCTCGCTTACGGTGGATTGATCGGCAGCCGTCAGCTTCGCGAAAACGGCGGCGGAACGTATCCGTCATATGACGAGCATACGACTCATTTGCTGGACGTCATTCGAATCATTAAAACGAAGTACCCGCGCAAACCGTTGTTTGTGATGGATACGATTATGCGACTGGCAACGACTTCGTTTGCAGATGGATTGGCACTGGATGCGTATAATGAATCTCGCTCTCTGATGCAACAACCACGCCAAACCTTTACGGAATTTGAAGATATTATTCAAGGATATAACGTTTCTCCAGATGGAGTAGAATACGGGGAAACCACATATTTCGATAAACCGAAATACTATAATACAAGACAGCACAAGTTCAAAACCAACCGTTACATTCTGGATCACCTGGCTCGTACAGGATATATTGATTTCCTTGCCGTTGGTGTGGATGATGCGAATACCCAAGGGGTTCAGATCAACGAGATCAAGTATGTCGAAGCGCGGATTAACGAATGGCTTGGCGGTACGGATGGACAGAACCCGGATCGTGCGATTATTTTGCCGGATGCCGATGGATTGGGACATGCTTTGGTCGCACGGATGGCGAATCAGCTGTTCAGAGGTGGGGCTAAAACAAAATATGGCGTGAAGTATTACGGGCCACACGGTTCGACGATCATCAATACCTATGAATATATGGATGTACACCAAAACGTTGTCCACCACGTCGATATCGTCGGCGGTGTTATGATTGAGGATGGGGCAGATTCCGCAGTGGATATGGAGATCATCGCCATTACAGCACTTGATCAGGTGCAGGAGGCGGTGGAGCGTTTGGCAACGAATGGGGAGCAGGGGTTGCCTTCGATCCTGATTGATTTTGTGGGTAAAGGGCCTGCGAACGTCGATGTGGCTGAAGTATTGCTCAATAGTCCATATACCGGACGTGTACTTGGATACAGTGCCTGGAATACACCGGGAAACAAAATTGGTCTTGCGGTTGGCATGGCACAATCAAGATTTGCGCTAATCACTACGGAAAAGCATAAACATAAGTTGCGGGATGCCATGAATGCACACGGCTCACTATTGTTCAAACGTTTCCTGAAGGACTACAGCTACAAAGCGGTAGCCATTGCCGATGTTCGCACCTATTCGCGTGCGCATGCCCTGTATACCAATGTGGCAACACTGGCGGATCAGAATATGGTGCTGTTTAACTCGGAAGAGGACTATGCTCATCTGCAAAGCTTGTTACGCGATCTCATGCAGACACACACCGCTGAACTGGCGAGCAAACCGGCTTTCGGGCAAGGTAATCCGGCCATCCGCCAAATCTGTGACGGGCAACTGACGTACGCCACGTATAACGGTGCACTTCTGGAATACAATAACCCTGATTTCATCTGGGGACGCGCGTTCGAAATTACGCTGAGCCCGCAGGTGAGGATGAATTAAAATCATGTTTTAGAATGACAGGAGAAATGGGCTGTAGTTTAAGTTGAGAACGAATAAAGCGAGCTACTCATGAACGGTAGCTCGCTTTCCTATTCTCAATTCCAAGCAACTATGATGACGAACATCATAGCTACGACAAAAGAAAGTATGAGAAATGATTTATTATTGTGACGCTTATGTGCGATCCATAACCCATAAGAAGACATGAGAGATGAGATAAAGAAAAATAGGTAGAACAACATTCCTTCTGGAGAAAATAGAAAAGCACTGCTTGTAAAGTTCCAAAATCCAGGAAGAATAGGGATAGAATATACGGGGACAATGGCTGCAAGTGTGAATAACAGCGTTTGTGTCCAAAGAAAGTACTTATTCATCAATTTCAATAGAAGAATGGATAAGAGAAATAATAGCAAGGTTACTGTGAAAAAAGAGGGGGCTGTCCACATGAGAAGTTGTCCCCAACCACTCATTTTTTCATCATAAAGTAGAAATAAACTCAAAGTATAAGCAACTACACCTGCCAAATAACTTGAGATGAACACCCAGATGTAAAATAGATCAGATTTCTTCATTTAATCGCCTCCATTCTAATAGAACACGATCACTTTATTAAGGGTATGTTTTTATCATGTAAATGTCTATCTTTATGAGAAAAAAATCACATAAGAAGTGTCGTCTTTTTACCTCCCAAGCTCCGCCCTTATTCGCGCACAAGTCAACCCAATCACCATCCGCGGTAGGGGAAAAAGGCTGTAAGATAGTATTATCGGATCAATTGCCGAGGGACACACCGAAAGCACATACGCTAATGTACAGACCAGCCAATACGGCTGGTCTTTTTGATGCGGTGAGATTGTCCCTGCATTTTGATCCGGTTTCTACTTGGAGTGTGGAAAAAGGGGGAGTCCCGAACTGCCACATGGTTGCTGTAACATGCGGGCAGTATTCATTTTTACGGCGGAAGGGGGCGAAATGAATGTGTCTATTAGCACACGTATTAAAAAGACGTTAAAGCAGAAGCTTGCGGCTCTTATACCTGCTTGGGAAGGCCGCGTGCAGGATATTCCCGCTTCGGGTGAAGTATTGTCAGGTCCATGCGCAGTTGTTGCTTTTGCCGAAGAAGTACCGAAGTCAGCTTGGGCAGGATACAGGCGAATCATCAAGATTTCACCGTATGCCCGATCGGAAGACGGGGGTGCAGAGCTGGTGGAGGTCTGGTCAGCATCGTTAATCGCGGGCTTGCATCAGGTGCGGCTGGAGGATGAGGAAGGTGGAGCTTTTACTTGCCTCTATCTGGGTTCTACGGACAGCGACCGTGCAGATGTTGCCTCAGGTTTGATCACACGTAGTTTGCGCTTTGGTGTGTACGTTCCTGAACCGCAAGGTGCCGCCGGGAATAGCCCTGTGATGGATGACCCTTGGCTTGTTGCACTGCAGCTTTGGACAGCGAACATGCTAGGATCGAACTGGTCTGTGTATGCCAATAGTTGGCCAGGTGGGTATAGGATGCCGTCTGTACTGTGGCGATTAAACGGGAACAGTACCGCGGTGGCGGGAACCTCGGCGCTTGAAGTACGCAAACAGTGGATCGGGCATGTTCTTACCGATGATACAATTCTGACGGATCAGGCGGCAAGTTATCTGGTCAAGCAATTGGCACTTCAATCGCGGATTCCAATGACTCCATCGGATAGTGAGGAAGCTGGAGCTAACACGATGGGCGAGAGTCACACACGTTATGTGACAGTAGATGAGGTAACAGCGGATTTGCAAGCCGATGCGTATCTGAATGGACAGATTCGTCTAACGTTAACACAGCGAATCCGTCGTCCGGTTACAAGTGCACCTCTTATGCGTGAGATCCACCATAACAAAGGAATCGAGTAAAAGTAAGCCCCAGAGAAGTTATCACTAAGGGATAGTTTCAGATCGTTTTATACCTTAGCTTATGTAGACTCATAGCTTTAGTAAGACTGCTTCTTCGTAGAAATTTTATAGATTACAGGATCAAAAATTCATAGGTGAGACGAGATCATTTGAACTTTGTTAGATCAACGAGGTGAGAGATACATGGCAAGCTTTTTGAAAAAAAAGTTACCGGTTCTCCCGCAGTATACGCGGGCTGAACTGATGAATCATTCGGAAGCCCTCTTTGCCGTGAAGGCAGAGGTGCTGGCTGGTGCGCTGCACGAAGCGGCGCACCAGACGTTTTCCATTGAAGAAGCACAGGCAAGAATCAACCAATTTTTGAAAGCGAAGGTGAATGAATAATGGCAGGTGGAACTTGGGAACAAACAAATCGTCCGGTCCTTCCGGGATTGTATATGAATTTTCAGGCGGCGGCGTCTTCGGCTATTCAGGCGGGCAGTCGTGGAACGGTCGTTGTGCCGGTCAAGGCTAACTGGGGTCCGGTGGACACGTTTGTGGAAGTAAGCAGTGAAACGGCAATTGAACGTACATTTGCGGCAAATGCACTGGATAACGGCACGGCCTATGCGTCTTTGAAGCTGGCTTTACTTGGCGGACCGAAGAAACTGCTCGCTTATCGGGTGGCAAGTTCGGTAGCGAAAGCAGCTACGCTGACGTTGAAAGACGGTGGTGGTGCGGATGTGCTCCAACTCGATGCAAAGTATCCAGGCGACCGTGCGAATGGCTTCTATGTAACGATTCAGCCAGGTGTGATCGACAATACGAAGTTTGAAGTGCGTTTGTTTGAAGGCAACCGCATGTTGTATGCGCTCTTGACTGCAGATGTTACTGCTGTAACTCTTGCCAAAGAGATCAATGCCGATGAGCAAAACCTGTGGATCACGGCTCAGGCGATTGGAGAAGGGACTGGGGAGGTTGCGAACGTATCGGGAGCGGCTTTCAAAGGCGGCGTAAGCGGCAATGATGCACTGACGAATGCAGAGTACATTACTTTGCAGGGCGCGCTGGAAGGCGAGCAGTTTGATGTGCTTGCCTTGGATCATGCGGCGGATGCAGCGTTGCTTGCGAGCTTTGCGGCGTGGGTCAAACGGGTTCGCAGTGAAGGCAAGCCGGTCATGGCTGTATTCGGTGGCTCCACAGCAGACGATACGTCCGCTTCGGCAGCTCAGAAGGCTGCAACGCGCTCCCTTACGCTGAACCATGAAGGTGTGATTAATGTGGGCACGGGCGTGCGTTTGGGCGATGCTTTCTATAGCTCCGCACAGACCTCGGCTTATGTTGCAGGTCTTATCGCCGGACAACGTCTGAACGAATCCACGACATATGCGGCAACACCGTTCGATGATGTTACACGCCGCTGGACACGCGCCGAACAGGAGCAGGCTGTACAGAATGGCGTATTTATTTTCTTCCACGATGGACGCCGGGTTAAAGCTCTCCGTGGCGTGAATACTCTGGTTACCCCCGCTGCCGGACAAAATAATGCGTGGAAAAAAATCCGGTCGATCCGGGTCATGGATGCGATTAATACAGATTTGCAGCGCTCCGCAGAAGATACGTATATCGGCAAAGTGAACAATACCGAAGAAGGTCGTCAGGCACTGATTGGTGCGATGAAGGCTTATCTGGCGTTGCTCGCACAGAGCAATGTTATCGAGGCCGAAGGGTATGATGTTGTTCTCGACCCGGCATATTACGGTAATGCACCCGTGCTGAAACCGGAGACAGATCAGGTATTCCTGCAATGGAATGTGAAGCTGACGGACGTGATGGAGCAGTTGTTTGGTACGTTTTACGTGCAATAAGGTAAAAGGCTTGAAAGCAGGCTAACAGGCTAGTAGATCGTTTTGTGAAAAAAGTAGAAGGACATGTTGAGTGGTTGGTTTATACAAATAACGGAGAGGCCAGCGAAATTCTAGGGATACAGTGATTCGGAGGATTTCTGACGGTATCGTTATGATGTGTGAACAATAACCACTCAACCATAATAAGGAGGAAATATACATGTTGGATGCGTCAAGAGTAATTCTCGGTACCCACGGTCAATTGCATATGGATGGTGTGTGGCAGACCAATATTAACAAGCTGGAGGCCAGCGTAGAGATTGAGAAACGAGAGCTGAATCTGGTCGGCAACGAGTGGAAGGTTCACAAAAACGGTGCTAAAAAAGGTACAGGTACGATGACAGGTTACAAGGTTACGTCCGATATGATCAAGCGCGGCTTCACCAAATTTCAGATTATCTCCAAGCTGGACGATCCCGAGTCGTACGGACATGAAAGTGTGCTGCTGAAAGGTTGCATGGTAGATAAAATTCAGCTGGCGAACTGGACGGCAGGCGAGGAAGTGCCGGAAGAAACGGGCTTTACCTTTGAGGGATTCGAATTGCTGAATCCGATTGTAGCGAATTGATTTTTATGAAACGTTACTGAACTTGTTAACAGCAGGCAAGGGCACTGAAGCAGACCGGGAACCTCTCGGTCTTTTTGGTGTCTGGAGATGATTATAAAAAACACGGAAGCACATCGAATTCAGAGAATACATGAGAAAAAGGAGATTTTAACCGATGAGTATGAACGAAAATTTGTCCGAAGAGCAGATTTTGGATCAGTTGTTTGAGGCGGCAGAACGTCTGCCAGAAGAAAATGTGCGTATCCAGCGTCTGGATCTGCTACTCACCTTGCGTGGATTGACTTCTTCCAAAGTAGACCAGATTCGCGAACGCTGTACGATTCGCAAAACGACAAAGGGGCGCACCGAAGAAAAGGTGGATACCGAAACGTTTAATGCCCTGCTGATCTCCGAGGCCACGGTGAAAATGAGTGTACGCGGACTGGAACTGTCCGGCTGGGGAGACAACCGCATCACGGGACGTATGAAGTTGTCAGGTGGAGAGCAGGCGGTGCGCCGTATGTTGCTGGCTGGTGAACTGGATGCGGTTGGTGACAAAGTGCTCGAACTCTCCGGCTTCGGCGTGGAGATTGAAGACCTAAAAAACTGATTCACTCCGGCGGGATGACCACGTTCCTGTATCACATGTGGGTGCGTCATCATCTCCGTCCCGGAGAGTTCTGGTCTTTGCCACGGGGGGAGCGCTCGCTTTTGCTTGCTTTCTCGGAAGAAGAGATGGCGGCCATATCCGCTCAAATGAATCGTTAAGCCAAACAGGCAGGAGGTGAAACAAATGGCAGAAATGATTATCGGGTTATCCCAATCCAACACACAAATGAAGACGACCCTTCGTTATCTGGATCAGATTCAACGTTCCACAGATCGTTTAAACCGGGTGCGTTATCAAGGGTTGATCAAAGTGAATGATGAGCTGAGAACCACCGGACGCAGACTAGAGAGCATCTATAGTACTGCTGTCCGCCTGAGCCGCTTGCGAATCACACCGAGAATTAGATTGGATGATCAGCTAAGTCCGGCGTTGGATCGTGCTTTGATCAAACTAAACAGCTTCCGCAATCAGTTAGTGAAGGCTTCGGGAACAGTATCGGTTGAGGTGAAGCAAAAGGTTGAAGTGGCGATGGGGAAAATGACCCCGGCTAGCGGGCCTTCATTGGCGTTAAACATTGGGAACAACAACAATACAGTTAAGAATGTGGCGAAAGAAGAAGATAAGAGTTGGCTTGATAAAGCCAATGAATATGTAGAAATGGCTAATAATTTTAATGATCTCATTGATAACTTCGTGGATAAATTCGAAAAAATTAAAGGCCTATTTACTAAAAAGAAAGGGAGTAATACAACTGATCCAACCACAAGTCCTGCAGCTAAATGTTGCTGTTGCTCTGGCGGTGGTCGAGTAGGAAGTGTTCGAAGAACAGCAACTAAAGGTAACCGTCAAACACGTACTAATAGTAGAAATGGCGGAGACGTTTCTAGAAATGCAGCCACTCGGAGAGTGGCTGGTGGAAGAGGAAGAAGATCTGCTTCGAGAGCACCCAGCCCTGCGTCTGTGCCAAGGCCAAATGTCCCAAAAATCCTTACAGACACTTCAGATCGTGCTGTAAATGAAGCAAGAAATATGAATCGAAACCGGGGAATTGGCGGTGGCAGAAGATCCAACCTGGTTTCTGGGATCATGTCCTCTTCACCAATGGGAATGTCTAACTTGTTTTCGGGAGATGGCATGTTAGGCAAGTTGGGTGGCGGCTTTGCCAAAGGTGCAAAGAAATTGCTAGGCCCAATCAGCATGCTGGCAGACGTGGCTAATATCGCCAATGCACCTGCCGTTGAGAGGGGCAGGGCAGTTGGCTCTATGATTGGCGGAACGGCGGGTACTGCGATTGGTAGCGCCATTGGTAGTTTTATTTTGCCAGGAATCGGTACTTACATTGGTGGTGCTGTTGGTGGTTGGGCTGGTGGTGAAGTGGGAGGCTGGATTGGAGATAAGGCGAAGGATATCGGTAGCTTTGTATCCAATGCATCGGAAGGTTTAGGCAACGCGTTATCTGGTGCTGCTGACTTCGTCTCTGAGAAAGCAAAGAGTCTCACTGAGGGATTTTCTGATTTTTTCGGTTTTGGATCGAAAAAAGAAGAACAGACTACTCCGCCTGCAACCGTTGCTTCAACCTCTTCCGTACCTGCAGCGCCGCAAATGCCGCCAGCGTACAGGCCAGAATTTTTATCGATCACCGGACCCGAAGCTTACATGAACAATCGATTGAGCTCACCGACGGCTGCGGGTCTCATGGGAACAAGTGTGATGCAATCTCAAGCGATGGCGTTAAATCAAACGGGACAGCAGAGCGGTAAAGCATCGCCACTCACAGTAAGTATCTCCGAAGAACAGATGAGCAGTTTGGCAGGTTACCTTAAGGATTTTAAAACGGAAACGACCAACCAGATTTCGGTGAATGTTGCACCAGGCACAGTGCAAGTGACCGTTTGGGAGAACGCGATTGATTACGACGCTGTGACTCAACAAGTGGGGCAACGGATCTCGAACGAGCTCCGCCGGGCGATGCAAAATCGCAAAACGATTATGGCCTAAGCAGAAAGGAGGCCGCAGATATGTCTGTACTTCAAGATGAAGTTGGTCCTAATAAAATGTCGTTCACGTTGAAGGACGGCAGTACTTCGTTTGTATTCCCGGTGAACCCGGAAGAAGTCAACATTTCCAGATCCAAGGGTTACGAAACGATTAATATGCTGGAGCATGGCGAGTTTGATTTTGCACAAGGGGAGAAGGTGAAGGAGATCACCTTCTCTTCTTTTTTTCCCAAACAATATGATCCGTCCTATTGCATGGACGAGAAGTATTTTCTAGATCCACGCGTGGCGCTGAATGTGCTGAACACCTTTCTCATCTCCAAACAACCGATGCGTTTTATCATCTCGGGAACCGGAGTGAATGTACCTGTGTTTCTGATTTCACTCAATTCGAGTTTTCGCGGCGGGGAGCCGGGAGATATATATTTCGACGTGACCCTGCGAACGTGGCGAGATTCCAAAGTGGAGAAGATGGGTTCAGGCGCTACTGGGAGTAAGGCTAGTTCACGTACTGATCTGAAAAAAAGTAGCAAGACATACACCGTCAAAGCCGGGGATTCCCTCTCCAAAATAGCCAAGTTTGAGCTTGGAAATAGTTCCAAGTGGAACGAGATTTACAAGCTCAACACGAAAATCATCGGCAGTGATCCGAACCGGATCAAGCCGGGGCAAAAGCTGGTGATGCCATGACTTACAAGGTCATTGTCGATGACAAATATGATATCACCAAGCTTGTCGAAACGATTACGCTGAAGGACTCGCTTGATCAGATTGCCTATCAAGCGAACATCCGGCTGGCCGTGTCTGCTTCTTCAGGTCTGCCTTCGATTTCACCAGGCATGGCGGTGCGGATCAGTGGGGTTCCTTTTGGCGAAAAATCAGTGGTCTACCTGCTCCATCCAGCGGTCATCTGGGAAGCGGAAAGCTCGAACAGCGGCACCAAGCGTTTGTCCCTCACGGTCTACGACCGGATGATTTATCTTGAGAAATCGGAGGACGAATTCCTGTTTCCCAAGGATCAGACGGCGGTGCAACGGCTTAAAGCGTACGCTAAGGAATGGAAAATTCCCTTGGCTACGTTGCCAGAGATCAAGACGAAGCTGGGTAAGGCGGTGTATCGGTCACAGACGATTTTTTCGATGATATTTGCCGATCTGAAAGAAACGGCCAAGTCCGGGGGAGACATGTATCATCCGCGGATGACGCCTGGCGGGTTGCAGTTGTTCAAGGTAGGTAGCAACACGAAGGTACACGCGCTGGATCGGATAATCGATCTGACGCAGATGCGTACACTCGAAGGCGCGGTCACGAAAGTAAAGGTGATGGCAGCGTCTGAGTCCGGCGGTAGCGGTAAAGAGGTGCCTTCCAAAGTGTTAGCGATTGAGCAGAGTGATACAGAGCAGTTAGGTACATTACAGAAACTGGTCGAAGACGATCAGGTAAAAACCGCGGCCGCCGCAAAAAAACTGGCAAAAAGCAAACTGACAGGTATTCAAGAGACGTTTACGATCTCGGCTCCGGATATCAATACGATTCGCGCAGGAGATGCGGTCACGTTGAAAGGTCTAAAGCTGATCGTCATGTCGGTGAGCCGGGATCTGTCAGCCGGGCCGGGCACGATGACGCTGGAGCTGGGCACGGCGGAGCTGGTGAAAAGGAGGTTTTACCTTGAATAAAGAAGATCCGTACGGGCAGTTTGCCAATGTGATGCGGGGAGCGATGAGCACACATTCCCGTCAGGCCGTGAGCGGTTTGGGCGCGGTGCTTGGTACGATCACGGCGTCCGGTGTGAAGCTGGACGATTTCAAGCACGAAGTTCAGGACTATCTCGTGGCCGAGCTACCGGGCACGCTGGGGTTGCCGGAGCGCGAGCAGGCTGGCGCGATTTCCGGGATATCTGACGTGGCTGGCGGCGGTACGACGGGCACGGGACGCTTTCTTTTGCAAAAAGAGGAAGTGGAAGAAGCAGTCTGGTCTTTGGGCAAAGGTTTGAAAGCCGGGGATCGCGTGCTAGCGATGCGGGTGAATGGAGGGAACGATATTGTGGTGCTGTGTAAGGTGGTGAGTGCGAGTGCCTAGTTTGTTTCCGGAAACGGGTATGGTCTGGGGAGATGAAGAGGACCTGTCGGGTGCGGCTTCGGAAGAAGTGCGTTTTGGGCGAAGCTGGCGCTATGACTATGATGCTGGTGATTTTGTGTTGACTCCAAGTGGCAAGGTGGCTACAGCAGACGCGCATGAAGCGTGGGTGCAATGGTGTATCAAGGCGGTGAAAACTCCGCGGTACAGACATGTGATCTACTCTCGGGACTACGGTTCGGAGCTGGAGGATCTGATCGGTCAGGGGGATAGCCGCGGTGTGATGGAAAGTGAGATTGCCCGGATGGTGACGGAAACGCTGCTCGCTGATCCTCGTACGGATGCGGTGGACCAGTTTATATTCGATTGGGACCGGGAGCAGTGCGGGTTTACGTGCCGGGTGATGAGTGTGCAGGATGAGATGTTTATTCTGGAAAGTGAGGTGATCTGACGGGATGGCTGAGATTCCGCGTTATTTGGAGGGCCAGACGGAGGAACAGATTATGCAGCGCATGCTGGATCGTCTGCCCGCGGATCTGGACAAGTCGGAAGGGTCGTTTTTGTGGGATGCGGAGGCTCCGGTAGCTTTTATGCTGTCCGAGGCGGCGCTTTGGGCGCAGGAGCTGTTGCGGCGCGGATTTGCCAGTACGGCGGCGAGCCGTGATCCGAATTTTCGTTCGGAGGAACTGGATTTGCGCGCGGGGGAACATGGCATTACACGCCGGGCGGCGGTGGCGGCACAGGGCACCGTGAAATTTACGGGTGAGCCGGGGAAAGTCGTGCCAGCAGGTACGGTTGTAGCTACGCTCGCAGATGAGGTGTCCGGTGAAGCGTCGCTGGAATATGAAACGGTGGGCCGTGTGGAGCTGGATGAGGATGGTCTGGGAAGTATAGGGGTACGTGCGCTTGTCGCCGGAAAAGAGAGCAATGTACCCGCAGGCACGTTAACCGTGCTGTCTACACCGGTAAGCGGCGTGACGTCCGTGGTGAATACGGACGTCATCAAGGGCGGTGCGGACATCGAGGCAGATACCGCGCTGCTGGAGCGCTTTTATGCCAAAGTCCGCAATCAGGGTACAAGCGGCAACAAGGCACAGTATGTGCAATGGGCCAGTGAAGTGCCGGGCGTCGGGGCCACGCGGGTGATCCCGCTATGGCAGGGGCCGGGCACCGTTGGGCTGTATCTGCTCGATACGGACAAGCGTGCTGCGGGATCTGATCTGGTGGCTGCGGTGCAAAAGTATGTTGACCCCACGCAAGATGGACAAGGCGAGGGCGTTGCCCCGGCTGGACCTGTTGTGACGGTGATGCCGGCAGAGGAAGTGCCGATGAACATTCAGGTGAAGCTGACGCTGGCAAGTGATGCCACGCTGGCGGATGTCCGGGCATTAATCGAGCGCGGCGTGACAGCGTATTTGAAGCAACTTGCTTTTGCCGATCCACTCGTACGTTACACTCGTATTGCTGCGATTCTGCTGGACATCCCGCCGATTATTGATTATTCGGAGCTAACCGTGAACGGTGTAAGCGACCAGAATATCGAGATGACCGCCAGCCAAGTGGCTGTGCTGGGGACGGTGGATGTGCATGAGTAGTGCTGGACTAACGAGTGAAAAGGGGCGAGAGATGTTCTCGTATTTGCCCCAATATTATGAGACTTCGCGTGTGATGCAGGCCGATATGCAGGCCAAGGGCAGTGAGATGGATTTGCTGTACCAGGCTCTGGACGAGACGCTGGAACAGTTTTTTGTCCGCACGGCGACATGGGGGCTGGACTTCTGGGAGCAGGAGCTTGGTATTGAGACGGATCGTCTCAAACCTGTAGAGCAGCGGCGTGCTGTGGTAGAGTCGAAGCTGCGCGGAGCAGGTAAGTTTTCGGGCAGGCAGGTCGCAAATGTGGCCGAAGCGTATGCCGGGGGGAAGGTGGATGTAACTTTTCAGCCGGAAGCGTGGAGCTTTATGGTGAGTTTTGTAGATACGATGGGTATTCCGCCTAATATCGATGATCTGAAACGAGCCATTGATGAACTGAAACCGGCCCATATGGCAGTAGAATATAAATACCGTTATTTGGTCTGGGACGACCTGGACAAGAAGCAGAAAACATGGGATGAACTTGATGCCGCGTCCCTGACGTGGAATGAACTGGAGGTGTGGGCGTAATGCCACAGGAAACCGATCGTTTGAAATTACCTCTTCCGCTAGGAAATGAAACTGTGAGTCGGGAGAGCATTAATGCAGTTTTTGAAAAGATTGACGCAGGCGTTGCCACAAAAGCGGATTTGGACGCGCTTCGTGAAGCAGTGAGCAAGATGGACATTCCTGATGCGTCCTTGATACAAAAAGGGAAGGTGCAGTTATCGAACAAGACGGATGGCACGTCCGAGACGGTGGCGGCGACGGAGAAGGCGGTTAGGGATGCGAGTCGGGCTACTGTTAATGCGGCAGCTACAGACGCCACTTCAAAAGCAAATGCAGCTGAGGTTAATACGAAAAACTATGCAGACGCGAATTTTCGCAAACCATCAGAGGTAATGAGCTCCAATCTAATTAAAAATTCATCAGGAATGTTGAATCTTGATTACTGGAAGAATTCGGGCCAGGCCACTTTTCTAAGATTCCAGAATCAAACCGTAGGAGCATTTTTTGCAGTTAATTCATCTGTTTCCCCTACTAATTATGGCGTACTTGATAATGAGCCCGTGGGAGTTTCACCAGGAGGTAAGTATCTGTTACAAGCTGTATTCCATACTCGTGAAACTTATTATAATTCTGCCGTATTGATTGAGGTGAAGAACGCTTCAGACAATGTGACAATTAACAGTTTAGTAGCTGACAATCAAAAATGGTGGCATAGGAAAGCACAAGTTATTACTATTCCAACGGGTGTAACAGCTATTTACCTAAGATTAGTTGTTAATAATGTCCCAGTCGGTACGCATGGATTTGCTCGGATTAAACTCAGTGAAGTAATGGACGATGCTGGTAAGGACATGCCTTACTCTGTGGAAATGGATACTCGTGCATTGTATGAGGGAATTGACTCGGTAAAGCAATCTGGCGTTGATGCAAAAAACGGTATTGTGGGTGCCATTAACGCCAAGGGTGGAAGTGCATCCACAAGTGATACATGGGCACAATTGGCTACGAAGATAAAGGCGACAAAGTCAGAATTCTCACTGATATCAGGTAAAGTGTCCGCAGCGGAGGGGAGAATTGACATCCCGGGATACAAACCACAGGTGTTTATACTTCATCCAATCGCATCTCGCAATGCTCAAATCTGGTATGATTCTCTGCAAAACCAGAGTACAGCTTGGATATACTCTTCTGGCCCTTTAGTTGCAATTCGTCAATCTGACACGAATAATACAACAAAAAATCTTGGTATTAGAGACTATGTTACTTTTGGAAATTACTACATGTCTACGGGTGCAGAATTTAAGACTTTAGTTTTCGGAGAAAATTATGTTGAATTCAAAGTATCATCTTCAGGCGATGGCTATATTTCTCAAGAGAAGATTGATTACACGATACTAGCCGTACCTTTGTAAGTAATACTTAATTCAATATAAGGTAGTTAATTAATAAAAAGCAGCCTTAATGTAGAAGTAAATGCTAAGATAACATTTATTTTCATTAGAATTAATATGAAATTATCCAAAGGAGGTGAACCATGACCACAACTCAACTTACCAACGCCATCGCAACAACACTATCACATCATCTCCCTAATATACCAATCCAGCCTGCTACAGGAGCAATTGCTCCAGACACCCAAGGGCTAACTTACCGCTTACTTGCTGCCAAACTAACTCGTGAGCGCAGTGATCGATTCGTGCAATCTCACATCTTCGAGATTCGGTGGCTGGATGGGAGCAACATTCCCGAAGACTTGCCAGACAAGCTCATTGAAGCATTGGAAACCATTGATGTGGAAGGCACGCCCTATCGAGCAACGGAACTGCGATGGAAAGCGTGGGGAGAGACGCCCAAACTATGGGTGTATTACACGATGCGAACCACCAAATTGTCGGAGTCCTCCGGTCCAATGAATCAGCTGGAACAACGACCACCTGCTTTGAAATCATCATAGCAGGATTAACTTATTTTAGGAGGACTTATTATGAAAGGAATAGGAGGCGCGCTCGCGATGTTTACCAAGAAAGAAACCGATCAAAAGAAGAACCTGGAAGAAACAGAACGACAGCATAACGATACTGAATATAAGAAAGAACAGTTTGCCGACGCCCGGCAGTTTAGCCGGTTGGAAAAAGATATTTTGGCAGCCGTTCTATCGAAAGAAAAAACGTACACCGTGCGAGCAGCACAGCAACACATCCAACAATTTATGAATGGGGAGGCACAATAATGGCTGGAGGAACATGGACAACTCAAAATAAGGTACGCCCCGGCGTATATATGAACTTTGCATCAGAGGGTACTTTGCCCGGTACAGTGGGAGAGCGGGGAACGGTGGCTTTGGCACTTCCGCTGTCTTGGGGACAAGCAGGTACAATCTTGACAGTACAGGCAGGTGATGATGTACAGGCGAAACTTGGTTATGACTGGACAGCACCACAACTTTTGCTGATTCGTGAAGCGTTGAAACGTGCACAGACCTTACTTTTATATCGTCTTAATGAAGGAACGAAAGCCAAAGCCGCATTGGACACTCTTACAGTAACTGCTCAGCATGGCGGCGTTCGAGGAAACGACCTGGCTATTGTCATTTCAGCAAATATGAATGAGCCGGAACAATTTGATGTATCTACTTTGCTGGCAGGTAAAGAAGTACACAAACAGACGGTGTCCAACATCGGTCAACTGCATTCCAATGCATTTATCACCTTCACTGGCCAAGGCACGCTAACGAATACGGCTGCTCTTCCACTAACAGGTGGTAATGATGGTACATCTACGAACCAGGAGCATGCCGATTTCCTGAGCAAACTGGAGGTGCTTGATTTCAACACCGTTGGTCTGATCTCGGACGATGCTACATTGAAATCCGTTTACGCTGCATATATCAAGCGTTTGCGCGATATTGAGGGTAAGAAGGTACAACTGGTGCTTTCCAATTATCCGGCCGCGGATCATGAAGGTGTCATTAGTGTGAAAAATGGAGTTGTGCTTGCGGATGGTACCGCGCTTACACCGAAACAAACGGTAGCTTGGACTGCAGGTGCAACGGCAGGGGCTAACTTGAACGAATCTCTAACCTTCCGTGCGTATGACGATGCTGTGGATGTAAACGGACGATTGACACACACCGAGACAGAGGCAGCCCTGCGGAGCGGCGAGTTTGTATTTACAGCGAGTAGCAACCGTGCGCTAGTGGAGCAGGATGTGAACACCTTCCGTTCGGTGACACCGGATAAGGCGCGTCATTTTGCCAAAAACCGTGTGGTTCGTGTTCTGGATGGCATCGCCAATGATATGAAACGTATTTTTGAATCTTATTACATCGGCAAAGTAAACAACAACGAGGACGGACGTAGCCTGTTCCGCTCTCAATGTGTTACCTATCTGAAGCAGCTTCAGGATATTGGAGCGATTCAGAATTTTGACTCCAAAACCGATATTACCGTGCTTCCGGGTAATGAAACGGACAGTATTTTGATCGAAGTGCAGGTACAACCTGTGGATTCCGTTGAAAAAGTGTACATGAAAGTGAAGGTGGTTTAAGATGACATTTTTGAAAGCAAGCGACACGATCTCCGGCCAAGAGGGCCGCGCATACGCAACCATTAACGGACAGACGGAAGAAATGTTTTACGTGAAGACGCTCGAAGCGACGGTGGAGAAGCAAAAAGCAGAGGTTAAAACCTTGGGTCGCCGTGGCGTGCAACACAAAGCAACAGGCTGGTCTGGTTCAGGCTCCATGACGATTTTCTATACAACTTCCCGTTTCCGCGAGCTGATGCTTCAGTACATGCAAAATGGCGTGGACACCTACTTCGACATTCAAGTGACCAATGAAGATCCTTCGTCCACTATTGGCAAACAGACTGTGACCCTCAAGGGCGTCAACCTGGACAGTGTGATCATGGCATCTCTGGATACCGAGGCGGAGGCGCTGGAGGAAGAAGTGAGCTTTACGTTTGAAGATGTAGAAATGTCAGCATCCTTTGATCTTCCGAAGTAGGCAATATATGCAGTTCACGTGTCCACCAAGATAAATAATAAATAATGGAGCATTGGTTTTTTGTAAAAGAAACCGGTTCAACTTGCCTGTGTTACGGGCTATTTGGCGTGTCCAAATTTTTCAGGCAGTTGCTCTGAACATACCGAGCTTTGCTTGTAAATAACCCAGATAAATGCTCTTCGCCGCTCTATGCGGCGGGGAGCCCTAATTTAAGAGGAGGAACTAAACATGAGTGGATTGAGTATGTTTTTTGCACAAAATGCAGTAGTGGATACAACGGAGGAATTTATCGTCTCTCCTCGTTTCAAAGATGACAAAGGTGCACCGGTTGCCTGGAAATTGCGAAGCATGACCGAGGACGAGAACCAGGAATGCCGCAAGGCCGCTACCCGCAAAATCAAGGGCAAGAATGGTGTCTACACTCCTGATATTGATGCCAATGATTACATGGCTCGTTTGATGACGGCAAGCGTGGTCTACCCGGATTTGAAAAATACCGAACTTCAGCGCTCCTATAATGTGATGGGTGCAGAGTCGCTTTTGCGCAAAATGCTGTTGCCTGGTGAATTTGCTTCGCTGGGTGAACAGGTACAGAAGCTGAATGGTTTCAATCAGGACATGAACGAATTGGTGGATGACGTAAAAAACTAATCAAAGAGGGCGATTCCGAGGCCAATCTGGCTTATTACGCTCTCCATGAATTAAAGATTTTGCCGCATGATCTAATGGCTTTCTCCATGCGAGAACGAGCAGCCATCTATGCGATGATCCAGGTCCGGGTGGAGGAAGAGAAGAAAGAGCGGGCGAGAAGCCGCATGCGGAAGAAATAGTGGAGAAAGGAGGGAAATGAATGTCGGACACGAGCATAACGGTAATCAATCCTCCGACGATTAATAATCTGATCAATAATTTGAATCTGGTCCAAGTGAAAACGACAGAAATTATCAATAATTTCAACCAGATGAATCAAATTAACTTGAATCAGTTTAATCAAACCAATATTGCCAATCACTTTAATCAAGTGAATCAACAGATGAATGTAACCATTAACTTGATGGAAAAGTTGGAGGATACAGCTGATGATACAACGGATAAACTCGGAGATAACTTAAGTAAGCTCTCCAAGTGGCTGCAGATGATAAAGTCGGCTGGAAGCATCGTGTTAAAAGCGGCCGCTGAAGAAGAAGACTTTAAATATCGTTATATGGTAGCTGCTCAAGATCCGGAAATTGGTGAAGGGATTTATCATAAATTCCGAGATCAGGCTTCTAAAAAGGGGCAAAATGTGAATGATTCACTTAAGGCATCCCTTGGTTATTTGCCAATGGCACAGAATACAGGACAAGTAGAGCAGTTAAATGACCTTACGCAACGCCTAAGTATGTTGTCACCAGATGGCAAAAGTCTGTCGGATGCTTCTGGTGCCATCCAAAGCGCTATGAATGGAGATAACGGTGATTTGGCAAGTCAGTTTGGAATCTCCGAGAGCACATTGAGTGGTGCAGGTTTGGAAGGATTTATTCAAACGAAAGATTTGGATGGTTTTATCCAGGGCTTGCAATCGGTTCTTGAAATGCAAGGTTATACTCAAGAAGCATTTGATACGATGCTGGATTCTCCATTACAAAAATGGACCGCTCTGGTGAATCAGTTCAATGGCATCCTATCTGAGGTCGGTACAAAAGCGTTGGAGGTACTTTCTCCAGTACTTGATCGACTGAACGAAGCGATGAGCTCAGGACAGTTCAGCAGTTTTATTGAATGGATCAGTGGAGCATTTGCGATCATCGCTCAGGTCATTGTTTTTATTGTTGATGGATTCGTAAATTTCGCCACAGCTGTGCAAGAAAACTGGGATATTATTGCGCCTATTTTGACTGCAATCGCTGTAGTTCTGCTAGGTAATCTTATTATTAAACTTGGTGTTGTTATAGCTCAGTTTTTGATGTTGGCAGCAGCTAATTGGCCTATATTACTTATAATTGGTGCTATTACAGTACTTATCTATATTTTGCAAGCGTGTGGATTCACCGCTGGAGATATGGTTGGAACGATAATTGGTTACTTTTACATGGTATATGAGCATATGAAATCGATTTTCGCATCCATCCTGAATTATTTCATGTCTTGGGCCGAGTTCGTCATTAATGTTTTCAAAGAACCGACTTACGCTTTTAAAAAGTTGTTTGCTGACATGGGGCTTATTGTTTTACAAATCTTATACAACATAACAAAAGGGGTAGAAGATTTCGCAATAGGATTCAAGGATCAAATCAATTGGATAATTGAGGGTATTAATACAGTTATACCTTACCTGAATAAAATTTTTGGTACAGACTGGGGTGGAATTGAACTTGTATCAGATGACAATATTCACTCGATGAGTGAGAAGATCAAAGGACTAATGAATGATCTTGAAGATAGTGTTCCTGAGAATAAAGAAGATGTTGTTAAATTATGGAGAATGGATGCATCAGCAGATTATAAGAATTCATTTGACCAAGGGTTTAAGAAAGGCCATGACTTAGTGGCTAACACTAAAAATCCATTTTCCCAAACTTCCGATGAATTGCCCGGCGGCTTTGGCAAGGACTATAAACCCAAAACACCTCCTATGCCACCGATACCAACAGCACCTGCCCCCACAAACATGAACAATATGAGTAACCTCAACAAGATTAACAATATCGGACAGGTGGACAAAATCGGTGATGTGGATGGCACGGTGGATGTAACGAGTGAGGACTTGAAACTGATGCGTGAGCTTGCCGAGATGCAGGCCATTCAGCGCTTTGTCAGTCTGACGCCAACCGTGCAGGTGACGACAGGCGATATCAATAGCGGACATGATGTGGACAGTATCATTAGCAAAATTACCGAAGAAATGAATAGTCAGATCGTCTCCAGTGCCCAGGGGGTGTATGGATAAGTGAGCTATTCGATACAGCTTAGCTTTAACAACCGCGCCGAATATATATTTTTTCCGGTTATACCGGAGAGTATTGAGTTTTCAGATGCAGGGGATGGGAGCACGTTTAACGTTAGTCGTCTAGGGGAAATTAATGTGATCAAGTCCCCCAAACTACGTGAAGTGAGCTTCAGCGGCATTTTTCCGGCAGATTACAGTCCGTATCATTACAAATATGACGTAAAAGACCCGAAAGTAAAGAATGAGTTTTACCGTGATCCCTACGAGTACGTGAAAGATATCATCCGCTGGATGCAGACAGGGCGCCCCGTCAGGCTAATCTTTTCGAGTGAAAGATATACGGTTAACATGGCCGTCTCCATTGAGAGCTTCGATTGGAAGGAGACAGCGGGAACGGTGGGCGACGTGCAGTATGATATCAAGCTGAAGCAGTATGTTTTTTATGCTGCCAAAAAAGTAGTATCACTGAAGAACAGTCAGAACAAGGCTGATGCTTCAAAAACGAAAACCAAAGCCTCCCGGCCGGATGAAAAAGTAAAACCGAAAACCGTCACGCTGAAAGCCGGAGACTCCCTGTGGTCTGTTGCCAAAGCTCATCTGGGTGATGGAGCACGCTGGAAAGAGTTGCAGAAGCTGAATGGCATCAAGGACGCACAGCTCAAGAAGCTGCCCGTTGGGCTTGTCATCAAGCTTCCGTGAAAGGAGAGGTGATATGCAACAGGAAATCCATCTGGACAAGAGGCAGATTGGTGAGAAGGAACAATTATTGCTGGATGATAAACAGGGAAACATCTGGGACATCCGCGACATTGCTGGCGAAATTACGTACAAGACTTCACGTATCGGCAAGCCATCCTCTCTCGAATTCACGTTGATTAAGGGCAGTGTGTTTCAAAATCAAAAGTTTAGTTATGAGAATGGTTATGTAGTGAGGTACATCCATGGAAATCAGGGAGTATTTTACGGATATATCTTTTCTGTCGACAGCGGCAAGGACGAAAAAGTAAAGATCAAAGCCTATGACCAGACACGATATCTCACGGCGAATCAAACGTATCAGTTTGTTAAAGCGACGGCAGCGGATGTCATCAAGCGGATTGCAACGGATTTCCAATTGAAAACGGGTGATTTGAAGCAGCCCAGTTATGTTATTCCACACATGCTTTTTGATAACAAAAAGTTGATTGACATGATCTGTGAAGCCTTGGACAGAACGCTGGTTTATGGCGGGAAAAATTATATTTTTTACGATGATTTTGGCAAACTCGTCCTTCGAGATGTCGAAGAGGTGCCCTATGGCTTTGTGATCGGGGACCATAGTCTGCTGACGGACTACAGCTATACACGATCCATCGACGACCAGACTTATAACAAGATCAAGTTATACCGGGATAACAAAGATACGGGCAAACGGGAGACGTTTGTGCATCAGGACTCAAACAGCATCCGTCAATGGGGGATGCTTTTTTTGTACCAAAAAGCGGACGATGGTCTGAATAAAGGTCAGATTGATGACATGCTGAAAACCCTGATGACCTTGCGTAACCGTGAGACACAGAAGTTAAAGGTGGATGCCCTTGGCGATTTCAAGGTGAGAGCCGGGAGTTTTGTCAATATTCAGATCGATGAATTGAAGATCAATCAATATTTTCTGGTGGACGAGTGTACGCACAAGGTACAGGGGGGTGTGCACACCATGTCTCTGGATTTGAAGGTGGTGTAGCCATTTATGATGCTTGATGTGATTAAAAAGGCGGCAGTCGCCGCCGTAGATGCTAAATCTCCCGTACAAATTATGTACGGAACTGTAACGAATACACAGCCTTTGGAGATTACCGTGGAACAGCGGCTTGCGCTAAGTGACCCTTTTCTCGTTGTCACGGAATCGGTGGCACAGAAAAACTGGATGATCGGTGACTCGGCTGTATTGCTACGTGTGCAGGGCGGGGACAGTTATGTGGTACTGGATCGGCTGGTGAAGCCATGATTCCTCAAGGTTCTCAGATCGGTGTAGAAGATAATCTGGAAGAAGTTTCGGTGCTTCCAAGTTTGACCTACGTGTTGCAAGCTTCGGGACAACGGATCGGAAGGCTTCAGTTGGATGGAAAAGAGGCCGTTAAACAGGCGGTGTACAAAGCTTTGTCCACACGTCGTTATGAACATCTGATCTATTCATCTGATTATGGAATGGAATGGTCTTGGGAAGGCATTTCCGGGAGATCCATGGTTGAATCCGAACTGGAGCGCTGGATTCAGGAAGCATTGCTTCCGGACGACCGGATTTCGGAAGTAACCCAATTTGAGTATGCCCATGAGCCGGCTGGCGTTAAGGTTTCTTTTACCGTGATAACGGATTTTGGTAACTTCAGGCAAGAGACGGAGGTGAATATGAATGTATGAACAGGAGACATTTGAGGTCATTTTGAATCGGATGTTGGATAAAATTCCGGATGGTGTGGATAAACGGGAGGGTAGCATCATCTATGATGCCCTCGCGCCAGCAGCCGTGGAGATGGCCCAGATGTATATTGAGTTAGATATTAACGCCAATCTGAAGTTTGCTGATACCGCTTCAGGTGAATATCTGGATCGTGCAGTAGCATGGTCAGGTATTACTCGTAAACCACCTACGAAGGCACGCTGGTCTGCCAGCTTTCAGGATCAAGAGGGCAAACCTGTGGAGGTTCCATCGGAGAGTCGTTTTTCGACAGGAGAACGGGTGTATAGAACGGTGGAGCCAATCGCAGCAGGGCAATATGTGCTCGAATGTGAGATTGCTGGTGCGGAAGGTAACGAGTATACCGGGACACTGTTACCCATTGATTATATTGCAGGCCTGACCACCGCGAGATTAACCAAACTGCTTGTTCCAGGTGAAGACGAGGAGACGGATCAAGCTCTGTATGATCGTTATCAGGACAAAGTTTCCCGTCCGATCACAAGTGCCAACAAGTATCAGTATGAGCTGTGGGCGCGGGAGAATTCGGGAGTTGGCAAAGCGAAGGCCTTTCCGCTCTGGAATGGTCCAGGCACAGTCAAGGTAGCCCTACTTAATAATGAGATGCATGCTCCTGCGGAGGGAGTGATCGAGGCCGTGCAGCAATACATCGATCCTTCGCAGGATGGCATGGGGGAAGGGGCAGCACCCATCGGTCCGGTTGTCACCGTTGTAGGGGCGGAAGAAGTCCCGATTCATATCGAGGTGCAGGTTACGCTCGCATCAGGATCAACGTACGATGGGGTGAAATCCTTGATTGAGACAGGGGTGACAGCGTATCTGAAAGAGCTGGCGTTTGCTGATCCGCTCGTTCGCTGGACACGGATTGCCAATGTCATTCTGGATATTCCGCCCGTGATCGATTATAGCAATCTGCTGGTTAACGGTGGCATGTCCAATCTGGAGATTACATCGGGAGCTGTTGCTGTGCTTGGGACGGTGAAGGTGACGTGAGTAAAGCAGATGTACTGATGAACCTACTGCCCCCGCTATATGAAAATGTGCTGGAGATGCAGTTGCTGACACAGACAGAAGGTGCTGAACTGGACCAGCTTGCAGCCGGTGTGGGAGATGTATTGCAGCAGTTTTACCCGGAATCCGCAACGTGGGCGTTGGAGCGATATGAACATGATTTGCAGATTCCGACCAACCGTGCCAAACCGGACGATCAACGAAGGTCCGTCATCATCTCCAAAATGCGTGGCAGTGGCAAAGTTTCAGGTTCCATGCTAAAAAACGTTGCTCAGGCGTACGAAAACGGGGGCATTGAAGTGTCGGTTGATTCAAGTGAGTATCGCATCTTGATCCGTTTTATCGACACATTGGGACTGCCACCTAATCTGGACGATCTGAAAGAAGCGATTGAAGATATTAAACCGGCTCACATGACTGTCGAGTACCGTTTGCGGTATCTGACCATCGCCGAGGTTGAAAGCATGACTCTGAGTGAGATGGAACAAACCCGGCAGGATAAACTAGCAGGAGGTGGAGCGTAATGAGTGAACCAAAAACACCCAATCTGGGTTTGAATAAAATCGATCGTTCCTCGCCATCAACAACCTACTTTGATCTGGACAAATATCTGGATCAGAACTGGGAGAAGATTGATGATTTTGCAGAGAAGATAGGGGAACAGGCCGAAGAAACAGCAACGAAGGTAAGTAGTTTGCAAGAGAGGTTGGATACAGATAAACGAGGAGCTGCTACATTACAACCTGGCGTAAATGTAGTGAGTGCTAATCAGGAGGCAACGTTTAATCTTTCGAGCATTAAGGGGAGAACATTGGTTAATTTGCTGGGGCGTGCTGGAGGTTGTGAACAAGCAAGCTTAGTAAACTCCTATCAATCTACGATAACGGCTGATACATCTAACAAAGTACAAGGAAATCAATCTTTGAAAATTACGACAACAGCAACGCCAGCAGGAGCATTATCGATATCCCCTATTAATTTAAAATCAGGGAAGTATTATATTGTTCTCTCTTCAGCAAAGCTGATATCTGGAGAATTGGTAGGTATGTACTTAAATGAGCTTAACCCGAACAAAGGGAATGTTACTTCAAGTAATAGTAAAAGATTCAGTACGTTATGGGGAGCATATAGCATTTCTACCGATATTAGCACTTTTTTTGTTAGTCAAGTTGTTGGAGCATCTGGAAGTTCAGGGTATATTGATGCAATTAGACTTTACGAAATTAGTGCCTCAGAGTATGTTGCACTCGAAAATATGACAACGGAGCAGATTGCACGTAATTACCCTTACGTTGATAGTGTCCAACCAGTTTTAAATCCGTATGCCATTCGCTATGGACAAAACTTATTACCGCCATTTTATGAGTGGAGTGAGACAGCAATAGCAGGTCCAAGTGAGATCGAGGCACCCTACCAACTGAAAATGACAAAGGCAAGCGGTACGGTGGGTTTTAGTAATTTCATTTGTACTGTAAACGTGGCTCCCTCTACGGCATATACATTTTCAACTACTGTAGACGTGACTAACTTTGGTGGTAATGGAGTAGCTGGAGTTTATTGGAATGGATGGTACTACGATGAAGATGATAATGCCATAACGTCGTTTAATAAGCCTCCCTATGCAAAGGCAAACGGGAAGTTCACATTAGGGAATATCTTTAAAACCCCTGATAACGCGAAGAGTGTACGTATTGTTATCGGTTTTGATAGCGAGACAACAGGAACTGCAATTTTTAAGAATCCGTGTTTAAACTTAGGTACGTCAGCAATGACGTTTAAACCACGCGAAGACTCTTTTCTCGCACTACAAACTGAGCTACACGCCAATCCAGATACGGGAGAAAACCCGGATAGCGTTTTTGAGCGTGATGGTCAGTATTATAAATTGGCGAAGTGGCGTAAGGTTACGTTGGGTCCTGACATCAATTTTTCATTGTGGGGAGGGCAGAATGGTTTTAAGGTTGTTAATGCAATGCTTCCGGGACCCCCAGCCGTTGACGGATCAGGTACGCTGACGAAGTATCAAGGTAAAGTGATCAAAGAGACAGATTTCGTTACTGTAAACAGCGCAACGGATAATCTAAATATCGGTTCATCTGGTGCTAACGGGGTATTCGATAATTTTCAGATTTCTATTTCAAGCGCGGATAGTGGGTGGGGAGACAGCTATACTAACCTGACCTCTGATGAAATTAAGGCTTATTTCATGGGATATTTTATGTATACAGCTGGACAAGACCCGAATAACAATGGAGCCGGGTATAATGGGTCTGGAACTAAGGTATGGACACCATTACTATCCAAGAATTCACAAAATTTTTTTACGAAAGTGCCAACAGTTCCAGCACCAAACTGGACCTCATATCAACTTCTATACCAACTAGCTAAACCAATCGTTGAGCCGATCACGTCTGAGGGGCAATTGACGTTTATTGACGGGGATAATCAGATTGAAGTGGGTACGGGGATTGTATTACGCGAAGTAGCACCTACGCCGATTAGGGATGGTTACGGACGTTGGAATATTGGTAACATTTATGCTGGTCCAGGTGCTCAAGATTTTAAAAATAAATCAAAATTAGTTCTTAATGTATACAAGAATGGGAAATTGGATCCAATGTGGTTTAAATTTTCTGCCGCGCAAGAATCAATACTTGGAGTATCATATGATCCTACTGCAACCTACAGCGTCACATACCTGATGTTAGACAAGTATCCGGCTGTGGACATCACTGGTACGTATGCAAAGAATGAAAAGGCTCTGCTACTGGATACCGTCAAAACGTTGCAAGAAAACACTACACGCATATCCGTCCTTGAAAGTAAGAAAGCTGAGAAAGATAATCCTGCATGGATAACGCCGACATTGCTTAATGGCTGGATCAATTATTCAGCAGCATATCAACCTCCTGGTTATTACAAAGACAGCCAAGGGGTAGTCCACTTGCGCGGTTTAATTAGTAGCGGAACAAGCGGTACTGGAACATTCATTTTTAATTTGCCTGTAGGATACCGCCCCAAAAGGGCAATCTTATTTAACACACTTACATCCAACGGAACTACACTGGTGGTTGCCACATTGGAGATTGCGTCTAATGGAGTCGTGTACTTGGGATTCGCTGGAGGAAACACGTGGCTTAATCTAGAGAATATCTCTTTTCTAGCTGAACAATAAAGGAGGTTTACCATGAAAGCCGTACCTAAAGTAAATACAGACGGACTCTATTTAGAGGACGAATTAGTGGACGATGCCTTTAGTGGTATCGTCCCTTTTTATGCCAAACCGGAGCCTGTGGTATTTGACCCAAATCAGGTTGAGCAACCGGATGGTGTGAACGAAGAGGAACAGAAAATTGCTGGGTATCTGGTTGGCGTACCTGTTCCTGCTGGTCTGTTCCGGCCGCGCTTTGACTTGGCGGCTTGGGAAGCATACCAGGACGCTATGCAAGAAGCACCACAGGAAAGTTTGCCTAAGCTATGGGTGGAAGGGCTGAGCAAGGAAGAAATTGAAGAATTGACTAAGCCGCAGCCAGAAGAAGCGTCCGAACTGGACATTTTAAAACAGCGTCTTGCAGAATCAGAATTGGAAAACAAACGTTTAGCTGAGGAAAGTAATGCCAATCAACTGGCTTTAATGGAATTACACATGCTTGTGCTTAGTGTGGTACCGCCAAATCAGGGATAAGTTTGAAGGTTTGCGATCCACTAGCCTGTGATGTTTATAAGGAGAGGTGAGACTATGTTAGCTGTATACGTAATGATGATTAATAAAAAATTGATTGAGCTACACCAAGTTCCAGAGAGTAGTCGAAGTCAGGTGGCTGTACTATTGGAATCAGCCAATACAGACGATTAAGGATAAGATAAGTCGTTTTATGAATACAAAACAAAAGGAGGTGAAGCCATGGAACGATGGGACACCCTATGGAAATGGGGGATTGCGGTGATGAGTAGCTCGGCATCCTACTTCTTTGGAGGCTGGTCAGGGGTGCTCGGTGTATTGCTAGTCTTTGTCATCTTCGATTACCTGACAGGTATCGCGGCGGCGGGAATGACAGGCAAGCTTGAGAGTAATATTGGATTGTTTGGCATTGCACGAAAGGTATTTATATTTGCAATGGTATCGGTGGCTCATCTGGTGGACGGTGTTCTGGGAGACGGACATTTGTTCAGGGATGCGGTCGCCTTTTTTTATATTGCGAATGAGTTGTTGTCCATCATTGAAAATGGGGGCAAACTGGGTGCTCCGATCCCTCCTGTCATTCGGCAGGCGATTCAAGTGCTCAAAGGAAAGGCGGGGGAAGATGTGTTATCTTCTCCGTTGCCACATCCCCCTCCGTCGTTGGATCATTCCGAAGGCGAAATTGATCATCCTCCAGAAAATGAGCAATCCAAAGAAAAAGCCACGGATCAAGAGAATTCAGATAATAAGAAAAGCACAGCGTAACAATAAGAAAAGCACCCAACGGGTGCTTTCTTTACTTTCAGTCGTCACTCTGTATTTATCTTGCTTACAGATTATTGGTTCAACTTAATAATAAGATCGTAGTAGTATTTGAGCTGTTCCAAATAGGAGTTTTCTTTCATAAGGCTAGCTCGGTATTCTGGGTCATACATCGTACAACAAGGGACACGCACACAAGCAATCTTCAACCCGTCCGCATTTACTAAATACAAACGGCAACTAGCCGAATAAAGGGTGTGAGAAATTTGCAAAATAGAACCCAGGGCAATACGCAGGGCATTGATGTCTCCAGGTATCAGGGCAATATCGACTGGGCGAAGGTAAAGGCAAGCGGCATGACCTTTGTGTTTATCAAAGCAACCGAAGGGCGGACATATATCGATCCGAATTTTCAGAAAAATGTAAACGGTGCGCTTACGGCGGGCATGATGGTGGGAACCTATCATTTCTTCCGCGGAACGACTGTCGAGATTGCGAGGGCAGAAGCGGCACATTATGCCAATACGCTGAACCAGATCGGGGGAGCCAAGGCTCTGCAATTGCCACCGGTTATGGATTACGAGAACAATCCCGGCAATCTGAGCAAAGCCCAGATGAATACGGTAGCCAAAGCCTTTTTAACAGAATTGCAACGTCTCACAGGTGTAAAACCGATCATATATACAGGCAATTCATTTGCTAGCAATTTCGATGCTTCTTTGGGCTCGTACGATCTGTGGGTTGCGCGTTACAGCACGACACGTGTACCGGATGCTCAGCCGGCATGGAAGCGCTGGACGTTCTGGCAGTATACGGATTCAGGTAAGGTGAACGGTATTAGCGGAAATGTAGACATGAATGAATTCGAGGGAACAGCAGCGCAGCTTAGAGCGAGATATGCGGCGGCTACGCCAAACCCAAGTCCTACGAATCCAACCAATCCGACTAATCCTGGTAACCCGTCGAACCCGACTACACCACCGAATCCGAATCCACCAACTGTACCACCGAAAGGAGGCGAACCAATGACAGCCGAAGAGAAAGCTGCGTTTGATGCGCTGAAAGCACAGGTTGATCGTTTGCAAGCGCGTCAGCAGATGGAGGTCCCTGTCTGGGCGAAGGCTGCTGTAGATGCTGCTCTGGCCTATGATGCCAAAAATCCGTTGTTTAGCATCGATAACGGTGCGAGCTACGATTTTTATCGTTTTATTACCGTGATGCACCGTAGAGGTTTGTTTAAAAAGTGAATCAAATCAGGTTATAAGCAAGACTGATTATTTACACAACAATGGTTATTCCGTTATCAGGTGCTTAGTGTAAGCAAATTTAGTTTTACTTCAATAGAACAGATTTGACTGTGGAGGAAAAGCAGGGAACATGAGCTATTTTGTCGAGCTATGTTCCTTTTTTTGTACATAATGTCACTAATTCTGACGCGTGTGATAAACTTAAAAACGTATGTCTGTAAAGTTCTTGTCTAATTGGTAAATGTGATGTAAAGTAAGTTACACGAAAATGTTTTTCACCACGATTTAATACTCAAACCTCCTCATCATGACAAAACCATAACATGAAAAGTTATTGTAGTGTCGATCTGTTCTATTCTTTTTTCTACCCATAAATCGAATTAAATCTAATTCATACTTCATGAAGACAAACTCACGGAACAAAGTCCCAAGGCCAACATTTGTGTTCTATTTTTGTACCCATTCAAGGGCAGATTTGCTGTTTCGAATTGACCTTGGTTCAAATAGATGCATCGCCCTATCTCAGAATGCTAGAAGTTTTATACTCTAACGCTGCTGATCCGTTGATCTGTGTTTTTCAATGGTTCTACATCTATGGTACGCTCTCACTCTGCTAATTAACTTGTGTCCAAATTCTCAGCACTCTAACACAGGTATCACAGGCATATAAAGCCTTTAATAGATGATACAAGAATTTAAAGATTATAACTAGGGATAATCTGATGACTAGCTAGCACCACCACATCATCGCACGCACGGCCAGAGGTACCGTTTTTCGGTCGCAATCATCACACACATTATGAGACAGGGAAGGGTGTTGTACGTATGCGAATGAGAAAAAAATGGATGTCCGGTTTTCTGACTTTGGCACTGAGTACCGTACTTGTGTTATCTGGCTGCTCCAGCAGCAAAGATGGCGGGGAAGGAACGCCGGCACCTGCGGAAGGTAATGAACCTCCAACAGAAGCAGCCGCCCAGGATACGATGATTATGGGACGCGGAGGAGATTCGGTTGCGCTTGACCCTTCGATTGTAACGGATGGAGAATCCCTCAAGATCGGGCATCAGGTATTTGATTCGCTCCTCGATTACAAAGAGGGCGGAACCGAAGTGGTTCCGGCGCTGGCCGAGAGCTGGGAAATTTCCGCGGACGGGCTGAAGTATGTATTTAAGCTAAAATCCGGGGTGAAGTTCCATGATGGAACTGACTTTAACGCAGATGCCGTAGTGTTTAATTTTAATCGCTGGAGCGATCCGGCAAGTGAATATAAATTCGAAGGTGATTCCTTCGACTATTATGATTCCATGTTTGGGCCAGATGGCGCGCGTGTGATCAAGGAAGTGAAGGCACTCGATGAATCGACAGTAGAGTTTACCCTGAACCAGCCACAAGCTCCTTTCCTGCAAAATATTGCGATGACTCCGTTTGGCATTGGCAGTCCGGCCGCCATTCAGGAGAAGAAAGAAAACTTCAAGAGTGAGCCTGTCGGCACCGGCCCGTTTGTCTTCAAAGAGTGGAAGCGGAACGACTCGATCACGCTGGAGAAAAATGCAGACTATTGGAGGGAGGGTTTCCCGAAGCTGAACAAAGTGATCGTACGCTCCATCCCGGATAACACCGCTCGTTTCAATGCATTGCAAAATGGCGAGATCGATATTATGGAAGATCTGAATCCGGATGATCTGAGCATTCTGGAGGGCAACAGCGAATTGCAGAAGATTGAACGTCCGCCGTTCAACGTGGCATATATCGGGTTTAATTTCAAGAAAAAACCGTTTGATAACGTGAAAGTCAGACAAGCCCTGAACCACGCCGTGAACAAACAAGCGATCATCGATGCGTTCTTTGCCGGACAGGCAGAGCCTGCGGTGAACCCGATGCCACCTACGCTGTGGGGTTACAACGATGAGATCGAAGATTACGCCTATGATCTGGAAAAAGCAAAAGCGTTGCTGGCCGAAGCCGGCTTCCCTGACGGATTGCCAGATCCGGTAACATTTTATGCCATGCCGGTATCCCGCCCGTACATGCCTGATGGCAAGAAGGTAGCAGAAGCGATTCAGGCTGATTTTGAGAAAATCGGTGTCAAAACAACGATCGAATCTCCGGAGTGGGCGACCTATCTGGAAGATTCCAAAGCCGGGGAGAAGGATGATATGTACATGCTCGGCTGGACAGGGGACAACGGTGACCCGGATAACTTCCTGTATACCCTTTTGGACAAAGATGCCATTCCAGGCAACAACCGCAGCTACTATGTCAACGAAGAGTTACACACGTTGCTCACGAAAGCGCAAACAGAGACGGATCAGGGTAAGCGCGCCGAACTGTACAAACAGGCTCAGGTGATCATCAAGGAAGACGCACCGTGGATTCCGCTTGTGCACACCACACCGATTCTCGCTGGGAAAGCGAGCCTGAAAGGTTTTGTAACCTCCCCGCTGGGAACGGAATCGTACGTGGGGGCTTATTTTGAATAAATTTCTTGAGTGAAAATAAATGAAACGCAAGTGTTAAACCAAGTTATGCGCTGGCGGACATGCAATGCTTATTAGATTCTACATCCGGGTCGTGACGAGCCAAAGCATACGTGTTTGCCAGCGCTATTTCTATGATTTAGCCAAAGTTGAAATCATGCAGATGAACCCTTTAGGGCAGGTGATCTGGAAGTGAACAGCTATATTGTCAAACGTGTGCTGGTACTGCTGCCCGTTTTGCTGGGCATGACGTTGATCGTTTTTTCCATCATCCATGCAATACCCGGTGATCCGGCCGAGACGATTCTGGGGCAAAAAGCAACGGAACAATCCAAGCAAGCTCTCCGGGATCAGCTCGGACTGGACAAACCCTGGTTCCAGCAATATTTCGCCTATCTAGGCGACTTGCTGAAAGGAGATCTGGGCACATCTATTCGCACCAAGGTAGCTATTGCCCAGGAAATCGTGCCTTATCTGACAGCGACACTCGAACTTACGATGGCAAGTATGTTGTTTGCTGTCATTATTGGTGTGAATGCAGGGATTGTCAGTGCTTGGAAGCACAACTCCTGGTTTGATTACTGCTGCATGGTAATTGCACTTGTAGGGGTATCCATGCCGATTTTTTGGCTCGGGTTGATGGAGCAATGGCTGTTTGCTAACAAACTGCAATGGCTACCGTCCATTGGACGAATGAACGCACGTGATCCGGTGGATGCGATTACAGGTTTGTATGTGCTGGACACGATGCTTGCAGGACGCTGGGATCAGCTGTGGACGGTGACCAAACATCTGATTCTGCCAAGTGTAGCACTGGGTACCATTCCGATGGCTGTGATTGCGCGCATGACACGTTCCAGCATGCTGGAAGTGATGAGTTCCGATTATATTCGTACCGCCAAGGCGAAAGGATTGGGGCCGTTTTTTGTCGTATACGGGCACGCGCTGAAAAATGCATTTATCCCCGTGCTGACTGTTATCGGCATTCAAACGGGGTCTCTGCTGGGTGGAGCTGTGCTGACGGAAACGATTTTTGCCTGGCCGGGTGTAGGGCGTTACATATATGAAGCGATTAGTTCACGGGACTATCCTGTGATTCAGAGCGGAATCCTGATCGTGGCTTTCTTTTTTGTATTGATTAATCTGATCGTAGATTTGCTCTATGCGGTGTTTGACCCAAGAATCAGTTACAAGTAGGGAAGATAGCGTAGCATATCGAAGCAACCTGCGATACAACGATAAAGCCCCCGGTGGCTAGATTACTTTTCTGTTCTGTATAAGTAATCTGTTCATCTCTTTCATTATCTAAGTTCAGCAAAGGAGAACCTGTATGGCCAAATTGTCGACCAATACCGGACAAACCGTTGACCCAGTCAGCGCGAGTAGATCGGGTCCCTGGCGTGAGGCGTGGAGGACGTTTCGGCGGAATCGGCTTGCGTTGGCAGGCTTAATCATTATTCTTTTTTTCATCGTATTAGCCTTCCTTGCCCCCTATATTGCGCCCTATGATTACAAAGAGCAGGTGCTACAGGACAGGCTTCAAGCTCCGTCGGCTGAGCACTGGTTCGGAACGGATGACCTGGGACGGGATGTGTTTTCCCGTGTAATTCATGGCGCAAGAATATCGTTGTGGGTTGGATTTTTCTCCGTCATTGGGTCTATTGTTGCTGGAGCACTTCTTGGACTGGTTGCGGGCTTCTATGGAAAATGGGCGGACATGTTGATCTCGCGTCTGTTTGATATTTTGCTTGCATTTCCGGGCATCTTGCTGGCGATCGCGATTGTCGCGATTCTGGGCCCCTCTTTGCAGAATGCGTTGCTCGCCATTGCGATCGTGAATATTCCAACGTATGGACGGTTGGTGAGATCGCGTGTACTTAGCTTGCGGCAGGAAGAGTTTATTACATCGGCACGGACATTGGGAGCGGGGAACGGACGAATCTTGTTTCGACACATTTTGCCAAACAGTCTGACGCCACTTATTGTGCAAGGTACACTCGGAATCGGTACAGCGATTATCGAGGCAGCGGCGCTCGGATTTCTAGGTATGGGGGCGCAGCCACCGGACCCGGAGTGGGGCAAGATGCTTTCGGATTCACGTCAGTACATCCAAAAGGCTCCGTGGACGCTCATCTTTCCCGGTCTTTCCATTATGCTGACGGTACTTGGTTTCAATCTGATGGGCGATGGCCTGCGTGACACTCTTGACCCAAAGATGGCGAAGAAATAACCGATTTCACCCAACCGTCCCGAATTTCAATTCGTGGCGGTTTTTGTGTTGCTGGAGTAAGTACGTTACACTGGGAAGAGTGGTTGTCCGTATAGAAGTTTAATCGGTTTTTTACAGAATGAAATCCATGATTTTGTTAAAATAACCGTCTTCGTATTGACACCCAATTTTCCCATATGTTATATAAAAAGAAGGGTTTAGCACTCTGAGTCTTTGAGTGCTAACAAATGAAGCTAATATACACCACTACATATGGAATGGTTCAGTCGTATATGGCTCAGCTTGCCTATGTACTCAACTGAATCATTTGATACCCAAATTCGAAAGGAGCACTTCATTCATGGCGGTTAAAAAAGAATTTCAGGCAGAATCCAAACGTTTGCTGGATATGATGATCAACTCCATTTACACACAGAAAGAAATTTTCCTCAGAGAACTGATCTCCAACTCCAGTGATGCCATCGACAAAATATATTACAGAGCATTGACGGACGACACGCTCGTTTTCAACAAAGAGGACTACTATATCAAGCTTACCATTGACAAGGAAAACCGCACACTTACCCTTACCGATACCGGGATTGGTATGACACAGGAAGAGCTGGAGAACAACCTCGGAGTCATTGCGAAGAGTGGTTCCCTGGCATTCAAAAAAGAAAACGAAGCCAAAGACGGCCATAACATTATCGGTCAATTCGGGGTAGGTTTCTACTCGGCGTTCATGGTGGCGGACAAGCTTACGGTAACGAGTAAAACGCTGGGCAGCAACGAAGCTTGGAAATGGGAATCCGAAGGTGCTGACGGGTACACGATTACACCTGCGGAAAAAGATACCGTGGGTACAGAAATCGTTCTAACGATTAAACAAAATACCGAAGAAGACTCATATGACGAGTTTTTGGAAGAGTACCGCTTGAGATCCATCATCAAGAAATACTCTGACTTCATTCGTTATCCAATTAAAATGGATGTGACCAATCACCGTCCGAAGGAAGGTACGGAGAACGAGTTCGAGGATTACAAGGAAGAACAAACGGTCAACAGCATGGTGCCGATCTGGCGTAAAAATAAAAGCGAACTGACCGAAGAAGACTACACCAACTTCTATATGGAGAAACGGTACGGTTTTGACAAACCGCTGAAACATCTGCACATTAGCGCGGACGGCGCTGTAGTGTACAATGCGATCCTGTTTATTCCGGAGAATACACCGTTTGACTACTATACAAAAGAGTATGAAAAAGGTCTGGAGTTATACTCCAACGGCGTATTGATCATGGATAAGTGCGGCGACCTGTTGCCAGATTACTTTGGTTTTGTCAAAGGGATGGTGGATTCCGAGGATCTATCTCTGAACATCTCACGTGAGATGCTTCAACACGACCGCCAGCTTAGCCTGATTGCGAAGAATATCAAAAACAAAATCAAAGGCCAACTGCAAAGCCTGCTCAAAGACGAGCGCGAGAACTACGAGAAGTTCTATCAAGCGTTTGGTCGTCAGCTGAAGTACGGCGTATACAGCGATTATGGCGCAAACAAAGACACACTGCAGGATTTGTTGCTGTTCACGTCTTCTAAAGAGAGCAAGCTGGTGAGCCTGGACGAATACGTCTCCAGAATGCCGGAAGATCAGAAGTACATCTACTATGCTGCGGGTGAGTCCATCAGCCGAATCGAGAAACTGCCTCAGATCGAGGGTGTATTGGAAAAAGGGTACGAAGTGCTCTACTTCACCGACGATATCGATGAATTCGCGATCAAGATGATCACGAATTACAAGGAAAAAGAGTTCAAATCGATCTCCAGTGGCGATCTCGGTATTGAAGACAGTGCGGAGAAAGAAGAGACTGAAGCGCAGGACAATGACAACAAAGAATTGTTCGAAGTGATGCAGGCACAGCTGGAGGGCAAAGTTAAAGCGGTGAAAGCGTCCAAACGCCTTCGTAGCCATCCGGTTTGCTTGTCCACCGAGGGTGATTTGACGATTGAGATGGAGAAAGTATTGAAAGCTATGCCGAACAGCGGCGATGTTCAAGCGGACAAAGTGCTGGAGATCAACGTGAACCATGATGTGTTCAAATCGTTGAAAGACGCTTTTGCACAGGATAAAGAGAAGCTCAGCCTGTATACCAGCCTCTTGTATCACCAAGCGTTACTGATTGAGGGATTGCCGATTCAAGACCCGGTAGAGTTTACGAATGATATCTGCAAGGTGATGGTGTAAGTCTGCTAGATTTAAAACTTCATTTGAAGTCTAACCCGACAAGACGTTATTCGTCTGTCGGGTTTTCTTTACTATTCTGGTGCCAGTATACCGGATGCCATTCACCGGCTCAACGATCGACGTACAGTTCTTCATTCTATGCACAGACAGTAGTCTTGCAGGGTATAATATACATAGAGAGGACTGTGCATCGTATGTTGATGTAAGAAGAGATGACATGACAGACGGATTTTGCTTTTCGAAACCGCAGATGTTGTGTATAATCACTCAAAATAGAGACAGTCGGCTAGGAGTGATCTACATGCAATGGCATGATCTGAGAGAACATAGACAATACCCTGAACTTACCAAGCTGGAGGGCTCTCGTGCAGCGTATGAGCGAGACTATTCCCGATTGATTCATTCCCCAACGTTCCGGAGACTGCAAGGCAAATCGCAAGTGTTTGGCGCAGGTACGGGCGATTATTACCGGACACGTCTGACCCATTCCCTTGAGGTGGCACAGATTGCGCGAGAAGCGGCGAGAAGCCTGTTGCGTCATTACCCGGAGGTAGATTGGGGCCGGGCAGAGAACCCCGGTCTGATTATCGATTCGGAAGTTGTAGAATGTGCAGCGATCGCACATGACTTTGGTCATCCACCTTTTGGACATAAAGGGGAAGAAGTGCTCGATGGCATTTTGGATGATCTGATCAACAGTGAGACGAAGAAGATTATGAAAAAAAGTCGGGCCGCCAAAACACCTAAGGCTGAGTCTGACGTACGAGCGGAGCTCAAACGGAAATATGAGCATTTTGAAGGCAACGCACATAACTTCCGCCTGATCATGTATTTGGAGAAACGTGAAGATATCGACGGACTGAACTTGTCGGATGCTGTGCTGCTAGGGATTAATAAGTATCCGTACCCTGGAACAGAGAGCAAGAAAGGCATGTATCACCACGAGTGGCAGTACATTCGTGAGATTCGGGAGCGCTGGAACATCCCGGCAGGCAAGAAAACGCTCGAAGCACAACTGATGGATCTATGCGATGATATTGCGTACTCCGCACATGATCTGGAGGATGGCATCAAGGCAGGCAAAATCGAGGTGCATGAGCATTTTCTGCAAGACCAGCATATTAACCGGCTCATCGTAGACAAAATTACTACACTTGAAGATCTGTTCTGGAAGGGCTGGGCAAGAGAGGCAATCGCGGAAAAAGTGGAAGAAGTTCTCGCATCGTTTCTGCGCATCTGGAATGAGAAAATGCCTTTCTGCGAGCATGATTACTCGCGTACTCGTCGTGAGGTGAAGGCTTATTGGGTCAGTCTTTTTGTAGGAAGTCTAGGAGTCATTGATGACGGGGATTGGAAAAAGGTAACCTTTGTCCGCGAAGGCGTAGAGGACCTCGACATGCTACGCACCGTGAGTGTACTCAAGAGTTTCGCCTGGGTGACGATGATTCGGGATTTGCGCGTGCAACGCCTGCAGAAGCGCAGTGAGTGGATGATTAAACGGCTCTGGGATGCCTTTCTCGATCCGGAAACGTCAAAATCCATCATTCCTTCCGATTGGTTGCAACGATATGAGAAGGATCAAGCCAAAGCGCAGCCGATCTGGACTTGGGAGCATATGGTGATTGATTATATTGCAGGCATGACCGATGCATTCGCCGAGAAAATTTATAATGAGCTTTACGGCCTGAAGGTCGGTTCGATCTACGATCTGGACTAGGTGCAAAATCAAAGAGAGGCAAGAGATCAAAGGAGTTGTACAGTGTGGTTGCAAATTTAAGTGAAACCTTTACTGAGAGCTTAGGTGCCAGCACACAAGATTGTTCTGGAGAAAAATTCAGTCTCGGCGTGCTGGATCTCGTTCCTAGACTGAACGGTGCATCCGCAGAACAAGCACTTCAGCAAGCATTGCTTTTGGCTCAACATGCTGAGGCATGGGGTTACACACGATATTGGACGTCTGAGCATCATGATATGCCTGAACTTGCTTCGGCTTCTCCTGAGGTGTTGCTATCTCATATTGGTGCAAAGACAGATACCATTCTGCTTGGGTCGGGAGCTGTCCTGCTTCCGCATTATAGTCCACTCAAGGTTGCAGAGTCGTTCCGTCTGCTGGCTTCACTCTATCCGGGACGGATCGAGCTCGGGTTAGGACGTGCTCCTGGCGGAGGGCCTCATGCAACGATGGCGCTCAGTGGCAATTATTTGCAACATGTCTCGAACCTTCCCGCCAAACTGGCTTCGCTTACCGAATTGCTGGAAGACCGTTTTACGTATGAGGATGTTCCGGTTACAGCGCGTCCAGTTCCAGAAATTCCATTATCCTTATGGATGCTAGGGACCAATGTCAAAAGCGCAGTATATGCTGCGAAATTTGGTATGGGTTATGTTTTTGGACAGTTCATGAGTGATTCGGATGGAACTCAGGCTGTACGCCGCTATCGTGAGGAATTCGTGCCTAGTGCTGGGCTGAAGGAACCAGAAGTGATGGTGGCGCTCAGTGCAATGTGTGCGGCAACGGAGAACGATGCTTTAAGGTGGAGTCGTGAGATTGAGAACCAGCGTCAGGAAAGTCGTGAAGAGCACACAAATGAGCGAGATACCAACGTGGGTATTGTCAAGGCTAACCCTCAGAGTTTTTTTGTCCATAAAGAGGACAACGAGGTGAAGCGGCATATTGCTGGCACACCCGAACAAGTATGGCAGTACATTCGGCAAGCAGGGCAGAGGCTTAATACCAACCAGATACTCTTGGTAACGGCTGGTCCTGATTATGAACGTAGGCTGGAGTCCTACCGCTTGTTAAAATCTAGAATGAGTTAAAGGGCAAATTGAATCTAACTAAACCTGATCAAGTGTTAGGGGGATGTTAAGATGGCGATGAGTTGCAGATCTGAATCATACAGATGTTGCAGCTCATTTTTAATTCGATAAAGTTCAACAAAATTTCATAGATTACAGCGTTTACCGACAAAAGAATGCTATAATACTTTATCGCTATAATGCAGATAAATATAGAAAAGTGTAATTTGCAAGGGGCCAATAGATGGCTTTTATTTGCGAGAAAAGCACTAAATTGTAAATGTGGCGAAAGTTGTCATGAGGGGGAAATTATATGTTTAGCCGATTTAAAATCAAGAGCATCGGTCTGCGTATCAGCATCGCATTTTATCTGTTAATCCTCTGTTTAATTATTCTGAGTGTTACCATCATTGGCCGGATGAATTCAATTGAGGCTAACACAAATGACATTACAGGTAATTGGATGCCTTCGATCCAGAAGATCAACCAATTAAATTATTCAACCGAACATGTTTTGTCACTGAGTTATCGTTACTTTGACGCTGAGGAAGCGGACAAGTCCAAAATTAACGAAGAGCGCACTAAATATATTCGTGAAACTGCACAGACGATTGCCATCTACGATAAACAGGCGAAGTCTGCAGAAGAGAATGAGCACTGGACAGCGTTTAAGAGTAAATGGGAAGACTATCTTAAAATGAATGCACAAGCCATTCGGGTTAGTGACGAAGGACAGACTCAGCTTGCCAAAGAAGTAGCTGACAAAGGATCTGCTTCGTTTGATTTGATGCAGGTTGATCTGGATTATCTCGTCAATTACAACCAACAGCAATCCGATATTTCGGCAGCTCAAACCATTCGTTCTGTTCAAGATGGTAGGTTGTCTGTGCTCATAGGTGTGCTTGCGATGATTATCATCACTGCGATATTTGTTCCAATCATCCGCACACAGGTGGTTAAACCGTTGCTTCGTGTCATCAGTGCTGTTAAATTGATCGCGGAAGGTCAATTAAACGTGCAGGATGTACATACCAAACATGAAGATGAAGTGGGCGCTCTGGCGAAAGCAGTCAATGAGATGAAAGGTAACCTGACCTCAATGGTGATCAATGTAAGGCGTGTAGCTGAATCGGTGAATCGTCAGAGTAGCGAACTGGCCATTGCTTCGGAAGAAGTGAAGATCGGCAGTCAGCAAATTGCGATCACAATGGAGGAATCGGCTAAGGCGGCTGAGAGTCAGGCTCAGACCGCTGTGGAGTCGGCTCGCACAGTGGAAGATTTGAATAATCATATTCAGCAGCATGCGGAACAGGGGAATCAGCTTCGTATGATGTCCGATCAAGTGTTGGAGCAAGGGCAGAGCGGCCGCAAAGCGATGGAAGAATCCGTGCAACAGATGCAACAGATTGCTAGCGCAGTGTCTTCCTCAATGAGCAAAATGGAGCAGTTAAATCACAAAAATGAAGACATTTCCAAACTGGTTCTGGTAATTCATGACATCGCTCGTCAAACGAATTTGCTGGCGTTGAATGCTTCGATTGAGGCGGCACGGGCAGGAGAGAGTGGACGCGGTTTTGCCGTTGTCGCATCCGAGGTACGGAAGTTGTCTGAAGCCGTGCAGGCGTCTGTTGAAGAAATCACGACCATCACGCAAGATATTCAGCAGGATTCTCAAAGAGTAGTTAATGAACTGCGAGTAGGTGTTCAGGAGACAGAACTTGGGCAACAGCATGTGCTCACGTCAGGGGAGTTGTTCAGAACTATCAATACATCGGTTGAAGGTATGGTGGAGGTTATTGGTACCATGTCAGAAGGACTTTCAGGTATGGAACAGAGCAGTGGTCTGATGAATGACTTCAGTCAGCAGATTTCCGCAGTATCTCAACAATCGGCGGCCAGTGTAGAGGAAGTCTCTGCTTCGGCTGAGGAACAAGTCGGTTCTATGGAGACCATCAGCAGTAATATTCAAACGTTGAAGGAACTGTCTGATGATCTGCTCACATCCATTGAAAAATTAAAAGTATAAGCCGTTCTTTATAATAGAAGAAACAGGGTAAAACGATTGTTTGAAAAGGTGGATTTGTGTCCGGATTTCGAGTTTAAGACCAGGTCCTAAAATTAAAGTTGAAAGGGATATCCAGCAATGGGATCCCTTATTTTTTTGATTCAAACTTGAAAAGTACAACCAAGAAATGAGGATGATTATGATGGCAGCTACATATATATACATCTTTGCCTGTCATGAAAATGAACGTGAGTTATGCCATCTTGAATTGAGTACATTGCTTAAGTTGGATTCAGAAATACGCATTACCAGTGGTTCTTATATTAGGTCTGAGCGGTATATCCCGCCGGGAAGAAGTCCATTTATACATGGACGGCTGAATGTATTGGGTGAAGGAGACTCGATTACGGAGCTGCTCCCTATAGCTCGAAACATTCGTTTGCAGCAGGATGAGACATTTAAGGTAGTTTGTCTAAAAGCAGGAGATACGCCACCTGACTATGCTCAGGCACGGAAGTTTGAAAAAGAAGTCGGGATGTGCATCCATGGAAAAGCGCAGATGAAACAACCTAAAGTGACTTTCGGACTAATTAAAATAGGTCTAAAATGGATCTTGGGTCAGTGGACAGAAGCGGAAAAATCGTGGCAAAACCATCAGCAGAAGCCGCAAAACTACTCCACAGGCTTCGGTGTAACCTTAGCAAGGGCGCTGGTGAACGTTGCTGTTCCAGAGACGGAAAATCATCGTTTGCTGGATCCATGCTGTGGAATGGGAACGGTGGTCATTGAAGCTTTATCCATGGGAATTGATGCAGTAGGCAATGATCTTAATGCAATTGCTGTGCGCGGAGCAAAAGTTAATCTACCTCATTTCGGGTATGACGCCAATCGAATTACTTTGGGAGACATGAGGGATCTGGAAGGTGAGTATGATTCGGCAATTTTCGACATGCCCTATAATCTTTGTTCGGTTCTTCCCGATCAAGAACAGCGAGAGATGCTCCGGAAATTACGCAAGTTATGCAAACGAGCTATCGTCGTTTCCACAGAGTGGGTACAGGCTCACTTGCTGGAATCCGAATGGACGATAGAAAAGTACATAACGGTGCGTAAAGGCACATTTGTACGTCATGTCTGGGTGTGTATGTGATGATCTGGATGTGCATGTAATTATACGTTAGAGTGCATAATAAACACTCCACGAAGGAAGAAAGAATCCTTCGTGGAGTGTTTTTGTTCAGAATTCATCCAGAATGATCAAACATCATTTTGACAAGTTGCATGGGAACGGGTGTTTGTGTTAATATTTATGACTATAATCGACAAGATTGAGCGGAAGAGTTTTACCCGCAACGTAGGCTTCCAGATTTTTGATGAAAATATCGAGAGCGCGCTGCGTATATTGTTCTGTGCTTCCTGCAATGTGAGGTGTAATTAACACATTATCCATGCCCCATAGCGGGTGGTTTGCTGGAAGGGGTTCCTCTTCGAATACATCCAGAGCAGCGAAGGCAATTTTGTCGCTTTGCAGTGCGGCCAGCAATGCCTCCGTGTTTACGCTAGGGCCACGACCTACATTGACAAAACAGGCATCAGTCTTGAAATGGTTAAAGGTATTCTGATCGTAAATATGCCGGGTTTCATCGGTCAATGGCAGAATGTTAATCACATAGTCACCTTGGCTTAGAGCTTCATGCAGTCCAGACATATCATACATACGGTCAACATGGGGCACGTCTTTTCCTGAGCGTCGTACTCCAATTGTACGCATGCCTAGTGCTTTGAATACACGGGCTGTTTCGGTCCCAATCTCGCCGACTCCGACGATAACAGCTGTCTTACCATGTAACTCTGGCAGTGCTTTGCCGGGATTCTTCCATTCAGCCTGCTGCTGATACAGCATAGCTTGTCTTAGCCAGCGACTGTGGGATAACATCATGCCCAGAATGATTTCTGTAATGGGAATGGCATGAACGCCGTTGGCACTGGTCACCTGAATATTTTTTTGTTGTAGCTCCGCGAATGGGAGATTATCTACACCGGCTGACCAGACCTGAATCCATTTCAAAGGGCTGTCCTGATGCAGAGCATGTTCAGTTACAAGAGGAGACCAGCCCAGTATAATTTCGGCTTCTTTTAATTCGCTCGGATCCAGATCCTTGGCTTTACCCACTTTGATCGTGTATCCTGGCGCAGCCTGCTGGATCTGTTGCTGTTGTTCTTCGGATAGAGATGGAAAACATACGATTTTACCCATAATGTGTGTGCCTCCTGAGATCGATGAATTAGTCTTGTCAAGTGTATCAGATTCAGTGTATCCTGTGCATGTAAATGGAAAATTCAGGAACGGAGTCTGATATGCAAAATCTATATTGTGTGTCACTCTATGTTTACCCAGCTTGAAATGATATGCATAGTTATGGAATAATAGAGCGAACTTTAGAGAGGTGTATGCAATGAATGCCCCAAAAATTCAAGAACATGCATCCAGACGGGAACGTCTGTTTATTGCTGTGCGTCTGCCTGAATCTGTTCAGCAGTTTCTTCATATGCAGGCCAAGTTAATACGGAACAAGCTTGATTTTCGTAAGTGGACTGACCAAAGAGACTATCATATTACCTTGCAATTCCTGGGGGATACGTTGATGAGTGATGTCGGTCATCTTCGAGTAGCTTTGCACAACGTAGCCGCTGATTTTCATACGTTTGACCTGCAGCTATCGGAATGGGGAACGTTTGGTCTGGAGAAAACACCGAAAGTTCTCTGGAGAGGTGTTAACGGAGATGTAGAGCGATTACATCACTTACAGCAAAAAATTGTAGAGGCTACAAAAGATCTGGGTTTTGAAGCCGAGTTAAGACCTTACCGTCCACATGTTACTGTAGCCAGAAAATATCTTGGATCGCTTCCTGGTATGGATCATTCCGGAGTTTCCGAAATCGTTACAGAACATGCTTCTCATGGAAATTCATGGTCAGTAGACGGTTTTGTACTTTATGTGACAAGGCTTGGACAAACGCCAATGTATGAGACAGTGGATACGTTTTCATTTTCCTGAAAAACTTTTTAATACCATAAACTCACATTGACATTGTGTTTATCCCTATGTAATATTAGCCATCGTTATTCAAATTCTTTTTTTTTGGTTACTAAGATTAGGGAATTGTTTCGATAGGAGGAATCTTCGAATGGAAATTATAAGCAAGAATCGTTGGGTAGCACCGATGTTATCAGTGCTGCTTGTATGTATAGTGGGGGTAAATGTCGTTCAGGCGACGGGGAAATGGAATGAAGCGAGTGATAGTAAACAGATGACGGAGCTTGCGTCTTCGGCGCATAACAGCCCATCATTGCCGCAAGACCAGAGGCGAATGATGGAAGATGGGACAAGTCTATCTTCTGACACGTCTGGACAATCCGTAACATGGACTAATGCTTTGCCAGCAAAAAACTGGCTTTTGACTGCTCAGGAAGAGCGCGAGCAACAGGAAGCTGCGGCTAAACAAAAAGCCCAAGCTATCGCTACAGCCAAAGCCAAAAAAGAAGCTGCTCTGAAATTGGCTAAAATGGAACATGCCAAAGCGGCGGCTGCGATGTCAACTCCCCCCCAACAACTTTACTTTACGCGGACCAAACTTTTGAATCAGGAAGATGCGAAACTCGCAACCTGGTCTTACAGTGTGTCCGATAAAGAGCTGCATCTGCTACAAAAAATTGTCATGGCAGAAGCGGAAGGCGAACCGTACAAAGGCAAAGTGGCAGTTGCCAACGTTGTCTTAAACCGGCTGCGGTCAGCCAATTTTCCCGATACCATTTACAAGGTCATCCATCAAAAATCACAGTTCAGCCCTGTGGCGAATGGACGACTAAAACGGGTAACCCCGAATGAAGATAGCATCAAAGCTGTGAATGCTGCGCTGAACGGCCAGAAGGAAGTGTCTGATGATACGTATTATTTTTTATCTTTGACGCTTGCTGATGATCTGACAGTGGCTCGTACGAAGAAGGAAGTAAAAACGATTGGGCATCATACTTTTTACAAGTAAAGCACCTTAAAATTCTGCAAACAGGCAGGGTAGTTAACAATGTGAGTGTCACATAAACCCTGAATCATGTAAAAACGCAGTTTTATTTCGTCGTTTTTTTAAGTATCTTTGATTGTAATTTACCCATTTTTTTGGTAGATCATACGATGAAATGCAATAGAAATAAAAAAGGTTCCCTTTCATTTTCTGAAGGGGAACCTTTTTTGCTTTTTCGTATTCGTTTAAGCACTTGATTGATCGTGTATTGAATATTGCGTCCTGAGACCGATCCTAAGGCTCCTTAGAGGGATTATAAAGGCAGTCTGGTACCAGACAAAGGTCTGCTTGTAATGCCCGCTGAGAAACGCTCTAGAGACGTAGTTGTAACTTCTGTTGTTGCAGGGAAGAGTAAATCGTGAACAGCTTGAGCACAACAGGTTGGATCATAAGCTGGTGAATGTCCTGTTATATACCTTTTGTTCTTCTTAGGTAGACTACCTTGCTTGTGCTGATTTTCAGACAACTCCCGGAATCGATTCGTTATGACATCCTTAGAGTGAATGATCTCTCCATATCCGGCTTGTACAAAATATTCACAGTTCTCCTCTTCCTGTCCTGGCAGTGGAGGGATAAACAGCATCGGAAGGCCTTTAGCCATCGCTTCCGTACATGTCATGCCTCCTGGCTTGGTGATCAGGACGTCTGAAACATCCATGAGTCTGCTGACTTCCTTCGTGTATCCCAGAATACGGATGTTGGGATGCTGGAAGCAAGGAATTTCTTTCATTTTGTCGATCATCTTTTGGTTGCTTCCGAGGCAGAAGATTAATTGAACCCGGTCTGCCCAGGATGCGAGAGTTTTCATATGTTCCTCGTCAAAAGAAAGCCCCCAACCTCCCCCCATAAGCAGAGCTGTTGGCATATTCTGCAGTCCCATCTCTTCTCTGAGCTTGACCTTATCCCCGGACTCCCAAAAATCCGGATGCACAGGAATACCTGTAATCTGGATCTGCGAGGAAGGAACCCCCCGAATCTCTAACAGGGCTTTAACTTGCGGAGTGGATACGAGATATTTGTTTACCTCAGGGTTAATCCACGTTCCATGTACGTCATAATCAGTGATCAACGTGTAAAGCGGAATATTCAGTCCTTGACGTTTAAGTCTGGAAATAACCGCATTAGGAAACGGATGGGTACAGATTACAATATCCGGCTTCAACTGGGATACGACCTGCGCCGTCTGGGTATAGAAGATACGGTGCAACGCCAGTTTGGTTAAGCCGTTTAAAGATTTGTTGTACTGTGTGCGGTACAACAGGCTGACAAGTTTGGGTTGAACCGATAGTGTCTTTCGATATGCAGAAAAGATCAGTGGAGCGACGGTAGGATTCAAAAATTTCCCAAGTTCAATAACACGACTGTGAACATGAGGACTTACTTTTTTGATGCCATGTGCCAGAGCATGAGCCGCCTGTGTATGACCAGTACCGAATCCTTCTGATAATAAGAGCACTCTTGGTTTTCGCATGAGTTCACCTTTATTCATAAGTTTGAGTTAAAATTAAAATTTGAATGAGAACAGTTTCGTACGTTTTAAGTAGGGACAGTTATGCTAGGTTTGTTACTAATGAATATACAGCAAAACACGGAATCATGTTTCATCCAAAAATATTTACACCGTATAACCTGATTTGATACAACAAACTTCAGTTATATGCGGATTGTTTGAGTCATCTTACACTATAGACGACGACGCTGACAGTTTCCACTGCATTTCGGTTAAAAAATATTAATACATTTTTTTATTGTTAGGCTTGCATTCTTATTTTCAAGGTGATATTGTAGTTTTTGACCGAATGACCAATTTGTATTTTTGGTCATTTTATAGAGAGCGATGGAATTACCCGTCACATTATATGAAGCAAGGAGGGGATAAAATGGCTCCGATCGACAGGAGACAGCAGGTGATTCATGCAGCCGCCCAGTCGTTTGCCATGTTTGGATACAAAGCGACTACGATGGATCAAGTAGCCAAGATCGCCAATGTAGGCAAAGGCACGATCTACACCTTTTTCACCAATAAAGAACAGCTGTTTGATCAAATCCTGGTGGAAGTCATACAGGAGATGAAAAACATTGCGCAGCGTGAAGTGCATCAGGAAAGTGCTTTTTTTGATAATCTGTTTCGTGTGCTCGATGCGCTGTTGGAATTCCGCCGTGATCACGAGTTGCTCGTGAAGTTGTCACAGGAGTTGAAGGATTTTGGAACGTTACAGGCCAAAGAAGGTCTGGAAAAAGTCGAGAAGGTCATTTCCGATTTTCTGTCCCGTGAACTGGAGAAAGCCAGAGCTGGGGGAGAAATACGCGATTGCGATCCGCAAGTTGTTGCTTTTATGATGATTCGATTGTATATTGCATTAACTTCGGACTGGAGTAAACATCATGATCCGCTTAGCAAAGAGGAAATCAAGAACTACTTTCGTCTTTTCTTAATGGAAGGCATAGCTGCGATCAGTTCTGTTGATTGAAACTTGCTTGTCGAAAGACAAGTTTGTTTTTTGCTCTCAACTGACCGTTTGAGAGATTTGGTCATCACGTATTTCGGTAAAAATACCAGAGTTTTTCATTCTGTTTTCATATTGGTTATTCCTGCTGTCTAGCAGAGAGATTAAGGGGAGAAAATGACATGAAATCATTAAACGTGTTTTTCAAGGATTTGGGATCAGCCGTGAGAAACCCGAAGGTGTTGATCCCTGTAATTGCGATATTATTTATACCGATCCTGTACAGCGGCATTTATTTGGCGGCTTACTGGGACCCATACGGTCGTGTTGATAAACTCCCGGTAGCCGTAGTTAACCTTGATAAAGGAGCCGAACTGGAAGGGAAGTCACTTCATGTAGGTAAAGACCTTATTGACGAACTGAAGAAAAATAAAGATTTTAAATGGGACTTTGTGGGTGCTGCTCAGGCAAAGGACGGCATGCAAAACGACAAGTATTACATGCAGATTACGATTCCAGAGAACTTCTCGTCCCAAGCCACAACATTGCTGGATGATAAGCCTGCACCAGCGGACTTGATCTATGAGCCGAACGGTAATTACAACTTTGTAGGTGCGCAAATCGGTAAAACGGCAATTAAAGATCTGAAGGCTAAAGTTTCGGCCAAAGTTACAGAGTCTTATGCAGAGACGCTGTTAGATAAGTTCTCCGAAGTGTCGGATGGCTTGGCTGAAGCAGGCGACGGTGCCGGAGATTTGAAGACCGGTGCTGGAAAACTCGACGACGGTGCTGTGAAACTTAAAGATAATCTGGCTAAACTTGCATCCGGCACGTTGAAACTTCAGGATGGACTAGCTCCGTTAAGTGACGGAGTTACTGCGCTGCATAATGGAGCTTCCAAACTTGAAAATGGAACGACAAGTCTAGTTTCAGGTTTACAGCAACTTCATGAAGCAGCTACTGGGCAGCTTCAAAGTGGTGCTGACCAGTTGAAAGAAGGAAGCGACAAGCTGGCCTCCGGCCTGCAATCTTCATTGGATGGCACAAACAAGCTACAAGCAGGTCTGCAATCATCCGAACAAGGCAGTGCGAAGCTGTCTGACGGTCTGCAATCGGCAGTTCAGGGCAGTGGGATATTGGCAACCGGTCTGCAATCCGCTGTGGATGGTAGCAGTAAAGTTGCCGATGGCGCACAGGGAGTAGCAGCCGGATTGAAACAATTGGCCGCAAGCAACCCGGAACTGGCAGCAAGTGCCGATGTTCAAAAGCTGATAGCAGCGAGTCAGGCTGTTGCTGACGGCAGTACACAGCTACATGAGAGCGAGCAGAAGCTGGCACAAGGCGCGGATCAACTCCACCAAGGTAATCAGCAGCTGGCTGCTGGCGCAACTGAACTGCATGGAGGCCAACAACAACTGCTTGCAGGTGCAAGTCAACTGGTTGATGGACAGAAGCAACTGCTTGCAGGTGCTGGACAGCTTAGTCAGGGCGGAGCCAAACTCTCAGGCGGCTTGCAACAATTCAGTAGCAAATTAGGTGAAGCAGCTACAGGCGGTACACAACTGGCAACTGGTGCGAAACAGCTAGGTACAGGTACAGCAGCATTGCAGACAGGTGTTGGTAAACTTAGCGGCGGTGTTTCATCTCTGGCTGATGGTTCCAAGCAACTGGGTGACGGAGCTGGTAAACTGGCTAATGGTCTTACAGAACTGAAAGACGGTTCTGGTGAACTGGCAACGAAGCTTAAGGATGCTGCTCAGAAAACATCCAAAGTGAAGAAAACAGATGAAGTTGTCAATATGTTTGCAGAACCGGTTAGCTCTTCCGAGAACAAGGCAGAGAACGTAAGTAATTACGGAACAGGCATGACACCATTTTTCCTGTCCATCGGTCTGTTTGTAGGATCACTGATCTCTACCATCGTTCTGAAAATGCGTGAAACGTCTGTACCTGGAGCAACAGGCTGGAATCGTTTCGTAAGCCGCACACTGATATTTGGTTCGGTGAGCATCTTCCAGTCGGTTATTGTAGCAAGCTTTATGCTATACGGTCTCGGACTAGAGACAACTAGTACAGGACTGTTTTATCTGTTTACGATTATAACGGGTCTAACCTTCATGCTGATCGTTCAGGCGCTGGTTACTTGGCTAGATCTGCCTGGACGTTATGTAATCATCTTGTTATTGGTCTTCCAGCTTGCAGGAAGTGCGGGTACATTCCCAGTAGAACTGATTCCTTCATGGCTGCAATCCATTAGTCAGTGGCTACCAATGACACACAGCATTATGGGTCTCAGAGCCGTTGTCTCCAGCGGTAACTTCAATGTGATGTGGCATCAGGCTGAAATATTGAGCGTCTATGCAGCTATATCTGTGTTGCTTACGCTAACGTACTTCCTCCTGAACGGCCGACGTACTAAGAGAGAAGCTGAAGTTGCCGAAAGCGGTCAGCCTTTGACCGTATAATATTTAATGAAGCAAGACGACAATTCGCACAACTTTCTGCAAAAAAAAGTTAAAGCATATGTATCGAAATTATGCAATATAGTAGTCAAATAGTACAAATGGCCTGCGGCGCGAAATTAAGCTGCAGGCCATTTTGTATTCAATAGTATGAAAATAGAAAGTTATATTGGAAGCTGAAGCATGAAAATTGCGAAAATATGGTCAAACGTAGGCTGGATATGGAACGATTTTCTTTTATCAGCAATTAAAATCAGTTGTGCTCTGCTATAAAATGTGTATAATTATTCGAAAAAGAGATGTTTTTAAACGTCAATACACTAAAGCTGTACTGCAAAGCAATTCTTATCAGAGGTATTAAAAAGTTTAAATTGCGCTGATGTTAGGTCGGTGTTAAAATAATAGAACTATATCAAAAAACGTCGCTCCATCTTGAGTAGTCGTGCCAGCGGCTACATATTGTTGTATATATGCTGTTACCGGATCACCGGATTCAGTCCTTCGCAATAATCGCGGTCTTTACCGCAATACCAGGCTTACAACAGATGGCTCAAGCTATCACCTCTCCATCTCAGCAGGCAGGCTTATCGCAAGCGAAATGCCAGCTCCTCCCGTTTCAATGTTGCCTGTTGTTATGTTCTTGATCTTTCCGAAATACTTCATTATAGAAAGGTTGCGTTCCATGAGACACATCGGATTACCTCCAAAACAAGGTCTGTATGACCCACAATTCGAAAAAGATGCATGTGGTATGGGTTTTGTTGCCAACATCAAAGGAGTACCTTCACACGATATCGTTAGTCAAGCACTGACCATGCTCAGTAATATGGAGCACCGTGGGGGTCAGGGAAGTGAACCGAATTCCGGTGACGGAGCAGGCATCCTGATTCAGATTCCACATCGTTATTTTGCAAAGGAAGCAGATCGACTCGGTTTTGCATTGCCTGAACAGGGATTCTATGGCGTGGGCATGTTGTTCCTGTCTCATGATCCGGCAGTCCGTACTGCACATGAAGAGAGCCTGAAGAAGATTATTGAAGAAGAAGGACAGACCTTCCTGGGCTTCCGGGATGTACCTACGTATGATGAGATGCTGGGCCGTTCTGCATTGGCAGCGAAGCCTTATGTACGTCAGGTGTTTATCGGAAGATCAGATGAAGTGAAAGATGAACTTGCATTTGAACGCAAATTGTATGTCATCCGCAGACGTGCTGAACTGGCCATTCGTTATTCTGCAGACGAGGCGGAAGGAGAGTCATTCTACTTGCCGAGTTTGTCATGCCGTAAAGTGGTCTACAAAGGCATGTTGACAACCGAGCAGGTCGGCAAGTTCTATCTGGATTTGCAGGAAGAACTGGTTGAGTCAGCGATTGCACTCGTACACTCTCGTTTCAGTACGAACACCTTCCCGAGCTGGGAGCGTGCTCACCCGTATCGTTTCATGATCCACAACGGTGAGATCAACACGATGCGTGGTAATGTGAACTGGATGCATGCACGTCAGTCCTTGTTCGAAAGCGAACTGTTCGGCGATGATATTGCGAAAGTAAAACCGGTTATTAATCCGGACGGTTCAGATACAGCGATGTTTGACAACACGCTGGAATTCCTGTACCTAAGCGGACGCTCCCTGCCACACGTGGCGATGATGATGGTTCCTGAGCCATGGAGCACTGATGAAGGGATGGACCCTGCGAAAAAGGCATTCTATGAATACCACAGCACGATGATGGAGCCATGGGATGGCCCTGCGGCTATGGCATTTACAGACGGTTTACAGATCGGTGCTACGCTTGACCGTAACGGTTTGCGACCTGCTCGTTATTATGTAACGAAGGATGACCGAATCATTCTTTCTTCCGAAGTCGGTGTTCTGGATATCGCACCGGAAGACATTCTGTACAAAGATCGTCTGCGTCCAGGACGGATGTTGCTCGTAGATACTCAAGAGGGCCGTATTATCTCTGATGAAGAAGTCAAAGCACTCATTGCTGCAGAGAATCCTTATGAGGATTGGCTTGAAGAGCACTTGATGGATCTGAACGAATTGCCGGAAGCACCGGAGCTTCCAGACCCTAAACATGACAATGTTACGCAACTTCAACTGGCTTACGGATATACATTTGAAGAACTGCGCAAAGTGCTGGAGCCAATGGCATCCACAGGAATGGAAGCCACAGGTTCCATGGGTTATGATGCACCTCTGGCTGTTCTGTCAGATCGTCCGCAACGCCTGTATAACTACTTTAAACAGATGTTTGCACAGGTAACCAATCCGCCGATTGACGCGATTCGTGAAGAGATCGTTACCTCTACAGCGACAACGATTGGTCCGGAGCGTAACCTGCTTAACCCTGAACCGGAGAGCTGTCGCCAGATTCGTCTGGATACACCGGTATTGTCTAATGAAGACTTTGCGAAGATCCGCCACGTTCGTCGTCCGGGCTTCCGTTCCATGACAATCCCGATCTTCTTCACCGCTGCAGAGGGAGCGGAAGGGTTGCGTAAAGCAATGGACTTGCTCTTTGAAGCAGCAGACCGTGTCATCGACAAAGGACATAATATTCTGATCTTGTCTGACCGCGGTGTGGATGCCGAGAATGCAGCAATCCCGGCGTTGCTGGCTGTTGCAGGTCTGCATCACCACCTGATTCGTCAGGGTACAAGAACTAAAGTCAGCATTTTGCTCGAATCGGGAGAACCGCGTGATATTCACCACTACGCATTGCTTCTGGGTTATGGCGTAAGTGCGGTTAACCCTTATCTGGCATTTGAAACACTGGATGATATGATTCAGCAAGGTTTGCTGCGCGGCATTTCCCATGAGAAAGCCGTTAAAAACTACATTAAAGCCGCAACAAAAGGCGTTATTAAAATATTGTCCAAAATGGGAATCTCAACGATCCAATCGTATCGCGGTGCTCAAATTTTCGAAGCCGTTGGTCTGAAATCAGATTTCGTTGACCGTTACTTCACTTGGACACCTTCACGAATCGGTGGTATCGGTCTGGAGGAAGTAGCAGCAGAGGCGCTGACACATCACAACCGTGCCTTCACGGATAAGGACGGCAATGATAAAGTGCTGGATTCCGGCGGTGAATACCAATGGCGTAATGACGGGGAAGAGCATTTGTTCAACCCGCAAACGATCCATACGTTGCAACACGCTGTACGTACGGGCGATTACAAACTGTACAAAAAGTATTCCAAACTCGTACAGGGTGAGAATGATCAATTGCTTACGATTCGCTCCATGCTGAAGCTGAAACCGGTCGGAGCATCCATTCCGCTCGAAGAAGTGGAATCGGTGGAAAACATCATGCGTCGTTTCAAAACGGGTGCAATGTCCTTCGGTTCGATAAGTAAAGAAGCTCACGAAGATTTGGCAATCGCCATGAACCGTGTAGGCGGTAAATCCAACACAGGTGAAGGCGGAGAAGATCCAGCTCGTTTCGTGAAAGACAGCAATGGGGATTCCCGTCGCAGTGCGATCAAACAAGTTGCATCCGGACGTTTTGGTGTAACTTCCAACTATCTGGTTAACGCTGACGAGATTCAGATCAAAATGGCACAAGGGGCTAAACCAGGTGAAGGCGGACAGCTGCCAGGTCGTAAGGTATATCCTTGGGTAGCAGAAGTTCGTGGTTCTACACCAGGTGTAGGTCTGATCTCACCGCCACCGCATCACGATATCTATTCGATTGAGGACTTGGCTGAGTTGATCTATGACTTGAAAAATGCTAATCCGCGTGCCGAAATTAACGTGAAGCTGGTATCTGAAGTGGGTGTCGGAACGATTGCTGCAGGTGTAGCTAAAGGTCGTGCGGACATTATCCTGGTCAGCGGTTACGACGGCGGTACAGGGGCATCTCCTCAAGGTTCCATCCGTCATGCCGGTATGCCGTGGGAGCTTGGACTTGCGGAGACACATCAAACGTTGATGCTGAACAATCTGCGTGATCGTGTTGTTCTTGAAACGGATGGTAAAATGCTGAACGGGCGTGACCTGGCGATTGCAGCGTTGCTTGGAGCGGAAGAGTATGGTTTCTCTACTGCACCACTCGTTGCATTGGGCTGTATCATGATGCGTGTCTGCCAAATGGATACTTGTCCAGTTGGTGTGGCAACACAAAATCCGGAACTGCGTAAAAACTATATGGGAGACCCTGAACATGTCGTAAACTTTATGCGTTTCGTTGCTGAAGACATGCGTGAGATTATGGCTGATCTTGGATTCCGTACCATTCAGGAAATGGTTGGACGTACAGATTGTCTCGAAACGGTAGAAGCTGTGGATCACTGGAAGAAAAAAGGTGTGGATCTGTCGGTATTGCTACATGTGCCTGAACTGCCAGAAGGCGCTGCACGTTACCGTACACAGCATCAGAATCACCAACTGGAAGAAACGCTGGATATGCAACAACTCGTGCCACTCGCACAGCCAGCTATTGAATCCGGTCAACCTGTAGAAGCGGTTCTGCCAATCACCAACGTGAACCGTGCAGTGGGTACCATCCTGGGTAGTGAGATTACACGTAAGTATGGTCTTGCTGGTTTGCCTGAGGATACGGTTAAATTTAAATTTGTCGGCTCCGCTGGACAAAGCTTTGGTGCTTTTGTACCAAAAGGTATGACGCTCACGGTTGAAGGAGACTCCAACGACTACGTGGGTAAAGGATTGTCAGGAGGCAAGCTGATCGTTATGCCTTCACCAAAAGCGACATTTGAAGCGGAGAATAACATTATTATCGGAAACACTGCTTTATATGGGGCGACTAGTGGGGAAGCGTATATCCGCGGTATTGCCGGTGAACGTTTTGCTGTACGTAACTCCGGAGCTAAAGTCGTTGTTGAAGGTGTAGGCGATCATGGCTGTGAATACATGACAGGCGGGCGTGTCGTAGTACTCGGCGATACAGGTCGTAACTTTGCAGCAGGGATGTCCGGAGGTATTGCTTACGTGTATGATCCAAAAGGCACATTCCTGCAACGCTGCAATCTGGAAATGGTTCTTTTGGAGCGTGTAGAAGATACTGCCGAAAGTGCAGATCTACGTGGCATGATTCAACGGCACGTAGCACTCACTGGAAGTGATGCAGGTCAGCGTATCCTGGATACATGGCAGGATTCCCTGAATCAATTTGTACGTGTCATTCCGAAGGACTTCAAACGTATGACGGAACAGATCGAGCGGATACAGGCGACAGGTCTGACAGGTGAAGCCGCTTTGCTGGCCGCATTTGAAGCAAATATGCGTGAGCTTGCGCGCACCGGAGGGTAATGTTTCGTATATTTTCCTGAAAAAAGAAAAGCTTTGAAACAAAAGGAGTCTTATAGCCGCCAGAGCGGCGTCATAAGGCTCCTTTTTGCTTTCGACAAAATTAGAACCCGCTCAAAAAACGTTATCGCCATGAGACGACAACATCAAGGAACGTTCTAAAGTATAATTAGGTTTAGTTTTTGGCGTGCAGAGAAAGTATAAAGATAAGAGAGGTTAGCGGAATGAAGATGAAGCATCCAAACATGGGCGATTCTAAGCCGACAAGTAACAAAGTCGAAGCAACCCGAGTGGACATCATGAAAGTTTTACTGCAATGTGGAATCGACCCGGAGCGTTTGAAACATTTCGTATCCTCCGAGAGCAAGCGTACATGAGCCGTTGCACACCAAGGAATGGAGGGAAATCATGATGCACAAAAAGGCCCAGAAACCGGAGCAGGAAGTACTCGGAAACTGGGTTTTCTTTTCGGGTGTAGCATAATTAATCCATACTGCGTTCCATTCGTACAAAAGCGATAAAACGACGAGCTTCTTCCTCTGTTAAAGGTTTACCATCAATCATCAGATCAAAGCGCTCTAACACTTCCTTATCTGACAATTCAAGCGCATCCACGAATTCACGCACGTCTTCATCCATAACCACATCACTTTGCTTCGTACGTCCAATCAAATAATCAATGGACACATCGAAAATGTCAGCAAGCCGCGTTAACACCTCGAAATCCGGTTTGCGCCGGTTTTTCTCGTAGTGGGAAAGAGCTGCTCTCGTAATATGAATGGAGTTCGCAAGTTCTTCTTGAGTAAGTCCCCGCTGTTCTCGTAATTCAGCAATGCGATTTCCGTAGCTCATAAGCTATTTCCCCCTGAACACCATCATATATATTGAAACAATCCTGAGCCAAGTTTTTGATCAGGGTAAACTTTCCTGCAAATGTACTACGCCTCATTCGTCTCATATACCACTTATTAAATAGGTCTGTCTAAGGACAGCTCATATTGTCGTAAATCAAAAGAACCATGTCCAAATACCGCTTGACATGATACGTATTGTATCGTAAATTGAACGTATGGAGTTACAAAATGTATCATAGTTAGTAGTTTAAGTATTTCCTCATGGTTTGAGCGTTATACCTGTCAAAAGTAACGTTCTCGTCCATGCTGGCCAATCCATTCTAAAGGAATGAAATCATGAATTCAAAAATTCTTCAGGAATGGGCCGATCTGAAACCAAATGTCCATATGTACATTCAGGAATTTCATGGGAAAATGGTAGACCGCAAAAGACGACCCGTCCTGTTACTTGGTATGGATACACAAGCGATCACTTTCCTGAGCGACCTGAACTTACCCGTAATATCAGAAATGGTACTAGGTTTAGATGTAGAAGACAGCCGTATATGCGTCAGGCTTCATGCCAAGCTGCAATGGAAACAGCCTTTTGGAGAACTGATATTGTATCATTCAAACTTGCATATTCAGAAAGACCAAACACTATATATAACTGGACAGTTAAACAGAATGCTTACCGAAGTTGAATTTGAGGCGGTTCCCCGTTCTACATATGGGAATGCAACAGATCCATCTCCTCAGCTAAAGCCTTATCGTTACATTGATTTTATCATATAGGATGAGGTGGACTCTGAACAATTTCTGAACAAGCATGTACTTAACGCCATTTTACTATATTTCGTAGCGTTATGCATTAGTTCTTTAACACCAAAAGCATTTGCGCAATGAATAAAGGGGCGAGGGGGAGCATATATTTCTGGAAGTTTGGATATGGTTGAAATGCACTGCCACATTCTATTCGGTCTGGATGATGGTCCTGTTCAAATGGAGCAGTCCGTTGCGATGGCTGAGAAGGCAGTAGCTTCAGGAATTACCTCCATTATTGCAACTCCGCATCACCTGAACGGACATTACAACAATGAACCAAAGGTAGTCAATCAGGCTGTTTATATGTTTCGTGCCGAGCTTGCCAAACGAAATATCCGTTTGCAGATTGATCCCGGTCAGGAGATCAGAGTGCATGATAGGCTGATTGAAGACTTGTATGCAGGAAAGTGCTGCACACTTGCCGGTAGCCGTTATATGTTGCTGGAGTTGCCCTTTGGTCATATTCCCTCACAGTTCCCCGGAATACTGCACGAACTGCGAATCGCGGGAATTACCCCTATTATCGCTCATCCGGAACGCAACCTTGTCATTTTGAAAAAGCCATTGCTGTTGTCCGAATACTTGTTTCAAGGTGGACTATGCCAGCTTACGGCGGAATCATTCACTGGGCTTTTCGGGCGAAAAGTTCAGAAGTGGTGTTTTCATTTTTGCAAAGAAAACGGGTTTCATTTCATTTCATCAGATGCACACGATACGAAACATCGAACGTTCAAACTGGATGTCGTATATCCGTTGCTCGAAAGACGTTTGGGACGTTGCTGCATTCAACATTTTCAAGATAATGCACAATCCATATGGAATAATCAACGTATTTCGGCTGTATTACCAGCCAAGAAAAAGCGCAGCTTTTTATTCTGGTGAGCAGCTACTGATGTACCAAATACATAGTCACTTAATATGGCTGACTTAAATGGGAGGAAAATCGAATGGAACTCAAAGAGTATTTACACATTTTACGTAAACGCATCTGGATTATTGTTGCCTTCGTAGCTGTGGCTTGTATTGGTGCAGGTGTCAAAAACTACTTTTTTACTGTACCGATCTATGAAGCAGGCGCCAAATTAATCGTCAACCAGGCATATAATGCCCAAGGTGTTCCAAGTTTGGATATTGGAACTATTCAGACAAACATCAAAGTGATCAACTCTTATATGGAGATTATTAAATCTTCTGCAATCCTCGATAAAGTGGCATCTACATACCCCGATCTTGGTATGACTGGTAATCAAATAGGGCAGAACATCCGAGTTTCCACCGCCAATGAGTCCCAGGTTATGAGTCTAACGGCTACGGGACTATCATCCGAAAAAGCCGCAAAAACCGTAAACGCAGTTGCGAAAGTGTTTAAATCTCAAATCCCCGTAATTATGAAAGTAGACAATGTCACGATCCTAAGTGAAGCGAAACCTACGGATTCCTCCAATCCTATTAACGTCAACCCCATCATCAATATTTTGATCAGCTTTATTGTTGGCCTACTACTGGCAGTAGGGTTTATATTCCTGCTGGAATATTTGGATGACACCTTGAAAACGGAAGATGAATTGGAGAAAGAATTAAATCTCCCTGCACTTGCTGTCATCTCCAAGATAAGAAAAGAAGAGAGCCGTATGTCAAAACAGTCATCCATATCTCAAAAACAGGTAGGTGATGGACAGTATGTCACGATTAACCAATGAACGAGTAGGCCTGGTAACGATGGCTAATCCCAGATCCACTTCATCAGAAGCCTATCGAAAGCTACGAACCAATATTCAGTTTTCATCCATAGACAGTCAGATTCAAACGATCATGATTGCCTCGGCATCCTCAGGGGAAGGGAAAACAACGACGATTGGCAATCTGGCAGTCACCTATGCGCAGGAAGGGAAAAAGGTTCTGGTAATGGATACGGATCTCCGTAAGCCGGCAGTACATCTGATGTTTAATGTGCCCAACCATGTAGGCCTAACCAGTGTGTTATCGAGTCAATACAAAGTGACGGAAGTGCTTCGGGAAACCGGGGTCGAAGGTCTTCATGTCTTATCTTCCGGGCCGATTCCCCCTAATCCTTCGGAGATGATCGGATCACGTAAGATGACAGCACTCCTTGAAGGCTTGAAGGAAGAGTATGACGTTATTCTCTTCGATACACCGCCGGTTCTAACCGTGACAGATGCATTGATTATCAGTTCATTGTGTGATGGTGTCATTCTTGTGGTGAATGCAGGCAAGGTGAAAAAGGATCTGGTCAAAAAGGCGAAGGCTCATCTTGAACATGTGAATGCACGTATTCTGGGCGCTGTGCTGAACAATGTGCAGGTTCCGAAAAGCCGCAATAACAGTTACGGGGAAAAATAACAGGCAAGACAATGGAGTTTTATTTTCAAATCATTTTATAAGGTCATGTCTACTATACCTCTATCAAGGTAGGCACTCGGTCACACTGTGGGTAGTGTACCTTAGACGTGTATCGTCAGGGGTGTGATGTGAGGAGGGGTTCAATGCCCTATTTATGAATGATATGTTTCATGTTTTCATGGTTTTGAGTTAAATAAAAAAACTAAATGGATAGGGTGATATCTATGACAAAGGTGAGAAAAGCAATTATCCCTGCTGCTGGATTGGGAACCCGTTTTTTACCTGCTACAAAGGCAATGCCTAAAGAAATGCTCCCTATTGTGGATAAACCGACTATCCAGTACATCGTTGAAGAGGCGGTTGCTTCCGGGATCGAAGATATTATCATCGTGACGGGAAAAGGAAAACGTGCGATTGAAGATCATTTTGACAGTGCGTTTGAACTGGAGCATAACCTCCTTGAGAAAGGGAAACTCAGTTTACTGGAAGAAGTCCGGAAGTCCTCCAACGTGGATATCCATTACATAAGACAGAAGGAAGCCCTTGGACTTGGGCATGCGGTCTGGTGCGCCCGGAATTTCATAGGCAATGAACCCTTTGCCGTGTTGCTTGGCGATGATATCGTCGTGTCGGAAGTGCCGTGCCTGAAACAGCTCATCCAGCAGTATGAAAAGGTAGAGCAGTCGGTGCTTGGCGTGAAAACGGTAAGTCCAAGTGAAACATCACGCTATGGGATTATTGATCCGTTGCACACAGAAGGACGTTTATCTTCTGTTAAGAGTATGGTTGAAAAGCCTCCACTAGGTTCGGCGCCGTCTAACCTAGCCATTATGGGAAGGTACATTTTGACTCCGAAAATTTTTGAGTATCTGGAAGAGCAACATGTCGGTGCAGGAGGGGAAATTCAGCTTACAGATGCGTTGCAAAAGTTGAATGATGATGAAGGAATTAGCGCCTATGACTTTGAAGGCTCTCGGTTTGATGTAGGGGAGAAGCTGGGCTATATTCTCACGACACTCGATTTTGCACTCAAAAATAAAGAGTTGCGTGCACCGGTGCTGATGGCGATTGAAGAGATTCTAATGAAGGAACAGATGAATCAAATCCTTGTAGCTGGAGGGGATAGTCTGTGAAGCTATCAGGACCGGAATACTTTGGGAGTGGGGAAACCTTGGTTAAAGAGGGGAATGCCGCTGTACTTGAGCAGCCATACTCACAACGTGTTGGCGGGTATACGGATGTGATGAAGCCATTGGCCGATTTTGTTATCGCTATTCTGTTACTGCTCATCACATTACCGGTCATGCTGCTTTCGGCTATTTTGATTAAACTGGATTCCAAAGGGCCCGTGATCTTCAAGCAGGAGCGGTACGGGAAGAATGGAGTCAAATTTAACATTTATAAATTCAGAACGATGCGTACAGACGCACCGAAATATGGCCTTTCGCCAACGACCAGCCATGATCCGAGGATTACACGACTAGGCAGAATTCTGCGCAAGACGAGTCTCGATGAACTGCCGCAGCTGCTCAATATTATCAAAGGCGATATGAGTTTTATCGGCCCAAGACCTGAGATGAAACGTATTGTGGAGGAATGTTACACCGATCTGGAACGCAGGCGTTTTCTGGTGAAACCGGGAATTACGGGATTGTGGCAGGTGAGCGAGGCTCGGAAGGAGCCTATTCACCATAATCTCCAGTATGACTTCCACTATATCTCGAATGTATCCATGAAAATGGACATTACGATCATTTTTAAAACTATCGGTGTAATGATTAAAAGCAACACCTTTTGACCATTTTGGATCATAATTTGGAGTGTGATGTAATGAAACATATTGTAGTGACAGGTGCTGCCGGATTTCTGGGCTCTCATCTCGTGCAATCTTTGATCGGCCAGGGCCATCGGGTTACAGGGATCGATAATCTTTCAACAGGTGTGATTCGCAATCTGGCAGGGGTTATGGAGAACCCTAACTTTGTATTCCATGAAGCAGATGTTACACGTCCCGATACAATGGATATTTTCGTTGATCAGCAGGTGCACGAAGTCTATCATCTGGCTTCGCCTGCTTCACCTAAATTCTATCAAGCAGATGCGATTGGCACGATCTGGGTGAACACGCGAGGAACCTATCATATGCTGGAACTGGCTCGGGTCAAAGGAGCCAAGTTTCTGTATTCCAGTACAAGTGAAGCCTATGGCGATCCCGAGATTCATCCGCAGCCGGAGAGTTATCGAGGCAATGTAAATACGTGGGGGCCACGAGCTTGCTATGATGAAGCCAAACGGTTAGGCGAAGTTTTTTGTTATGAATACTACACAAAACAACGAGTTTCCGTGAAAGTTGCGCGTATTTTCAACACGTATTCTTCCGGGCTTCGCAATGATGACGGCAGAGTGATATCTAATTTTGTAACGCAGGCGCTGACGGGTCAAGATATTACAGTGTATGGAGATGGTTCACAGACCCGATCCTTCTGTTATGTGGATGATAACATTCGGGGATTACAAGCTTTCATGGCGGAAGATCGGGCTGATGGAGAGATTATCAATATCGGAAACCCTACGGAATACACGATTCTTGAGGTCGCTCATTTGGTGAAACAGCTCACACAATCGGACAGTAAGGTTGTATTCTTGCCTTTACCTGAAGATGATCCGAAGGTTAGACGTCCAGTGATTGATAAAGCTCGTGAAATATTAAACTGGGAGCCGGAGATTGGTCTGGAAGAGGGATTGAAACGCACGATAGAGCACTATCGATCGATGCTGCAGGTACAGGAAACTTGATTACACTGAACTGATAACAATGAAGCTGAATAAAAGCGAGTTGAGAACCATGCAAACTATATTGATTGCTCACAGTTTATATCCACCCCATATTATTGGGGGAGCCGAGATATCGACACAGATTTTGGCCCAGACGCTGGAGTCCAGTTATGACGTTAAAGTCATTACAGTTGGTGGACACAAGGAGGGCGGGGTGCAGACGGATACAGTGAACGGGATTGAAATCTCGCGGCTACCATTTAATAATCGGTACTGGATCGGTGATACAGCAAGGCAGGCCAGCACTTCTGACAAAGTGTTATGGCGTATCCAGGATATTTTTAATGTGAAGCAGTACCAGCATATTAAACAATATCTGATGATGAAACGTCCTGCTCTGATCCACACTCAGAATATACCGGGACTAAGCCTTGCGATCTGGAAAGCGGCGTTTGAACTGAACATCCCGGTTGTGCATACCCTGCGCGATTTTTCGTTAATTGAACCCATCGCGATCTCGGCATATTCCATGTTCTACAGACAGATTTCCAAACACTACAGCCGCAGAGTTTCTTCCGTTATTGGCATATCCGAACATGTCCTTAACAAGCATACCGAACTGGGGTTTTTCGCGCACGCGTCCAAACATGTCATTCATAACATTGTTGAGCGGGATAATCAGGTTCAGCATGTTAATGCGGGGAAAACGGTTCGTCATGAGCAACCCCTGCACGTTGGATATTTTGGACAACTAACCGAGGTCAAAGGAGTTCAGTATCTGATTGAAGCAGTGCAAAAGCTCGATCAGCAGATTGTGGGGAAGCTGTTCATCCATGGGGATGGCCCTCTGCTTCACACATTACAAGAACTTGCAGGGGCTGATCCCCGGATCGTGTTCGTGGGCAAAATCGATAAAAAGGAGATCACTTCCCAGATGAAAAAGATGGATCTCACGATTGTACCGTCCACCTGGGATGAACCTTTTGGCAGAGTGGTCATCGAATCGTATCAAGCAGGTACGCCAGTTTACGCTTCCAAGGTTGGGGGCATGCCCGAGATTTTGCTGGATGCGGATACCTTCTCTTTCACCGCCCATCGTGCGGATGCGATCCGTGACGCAATCCTCCATTATTACGCCTTATCTGAAGCGGAGAAAAATGAATTAATGCTACAATGCTGCGAACACAGCTTATCCTTTAATGAAGATTATCTTCTCACCAGACATGCGATCATCTACGAGAAGTTAATTGGAGGTGAAGGCTAAGATGTACATGACTTCTCTGAACGTCAAATCGCCATCATTAGTTCAAGCGAGGTCTGATGCGCCTTCCTCAGTCATCATGATGTTGATTCATTTCTTACTGCTCTATCTGTCCATTTATGGTCTGATTTCGATCTATGTCGATAATATTGTGATTCGTTCGTTAAAGGACGCAGGCATGTTGCTACTTGCGGTATACACACTTGCTCGGGTATATCGCCAGCAGATTCATTTTCTGAATCTATTCCTGTTTATACTGGCCTCCCTCATCGTGCTCGGATCGTTAAATGTACTTGTCGGTTCCAGCGTGGTCACGTTAGTCTATGGAATCAAAATTACGCTTTTACCACTGGTGATGCTGTTTGCAGGCATGTTTATGGCCGAGCAGGGTGGAATGTACGCATTTGCCAGAACCAATCTGGTTATTTTTATTATGCTCATTGCAGGATGGTGCGCCCAATATGCGCTGGGTATAGAAAAGTTAATCACTATGGGATTCGTATACGGCGTAAACATCAAAAACTATTTTGAGGGTGTGCCGCGTTTATCCTCCATTACGTACTCGCCGGATGGTTATGCGTATGCACTGTTAATGACAGGCATCATTGCAGAACAAACCAAGCTGGCAGTGAAGCACCGCAGCTTTCGCCTGATGATCCAGTTGCTGACGATCGGCTTTTTGCTTTTATCTACGATTCGATCGGCTTTGTTGCTCTGGTTTGTATATCAAGTAGTTCTTTTTTTACTTCAGATTCGCAAGTACAGCAAAAAGAATATGTTAGTTCTGGCGGTTGTTTTTCTGACACTGCCTGCAGTTGTGTTTTTCGGAGGCAGGTTCCTGCAGTCCAAAAATCTGCTCTCCAGTTCATCCCTGCTTGATCGATTACAGATATGGGGAAGCAGCCTGACCTCGCCGTTCACCATGAATGGCATGATCGGCAACGGAATTGGTTCGGTTGGTGCTGCCAGCCGGCGCACACATATGATGGGTCTGAACTCCAGTAATTTTGCAGTAGATAACCAATACTTTTCCTTGTACGAACAGACGGGTTGGATCGGGCTTGCCTATTTTTTGATGTTATTCTTGTGGTTGTTGATCACACTGGTTAGACGAATGAATGCCTCACCTTACTCGGCAGGTTCCAGACTTCCTCAGGTGGCTATAGCCCTCGGCGCAGGAGTGGCTGCGGCTAGTATGACGACCAACGTTCTTGAGTTGTTTCCTGCGAACGTTTTTTTCTGGATGTTCATAGGCATAGCTCTGTATCAGCATCGTAATGCAGGTGATATACCATATAAAGCGGGTGAGCGAAAATGAAGGTTTTGCACATCGGAGAATATGTGGTGGGCGGTGTTGCCACGTATTTAAACGAGCTGGTGTCCTACCAGCGTAACCGGTTTGAGGTTTATGTATTGATGAGTGATTATAACTCGGCAAAGGATTTTGATCTGGAGCCAGAGCATATCTTTCGTTACAGTTACAAACGCCACCCGAAACACTTTTTCTCAGCGATGAGACAGATTCACCAAGCTATTCGGCGGATCGAGCCGGATATTATTCATGTACACAGCTCATTTGCGGGTATGCTCGCAAGGGGCTTATTTTTTTTCACCCCGCGCAAAGCGAGTATCTTTTACTGCTCACATGGCTGGTCTTTTTTGATGGATACCAAACCCCTGCATAAAAAGGCTTATTTCATGATCGAGAAAATACTGGAATTCAAAACAGACTATATCGTGAACATTTCAAAATATGAGATGCAGCAATCGATTCGCATGGGCATGTCTCCAGCCAAATCCCGATTCGTTTATAGTGGCCTGCGTGACCGCAAGTCTCACAAGCCTCAAAATCACGAAGAGCAGCCGCAAGTAATTGTGCAAAAAGATCAGGAGCAAGAGGATGACAGCATGATTCGGCTCTTGTTTGTGGGCAGATACGATCGGCAGAAAGGACTGGATCTGCTGCTGGATGCATTCAGGCAGTATCCCGAGCTGCAGCAGCGTATTCAGTTATACATCATTGGAGACAGCGTATTGGAAAAAAATGAATGGACCTTTACCGACAATATGATCCGGTTAGGGTGGGTCAATAATGCAGAGATTGATCACTATTACGAGCAGTGTGATGCGATCATTATGCCTTCCAGGTGGGAAGGGTTACCCTTGGTCGCGCTGGAAGCAATGAAAAATCACAAACCCGTCATCGCTAGCAATCGGGCCTCGTTGCCAGAGCTGGTGACGCATGGGGAGAATGGCTACATCTTTGAACTTGAACGACTCGAAGGGTTGAGAGAGATTCTAATGCAACTTGATAAAGAAACGTTGGCAACTATGGGTGAAGCAGGATATCAGGTGTATAAAGAGAAGTTCAGCTCGGATCGAATGAATGAGGAGTTCGTGAGTCTCTATTATGAAGCGAGAAATGTAGAAGTTAGCTTCCAAACCGCGGGGCCGGCTTCCCGTTTGGAAATTTCAAAGAGAAATGGAGATTAACATGAATACAATCTATATCAATGCCCGTTTCCTGACACAGACCGTTACCGGGGTTCAGCGATATGCCATTGAACTCGTGAAGGAAATCGATAATTTGATTGACGCTGGAGAAGTAGACGGTACGAAAGTAGAGTTTTGCCTGCTCTCACCCGCGAATGTGGTTACTCATCTTGAACTGAAACATATTCGGCACCGGATTGTTGGCAGACTGAAGGGACATGTGTGGGAACAGCTGGAGTTGCCATTTTACGCGAAAAAAGGATTGCTAATTAACCTGTGTAACACAGGCCCGGCATTCAAACGCAATCAGGTCGTGACGATCCATGACGCTTCTGTATTCAGTTATCCGAAGGCATTTTCCTTCGCGTTTCGGTCATGGTATCAGTTTTTAACGGTTCGCTTAGGCAAGATTTCGAAAAAGGTCATTACAGTGTCTAACTTTTCCAAAGGTGAACTTATTCAACACTGCAAAATTGCCGCTCAGAAGGTATCCGTTACGCACCTGGGCATCGATCATATTCATCACAGGCAGGCGGCTCAAGGCACACTTGAGAAATATAGGATTAACTCCCCGTATGTACTGGCTGTCAGCACGATGAACCCTTACAAAAACTTTAAGCTGATCTTGGAGATTTTACCTCAGGTGAAAGCACAGAATTTGAGTGTTGTCATCGTGGGCTCCAAGAACAGTAAGGTGTTCAGCAATCATGCTGTGAATGATTCGGAAGGTGTGAATTGGGTAGGGTATGTGACGGATGAGGAGTTAAAAGCGCTCTACGAACATGCCACCGGTTTTATTTTCCCATCCTTGTACGAAGGGTTTGGCTTACCGCCACTGGAGGCGATGGCGCTTGGTTGTCCGGTTATCGTGTCTTCCCGTGGTTCGATCCCGGAAGTATGCGGAGAGGCAGGACTGTACTTTGACCCTCATCATCCACAGGAAGCAGCTTCACGTCTGGTAGAGATGATGTCTGATCCGGAGCTTGGACAGCGAATGTCCATTCAGGGCAAAGAGCACTCGGCCTTCTTCTCCTGGAACAAATGTGCCAAGGATACGGTCAACATTATTATGAGCACGGTGTAAGCATGGCAAATGTATTGTTGTGAGGGAGATAAAGCTATGAACAAAGTGTTTGTTGCGATTGATTTCCCGCCTGAAAAGGGAGGGATTCATGATTATGCCTACGGGCTGATATCACAGATTCCAGCAGAAGAGACAACGGTGCTGACCAATAAAATAAATAATACCGCAGAGTCCGAGCAGTTTGACCGGAAGAGTGATTTTGAAATCATTCGGAAACGTATTTTTTCGGATTCTAATAAATGGCTGTTGATTCTCTCGCAGCTTGTTCTGGTCATGCAACTGATTTTGTTGAAATGGCGCAAAAAAACAGATGAGATTCATTTTGTGAATATATTCCCGGTTGGCTTAGCCGGTCCATTCATGAAATTCCTTTTTCGAGTAAAATACTTTCCTTATGTTCACGGCCTGGATGTGATGGGGATGGTTAATAGCCGATTATTCCCACTGCTGTTGTTCATTCTGAAGCGTGCGGACAAGGTGATTGCCAATAGCCAGTATACGAAGTCGAAGCTGGTTGAACTGGGGATTTCGGATTCTCAGATTGTCATTATTCCACCGGGACTTAATGTGAACAAGTTAAACGCGGATACAGGGAGCCAGGGGGATTTACGGGATAAGTATGGTCTGCATGGCAAAAAAGTGATGATCACCGTCTCGCGACTTGTGGAACGCAAAGGTCATGATGTCACACTGAAAGCCGTGAGTCAGGTTATTACGCATATTCCTGATCTGAAGTATGTTATCTGCGGAGATGGGCCGTATAAGGGAGAACTCGAACGACTGGTAACTCAGTACGGACTCGAATCTGTTGTTGTATTTACAGGACGTACTACAGACGATGAGCTTCAGCAATTATATGAATGTGCGGATCTCTTCATTATGCCAAGCCGGGATATCAAGGAGAAGGGTGACGTGGAAGGGTTCGGGATTGTATTCCTGGAAGCCAACTATTATCGATTACCTGTCATTGCAGGCAACAGTGGCGGTATTCCCGACGCCGTGAAGGACAATATCACCGGTTATCTCGTAGATCCGGTTAATGATCAGGAGATTGCTACACGTATCAAACAATTAATGACCGACGATGGGCTGGCCAGAGCGATGGGGGATAACGGATACGACTGGGTGGTCAACTATTGTTTGTGGTCGCATCGTGGAAAGTTGTTGAAGCAATTGGCCTAAATATCAATGTGATTGGGGTGAAGAGCATGAGGGCTTCTGTAGCCATTTGTACACACAACAGAGCGGTAGACACTATGCAGGCTGTTGAGAGTGTATTGAAAGGAGATACCGATCCTGCCGATTACGAAATTTTGGTCATAGATAATCATTCGACAGATCATACTAGGGATTTATTTGATTCGTCTCACATGCCGGAGCATGTAAGGTATATTTTTGAACCACAATTAGGCCTTTCTTATGCAAGAAACCGGGCAATCAAGGAAGCAAAAGGTGAGTTTATTTTATTTCTGGATGATGATGCATTGGCATGTCCTACTTGGATAAACGAAGTCATTAAGATATTTGATATGGATTCCCGGATTGGTTGTGTGGGTGGGAAAATCGTTCCTATATGGGAGGGCGGAAGGCCCGAATGGATACCACAAGATATTGTGAGCTTGTACACACTAATGGATTTCTCTGAAAAAGTTGTTGAGATGCCTGCGCCTTCTATTCCTTTTGGGGCCAATGTAGCATTCAGAGTGAGTATTTTCGAAAAGTTAGAGCCGTTTAGAGAAGATTTGGGGCGGGTTGGTACAAATCTAATGTCAAGTGAAGAGAGTGAGCTAATAAGTCGAGTCCGCCAAGAACATAAAGTTTTCTACAGTCCATATGCAGTTGTTGAACACAAAATAGCAAAAAACAGATTAACCAAACGTTGGCTATTACGCCGGGTGTATTGGCAAGGTATAAGTGATGCCACGCGGTATAAGAAAAGTGCATGGGGCGTATTCAAACATACGATAAGAATTGTGCAAGCAGCTCTATTAATCGTCATCTCTTTCAATAATGTGCAGAAAGTCATGAGTGAGATGGCTAAAATATCTTATCGGAACGGCACGATTGTGGGATCTTTCCGAAATGGCAGAGGGCTGAACACCTGATGAACATGGCGATTGCCCGAAAACCAAGGCAGCGAAGCATTATTCAGACCATTGTCATGACAAGCATGGCTAATATTCTCATTATGGCTGTGACTACGCTAACTTCCATTATTACAGCTCGCATGTTCGGAGCGACGGGGAAGGGAGAGCTTGCGGCTGTTTTATTCTGGCCTGCATTCATTTCGGGTCTGGCCGCATTTGGTCTGCCCACCTCGTTAATTTACAATGTCAAAAAAAACAGCCAGCAACTCCCTGTCTATATCAGCATGAGCTTTGCCGTTCAGATTCCGATCAGTATCATCGCTGGGGTGATCAGTTGGTTTGGTATCCCTATCTGGCTATCAGCATATTCAGAATCTGTCATTACCATTGCAAGGTGGTATACCGTATCCATGGTTCCAGTGATGCTGTTCATGGGTGTGCTTGCGGCAGCCGCACAAGGTACCGACAAGTTCCATATTTATAATCTGTCGCGTTTGCTGGCTCCCTTATTGAATCTTGCAGGGTTGGTACTACTGTGGGTAGCGCAGGTATTAACCGTGGAACGAGCCATTATTATCAGTTTTGCCAGCACTATACTGGTGTTGACCTGTTATATGATTGCCATGCGTCAGCAAATATTCAGTTCCGTCAGCAAGCTGGTAGCTCAGATTCGAACGGGGATTCATCTATTCAGCTATGGCCTTCGTGTATATGGGGTAGAGTTGCTAGGCACGTTGTATAGCCAGTTTGACAAAATTATTATTTTGGCTCTGCTGACACCCAAAGATTTCGGGTTATATTCGGTTGTGTTTGCCCTATCGCGTATGTTTAATGTTGTGCAGACGGCCATCACCAATGTCATATTTCCAAAGGTAGCCGGCATGGAGCAGCAACAGGTGTTGTCTCTTGTTGGCAGAGCTTTCCGCATTAGTATGGTACTTATGACGATCATCATCATACCGAGTATGCTGATTGGTCGTTTTTTTATTGACTTGTTGTTTGGCCCGGAATTTCTGGAGGCCAGCGGTGTATTCTATCTGTTGTCTCTGGAGTGTATCGTTGGCGGAGGATCTTGGATTCTGGCTTCGGCTTTTAATGCGCTCGGTAGACCAGGCGTTATCGTGCTTCGGCAGGTCATCGCACTTGCTGTGACGATTACGTTGTTCTTTGTGCTTACGCCCATGTTCGGGTTATACGGTTTAGGGCTGGCGTTGTTACTTGGTTCCTTCGTCCGTATGTTGATGTCATTAATATCCGTTTCGATTATTTTCAAAATGCCGATGCACAAGATGTTATATAACAAGGAAGATATGGCCTTCCTCAAGCAAAAATGGAGAGAAAAAAATCTATTTAAAGGAGCAAGAAGAGATGTCAAACGTGCAAAAGATTCATCCCATGGATGAGTTGAAAAAACGACTTGAATCGATCCTTGAAGTTGTGCCTCCTCATTCGAAGATCTATTACATTGATTATCCCGTTCACAGCAATTGTGGTGATCTGCTTATTATGAAAGGAACAGAGGCTTTTTTCAAAGACCATCATATTCATGTGTCTCAACGATACAGCGTCCATGACTTTCATGACCAAGTTGAAATTCCCCAGGATCATATTATTGTTCTTCATGGTGGTGGGAATTTCGGTGATTTATACGAAGCTCATCAATCATTAAGAGAACGTATCGTTCAGCATTACCCGCATCATCGAATCGTGATTCTTCCTCAGACGATATTTTATAAGGATCAAGCTATTCTTCAAAGAACTGCATCTGTTTTTGCTCAGCATACAGATCTGCATATCTATGTTCGCGATGAGATATCGTTTCAAATTGCCTCGGATCATTTTTCCAACTCTAAGGTGAACTTAGTTCCCGATATGGCGCACCAATTATGGCCGATGGAGATCCAGCGTAACTCTCGTAAAGAGAGATTGAATTTCTTTAGAACTGACATTGAACAAACAGCAGCTCAACAATCTCTGAATTCCGCAGAGCAGCAAGGAGATTACCTGGATTGGCCCACCTTGTACAACAAATATGAGCGAAAGCTAATCTACTATATCAGTAAAGGGTTGAAGAAACCTGCTTCGCGAGCCCTCTCCCAATTCATATGGATGAAATATAGTGACTACCTTGTGAATAAGGCGGTACGCTGCTTCTCGGATTATCGCATGATTCACACATCCAGATTACATGGTCACATCCTGTCTTGTCTGATGGCGAAGCCTAACCTATTGATTGATAACTCTTATGGGAAGAATTCGGGATATTACCGGATATGGACACATGAAGTGAACACAGCCAATATGGACTCCTCTTCCAAGGCGAGTGCTCCGCCCGTGACCAAGTATATGGAATCAACGGCAACCGTATAACGAACGAAAAGCTGTCCCGTATCACCTTAAAATATATAGAGTGGAGTGGTTGCATTGAGAATCGTACTTCTCTCCGGTGGATCAGGTAAACGGTTATGGCCTTTGTCCAACGACACGAGATCCAAGCAATTCCTGAAGGTGCTTGAAGGCGAGGACGGACAGACGGAATCGATGGTACAGCGCGTATGGAGGCAATTGCAGCACACGGGGTTAAGTGGCCAAGCAACGATTGCAACGAGCAAACCGCAGGTGGAGATTTTGCGAAGTCAGTTGGGTTATGAAGTGGATCTAGTCGTTGAGCCTGAACGAAGAGATACCTTCCCCGCAATCGCCTTGGCGGCCGTATATTTGTACTCCGTGCAGGGAGCCAGCTTAAATGAAACGGTAGCCATGCTTCCGGTTGATCCCTATGTGGAGGAGTCATTCTTTTATAAAGTAACAGAGCTGGAGGACGTGCTGGATGACTCCGGTGCAGAGCTTGCGTTAATTGGCGTGAAACCCACGTATCCTTCGGAAAAGTATGGTTACATCATTCCAGAACGGTCTGAAACTAAAGAAGAACAACGTTACGCCAAAGTATCCCGTTTTCAAGAGAAACCCCGTGAAGCTGAAGCGGCAGAGATGATCGAACAATCTGCCCTTTGGAATTGCGGGGTTTTTGCATTCAAACTCAATTATTTGATTAATCTGCTCATCTCGCTTGAACTGCCTATCCAGTATGAAGAAATGTTGAAACAGTACGGGAGACTGCAGAAAATCAGCTTTGATTATCAAGTGGTGGAGAAGGCTCAGCATATTGTGGTTACACCTTACGAGGGGTACTGGAAAGACCTTGGCACATGGAACACGCTGACAGATGAGATGAGTACCAATATTGTGGGCAAAGGTGTCATGACGAACAGTACGGTGAACACACATCTGATTAATGAATTAAACATTCCGGTCTGCGTACTGGGAGTATCCAACTTGATCGTGGCAACAAGTCCTGATGGCATTCTGGTCAGTGAAAAAGAGGCGAGCCCTCAGATCAAGGAAGTGTTAAAAGATAGCGCTGAGCGCCCCATGTATGAAGAACGTCGTTGGGGCTGTTACAGAGTGCTTGATTACACACGCAATAAAAAAGGCGAAGAAGTATTAACCAAACGCATCATCATCGAGCCCCATAAAAACTTTTCGTACCAGTACCATCTCAAACGAAATGAAGTATGGACCGTTGTCTCGGGACAAGGTGAATTCATTATGGACGGCGAGCTCAGACCGCTTCATCAAGGAGATGTCATTGTGATTCCGGCAGGAGGGAAGCACAGTGTCAAAGCGTTGAGCGAACTCGAAATTATTGAGGTGCAGATGGGCAGTGAACTGGTGGAAGAGGACATCGTTCGCGTTGAGATGGAATGGGAAGATATTATCCAAAATTGCGTGAATTGGGGGAAAACAAGATGAATATTGCGGTGATTGGAACAGGCTACGTAGGTCTGGTATCAGGGGTTTGTTTTTCGGAGATTGGCAACCAGGTGATCTGTGTAGACAACAATGAGGAAAAAGTACAAATGCTGAATGAGGGCATCGTTCCAATCTACGAACCTGGTCTTAAAGAGTTGATGATTTCCAATATGCAAGCAGGTAAACTGTCGTTTACCTCAAACATTGGTGAGGCGATACACCAGTCAGATATTGTCTTTATAGCCGTAGGTACACCTTCTCTACCAAACGGTGAGGCGAATCTGAGTTATGTAGAGCAAGTGGCTATGGAGATCGGCACCCATCTCGAAAACTACAAAATCATCGTGACTAAAAGCACGGTTCCTGTAGGTACCAATGACCGTATCCGCGATCTGATTCGCAGTATATCCTCCCAGCCATTTGACGTGGCCTCTGTTCCCGAGTTTTTGCGAGAAGGCTCCGCAATCAAGGATACGCTTAACCCTGACCGGATTGTCATCGGCACCAGCAGTGATCGGGCCATCCAGACGTTAAAGAAACTTCATCGGCCCTTGACAAGTAATCTGATTATTACAGATATCCGCTCAGCGGAGATGATTAAATACGCATCCAATGCTTTTCTGGCAACCAAAATATCATTTATTAATGAAATTTCGAATATTTGTGAGAAAGTTGGGGCGGATGTTACACGTGTTGCAGAAGGCATGGGGTACGATAAACGCATCGGGTCTGCTTTTTTGAAGGCAGGGATCGGTTATGGCGGCTCTTGTTTTCCTAAAGATACACAGGCGCTGATCCAGATTGCAGGTATGGTGGATTATGATTTCAGGCTGTTGAAATCTGTAGTGCAAGTCAATCAGGACCAACGTATGCAAGTGATCTACAAACTGGAGGAAGCGCTGGGGTCACTCGCAGGCAAAACAATTGCTATCTGGGGACTGGCGTTTAAACCGGATACCGATGATGTGCGAGACGCACCAGCCATTGATATTGTTCAACATCTTATTGATGCTGGAGCATCGGTCAGAGCCTACGATCCGATTGCAACGGCTAACTTCCGTAAAGAGATCGACATTGCCTCGATTTCGTGGGAGGATAGCCCGCTTCATGCTGCTCAAGACGCGGATGCGCTATGTGTACTGACAGAATGGAAGGAATTTGCCCAGGTTGATCTGACAACCTTAGCCCAAACGATGAAGGATCCTGTGATGATTGATGGTCGTAATGTGTATAGTGCGGAGCAGATTCAAGCATCTGCTTTCCACTATTATTCTGTCGGACGTCCAGGTCTCGTGAAGGTGGAAGGGAAAGCACCAGCAATTATCTAATCTGCCAGTGAATATCAACAATATGAGTGAGGAAGATCCCCATGAAAAAGTGGATGAAATGGACGGCTTGGATTGCTTCCCTTTTGATCATCGTTGTATTTGGTTATGCGATCTATCTCTATCAATCGGTTAAATCAACCGCTGATCAGATTTATGAGCCTCGTAATCCCGTAAAGCCTGTTTCGGTAACCGATGCGAAGGGCGGACTCCAGGTTGAACTCAATCGCAAAGAGCCCTTTAATGCCTTGATCCTGGGGGTGGATGAACGCCAGAATGATCGAGGACGTTCAGATACGATGATTGTTCTAAGTGTGAATCCGGGGAAAAAGAAAGTGCTGATGTTTAATATTCCGCGAGATACACGAACAGAAATTGTAGGACGCAACACCGAAGACAAAATCAATCACGCTTATGCTTTTGGGGGCGTGGATATGTCTCTTGCAACAGTTGAACAATTTTTGGGAATTCCCATTCACTATTATATGAAAGTAGATATGGAGGGGTTCTCCAAAATCATTGATCTTGTTGGTGGTGTGGATGTAAACAACCCGTTTGCCTTTGACTATGAGGGTAAACGTTATGAGCAGGGCAATATTCATCTGGATGGTGTCGCTGCTCTCGGATTCTCCAGAATGCGTTATGATGATCCGAAGGGCGACTTGGGAAGGAATGATCGTCAGCGAGAGGTCCTGAAGCAGATGCTCAAAAATACGATGCAATTCTCCAGTGTGCTTCACCTTCAGAATATGTTAGATGAGCTGGGTACACATGTCAGAACAGATCTGACATTTGATGAGATGAAAGAACTGCTTCTGGATTATCGTAGCGACCTGGAAGAAATCGATACAGTTGAGATCAAGGGAAAAGGCGAGAAGATCAACGGTATTTATTATTTTATTGTAGGTCAAGAGGAAAAGGAGCGCATTCACGGATTACTGACGCAGCACCTAGAACAGTAAGGGCAACGTTCGTGAAACAGCAAGGAAAGTGGTGAAAACATTGCTGAATGCGGAGGGAAGAGAAACAAGAAAACAGAAATATCAACGGAAGAATCGTTCGTATAAAATGTTGTTTTGGCTAATGCTGGCAGGGGTCTGGATTGCGATAATCTGGCTGATGTCTTCCCAATCCTATCAACAGCAAAATATTCAGCCATGGCTTCAACGTTTGACCAAACAGGTGCACATCGGGGTTACATTGCCCGATGTGCACCTGTTTTATAATGGTCACGAGTATTCACTAAGAGAAAGGCCTTATGCTTTTGTAGAATTCCTCTTTCGCAAGACTGCGCATCTGTTAATCTACGCTGTTCTCGCAGTATTAATCTATGGCAGTCTGCGTTACAAACGGGTGAGAGTCATAACTTGTATTACGGTGGCGCTGATGTTCGTTGCAGTGATTGCCTCCATTGACGAGTATATCCAACAGTTCAGCCCCAATCGTACGAGTTCAATCTGGGATGTCGGTGTAGACTTGATTGGTGGAAGTTGTGGCATCTCGGTTTATACAGGAATTCGAGCTTTGCTGGGTAGGAGACATCATTGATTTCCCAGGAAATGCATTGTGTAGTTCGGGCGTAGCTTCTACTTGTTTGCAAACCATCATACATATGGGGTAGGCAGGACAAGGGGGCTGAATGATGCTAAGAAGAAGAAACCGTAATGCACTGTTCAAAAAAAGTGGACTTATTTTATTTGTAGTGCTTTTGCTGTGGCTGATTATTAGGAGTGTACCTGCGCTGTTTCGTGCAGATGCGGCTACAGAGGCTGCTGCTGTGGCGGAAGAGTTTTACAAATACGAGCAAACGGGTGACTTCGGAAGCTCCTGGGAGCTTTTTCATCCTTTAATGAAAGAGCGATTTCCGAAGAGTGCCTATGTGCAGAATAGAGCTCACATTTTTATGCAGCATTTTGGTGTGCAGACGTTTGAACTGGAGATGGAACCGCCAGAGCGGGAATTTGATGTGGAGATCATTCAAGGCGTTAAGCCTTTTTCTGAAGCATACAAAATCAAAGTTACACAAACGTATTCCGGAACCTTTGGAAAGTTTGATCTTGTGCAGATCTGTTACCTTGTGCAGGATGGTAAGCAGTGGACGCTGTTATGGTATTATCCAGATGATAGGAAACACAACACTGAAACTTCATCGTGATGCATGATAGGGTGCAATATCAGGATGAGGAGTAAATGTTACATATGCTGTGATGTAAATGGAGGTTGAATATACCGTTTTGTATCATTAGTCCTTGACCAAGCGCTATAAATGCGAGACTTTTGTCGCATTTATAGCGTTTTTTTGAATTTTCAACCTAAATCCATGCTTAAAAAGCTTGACAATAGTCCCGGTGTCAAGTAAATTACGAATTAGGATACAAAATGTATCAATTTTCAGCGTCTAACGACAAATAACAGGGACTAGAGACTCCCTGTGAGGGGAAGGTATTCCATTGAATGAAACGGGCCGCTTTTACTGTGTCAGTTGTGGGATGATTGTGTCGGTCGCTAGAGACGCCGCCCAGAAGCCAGAGGGCAATGGAGGCAATCACGTGTTTCGTACTGGATTTTACCGGAGTGAAATGCCACTTGGATGCTGTGAGGCGTGTGTAGTTGAGTCAAAACGAGAAGGTAAGTCCCAGTTTGCAGGACAATATACTAAAGATTATGATACACTATGCTCATATGAGAAACGGGCATGAAATAAGTCCGTCCATGAAGGAGAGGATTGAATGCAGCAGGAGCCGGTCGTCCGACTTCAAGGCGTCAGTAAAATCATTTCCTCCCGATCATTGGTCAGTGACCTGACCCTGGATATTTCTCCGGGGCAGGTTTTTGGTTTTTTAGGACCAAATGGCGCGGGGAAAACAACAACGATTCGAATGATGGTAGGTCTGATGTCCATTAGTAAAGGAGATATTTTCATCTCTGGACACAGTGTAAAGAATGAGTTTGAAGAGGCGATAGCCCAGGTGGGGGCGATTGTGGAAAATCCGGAGATGTACAAGTTTCTGACCGGATATCAGAATCTGGTGCATTTTGCCCGTATGTCACCTGGCGTTACCAAGGAACGTATTGCAGAGACCATTGAGCGTGTGGGCCTAACAGCGCGGATTCATGACAAGGTAAAAACCTATTCTTTGGGTATGCGTCAGCGCCTTGGTGTCGCACAGGCTATATTACATAGACCTAAGCTGTTAGTTCTGGATGAGCCAACGAACGGTCTCGATCCACAGGGCATAAGGGAGTTGAGAGATTATCTGCGGCTCCTCACCCACGAAGAGGGGATCACCGTGTTTGTATCAAGCCATCTGTTGTCCGAGATGGAATTGATGTGTGACACCGTAGCTATTATTCAGAACGGTAAACTGATTGATGTTCGAAATCTGCGGGATGAGCAAGGTCCAGATGCTTTAATTGAAGTTGCGTTTGAAGTCGATGACGCTGAACGTGCTGTTGAACTCATGGAGGGTGAGGCAGTTATTCAGGGTAAGGTTATCGTGTTGTCTCTCTCTCGAGAACAAATTCCAGCGGTCAATGCCAAACTGGTACGTGAAGGCGTGCAGGTTTATGCCATTCGTAGTGTGACTCGTACGCTGGAAGATCAATTTTTGCAAGTGACTGGAGGTGGCGGCATTGGGTAGTTTCGGCAATCTGCTACTGAATGAAAATATGAAGGTGTTCCGTCGTGTACGTACCTGGATTATGTTAGCTATTCTTGTTCTGATCTCGTTACTCATGCCTGTCTTAATGAGAGAAGGCATGGGGTCAAGTGACACCTTGTTTTGGCAGCCTGCGGCTACAACAGTTCAGATTGCATTTTTTCTGAACACCATCTTCTGTGTAGTCATTGCAGCAGAAACGGTGGCGGGTGAATTTACATGGGGAACCATTAAACTGTTACTTATCCGACCATGGTCACGCAGTAAAATTTTGGCTTCCAAATATCTCACTGTAGTAGGCTTTAGTATATTAAGCACACTACTGGTGATTGGTATGGCCATGCTTAGCTCATATATTCTCTTCTCTCATGAGGTTTCGGTAGACAGCAGTATAATCGCAGCTGATGCGTTTACGAGATGGGGATATCTGTATATCGACTTGTTTATTACACTTGCGATTGCCTTTATGGTCTCCTCGGTATTTCGTTCAGGTGCGCTTGCGATTGGTTTGTCCTTGTTTATTATGTTTACACAAAATATATTCTCGCTGATCTTTAATCCGGATCGTTATGAATGGGCTAAATATGTTCTGTTCAATAATATGAACTTGAGCAAATATATGAACTCTTCATCGGATATGGGCTTGATGAATGGAGCAAGTGAGGGCATGACTCTCGGGTTCTCCTTGGCAGTTCTCGCTGCATATTATGTCATCTTTATGGTGATTTCCTGGGTTGTGTTCAACAAAAGAGATGTGGCAGGTTAACTCCTGCCTCTTTTTTTGTTTTCATGTGGCATAGCTGTCTATTCAGGGTACATACTGGTATTGTAATGTTAGAATCATATTATCGTCGCAGTCACTTTGGCATGACAGCGCATGGAGGGATCATTTTTCTTGATTAACAACAAATTTTACCGCATATGCACAGCAATTATTTTACTGTTGCTGATCGTGTATTTGGGGGATAAAGTCAACTTTATTTTCCGCCCTCTCACTTCGCTGATTCATATCATTATTATCCCGCTCTTGATCGCAGGATTTTTCTACTATCTGTTGCGTCCGCTCGTGGACTTCATGGAGCGGCACAAAATCAAAAGGGCACTGTCTGTCCTGATTATTTATGTGGCTGTTGGACTCCTCATCGCAGGATTCAGCGTTCTCGTGTGGCCTTCCCTGCGGGAGCAGTTATGGAATTTTATCGAAAATACACCTAAGCTTGTGTCATCTCTTGTAGAGCAGATTAAAGCACTGGAAAACAATCGTTTTCTTGCCCGTTACCTGCCTGAGAATTCGGACTTGTTTACCAGATTGTCCAAGTATTTAAGTCAGGGGATTACGCAGGTTACGGATTATGTCTCTGGTCTATTTTCTGTGGTGTCCAACTTGGTCATTATTTTGGCAACATTTCCGATTATGCTCTATTACATGCTCAAGGAAGGCAGCAAATTTGGAACCAACTTGACGCTGTTATTGCCGAGACATTACCGAAAAGACGGGGAAGAGACGGTGCATGAAATTGATGAGGCTCTGAGCAATTATATTGTAGGCCGGGTTATCGTTAATGTGGCGCTGGGCATTCTCATGTTTATCGGTTTTCTTCTTATCGGGTTGCCTTATGCGCTATTGTTAACGGTTGTGTCCATTATTCTGAACTTTATCCCTTATGTAGGGGCGCTACTGGCGGCGATTCCTGTTGTGATTGTTGCTTTTATCGACTCGCCTTCCATGGCTCTCTGGTCTCTGATCATTATCGTCATTGCACAGCAAATACAGGATAATCTCATCTCTCCTTATGTGTATGGCAAACAGCTTGATATTCATCCGTTGACTACAGTGATCCTGTTACTTGTTGGAGCCGACCTGGGCAACATTCTAGGTATGATTATTATTATTCCGCTTTACATGATCCTTAAGATTATATTTAAGAAAATCCAGAACCGGATTGTTGAAGATCGAGCAGATGCCAAATAAGATGTAGGTAAGATATTTCATCCCTCAGCATAAAGAAAAGGTCTGTCCACATCGGAAATGACGTGGACAGACCTTTTAAATCAAACGTTTGTTTCTTTCTCGTCTTCATCGGTGTAGTCTGACATATTCAGTGGTTCTTTCGGGACGATAGCCACCTTGTAGAAGCGATTTTTATCTTTTTCCAGCAGGACAAAGGTCAGGTTTTCGTATTCATATTCTTCCTGTTCGTTCATCTCCGGACGGTGGCTGTATAGCCATCCACCAATCGTATCCCACTCGTCCGCATCAAGCGAAGACATGAACATATCGTTGACCTTGGACAGCGAAACCTTACCATCCATGATGATATAATGCTCATTCACAATCTGAATTTCTTCTTCTTCGTCTGCGTCGAACTCATCGCGAATCTCACCAACAATCTGCTCCAATACGTCTTCAATCGTTACAATCCCCGACGTGCCTCCATACTCGTCGACGAGAACAGCAATATGCACGCCATCCTTCTGCATTTTTTTAAGCAGATCCTTGACTGGAGTTGTCTCATGAACAGCCGAAACGGGCTGAATGAGGGAAGACAGGTCGACGGGTTCATCATTACCATACAGTTCTAAGAAAAATTGTTTCGTATTAATGATACCGATAATATCGTCTTTGCTCTCATTAACGACTGGAAAGCGAGTGTATTGCTCTTCGCGAATGATCTCTAGATTTTCCTCGTTCGTTTTATTTAGATAAAGGCAGACCATGTCGGTCCGGGGAACCATGATCTCTTTGGCCAGCATCTCATCAAATGCAAAAATTCGGCTAACATACCCAAATTCCGCCTGATTGATTTTACCACTCTCAAAGCTCTCGTTAATAATGATCTGGAGCTCTTCTTCAGAGTGTGCGTCTTCATGTTCCGAAGCAGGCTTGATGCCAAACAATTTGACCAGTTGGTTCGCAGAGCCGTTCAACAGCCAGATAAAAGGATACATCACTCGGTTAAACAAGATGATAGGACCGGATGTCAACAGTGCGACAGTCTCGGCTTTGCGGATCGCTATCGTTTTGGGTGCAAGTTCACCCACAACAACGTGTAAATACGTGATCGCTACAAAGGCAATGACAAAGGACAAAAATGAAGCGAGTGCATCTGGGATGCTCATGCTTTCGAACACCGGGTGGAGGATTTTCTCTACCGTGGGTTCACCGAGCCAGCCCAGTCCGAGAGACGTAATCGTAATCCCGAGCTGACAAGCAGACAGATATCCGTCTAGGTTAGCGACGGCCTGCTTCACAGCGAGCGCCCGTTTGTTCCCTTCTGCAATCATTTGGTCGATCCGACTCGGACGAACCCGTACCAGAGCGAACTCCACTGCCACGAAAAATGCCGATAACCCTATCAAAAATGCAACCAAAACCAAATTTAACGCATACCTCTCACTGTCCATTCACTACTCTTCTCCTTTTATGTAATAAGTTTTAACGAGTATTATATCTAATTTTACGTAAGAAGACCACCTTTACCGGAAGAAAAGAGGAAGAGTCTGGAAAGGGAGTTATGCAAAACAGTGTTGAAGTTAGGTTATGTAAAGTTTTATCTAAGTATTCGTTACGAATGAGGTCTACATTGGGTATCTATGATTAGCTGGGAACAATATCGTCAAAGCTGTTTAGAATGAAAGCGAAGAAAAGGCTGGAGAGCGAGATAACGGAATATTACAAAACAGATAATTGAAATATTATAGCGTATGTACTAAGGGGGAGGCCACATGTTCTGGCTGGTCATTATTTTACTTGTTTTTATTTTTCAAGCGGCTACGATTCTCGTGCTGGAGTTCCGCAATCCAGCCAAAGCAGTGGCTTGGCTGTTCATCTTATTTTGTGTGCCCTTAATCGGATTTGTTGTGTATTATTTCGTGGCTCAGGACTACAGTAAACGCAAAAAGCTGCGAAAGGGCGGGTCCCGCATCTTCAGAGAAATGCGGGAAGCGATCTGGAAACAGGCGCACATTATAGAAGAGATTGCCCAAATGCCAGGGGATCGATATACCCACCAGCACCGTTTATTCAACCTGTTATCCCATTTGTCCGAGAGCCCGATTACGGGATGTAACCGGAGTAAAGTGCTTACCAATGGGGAAGAGGCATTTGCGGCTATGCTTAGAGAGATGGAGAAGGCGAAGCACCATCTGCATGTCGAGTTCTATATTTTCAGAGATGATGTGATCGGTACTCGCTTTCAACAGGTCATGATCCGTAAAGCACAGGAAGGAGTGAAAGTCAGGTTCATCTGTGATGGGCTTGGCAGTCATAAACTGAGCTGGAGTTTTATCCGCAAGCTTCAGGATGCGGGTGTTGAGTTTCATTTTTTCCTGCCTCCGCTCATTGCAACGATTGATCGCAGAGTTAATTACCGAAACCACCGTAAAATTGTAGTTGTGGACGGAAAGGTTGGTTTTGTTGGCGGTATTAACGTCGGAGATGACTATCTGGGTCAATACCCGGAGGTTGGATTTTGGCGAGATACCCATGTGCAGATTGAAGGAGATGCCGTCTATTTCCTGCAAAGCACGTTTCTTAACGACTGGAAGCTGGCCTCGGGAAAACGGATTATGGAGCCGCAACTCGGAGAATTGTTCCCACCTCATATTTGCAGCGGCGGAGAACGAATTCAGATTTTAGGTAGTGGACCTGATCAAGATTGGGACGCCATTCAGGAGATGTGTTTTGGCGCGATTTCAGTAGCCTGTGAACGGATATATATTACAACACCGTATTTCATTCCTGATCCAGCTCTTTACGAGGCTCTCAAGACCGCTGCGGTCAGTGGAGTGGATGTGCGAATTATTATTCCGTATCAATCCGATTCACGGTTAGTGCATCTGGCTTCTCTTTCTTATGTTGAAGAGTTGCTACGTGCCGGTGTGAAATTTTATCAATACCGCAAAGGTTTTGTACATGCCAAAGTGATGATTGTCGATGAATTACTGGCGACAGTAGGGACGGCCAACATGGATATGCGCAGTTTCTTTTATAATTTTGAATTGACGGCTGTATTGTTTGAAAGCTCTGCGATTCATCGTCTGATGCATGATTTTGAACGTGACCTAGAGGAGTGTAGCCAAATAGATACTTTCGCTTTCCAACATCGCTCACGTCTACAAAAAGGGGCTGAAATGCTTTCTCGCATGCTTTCTCCGCTTCTTTAGCCGATTTAGGGCAGATTTCTGAAGATAAATTCACTTTTTTTGAATTTATCTTCTTTTTGCTAAGTCTTTTGCTCCAATTTGATCTTTTATGATATAATAGTTATATAAATCATGTCGTGATGAAGGAGGGGAGTCTGGGGAAACAGGCTCCCTTTTGCTCTTTTTTGGAAGTGTGATCCGGCAAGCAGTACATCTTGAATCTATTTTATATCGCCTTTAGATGCCCGTTTTGATGGTGGGTTAAAGTACATGAAGAATACAGTTTGGCTCGTTTTCTACATGCAGCTTCCCCGTGGAGTGATTTAATGGATATATAAAATGGATTCACATTCTGATTTTACGGGGGGGATACCATGTCCAATGTAACGGTGAAAGAATTAACGGCCAAGCAAGCCGACCGCGGCGTCAAAAGCTCGGTGTTTACGCTGAAATTTCTGCAACGTATTGTAATGATCCTGATCGGTGCTGTCCTTATGGCTGTATCGCTTGAAGTATTCCTCGTGCCAAACGGCGTCATCGACGGCGGTATCACGGGGATCTCGATTATGGTTTCAGAGCTTACACATCTGCCGCTGGGGATATTTCTGACTTTGCTCAATATGCCTTTTCTAATCCTTGGTTACAAGCAGATTGGTAAGACCTTTGCATTATCTACTTTGCTGGGGATCGTCGTGATGTCTATCGGCACGTCTCTATTGCATGAAGTTCCGGCACTGACACCCGGTGAACCACTTCTGGGTGCTGTATTCGGCGGATTGATCCTGGGTGTGGGAGTAGGTCTCGTCATTCGTTCAGGTGGTTCACTTGACGGTACAGAGATCGTTGCTATTTTGTTTAGTGAGAAATCACCGCTGTCTGTAGGACAGATCGTATTGATTATTAACGTATTTATTTTCGCGGGTGCTGGATTTGTATTCGGCTGGCCGAACGCTCTGTACTCGATGATTGCTTATTATATTGCCATGAAGATGATTGATATCGTGAATGAAGGGCTGGATCAGTCCAAGTCGGTCTGGATCATCAGTGAGAAGTATCGTGATATCGGTTCCGCGTTGACAGATCGTCTCGGACGTGGTGTAACGTATTTGGACGGAGAAGGCGGATTCAGCGGGGATGAGAAAAAGATCATTTTTGTTGTCATCACTCGTCTGGAAGAAGCCAAGCTGAAGTCCATTGTTGAGGACTGGGACCCGCAGGCCTTTGTAGCTATCGGTAACATTCACGATGTGAAGGGCGGACGTTTCAAGAAAAAAGGCATCCATTAGCGAAGCTTTCTGCTCGATATGACTCTACTATACCAATAGCCGATATCCTGAATCACAGGGGATCGGCTATTTTTTCTTGAGATGTTTCAGAATCAGTTCGATAGGTTGCGGTGGCACTGCTGCAATCAGGTCGCCAACGGTTGTCAGGCGTTCAATAATATTCATAAGGTGATAATCCTGAATAGAGACATCACGGCGCACTTCATCCCAAGTCAGGGGAGTGGAGACTGTTCCCCGTGGCTTTGCGCGAGGGGTATAGGGAGCAGCTAATGTTTTGCCGCCATAATGCTGGAGATAATCAAAGTAAATTCGATCACCCCGATCTTTTTTGAGCCGTTCCAGCGTAAACAAATCAGGATGTTTTTGCGTGACATATTTACCTACAAAATGACCAATATCCCGTAACTCATCAAATGTTACACCCGGAGTAATTGGTACAATAATTTGAACACCTGTGGCGCCAGAGGTTTTGGGAACCGATTGCAACCCGAGGGAGGACAATGTTTCACCTACAATCAAGGCGGCCTGCATGATCCGCGGCTCGTGCTCCATCGAAGGGTCGAGATCAATCATCCATTCACAGGGTAGCGTACTGTTAATCGCATGAAGCGAAGGATGGAATTCAAGTGCGGCCAGATTTCCTAACCAGAGAAGTTCAGGTAGCCCGTTCATGACAATATACCGTATACCTTCATGATCCTGTGTTTGAACGAAATCAGGCACAGGCTCCGGGGCATTTTTCTGATAAAAGAACGTGTCACCAGCGCCATGAGGGTAGCGAATGGTTGTCAGTAAACGGTTGTGAGTGTAGGTTAGCAGATAAGGAGCCAGTGCGGCCAACTTTTGCAGATAGATGGCTTTGGTAATCCCTGCCTCTGGCCATAACAGCTTGTCTGGATTCGTAACCGTGAGTTCTACACCCTCAATCTTGATGGAGCCTTTGACTTTGTGTGGCACCACTTCACCTCCTTTTACTGGAATTCATGTTGTAACTGGCTCGCCAGACAGTCCTCCCGTGTTACTTCTGCAAAGGTTTGGATGCTAGGATGTCTCAGTGTGCGATGATGCGTCAGTTCCATATACTGCACCTTAAGTCCAATCTGGGGTTGTACCCAAGTTGTCTCTGCGCTACGCTCAGGAATGTTATGGAACGGTCTATCCTTTATGATAAGTGGTTGCACCTGTGAAGTGAGTTCCCGCCAGCGATTAATGTTCAACTTCCCTGTTCCTACATGACCAATATAGATAAAATGAGGTCCGTCATATACGCCAATCGCAACGGCGTTGACGATTCCATCACGATATGTAACGCCCCCGATCATGGCGTATAGATCATGCATGATCTTCACCTTCTGCCAGCGTGAGTCCTTGCTACCGATCCCGTAGGTGCTGGTGAGATCCTTGCAGACGATGCCTTCCATCTGATGTTGCCTCATAACGCTTAGCAAAGTAGATGCATCCGTTGAGTTGGTTACTTCCTGAACATGAGTGCTGGTATGTAGCACTTGGTGAAGCAGCTGCTGACGGGCAGATAGCGTCAGATCTGTGACCCAATTTCCATCGTAATATAGAATGTCAAAAACCATATAAGTTATCGGTATCTGCTGTTTGGCTTGAGCAATGTTATCCGGCTTGCTCATGCGATCCCGGCGAAGTACGTGATAAAAGGAAGGACGTCCCGTATCCGGATCGAGAGCGATGATCTCACCGTCCAAAATGTAAGAGTTGCCCTCGCATAGATTGCGCGGTCCCACTAGTTCTGGATACTGGGTCGTCCGGTCGTGTAACCTGCGATTGACCAGCCGTAACTCTTGCCCGTTCTCATAGGCGAGCATGCGTACACCATCCCACTTGATCTGGGCAATCCACTGGGAGCCTGTGGGTAAAGTGTCTCGGGATACAGGTTCAAACGGACTAACAGGTTTGATCATGTGTTACTCCTTTCCTTCCTTAAGCCAGCCACGTATGAGGATTAAATCAAATGCGTGGAGGGCATTAATGTTTTTGCAACTTATGTTTCAAATGATGAATCAGGATCAACAGCAGCGGCATAAAAATGCCACAGGTTAAATCCCAGTCAATCCAATAGGGAATGATCACTTTCAGATAGAAGGTTTCATTCGGAGCGATCAGGATGGAACATGTTAAAATAAGAAATGCCGCTGGGAAGATGAGATTCCGATAGCTGGACAAGCGAAACAGATGAGCGAGCCCAAGCACAAAGCTGTAGAAGAAGAGCACACTTTTGAAAAATACAGCGATAACCCAGACGGAAGCCATAATAGCCTCAATGCGTTCTAAAAAGTTACCAATGTTAATCAGACGGGACAGATTAAATGAAGTAAACCAGTAATGCTGTGTCATGAATGGTCCCATAATAAGCAGACACATACTTATGGTTAGCGTTAACATTAATCCGCCGATCATACCCATGAGCAAAAAATCTCTTTTCAGATGAGGGCGTTGCTCTGTGTAAGGCAATAACATCATGAAAATACATAATTCACAGTACGGATATGTAAGTACAGCGATAAAGCCTTTGAACGGATCAACGAATCCCCGACCAAGAATGGGTTTTATATTGTCGAGCTCTGCCTTGGGGAGTAGGCATAGGGTGAGAATAATCAAGAACAGGACAACGATAGGCAACAGGATTTCGGCAGTCCTTCCCATGTTAGGGAGTCCCGATCGCAATCCCCAAGTCAGGGCGCAGATGAATGTCAGGTGCAACACCCATAATGGCGAATTTCTCAGAATGTTCGTCGTCATAAAGTCTCCCATTTCACGGATAAACGTCGATGCACCAATCAGAAAATAAAAAATATAGAATGCGCTGATCACAGCACCCACCCAAGGCCCCAGCACCCGGAGTACATGTTCAATTAAATTTAGACGCGGATCCAAGCGATATACAGCGAGCATGATCAGAAGCACACCTATTCCGCCTCCTACGCCAAGCAATGAAGAGATCCAGGCATCCTGCTGGGCATAAGATGTGATCATCGAGGGGAAAAAGAGGATCTGCTCACCGATTGTGCAAAGGAACATCAGCGAAGCAAGTTGCCTGACGGTCAAACGTCCCTTTTCAATCATTCAATAAATCTCCTTCGTCTGACAATGTTTAAGTCTGAGTTAGGATGTACCAATATTTACGGTTTTATCAGAAGTATAAAAAAAGCCCGACCCTTTACCTCCTAAGGAAGCTTTGGAGGAACGAGGTCAGGCTTTTTTTGCAGTAACAAATTTGATCAAGAGAAGGAATGCAGAATGAAATCGGCAGAGTGAATGGATGGTAACAGTTTGTGTTCAAAGTAACACGAATTGAGCTTTAGGCCTCTGCGATCAGGCGGATTCCGATGTTTTGCGGGTCTGCTGCATACCATGCATCACCATCGGGACGTACTTCAACGCCAGACTCGCGCAGACGTTCAACGGCCTGCTCAACTTCATGGTTATGGGCATACACAATGGTGAAATAGTTGATTCCCGTAGCATTGGCAGGATTGATTGGAGCGTTAACTCCGGCCCAAATATTCAGTCCCAGATGGTGATGGTAGCCTCCGGCAGACACAAACAGTGCTGACATATTGGCGAAGTTGCCTACAACATCAAATCCGAGAATACCGGAGTAGAAGCTGCGGGCTTCCTCCAGACTACGAACGTGAAAGTGAACATGACCGATAACGGTGCCAGCTGGCAAACCATCCCAAGTTTCACTTGCCGACAGATCAAACAAGCTTTGCACATCCACTGGATCGCTTGCCATGACGTAATTATTGTCAGCATCCCGTTTCCAAGTATCACGAGGGCGGTCGGCATAGATTTCAATCCCGTTCAAATCGGGATCAGAGATATAAAAGGCTTCACTCACTAGGTGATCTCCCTGACCAATATCGATCCCGGATGCGACAAGATTACGAACGGCAAGTCCAAGCGACTTGCGGTCAGGTAGCAGAATGGCAAAGTGGTACAGTCCGGCATGGGAGCGCTCGGGCAAAGTGATGCTGTTGCTCACTTCTTCAAGGCGAAGAAGGACGTTCTTTCCGTCCGCTGTCATTGTGGCAATATGATCTTGGCGTGTCAGTAGTTTAAGGCCAACAACGTCCGTATAAAATTGGATGGACCGATCTAGATTGCTAATTTTGAGACTGACTTCACCTAGATGGGTTGTGGCTGGGATTTGATAAGTCGTACTCATGGTTATATCCTCCTTATAATGACTTCTCATCGAGAACAAATCACAAATTATAATGTGTGAATATTAAAATATTGGAACGAAGTGCATATCGATGTAAAAGTGAGCATTGAAACATGTTATTTTTTGAAAATGAAGATCATCACTTTATAAATATAAATAAGTTACTTTTCATAAGTTAATATAAAATATTTACTTTGTTTAGTCAATAACTTAGTCAATATTGTTTCATCAAAAGTGTCTGAGATGTTTGTTTAATTGGGGATGGTCATAGTGGCGAGTCGAGGGTGGTGACAGATAAATGATCCACCACTTGCTAACGAACCGATAGGGCAGTTTTGGGATCATGTTGACCCAATTACGTCCGGTCCGTTAGATACAAGCGGGGCCCCCAACCCTCCTACTCCAACAGCACGCTTAAGTTTTGGGTTTAGCGGGGGCTTTTTTGCGTTTCGGAGTTGCAGGTGTAGCATCGGTTTCTCCTCCAGCAACAGCCTGGGCGGTTGTTTTGCGCGGAGCGCGTTTTTTAGGTTTAGCCGTGGTTGTTCCAGGGGCTGAAGGAATGGGCTTTACTGCTTCAATACTTGCTTGAAGTGCAGCCATAAGATCCATCACATTAGCTTCCGGTTTGGCTGGAGCGATCTTGATCTCCTCCCCAGCAACCTTGTGTTGAATGAGGTCAAGCAACTTTGCCCGATAATCATCTGTATATTTACCAGGTTCAAACGGAGTTGAAAGTTGGTCGATTAGCAGTTTGGCCATCGTGAGTTCTTTTTCGTTTACATTTTGAACTTCAGGAAGGTTAGGAACCTGTGACACGGGACGGATCTCATCCGGGTAAAAAATAGTTTCCATCGACAAGCAGTCTTCCAGAACGCGGATGGCGGCGAGACTACTTTTGGAGCGGATGGAGATTTTAGCAATGCCTATTTTTCCCGTATCCCGCATGGCGTTCATGAGAAGCTGATAGGCATTACCACCAGCCTGATCAGGAGAGAGATAATAGGTTTTTTGAAAATAGATCGGGTCAATTTCAGTCAAATCCACAAAATCCAGAATGGTAATGGTTTTGCTACTGGACTCGTTTAAAGCCTCAAGTTCTTCTTTTTCGAAAAGAACAAATTTGCCCTTTTCATATTCATAGCCTTTGGTGATCTCTTCCCATTTGACTTCGACCTCACAGGAGGGGCACTGGCGTACATAAGCGAGCGGACTTCCGCAAACGTTATGAATGTAACGCATGGAGATATCTTTGTCCTCCGTAGCCGAGAACATTTTGACAGGGACATGCACGAGACCAAAACTGATCGCACCTTTCCAGACCGTATGCATAAAGGCGACTCCTTTCAAATTTCTTATTTGTTAATAGTATGGGCAGCTGTTGTAAGGGATAGTCGTAAACCCTTGATTGTATGGTGGTTAGGGATATCTAGATGGGGGTCTTCAGCATTTTGTATGGTTCAGCAAGAGTCGGGGATGATAACAGAAACATGATGGGGAGGTGCCAGATGAAGAACAGGCGAGATGAGGAAGAGGCGCACAAGCGCACGTTTACCCCCTACCCTCTGGAGGATGCCGAGAGTGCAGAAGAGTTTTATACGCCGGCAGCAGATGTCAATTGGGAAGCGGTAACTTCAGAGAAACTGCCGCTCGATCGGGAATCCTTTATGCTGGATATCGATCGTATGGTGAATGAGGGTTTAGGCGGCGGTCAGGTTACAGAGGATAATGGTTATATTGGGGATAGTACGACAGATACGATTGTGCAAGAGGATCACAATGATGACCCGGAAGGAGACTACGAATAGTATGATGGATGCAAAACGGGCAAAAGCTATTTATAATTCCAAAGATACAATCGCGGTGACGCTTGAAGGCGAGCCTGTCTGGATTGAAAATGTGGATGAGGCAAACGGCATGGCAACGGTACAGGTGGGCAGCAGACCAGGGAACACCCAGACGGTGCGAGTGGATCGTCTGGAAGAGTAGCAGTCATAAAAATGTGACAAGTACAGCGGAAACTAGAGGTTATTGTCATTCTGGAATTCAATGAAAGTGCGGCCGATACCGGGAGGTATCGGTTTTTTAGGTTCAGATCCTTTCTGTGATTACGCAAAGAGATAGTTATAAAGTCTAACCTTTCCAGCATCTTCCTTCGATGTTGCGGGCAAGGAAAGGGACCGATATAATAAGGTTCAAAGTGAACTCAGACGGAAGACCGTCAAAGGTGGGGCGTATATTGAATCAGACGCACGAGCAGTGGGTGTATCACTCCCACAGCATTGCAGATACAGAAACGCTTGCGGCTGCACTTGCAGCACAGGCACAGGCTGGCATGGTTATTGCACTGGACGGCGATTTGGGTGCGGGTAAAACCGCTTTTTCTCAGAAGTTTGCCTGGCATTTGGGCGTGAGAGATGTTGTAAGCAGTCCAACTTTCACGCTGATCAAGGAATACGAGGGTCGATTGCCGCTATATCACATGGATGTGTATCGCATATCGTTGGAAGAAGCGGATGAGCTGGGTCTTGAAGAATATTTTTATGGTGCGGGAGTCAGTCTGGTGGAATGGTCCAGCATCATTCCTGAGTTGTTACCCGAAGAGCATCTTCATGTGCAGATTGAGACGACAGGTCTGGAAGATCGAACGATAACGCTGGATGGGTATGGTGAGGGATATGCCGCGCTATGTCGACAGTTCAGACAGAATGGAGTTATAGGATGATACAAGGTTTTGGAAATGAAGGGACGAACGAAGGTTTAGGGAAAGAAGAAACGTTAGAAGCATTAAGGAATGATGGGACGATTGAGGAGCAAAAAAAGCCGCGTCAGCGGTTTTTGGTGTTGGATACATCTACCGCGGTGATGGCTGCAGCGGTGATGGAGGAGCGGTCGCTACTGGAAGAGCGCAATGAGCGAGCAGAGCGTAATCACTCGGTGCACGTCGTGCCTGTAATGGAGCAGTTGCTCGCTGCCAGCGGCACGAAGCCAGGCCAACTGGACGGGATTGCCGTCGGCATTGGACCGGGCTCGTACACGGGCATCCGCATTGCGGTGACCGCGGCAAAGACGCTGGCCTGGGCGTGGGACATCCCCGTTGCCGGGGTGTCCAGCCTGCAGGCCCTCGCCTGGGGCGGCTGGCACAGCGGCCTCGCCGCCAAGGCGCAAGCTGCGGCAGATGATGCCGCAGCCGGGGCTGGCGGAACGCCATCCGCGGACCAGGGCGGCACGAGTGCCGCCCCTGTCCACTGGATCGTTCCGCTCGTGGATGCGCGGCGCGGTCAAGCCTATACCGCGCTGTTCGCCTCAGCCGGCGGCGATACACCCCGCCGGCTGGCGCCGGATGCCATCCGTCAAGTGAACGGATGGCTGGAAGAGCTCGCCGCCCGCTTGGCGGAGGCGGCGCCGGAAGAGCGGCCCGCTGCCGTCTGGATCGTTGGCGAGACGGGCCAACATGCGGCGGCAGCGGCAGAGCTTCGCTGCCCCGCAGGAACGGCGCTCCAGCTCGTACCGTATGAGCTGGAAGGCCGCTGGATTGGGCGCCTCGGCGCCGAAGCGCTGCTTGCAGGTCAGCGCGATGACGTACATGCCCTGGTGCCGAACTACACCCAGCTGTCCGAAGCCGAAGCCAACCTGCTGCGCAAAGGCTGAAGGGAGAGGGAGAGCGGATGGACAACGTAGCGAATGAAGGACAGGAGACCATGTTTCAGTTCAGACTCATGACCGTGGCAGATATTCCTGACGTGATGGAGATTGAGCATGAAGCATTTACCCTCCCTTGGACGGAAGAGGCATTTCACAATGAATTGAAGCACAATCATTTTGCTAAATATATGGTCATGGAGCTGGATGGGACTGCTATTGGATATGCGGGAATGTGGACGATTATGGACGAAGCGCATATTACCAATATAGCAGTGAGAAAAGCCTACCAGGGCCGCAAACTGGGCGAGAAACTGCTGGACGAGTTAATGAAGACGGCAGCCTATCTCGGCATGGAGCGAATGACATTGGAGGTTCGGGTGTCGAATGTTGTGGCTCAGAATTTGTATCAGAAAAAAGGGTTTGAATCGGCAGGTCTGCGCAAAGGGTATTACTCCGATAACGGAGAAGATGCAATGATCATGTGGGCGGTACTTCCGCCTGCGGGCCGGAGCGGCGAAGAGGAAGGAAGCGTAATGGATTCATGAATGATCTTATAGATAATCAAGGCGGAACTCCATCCTACATTCTGGCGGTAGAGACCAGCTGCGATGAAACATCGGTAGCTGTGGTCAAAGATGGACGTGAAGTGCTGTCCAATCTCATCTCTAGTCAGATCGAGACACATAAAGCGTTTGGCGGAGTTGTGCCCGAGGTGGCTTCACGCAAACACGTTGAAGTGATTACGCTAATGCTGGAGCAAGCGATCGAGCAGTCTGGCATTCGCCCGCGTGATCTGAGCGCGATTGCGGTTACGCAGGGACCTGGATTGGTCGGCGCATTGCTAGTGGGTATCGTAGCAGCGAAGACGCTTGCGATGGCTCTGGGTAAACCGCTGATCGGCACCCATCATATTGCGGGTCATATTTATGCGAATCGTCTTGTGCGAGAGTTGCAATATCCAGCGATGGCACTAGTCGTATCCGGGGGACATACAGAGCTTGTACATCTGGAGTCCGAGGGCAAGTTCAAGCTGATTGGACGCACTCGGGACGATGCTGTCGGTGAAGCATATGACAAAGTCGCTCGTGCGCTCGGCTGTCCATATCCGGGAGGGCCGCATGTAGACCGCATGGCATCTGAAGCTGAAGATGTTGTTCCTTTGCCACGAGTGTGGCTTGAAGCAGGGTCCTATGATTTCAGTCTAAGTGGGTTGAAATCGGCTGTACTCAACGCACTGAATCAGGCCAAGATGCGTGGTGAAACACTGGAACCGTCTGCGGTGGCACGTGGTTTTCAAGAAGCAGTCGTTGAAGTGCTCGTGGAAAAAGCGGTACGTGCTGTTCGTGAATATGGCTCACGTCAGTTACTTCTGTGCGGTGGGGTTGCTGCCAATCGCGGTTTGCGGACTGCTCTGCAGGAACGCTGTGCGAAGGAAGGACTTGAACTCGTCATCCCGCCAATGGAATATTGTACGGATAATGCAGCCATGATCGGCGCGGCAGCACATCTGAAATGGATTCGCGGCGAGGGGACTAATTTTGACGCGAAGGCGGACCCGGGACTTTCTCTGGAAGCTTGGTCGGTTCAGACCGAGGCGTAAAGTTCTCTCTTTTTTGAAATGAATGGTTGACAGCGGTTTGTGAAGAATGTATATTAGTTACAAATTTAAACAGGAATTATCTCCTGAACTGAAAAACGCGATGAACAGGAACAGTAAGGTCACTCCGGGTCATTAGAGAGCTGCGGGATGGTGCAACGTAGCCGAAGGAAACCTGAAACTCACCTGGAAGCGGAACGATGGAACACGGCTAGCAAGAAACGGGCCGAAGGCTGAAGCCAGCCGACAGTATATCGTTACGGGTTGCCTCCGTGAATGGGCCATTGTGCTCGGGTCGAAGCATATTAGAACGAAACGGAGACAACTTCCGTTACGCTAATTACGAAGTGTAGAGATCGATGCACAATACTAAGGGGACTTTCAAGCTGTTATTCGAACAGGCTTGAGGTCAACAAGAGTGGTACCGCGAAGGTGAACAGCCTGTCGTCTCTTGCATTATGCAGGAGAAGGCAGGCTTTTTTGATTTTTATTTTTTGATCAATATTAACAATAAATATCATATCAACAAACGTAATGAACGGGAGCAGTAGAACGGCAAAAGCGCTCAGAGAGCTGCGGGGTGGTGCGACGCAGTGGCTGGAATCGTTTGAATCTCGCCCGGGAACAGAGCTTTGGAAACATGAGAAGAGGCAGAGCTTGCTCGTCACTAAACGAGACGGTGTCAACTCATGTGTACTTAGCAACGGTTAACCTCCGTTACAGGGTGTTTCTCTGAAATGTTACGGTTTCGCCGTAGTTAGGATGAAGTCTAATGAACTTTTTGGAGAACACGAGGTGGATGGTGTCAGTGCAGGCTGAGCCATCAAGCGAGAGTGGTACCGCGGAGGGGAGAATAACCCGCCGTCTCTTTGATGAGATGGCGGGTTATTTGTTTTTGCTGCCGGCAGCAGGGTGGGCGAAAGGGAACAGCCATATGGATGCAAGTCTGATCAGGAAATCTGGAACAACAGTTGTTCAGGGTGTAAGTCGACGTACACTTTGAACCATCACACATCACATTGAACATAACTTTTCACAAACCGAACATAACCGAACCGATATCCCAAAATTAATGGAGGTTAATGAATATGACAACCAATCCGAACAAACGCATGATTGACATTTTTGATACAACGCTGCGAGATGGAGAGCAAGCACCCGGAGCTAGCCTGCATCCTGAGCAAAAAATAGAGCTGGCTCACCAGCTGGCAGCGCTTGGCATTGACGTCATTGAGCCTGGATTCCCCATCTCCAGTCCAGGGGAGTTTGAGGCGGTTCAGGCGATCTCAAGACAATTGCAACAGGTGGAAATCTGTGGATTTGCACGTGCAGTCAAAGGCGATATCGATGCTGCGGTGAAGGCTACAGCAGATGCGGCCCGGCGACGAATCCACCTGTTTATATCCTCATCTGATATTCATATTGAGCATCAGCTACGCCGTCCACGCAGTGAAGTGGTGGCAACGGCTCGGGAGATGGTCTCCTATGCACGCCAGTTTACGGATACCGTGGAGTTCACAGCGATGGACGCTGCGCGTACCAAGATGGATGATCTGATTGAAATGATTGAAGTGGCCATTGAGGCAGGGGCGAGTATTATTAATCTGCCGGATACCGTTGGTTATGCGCTACCGCATGAGTATGGAGAGATGTTCCGACGCGTACGTGAAGGGGCGCGGGGCGGCGATAAAGTTCGCTATAGTGCCCACTGCCATAACGATCTGGGGCTTGCCGTGGCAAACAGTCTGGCTGCCATTGCGAATGGTGCTTCCCAGATTGAAGTGACGATTAACGGGATTGGGGAACGGACAGGAAATTGTGCGTTAGAGGAACTGATTATGGCGCTGGAAACACGCGGAGATGTGATCGGAGCCACGACCAACATCAAGCTGAATCAGCTGTATGAGACATCTCGCCAGATTAGCCGGGCCATGCATTTCCCGATTGCTTACAACAAACCGGTTGTTGGACGTAACGCCTTCCAGCATGAGTCGGGCATCCATCAGGACGGTTTGCTGAAAAACCGCAATACGTATGAGATTATGGACCCGGAAGCACTGGGCATTCCGCGCAGTATGATTATTCTGGGGAAACACTCCGGTCGTCACGCTCTGAAGGATCGGGTGCGCAAATACGGATTTGAACCGGATGAGCAACAAATGGAACAGCTGTACGAAGTGTTCAAAGTTACCGCAGATCAGCAAAAAGTGGTAAGTGATGACCAGTTGTTGCAAATGGTAAGCCAAACGATGAATATTCCGGCACAGGACTATGAATTGGTTGAGCTGCAAGTGACGGCAGGTAGCATGACAGACCGCATGGCTGCGGTCCGTATTCGTACGAGTGCAGGGGAACAGTCCTACTCTGCCGTAGGCAAAGGTCCTGTAGATGCGACGATCCAGGCTATCGGGCAGTGTATCTCAGATGACATTACGTTTGTTGATATGGAGATGCATGCCTTGAGTGGGGGAGAAGGAGCCAGCGCGGAAGCCGTGATCACCGTAGAACGTGCCGGACGAGAGTTCAGGGGTACAGCAACACATCATGATATTGTCATGGCTGCAGGTTTGGCTTACGTTGCGGCATGTAATGCAGCTGGACTTAAAGCGGAAACTGTTGCGGATAGTGAAGAGGTGCCTGTACATTAAGGTGCATTAGATATGTGATTATGATATAGCAAAAAAAAAGCTAAAAACGGTTCCTTCCCGCCATGATTTGGGCGGAATGGAACCCTTTTTCTGTTTTTAATGATAGGAGCAGAGTAGGAACACGCTCGCTTGCCCATTTAAAATATGAAAGAATGGAATAAACGAAAAACCATATAGCAATAATCAAATCTGTCAAGGTGTGACTATAGTTATCCACATATCCAGTATAATTTGTGGGTAACTAAGGTGAAGTACTGCAACATGTGTTTTCGAAACATGAGGTTCTCAGGGGATAGAATGCATCTGAGTTACCAACATTGCTGTGGATAATGTGGATAAAACGGTGGATAAATATGGTTTTTTTATACAAAGCTTATTCTACCAACGTTTGATTACATGAAAAGGGTTGTGAAATGTTACTCATTGTTGTGGATAATAAAAGGGGATGCCTTCCGAAATTTATTTTATGTAATCCATGGATATTTGACAAATGTGAAAATATGATTTTTGATCTCTACCAAGCTGAGAGTGTTGAAGTTATTTTATCAGCGAGTCCCGCGTCTTCTAAATCGCTGGATTCCTACACAATACAAGAGGCTCCACGTTACTTTCGTAACACGGAGCCTCTTGTACATTTTCAGCTGTTTGTTGTTCACATCACTACATCCGATATACCCGACCTCATGTCTTATCGTGGGCTATAACTCATTTTATTAAAATTGAGATGTAGAATCACAGACAGAATCATCACGCGGAATCACAGCTTAGCCCATCGCTAGGTTTTCCCACTCTTCATAAGCTTTTGCAAGCTGACTTTTGTGCTCCTCCGATGACTGCTGTAGTTCCTGTAATTTCATATAATCCTGATACACTTCTGGCAAAGTCATCTGTTCTTCGAGCGAAGTGATTTCGGACTCCAATTCAGCAATCTGTTGCTCCAGAGCTTCCTGTCTGCGCTGTCTGTTTCGTTCTTCGCGTTTGGCTTGTTTATCTGCCTCAAAGGAAGCGGCACCGGATTTTTCAGTTGTTGCTGAACCGGCACTTGCTGTTGAAGAAGCGGATTTGGAAGCGGCCTGGCGAGCCTCGGCGGCCTCACGTGCAATGTCCTCCAATTCCTGCTTTTTCTCCACGTAATCGTCATAGTTACCGAGGTATTGCTCAGTGCCGCCCGGATGAAGCTCAACGATCCGTTCTGCCATTTTGTTCAGGAAGTACCGGTCATGTGAGATAAAGAGCAGCGTTCCTTCGTAATCCATTAAGGCGGCTTCCAGCACTTCTTTGGCGAAGAGGTCGAGATGGTTCGTCGGCTCATCGAGAATAAGCACATTGGCTTCCTTCAGCATGAGCTTGGACAGAGACACACGAGCCTTCTCTCCACCGCTGAGCGAGGATATTTTTTTGAGCACATCATCACCGCTGAACAAAAAGTTACCCAGTACGGTCCGAATGCGAGCTTCTTCCATGCCCGGATAAGCACTCCACAGTTCTTCGAGCACCGTGTTGGACGGATTCAGTCCAGTCTGCTCCTGGTCATAATAACCGATCTGTACTTTGGTGCCCCACTGAATATCACCCTGCACAGGACGAAGACTGCCGGTAAGACATTTCAGCATCGTTGATTTTCCGATCCCGTTAGGCCCAATCAGGGCCACGGTTTCACCACGTCGTAACTCGAAGGACACATTGCGGAACAGAGGTGACCCCTCATCGTATGCAACGGATAACTGATCGACACGCAGGACTTCCTTGCCAGACATAACAGCGGTCTCAAATGAAAAATGGGCTTTTTTGAGATCGCCAAGTGGTTTATCCAGACGATCCATTTTCTCCAGTGCTTTGCGACGACTTTGGGCACGCTTCGTCGTTGAAGCGCGTACGATGTTCTTTTGCACAAAGTCCTCCATCTTGGAGATTTCATCCTGCTGTTTCTCGTATTGTTTCATCTGAATCTCATACTCGGCTGCCTTCAGCTCCATATAGCGACTGTAATTACCCGTATATTTTTTGGAGCGATGACGTTCAATTTCAACGATTGTCGTTACAAGTCTGTCGAGGAAGTACCGGTCATGGGATACAACTAACAGTGCGCCAGAGTATCCTCTCAAATAATCTTCCAGCCATGTCAAGGTTGCGATGTCCAGATAGTTGGTAGGCTCGTCCAGCATAAGCAGATCGGGAGCTTGCAACAGAATGCGGGCTAATGCGAGTCTGGTCTTCTGACCGCCGCTGAGTGTGCTGATGGGGGTGTCTGGGGAGAATTCACCAAAACCCATACCATGCAGTACGCTGCGAATGCGCGTTTCCATCTCGTAACCGCCATGATCCTTGAACCAGTCCGAGCGTCTTGCATAGCGTTCCAGCAGATCAGCGTATTGCTTTTCATCTCCCATTCGTGCGGGATCGGCAATATCATGCTCCATCTGTCTCAGTTCAGCTTCGGTCTGGGTCAGATGAGCGAAGACATGCATCATTTCTTCCCAGATACTGCGGTTAGACTGCAGACCGCTGTTCTGCGCGAGGTAACCAAGCGTTGTTTCTTTGGATTTGAAGATTTGTCCGCCGTCATGGGACATTTCTCCAGCGATGATTTTGAGTAAAGTTGATTTTCCTGCACCGTTAACGCCAACCAGTCCGATGCGCTCACGTTCTAATATTTGTAAGTTCACGCCGTCCAGGATTGGATCGACACCAAAACGTTTAATAATTCCGGATACTTGCAGCAACATAGAATTAAGTTCCTCCATAGGTCGAGTTCTGAAATAGACACTTACTTCTCAGTTTACATGAAAAACAGAGCAAATGCACCGATTGGGAACGGCTCCAGCTTGTAGTCTTTTTGGTCAATCAGTGATAAACTGAAAGAAGGCATGTTATACCATGACGATTTTGCAGAAAATGAATCATTTGAAACCTGATCATCCAGATGACATCTTGTCTTAACATATAAGTGCAATGGCTTGAATTTATTTATTACCTTCCACATCAACAGGAGGTTCGTCAGCATTATGCAGGATCATGCGGAACAGAAGAAGCAGCTTCGCTCCCGGCTTAGACAGCTACGCGATCGTTTGGACGAGCAGATGCGTCAGCAAGCCAGCATGCGAATGAATGACGGACTGAAGCGTGAACTGGATCGTCTGCGGCTAAACAAGAACAGGCAAAAGCGTGAGACGCTGGTTATTTTCAGCTACCTGTCTTATGGCAGTGAGGCTTCCACCGATTTTCTTTTTGAAGAGGGTTGGAAACAAGGGGATGTGTTGCTAGCGCCCAAAGTGCTCGCTGATCCGCCACGAATGGAACTGCGGCGAGTGACGAGCCGGGAGGATATTGAACCAGGCGTTTGGGGCATACCTGAACCTAAGGCGTCTTGTGAAGTGTTGCAACCCGAAGATTGGCCGGCTTTGGATCTGGTGCTGGTACCCGGACTGGGTTACGACCTTCAAGGAGGACGTATCGGATACGGTGGTGGTTATTACGACCGGTTTGCGGCGTGTCTTGAGAACCATTGTGCTAAGCAAGGTAAAAGACCTCTCATGGCTGCTTTGGTATTACCTGGCCAGTTGGAGCCTGACATTCCGATGGACCCTCTAGATCTGCGGCTGGATCTGTTGATAACACCCGAAGGTATATTACATATCGAATAAAGGGTTGTGATGTGATTGAACTCAGAAGTAAACCAAGGTCAATCTTCCAGTGGGAAGCTGACTCATTTTAATGAACAGGGACGAGCCCGGATGGTGGATATTTCGGGTAAGGATGTAACGGTACGTACCGCTGTTGCTGTAACGAAAGTCACGATGAACCCGGAGACACTGGAAGCCATTCGCCAAGGCCGTATTGGAAAAGGCGATGTGCTCGCGGTTGCTCAGATTGCTGGTATCCAAGGGGCGAAAAAAACGTCTGATTGGATTCCGATGTGTCATCCGCTTGCACTGAATGGTGTGGATATTCGTTTTCATGATAACGGCGTGGACGAACTCCATATCGAAGCAACCGTCAAGACAGAAGGCAAAACAGGTGTCGAGATGGAGGCACTCACGGCTGCCTCGGCTGCGGCACTTACGGTCTATGACATGTGCAAGGCGATGCAAAAAGATATGATCATCGGCCCGACAATGCTGCAGTCCAAGAGCGGCGGTAAAAACGGTGATTTCAACCGATAACGGATAATTATTTTCATAGAGGAGAAGGGTGATCTTTATGGTGTGGAGAACAGCAATCCTGACAGCCAGTGACAAAGGGGCCCGTGGAGAACGTGAGGATACAAGTGCGCAGGTGATACGGGAACTTGTAGAAGAAGAACTGGGTGGTCAGATCGTGGAGTATCGGATCGTTCCGGATGAGCCTGATGAGATTATTGCGGCATTAATCGAGATGACCGATTATTTTCACGCCGATCTCGTACTAACAACGGGTGGAACGGAGCTGGCCATTCGGGATATTACGCCTGAAGCGACCAGACGAGTGATTGAACGTGAAGTTCCCGGCATGGCGGAAGCGATGAGATATAGTGTGATGAGCAAAAATCGCTCTGCGATGTTGTTCCGCGGGGTATGCGGGATTCGCGGACGCACATTGATTGTGAATCTGCCGGGTACGCCGAAGGGTGTGCACGAACATCTGGCAGCGATTATGGATCAGCTTCCGGAAGCGCTCTTGATGGTTACGGGTCAATTCAAGCAATAAGGAAAATAAATTACAGTTATAACATTTTACGGGTTATGTAAGTGATTACATCTGTGGTATGATGGGCATAAATCCAAATGCGTTAGGATATCTGATGAACATGACTTCGGATATGTACGTGTTGAACGCTTGAAACAAGGAGGAAGAAGTATGCTAGGACCTATTGGGCCAACTGGTATTATTTTATTAGTTGTGGTTGCATTGCTGTTGTTTGGGCCTAACAAGTTGCCGGAATTGGGACGGGCTGTCGGGCGTACGTTCCGCGAGTTCAAGGAAGGCGCACGTGATATTATTTCGGACGATGATGCTTCCAGCCGGAAAGAGCAGGAAAAAGCGAAACCGGTAGCAGCTGATACAACGGCCGCTGAGAAACCTGTGGATAAACGCCTGCCGGAATAAGTTTCATGGCTATGAGAGAGACCCCTTCCTGCCGGAAGGGTTTTGTATTTTAAAGCTGAAATTCCAGGGGAGGCAGGCATGACGCGGCAAAATGAAGAAATGACGCTTACCGAACATCTGAGTGAGCTGCGCAAGCGGCTGATCTATGTATTGAGCATTTTTATTCTGGGACTGATTGCAGGTTTTTTCGTGGCAGACCCGGTTTATCAGTATTTGACGAAGGCAGAGACGGCCAAGGGCTTCGTACTGCATGCGTTCTCGTTCTGGGACGGTATCGGGATTTATATGAAGATTGCCGGGCTCTTTTCCATTATTATCACGTTGCCTTTTACGGTGTACCAGCTCTGGAAGTTTGTGAGTCCTGGTCTGCGGCCACAAGAACGTAAGGCATCTCTGAAGTATGTGCCTTATGTATTTCTACTATTTCTGGTGGGAGTCGCTTTTTCGTATTATGTTGTTTTTCCAATGGCGCTTGCGTTCACAACCACGATTACGGAGAAAATGGGACTTGTCGAGACTTATGGTATGAAGCAGTACTTCAGTTTCCTGTTTGGCATTGTATTGCCAGTGTCACTGCTGTTTGAGTTGCCACTGCTGATTATGTTCCTGACAGGGCTACGCATTCTGAATCCGATTCGTCTGCGTAAAATGCGCAAAATTTCTTATTTCGTGCTGATTTTTATTGCAGTGGTCATTACACCTCCAGACTTAATATCTGATCTGCTTGTCATGATTCCGTTGTTGCTCTTGTATGAGATCAGTGTGTTTCTATCCGCCATTGTGTATCGCAAGCAACTTGCAGCCGATCAGGAGATTGAAGCTCGTTATGTGCGGTCCGAGGACAACCAGCATACAGGGTAGAGAATTCTATAGTTTATGTATTTAGAGTAAGAATGCTGCCTGTATCAAAAATGAGGTGCGGGTGGAGGATGAATCTACTCGCCTGAAGACCCGGAGAAGACGATTTGTTCTGATCCGGGTCTTCTGGTTCGATTGGAAGATGAGAAGAGATCTGGACATGCAGGCATATTATACGGGACGATGGATACAATGGAAAAGGGGATACGGGGTGAAGTTTGCATCTAAGGCAACGAATCTCGTAAAATAGAAGGCATGAATGTAACATTCATCCAGCTGTACCAGGCGTGATTTGGCTTATTGGATATAAGTGGTCAAGCTGTATGGATGTAAATTCAACGTAAATTCTCGCAAGAATTCATCAAAAAGACTTGAAATCATGCTTCAAGTTGAGTATCATAAAGTTGGTTGTTAGCACTGAACACTGTCGAGTGCTAATACATATGGCTGCAACCTACAAATGCAAGGCTATATAATTTTAAAAGGAGGCTATTTTTCATGATCAGACCTTTAGGTGAACGCGTATTGGTAGAACCACTGGAGCAAGAACAAACGACTTCTTTCGGGATCGTACTTCCGGACTCCGCCAAAGAAAAACCGCAAGAGGGTAAAATCATTGCAGTTGGTGCGGGTGCATTGAAAGACGGCGTACGTGTAGCTCTGGAAGTGAAAGAAGGAGACCGCGTTATTTTCTCCAAATATGCCGGTACAGAAATCAAATTCGAAGGTAAAGAATATTTGATTATGAAAGAGAGCGACATTCACGCGATTCTCGACTAATTTCAAATTTTAATCGGTTAACCGAACCATATAGCAGTACCATTTTACACAATATACTAGGGAGGTTTTCTTAAATGGCTAAAGACATTAAATTCAGTGAAGACGCTCGTCGCTCCATGCTTCGTGGTGTGGATGCATTGGCTAACGCAGTGAAAGTAACGCTCGGACCAAAAGGCCGTAACGTGGTTCTGGAGAAAAAATTCGGAAGCCCGCTCATCACAAATGACGGTGTGACGATTGCAAAAGAGATCGAACTGGAAGATGCATTCGAGAACATGGGTGCACAACTGGTTAAAGAAGTTGCAACGAAAACAAACGATGTTGCCGGTGACGGTACAACAACTGCGACAGTACTTGCTCAAGCCCTGATCACAGAAGGTTTGAAAAACGTAACTGCAGGCGCTAGCCCAATCGGTATCCGTAAAGGGATCGACAAAGCGGTTAAAGCTGCGGTTGCTGAACTGCAATCCATCTCCAAACCGGTTGAGACTAAACAATCCATCGCACAAGTAGCGGCAATCTCTGCAGCTGACGAAGAAGTAGGCGAACTGATCGCTGAAGCTATGGAAAAAGTGGGTAAAGACGGCGTAATCACCGTTGAAGAATCCCGTGGATTCGCAACGGAGCTTGAAGTGGTAGAAGGTATGCAATTCGACCGCGGATACATCTCTCCATACATGATCACAGATACGGACAAAATGGAAGCAGTTCTCGACAACCCGTACATCTTGATCACAGACAAAAAAATCTCCAGCACGCAAGACATCCTGCCATTGCTTGAGAAAATCGTTCAACAAGGCAAACCGCTCGTATTGATCGCTGAAGATATCGAAGGCGAAGCACTGGCGATGCTGGTTGTGAACAAACTGCGTGGTACATTCAATGCTGTAGCGGTTAAAGCTCCAGGATTCGGTGACCGTCGTAAAGCAATGTTGCAAGATATCGCTGCCCTGACTGGTGGCCAAGTAATTACGGAAGAACTGGGTCTGGACCTGAAATCCGCAGTTGTGGAACAATTGGGTACAGCTCGTCAAATCCGTGTTACGAAAGAAAACACAATCATCGTTGACGGTGCTGGTAACAAATCCGATATCGATGCTCGTGTTAGCCAAATTCGTACACAATTGGAAGAAACCACTTCCGAGTTCGACAAAGAGAAACTGCAAGAGCGTCTGGCTAAATTGTCCGGCGGTGTAGCAGTAATCAAAGTCGGTGCGGCTACTGAAACTGAATTGAAAGAACGCAAACTGCGTATCGAAGATGCTCTGAACGCAACTCGCGCTGCGGTTGAAGAAGGTATCGTATCCGGTGGTGGTACTGCGCTTCTGAACGTATATCATGCTGTTGCTGGTGTAGCATTGTCCGGCGACGAGCAAACAGGTGTTAACATCGTACTGAAAGCTCTGGAAGCGCCAATCCGCACAATCGCGGCTAACGCTGGTGAAGAAGGTTCCGTAATCGTGGAACGTCTGAAAAAAGAGCAAGTTGGCGTAGGTTTCAACGCTGCAACTGGCGAGTGGGTTAACATGATCGAAGCAGGTATCGTTGACCCTGCGAAAGTAACACGTTATGCACTGCAAAACGCGGCTTCCGTAGCAGCAATGTTCCTGACTACTGAAGCGGTTATCGCTGACAAGCCAGAACCGGCAGGCGCTGCTGGCGCTCCTGACATGGGCGGCATGGGCGGAATGGGCGGCATGATGTAAGGTTATTGACCTTATCTCATGTGTCTAGCAGAGCAAATTTTCGATCAATTTGATGTAAGATTTGTGAAGCAGTCACTGTTACAAAATATAACTGAACCAATGACCACTTCTTAGTTTCTATTAAGGAGTGGTTTTTGCGTTGCTAAAGTTTGCTTTTCAGGACTTCTTGGATGATTGTAAGTTTTAAAAACACGATAAAGTAAAAAATGACGCAACAAAAAAAACCAAGATGAGCTAATAGATATGTTTTATAGATCAATGTCTCAATGAAATTATGGGTGCACTGGATTTTTAAGAGGACGAAAGAATTTCTACTTATTGAATTGAATTCTACATTAAAGTAAAGGCTCTTAACCACCTATCAGTGACTCAGGAGCCTTTTTTTAGGGGGGGAACTTGGCGGTAAAGGTCCACTACTGGCTTGGCAGTAGGACCTGTCACCCCAAAGAAAGGAGGCGAACAACTACTCTAAAGATGAAAATGTAGCGATTTTCCCAATTTCTTATTTATAAGTGAGATTCGAAAGATACTGTCAGAGTAATGCTGTCAGTGTTTTTTTGCGCATAAATGATTAACAAAGCAAGTTATATAACTTGATACAATTAAAGTTACTTACTCCGTGGTCTTACTAAGGCACTTCTTTAATATTGATATGGATAAGTTAGAAGGTTACAATTGATGAACAAGAGCACCTCTAGAATACGTATGTTACTTTTAAAGTACGTATTCTTATGAGCCATATTAATCAAATTAGTACTTGTGGCATCTTTTAATGCGTAACGATAGAGAAAAACGTGAATAGAAATGCTCAGGAGTTTCGTCAATGGGAGTAGACAACAGTGTAATCACCATCACGTCAAAGATTCAATGCTATATTAGGAATTAATAATTTGATTTTAATGCAGAGGTGATAATCATGGAATTGAGGATACACATACAAAAAGAACTGTGGGATTCTATAGAAAAGAACTATCATAATGAGAGCTATTCAAGTGCAATCCTAGATGCTATTCATTTACTTACGGAGACAATCAGAAATAAAACTGGTCTTGAAGGGGATGGCTCCAGCTTGATTGGCCAGGCGTTTGGCGGTAATCCTCCTATGATTCAACTTAACAAGATGCAGACTGAGTCAGAGAAAAATGTACAAAAAGGAATGGTTGACTTACTGCGAGGAGTGTATACCACATTCAGGAACCCTCGAAGTCATGATAAGCACAGTGATGATAAAAGTGATGCTGATGCCATAATTCTCTTTCTTGACTACTTGTTAAAAGTAATTGATAACTCTAAGATTCAATTTGAATTAACAATGTTTTTAGATAGAGTATTCGATAAACACTTTGTATGTAAGCCTGAGTACTCTGACTTGCTAACTGATGAAATACCGAAAAGGCAGAGAACTAATGTTGCAATAGAGGTTATTTTGCGAAGAAAGAATGAAAATGCAATTTTGCCCAACTTACGCTTTTTCATGTACACATTAATACAAAAGATGGAAGATGGTGAAATTAGACAAGTATACAACGTTATTAGTGATGAATTAAAGTACACAAGTGAATTTAATGATATTCAAACAATTTTACATATCGCTCCCGCTAAATATTGGAATTTAATTAACAAGGCAGTGAGAATTAGGATTGAGAACATGTTGTTTGAAGATGCAAAATCAGGCTATTACAATATTGTAGACGAGAATTGCAAAAAAGGAGCACTTAGCACGTGGATTGAACCAGAGCATTTTAGATGGTTTGAAGAGAATGCTGGGTGGTCTTACATGATAGTTGAGAAGTTGCAAAGTACGGAGGAGTACGAGAGGGCTTATATAGAAAAATTTCTTTGGGATAAGTTTTGTATTGCTAATAAGGATGAGATGGGTGACGCACTTAAATATTATTTTATCAAAGGATTTCATAAGAAAGAATCGATAATTTTAGGAAAGTTAAGAGACAAGATACAATATAATAAGAATCATCCTTGGTGGAAGGTATTCGAAGATCAGTTAAGCGAAACACCTGAGATACAATATGTTGATTTACCGTTCTAATCATACTATGTGAACGGCAATTTTTTCTGGTACACTGTTTAAAGAAAGATAACCTAGCCATCATAAGTTGAAATTTTTCGCTTTACCCGCTACAACCAATAGACAAAAAAATAGAGCTATATATGAATAGTGATTAAGCTCTAGAGAGTACGTATCCCAATACTTTAAGTATTCGTACCGTAACATCCTTCGATGGTATGACCGCTTACTTGGCGCGTATCCTTTGAGATGTGCTGGAGAAAATTTCTGAAAATCGTTAATGAAGTCGATAACGTTAACTGTATCATCTACAACGTAACTTTCAGACCATCTGCAATTGTTCACTGGGAATAACATTCATTATTTAAATGAAACAATCATTCTTTATACTTTGCAAGTAAGCCTTCATAAATGAAGTGATAATTATATATTAATTTAATATAGTAAGAGTGCCAAATCTGTGGAACGTCTGAAAAAAGAGCAAGTTGGCGTAGTTTAAAACGCAGCTACTGGCGAGTGGGTTAACATGATCGAAGCAGGTATCGTTGACCCTGCAAAAGTAACTCGTTCTGCAACTGCAAAACGCGACTTTCATAGTAGCAATGTTCGTGACAACTGAAGCAGTTATCGCTTACAAGCCAGAACCTGCTGACGCTCCTAACTTGGGGAATATGATGTAATAAAGGTTTAAAATACCAACTTATGTATTTCTAAAAATATATAAGTTTACAATATTATTTAGAGTAGTTCTCATAGAAAAATTCTGAGAGGTCTACTTAAATTTTTTGGGAGGATTTCTCATGTCTATGGAAAAGTTTTATGAAGATCGTGTAGTAGCATTTATTGATATTCTTGGTTTTAGAGAGCATGTGAAACAAACGTTACATAATTCTAGTCATGCTAGAAATCTTCAACGAGTCCTGGAATTTATTTCAAAATTAAAACATGATAATGACGAGGGTATATTAGCACAAAAGGAACTTGGAAAAGAAGTGTCAGTATTCTCTGACTCGATTGTGATCTCTTATCCTCTAAGTTTGGAATCAGCAAGTTTTTACTTGCTACTAGACATCAGCCACCTTCAGTTAGAAATGATGGGATTGGGCATTTTAATGAGAGGCGGGGTTACAATTGGCGAACTCTTTCACAACGACAATATCGTATACGGTCCTGCAATGATTGAAGCTTATGAACTTGAGAGCAAGATGGCAATCTATCCGCGTGTTATTGTCAATCCAATGGTTTTAGAGGAGGGCATCAAGAAGGCTGTTCACGATCTGGAAGATGAGCTTGAACATTTATTAGGTCTTTTGGAAATAGATGAGGATCATCAGTTATTTATTGATTATATGTTCCAATGGCAAGAAATTGACGATGAGTCTGCTTATTTTAATGCACTGGATCTAACAAGATCGATAATTGAAAACCAATTACAGTCTTTAAAAAATCCTGGTGTGTTACTTAAATATAACTGGTTAAAACGTTACTATAATAAGACTTTAGATAAATTAGACACACAGTACACAGAAGGCAGATATCTCTAATATAGCACTGTACAGTTGTTAGAGCTATGGCTCCCTCTTGAAAAGATGTATGAAGACGCATTGGGTGAAAAATAATTACAACCGAGTAAGGAGGGACAGCGATGAGAAAAAGTACAAAATGGGTATTATGGATTCTAGGTTTCATATTGGCCGGGATCTTTGTCAATTTCTATATGAATCAATTTAGTTTTGCTTATGCGTTGATTGCTGTGCTGCTCATGTTCTTTACAGGTTGGGGCTTCTTGGCTAAGCTGAAAAATGACGTTCATCAGCATGAAGAATATCACAAAAGAATGCACGAGTCAGCGGAAGAGGATATAGATCGTTACACGAGATAATCTGCAGGGTGTTTCAATGTTTCTATCACCACTTCCGATATTGGTTAAATACCAATTAGGAGGGGATAGGGTGAAGATGAAACGAATGAAATTATCGCTGGTGTTAGCTATTGTATTAATGTTCACTATGCTGACCGCCTGTGGTGCGGATGACATCAAACATGAGAAGAGTGCGCATTGGGACGTATCCTTGCAGCGTTCAACAGGTTCATACGGGATTGTTTACATAGGAGATGAGAGTACTGTCAAAGATTTCGTCTACAATATCAAAGGACCAAATTTTGAGCGGTGGGGACGGGCACTCGCCAAACAACCGACACCGGTTACCGAGTCCGGTGCATTAAATCCGGTGGATAACAAAGAGCCCATTACGTTTAACATTAGCTGGAATGACAAAAGTGAGAGTGTAACGTTTGAGTAGTTAATAATCTCCATCACAAAAATCCCTGCCAGCATCATGCTAACAGGGATTTTTGGTGTTTGTTACGAGGATGGAACCTAAGAAATTAAGCTAAATGGAGCGGGAGCTCTATACAGGCTTTACCGTAAACGTGAAGTGATACGGACGGTTCGCTTGCAGCGTGTACTCTGGGTGCGTACGTGCACTCCAGCTGTCGTCACCGCCAACACCCATCTGCATGTAGTTAATGCGGGCGATGGTATGTGAGCTTACTGGCAACTTATAGACGTGGTCGTTCGCTTCCAGTTCTTCAGGCGACCATGGCAGTGCATTGATTTCAAACGGCGCATTAGCTTCAAAATGCAACCCGATGCTGCCCTTTGCAGCATCTTGGCCTACAGCCGATGTAATCTCAGCAAAACGGACATCCGTTTTGTTACCACATTCCTGTGGTTTCAGGTAAGGAACAAACTGATCACGAACGGCTCCGGTGTAATAGCCAAGGCGTGCACTGGTCAGACGGTCGATATAGTTGTCATGCGGCCCTCTACCATACCATGAGATCGTATCCAGACTGTCTTTTAATTCAAACAGCATACCGAACTCAGGAAGTTCAGGCAGACCTGCACCGGAGACGAGGGTTTGACTGATTTCAAGCTCGCTATTCGGTTTGATGTGATAGGTGATGGACAGCGTACTTCCCGGGCTGGCATCCCACGTATAATCTGTTGTCACATGACAGCCCTGCGCATCCGTATGATGTTCAAAACGAATCAACTTGTTCGTCGCATGAGCATCACGCCAGAAAGCGGCACGTTCATTCAGTTTGTTACCCAGATCGTTATCGGTCATCGCACGCCAGAAGTTCGCACGAGCGGGTGCCAGTAATTGCTCCTGAGAGTTAATCTGATAGGAAGTAAGTGCGCCAGTAACCGAACTGAAGCTTATGGAGACTTCACCCGCATTCACTTTCAATCCGCCATCTTGCAGTTCCTCCACTTGAAGCGCGTCACTTGCTCCCGCAACAGGTTGCTGAATTGCACGCAGACGAGGAGATACGACGAATTGCTCCCAACCAATCTCATGTCCTGCTTCTGCCCACTTCGTAGCTTTCTTGGTTTCCAGAGAGACAGTAAGAACAGCTTCTGTGTACAGGTCGGAAGATGGTGTGTAAGGGATATGGACTTCAACGGATTCGCCAGGCTGTGCAGCAATGTCCAGATGCCCTTTTTCCACAGATACTCCGTTATGGGACAACGTCCAGGCGAGTGCATATTCGTTCAGGTCTGTGAACAGGAAATGATTCGTGATGCGAACCAGTCCGGTTTGCAGATTGAGCGCCTGCATGCGAACGTTCTGATAACATTTTTTCACTTCTTCGAGCTTCGGCGTAACCGTTTTATCTGCCAAAATCAGTCCGTTACCGCAGAAGTTGCCGTCATGCGGAGACTCGCCAAAATCTCCACCGTAAGCGAGATATTCTATACCGTCTGCTGTCTTGGTACGAATGGATTGATCCACCCAATCCCAGATAAATGCCCCTTGTAAAATCTCATATTTATCAAACATTTCCCAGTACAGGTGCAGACCGCCGCAGGAGTTGCCCATCGCATGGCTATATTCACAGATGATATAAGGTTTTTTATCCCCTTTCATGCGTGCATACTGTTCGATATCGTTCGGGCTGATATACATCGTGGATTCAATATCACTTGCCGAATCGGTAGGGCGGTAGTGATAAGTTCCTTCATAATGAACGAGTCTTGTTGGGTCGGCTTGTTTCAGATAGTCGTACATGGCGATAAAGTTATCGCCGCCAAACGATTCATTACCAAGCGACCAGATGATGATGGACGCATGGTTTTTGTCCCGCTGGAACATGGAGTTACAGCGATCGATGACGTTGTCGCGCCATTCCGGCTTGCTTGCCGGGATGTTGTCGTCGTTCATTTCTTTTTGCCCATAGTACCAGGTACCATGTGTCTCCAGATTCGTCTCGTCAATCACATACAGTCCGTATTCGTCACACAGCTCATACCAGAGCGTCTGGTTTGGATAGTGCGATGTGCGCACGGCATTAACGTTATAGGCTTTCATCAGCTCGATATCACGAATCATATCCTCACGGCCGATGGCCCGTCCTGAATCTGGCGAGAATTCGTGGCGATTGACACCCTTGAACACGATGCGTTTGCCGTTAATTTTCATCAAGCCGTCCTTGATCTCAAATCTGCGGAATCCGACACGGGTACGAACAGCCTCGACCGTTTCGCCCAAAGTATTCTGGATGGAAAGTACCAATGTGTACAGGTTAGGCGTTTCAGCACTCCACAAGAGCGGGTTCACAACTGGAGTAGAGAGGTGTAACGTTATTTCTTCTTCATTGGCAAAAGAAACTTCTGCCGCGAGCGGCTGATCCAAAACAAGCTTCTGCTCCGCATCATAGAGCTGCGCTTGAACCGTCAAGCCTTCCACTTGCTGTCCAGCATTATGATTGTACAGTTTCACATCCAACTGCAGTTCTGCATTCTGCAAAGCATCATCGAGTTCCGTCCGAACGAAGAAATCAGCGATCTGAACCGGCGAAGGCGAGTGCAGATATACGCCGCGGAAAATACCGCTAAGTCGCCAGAAATCTTGATTCTCCAGCCAGCTTGCATCACACCAGCGATAAACCTCAACCGCCAGCTTGTTCTCACCTTCTGTTAAATATGCCGTGATATCAAACTCCGCAGGTGTGAAGGTATCCTCACTGTACCCAACAAGTTCTCCATTCACCCACACATAAAAGGCAGATTCAACGCCTTCAAAGTGCAACAGGACCGGACGATCTTTCCAGTCCGCAGGAACTGTAAACGTGCGAATATAGGAACCGACAGGGTTATAGGTTGCTGGTGCAAAGGGTGGTTTTAACTCAGGCTCGCGCTCCACCCAAGGATAAGTCATGTTCGTATAGTGAGGGTAATCATAGCCTTGAAGCTGCCAGTTGGATGGGACAGCGATCTCATCCCAATTGCTAGCGTCATAACCGGCTTCGTAAAAAGAGACAATGCGCTGTTCTGGCGTTTCAGCAAAGCTGAACTTCCATGAACCATTTAGCGTCTGGTACCAAGGGGACGAAGTAAATTCATTGGACAAGGCTTCTTCTATTGTTGGAAACGCTACCATATTAGCATGGGCCGGCAGACGATTCACCTGAAACGTCTCGGGATTGTTGTTCCATTCCGGATATCCGTTAGCCGGAGGGGTGTGCACAAGTTTCGTTCGCATATCAGCAACTCCTTTGATCATGTTATAATATATTCACAGTATAGAATTGATCAGGTACTTAGAAAATAAAGAATATTGCCCATATATATCACAATATGAAACTAAAGCTGGAGAGCGTGGTGTACCGCATGAATACACGAATCTTTTTTGGTAAAACAGACGAAGCCGCACGTCTGCCAGTCTATATGACGACCGTTGGGTATTGGGAACATCAATTTGAAACGGAGCGCCCGGAAGGCTTTCCCGATTACCAGATTCATCAGGTCATTCAGGGACAAGGCAGGCTGATTATAGAGGATGAAGGAGAGTATATCGTTGGCCCAGGGGAGGTGTTTATCACCTACCCCGATATTCCGCATGAGTATAGGCCTATTACGGATCACTGGGAACTGGCATGGGTATCCTTTCAAGGGCGGGAGGCAAGTCAGCTACTGGCCTATGCGGGAATCACCAGTTCAGGAGTATATAAGCTTAGAAAACCCAAACTGCTGAACGCTTTGGAATTGTTGCTTGTAAGGGAGGAAGGCACGGGGGATGCGATGAATGCTGCCGATGATCGGGACAGTTCCAAACACCTGTATGCCTTGCTACTGGATCTGAAGCCTTTGCTCATTGTGTCGGACAACGATAACGACGAGATGGAACGGTTGAAACCCGTGCTACGTTACATTACAGAGCACCTGGATCAGCCTTTGTCGCTGAAGGAACTGGCGGATGTGGCTGTTGTATCTCCTCAATATCTATGTCGGTTGTTTCAAAAGGCACTTCGTGTCAGACCTGTGTTTTATGTCAACCAGGAACGAATCAATCGTAGCAAACAGCTGATGTTCAGTGAGCGGGAGCTCCGAATTTATGAAGTGGCTGACCGGGTAGGGTATGAAAATGCGAGTTACTTCTGTACGATATTTAAACGACATACGGGCATGAGTCCCGAGAAATTTCGCAAACTGCATGGTTTAGGCTGAAAAGACGAGTAATAGTGCCTAACTTATTTTTCTTCTGTTCTTCATCTGTCCTTCGTTCATTTTTTGATCTGTTCTTCATCTGGATTTCAGTTTCTCTTAAGGTTGAGGGATTAATATAAATCTTGTAAACCCCTTCTCGTGTTAAATAGATGTGTGACTGGCCCTGTTCGGATTGTCCTCCGAGCAGGGCACTTTTTTTATGTTTAGCTGAGCGATCATACTCATGATATGATGAGAGAGAAGAATGAGCATAATAATATAATGTGAACCAAGAGATATTGAGAGATACCGGGAGATACCGATTAGATGAGGCTCTTTTTCGCATAAAAGGGAAAGGCAGGGAAATGCATGGACGCTCGTCTGCACGCATTGTATCGTCCGGTACAGATGAATGGGATGGACCCCCGTACATACTACATAGAGAATAGTCCTTCCCCTGTGCTTACACCTTATGTAGCCTGTTATTGGGAATCAGGAACTCGGGAACATAGGGAAGATGGCAAGTATGGCACAGATGGAATGGACATGGACATCAAGGTCAATGACTTAAGGTTGAAATTTCCGGCCTCTGCCCGGGTATTACCAGATGGTTGCACTGACATTCTGATCGATTATAATCCAGAGCAAGAAAGGCATACGTATAGCTATTGCGGCAATTACATGCAGCCTTTTGCTTTTCCGTTATCGTTGACAGCGCCTCCGGAGGGAGCTTATACGTTTGGAGTTCGCTTTTTTCCGGGGGGAGCTCCTTTTCTACACGGTCAGTCACTGGATTTGTTTACAGATCGTCGTGTACCCCTGGAAGACTGCTGGCCAATTCGATGGGACGAGCTAAGGTTGAAGATGGAGGAAACGGTGAATTTTGCTCAGCGTGTGCAGGTGATGGAGTCTTACCTCCGCCGAGTGACCCTGCGCAGTAGCCCGATTCATCATCATGCTGATCAGGATTTGATTCGTAATGTGCTCTACCGGATCTTCAAGGATAATGGCCGCTTGAGTATACAAGACCTTGCCCAGGGAGAAGCTGTCAGTGAACGTCAGTTGCATCGCAAAATGACCGAACAAGTGGGCATCAGTCCCAAGCGTTTTAGTGAAATTGTTCGTTTCCATCAGGTGTTGCATGGCATCCGCAAAGGCCTGGCTACGGACGGAGCTGGACTGGCACAGACGTATGGATTTTACGATCAGGCTCATCTGATCAGGCAATTCCGCAAGTTTTACGGCGATACACCGCTAGTTGCTGTTCAGGAGCATCAACAGATGTTGTCCGAAAAGTACAATGATGCGGCCGTATCTTCCGTTATACTATGAATCATAGACTTATCACAAAGGAGTAATGAATCATGAATGGAACATTGCAAATTCGAGAGCATCTGTTAACGGAACTGGAAACAGGCGTACGCACAGGCGCTTCGTTAATTCGTCTAATTCGTCCGGAGGACTGGGCGTATCGTCCGCAGGACAATATGCGTTCCCTTGTGGAGCTGGTGCATCATTTTATTCAGATTACGGCTTCGGATCTTGTCATCATGCAAGAGAAATGTGAGGCTGAAGTAGGTCAAGTGGAGAACCGTTTATCTGGAAACCAGGATATTGAGCAACTGGAAAAGACATTATGGAGCAATTTCGAGGCGTACAAAGCATATATTACAAGTCTCAGCGAAGAGGACTTTCTGAACCGCTCTACCAAAGCTTTCTATGCAGAGCATGGACACCTGCAGGTGCAGTGGCAGATCGAAACGCTCACACATGTGTTCCACCATCGCTCACAGCTCTATAATTACCTCAAACAACAAGGCCATGAATTGAACTTTTTTATGCTGTATGCCTAGTTTGTTCCTGGGTATGTTCTTGGACAAGCAGCTCTGCCGGATCATCCGGTGGGCTTTTTTTGTTTTTCGCGGGATACGTTATCTATTAAACTTATATGTCAGCTATAAATGTACGTTCTACCAGGGTTAATTCACCGTGGCTTTACTAGATTTGAAACATAGAATACCGTATCAAAGCAAAAAGGAGGTGATTTTGATGGCCATCCTTTTACCATTACAGTTCTACAATCTGCCAGCGGGTGTGGGTAAATCCTACTATGAAAACCTGTCTGGCGGCACCAATGCAAGTGTTACGGTGAACAACAATGGACCGTTTCCGGTATCTCTCGTCATCACTCGTGTAAATGCTCCAGTTGTCACTTATATTGTTCCGGTGAACAGCAGTTTGAGCATTACCGCAAGTCAGGTGCTGGTCTTCGCTTTGCTGGCGAACCAGGGAGGTGCTGCTTCCGGTACGATTGAAGTTGCTTTGGCGTAATCTATCAGATGTTAGTAGAACGTATGAACCTCTGCCGACCGGGTCGGCAGGGGTTACTTTTTCATATTGAAGCCTTGTCGTAAACAGGGGAAGGCGTATCAAACTACATAAAATGTTGGGGCCCGAGAGTTTACTCTGAACCGTACACGATTAATGGAATAGTATAGACCGCACGTTGAGACTGTGCCTGGGATTCGGGAGGTTGATAGAATATGAACCGTAAGCAAACCAAAATATTGGAAACGCAGCGACTTGTATTTACGACATGGGACGAAGGTGATCGTGCCCTCGCGTTTGCGCTCTGGGGTGATCATGAGGTGACCCGTTGGGTTCGTGGCAACGAGGTTCTGAGCGAAGAGGAAGTAGAGGCGAGGCTAACTCAGGAGATCGAGCGTGAGAAGCAGGAGGGAGTGCAGTACTGGCCCCTTTTTCAGAAAGATTCAGATGTGTTTATCGGTTGCTGTGGCCTCTGCCCTTATGATCCGGAGGAGAACATCTATGAGCTTGGTTTCCTGCTGACTCGGGATCACTGGGGACAAGGCTATGCGCAAGAAGCGGCGCAGGCTGTTGTTCGTTATGCTTTTGACAAATTAGAGGTAGCGACGCTGGTGGCAAGTCATCATCCGGATAATGAAGCGGCATGTCACATTTTGAGCCAACTGGGATTTGAGCAAATGCGCGAGCGACGGGATGAAGCAACAGGTGTGATGAAGCCTTTCTATAGATTACGGAAAAATAATACTGCCCGCTGATTAACGTTCTAGGGTATCTTATCTTGAGTCGTTTTCATGCATTTTTTATTTCGCGTTCAGCTTCTATTAAGGTGGGAAGGATATGATAACTCTTGTAAACCCCTTCTCGTGTTAAATAGATGTGTGACTGACCCTGCCGGGCGACGGCGGGGTATTTTTTTGCTTGTTTTCGACGTTTTACAATAAAATAAAGATAAACAAAAATAAATAAAATAATAATCTGTGTTTATTATTGACTAACAAACAAAAACAAAGGTATAATGAATGTGAAAAAAGGAACTTAATTTGATCGTGACAGCCCCATTTTATACTTGAACATAGGAGAGGATAGACATGAACGTGACCCTTCAGACCGAAAGACAGCAACCTGCCGGTTTCAATATTCCATTTGTACGCGAGATGGCAGAGATTACGCAGCATATGTGGAAAAATGGATGGGATGAGCGTAATGGCGGTAATGTCAGCTATCTGCTGAAAGAGGAAGAGGTTGCACCTTACATTGACATTCATCATGTGATCCGCACCATCACACCTGCCTTTTCCGTGCAAGAACTGGCGGGACAATATTTTATCGTTACGGCATCGGGCAAATATTTCAAAAACGTGCTGGCAGACCCGGAAGGCAATCTGGGTGTACTGCGTGTATCTGCGGATGGACAGGTGCTGGAGGTATTGTGGGGGCTGAACGGTGGCGCGAACCCGACAAGTGAACTGCCGACCCATTTTATGAGCCATATTGAACGTTTGAAAAGAGACCCGAACCACCGGGTTGTCATGCACAACCACGCGACACATGTACTAGCCATGACCTTCATCCATGAGCTGGACGAGGCCAAGTTTACCAAGACACTCTGGCAGATGTGCACCGAATGTGTGGTGGTATTCCCAGATGGCGTTGGGATCATTCCTTGGATGATGCCCGGTTCGAATGAAATCGGCCGCGCAACGGCGGAGAAAATGCGGGAGTATCACGCGGTGATCTGGCCGCAGCACGGCATTTTTGGAACAGGTACAACGATTGACGAAGCGTTTGGTCTGATTGAGACCATCGAGAAAGCAGCACAAGTGTACATGCTTGTTGCAGGTCACGATATCAGGCAGCGGATTACGGATGAGCAACTACTTGCCCTTACAGAGCAATTTGGCGTAACTCCTCGTCCCGGTATCATTCAAAATGAAGTGTAAACAAGATCCATATGACAATTGTGTTATATGAAGCTGACCATATGAAATCGTGATCGTGGCCTTTGGTTCTTTGAACCGAAGGTCTTTTTCTTTTTTCAGGCAAACAATCGCCGTTTTGGGTCAAAAACGTTCATTTTGCTTAGCAAGAAAGGCTTTGTTATCGAATATTGAATCGTAGAATGCATTATCACGCGCTGGCGATTTTCGGGTGAAATGACGTATTGTCAACGGCTCTGCGATTTTGCATAATAACTATGCTTCATAGATAAGAACAGACATTGTTACCCAGATGAGAAGCAAAGAAGCTTATAGACAAGAGATGGAAGGAAGTTATGATCATGCTTGGCAAAATGAAGAGAATCTTAATCGGCAAGCCAATGAAGTCGGCTGAATTGGATGCAGAAAAATTGGGGAAATGGAAGGCGCTCGCCATCCTGTCTTCCGATGCTTTATCATCCGTGGCCTACGGTACGGAACAGATTTTGCTGGTGCTGGTTGCGGCGGGATTCGCCGCCTTGTGGTACTCGGTTCCGATTTCCATCGCCGTGCTGGGATTGCTCGTCATTTTAATTTTTTCGTATCGCCAGACCATATTTGCTTATCCTACAGGGGGCGGCGCGTATATCGTAGCCAAGGATAACCTGGGCACCACACCGAGCTTGATTGCCGGGGGTTCATTGCTAGTCGATTATATCCTGACCGTGGCTGTAAGTTCTTCCGCAGGTACGGATGCGATCACATCTGCTTTTCCTGTACTGCATGACTATAGTGTCATTATTGCGCTTATTATGATTGTGTTTCTGACCGTTATGAATCTACGAGGGGTTACGGAGTCAGCTTCGGTGCTGGCGATCCCTATTTACCTGTTTATCTTTTCGATTGCGATACTCATTATTTCGGGTGGATTCAAATTTCTGACTGGTGGTATGCATGCTGCGGCTCCGGAATTCGGAACAAGTCTGTCGCATGTCAGTATCTTCCTGCTGCTTAAAGCGTTCAGCTCTGGATGCTCGGCTTTGACCGGGGTTGAGGCGGTTAGTAACGCCATTCCGAACTTCAAGCAACCTGCGGAGAAAAATGCAGCCGGAACGTTGCTGCTGATGGGATGCATCCTTGGTGCCATGTTTATCGGTATTACGCTGTTAGCCTTTGGGTATGGGATCAAACCTGATCCCAAAGCAACGGTCATTTCCCAGATTGCCGAAGCTACGTTTGGCAGAGGATGGATGTATTTTATTATCCAGGGTGTTACAGCCCTGATCTTGTTCCTCGCGGCGAATACGGCATACTCTGCTTTCCCGCTGTTGTCCTTCATGATGGCGAAGGATAAATATATGCCGCATATGTTCATGGTGCGAGGAGACCGTCTGGGCTTCTCCAACGGGATTATTTTTCTCAGCGTCATGTCGGCACTTCTTGTCGTTGGATTTAAAGGGGATACTGGCAACCTGATCCCGCTCTATGCGGTCGGGGTGTTCATTCCTTTTACACTGTCGCAGCTCGGCATGATGATACGCTGGATTAAAATTAAACCGTCAGGGTGGAAGACAAAACTGCTGGTGAATACAATCGGTATGCTGACCACACTGTCGATTACACTCATTTTTATTTTCACCAAGTTCACGCAGACATGGGTTATCTTTATCTTCTTGCCACTGGTCGTTTATGTGTTCATGCGCATTCGCAGCCATTACTGCAACATCGCAGACGAACTACGTATCGATATTCAGGTGGATAAACCGGCCAAGAAAGGCAATACGATTGTTATTCCGGTGGCGGGCATTACTCGGGTGGTGATGAATACCATCAGTTACGCCCAGACGATGTCGGATCATGTGGTGGCACTGTACATCGGCTTTGATGATGAGGCTATACGGAAGATGGAGCAGAAGTGGGAAGAATGGAATCCAGGCGTCCGTCTGGTCGTAATCAAATCGAGGTACCGCAGCATTATGGGCCCGCTGAAGAAATTCATTGATACGGTGGAATGGAAAACAGCCGAAACCGATCATATCACCATCCTGATACCGCAATTTATTACGAAGCACTGGTGGCAAAATGTACTGCATAACCAGACCAGCTTCATGATTCGGGCTTATCTGATTAATTATAAAGATGTGATTGTGACGACGGTGCCGTATCATCTGAATCGGTAATGGGAGGATAGGCCGCAACGATATAAAAAAGGTTCGTCGATGTACGGTGATATTTTGTATAGAATGTACACATCATTTTACCGCAAGGAAACTCCGGTGTGGAGTGTACTTGCGGTTTTTATGTGTATTGTAAGTTTGTGTAATGTGCAATACGCCTCTATTTTATCTATGTTATGTAAAGTGCGTACTTCAAACCAGAATCATGATTATGTTAACAATGGAATTGGTAAAAGCAAATATTTCCTAATTACGACAGCAACCTACGATCAGCAAGTAATAAAGGATAATATGACGAAATATCCGCAGTTCCAGGGCAGCAGTCGACCAATTGCACGCTTCAGCCGATTCGACAGCAACATTCGGCGCAGTTATGGGTGTTTTTCCGGAAGCGAGACAAATTGTCGAAGGATCAATTGAAGCCGTGCCGAATGGACAAGGTTCGCCATGAGAGATCCTAGATGCCGCTGCGAAGCAGATTACGGAAAAAATCAATCAGTACAATAGTACAGTCAAGAAGTAATTCATACCTTGCAGGGTTGACGAGTGGGAAACTGAATGCGGTCTGTATGCCGCATTCGTTTTTTGTAATTGATTAACTAAAAGGAAGAATTTTTTTTAAAAAATATCGAAAAAAAATGTATAGTAAGGAGGGGAGGCATAGTCTGTCAATAGACAAAGATTGTTTGAAGAAGTGAGGAAGTAAAGAGACTACATACGTGAAGGAGAAGAAAGAATGAAGAAACTGAGTTTACTTGTGATGTTTTTTATGCTTTTATTTAGTTCCAATGTGTTTGCAGAGGATTTAACAGTGAAGGATGTTGAGCTCGATCCTGCCATTACGGCTTCTGTAGGAGATAAGTTTAACTTAAATATCTATGTTATTTATGATGACGAATTCACATTACATGATGCCAATGATCCGTATTATAAGAGACCGGTCGGTCTTACGAAAACAGATTATACTATTAGTGATCCCCACCTGCTTCAAGTATTAAGCAATGGCATGGTCAAAATTCTGGGAGTTGGTTCTTCCAAAATTACAGTTAAGGTTGAAAATATAGAAAAGTCAGTTATCATTTCAGGAAGCTTAGACAGCCCAATAGATGGGGGATATTTAAAAAATGGTGTGACACTTGTTCCTATGAAAGAGGTAGTCCAAGCTTTGGGAGGCAGTGTCAATTATTTGGCTCAGCAGGGCCTCTTTGAAATTAAAGTTGGTTCTACGCAAGTGAGTTTGCCTAAATCAGGTACAAAGGCTAGTTTAAATGGAAATTCTCTCACTTTAAAGTCTCCACTTCTTGTAGAGAATGGCGTGACTTTAATGCCTGCTTCAGTGCTATCTGATGCTTTCGGAGCAGGATTAAAAAATAATGGCGAAACGATGCAAGTATCTATTGGTCAAGGGAAAATGAATATCCAGATTGAAAAGCCAAAGAAACAAAACAGTACAACAGTTACTAAGCCGACTAAAAAAGGAAAACTATATGCTGTACCGGCAACAGGGGATATGAAGGGATGGAGTATTCTCAAAGGTCATCCATATGAGAAGAGTGTTATTGTATACTTCAAAGTTGACGGATCGATTGTACAAATCCATACGAAGGACATCAGTAAGGTGGATCTGAACAAAAAGGTAAAGTGGACAGACCTGAACGGTAAAAAGCATACGAATACGGTAAAGGAGCTTTACCTCTTTTTCGGAAAAACAAGTGGTCTGTATTCAAGTGAATTACTGTATAAAATGTTCGGAGAGACCTACGCTAACTGGATTGCCATAGGCTCTATTAACGCAGAACAATATGTTGATCAGTATTTACAAAAATAGGGATTTGTTTAAAATGTGTTTCAACGAAGACAAGTGAGGAGAATTTCATTCATGACTTGTTATTTTCTTCACTATAGAAACAGCTTACAGGCAAAAGTCTGTAAGCTGTTTTTTTTGCGAACGAATCGATTCTTTTTCGAAACAAGTGAATGCAAACGATAAACTAAAGAAAAATCTAGAAATTCGTTTCAAGATGATTGACATGCTATCGACTCATATCATATAATCAACACGTTCATTAAATTGATAATGATTATCATTAACGATTAGGGGAGACTATACAGATGAAAAAGCAATGGATTCTACCGTTCATCGTGCTGATGTTGTTTACGATGATTGCCAGCGCATGTGGTAACGGGGCTTCAAGCGGTGCATCAGACAATGGAAAACAAGAGACAACTGCAACGGAAGGGACGAGCAGTGAAGCAGCGAATACTTCAGATACGATAACGTATCAATCCGAGACAGGGCCCGTGGAAATTCCGGCTAAACCGCAACGTATCGTTGCTTTGACGAACGGTCCCAATATCCTTTCTATGGATGTAACGCCAGTGGGCGTAGATAAATGGACAGCAGAAAATCCGCTGTTCAAGGATAAATTAAAAGACGTTGCTATCGTAAGTGATGAAGATCCGGAGAGTGTCTCCGCTTTGAATCCTGACTTAATCATTGCAGGTTCACATATGAAAAATCTTGAACAACTTTCCAAAATTGCCCCAACGATCATATACACATGGGGTAAACTCGATTATTTGCAACAGCAACTGGAGATTGGTAAAGTGCTGAACAAAGAGTCTGAAGCACAAGCATGGATTGATGATTTCACCAAAAGAGCCGGGGAGATCGGCAATGAGATTAAAGCGAAGTATGGAGATAAAGTAACGGTGTCCACCATCGAAATCGCTGATAAAGAAGTTTTTGCCATGGGGGATCACTGGGCACGTGGAACGGAAGCGCTGTACCAAGCCATGAAGTTGAATATGCCTGAAAAAGTAAAGAATGATACGTTAAAAGATGGTTATCACTCCTTGTCACTTGAAGTGCTTCCGGAGTACATGGGTGACTTCATCGTGCTCAGTAGAGACATGACTCGGGATAACGAGATTATGAAGTCGGGAATCTGGAGTAAAATTCCGGCCGTTCAGAACAAACAGGTTATCGAGCTCGATACCAAAGCGGTGACGTACAGTGACCCGATTACGCTCGACTATGTATTGAATATTTTCAAAGAAGGATTTCTTGGCACAGGGAAATAATCAAGCAATTAACACCTAAGGGATTACGCGTAAACCTTTCATAATAAAAATGATATAAGAGAAGAGACGATGAGGCACAAAGGCCCTTTTCGTCTCTTTGTTAGTTAAACGAAAACGGCCTATCTCGTACATTCGAGATAGGCCGTTTTCATTAAAAGAAACAATGCTATAAGAACAAAATCAACTTACTGCAAAGAATGTTTGAACAAGAGAAAAGATTTATTTATCCTTTAAGTCTGCGATGGATTTGATATCCATGTATGCTGGTACAACAAGCCCCGTTTTTACACCTGTCATATTGGCACCAAGGTCATCCAATTGATCCTTGTATTTAGCCCAATAATCAGCATGTGTCAGAGGAAGCCATGCAGCCGGAGAAGCATCCACGTCGCCCGATGCAACACCCGTCCACATTGGTCCGGCTTCAACTTGCAGTGCATTGACTTTATAACCGAGATTTTTTTCCATTACATATTTCAGTAGGTTCGTACTTGCAATCTCGGAGTCCCAGGCAACATAACCGAGACGGAACGTATCGCCGTTCACGGGTGTCAGACCTTTCGTCCATTCATCAATCTGATCTTTGTGTTTCTCAGCATAGTCTTTGGCAGCTTGTTCCGGTGAGGTACCGTCCTGAATGACAATCATCATCTCGCCCATCTCATCCGAAGTCCATTTGAAGCGGGACAGGAATTCATAAGCTACCGGATGATCTTCTTTCAGACCTTTACGAGCGATGGTATGAATTTCTTCGGCATCTCCATAGACTTTATCGGGATCTTCCAAATATTTCAGGTCATATTGGTTGAACATCCAATGCGGAGTCCAACCTGTAATAATAATTGGTTCTTTATTCTTGTAAGCTTTGTCCAGCGTAGCCGTCATGGCTGCGCCGGACCCTTCTACCAAATTCCAGTTGGTCAGGCCATATTTTTCAATGGCACTGGCGGTGGATTTCATAATACCGGCACCTGGGTCAATACCGATAATCCGGTGGTTGACTTCATCTCCAACGTTGGCATTTGCCGCAGGTTCAGAGGATGAACCAGAAGTTGAAGCCCCCGTTTCCAAATCTTCAATCGAGTTAACGTCCGTCATATATTTAGGAACAACCAGACCTGTGCGTACACCTGTCATATTGGCTCCAAGGTCCTCAACTTGATCTTTGTAACGTTCCCAGTAGTCAGCATGTGTCAGTGGTAACCAGGCCGCAGGAGATGCATCTACGTCACCTGAGGCCACACCCGTCCACATAGGTCCAGCTTCAACTTGAAGTGCGTTGACTTTGTATCCGAGTTTGTTCTCCATGACATATTTCAGCAAGTTGGTACTTGCAATCTCGGAATCCCATGCAACATAACTCAGTTTGAACGCATCACCGTTCACCGGTGTCAGACCTTTTGTCCATTCGTCAATCTGATCCGCATGTTTCTCTGCATAATCTTTGGCAGCCTGTTCAGGGGATGTACCATCCTGAATGGCAATCATCATCTCACCCATCTCATCCGAAGTCCATTTAAAGCGCTTCAGGAACTCATAAGCAACCGGGTGATCTTCTTTCAGGCCTTTACGAGCGATGGTATGAATTTCTTCGGCATCACCAAACGATTTTTTGGGGTCTTCCAAATATTTCAGATCATACTTGTTGAACATCCAGTGAGGAGTCCAGCCAGTAATGATGATTGGTTGTTCGTTTTTGATGGCTTTGTCCAGTGTAGCGGTCATCGCGGCACCCGAACCTTCAATCAGGTTCCAGTCTGACAAGTTATAATCCTTGATGGCTTTGGCGGTTGATTTCATAATGCCTGCACCTGGATCGATACCAATAATCTGATAGTTCACTTCCTTACCTACAGCATTGGCTGCTCCGTTGTTGCCACCAGCAGATGTTGTGCTGCCCGTGAAGTATTGAGAGAAGCCAGCAACAAGTACAAGTAGTGTTGCCGCTGCAGTAATCCATGCCTTTTGTTTCGTAGAGACACGAGAAGTTTTTTTGCGGCCAGGCATAAACAAATTTTGCGTAAAGCGGTCAAGCACGATGGCAAGTACCACGACAGCAAGACCGGCTTCAAAACCTTTACCAATCTGAAGCTGCGTTACAGCACGGTACACTTCTGCACCGATACCCTGTGCACCGATCATGGATGCAATAACAACCATGGACAGGGACAACATGATGGTCTGGTTAATACCGGACATCACCGTAGGCAAGGCGAGCGGAAGCTGTACCTTGAACAATTTCTGAGCCGAAGTTGATCCAAAAGCATCCGCTGCCTCAACCAGTTCACTGGAAACTTGCTTAATCCCCAGGTGAGTCAGACGAATGGTTGGCGGAATAGCGAAGATCACCGATGCTATAACGCCGGGAACAACGCCGAGACTGAAGAACGTAACGGCTGGCAACAGATAAACGAATGCTGGCATCGTCTGCATGAAGTCAAGCAGCGGTGTGATAATCCGTGCAGCCGTTTTGCTGTATGCCAGCCAGATACCAACAGGCACACCGACCAGAATTGAGATCAATCCTGACGTGATAACAAGACCGAGCGTGTCCATGGATTGAGACCAGTAGCCCAGGTTATCGACAAGCAGGAATCCGATAACAGTAAACAGGGTAAGAGGCAATCTGCCTACCAAAAACGCCAGTACACCTAGTATAGCAATAAACAGGAGCGGATGAGGCAACATAAACAGCCCCGAGAAAAATCCGACTACTTCCTGAATAACGACAGAGATCACTTTAAACAATCCGGAGAGCGAGGAGCTCATCCAGTCAACGATGGATTCAATCCACGATGCTAGTGGTATTTTGGGAATCATTCACAGGTTCCTCCTTTGTTGCGACTTCACCGCTTAGTGCACCGAGCAGGGCTCCGCGAACGATAACGCCTTGCAGACGGCCAGTTTCGCTTACAACGGCGAGTGGCACATGGGCTGAACTTACAATCTCAAACAATTCATGAATGAGAGTTTCAGGCGACACTGTCGGACCATCTGTAATCAGAATATCGTTTAATACTTTATTTTCGCGCATTGCACGGGTTGCGTCTTCTGCTGTAATGACGCCCAGCAATTTTTTGGAGCGGTCAATGACAAACAGGTTCGATATCCCACGCTCACGCATTAACTCGAGAGCAACACGGGGACCACGATCTGTTGTAATGGTTTCAGGACGACGCATAACGTGTGATGCTGTGAGGACCTTGGACAAGTCCACGTCTTCGACGAAGCGGGCCACGTATGAGTTGGCCGGTTGAATCATAATTTCCTCCGGTGTACCGATCTGCACAACGGCGCCGTCTTTCATAAGAGCAATCCGATCGCCGATGCGCAGCGCTTCGTCCAAGTCATGGGTAATGAAAATAATCGTCTTTTTCATCTTATCCTGAAGCTCAATCAACTCATCTTGCATATCACGACGAATCAATGGATCAAGCGCACTGAAGGCTTCGTCCATCAGCAGTACTTCCGGGTCATTCGCAAGTGCCCGAGCGAGGCCGACACGTTGCTGCATCCCGCCGCTCAGTTCATCCGGCATTTTGTCTTCCCAGCCTTTAAGGCCAACCAGTTCGAGTGAGGTCTTGGCTTTCTCACGGCGAACTTCCTTATCTACCTTTTGAATTTCTAAACCATATTCCACATTATCAAGAACAGTGCGGTGCGGAAACAACGCAAACTTCTGAAACACCATACTGATCGTTTTCCGGCGTACTTCACGCAATTGTTCTTTGTTCATTTTTCGCAAATCTTTGCCATGAACCAGTATTTCTCCGGATGTTGGTTCAATCAGGCGATTGAACATCCGAACCAGTGTGGACTTACCACTACCGGACAGGCCCATAATAACGAAGATTTCGCCTTCTTTAATTTCCATGTTGACCCGATTGACACCAACCGTTATTTGTTTTTCTTTGGCCAACTTTTCTTTGCCCCAACCTTGCTCCAGTAATTCAAGACCTTGCTCGGTTTGGGGGCCAAACAGTTTACTTACGTTTTTTACTTCAAGTATGGTCATGTTTTCACCCCTTCTGATGTGTTGTGCACTTCGAACGGCCTTCAGCAACCACAAGCCCATACACTTGTGCGCCCAGCCACGAAATCCGGTAATTTTTGCTTCGCTTCCCGTCTTTCTGGGTAACGGTTTGTATTCTAACAATAGTTAACCAGTATAGCAACCGAATAAACAGTACATAATGTTTATACAGTAAAAACTGTACAAAGTTTTCCTTCGAAATGCTCTGTTTATCTCCTTATTATGGCTAATCAGACATCTTTACATTTATTATTGCTTTTCCTACAATAGAAAATGAGCTGAATTAAAGCTTATTTTTTTGGTTAAATGATCATCGTAGGCAAATTGAAGCATGGTAAAGTTCCCAAGATAATCCATTGGGTGTGAGGTGTTTTCTAGCTTATAGAATATCCAGTTACATGCTTTCCCATGTAAGCAGAGCTTGAACATGCTGATTTTTTGCCAAGACTGGAATGTCAGAATGGAGGTTGCAAGCATGAGCTTGGACCATTTGCAAGAGGATCAGCAGACAGCGGTGCTGAAGATCCGTAAACGCGTTATCGAAGCCATTGGACGAAATATGGATCTATACGGCGTAACGTTGTCCACGGGACATTTATATGGATTGCTATTTTTCGCAGAAAAACCGATGACCCTTGATGATATGGGCCGGGAAATGGAAATGAGCAAAACAAGCATGAGCACCGGAGTACGAACTCTGCTGGATCTAAAAATGGTAAATAAGGTGTGGAGCAAAGGCTCCAGAAAAGATCTATATGAAGTGGAGTATGACTGGCATCAGACGTTTACGGATTATTTCGCCATTAAATGGAGAAAAGCGGTGGAGAGCAACCTTCAGATTCTTCGTAAATCCGTAGATGAGATGAACCGGTTGATGGATCAGCTTGATGAACAGACTGACGCTGAGCTTCTGCAAGTACTGCATGAGGACAAGCGTAAAGTATTGCAAGCGGAAGCATACTACCGATGGCTCGACAGGCTTATTGATACGATGGAAGATGAAGAAATCTATAAGCTTGTTCCAAAAGAAGAGATTAAAGAAGAAATGAAAGAACAGTTATAAGCTCGAAACAAAGGACCCATTCCGTCAGGAAGGGTCCCTTTGCTTTTTAACGCCCGATGACACTCAAGTTTTCGTGTACCAATGCCGTAGAAGGATGCATGACAACGGGCTTCAATAGGTTTTTCTTTTTCCGCTGTATATGTTGTGAGGGAATCCGCAATGTGGAGCCTTTGGCTTGTGAATGAATAAGCGGAGAATTCATTCGGTCTGTCCAAACGACATGCTTCCGGTCGCGACTCGATGTAAATGTAGAGGATGGAGCGACTTCCAACCGATGAAGTGCAAGTTCCTTGAAATTGTGCTTTGCTTGCTTCTCACGCCCGGTAAGCTCTGCCAACCGAATATGAGTCTCTTTCCAATCATCGGTCACTTCGACAATGACGACAGGGGCAATACCTTTCAGTTGATCAGTATAAGGTTGACAGGACACGTCACCAATAATCAGATCAGGTTTAGCTTTGCGAAGTTGTTCCAGTTGGTTCGTTAGATTACGTTCTTGCTCCGCTGTCTTCTTATTCTGACTATGGCCCAAATTCAGTGATTCAACTGGCTTCAATCCCAAGGAGTGTAGGTGCTCATCAAAGCCAGCGCTAGATATTGTGGCTACACGTAACCGATGTTTCTTCATATATATACTTGGCGCAATGCCAGTCATCTGCTTGAATTTACGACTAAAATAATATTCATTGCCATATCCAACGGATTCTGCAACCTCTTTGAGAACACAGTTTTCCTCTATCAGTTGCTTTTTGGCTTCTTCAATCCGTAGCCGATTGAGATAATCGGTAGGTGACATGCCTTTTGCTTTTTTGAAGCTGCGGGAATATGAGCTTGGGGTCAGTCCGGCGATTTTGGCCAGATGATCCATGCTAATACCTTCACTCATGAAACGACGCATATATGAAATGCTACGCTCCAGTGCGGGATCTACCTTTTCAAGGTTTTCTTCCAATCGATGCTCTGACAGGAATTGTAGAAGTTCATGTAACTGACTATGTATGCTGACAAAATGCTCTGCAAGTTCCCCTCGATAGGAATCATACAACTTGGCCATTCGTTCTGCTGCCTGCTGTTCATGCCGGATGCGCATTTTGCCAGCCTGCCATTCAAATGGAAGATAGGAAGAAGCGGTCATGTTCCATTTGCCTCGTACTCGCTGCATATTGACTTGTTCCATACTTAACATAAGGAATTCAGTGATTCCTGAATGAGCCACTGCATCGATAGTCAAGCCGGGTTTGATCAGAAACAGTTCACCAGCCTGTGCTTCGTAAACGATGTCGTCCAGAACCAGAAGGCCGTTGCCTTTTAAAATAAGACAAAGTATGGGCCGGCTTACCGTGATGCCTTGTATACGGAAATTTTTCCCGCGACGTACTCGGCACATTGAAGAGAGTAGCGGTAAAGAAGAGGTTTCGGTTAATACGGGAAACGATTCATTCATACGGACCATCCTTTTGTCTTATTTTCTTAATGATAACAATTATCATTCTCAAATGGAAGGCGTTTTTGAAAAATAATTTCGACAAAACAGAAAACGTGAAAAGAAAAATGAAAATTTTATACGTCGAATGTAACATATACGTCAAAATGTGAGCACAAAAAAAAGATGACACCCAGCACCAAAGCTGTAGAGCCATCTTATCCTTACATTATTAATCAAACCTGAAATCTAACGAATCTGGAAAGGACTTAATTCAGTGTAATCAAAAGAATATTGTCCAGGAAAATATCACTTAATGCTTGTTGCCCTGTTCCATTGGCCTCTGAATGATATAAACGGAATTCATCTTTCGCATGGATGTAGAAGATTCCTGGAACATCATCACGCAAGTGGAACGTTTCCCATTCGTCAGCGGCTATTTTGCTTACTTTTAGAGATGGATTGACTGCATAAAGACCATTTTTGCCAGAAATGTAGACAACCTCCGGTTTATCATTCATCCATTGATTCGTAACATAGGTTACGTTGCTCAAGTTGAGATTAGACGTTTTACTCACCTTGCTCGCAGTAACCGTTTTGGCGTACGCTTTTTGATCCGCATCAATGATTACCACCTTGTCTGTTCCAACTGCACTGACTTCTCGCACGCTTTTGGAGTGAAGCTGAAATGTTTTACCGGATGTTGTCAATGCATAAGCTTTGCCCAGGGTATAGTTATAATCCTTGTTGCTGTCCAGCTTAATACCACTATTGTACACATATAGATTGTTGCTCCAGCCACCGGAATAAACGGCATTTACATCAAGCTTGGCTTTTGCATTCACGGCCGTGCCTTTACCTGTGTTGTAGTTGGCCTTGTACATCACAATAGCTTTTGTAGAGTAATATTGCTCGTCAGGATTGGTGTTGACCATGAGTTGTAATTCATTTTTGGCAAAGTTCACAAAATAACGACTCTCTACAGCACCTTGGGCCAGCTTCTGTACGTTTCCAGTACCGTTTGATGCTTTGGAAGCCACCCACGTATTCCCGCCAACCAAGGTATTATAGTACACACGTCCTTTGGTCACGATTAGAAGTGGGTGGTCCGTATTAACTTTGTCCGCAATTTTGGTTGCAGATGATATACCTTGGTCGCCATTGGCACGATATATGCTTCCCTTGGAGTCTATGTAGTAGATAAATCCGTTATCCGCATAATAATTGATGACATCGGAAGCGAATGTCTCTGGTTCATCACTGGAACCGTCATTTGGAACGCGAAGTAATGTTGTGGAAGTAGAGGACTGAGTGTAGTAGAGATATGATCCCGCTGCAGTCAAATCTACGCCTTCAAAATCAATTAATACTTCTGCTGGATTGCTACCATCTCCGGATACTTTGTAAAGTACGCCATCAGATTCATAATAGACGGTTGACTGGCTTAGCGAAGCTGCTTGGGCAGCGGTTCCGCCTGTTAATGTAACTGCTGTAATGAGTGTAAATAACAGCAATGCACAGAGGGTGCGTTGTACGTATGTATACCCTGTTTTCATTCTTGCTTCCTCCCCCTTAGATATATATGTCGTCAATTTCTTATGTTATATCGGTAAACTATGGAATTTATGTTAGATCTAGAATGGGGATGAGAGCGGGGATAGAAGGAGAAAAAGCAAGAGAATGAAATTGAATTTCATACTCGGTTCAACTTGAAATCCATTTGCGCATGATGCTACCATTCTCGTCCTGAAATATTCTCCACCTAATTTGGACGTGGTAACATGGTTGTGACTGAACCACAACGACAGGAGAGAAACGATATGATGAAGATAGCAACCATAGGTACAGGTTCCATTGTAGATGCCATTTTATCCGCGATCAATGAACTGGAGGATGTCAAGGTCACAGCGATGTACTCCCGTAAGAGAGAGACTGCGCAAGAGCTTGCAGGTAAATATGGGGTAAGTACAATCTATACAGACCTGGAGTCCTTACTTTCGGATCAAAATGTAGATCTCGTTTACATTGCTTCTCCCAATAGTATGCATTATGAACAGGCCTATCAGGCACTTCAACATGGTAAACATGTTGTATGTGAAAAACCGTTCACGTCCACGCTTCAGGAAGCAGAAACGCTGATTGCACTTGCAAAAGAAAAGAACCTGCTGTTGTTTGAGGCCATCTCCAACATTCATTTGCCCAATATCAAAATCATCGAGGAGCAACTACCAAAGCTTGGTGCGATCAAACTGATTCAGTGTAACTACAGTCAATACTCCCGTAAATACAATGATCTTCTAGCGGGGCAGACACCGAACGTATTTAATCCCGAGTTCTCTGGTGGAGCGCTGATGGATATCAACATTTACAATCTGCATCTGGTTATGAGTTTGTTTGGCAGTCCGAATACCGTATCGTATACAGCGAATCAGCATGCGAACGGCATTGATACATCAGGAGTTGTGGTCCTCAAGTATCCCGAGTTCATTGCAGAATGTGTAGGTGCTAAAGATACGAATGGCATGAACTTTGTGCTCATCCAGGGAGAAAAAGGGTACCTTCAGGTTGTAGGAGGAGCGAACGGTTGCCGGGAAATCAAGCTTCAGATCGGGAAAGAGCCATCTGAGGAGTATAGTGCGCAGAACAAAGCCAATTGGCTGTACTATGAGTGGGAAGTGTTCAGAGATATTTATTTGGCTAAAAACTATAAGCGGTGTTATGAACTGCTTCAACACAGCCGTTCTGTAATGAACGTACTGGCGGAAGCTCGCAAAAATGCGGGAATTGTTTTTGCCGCGGACGCGGATAAATGATTAATAATTAATCTCAGTAGTTGTCGCTGATGCTCGCCATATACAGCATATCAAACAGATAGAGTACCGAGATCATGGAAGACATTTTGGATAACCTCAATTGTTCGTTATAACCATAGCTTAGCAGTGTTTCATCACAATGTCTGGACAGTGTTGAAAGATTGTTTTCGGTCACGGCGATGACTTTACGTTGCATATTCTTCAGTACTCTGGCAGCTTCAATCATGGATGAGTTCTCTCCCGTATGAGATATGACAAAAGACAGGATGAACTGACTGGTATTCATTGTATTTAAATAATGCATGTTGGGACCATTGTGTGCCACCGCCGCAATGCCAAGCTCGTTCCATTTGGCACAAGCTTGCTGTGCCAAATAATAATTCATATCGCTACCGTAGATATCGATACGTGCGGATTCTTTGACCCAATTCGCGATTCTTACTAGAACAGGAGCGCTTAACATACGGTGTGTCTCATCCAGCGCCTGGTGATATAGGTAGGGAACAGAGTCAATCGCAGCCAGTACATTGCCTTGTTCTGTGATTGTATGATCCGGCGTCCGTAAGGGGGAAGGGGGATGTTGTTGATATTCTAGCGCAAGCTTTAACTGAAAGTCTGGGTACCCTTTGGTACCCAGCTTTTTGCATAGACGAACAATAGTGGACGCACTTGTATAAGTCTGCTGAGCCAGTTCATGGGCTGTAGAGTGGAATACAACTTCGGGGTCGTTCAGGATAAAGTCCACAATATGCTTCTCCTGTGCCGTTAATGATGAAGCATATTTTAATTTCTGGAGTAGGTTGTATTCCATGCTGTTGTTCCATTCCTCACTATAATCATCCCAAGTACATGTCTCCACATCATAACTCGCGTCTGTTTATTTCTCAATCAGATCTGACTCTCCGCAAGTTGCTGACGGCGGTTCCACATGGTTACGAGACGGAGTGAAATAAAGCTCGTGAGCAGCATCACTGCACCGGTGCCCAGCAACATCCATGGCCCAATCATTAACATGCCGGTAGCCTGACCAGCAATCAGGGCAATCAGGGGCAAGACAACAAGTCCGCCAAGCTGGTAAGCTTCCTGAAATCCCCGTACTTTAGCCGAGATCAGCACATTGAGGAGAATAACGGCTAAACTGCATGTAGGGACTACCCAAAGGATCAGAATGATCCAGTTCCAGTTCGGAAACATCAGTGTGCCAAAGATCGGGTACATCAGGATGTTGGCAATGACCCCATAGATGATGAAGGTCACCCAGGACAACAACACTGACGGAATGAAAGCAGCCAGAACTTTACCTCTAAACAGTGTACTCATGCTCATTGGTGTAAATAGCAAACCTTCCAGTGTCTTGCGTTCCTTCTCGCCAGCGAAACTGTTGGCAGTCAGGATGCTGGAAGCCATCACTGGAATGATGAGAAACAAGGGGGCGAACATATACAAGCCAAGAAAATAAACAATGCGTTGATTGTCTGTGCTCATGGTAGCAAGGGAGGGCATCTGTCCACTCTGAATGAGCTTGTCTAATGTGTCCAATACAACATTTAAGTTACTAATCGAGTGTAGATCCACGCGGGATGCAACCCACAACATAGCAGAGGGAACAATGATTCCGATAATTAGCGGTACAATCAGCATAGGCAGCCATAGTTGCACACTGGATGTGACAGAACGAATATCTTTACGAATGAGTGCACGTATCGCCTGACGATTATTCATGTGCATTCGCCTCCCTTATCGCAAAATAGATGCTTTCCAGATCATTACCTTCCATACGTGCCTGATAGACCTGACCATGCTCGGTCAGCTGCCGAAGCAACAACGGAATATGCTCTCGAGACGAGAGTTGGTATGTTGCTGTATGCGCTGTAACCGTCTCAGGCGAATAAATCCCCGTCTTCCAACCGTGTGGCATATCTGCTTCGACCTCTAGTCGCGGTGCGGATTGATAACGCTGAATGATCTCCTGTTCAGTCCCTTTCTCAACAACACGACCCTTTTCCATAAAAATATAATGATCACACACGGCGGAAAGCTGAGTAAGCACGTGTGAGGAGATGAGAATCGTCAGGTTCAGCTCCGTATTTAACTGACGAATGATGCGAAGAACCATCTGGATTCCGTCAGGATCGAGACCGTTGGTCGGCTCATCGAGAAACAGAATCGAAGGGCGGTGCAACAGCACCCGTGCCAGACCTAAACGTTTCTTCATCCCTGTGCTATAGGTACCGACCTTACGATGCTGGTAATCCTGAATCTCAAGGAGATGCACCAACTCGTCAATGCGTTCAGTTGCACGTTTTAGCCCAAAGGCATCCGCAAAAAACAGAAGATTATCCCGCCCACTCATATTTTCGTACAAGCCACTTTGCTCGGTCAGTGTTCCGCAGATTCCCAGCACCTTTTCTGTTTCTATTGATGTATCCATGCCTTGGATGGTAACCTGCCCGCTGTTTGCGCCCAGAACTCCGTTCATGATCCGAATGAGGGTTGTTTTACCCGAGCCGTTTGGGCCAATAAGCCCGGTTATACTGCCCTGTTGAATCGTGAAGCTGACATCTTGTAGCGCTTGATGCTCACCGAAATATTTGTTTATATTGAGAACCTCAATCATGTATAATCACCGTCCGTTTTCTAATTTGATAATTATACGTCCAGCGGTGTCAGATCGTTCAACTAAGACTAAAGAAATATATTATTGCTTCAATAGTCCTGAAATTCTAGTGCATAATTCCCCGGGAAATTTCACCAAATCGGGTCTAAGGTTTGTTTTTTTGACAGGCTGTACGATGTATCCTTGAAAAGAAGGTATGAAGGCCGTTTGATTGCTGTTTCATTGCTATAGATAATGGAGTAATAGAGTATAGGCCGATATATACATAATGAGTTCGTCTAACACATCCATTTATTCAGTGTGAAGATGTTAAAGCGGGCTAAGTGCTGTGTTAGACCCAAAGGAAAGGTGAAGTGGTTCATGAGTACACCGAATGAATATCGTTTTCAGGTCAACCTGAGCGGAATGATCCAAATTTTATCGAATCATTTATACAGCAGTCCAAAAGTTTTCCTGCGTGAGCTTATGCAGAATGCAACAGATGCGATTACGGCACGCAAGGAAGTGGAACCGGGATATCAGGGAGAAGCTCGTATTGAGCTAACAGGAACCGGAGATCAATTGACGATGATGGTGGAGGACAACGGAGTTGGTTTGACCGAAGCGGACATCCATGAGTTTCTAGCTATGATTGGACAATCCTCGAAGCGGGGACAACAGGCATTGCTGGATGGCGAGACATCGTTTATTGGACGTTTTGGTATTGGTCTGCTGAGCTGTTTCATGGTCAGTCATGAGATCGTCATGCTGACTCAATCGGTGAAGGGCGGCCCTTCCATGGAGTGGCGCGGCAAGCCGGATGGTACGTATACGATTAGGCAGTTGGACACGCAATTGTCTCCCGGAACGAAAGTATATCTGCGTTGTACGCCGGAGGCGGCACACTACTTTGAAGCGGAGTATGTGAAAGAAGCTTTATTTTATTATGGTGCGCTCCTGCCTTATCCAGTCACGTTGATTCATGACGGGGTGCATTCTGTCGTAAATCAGGATTCTCCGATTTGGTTAACACGTCCAGAGCTTGCTCGTTCCTGCCGTGCGGAAGTGCTTGCGTTTGGTGAACGTCTGCTTGGGGAGAAATTCCAGGATTTCATCCCGCTGACAACGGCTTCGGGGCGCACGGGAGGCATTGCCTATGTGTTGCCGCACGCCGTGAATTTGAATGCCAAGCGTTCTCACCGGGTCTATCTGAAGCGAATGCTTATTTCGGAGAAGGCCGAGAATATTTTGCCGGAGTGGGCGTTTTTTGTAAAATGTCTGATCTGGACCGACGAGCTGCAGCCGACAGCTTCAAGAGAGCATTTTTATGAAAATGAAAAGCTGGAAGAAGTGCGCTCCGAGCTCGGAGACGCCTTGCGGATGGGACTTACCGAAATGGCTGAACAGCAGACTGAACGTCTACAGAAGTTGATTCGTCTGCACGCCCTTTCGATGAAGGCGCTGGCTGTTCAGGATCAGGAATTTTACGCGATGATTCACCGCTGGTTGCCTTTCGATACAACGCGAGGACACCGGGAACTGGGTGAACTGATTGATGAAGGAGAGACACTGTACTATACCAGTACCATTGATGAATACCGCCAGATCCACCATGTGGCTTCTGCACAGTCCATGTTGGTCGTTAACGCAGGTTACATCTACGATAAAGAGCTGATGGGGATGTTGCCTGTCATACTGAATCATGTAGAGACCGAGCGAATTGAGCCAGATGAAGTATCGATGACGTTCACAGATATTGCACCAGCTGAGCGCAACCAATATTATGATGCATTGCGTCTGGCAGATTCGGCGTTACAACGTTTCCGCTGCCGCGCAGAAGTGAAAGGATTCAAGCCCGCTGACTTGCCAGTGTTGTTTACCCTTTCGCAGGAATCATCCACGCTACGTGCGTTGGAAAAAGCCAGCGAAGAGAGTACCGACTTATTCTCATCTGTTCTTGGGTCGTTGTCATCAGGTATTAATTCGGCAGGATACTCGACGTTGTATCTGAATGTGAATAATCCCATCATTAAACGGGTGTTGACGTCACCAGATAATCAGATGACACCGATTGCTATTGAAATGTTGTATGTCAATGCACTGATGATGGGGCATTACGCCATGAACAAGCAGGAGCTTGAAGTATTGAACCAGGGAATTGTACGGTTTATTGATTGGGGTTTAAGCGCAAATACGAATCATGAGGGAGATGCCTGATGAAGACAGAGATGGAATTCGAAGATTTGATGGAAGAGGCCTATCAGCTGCCGAATGGTTCCGCAAAGCTTGGTTTTTTGGAGGAAGCAGCACGGGTGGCTGATCTCAATGGTATGGTTGAGGAGGCATACGAAGCACGTTCAGAGATTGTGGATGTCGCCACCTTCTGTGGATATCCGATGAAAGCTTTGATCGCTTTCTCCTGGCAACTAGGCAAGTTTGATCAGCAACCAGAGCTGTATGATGAAGAAACGTTATTGTGGTCTTATAAATGGATTCTTGGCAAAATGCCCGATTTCCCGGAAATCTCACGTGAAAAGATTATGGAGCTGTTAGAGGACTTCGGGGCACGGTTCAAGTCTTATGGGTATAGCGAACGTTCTTACTGGTACTACCGTTTTCGCATTTTTATGGATTTCGGAGAGCTGGAAGAAGCGGGGCGCAGTTATGACAAGTTTAGAGCGTTAGACCGCGACTTCATGAGTGACTGCGAGGCGTGTGAGCAGGACGAGATTTTGCGTTATTTTATGTTAAAGGGAGACGACGAGAAGGTGCTGGAAGTGGCCAAGCCGATTCTCAAAGGACGCATGAGCTGTGCGGAGATCCCACATCTGACCTTATCCGAAGTTCTGATGCCACTGTATCGTCTGGGACGGAAGGATGAGGCAGATAAACATCAGGTTAAAGGATATCGTTTAATCAAAGGTGAGAATGATTTCGTGCAGAGTTTTTCCGAGCAGATGGAGTATCTCGCACTTACGAATCCGGCCAAAGGGATTGATATCCTCGAGGAAACACTGGTGCTTGCAGCCGATCATGAAGATGCGTATGCCAAAATGATGTATTATGCAAAGGCAGCTTCGTTATTGCGGCGCTGGGCTGAAGAAAAGGACTCAGAAGGGTATCGTCTGCGTCTGCCAGCTTCCTTCTCGTATGAGGGAGATCCGGGAAACCTGCTCAAACTTGCAGATTATTTTGAAGAGTATGCCCAGGCTACCGCAGCCAAGTTTGATCAGCGCAACGGAAACACACATGTATCCTCATTAATTGCATAATTTAAAAGGCTTGTTCGTAAAGGAGAAATCCTTTCGAACAAGCCTTTTTGTCATTTACTTGTATAGCATAATTATTGAACGGATGTTGCTGGAGGAGCGCTTTCTGTCGTTGGCATTGGTGTAGTCTCTGGCTTGCTCTCAGGTGCTTCAACATTCTTAGCTGCATCCTCCGCTGATGGCTGCTGTGGTTGTGCTGGCTGTTGTGCAGCTATCAATTCAGCGACGATGCGATCGGTCGGCTGTGTAATTAACGCATACATGATCGCAGCGTGTTCCTGACGAATGAGAGGTTTGCGTGAGAGGTAATCTGCAGCATTGTCCTCCAGCATTTTGACCTCAGGGCCGTAGATACCCAGCTTCACCATCATTTGCACTGCAGGCACAGCCCAAGCATCTGTGTGGCCTGCAAGTTTAACGTTCTTAAACAGTTCGCTTGGATACTGCAGCTGAAATACTCTCCATATCATAACTGCTGCTTCTTGCCGAACAATGGCTTGATCGGGTTTAAACTGTTTCTCGTCTGCACCTGTAATCATACCCATTTCATAAGCAAGCTGGATATAGCCAGCTGAGGCATGGCCAGCCCAGTCGGTGTCTGCAGGCGCTGGTGTTTTGCTAGGCTTGAGTCCACTTAATTTAAGAATATCCTCGATAAATTCCGCACGAGTTACAGTCGTTTTAGGCATGAAAGACTGGTTAGCTTCATTTTCGAAATATCCAAGCGATTGCAAGCTATGGATCGCTTGAGCATAAGGATTGTTCTTCTTAACATCCAGGAAGCCCGCCGCTTTTTTCCCTTTTTTGGCATATCCGAATGGGTTGAGATACGGCTCTCTCATGTAGGTTGTTCCATCTTCATAGGTTTTGAAGGCTGTGAACTGTCCTGTTAATTCATCCGTGAACAGATTGTCTTCCACTTGAATCAGCTTACGTTCACCCAGATACGGATCACTAATGCTTAATTGACTGGACGTTTCACCGCCAGTTTGCAGTTTGCTGATGAGTGCACTGATCCGAAGGTCGGCATAAAAACCGTTGAAACGTTGCAACTCTTCCGCAGGTTGCGGTGTGTAATCCTTGAATTGTACGGGTTTAGCGTACTGAGGAAAGAAGTTTTGAATAAAGGCCGAGTAGAGCAGGTTACGCAGAGCTCCATTCTGATTATAGGTAAGGAAGACGCCTGTGTTCTGCTCAGGAATAAAAAATAGATAAGAGCTGTAACCTGACAGGTCGCCTGCTTTGGTGATTACTTTGGAACTGCTTCCCGCCCCAGGGAGCTGAAATGGTGCTTCGAATCCGTACGTGCTATCCGGCAGCAACGGGTGAATGGAAGAGCGATACTGCTCCATACTTTTCACGGTTGCTGATTTCAAAATCTGCTGGTTATCTTTCTTGCCGTCATTCAGAAAGGCAATCATAAACTTGCCGATGTCATCCGCGGTAGACAGCATGCCGCCTTGTGGCAATGGATTGGGATCAATGAAGTACATGTCAACCGGATTGTGAGCTGCATCATAACCAGTGGCAAGCTGTTTCTGGAATTTTTCATCTAGCATAAAACTGCTGTTGTTCATGCCTAAAGGCTTAAAGATGTGCTCTTGCATGTACGTTTCAAACGGCTCGCCGCTGACATTTTCGACGATCAACCCGAGTAGCAAAAACGAGAAGTTATCGTACATGTAGGCGCTACCAGGCTTTCGCACAACAGGAGGCATGTGCTGCTCGGCGTATTCCTCCATCGTTATGTACTTGCCTTGGTCTGTGTGGATGTCTTCCGGCTGTGGATCACGGATTTCAAACCCGGTGGTATGTGTCAACAGATGTTCTACGGTTACTTCCGCATCGAATGGATTCTCGAAGTGCAAACCCTTCACATAGGTCTGAAAATCAGCCTTCAGGTCGACTTTACCTTGCTCAACAAGCTGCATGACCGCAGCGGCTGTGAAGGTTTTGGAGACAGAGGCGACACGAAAAGCGGTGTTTTTCGGATCGACAGGTGTTTTTTTGTCCAGATCGGCATGGCCGTATCCTTTTTCTGCAATTACCTGACCATCCTTTACAACGACGACAGACGCGCCAACGTAATGTGGTTTGGTTTCAGATGAAGCAAAGAACTTATCCAGAAAAGCATTAGCCGATTCGGCATTCAGTGTTACAGGCTGTTTCGAACCGTCAGTGTCAGGGGCTGTTGCCCCGGTCTGAGCCTGCACCTGGGGAGCCCAGAGGCTGAGAGAAAGAACAAGTGCCATGCATGCGCTGGTCAGGGCGCTCCATCTGGACCGGGTATTTCGATTGAATAAATGCACGTCATCACTCCTTTAGTCATTTTTACCAAAGTAGGTAGTTCACTGTGTATTACTGCTTCTGAGCACGATAAGTTTCACGAAAATAAACGCCGATGTTGATGATCCAGATGACTGACAGCAGTATGATCGGGAAAGCGGCAAAGGAAAATAAGATCGAATATACGACTAAAGCGGCCATACCGACGCCAAGCAGGAGATTCATCATCTGAAACGAGCGATAGGCTGCGCGATACACGATCCATTTCTCGCCCTCATCCAGCTTTTCGAAGTGATTTTTCTGCATGTTGCGGGAGTTCAAGTCCAGTGCGCGATCAGGGAAGTAGCGATTGTAACGTTTGATCGTCACGCTCTGCAGGACAACGACGATGATTACAGCGATGCAGGCGGCGACCAAATTTCCAAGCGTAAACAGATTGCTAGACTTGGGCAAGTCTCTACTCGATGCGTATAACGACAAGGCAAGGGCGACCCATGCAAATGAAGTAATCACACTGAACGTGCTAAGCATCATGGCGCTTCCCAGCGAACGTTCAGCAGGGGACATCAAGGAGGGAGGGTCACTTATATCATCCGCTTCATCTTCTTCAGGACGGGCAGAAGGAGTACGAGCCAGACTAATGCTGTTCCAAATGGTCATAACAAGCACCGCCAGAGCGATCAGGGCAAACAGCAGGTCGTAATCGTAATAAACGGACAGGGTCCAGTTCAGATCAGAGGGAAGCTTGGTGATTGCGGCTGAGGAAATAAATCCGACAACAGCACCGCCAGCGGCATAGAGCGGAAGACGCATTCTTCTTTTTTTGGATGAGGTATTAGCGGTTGGATTCATCTATATTTCCACCTTTCAATTCAAATATTTTTTCAACAGATTCGCCGAACACATGAGCTATTTTTAATGCCAGAACGACCGAGGGAGAATAATCTCCGCGTTCAATCAGAGCAATGGTTTGCCTTGATGCTCCGATGAGCTTCGCCAGCTCTGCCTGAGACAATCGGTCTCTGGCTCGTAACTCCCGAACGTGATTGTGTAATTCTTCCATGTACTCACCTCCATGAATACAATGTATATGATAATCGACTAAATGTAAAGTATAATATACAAAATGAATATGATTGTTTACTGTTAAAGATGATGAAAGAACTCGAATAAACGTAAAAAAGAGCCCCGAAAGGCTCTCAAATGTTTATTTGCGTCTATGGATAGATATTGCTTAAGAGGCATCTGCAAAGGAAGTGTTTGGATTGCGTTTGGCCTCTGCTCGAAGTGACATTCGAAAAAAGAAAAGGGCTCCCAAACCTGCTGTCAGGTATAAACCGGCCATCACATATGAAGGGAAGAGAGCTCCTATTGCCAGGCCAAGACTTCCCAGCAGAGCGGCAACATTATAGCTGAGTCCATCAGCTGCCAGGTATGCCGCGCGGTTTGAATCGGGAATGATGCCGGCTAGAAGAACCTGACGCACAGGTGAATACATAAGCTCCCCAATGGTGAACAGTACAGCAGAAGTTATAAGCAACCATGCCCAGTTACTGAAAGCCAGAACGACAAAACCAGAGGTATAGAGGAGCATTCCGGCTGTTATGATCGTTTTGGAACTGATGCGTCTGATGTACTTGCCGAATGGAATGGCAATTAAGGCAACCATTACTGTGTTGATGATCATGACTATGCTGAACATGTGAAGGCCCGATATATGAAAGCCGAGAAATTCTGAAGCAAATTCATTTTTTAACCTTACGGCAATATATTTATCCAACTGAAATTCAAGGGCAACTGCAAGAACGGTTGCTGTAAAAAAGACCATAAAACGTTTATCGCGAAGTATTTTTTTGTACGTGTTTAACATGTTGTTTTGTAAAGCTGACTTCAATTGTCCAGAGGGTTCAGATGGTGGAGATACAAATGGGTCATTTGCTGAATTAATTGAAACGTAATGTTTATTTACCATTGTTTCATGAATTAGAAATAGTAGAATTAGCAAGGTTACGATACTTTCCGCACATACCAGACTAAACAGCAGAAAACGAAATGATTCAAATAAAAGGCCTCCCAGCAATGCACCGAAAGTTATGGCTACATTGGTTGTCCAGTACTGCAAACCATAGATGTAATGACGTTCCTGCTCACTGCTTACATCAACAATCATGGCACTTGCAATCGGAGCGGTTATCCCTGAACTGATGCTGCTAAGTAGAAACATAAGACATGTAAGTGTGACAGAATTCATCCAGGGTGAATTGGCAGCTGCGAGCCAGAATAGAGAAAATACCTGCAGACTTTGGGCGATGACCATCAGTTTTTTACGTCCCATTCGATCAGACAAGTATCCAACACCAAGTCCCGCCAGCATGGAAGCAGCAATATTAACGGTCAGTAGGAGACCTGCCCATCCAACGCCAATCTGTATACTCAGATAAATCCCCATAAACGGAAGAACAGTCTTTTGTGTCAGATCAGTAAAAAAATCAGTAACAATTCGAATTTTAATATTCGAGTGCAAATCAGTAAATTTCATAGCAAGTATGTCTTCCTTCCTGTGGTCATGTTGATGTTATCGAGTATAATAAAATAAAACCGGAAGAAAAACTGTATACATAGTCGTTCATGTTTCGTATTTTAGGGAACAAAGAAAATGGACCATTCGGAGGGACATACATCGCATGGATATATCGGAGCATTATATACAATTGCGCTTGAAGCTTAAGCATGTACATGATGATCAAGAGCTTTACATCACTATAGGTGAACTTGCGGATTATCTGTGCTGTACGATGCGTAACATGAATCTGATTATGAACAAGTTTCAGGAGCATGGTTGGGCAAGATGGAGCCCGCAGCGCGGAAGAGGAAAAAAGTCAATTCTGGTCTTTTGCAAGCCAGTGGCAGAAGTTGCTGCAGAACGTTTTGATCAGCTTTTGCATGCAAACAGGATGGAAGAAGCCTATGAAATGTCCTCCTCCCTGCCACCTCAGTTAAGAGAGAGGCTGTTGCATAATCTGCAACTTCAATTTGGTCTACGTTCCATTGAAGGGGTTGCAGGTAGAACGGATACATTACGAATTCCGCAGAGTACTCCTTTCCAGACCTTTGACCCAACGCAGACGGCGATGTGGGGGGAAGGTTTTATTATCACTGAGGTTTTTGACCGTCTGGTTCATTACAATGCAGAGCGGCAGCAATGTGAGCCAAGTCTGGCTATAGCGTGGGAGAGTGATCAGGAGGGCAGAGAGTGGACGTTTTATCTGAACAAAGGCGTTCAGTTTCATCATGGTCGTGTGATGGAAGCAGCAGATGTTAAATTTACGTTTGATCGTATCGTTACTGATCCTGATAATCCTTGCAAAACCATGTTTGGTTCAATTCAACATGTTGAATTGATAGACAACCTGACCGTACGCTTTGTGCTACATAAGCCTAACTTCATGTTGCCTGATCTGCTGAGCAGTTTGTGTGCTTCGATTGTACCTTGGGATGTACAAATGGAATCCCTTCGTCCGATTGGAACAGGACCTTATCGAATTATGCATCATGACGCGACCTTGTTGGTAATGGAGGTATTCCCGACTTATTTCCGAGGCCGAGCATATATTGATCGGGTTGAATTCTGGCAGCTTCCTCAAGCAGACTTGACTGAATCTTTAGTTAAGAAGCGTCTATTTTCAGACGGTGAACTTCGTTCTGTGGAGCATGAGATTCAGGGCGGTGTATTTATGACGTTTAATATGCAAAAGGAAGGCCCTCATCATGATCTTTATTTCCGTCAAGCTGTCCGATTGTTACTCGATTCGGATCAGTTGGTTGAATCAATGGACAATCCTTACATGGAGAAGGCCGATCGTTTGATTCGTATTCGAGCACGGGAGCAACAAAATGTAATTCCTTCTGAAGAGGCTGTGACAGGTCAGACGGGATCGGACAAGTCGGGACTTGTACAGGCAGCAACGTTGCTTGAGCGCAGTGCATACCAGGGACAACCGTTGCGAGTCTGGGTTGAAGAAGGGAAGCAGATGGAGGCAGATATGGCTTGGTTTGCCAAGCGTTGTGAATCAGTGGGTTTAAACATAACTGTTGTGACTGGCGATCCTGTTCATATGGTCTATCATGACGAACTTCAGCCTTATGAGATGATCTATACGGGGGAAGTATTTGATGAGCATGTGATGCGGAGTCTGATAACGATGTATACATTCGGAAATACGTTATTTCTGCTTGCAATGAATGATTATTGGAGAGGCGAGCTTGCCCAAGCATGTGAAAATATCGTTATGTTTCAGGAACCTGTGCTACGTATGGAAAGATTAATTCAACTGGAGGGGCGGCTGATTGAAGAGGCGCTTATACTGCCGGTATATGCTTTCAAAGAAGTGCACGCCCATGATGTCTCGCTACGGAATTACAAAATTTCAGGCTATGGTTTGCCGGATTTGCGGCAACTTTGGATTAAAAGAAAAACAGATGCGCCGAATACGGAGACAAGTTATCCGGTGTATATCCCGCTATGGTAGACAAGAAATCCGTTTCAACAACGTTTCATGCCATGCTTGTCAAACTAGTCCGCATATATCGAACAAGTCCCTCATAACATGTACTAATCAAGTAGGGGTTCTGCTGTACGCACAATCCTGAAGTGAAAACATGTGCTAAAGGGGATGATGTCATGCGCCGAATATCATGGATGCTTGCCATGGTATTGGTCTTATCGGCCTTACTTGCCGCCTGCGGGAAGAAGGATGCGGCAGCTGTGGTCAAAGATCTGAACGAAGTCGTTGGAGAGATGGAAAGTTACCAGGGAGCAGGCGTTATGACGCTGCATACCGGAGAAACACCGCAGCAGTACAAGGTCGAGGTATGGCATCAGAAGCCTTCGTATTACCGTATTGCATTAACCAATGCCAAGAAGGATGTTACGCAAATTGTACTTCGTAACGATGAAGGTGTGTTTGTACTGACACCGAGCCAGAATAAAAGCTTCCGTTTCCAAAGTGATTGGCCGGATAACCAGGGTCAGGTTTACTTGTATGAGACGTTAATTCGAAGCATTACAGGGGATACGACCCGTCAGTTTGCAGACGAAAAGGAAAGCTATGTATTCGATGTTGCTGCCAACTACAATACACATGCTCTCGTAAGACAAAAAATCTGGCTGAATAAGAGTGATTACGCACCAAAACAAGTAGAAGTATCGGACTCCAACGCCAATGTGGTGGTGGACGTGAAGTTTGACAGCTTCAAATTCGGAGCGGAATTTGGAAAAGATGCCTTTGATATGCAACGCAACATGACGGCTGCAACAGAAGAAGGGAATAAGGCAGGAACAGATGCAGGTGCTGCTCCAGCCGAGAAAACCGATGACACCGCCGGACAACAGCCTGCTAATCCTCAGGCTACGCCAGGCTCCGAGGGAACCGGGGGAGCTGTTGATGGGCAGACAGGCGTAAGTGAGGGGACGGATCAACAAGGAACACAAGGAGCAGAAGGTTCAGAAGGGGCAGCAAGTGGGCAGGGTACCGAAGAACCTACTGTGGCTGAACCGCAAGAAGCAGAGAGCTTTGGTGTTATTCAACCGACATATGCGCCGGAAGGTGTCAAGCTGAAGGATGATCAGATTCTGGAAGAAGCCGGGGATTATTCCGTTCTGCTTCGGTATGAGGGAACCTATAATTACACCATATTTGAAGCAAGACCTCAGGATCGTGCTGTATCCCTTGCCCCTTCCCGTCTGGTTGATCTTGGATTTACAGCGGGTATGATTAGCGGAGATGCTTTGCAGACGCTGACCTGGACTTCCGATGGCGTGGAATACCGAATTACAAGCGCGGATCTGCCTGAGAATGAGATGGTACGTATAGCGACCTCCATGCAGGAAGAGTCAGGTAAATAAAACGAGAACGCATAGCCGTGCTATCCCAAGGAATGCTATAGAGCATCGGAGAATTCAATTCTCCGGTGCTTTATCTATTTTTACAGTACCCAAGAACATGCCTAGTTCAGTCTAAAAATACAAAATACGCTTCTACGCGCAGTGAACCGGGTAATAAGCTGATGTAAGCAAGTTATATACAGCTGTATATTGAGACCCAAGCGGACTGTAATAACTGTGCTTATCGGCCGTCTTCTGCACTTGATTATGGTTCTCTGCAGGCTATTACAGCATATGATCTGAGAAGCGAAATTTCTGCTTATTTGACAGTGACATGCTGGGGCATTACGATGGAGTCTGACGTGAGCCGGATTAAGAAGATTAGAGAAGGTGACTTAACGTGCAAGGACAATATCGGCCGACTCAGGCAGAGATCAATCTGGATCATTTGCGAGGCAACGTAACCGCCTTTCGTAAGGCGTTACCTCAGGGTACGAGATTTCTCGCTTGTGTAAAGGCCAACGCTTACGGGCATGGTGCAGTAGAGACAGCCAGAGAATTGGAACGAGTAGGCGTGGATTATTTAAGTGTAGCGTTCCTGGACGAAGCTCTTGAACTGCGTCTGCACGGCATCACAAGCCCGATTCTGGTATTGGGGTATACGCCGCCTGAAGGAGTCGCTGTAGCGTGGCAACATGATGTGACGATTACATTGTTTAGCAGAGAAGTGCTTGAGGCTATCAAACAGGTGAATCCAGGCACATTCGCAAATCAGCTGAAAGTTCACATCAAGATCGACAGTGGCATGGGCAGATTGGGTCTGCTACCTGGCAATGAGGCCATTGACTTTATACAAGAGGTTTCCTCACTTGATCAGGTAATGCTGGAAGGTATGTTTACTCACTATGCCAAAGCAGATGAAGAAGACAAGACCTATACACTGGAACAGTATCGACGGTTTCAGAGCGTTACAGAGACGCTTCGGAATCAGGGATGTGTCATCCCGATTATACATACGGCGAACAGTGCCGCTACTATTGATACACCTGAATTATCCTATGATATGGTACGTGTGGGCATAAGTCTGTATGGACTGTATCCTTCGGTAGAGGTGAATCATCAGGTAGTGGAGCTGCTCCCGGTAATGACACTGAAGACAAAAGCGGTTCTGGTCAAAACACTGCCGTCCCATTGGGGAGTCAGTTATGGAACCCGTTATTTTACACAGGAAAATGAACGAATAGCGACCTTGCCTATCGGCTATGCAGACGGATTTTCAAGAATGCTGACAGGTAAAGCGCAGGTGCTTGTACGTGGCCGCCGCGTTCCTGTTGTTGGTACGATCTGCATGGATCAGTGTATGGTGTCGCTACAATCTTTCGCAGAAGAAGCGGAAGCAATTCAAGCCGGCGAAGAGGTTGTTCTCATCGGTCACCAGTCTGGTGGTGTAATTACCGCTAGTGAAGTGGCAGACCAGCTTGGTACGATTCACTATGAAGTGATCTGCATGATGGCACATCGTATTCCTCGGGTCTATACCCGGGGAGGAGAGGTAGTCGCCAGAATCAATCCCCTTTTGACAACGTAATTCGCAAATTGGACACGATTACCAGTAAAGTTTTTTTCAGAACAGAAGGAATACTGTCGCAGTATCTCGAAATATGTACGATGTCAGGAATTAAATCCTGAAATGCGATGTTTAGTCTGTACGAATAATGATTCCCGTGTTTATAATGGAGTACAGCATACTTGATATACGCGGGGCATATATATTCCTTTGTATAAAAGTTCTGGAAAAGCGTAATACTGGTTCACAATGGCGAAAGGTTTGTGGGGGTGGAAGAAAGGTGGCCAACTTGCAGAACACCAAGCGGATTATGATCAGTTTGCCTGATTATCTTTTGCAGGAAGTGGATGGCATCGTAGCGCTGGAGAATTCCAACCGCAGCGAATTGATTAGGCAAGCAATGAAGCTGTACTTGACTGAACGGAAGAAACGTTACATCCGTGAATCAATGCAGCGAGGGTACATGGAGATGGCGAAAATTAACCTGACCATGGCATCCGAAGCCTTTCACGCGGAGGAAGATGCGGACAGCACTCTGGACCGCTTAGTTAGCGGGGTGTAGACAGTGATCGTAAAACGTGGTGACGTTTTTTTTGCGGATCTTTCTCCCGTTGTCGGTTCTGAGCAAGGTGGCGTCAGGCCGGTTCTGGTCATCCAGAACGATATCGGCAACCGATTCAGTCCAACCTGTATCGTGGCGGCGATTACCGCCCAGATTCAGAAGGCAAAGCTGCCGACGCATGTCGAGATTGATGCAGCGGCACATGGCTTTGACCGGGACTCGGTAATTTTGCTCGAACAGATTCGGACGATCGATAAGCAGAGGCTGACCGACAAGATTACGCATTTGGACGAGGAGACCATGAAATTGGTCAACGAAGCCTTGCAGATCAGCTTGGGTTTAATCGATTTTTAGGGTAAAGCGTAGCACTTGATGTGCTTGCTCGCCTGTCTGTTGACAACGGATGTTCCTGTGAGGGAACACACAATTTCAGAATGTAATCTTAAGAGCGTACGATACCTTTATGGGTGTTGTGCGCTCTTTTGATTAAGACTTGGTGAAAGCGTAGAACATTGATGCTCTTTTCGTTATAATGGAATCTGAGAAACCGTTTACCCGAAAGACCTATATAGATAGATGGAGGAGACATATGAGCATTTACATCAATCAGGAGAAACTTCAGTTTCATTTACAGACCCGCGAGGCGAGCTACGTATTTCAGGTATTGCCTTCGGGGTATTTGGTGCATTTGTATTATGGTAAAAAACTGCGTGATACCGACCTGAGTTGGCTTCATGTTCGGACGGAAAGAGCATCCTTTAGTCCAAATCCGGTGCCAGAGGATCGTACGATTTCGTTTGACACCCTGCCAGTGGAACTTCCGGTCTATGGAACGAGCGATTTCCGCAACCCGGCCATCCAGCTGGAACTGGAGAATGGTTCAACGGTATCCGAGTTTACGTATACAGGCCATCGTTTGGTCAAGGGAAAAGAGGCGTTAACGGGACTTCCGGCAACATATGTAGAATCCGAAGATGAAGCGGATACGCTTATTATTGAAATGCAAGATCAGGTGTCGGGTGTGAAAATTGAGTTAACGTATACCGTGTTTACTGCCTTTAATGCCATTACACGCTCGATGCGTATCGTGAATGAGAGCGCTAACGTGGTAAATGTACTGCGAGCACTCAGCTCTTCTGTAGACCTGCCACATGCAGATTATGAATTGCTGCAACTCTCGGGTGCTTGGACTCGTGAACGTGACATCGTTCGTCGTCCACTCGCTTCCGGATTGCAAGGAATCGAGAGCCGCCGTGGCTCCAGCAGTCACCAGCAAAACCCGTTCATTGCCCTGATGACACCGGGAACGGATGAAGATCAAGGTGAAGTGTATGGATTCAGTTTAGTATATAGCGGTAGCTTTACTGCACAGGCAGAAGTGGATCAGTTCTATACCACTCGTGTATCTGTTGGTATTAATCCGTTTGAGTTCAGCTGGAAGCTTGAACCGCAGGAGTCGTTCCAGACACCTGAGACTGTTATGGTCTACTCGGCTACGGGCCTGGATGGCATGTCTCAATCCTACCACGAATTGTACCGCGAACGTCTGGCGCGTGGACAATTCCGCAATGCTGAGCGTCCTGTGCTGGTTAACAACTGGGAGGCAACATATTTCGGATTTAATGCCGATAAGATTGAGCAGATCGCACGTGCAGGGCAGAAGCTCGGCATTGAGTTGTTCGTGCTGGATGACGGTTGGTTCGGTCACCGGGACAGCGATAATTCATCCTTGGGCGACTGGATTGTGGACAAAAACAAGTTGCCTCAAGGACTGGATGACTTGGCTAACCGTGTCACAGGTCTGGACATGCAGTTCGGGCTGTGGTTCGAGCCAGAGATGATCTCCCCGGATAGTGAGCTGTATCGTAAGCATCCGGACTGGTGTCTGCATGTGCCTGATCGCCGCCGTACCGAAGGAAGACAACAGCTTGTGCTCGACTTCTCCCGTCAGGATGTGCGTGACGAGATCGTTCGGATGTTGTCCGATGTTCTGGGCTCTGCACCGATTACTTACGTGAAGTGGGACATGAACAGGAACATGACAGAGGTCGGCTCTGCATTGCTTCCGGCGGACAGACAGCGCGAAACGGCGCACCGTTATATGCTCGGACTGTACGAAGTGATGGAGCGTATCGTTACCTCCTTCCCGCATATTTTGTTCGAAAGCTGCTCTGGCGGAGGCGGACGTTTTGACCCGGGAATGCTGTATTACATGCCTCAAGCATGGACCAGCGATAACACGGATGCAATCTCCCGTTTGCGGATTCAATACGGTACAAGCCTTGTATATCCTGTAAGTTCCATGGGTTCACATATTTCGGCTGTGCCAAACCATCAGGTGAACCGGATCACTTCTCTGGAGATTCGCGGTCATGTTGCGATGTCGGGCAACTTTGGATATGAGCTGGATCTGACGAAGTTTACAGACGAAGAGAATGCGATTGTAAAAGCACAGGTCGACCTTTACAAGGAAATTCGCAGTACGGTACAATACGGTACTTTCCGTCGTCTACTCAGTCCGTTTGAAGGCAATGAAACGGCATGGATGTTCATTGCACCAGATGGCGGTGAAGTGATTGTATTCTACTTCCGTGTACTTTCTGAACCGAATGCACCACTTCAACGTCTGAAGCTGAAAGGGCTTGATCCAAACGCGGATTACCGCCTGAAAGGCGGCTCAGAGACGTTTACAGGCGATGCTTTGATGTATGGCGGTATTGCTGTGGGTAGTGAGTCGGGAGACTACCTGAGCGAAATGTTCCGGTTTGAGCGGGTGTAAATAAGTTGAACTAGAGATTTTACACAGTCCACTCCGATGACAGAATAACCTTCCATTCGCTGTTATCCCCAGATTTTTTTGATCCCCTTTTCTGAAGGGAAAATCCGGTGATAAAGGCGAACGCTTCGCTATTCCAGGTTTTTTCTGTCCTCTCCGTTAACGTGTAAAAGAAAATTTCAACTTATTTAGATGAATTGGTTATTCTGAAGAAGACCTGAGGATGTCATGATGACGTTCTCGGTCTTTTTTTTCGTTCAACGGGGAAGGATGTTAGGAGTGCAATAACGCAAATGACAGACGTGCCATAGGAATGATAGAAATTTCAACGTGATTTTGTGATAATATAGAGAAGAGTGTTATTTAGAGCTTGAAAAGCTTGAGATCAACTTCGGATGATCGACCATACTGTTATTATGCAGCACAGCTGCCCTGAAATGAGTATTATGAACGATTCAGGAAGGAAAGAGGGATTTATTTGTCTGAACAGGAAACGGTTCTGGAACCCAATGAAGAAACATTAAAGGCGGAACGCCAAGAACGAATCATCAAACAGGTAGCCAAGGAACTGTCACTGTCCTTGAAGCAGATTCGCACCACATCGGAGCTTCTGGACGAAGGCAATACGATTCCATTTATCGCCCGCTACCGTAAAGAAATGACTGGAGAACTGGATGAGAACCAGCTGCGGCAGATTGAAGAACGCTTGGTGTATTTGCGCAATCTGGAAGACCGTAAACTGGAAGTTATCCGTATTATAGAGGAACAGGGCAAGCTGACCAAAGAGCTGGAGAAATCCATTAAGCAAGCTGTCAAGTTGCAGGAAGTAGAGGATCTGTACCGTCCTTACCGTCAGAAACGTAAAACGCGTGCCAGTGTAGCCAAGGAAAAAGGTCTGGAGCCGCTCGCCGTATGGATCTGGGAACAGCCGAAACAAGGAGATGCACTTCAGGAGGCTACACGTTATATTAATGCAGAACTCGGGGTGGAGGATGCAGAGTCGGCCCTTCAAGGGGCTAAGGATATTCTCGCTGAAAATATTGCCGATGATGCGGCTATTCGTGCCTGGATTCGCAGATATACATTGGATCACGGCATGCTGACTTCAGAAGCCAAGGATACGGAGCAAGAATCAGTATATGAGAACTATTATATTTACCGCGAATTAGCCAAAAAGATGCCGCCGCACCGCATTCTTGCGATTAACCGCGGGGAACGGGAGGGTATTCTCAAGGTTGGACTAGACGTGCAAGCCGAACCAGCTCATCGCCATATGGAAAGCCAGATTATTCGTGGTGCTTCTGCGGTGCAAGATATTTTGCGTGCCGTCGTCGAAGATGCGTACAAACGTCTGATTGCACCGTCCATTGAACGTGAAGTGCGTGCCGAGTTGACGGAAAAAGGGGAAAATCAGGCGATTTCGGTGTTCTCCGCGAATCTTCGTAACCTGCTGTTACAGCCACCGATTCATGGCAAACGTGTACTGGGTGTCGATCCGGCATACCGGACAGGCTGTAAACTGGCAGTTGTCGATGATACAGGGAAATTGCTCGAAGTAGCTGTAACTTACCCGACACCTCCGCATAACAAGAAGCGTGAAGCGGCTGAAGTGTTCCATCGGATGATTAAGCAGTACGATATTGGATTGATCGTTATTGGTAACGGGACAGGGTCGCGTGAGACAGAGCAGTTTGTAGCCGAGATCATTCAAGAGAATGGCGATGACAGTCTGGTTTACCTGATTGTGAACGAGGCTGGTGCAAGTGTGTACTCTGCATCCAAGCTTGCCCAAGAGGAATTCCCGGATCTGGATGTTGCCGAGCGTAGCGCGGCTTCTATTGCTCGCCGGGTACAAGACCCGCTGGCTGAACTCGTTAAAATTGATCCAAAAGCGATCGGCGTCGGCCAATACCAGCATGATGTATCCCAGAAGGTTCTGGAAGAGAGCTTGAAGGCTGTTGTAGAATCCGCAGTTAACCATGTTGGCGTGGATGTTAATACGGCTTCACCTTCCTTATTGTCTTATGTTGCTGGTGTTAATGCAACGATTGCCAAAAACATTGTCAAATATCGTGAAGAGAACGGCCGTTTCACAAGTCGTCGCCAGTTGCAGAAAGTGCCCCGTTTGGGCGCAAAAACATATGAACAATGCGTAGGCTTCATGCGTATCTCTGAAGGAGAGAATCCACTGGATCGTACGCCAATTCACCCTGAATCGTATAAGGTGGTTGATCAGCTCTTCAAAGAGCTTCAGGTCGAGCTGGACAAACTCGGAAGCAAAGAACTGTCTGTACTTCTGTCCGAACAGCAGACAGAACAGTTGGCTGTTAAACTGAATGTCGGCGTGCCTACACTACGCGACATTCTGGACAGTTTACAGCGCCCGGGTCGTGACCCTCGTGAAGAGATGCCGCTGCCGATTTTCCGCACCGATGTACTCAAGATTGAAGATCTGGTGGAAGGTATGGAACTGCAAGGTACCGTTCGAAATGTCATTGATTTTGGTGCCTTCGTTGACATCGGCATCAAAAGTGATGGGCTTGTCCATATCTCTCAATTGAGTAACGGGTACGTTAAACATCCGATGGATGTTGTTTCCGTTGGTGATAATGTGACCGTCTGGGTGATGAATGTAGATACGAAAAAAGGTCGTGTTGGCCTGACGATGAAAAAACCTGCATCTGCAAATTCGTGATTAATTATCGCGTTTTGGCATCATGATGTGATGTCAAACTAAACGTCTGTAAACGTATAATGGGACAGCCTTCCGCATTGGGAAGGCTGTTTGCTGTTAAGTATTATCCTTTTTGGTGCAATGGTATGGATAGGTATGGTGTTTGGTGTACAAGGCTTAGATTTCGTTCTCGATGTTGCGCTGTGAACTGCTGGCAGGTTTGTTGCGATAGAAATACCAGCATTCGTTCAGTAACTTGATTTGACGACTGTCCTTTTTGTGGAACGCCCGCATGAGTTGGTTGCAGAGCCATTGAGGCAAAGGAATCTCCTCCTTTTGCATAATTCATCTGTACGTTAGCATATGTGGCAATAGCCTGGACTGTGCGGGATAACTCCATGTCAATTAAAAATGATCATAATCTGTTGAACCAGAACGAAAAAAAGCACATTTCCCTGTGCGGGAAGTGCGCCTTTTGCATTGTATTGAGTTTTGCCAATCAAAAGAGAAGGATTACAATATTGCGGTAAAGTAATGGTTGAGGAATGCTCATACATCTGGTTTTAAACAGAAATAATTTCCCTATGAAATGTATCAGAACGACTCCATCTCTTCTTCATACCATTGTTCCAATTGGGCTTGTAGTGCCCGGATCTCGGTAAGCAGGGAAATCAAAGGATAATTGCTTTCACGCAGGGCAGCAAAACGCTCTTCAAGGGCATTGATATAATCAAGCCCGCCGATGATGGACAAGTTTTCGTTTAACAGATCGAGATGATCACATTCGGCAATAGCCCAGGGTAGAACGGGTACATCTGTTGCCGTGAGTTTGTCGATTTCCTTGTGCAGACGCAGATTAAGCGCACTGAGTTGATAAGCATAATCCGCGGGCATTTCAACAAACTGTAATTGTTGCTCCTGCTGCAGGATGACATAGCGCATTGTAGGCATAACGAGTATTAATCTCCCCTCATACATTCTACTTGACAGTGTAGCCTACGAAACGGTTAAAATTCAAGTATTGTACGGGAAAAACAGTGTGCTCGGGCGGGTGGAGAGAGAGGAGAATGATGGAAAATAAGGAATTACAACAATGGATTGAACAGATTTCTCTGGAACATTTCGGAGTTCCGTTTACTCATGAAGCGATATTTAACCGTCGTCTGACGACAACGGGTGGAAGGTATATGCTCAAAAGTCATCGGATCGAGATAAATCCACATCAGCTCGAAGTTTATGGAAAAGACGAGGTTGAGAAAATTATCAAGCACGAACTGTGCCACTATCATCTGCATATTCGAGGGCGGGGATACCAGCATAGGGACCCGGAATTCAAGGCACTTTTGCAAAAAGTAGGTGGTTCAAGGTTCTGTCAGTCTCTCCCCGGAGACAAGGGCAGAAAACCGCTACCGTATCGGTACAAGCTGGTATGCAAGAGTTGCGGGATGGAGTATTTACGTAAACGGAAAATAGATCCCAAGCGTTATCGCTGCGGTCGATGTTCAGGCAAACTGACAATTCAAACCATCTGACGAACACTAGGAATAATTTGTTGTAAAAAGGGAGTCAAAGGCAGGTTGACTTGAATTATTAATCATGATAAATTAATGTTATTCAAGTTAATTTTCCCTGATAGCTCAGTTGGTAGAGCACTCGACTGTTAATCGAGTTGTCACAGGTTCGAGTCCTGTTCGGGGAGCCATTTCTTGGAGAGATACCCAAGTGGCTATAAGGGGACCCTCTGCTAAGGGGTTAGACTGCGTAAGCGGTGCGAGGGTTCGAATCCCTCTCTCTCCGTTCTGAATATACTTCTATGCCAGGGATGAGAACCCTAAAGGTTCGTCGGAGCATAAGCTTCGGTAGCGATACATCGCAGTCTCGAGCGAAGTGAGAGTATCCCTCTCTCCGTTCTGATTATACACTTTTAATCCTCTTTACATGAATGAGAAAATTATTCATGTAAAGAGGATTTTTTGGTTTTTTAGCATCTGAGCCGTTTACAGGGAAATACCCAAAAGTTCGTACAAACCTGATTTTCCAGCCTCGGTTACTTCTACGGAGCGACTTCCTGTTTTTTGACGAATCCAATTCAGTTCAAGTAATCGCTGAACGAGCTGTTCACCAAGCAAGCCGGACAGGTGATGACGGCGTTCGCTCCAGTCCAGGCATTTACGAGCGATGGCCCGGCGTGATCCTGGCTTCAATTGCAGCTTAATTCCAAATGAGCTAAACCACTGCGATCCCTCCTCCGTAATTAGATAATCCTTACCTTGCGTTTCTTTAGGTTCAACCAGATAACCTCTCTTGAGCAATGCTTCGCAGAGTAAAACCCCGAGTTTTCCAGCCAGATGCCCGTAACAGGTGCGAGCATAACTTAATTGTTGCAATTGATTGGATTGCTTCAATGAGCGAACCTGTACCGCTGGGGCAATGCTGGCCATTTTCTCAATCAGATCCGCAATGTCCTCGTTCGCAAGACGATAATACCGATGACGACCTTGCTGTTCTACTTCCAATAGTCCTCCCGTTACAAGTTTAGCAAGGTGATTACTTGCGGTCTGTGGACTGACTGCGGCCATATAGGCCAGCTCGCCAGCAGGTAACGCCCTTCCATCCAGCAGAGCGGAGAGAAATATAGAACGGCTTGTATCGGCAATAAGTGAGGCAATAACAGTAATATTCGGATATGCATTCATACTTCGATGATAGTTGAAATAATACTGTATTACAATTGGTTTCAATTCATGAATTGAACAGGAGAGGTATAAGGTGAGCAACGATATGCAGCAGTGTAGCACAAAACAAACTACCCAGTCGGCTCGGATGAATCAGCACGAGACTATTAATTCCAGTATTCTATACTATGGCACCCCTGTGATCATCCTTAGTACTTTAAACGAAGATGGGTCTACGAATCTTTCCCCATTATCGTCTTCTTGGGCGCTGGGGGATTGTCTGGTGCTGGGGATAGGTACACAGGGCAAGGCTTATGAGAATCTCTGTCATTATCCTGAATGTGTTATTAATCTGCCGGATGACTCAATGTGGGGAAAAGTTGAAGCGCTGGGGCGGTTGACGGGAAGCTCTCCCGTGCCAGAAGTTAAAAAACAAATGGGATATACGTTTTGCCAAGATAAATTTAGGGCAGTAGGTCTGACGTCTCAAAGCTCAGTTCAAGTAGCGCCAGATAAAATAGCTGAATGTCCGCTTCAGATTGAAGCGGCTGTACAACATATACGTATCCCGGAGCATACGCCGAATATGGCGGTTGTAGAAGTGAAAGCGGTGAAGGTGCATGCACATTCTCATTTGATTTCAGATTTCAATAAGATTGATCCAAAGCAATGGCATCCGTTGATTTATAATTTCAGGCATTATTACGGACTTGGGGAGAGACAAGGGGAGAATTTTCGGGCATAGAAATAAATGGCTGATGAGATTGAGTAAGAGGGCAAATAAGAGGTCGAGCGAGAGGTTAAGTGAGAGCTGCACTCCTTGGCATGTTACGGAACCCAAAAAACAAGCACAGGCTGGCTCGGTTAAGGAGACTGCTGTGCTTGTTTTCATTTCACTAATGTTACTAACCTTTGAATGGTACTTTATCAGCCTTCCGAGACAATGGTTTCCTCAGGCGCAATCGGTTTGCCTTCTAACAGGCTATGAATCGCATGAGCGACGCCATGCTCCACATTGGTTAGTGTGATTGTTTTAGCCATGGCGCGAATTTCGGGTTCAGCATTGCCCATTGCGATACCTAGCCCAGCCATTTGTAACATGGAAACATCATTAAAGTTATCCCCGATCGCAACTGTGTCTTCCATCGAAATGTTCAAGTGCTCCGCCAGTTTGGAGAGGGCATTGCCTTTGGATACATCCGGGTGTTGCATTTCAAAGTTATGCTCAAAGGAGACTACCATTGCCACATCGGTTCTGGAGGAGAAATATTCACGTCCGCGTTGCACCTTCGCTGGATTCATCGAGAAGGCCATGATGTTATAGATGCAAGCTTCTGCCGGAATTTCAAGATGGTTGTTCACGCGGTGATAGTCTTTTTTGTCGTAGTGTTTTTTGATCGAACGGATCATGCGCTCGATATCTTCACCGGGTTTTGATCCCAGGACACGTTCCAATTCGGCGAGCATCGTCTCATGAGTACTGATTGCAGCGTATATGCCCATCTGAGTTGAAGCTTCATAATAAATGTGCTCATCTTCCAGCCATTGCATGACAGAAGCGGCCGTTTCACGTTCCAGAGGGAGGTGGAATAAGCGTTCTCCATTCTCATCATGAATGGTAGCGCCGTTGGAACCGATAATCGGTGTTTTGATTCCGCCTTGGCGGCTAATCGCCACAACATCTGAATATACGCGTCCGGTCGCAATGGTTACTTTCATGCCAGACTGTTGCGCTTTCTGGATGGCATCGGCATTCTCGCGGCTAATCTGGCTGTCTCTATTCAACAAAGTTCCATCTAAATCGGTAGCAAATAACTTCATATCTTTACAACTCCTTATCTTGTGTGGGTTCAGGGATTAGAATCTCAACCTTTTGTTCGTTTAAAAAATCCAGCCATTCCTGATCCGGCCATTGATCTGTAATTAATACGTCTACCAGCGACCAGTCTGCAAAACGATAACCATAACGTTTGCCCATTTTGGAGTGGTCGGCGAGGATAATTACTTTTTTGGCCGATTTCATCATCTGATGTTTGAACTTGCCTTCCTCTTCAGAAGCACTGAATCCATCCATAGTGAGACCGCCAATGCCTATAAAGGCTTTATCCACATAGTAGTGGGAGAGTGTCTCAATAACCGGTGTACCGTAGACATAACGCTGTTCCTTATCCAATTGGCCTCCTAACAGTCGAATCTGGACTGCTGTGTGCTTGGATAACGAATCAGCAGAGTGAATGGAATTTGTAATTACAGTGCAGGATTTCCCGTTCAGATTCTCCGCGCAGGACTGCACCGTTGTGGAGGAATCCAGGATAATGGTTTCTCCTGAACGAACGAGAGCAGCGGCCAGTTTGCCAATGGCTCTTTTTTCCTCAGATACATACTTCAACCGATCCTGATACGACTTGAACTCTTGTGGGGGAGAAGGGAGGATTGCGCCACCACGTGTACGAATAATGGCTTCCTGCTCTTCGAGTTTAATCAGATCCCGGCGTGCCGTATCTCGTGAGACATCGAATAAAGATACAATCTCTTCAGCCGAGATACGATGATGCTTGCGCAGGTGCTCAATAATGAGTTGCATGCGTTCTTCTTGAAACAAACGTAAAGCCTCCTTATATTCATGGATGACCGTGCGTTGTACTATAGTTTAATTATAAGTAATTATAATGTGATCTGCAATATTGTAAGTGAAAATAAGTTTTCATAAGTTTTTTAATCATTAATTTACATAATTAAAGTACGGTCATGACAAGAATGTGATTTTAGATATAACGAGATAAGGTAAATAAGAAGCGAGATTAGGAGATAAGAAGTCGGCCAATGGGTTGAGAAAATGACCTTTGGATGCGAGCAAAAATTTGGATTTTAAAAGAATATAAAAAAAGTATTGCACTGTTCTGTTTCTCTGTGATATACTCATTCTTGTCGCCAAGAAGACAAATTGTTCATAAGGCCCGTTGGTCAAGGGGTTAAGACACCTCCCTTTCACGGAGGTAACAGGGGTTCGAATCCCCTACGGGTCATAGTATTACCTCATTCTTCACCGTTAAGAGATTCTTCCTTAATAAGGGGGTTTCTTTGAAAGTCACTGCTCTGTAACATCCGATATGAAGCATGGCATAACATCAGGTGAAGGTACATTGAGAGCCATTAGCTCAGTTGGTAGAGCACCTGACTTTTAATCAGGGTGTCGAAGGTTCGAGCCCTTCATGGCTCACCATTTAACAATTTAATATGCGGTCGTGGTGGAATGGCAGACACGCTATCTTGAGGGGGTAGTGGGTGTATACCCGTGGAGGTTCGAGTCCTCTCGACCGCATTATATTTGAACAGAAAAAACCTTGATATCAAGGTTTTTTCTGTTTTTATTATGGCTTTAGCCAGTTGAGTGCGTGAAACGCGCGAAACAAAAACCAGCTAATGTTTGTCAAGCATTTCTGGTTGGATGAGTTCTCTTTTCATGTTATACTTTTTTTCGACCAACACGAATAACCTCCGCGGCTATGGAGGTTTTGGTTAAATATGGATTACTCCTGATAGGGTTGCCCTTTCTGCAAGATGGAGAAAATGTGATGCAACAGCTTGTTTGCGCAGGCGATCACGACGACCTTGTAGGGCTTGCCCTCTTTTCTTTTTTTCTCGTAATATGAACCCATTTTTACATTTTTATTCTTCCTTAATCCACATTGCACAGCCAGATACAGAGAGCGTCTAAGCCTTTTGGAGCCTCGTTTCGTTATTTGTGTACTTGTCGCCGTCAACTTCCTTGAACTGAAAATCCCGGGTCAAGGCCTGCAAACGCCACAAGTTGCTTCGCATCGTTAAATTGCCTGATATCCCCTATTTCAGCTATGATCGCTGCTGCCAGTTTCGTTCCAATTCCCGGTATGGTCTTCACCAATTCAACCTCTGGCAAACTTGCCGCCATTTCTTCGACTTGCTGTTCGAGCTCATTCAGTTGCTCAATCATCGTCAGTAATAACCTGACCATTCCTAGCAGTGCTTTGCTCTGAGACGAGCTATGTCAACTTTCTTTCCATTCACTCAGCATGACCTCCAGTTTTTTGTTTTTCTCAATCGCCCACTGTTTGAGCATGCCCAGCTCAAGTATAAATACGGAAATTGAAAATTTTGGGCTGAAGGATACTATATAAGCACATTTGGTCTAAATGAAGCAACAGTAAGAAAGTATATTCGTGAGCAAGAAGCACATGATTAAGCGGTGGATAAGCTAAGTGTAAAAGAATACGAAGATCCATTCAGCAGTAATCGAAGACACTGAGCCTGAACAGCCCTGCTGTCAGGCTAGCGTCTATAGGGCAGTTTGGTAACTAGTAACCATTGCACTTCGGATTTAAGTTGTTCATCGGGATGTGAATTAGGAATTAGAGCGAAAGAATAAGTACTTAAAGCGTATCAATCTTCACATTTGAAAACTCTTAGAATGGCTAAAGAGACGAAAGGATATTGGATATGTCTATTTGGATCAAGACTTCGTATACAAACCCCGATTTCTATTACAATTATTATCGAGAGCATTAGGATTTGAGAACCCTCCGTCTGTATATCGCTGATACAAATTCTGACAAGTTATATGAAAAGGGAAGTCTACAAGGTAAAGTTAATTACCTGCGAGAAAAAAAGTTGATAAATCACATTTATGTTATTTATATCCACTTATATATTTATAATAGTTTTTAGACATTATTAATTAAAAATGTTTGTCAGGTTTTTTTTTTGCGGACAAATCAAGCGAAAAAATAGCTGAGCAGAAAAATTATAAAAAACAATTCATGGAATTTTTAGGATTTAGGAGATGTTAGACTTTATATTAAAATTGTAATATAATAGGATTTTTTTGAAAATTTATGTTCAATATACAGGGATAATATGTTATTGTTGTAACTACAAGTATAGTAACGAAAACATTGGAGGTCGTTTTTTACATAATATATTACTAATGTTATTGTTAGTGAACAAAGTTAAATTAATGAAATTGATTCGAACTGAAGAAGGACAGAATTTTATGAATGTAATTTCTTGAATTTCAATTAGATCTGTTATCAGCTGAATTATTCTCTAATATTAGTTGGTATGGTCGTTTTTGCTGTTTCAGATAAAAATGTAAGGATAAATGCTTAGAAAAATTATTAAAATTGATATGAAAATTGCTAAATATTCCTACAAAAATTCAAGTATAAGAAAATTACTGATATAAAGTTAATAACACCACAATATTGGAATTTTTAATTTATGAGAAAAGTGAAACTTTTCTTTTCTTTAATTTGAATTTTTTAGTTACTTACTTTTTTCGCTAATTACGTCTTTTCAATATGCGCTTACAGTGATCTTTCTATGAGCTGTATAACAAAATTAACATGTTTACATTAATGATAGTTTGATGATAAACCGAGCTTTCTTGTTGTCTAGGAAATTGAAAAATGGTTTGTCAATTGATTTGTTGAAGAAGCTGTGAATTTCGTATTTTTTATCGAATTCAGATGAATAAATCATAAGGCGGTGCCCGATGAAATTGTTTTGTTTACCTTGCGCTGGGGGATCATCACATTCCTTATATGCCAATTGGGTACATGAATTTAAATCGTTCCATGTTATTCCGGTAGAGCTTCCTGGAAGGGGATCGCGATTCAATGAAACTCTCCTTCTAACCATCGAAGAGATGGCAAAAGAAGTAGAGAAAAAAATTCAAGATAATTTAAAACCAGGGGAACACTTCGCAATATTCGGCCATAGCATGGGAGGTCTTTTAGCCTATGAATTAGGTTTGAGATTTAAGGATAGTTTATATATACTCTCGCATATTTTTCTCTCCGCGTACAAACCACCTCACTTTGTGAGAGAGGAGAATTGTCATGAATTCTCAGATGAAAGATTAGTTGAATATATTATTAAATTAGGGGGTACTCCTGACCACTTCTTTGACAACGAAGAAGTTCGGAAGTTGTTTTTGCCTATTTTTAGAGCGGATTTTACTGCGGTCGAAACCTATGTAAGCTCGGCGGAACCTAAGAGGCTATCTATGGATGTAACGATATTGGCAGGTAAGGATGATAAAATTTCACTAGAAGAATTGAAGTGTTGGGAAATTTATTCAAATAATCCTATAAAAATTCATATATTTGAAGGCGGGCATTTTTATCTGAATGATCAAAGAGAATGCCTGTATAACATCCTGTGTCAATCCTTAAAGTATAATCACGAGAATTTTAGGTAGAGGAGTTAATCAGAAATGGAGAAACCTCAAAATTTAATTGATTTAATACAAACTTATAATGAAGACGAGCGAGGAAAAGAAAAAGGCATAACGTTTATACAGTCCAAAGATCGCGAAACTAAAACTACATACGGTGAATTATATAGAAGTAGCTTATCTTATTTGTATTGTCTACAATCACGGGGCTTACGTAGTGGAGACCGAGTGATTCTTCAAATTGAAAATAATGAATCTTTTCTTAAATTGTTTTGGGCTTGCATCTTAGGCGGGATTATTCCAGTCCCCCTATCAGTTGGATTTAATGAAGAAAACTATACTAAATTGAAAAATATTTGGACAGTTCTGAATGGTGCTTACTTACTAACTGATAAATTCGTTTTTGATAAATATTTACACTTTTATGAGAGTCATACAGAATTTCAGCCATACCAAGATTGGCATTTAAAAACTTTTCTATTTGAAGACTTCAAATTGGAACTTCATAACAAAGGCGTAATTGCTAAAATAGTGCCTGAAGATACAGCTTTTATTCAATTTTCATCAGGCTCAACGGGTGAGCCAAAGGGTGTGATTCTAAGCCATCAAAATATTATGTGTAATTTGTCGGCAATGGAATGTCTAGCTTTCACTTCTTCGGATTCATTCATTAGCTGGATGCCTTTGACCCATGATATGGGTATTATCTTAAATCACCTCTGTCCTTTATTTAACAGCATTGATCAGTTTTTGATTCCGACTTCATTATTCATAAGACGACCGACGTTATGGCTAGATAAAACAAGTAAACATCAAATCAGTTTTTTGTCTAGCCCGAATTTTGGTATGAAATATGTTCTTGATATGTTTCATTCCAACAAGAGTAGAGACTGGGATCTTTCTTCTATAAGAATACTAGCTACTGGTGCAGAACCTATAGACTATCAATTAGGTGTTAGGTTCGCAGAAGAAATGAGTAGATTTGGATTTGATGCTAATGCGTTGCTCGCTTGTTATGGCCTTGCCGAGGGTACTGTAGGTGTAAGTACTCAAAGACCTGGAGAAGGATTAAGGCTCGTTTCTTTAGATCGGCGATTTTTAGAAATAGGAGATAGAGTAAAGATCGTTAATCAAGAAGTTCCAAACGCTATAGATTTTGTCGAATGTGGTGTTCCGATAAAAGACTGTCACGTTCGTATTTGTGATGAGCACAATAAGGTACTATCAGAACTTCATATTGGATATATTCAAATTCGTGGTGGGAATGTCACAAAGGGCTATTATAACAATGAATCAGACACGCAGGATCTATTTACCGAGGATGGCTGGTTGCTTACTGGAGATTTAGGATACTTAGATGACAAAAAAATGATTGTTACTGGTAGGGCAAAAGAAATAATTATTATTAATGGTCAAAATTATTATCCGCGTGACATTGAGCGAGTAGCTGAAGAAGTAGAGGGGATCGATCTCGGGAAGATTGTAGCATGTTCTGTGCAGAGCCGGGAGGGTGCAGGAGAAAGTTTGGCTCTTTTTGTCTTATTTAAAGAGTCCCTAGAATTGTTTGTGCCTCTGATGGATAGTTTGAAAGCGAATATAATCCAAAAAATAGGTGTTGATCCCTCTTATATAATTCCGATAAGAAAGATTCCTAAAACAACAAGTGGGAAAATTCAACGATACCGGTTAGCAAAGCGATTTAATGAAAATCAATTTGATAAAACTGTGCAGGAATTGAAAGACTTTGATCGGTTGCCAAAAGTGAAGCTTGATTATGATCAAATTGCCGAAAAAGTCAGATTTCTATGGACAAGCATTCTGGGTGTTGAGATTCCTTCGACTGAAAAACTTTCTTTCTTTGAGCTAGGTGGAAATTCCATTCAATATATGTCACTTTTTCATCGTGTTCAGGAATGTTTTATGATTCAGCTTTCACTATCCGAGTTTCTTGAATCAACTGAGTTATCGGAGCAAGCTACATTAATAGAGTCCAAAATTGGGTTTGCAGAACAGCTTACTCCTATTCCCGTATTAAAACACTCGGAGAGTGTCAACTTGCTCACTTCAGCACAAATGAGAATCTTTGTTCTTCATGAAACACTACAGAGATCGGAAGCTTATAATTTGCCACTATCTCTTAGTATAGAAGGAACACCTGACCGAAGACGTGTTGAGGACGCCTTGCAACACCTGGTTGCCCGCCATGAGGTACTGCGAACTTCGTTTGAATGGGAGGGGGACGTACCGGTACAGCGGGTACAGGCCGACCTT